>NZ_JAPWIC010000005.1:0-531130 GCF_030587315.1 Janthinobacterium sp. SUN211 | reverse complement strand
CGCCTGCCGCCAGACGGTGCGCGGCAAAGCCCACGTGCGTCCAGCCGGCCGACTCTGGCGTCACTTCGACGATGGCCGAACCGGCCCTAGCCTTGACCAGCAGCGGGCTCATGCCGCCTCCCGTTTCAAGCGCGGAATCGCGTCGACCAGGCGTGCCAGGTAATCGTGGCCCATCTTGGCATACTGATAACTGGGGGCCACGGCCGGATCTTGCTCCGCTTCCACCACCAGCCAGCCCTCGTAGCCGTGCAAATACAGGCGCGTCAGGATGGCCGGAAAGTCGATGCTGCCGTCGCCGGGCACGCTGAAGGCGCCATTGATGACGGCTTGCAGGAAACTCCAGTGGCCATTTCTCGCCAGCTTCACCACGTTGGGGCGCACATCCTTGCAATGCACGTGGCAGATGCGATCGATGTGCTTGTTCAAGACCGCCAGCGCGTCGCCGCCGGCAAAGGTGATGTGGCCCGTGTCGAACAGCAAGCCGACTTCCGACCCCGTCAAGGCCATCAACTGGTCCACGTCGGCGGGCGTTTCCACGTAGGCGCCCATGTGATGGTGGTAGGCCAGGCGCACGCCGTGGTCGAGCAAGTGTTTCGCAAACGCCGTCAATTTGTCGGCATAGTCCTGCCATTGCTGCGGCGACTGGAAGCGCGGACGTTTATACAACGGGCGGGCTTCGCCCTGGATGGCGTCCGCCACTTCGCCGTAGACCATGACGGTGGCGCCGCTGTCGGCCAGCAAGCGCAGATGCGGCCCGACGGCGGCAATTTCCTCTTCCACGGACCGGTGCGCCAGCCGTCCCGAATACCAGCCGGACACGCAGGCGAGATTGTATTTGCCCAGCACGGCGTTCAGGGCGGGGGCATCCTTGGGAAACTTGTTGCCCAATTCAAAACCCACGTAGCCGATCTGGGCGCCTTCCTTGAGGGCTGTTTCCAGCGGCGTTTCGCCGCCCAGGCTGGGTAAATCGTCGTTCATCCACGAGATCGGGTTGATGCCGATCTTCACATTCCATGTAGTCATTTTTGTTGTCCTTGGCGGTCAAGTTCATAACGGGCGCGCGCCGCTTGCACACCGGCTTGCGTCGAGACTTCGGGCACGGCCACTTCCCACCAGCAACCGCCCTCCTCGGTCGTGCGCGTGGCGTCCGTATTGATGCAGATCAAGTAGGTGCGCGATGCGGCGCGGGCACGCAGCATCGCCTGTTCCAGCTCGGCAATGTTGGCCACGTGTTCGGAGAGCGCGCCCAGCGACCGTGCATGCAGGGCGAAGTCGATGGCGGGTGCGCTGTCGGGCAACATATTGTTGAATGACGCGTTGCCGCACGCCTGCTGCAATCGGTTGATGCAGCCGTAACCCCGGTTGTCGAGCACGACGATGATGAGTTTTTTATCCAGCATGACGGAGGTGGCGATTTCCGAATTCATCATCAAATAACTGCCGTCGCCCACCATGACGATAACCTCGGCATCCGGTTTCGCCATCTTGACGCCCAGGCCGCCGGCGATTTCATAGCCCATGCACGAATAGCCGTACTCCATGTGGTAGCCGCCGGGTGTACTCGTGCGCCACAGTTTGTGCAACTCGGCCGGCAAGGTGCCCGCCGCGCAGACGACGATGTCGCGCACAGTAGAATCCGGTGAAGAGCGCTGCACGGCGCCGATGACTTCGCCGTCATACGGCAAGCCGGCCACGTCGCGCAGACCCGTAATCGTGTCCACCGTCGCGCGCCAGGCGTGGCCCGCCTGCTGCGCGCGGTCCAGCCACTGGCCCGCGCTGTTCCAGTTAGGCAAGTACCGCGACAAGCCCTGCAAACCAAGTGTCGCGTCCGCCTGCACGCCCAGGCCACGGCGTTTCAGCGCATCGAAAGCGTTGACGTTCAGGCTGACCAGTTGCGCTTGCGCAAACAGGGAATTCGAGCCCGTCGTAAAATCCTGCAAGCGCGTGCCGATGGCCAGAACCACGTCCGCCTGCGCCGCCAGCGCGTTCGCGGCAGGCGAACCCGTCACGCCGATGGCGCCCAGCTGCAGCGCATGATCCCACGGCAGGGAACTTTTACCGGCCTGGGTTTCCGCCACGGGAATGCCGTGACGCTCGGCAAACGCCTGCAAGGCGGCGCCGGCCTTGCCGTACAGCACGCCGCCGCCGGCCACGATCAGCGGCTGTTTCGCATGTTTCAGCAAGGCGGCCGCTTCTTCCAGTTCCTGCTCCACGGGCGGCACGGCGCGGAAACGCACGGTGCGCGGCTCGAAAAAGTCGGCCGGATAGTCATACGCCATCGTTTGCACGTCTTGCGGCAAAGATAACGTGACGGGACCGCAGGCGGCCGGGTCCGTCAAGGCGGCGATGGCGCGCGGCAAGGCCGTCAGCAATTGCTCCGGATACACGATGCGGTCGAAATAGCGCGATAAAGGTTTAAAGGCGTCATTCACCGACACGCTGCCATCCGTGGCGTCTTCCAGCTGCTGCAATACGGGGTCCGGCGCGCGCGAGACGAACACGTCGCCGGGCAACAGCAAGACCGGCAAGCGATTCACGTGGGCCAGCGCGGCGGCCGTCAGCAAATTGGTGGCGCCCGGGCCGATGGAACTGGTGACGGCCAGCATGCGCCGGCGCATGTGGGCTTTCGCATACGCAATGGCCGAGTGCGCCATCGCCTGTTCGTTATGCGCGCGGTAGGTGGGGAAGGATTCCCGGTATTGGTACAGCGCCTCGCCCAGGCCCGCCACGTTGCCATGGCCGAAGATGGCGAAGGCGCCGCCGAACAGGGGGATCAAGGAACCATCGCCCTCTTCCGCGCGCAAGGCGGCCAGGTAGCGGACTAAAGCCTGGGCCATGGTCAAGCGGATCGTCGTCTTCATGCGGCACGCTCCAGGCGGTTGCGCGTGCGCTGCCACAGGGCAATCAGCTGTTCGAAGTTGGCGCGCACGGCGGCGATCAAGCCCGCATCGTCGAGTTCGCCCGCCAGCCAGCGGCGGCTCGGTTCCTGGAAGATGGTGCGGCCCACCATGAAGCCGCGGCACGTCGTGCTGGCACTGGCTTGTTCAAAACTGGCGGCCAGGGCGGCAATCGGCGCGTTCAAGCCCAGCAGGACGACGCCACGGCAATACGGATCGCGCTCGTGCACGAGGGCATCGATGGCTTGCCATTGCTGGGCTGACATGCTTTCCAGCTTCCACCATTCCGGGTAAATGCCCAGGTTGTACAGGCGCTTGACGGCGCGCAAGACCGTGTCGTCGCCGTGCGGCAAGGATTCCGACGGTATGACTTCCAACAACAGTTCGTGACCGCTCACTTGCGCCGCGTCATACAGGGCCTTGATCTGCGCTTCCTGTTCCAATCGGTTTTCCACGGTATCGTCCGGATGCAACTGCACCAGGCACTTGATCACGTGTTCCTTGGGCCAGCTGAGCAGGTGCGAACCGATGGAGCGGCCCCAGTCGAATTGCAGCGGATTGGAACCGGGCAATTCCACGGGACGGCCGATCCACCAGCCGCGCCCCGTCGCATCGTTGAGCGCGTCGACGCCATAGCGTCCATCGATCAGCACGCCCGTCTTGCCAGCCAGTTGCAAGGCCGCTTCCGTCTGCGCCACGGCTTGCACCATCAGTTGCTTCAGGGCGCAAATAGCCGATTCGGGCGCGCCTGCCTGTTGCGCCAGCTCAAAGAATTGCGTGCGGTGATCGAAGGCAAACACGCACAGTTCATTCCACTCCTTGCGCGCCACCGTCGTGCGGTGCAGGCGCGACAAGGTGGCGTCCGGGTCCGGTTGCGTCAGTTTCGCCGCATTGGCGAGGAAATAGTCGAGCTCGATGGGCGACGGCATGGCCGGCGCGCAGCCGTGGCGCGACACGACGAGGGCGCCGCAGCCATTTGCATAGCGGCAGCACGCCTCGTAATCCTCGCCGCGCAGCCAGCCTTTCAGGAATCCCGAGAGAAACGCGTCGCCCGCGCCCAGCACGTTCAGCACTTCCACGCGCACGCCGCGGTAGTTATACGCATCGTCCAGGCTGTGCGGCACCACGCTGTCGATGACGGCGCTGCCCAGCGGGCCCCGCTTGACGACCAAGGTGGCCAGGGTAACGGCCCGCACGGCGCGCAGAGACGCCATGATGTCGGCACCGCCGCCGGCGATCATGAATTCCTCTTCCGTGCCGACGATCAAATCAAATTGCGGCAGGATCGCCTGCAGGTGGCGCGTCACGCCGTCGTTGGAAACGAAGCGCGTTTCGCCGTCCGCCTTGCCGGAGAGTCCCCACAGCACCGGCCGGTAATCGATGTCGAGCACGGTGCGCACGTTATTGGCGCGCGCCAAGTTCAGGGCCTGCGTGCTGACGGCGTGCATGGCAGCCGTCGAAAAATGCGTGCCGGTGATCAAGAGGGCCTTGCTGGAAGCGATGAAGGCGGCGTCGACGGCGGATGGCTCGATGGCCATGTCGGCGCAATTTTCACGGTAGAAAATCAGGGGAAACGTGTTTTTATCCTTGATGCCCAGCATGACGAGGGCCGTCAGGCGGTCGTGGTCGATGCCGACATGGCTGACGTCGCAACCCTCTTTCGCCAAGGTGTCCGTCAAGAAACGCCCCATGTGGTCGTCGCCCACTTTCGACAGCATGGCGGACTTCAAACCCAAACGGGCCGTGCCGAAGGCGATATTCGCCGACGAGCCGCCCAGGTACTTGGCGAAACTGGTCGCGTCTTCCAGGGTGCTGCCGATCTGCTGCGCGTACAGGTCCACCGCAAGGCGGCCCAGGCAGATGACGTCCAGCGCGCGGCCCTGGGCAAATTGTGTCGGGTTATTCATGGTTATCCTTAAATCGTGACACCGTCGAGTTCACTCATCAGCGTTTGCATTTCCGCACCGCCCGCCATCATGTCGAGTACTTCATCCTTGGAAACAGTTTCCTTGGTGTAAGTGCCCAGCGATTTGCCCCGGTTCAAGAGCGTGAACGAGTCGCCCACGGGGTAGGCATGGTGCACATTGTGGGTAATAAAGATCACGGACAAGCCCCGTTCGCGCGCCTTGTAGATCAATTTCAACACATTGAACGACTGTTTCACGCCCAAGGCCGCCGTCGGCTCATCGAGGATCAGCACGCGCGCGCCGAAGTGGATGGCGCGGGCAATGGCCAGGCATTGCCGCTCGCCGCCCGACATGGTACCCACGGCCTGGTGCGGGTCGCGCACCATGATGCCCATTTCGGCCAGCTTGTCGCGCGCCGTGGTAGCTGCGTACTCCATATCCATCACGGGCAGCACGCCAAACATTTTCCGGATCGGTTCGCGGCCCATGAAGAAATTGCGCGCCACGGACAGCAATGGCACCAGCGCCAGGTCCTGGTAGACGGTGGCCACGCCCAGGTCGAGCGCTTCCTTCGGCGAATTGAAGCTGACGGGCTTGCCGTCAACCAGATACTCGCCGCTGGTGGGCCGGTGCACGCCGGCCAAGGTCTTGATCAGGGTCGACTTGCCGGCGCCATTGTCACCGAGCAGGCAATGCACTTCGCCCGGTTTCAGGCGCAGGGTGACGTTTTGCAGGGCGATGACGGAGCCGAAACGTTTGCTGATGTTTTCCAGCGCAAGGATGTATTCGCTCATGACTTATCTCGCTTCCGTGACACGGGCACGGACAAAGTTGTTGAACAGTACCGCGATCAACAGCATGACGCCGAGGAAGACGCGGAACCAGTCCGAATTGATATTGGTATAAGTAATGCCGATCTGCACCACCCCGAAGATCAGCGCGCCGAAGCAGGCGCCGACGACGGAACCGTAGCCGCCCGTCAGCAAGGCGCCGCCGATGACGGCCGCGATGATGGCTTCGAATTCCTTTTGCATGCCGCGGTCGGCGGCAGCCGAACCCACGTCAAATACTTGCAGCGTGGCAAACAGGCAGGCGCAGAACGCCGTGAAGACAAACAGCGATACCTTGATGGTTTTCACGGGCACGCCCACGTTCTTGGCCGCGTTGGCGTCGCCGCCGACGGCGAAGATCCAGTTGCCGATGCGGGTGCGGGCCAGGACGAAGCCGGACACCAGCGCCAGGCCGGCCCACCAGACGATGACCTTGGGGATGCCCTTGACCAGCGGCGCGCCATTGTCGAGCGCCGTGATCCAGCCCGCCTTGGCCATCCAGGCGAACAGCGACGTGCCCACTTCGCCATGGAACAGGGTCATGGCCAGCCAGTCGTCGGCGGCCAGCGCGCCGATGCCGCTGACGATGGTGCGGTTGGCAAACATGATGGACAGGGCCAGGGTCAGGCCGCGCAGGATGAACAGGAAGGCCAGGGTAACGATAAACGAAGGCAAGCGCGTCTTGATGACCAGGTAGCCGTTGAGCCAGCCCAGCGCCATCGAACCGGCAAAGGCGAACAGGATGGCGGCCCACACGGGCCAGTGGAAGTAGACGGAAGGGATGGCGATCATCATGCCGGCAAAGCCGATCATGGAGCCGATCGACAGGTCGAATTCGCCGGCGATCATCAATACGCAGGCGCCGATGGCGATGATGCCCAGGTAGGCGGCCACTTGCGCCCAGTTGATCACGCCGTCGAGGTTGAACATGCCGGAGTCGCCGGCCGTCAGGATAAAGAAGGCGAACACCAGGATGGCGCCCGAGATCGAGGCGAATTCCGGGCGGCTGAACAGCCGCTTGAGCCAGCTGACCTGCCCCACGCGCTCATCAACGCCCTGCTTTTGCGGCGGCGTGCCCGAGGCGGCCATGCCACCCTGCTCCACGCTTAATTTCACGGTACTCATGCTATGTCTCCCTTGTTTTATAGCAACCTACCAGCCTCGACAGCAATTCCAGGGCGGCAGGACCCGCGCGCCGGCAAGCATGGCCTGCGCGCGGGGACAGCGACTAAGGTCTTGATTGAACTGAAAAGCGGGTGCTTAACGGAACTGGCCGGCGTATTTCTCTACCTTGCCGATATTGTCCTTGGTGACATAACCAGGACCGGAACCGATATGGCGCGGGCCATACGATGGTGCCAGGCCGTACTCGGCCAGGCGCGCCTTGAACTTGGCGTTATTGATCAGCTTTTCGCGTACCTTGGCCAGGTCCGTGGTCTTGTCCTGCTTCATGATGGCCAGCACGGCAACGGGAATATAGCCTTGCAGGTAAGGTTGCTGGTCGATGGCGAACTGGATGCTGCCATCCTTGATGCCCTTCGAGATTTCATCGGACAGGTCGAACGTGGCGAACCACATCTTGCCCTTCAAACCCATTTTTTCCAGGGCCTTCAGCGAAGCGTGGGCCGAGGTGGGGCCCAGCGCCAGCACGGCCTGGGTTTTCGGGTTGTTGCGCAGGTAGGCGCTCAACTTGCTTTCGATGGTGGTCGGATCTTCGCCCGCATCCAGGGTGGCAGCCTTGAAATCGACGCCGATGGCTTCGGCAAAGCCGCGGCAGCGCTCGAATGACGACGGATTCGTCGCGTAGTGGTTGACGCAAACGAAGGACTTGATGCCGGCCGCCTTGGCTTTTTCGCCGGCGCCCTTGCCTGCCTCGTATTCAGGCTGGCCCACGTGCATCACGGCGCCCAGCTGCTCGCTTTGCGTCAGGGTGCCCGAATTGATCGTGACAAACGGAATCTTCTTGGCAGCAACAAGGCCCAGCGGTTTTTGCAGCACGCTGAAGTCGGCGATGCTGACGATCACGCCGTCGTAGTTGCGGGCAGCCGATTGCTCGACCAGGCGCGCCATGTCGGCCAGGTCGCCGTTCGGTGGATTGCGGTAATCGACGGTGACATTGAAGTCTTCGCCTGCTTGCTTGACGGAATTTTTAATCGTATTCCACCAGGAATCGGAATCGGGCGCATGGCTGATCAGCACGAATTTCTCGCCTGCCGCGTGGCTGGCGCTCATGCCCAGACCCAGTCCCAGGCCAAGGCCCAGCACGGCCAGGTGCTTCAGAAATCCCTTACGCTTATTGCTTTGCATGAATGTCTCCTTGAAGGATTAATTTTTATAGTTGCCAGCTTTTGTCGCGTGTCAGCGGGGAGCCGGAAAACCGGCAAGACCCGATGCACTGCGCACAGCTTAGGCCACAAAAAAGACAAATGCAATAAAATTTTCAAAATAAATATAAATAGAAAATCATTTCTATTTTCTTGATTCACTCCTATAATTCTCGCCAGAACCAGCCGTCGCAGTCATGTTGCGCGGCCCAGCAAGCAACCGAGGAAAACACCATGGCAGCCACCGCCCCCATCGAACAGCTGATGCAGCACATTGCCGCCGAGTACGACAACCTGTCGCGCCAGCTGAAAGTCATCGCGCAATACATTGAAAAGCACCGCGCCAGCCTGATGCTCGAACGCATCAGCGACATCGCGGCCGCCTGCGATGTGCAGCCGTCCGCCATCGTGCGCTTCGCGCAGCGCTTCGGCTATACGGGCTTTTCGGAAATGCAGGACGTGTTCCGCCAGGCGTACACGGACCAGGCCGGCGCCACGCCCGACTACCAGCAGCGCATCCGCAAGCTCATTTCCACGCGCGACGCCGCCCTCAGCGCAGGCGACCTGACGCGCGAATTCGTCGGCGCCAGCCGCGCCGGCCTCGACGACCTGGCGGCCGGCCTCGACGACGCGCAGCTGGAAGCGGCCGTCAACCTGCTGTTAAAAGCAGAAAACATCTATGTGATCGGCGTGCGCCGGTCCTTTCCGATCGCCTCCTACATCGCCTATGCGCTGGAACACACGGACAAGCGCGTGCACCTGATTAGCGGACTGGGCGGCATGCACCGCGAACAGATGCGCAGCGTGCGCGAACGCGATGTGGCGATCGCCATCAGTTTCTCGCCTTACGGCAAGGAAACCCAGCAGTGCATCAAGGCGGCGCAAGACAAGGGCGCCAAAGTCCTGGTGATTACCGACAGCAAACTGGCCCCGCTCGCGCGGGCCGCCGACGCGCTGCTCACCGTCACCGAGGGCAGCGCCTTCGCCTTCCGCTCGCTGACCAGCACCATCTGCCTGTGCCAGGCGCTGTTCATCGCGCTGGCATACAAATTAGAGCTCGACATCGAAGAAATCCACACCCCAGGAGAACATGATGATTGAAGTAGCGTTGTTCGGCGCCGGACGCATCGGCAAAATCCACGCGGCCAACCTGGCTGCCCAACCCGGCGTGCAGTTCAAGTACGTGGTCGACGTCAACCAGGAAGCGGCCGCCGCCCTTGCCGGCTTGCACGGCGGCAGCAGCGCGACTGTCGAAGCGGCGCTGGCCGACCCGGCCATCAAGGCAGTCGTCATCGCTTCCAGCACGGATACGCACGCGGACCTGATCCTGCGCTCGGCCGCCGCCGGCAAGGCCATCTTTTGCGAAAAACCCGTCGACCTGACGATAGCCCGGGCGCGCGCCTGCGCCGCCGCCGTCAAGGAAGCGAAGGTGTTGTGCATGCTGGGTTTCCAGCGCCGCTACGACCCGACTTTCAATGCCGTCAAGACACGCATCGAAGCGGGCGAGATCGGCACGCCGGAGTTGCTGGTGGTCACCAGCCGCGATCCCGGCCCGCCGCCCGTGAGCTACATCAAGGTCTCGGGCGGCATCTTCAAGGATATGCTGATCCACGATTTCGACATTTTCCGCTGGATACTCGACGATGAAGCCATCAGCGTGCACGCCACGGGCAGCTGCCTCGTCGACCCCGCCATCGGCGAGGCTGGCGACCTGGACACGGCCGTCGTCACCATCCGCACGGCGAAAGGACGTTTGTGCCAGATCAATGCCTCGCGCCGCGCCGCCTACGGCTACGACCAGCGCTTCGAAGTGCTGGGCAGCGCCGGCATGCTGCAGGCGGGCAACCACAAGCCGACGGAAGTGACGGCCTATGGCTCAGTGAACGTCAGCGTGGACAGGCCGGAAGATTTTTTCCTGGAACGTTATCGCGTGGCCTACGCGCAGGAAATGGCGCACTTCTTTGACGCCCTCACCCACGGCACGCCGCTGCGCACCACCGTCCACGATGGCTTGAAGGCACTGGAACTGGCCGAGGCGGCCACCTTGTCGTGGCGCGAACAGCGCGTGGTCACTTTATAAACCAATAATAAAAATATCTGGAGACACCATGTCATCCCCAACATTAAAAGTCGGCATCGTCGGCCTGGGCCGGCTGGGCCAGCGCCACGCCATCAACCTGGCGCAGCGCGTGCCGAATGCCGAGGTCGTGGCCGCCTGCAGTCCTGTGCAAGCCGAACTGGACTGGGCCGCCAGCACGCTCGGCATCACCAATGTTTATGCGGATTACGACGCCCTGCTGGCCCACCCGGGCCTGGACGCCGTCTTCCTCGTCACGCCCACCTCGCTGCACGCGGACCAGATCATCGCCGCCCTGCGCGCCGGCAAGCACGTATTTTGCGAAAAACCGCTGTCGCTGGACCTGGCCGATTGCCTGAAGGTGGAAGCGGAAGCGGCACGCCACCCGCAGCTGACCATCATGATCGGCTTCGTGCGCCGCTTCGACGCCAGCTACCATGACGCGCAGCAAAAAATCGCGCAAGGCCTCATCGGCAAGCCGTATCTGGTGCGTTCGCAAACCTGCGACCAGAACGACCCCAGCGGCGCCTTCATGCGCTTCGCCCCCACCAGCGGCGGCATCTTCCTCGATTGCAGCGTGCACGATATCGACCTGGCGCGCTGGCTGCTGGGCAATCCCGTGCCCAAACGCGTGTACGCCAGCGGCACCAACGCCATCCACACGGGCTTGCAAGCGTTTGGCGACGTCGACAACGGCTTGGCAACGGTGGAGTTTAGCGATGGCAGCATGGCCAGCTTCATGGCGTCGCGCACCATGGCGCATGGCCATGAAACCCTGACGGAAGTGTTCGGCACAGGCGGCCGCCTGGCCGTGGGCAGCAATCCGCGCCTGAACAGGGTGGAAATTTCGGATGCGCATGGCGTGCGCAATGAATGCACGCCGGACTTCTATGCCCGCTTCGCCGACGCCTTTTTGATCGAGGCGCAGGAGTTTACGGATGCGGCGCTGGGCCGGCGCACCCTGTCGCTGACCTTGCACGACGCGACGGAAGCGACGCGCATCGGCCTGGCCATGACGCAAGCGATGCGCGAAGCGCGGCCCGTCGAGTTTTAAGCTGCCAGTGGACTCAGGCAGCCGGTGCAGGAAACGGTTGCTTGGGTTCCACGGCCAGCCGCAAGCCCATGGCGTCGAGGATGGCCGTCAAGGTGCTCAGCGAGGGATTGCCTTCAGGCGACAGGGTGCGGTACAGCTGGGTAGGGTTGAGCTTGGCAGCCTGCGCCACGGCCGGCACGCCGCCAAAGGCGCGCGTCAGCTGGCGCAGCACGGCCAGCAGTTCGCCATGGTCGCCATCGACGAGGATATTGTTGATCAATTCCAGGGCGAAGGCGGGATCGTCGCGGTACAGCTCAGCCATCGCTTCGTCATGCGAGCGGTCTCTTGGTGGTTTGCGGATGTCCTCGTTCATGTTCTCTCTCATGTCCCCTCTCCTTCCAGTCGTGCCAGCAGGCACAGGCGTACTCGATATCTTTCGGTTGCGTGCGCTTGTCGCCACCGCACAGCAATAAAATGATCTGTTCGCCGGCAATGGCATAGTAGATACGGTAGCCGGCCCCCACATCGATGCGCAACTCCCACACGCCGTCGTGGCAAAGCTTGTGGTCGCCAAAATTGCCAGGAATCATACGCAACACGCGGCGCACGATGGCCACCCTGGCCGTGTTGTCGCGCTGGCGCTTCAGCCATTCCGTATATAAATCCCTGCCCGATGACGTCAGGTAGTGCCGGATCTCATACATCATATTCGTCCATAAACGAAGAAAGATCAAGGAGAAAATCACGTGTACATGTAAAAAAGAAGACCACGCCATCTTGCTACCAAACCCACTCACACAGGCCACGAATGCCAGGTTCACTGAGCTACATCAAGATGCCTTTCGCTCATTGTTATAGGGAAATGATGTCGCCCGACCGTGCCTCACGTCTGGCTGATTGCGCTATACAATAAGCGCTGTCCAACCGTGAAGAACCCTGCCTCCATGACCAACAACGACAGCAACTCCCCTTCCCTCACCGACGTGGCCGAACGCTACGTCAAGCTGGTCCTGGCCATGGGCCAGCACGATGCCTCGTATGTCGACGCGTATTACGGCCCGCCTGCGTGGCAGGCAGCAGCGGTCAAACAGCCGCAGAGTTTGAGCGATATCAAGGATGGCGCAAACGCGGCGCTGGCCCTGCTGGCTGACGCCTCCTGCCTGCGCGCCCTCAACCTGCGCAAGCAGTTGCAAGCCGTGCTGGCCAAGGCGGACATGCTGCAAGGCACACGCCTGGATTTCGACACGGAAAGCGCGCGCCTGTACGACGCCGTCTCGCCCCACCACAGCCGCGCATATTACGCAGAACTGGTGGCGCAGATCGACGCCCTGCTGCCTGGCGACGGCACGGTCAGCGACCGGGTCAACGCCTTGCGCGCGCAACTCATCATTCCCGCCGACAAGCTGCGCGCCGTCATGGATGCGGCCATCCGCGCGGGCCGCAAACGCACCTTGCAATACATCGCCCTGCCCGAAGGCGAGGATTTCGTGCTGGAATTCGTCACCGACAAACCGTGGAGCGGCTACAACTGGTACAAGGGTAACTACCAGAGCGTGATCCAGATCAATACCGACTTGCCCGTGTATATCGACCGCGCGGTCGATCTCGGCTGCCACGAAGCGTATCCCGGTCACCACGTCTACAACGTGCTGCTCGAGCGCGACCTGGTGCGCGGCAAGGGCTGGATGGAATACTGCATCTATCCGCTGTACTCGCCGCAATCGTTGATCGCCGAAGGCACGGCCAATTACGGCATCGAACTGAGCTTTACCGATGCAGAACGGCTGGCATTCGAACAGCAGGTGCTGTACCCGCTGGCCGGCCTCGATCCGGTGCTGGCGCCCCGCTACGCACAGCTGAACCAGTTGCTGGCCAAACTCGGCTACGCCGACAACGACATCGCGCGCCAGTACCTCGAAGGCAGCCTGACCCGCGAGCAAGCGCTGGAATGGCTGGTCAACGTGCGCCTGTACCCGGCCGAAAAATCCGCGCAGCGCCTGCAGTTCTACGACGCCATGGGCGCGTACGTCATCAATTACAACCTGGGCCAGGACATGGCGAAAGCCTATGTCGAGCGCCAGGGTGCGACGCGCGCCGAGCACTGGGCCGCGTTCCGCGACCTGATGTCGTCGCCGCGCGTGCCCAGCCATTTGCAGGCATAAGCCTTACTTCGGCGGCAGCCAGTACAGTGGCAAGGCCACGGCCAGGCACGCCAGCCCCGCCAGCAGCATGGCCAGCTGAAAACCGGCGGCCAGCGCGGCAACCTGCCCCGCCCGCTCCAGCAAAGCGGCGGCGCGCAAGCTCATCACGCTGCCCAGCACGGCCACGCCCAGGGTCATGCCCGCCTGGCGCAAGGCATTCATGATGGCAGAAGCCATGGCGGCTTGCTCGCCGCGCACGGATGCCATCACCAGCAAACCGGTGGCCGGCACGGCCAGGCCCATCGCCAGGCCCAGCAGGCCGAACAGGCTGCCGACGATGGCGTAGGGCGTCCGCGGCGCCAAGGTCGTCGTCGCCAGCAGCACCAGGCCCGCCAGCACATAGCCGCCCAGCATCATTCGCCGCAACGACAAATGGCGGCTGAGGCGGCCGAAGCAGAGGGAAACGACGCCCATGGCCGCGAACTGCGGCAACATGCGCCAGCCGCTGGCGCCCGCCGGCCAGCCCTGGATTTGCTGCAGGTACAGCGAGAAAAAGAACAGGCTGCTGTAGCAGGCAAACCCCAGCACCAGCGACGCCAGGTTGATCAACGCAAAGGTCCGGTCGCAAAACAGCCGCAAGGGCAACAGGGGACGTGGCGCGCGCGCTTCGACAGCCAGGAAGGCGACGAAAGCCAGCAGCGCCACACCCAGCGATGGCCAGGCAGCCATGCCGCCCGGTCCGTTCACCTCGCCCAGCGCGATCAAGCCGTAGGTGAGCGCACCGAGCCAGACGATGCTGAGCACCTGCCCCGTCCGGTCCAGCGCCGCCTGTTCCCGGTAATGGCGTTCCGTCATGCCCCAGGCGCCCAGCAGCACGGCCAGCACGCCCAGCGGCAGGTTGATCAGGAAGATGCTTTGCCAGCCCGTGGCCTCCAGCAGCATGCCGCCCAGCAGCGGTCCCAGGATCAGCGCCAACGCGCTGAAGGCCGACCAGCCGCCGATCACGTGCGCCCGTTCGCGCGGGTCGGGAAACGCGTGGCTCAATATCGGCATCGCGCCCGGAATCAGCAAGGCGCCCGCGACGCCCTGCACGGCACGGCCCGTCAGCAATAGCGGCAGGCTGGCGGCCAGCGCGCACAGCAGCGAACCGGCCGTAAACAGGGCCACGCCCAGCAGCCAGATGCGCTTGTGCCCATGCCGGTCGCCCAGCGGACCGGCCGACAGCATGCAGGCCGACAGGCACAGCGCATACGCGTTGACCACCCACTGCAAGCCCGCCATATCCGTCGCCAGCGCCGTTTGCAAGGTAGGCAAAGCCACGTTGACGATGCTGATATCGAGCGAGGCGAGAAAGGTGCCCAGGTAGGCGGCGGCCACCAGGGCCGCGCGGCGATAGCGCTGCATGGCGTGTCTCCAATTCATGAGTTCGCCTCCATCATAATCATCGACTGACCGTCAGTCAATTAAAAACTAATCGTGTGCACGCAGACGCTTGGGCGACGCCCGCGCTTCACTTATACTGGGCGCATGACCACGACACGACACGCCAACCCCGCCCTGCCCGATGCCGCCGCCGCGCCGGCCCCCGTTCGCCCGCGCACCAAGCCTGCCGAAGTGCGCCTCGATGAATTGATGGCCGCCGCCGAGCGCCTGTTTCTCGACAAGGGCGTGGAAGCGACCACCGTCAGCGACATCACCACCCTGGCCGGCGTGGCGAAAGGCACGTTCTATCACTATTTTCCGTCCAAGCACGAGATGCTGGCGGCGCTGGCCGGACGCTATACGCAGCACTTCCTGGCCAGCCTGGAAACGGCCGTCGACCTGTGCATGCCCGGCGACTGGGAAGGCCGGCTGCGCGCGTGGGTGCAGGCGAATGTGGCCACTTACCTGCGCACCTGGCAATTGCACGACATCGTCTACACGAGCCACCGGCGCAGCATCGGCATCGATTCTGCGGACAATCCCGACAAGAATGCCATCCTGGCCCAGCTGGGCGCCATCCTGGCGGGCGGCGCGGCGGCCGGCACCTGGCCTTTGCCGCAGCCGCGCCTGGCGGCCCTGATGATTTACTCGGCCGTGCATGGCGTGACGGACGACGCCATCGCCGCGCAGTTACAGGACAGCAGCGCCTTCGCCGCCGACGTGGCCGACGCCTGCCTGCGCATGCTGGGCCGCTGACGGCGCGCAGCGATGTGAGCCACTCCTGCGCGGCATCAAGGCACGGCGCCTGACGTCATCCATACTGTATCGATTGGAGACACAGGCAATGAACCGGATTCTCTCCCGCATCCCCGCCCTGCTGCTGGCCCTGGCCTGCCTTGCAGCCTTCCTGCCGCCGGCACTGGCCCGCGATGCCGCCGTCGCGCCCGCCCTCAGTGCGCGCCAGCAGGCGCTGATGGCGACCGTCACGGGCAGCGCCGCCCATCCGCGCATTCTGCAGGTGCGCCTCGATGAACTGCATCCCACCCAGCCGGCCATCGGCTACGATCAGGTGTACTACAAGCTGGGACGCTATGCGACCGAAGAAAAACATATCGCCGACATCGCCAAGCCAAAGAAATTCGCCGACCTGTGCGAAGCCAATGGCCAGGGCGACGTCTTGCCCGGCACGGCCAATGTGGCCGGCGCCACGCTGGCCACGCCACCGCCCGGCTACCGCTGCAAGGCAGCCGTGGGCAGCCGTCCCGACGACATGAAGACTGTCGTCATCGGGCCGCGCGGCACGGTATACCTCACCGATGGCCACCACACGTTTTCCACTTTCTGGGATGCCGATGGCGGGCGCAACCACCAACTCAAGGTGTGGGTCAAGGTCAGCGACAATTTCAGCGCGCTGGGCGAAACGGCCTTCTGGGCCCGCATGCGCGCGGAAAACAAGGTATGGCTGAAAAACGGCCGGAACCAGGCCATCACGCCGCAGCAGTTGCCATCCGCCATCGGCCTCGCATCCCTGGGCGACGATCCCTACCGCTCGCTCGTGTACTTCACGCGCGGGATCGGCTACAAGCCGCCCGGCCAGGCTACGGAATTTCTCGAATTCTACTGGGCCGACTGGCTGCGCCGCAAACCGGCGCTGGATCTGGCGCGTGTCGACCTGCTTGATCCCGTCGCGTATGCCAGCATCATCCTGCTGGCGGCGCAGGCGATGGCGGCGCTGCAACCGGCGGAGCTCGTCAGCGGCGGCAAGCGCGCGGCGGACCTTGGCGCGCTGCGCGAAATCGACCATGCAGCGTTCGACGAGCTGACCGAAGACAAGGGCAAGCTGGGCTACGCCATCGACTACCGCAAGTCGCTGCTGCGTCAGTAACATCCAGGCGTGTCATCATCCTGACATCTGCGCCCGCTAGCATGTCGGCACTTTTCAGGCCGACATCACGGGACACCATGTACAAGCACAGCATCCGCCGCAGTACCTTATCGATTGCCATCGCCCTCGCACTGGGCGCCAGCCTGGCCGCCTGTGGCGGCACAGACTATCGCGACACCACGGCGCCCGTCGCCCCGGTGAACCCCGTCACCCCGGCACGCATCCTGAACGTGGTTGCAGCCACCGGCAAGGCCGTGGCGAATGCTTCCGTCTCCGTGCTCGACGCCGGCAAGAATGTCGTCGGCAGCGGCACCACGGACGCGACAGGCAAAGTGGCCATCACCCTGGCTGCCGCGGCGAAGGCTCCCTTCCTCGTCTCCGTCACGCCGGCAGGCGGCACCACCCTGTACGCGCTGTCGCTGAAGGAAAGCGCCGTCAACCTGACGCCGCTCACCTCCGTCATCGCCATGCAGCTGCTGGGCAGCATCCCCTCAAGCGCGTCCCCCGCCAGCCTGGCCGCCATCGATGCGGCCAGACTGCAAACGGCGCAGACGCAGCTGGGCACGGCCCTGGCGGCGCCCCTGCAAACCCTGGGCATGGCGGCCAACTACGATTTCGTCAATGGCGCCCTGACGCCGAACAGCAAGGACCCGGCCGACGTCCTGCTCGACAACCTGCAGGTGAAACAGAGCGGCACGGATATCGACATCGTCAATGCCAGCGGCAGCATCGTCGCGCAGATCATCGATGGCGGCGCGCCGCTCGCCACCGGCAAGAGCGTGCTGGAAACGCCGCCCGTGCTCAGCGCGCGCCAGCAAGTACTGGCCGCCACGGTTGCCGGCACCGATGCGGCGCCCGTCTTCCTGCAAGTGTCGCTCGACGAACTGCATCCCACGCAGCCAGCCGTCGGCTACGACCAGATCTACTACAAGCTGGGCCGCTACGGCGCGGAAGACCTGGTCATGGCCAAGACCAACAAGCCGAAGAAATTCGCCGAACTGTGCGAAGCCAACGGCCAGGACGACGTGGTGAGCAAGACGGCCAACGTGGCCGGCGCCACCCTGAGCAATCCACCGGCCACGTTCCAGTGCAAGTCCGCCGTGGGCACCAAGCCGGGCGACATGAAGACGGTCGTCATCGGCCCGAACGGCACCCTGTACCTGACGGACGGCCACCACACGTTCAGCGCCTTCCGGGATGCCGACAATGGCCAGAACCTGCAGTTGAAAGTGTGGGTCAAGGTGACGGACAATTTCAGCAAGCTCAGTGAATACGATTTCTGGGCGCAGATGAAGAAGGTCAACAAGGTCTGGCTGAAGGATGGCGGCAACAAGGCCATCGCCACCAGCCAGCTGCCCGCGTCCATCGGTTTGAAGTCGCTGGGTAACGACCCGTACCGCTCGCTCGTCTACTTTACGCGCGACGCCGGCTACGTGGTGCCGTCGACGGCCACGGAATTCCTCGAATTCTACTGGGCCGACTGGCTGCGCACGCAGCCCGGCATCGACCTGGCCAAGACGGACACGCGCGACGTTGCCAGCTACATGGCCACCATCAAGAGCGCATCGACGGCGATGGCGGGCCTGAAGGCGAACGATATCGTCAGCCGCGGCGTGACGGCGCAAACCCTGGGCTGGACGGGCGTCTTCAGCCAGGCGGCGCTGGACGACCTGGTCACGCCGACGGGCAAGCTGAGCTACTCCATCGCCTACAAGAAAGCGCTGCCGAAATAATCTCGGCGGCGCAAACGACAACGGCCCGCCTGTCAGCTGACAGGCGGGCCGTTTTCATGGGCAACGTCGCTTACGCGATGCGTTCACCATTCTCCGGATCGAACAGGGCCGCTTTCGACAGGTTGAACGACAGCTGCATCGTCTGTCCTGGCAGCACGGCTTCACGCGGATGCGTACGGCAAGTCACGGCGGCGCCGTTCAGGCGCGTCGTCAGCAGGGTATCCGGGCCGGTCGGCTCGACCAGGTCGATCAGGCAACCCAGTTCCTGGCCCACGTCGCCGTGCGCGCTGCTCATGTCCGTGATCTGCTCCGGGCGCACGCCCAGGATCACGTCGCGGCCCGCATAGCTGCGCAGCTTGTCAGCGGCGAACGGCAAGGCCAGGCGCATGCTCTTGCCTGCGTTCTCGATGGCGACAAACACCTCGTTGCCTTCGACGACAGGCTTGACGGTGATGAAGTTCATCGATGGCGAACCGATGAAGCCGGCCACGAACAGATTCGCCGGATTGTCGTAGATTTCCTGCGGCGTGCCCAGTTGCTGCACCACCCCATCCTTCATGACGGCGATCAAATCGCCCATGGTCATCGCCTCGATCTGGTCATGCGTGACGTAGACGATGGTGGCCTTCAGGCGCTGGTGCAGCAGCTTGATCTCGGCGCGCATTTCCACGCGCAGCTTGGCGTCCAGGTTCGACAGCGGTTCGTCGAACAGGAACAGCGACGGCTTGCGCGAAATGGCGCGGCCCATGGCGACCCGTTGGCGCTGGCCACCGGACAGCTGCGCCGGGCGGCGGTCCAGCAAATGCGTGATCTGCAGGGTTTCGGCGACGCGGGCGACGATTTCCTCCTGCTCCGCCTTCGGCACCTTTTTCACGTTCAAGCCGAACGCGATATTTTCGCGCACCGTCATCGACGGGTACAGCGCATACGACTGGAACACCATGGCGATGTCGCGGTCCTTCGGCGGCAGGTCGTTGACCACCTTGCCGTCGATGAGGATTTCGCCCGAGGTGACGCTTTCCAGGCCGGCCACCATATTGAGCAAGGTCGATTTGCCGGAGCCGGAGCCGCCGACGAGGATCAGGAACTGGCCATCCTTGATCTCGATGTCGATGCCCTTGAGGACTTCGACGCCATTCGTGTACACCTTGCGGATGCTGCGTATCGATAAACTGGACATATTCTTTCCTTAACCTTTGACTGCGCCTGCGGTCAGACCGCGCACAAAATAACGGCCTGCGACCAGATAGACCAGCAGGGTCGGCAGCGCGGCAATCACCGCGGCCGCCATGTTGACGTTGTATTCCTTCACGCCCGTGGACGTGTTGACCAGGTTGTTCAAGCCCACCGTGATCGGCTGCGAATCGCCGCTGGCGAAGACGATGCCGAACAGGAAGTCGTTCCAGATCTGCGTGAATTGCCAGATGATGCAGACGACGAAAATCGGACCCGAAATCGGCAGCACGATCTTGCGGAAGATCAAGAAGAAGCCGGCGCCGTCGATGCGGGCCGCCTTGATCAATTCTTCCGGCACGCCGATATAGTAGTTACGGAAGAACAGGGTCGTGAACGCCGTGCCATACACCACGTGGACGAAGACCAGGCCGGTAGTGGTGTTGGCCAGGCCGAATTCGCCCAGCAAACGCGCCATCGGCAGGATCACCACCTGAAACGGAATGAAGCAGCCCACCAGCAAGGCGGCAAACAGGATTTCCGAACCGCGGAAGCGCCAGTGCGCGAACACGTAGCCGTTGAAGGCGCCCAGGAAGGTCGAGATCAGCACGGCGGGAACCACCATCTTGATCGAGTTCCAGAAGAACGGCTGCATGCCGTCGCAGGTGACGCCCGTGCAGGCCGAGGACCAGGCCTTGGACCAGGAGTCGAACTGCCACACATGCGGCAGTGCCAGCAGGTTACCGCTGCGGATCTCGTCGAGCGACTTGAACGACGTCGACAGGGTCACGTACAGGGGCACGATGTAGTACACCGCAAACAGGATCAGCAGCAGATATACAACCACCCGTCCGAGGGTGAGGCGATTATTGCGTGTAGGTGTCATCTCATCGCCTTTGCGCTGCGCGTTTCCAGGTACATCAACGGCACGAGCACGGCCACGATGGTGGCCAGCATCATCATTGCCGATGCCGAGCCCAGGCCCAGCTGGCCGCGGGTGAAGGAAAACTGGTACATGAAGATGGCCGGCACGGACGACGAATTGCCAGGTCCGCCAGCCGTCAGTGCGATGACCAGGTCGAAGCTCTTGATGGCGATATGCGCGAGGATCAGCAGCACGCTGAAGAACACGGGTCGCATGGCGGGAATCACGATGCGCCAGTAGATCGTCGGCAGGGATGCGCCATCGACTTGCGCCGCCTTGATGATTTCATCATCGATGCCGCGCAGGCCCGCCAGGAACAGCGCCATGACGAAGCCCGACGATTGCCACACGCCGGCGATCACCACCGTGTAGATGGCCATGTCGGAATTGACCAGCCAGTCGAAGGTAAACGAGGTCCAGCCCCAGTCGTGCATGACCTTTTCCAGGCCCAGGCTGGGATTGAGCATCCATTTCCACGCCGTGCCGGTGACGATGAAGGACAGCGCCATCGGATACAGGTAGATGGCGCGCAGCGCGCCTTCGGCGCGGATTTTCTGGTCCAGCAGGATGGCCAGGAACAGGCCGATGGCGATGCTGCAACCGATGAACAGGACACCGAAGATGCCGAGGTTCTTGAGCGAGGTCCACCAGCGCTCGTTGTCGAACAGCTCGACGTATTGCACCAAGCCGGCGAACTCGTAGTTCGGCATCAGCCGCGATTCGGTCAGCGACAGCCAACCGGTCAAAAAGATAAAACCATAGACGAATACCAAGCTGGCGATGAGCGTGGGGCCCAGCACCATCTGCGGTATCCATCGGTCGAATTGCTTGCGTATGGACATAGGACAGCCGTAGAAGTAGAACTGCGTGTGGCGCCGGCCTGGACGAATGCCAGGGCGGACGCCTGCGATGCATGCGATGCAGAGGGCGCCGGCGGGAGTGCCGGCGCCGTCGTGATTACTTCACTTTTGCCGCTTTGGCCAATGCAGCAACCGCGTCTTTCGAGCTCATGTTGGTGTTCATGAACTTGGCGATGACGTCGGTCACAGCGCCTTGCGTGGCCGATGCCAGCGCCATGCCGTGGGCGAACGATGGCACCAGGCCGCCGTTCTTGTTGGTGGCGTCCATGTCTTCCATCGATTTCAGGGCGCAAGCGTCAAACTTGTCCTTCGATACGCCGGAACGCACGGGGATGGAACCCTTGTTCAGGTTGAAGATCGACTGGAACTTCGGATTCATGATGGCGTTGGCCAGGGCGATCTGCCCTTTCTTCGCATTCGCATCCTTTTGCGTGAACATGGCAAACGAATCGATGTTGAAGGTGTAGGCCTTGTCCGTGCCAGGAGCGGCCACGCACAGGTAGTCCTTGCCCGGCACCTTGCCGGCTGCCGTGAACTCGCCCTTGGCCCAGTCGCCCATGAACTGGAAGCCGGCCTTGTTGTTGATGACCATGGCGGTGGCCAGATTCCAGTCGCGGCCTGCCGCATCCTTGTCGATGTAGGTCTTCACCTTGCCCAGGGTGTCGAACACCTTGAGCATGGTCGGGCCGGTCAATTCCTTCTGGTCCAGCTTGAGGATGGCCTTCTTGTAGAATTCCGTGCCGCCCACGCCCAGCGCGACGGATTCAAACACGGTGGCGTCCTGCCATGGCTGGCCGCCGTGGGCAATCGCGATGCCGCCCGATTTCTTGATTTTCTCGGCCGCGTCGAAGAATGCATCCCAGGTGGTCGGGGTGGTGGCCACGCCGGCTTTTTTCAACACTTCCGGGTTGACCCACATCCAGTTGACGCGGTGGACGTTGACAGGGGCGGCAACGTAGTGGCCCTTGTATTTCATGATGTCGGCGACGACTTTCGGCAGCACGGCATCCCATTTGCCTGGAATGGCGGCATCATCGATATTGGCCAGCACGCCTTCCGCGCCCCACTCCTGGATCGACGGGCCCTTGATCTGGGCGGCCGTTGGCGGGTTGCCGGAAATGACGCGGGTTTTCAGCGCGGTCGCGGCGTTTTCGCCAGCGCCACCGGCCACGGCGAAGTCTTTCCAGCCGAAGCCGCTTTCCTTCACGATTTGCTGCAACTGGCCCACGGATTTCGCTTCGCCGCCGGAGGTCCAGTAGTGCAACACTTCCACGTCGGTCGCAAAGGCGCTGCCGGCAAATGCCAGGGTGGTCAACGCGGCCAGTTGGGTAATCTTGAATTTCAGTTTCATCTCCACATTCCTTTTTTGATCAAGCTTTTAGGGGGCTTCGGCATACGGGGGCCGAAAAAGGTGAAATCTGCGCCTGTACCGGCGCTCTTGTGCTCAGACCCGCTTGCAAACGGGCATCATCTTGGTGTAAAGACGGCGCCGTGATCCATGAAACGACTACATTGCATTTATATCACGGGACGGCGCCAAAAACGCATCCGCGAAGGATGCGCCAGGTTGATCTGCATTACAAACATCAACACTGAACAAAACCGTCGCGAGCGGCAGTGATTTGTGGCTAAGAAGCGCAACCGTGCTAGAGCACGGTGAGCATCGCAGGCCGCAAAGCGCGCCGCGCAGCAGGTTTGGTTCGGTGTTTAGAACCAAGTTTCTACCTGGAAACCATAAGAGGTGCCGCTGGTATTGTTGTTGTAGATCGGGCCGCCGTTGTTCGACGCATTGACCGAGGCGGTGGCCGCATCGTTCCATTTGCCGTAGGTCACGAAAGCGCGCAGCTCAGGACGCGACCACAGGCCAGGACCGGCCGAGATCGTCGGGGCGATGGTCAGCTTGGTCAGGCGCTTGGCCGGCAGGCCGCCCGCTTGCGTCACGCGGTCCGTGCCCAGTTCGCCCACCAGCTTGAAATTGTCGGTGAATGCGTACACGGGGCGCACGCCGACCGAGGTCCAGGTCGACGAACCCTTGGCGTTCGACTCGTCTTTTTGCCACAGAGCGACGAATTCCATGCCGAAGTTGGCCATTGGCTGGATCGCCATGTCATTGAAGATACGCGTGCGTTTCACGTCCGAACCGAAATTGGTGTCGCCCGAAGCGCCGAACTGCGCGCCCTGGCCGGTGCCGGGACCGACGCCGTACTGCACGCCGAAGGTATTGCCGCCGCCAAACACTTTACCTTGACGGTGGAATGCCGACAGCTGCCAGCCGTTATTGCGCTTGCCAGTGGCGACGTCATCCTTGCCTTCGCCGATGATGTAGGTCGCGGCCAGGTCCAGGGTGCCGTTTTCATTGACGGGAATCTCGCCGTAGATGAAGTTCTGGCGCACGGCCGATTTGGTGTTGACGCCGCCGTTCGGTAACGCGACCTTGACGTCGTTGTCCTTGAAGAAGGCATACGAGAATTTACCCGGGCCAGCGGGAATGCGGTCCAGGCCGGCGCCCGTGCCGTTCATATTGATGTATTGCAAGTCCAGCATGTGGATGTCAGGACGGTAGTAGAAGCGTTTACCGATCCAGGCCGTGCCGCCGTTCAGGAAATCGAGTCCCTGCGCTTCGACGTAGGCCTTGACGATGCCCAGCTTGTTGTCGCCGAAATCCGAGTTTGGCGCATAAGCGTTGACCCAGATGGTGGCCAGGTAGTTCACGCCGCCGGACTTGGCGACGGATTTTGTGTAGCCGAATTCCGTGTAGGCGTCGCACTCATTGCCCAGACGGTATTTCATGGTATTGCCACCCAGGCCGAAGCAGCCTTGCGAACCGCCGCCGCCCGACGTATTGCTGCCGGCGCCGGCGCGCAGGTAGCCGTGGAAGCCTTCGGAGTCGGATGGGTACATCGGGTCGGCGGCAGCGGAACCGCTGGCGATGGCTAAGACGATGGCAGCTGGCAGCGTTTTCAACACGGCCTTCAACATGGTGCGATGCAGCATGGTAAGTCTCCTCAGTAATTTATTTTTTATCTAGTCATTCGTGGCCGAATGTACTGGCCAGAATTCTTTCCAGCAGGGACATAGTAACTATACTACGAACAAATATCAACATATTATGTTGTAATCCTACGACTACTCTGCGACACTTTATTTGCGTACCGACAGGCGCGTTGACTGCCCTGTTTTTTCCGCCGGCGCCGCCCGTTTCCGGCACTGCGGACAAGCATTTACGCAGGCGTCCCGCATTTTTCGGCACGCGGCACGTATACGAATTAAAATCCTTGGTTTTTGCCATAACGACAGTGCGCCGCCAAGACAGCGCACGCAGACGAGACTAGGCACCGCCATGAAAATAGATGAAAAAATGGAAGTAGCAGGCAGCGATCCGGCGGAGCGTTTCAGTGAAGGGCCGCGCTTGCTGGCCGACATTGGCGGCACCAACGCCCGCTTCGTGCTCGAAACGCGCCAGGGCCACCTGGAAGCGGTCGCCGTGCTGCCCTGCGACGACTACGCTTCGCTGCTCGACGCCATCACCGCCTATATGGATAGCAGCGAGGCGCGCGCCGCCGGTTCCGCGCGCGTGCGCCATGCGGCCATTGCCATCGCCAATCCCATCGACGACGACAATATCCGCATGATGAACCATCACTGGTTCTTCTCGATCGAGGCCATGCGCGCCACGCTGGGCCTCGACACTCTGCTGGTGGTGAATGACTTCACGGCGCTGGCCATGGCCCTGCCCTATCTGCGGCCCGACCAGCGCCTGCAGATCGGCGGCGGCATGGCGCGCGCCGACAGCGTCATCGGCCTGCTCGGCTCGGGTACGGGCCTGGGCGTGTCGGGCATGATCCCCGCCGAAGACCGCTGGATCGCGCTGGGCAGCGAAGGGGGCCACGTCAGCTTCGCGCCCTGCGACCAGCGCGAGATGGACGTGCTGTCCTTCGCCTGGCGCGAGCTGTCGCACGTCTCGGCCGAACGCCTCGCTTCCGGGCGCGGCCTGGAACTGATCTACCGCGCCCTGTCCGAGCGCGCCGGCAAGCCAGATGCGCTGCCGCTGCTGGCCGCCGAAATCACCAGCCGCGCCCTGAACAATGAATGCGACGTGTGCCTCGAAGCGGTGGACTGCTTCTGCGCCATCCTCGGCTCCATCGCCGGCAACGTGGCCATGACCCTGGGCGCGCTGGGCGGCATCTATATAGGCGGGGGCATCGTGCCGCGCCTGGGCCCCCTGTTCGAACAGTCGCAGTTCCGCGCCCGCTTCGAGCAAAAGGGCCGCCTGAACGAATACCTGGCGCAGATCCCCACCTTTCTGATCACGGCCGAACTGCCGACTTTCCTCGGCATCGCCGCCATCCTGGCGCAAAAGCTCAAGCGCGCCCATTCCGGCGCGCCCGTGCTCGAATCCGTGCGCCAGGCGCGCGGCAGGATGAGCCCCTCGGAGTGCAAGGTGGCCGACTGGGTCTTGAAGGAGCCGAACGCCATGCTGACCCTGCCGATCGCCGAAATCGCCCAGCGCGTCGGCGTGAGCCAGCCGACCGTGATGCGCTTTTGCCGCTCGATCGGCGTGCAGGGCCTGGCCGACTTCAAATTGAAGCTGGCGTCCGGCCTGACGGGCGGCGCCATCACGGTGGCCCACTGCCACGTGGAGATATCGGATTCCGACGCCGAACTGGCGCGCAAGGTGCTGGGCAATAACGCCTCGGCCGCGCTGGCCCTGCGCGACATGCTCGACGTCAAAGCGCTGACGGCCGCCATCGAACTGCTGCGTGGCGCGCAGCGCGTGGAATTGCTGGCCGTGGGCAGCGCCCGCGTGGTGGCCGACGACATGCAGCAAAAATTGCTCAACCTGGGCATCGTCAGCAGCTTCTTTGCCGATCCGCAGGCGCAGGAAATGAGCGCCGCCATGCTGAAACCAGGCGACGTGGCGCTGGTCATTTCCCGTTCCGGCGCCCTGCCCGACCTGCTTCGCACCGTCAAGGTGGCGCAAGGCTGCGGCGCGCGCGTGCTGGCGATTACGGCCAGCGGTTCGCCGCTGGCCAAGCTGGCCGACGTGCTGCTGACCTTGAACCACCCGGAAGGCAACCTCAATTTCGTGCCCATGATCGTGCGCCTGCTGCAGCTGATGATGCTCGATATCCTGTCGGTGGGACTGGCGCGGCGCGACACGGCGCAGCGCACCAGCGCCGCCCAGCTGGAAGAGGGGCAATTGCACGGCATGCGCATCAGCGGCAAGCTGAAATTCGGTGGCCACCTCGAATAAGGCGGCGCACGCCGCCCCCACCTCCTCCGACGCCGCCAGCGGCGCCACCGTGCACGACGTGGCGCGCGTGGCCGGCGTGTCGGCCATGACGGTGTCGCGCGTGATTAACGGGCGCGCCAGCGTCAGCGCGGCTACGCGCAACAAGGTCGAGGCGGCGATCGCCAGCCTGCACTACCAGCCCAATCTGGCGGCCAGGGCGGCCCGCACGGGCACCCTGCGCATCGGCCTGTTGTACAGCAATCCGAGCGCGGCCTTCCTCAGCGAATTTTTAGTTGGCGCCATGGATCAATGCCGCCAGGGCGGCGGCCAGTTGCTGCTGGAACGCTGCGAAGACCTGGACAGCCAGCGCGCCGGCATCGATTGCCTGGTGGCGGCCGGCGTGGACGGCATCCTCGTGCCGCCGCCCCTGTGCGATTCGCCGGAAGTGCTGGCGCAGCTGAACCAGATGGGCATCCCCGCCATCGCCGTGGCCACGGCGCGCCCCTCGCCCGGCGTTTCGGCCGTGCGCATCGACGATTACGAGGGCGCGCTGGCCATGACGCGCCATTTGCTCGCGCTGGGCCACCGCGACATCGGCTTCATCGAGGGCGATCCGGCGCACACGCCCGCCCTGCTGCGCCGCCAGGCTTTCGAGGACGCCATGCGGGAAGCGGGTTTGCGGGTAGCGCCGCACAGGGTGGCGCAAGGTTACTTTACGTATCGTTCGGGTCTCGACGCGGCGCGCCAACTGCTGGCGCAAGCACCGCATCCCAGCGCCATCTTCGCCAGCAACGACGACATGGCCGCCGCCACCCTGGCCGTGGCGCACGGCATGGGCTTGCAGGTACCGACGGAATTGAGCGTGTGCGGCTTCGACGACACGCCCGTCGCCACCACCGTCTGGCCCGAGCTGACCACCATCCACCAGCCCATCGCCGACATGGCCCGCGCCGCCGTCAATCTCGTCATCAACGAAATCCGCCAGCGCCGTGCCGGAGAAACGGCGCCCGCCACGCATCATTTGATGGCGTTTACCTTGATGGCGCGGGCGTCGACGGGGGAATGTGCTCCAGTAGGGCACATTCCGGTCGCAAAGTGACTGCCCCCACCAACCCGTCGAGCGCCCCTTAGCGCACCACCGTGCGCTGCACCAGCGACTCCACCAGCTCCACCGAAGGGGGGGCGCCACCGGCCGCCAGGCAGGCGCCCGCGCCCGCCGCGACGGCAAAGCGCAAATGCTGGCCGCCATCGGCCTCGGGCCGGTACATCAGGCTGTACAGCAAGCCGCCGATGCTGGCGTCGCCTGCCCCCACCGAATCGACCACCTCGATGACGGGCGGCGCCGCCTGCCATGTCTGCTCGCCCCGGTACAGCGCCGCGCCTTGCGCGCCGCGCGTATACAAATACGTGGCTTGCGGATTCCAGCTGCGCAGGGTGGCAAACGCACCATCGATGTCGTCATGGCGGAACAGGCCCGCCAGGTCTTCGTCCGACACTTTGATCACGTCGGCCAGTTGCGTCATGCGGCGCAAGGTGGCGTCGTAGCGTTCATCCATCATGATGCGGAAATTCGGGTCGTAGCTGATCTTCACGCCAGCCGCCTTCAGCTCCTGCGCCAGCGCCACCAGCTTGCCCGCCAGCGGTTCGCGCGCCAGGCTGATGCCGCCGAAATGCACCCACTGCGCCCCCTGCATCCAGTCGGCCGGCAGGAGCGACGCGTCGAAATGCAGGTCGGCGCTGTCGTCGCCGATGAAGTAATAGGTAGGCGGATGCAGTTCATGCACGATGGCCAGCAGCGGCGACTTCGCATGGCGCTGCAGGAAGCGCATGTCCAGGCCCGCCGCCCCGGTGGCAGCGGCCAGCGCATCGCCGAAGACGTCCAGGCTGACGCCGCCCGCAAAGGCGCTGGGCACGCCCAGGCGCGCCATCACGCGCGCCACGTTCCAGGTCGAGCCGCCCACCTGGCTGTTCCAGGAGTCGGCGCCCGTGCGCAGCATGTCCGTCAGCGCTTCGCCGGCCGACACAAAGCGTGGGAAATTGGCGGCGCTCATGCGGCACCGCCGATCACGTTCAGCACTTCATAGCAGGCGCCCATGGTGTGGTAATCGGTCTTGCCGGCCGGGCTTTTCTCGTTGCTGATTTTTTGATTTTCAGGCGTCAGGATGCGGTACCAGGCGCCGTGTTCGTGGTCGACGAAGTGCGTCCAACTGTAGTCCCAGATCTTGTCGTAGCTATGCCAGTAAGCCTCGTCGCCCGTGCGCGCGGCCAGCACGGCGGCCGCCGCGAAGCTTTCCGCCTGCACCCAGAAGTATTTGTCGCCGTCGCAGATCTCATCCTGCGGACCGAAACCGTAGTGGATGCCCCCATGCGCGCCATCCCAGGCCTTGGCCAACGCCGTGTCGTACAGGGCGCGCGCGCGCGGCAGCAGCCAGTCCGACGGGCCGGCCATGAACCGGCTGTGGCGCTCCATGATCAACAGCAGCTTGGCCCATTCCGTGAAATGGCCGGGCTGGTAGCCCCACGGACGGAAGATATTGCTCTTGTCGTGCAGGTTGTAGTCCCAGTCGATCGACCAGTCGGGCTTGTAGTGCTCCCAGATCATGCCGTTCGCCAGGCCCGCCTGACGGACCGTGATGTTGTGCGCCAGAGTTTCGGCGCGGTGCAGATATCTCGCTTCGCCCGTCGCCTCGAACGCTGCCAGCATGGCTTCGCAAGCGTGCATATTGGCGTTCTGGCCCCGGTAGCCGTCCAGGGTGGACCAGTCGGCGCTGGCCACGTCCGCATACAGGCCGTGTTCGGGCAGCCAGAAGCGCTGCTCCATCAATTCGAAGGTCTCGTCCAGATACGCGCGCGCTTCCGTCACGCCAGCTTGCAAGGCGTGCGCATAGGCCAGCAGCACGAAAGCCAGGCCGTAGCAGTGATTGGCGCCGTCTTCCACCGTTTTGACGCCGTCTTTCCAGGACAGTTGCCAGGCGTAGCCGCCCGTGGCCGGGTCGCGGTGCACGTCGCGCAGGAAGGCCACGCCGTGGCGCAGGGCCGCCTGGTAAGCGTCATCGCCGAAGTGGCGGTACGCCATGGCGTAATTGAAGATGAAGCGCGTGCTGCTGACCAGGTGACGCGTACTGGCGTCGTACACCGTGCCGTCATCGAGGAAGAAGTGATAAAAGCCGCCGCTCGGGTCAAACGCGCGCGGGTGATAAAAGTGCATCGTGTGCTGGATATGCTTTTCGAGCATGTCCCTGGAGCGGAAATCGGGATTCATGGGTCTCTCATGATATTGTTATCGATAACAATGATGATAGCATGCCGTCTTGGCTCCGTCATGCCCGCTCAGGGAGTCTTGGCCAGCCTGAGCTTTTCGCGCCACAGTGCCGCCTGCGCGGGGTCGGCCGCCTGTTCCAGCTCGCCCTTATCGTACACCTTGACCAGCCGTTCGATGGCTTCCAGGTCGCCCTGCTTCGCCGCCAGCAGGTACAACGCGAAAGGCTTGGGCGCCGGCCCTTGCCGGGTCGGGCCGCCCCGGCCCTGCTCCAGCAGCCGCGCGAAACCCGTCTGGCCGGGCGGACTTTTGGCGATGGCCGCCATTTCATACCAGCCCAGGGCCGCCTCGTCGCTCTGCGGCGCGCCCTGCCCCACTTCATACGAGTACGCCACATTGTTCAAGCCGGAGGGATCGAGCGCCTTGGCCGCCCGCATGTACCAGGTGAATGCCTGCTTGCGCTGCGCCTCGTCCTGCGCCGTCATCATCAGGCGGTAGCCGATTTCATTGTAGGCGGGGATGAAGCCGTTTTCCGCATAATATTTCAGCCAGTGCAGCGCATGCGCCTGTTCTTCCGGGCTGCTGCGGATATTTTCAAAGTGCATGGCCACCGTGAAGTTGGCCAGCTCCACGCCTTGCGCGGCGCCCTTGCGCGACCAGTATTCGCCCAGCTTGCGGTCGATGGCCATGCCCTGCCCCAGCGTATAAGCGACGCCCAGGAAAGCCTGCGCGGGACCGTTGCCGCCTTCGGCAGCCTTCTTCAGCCACGCCAGGCCCAGGTCGCGGTCGCGCGGCGTGCCTTCGCCGCCGTGCAGCATCTGCGACAACTCCAGCTGGGCGGCCGTATCTCCCCCTTCCGCGGCCAGGCGCGCCTTCCCGAAGGCGGCGACCTTGTCCGGCGACAGGTCGGCGGGACGGTCGACCACGGCCCGCACCCTTGCGCGCATGTCATCGAGGCCGGACATATCGAATTCGGCCAGCGCCGGATGCTGGCGCGGTGCGTTCGTGGACGCTGGCTGCGCCAGCACGCTCTGCGCCAGGGCCACGCTCAATATCAACAGGATGGTCTTCATTTGTTTTCCTTCTCTGCCAGCTTGGCGCGCCATTCGGCCGCGTCTTCGGCATTCGCCTGTTCTCCCAGTTCGCCTTTGACATATACCTCGATCATGCGCCGCATGGCGGGCAAGTCGCCGCTCCATCCGGCCCGCTCGTACCAGACCAGGGCCCACTTGTCCGACTGCGCCACGCCCAGGCCCAGTTCATGTGCGCGGGCCAGGTTGCGCATGCCAGCCGGCTCCTTTTCACGCGCCGATCTGTAATACCAGTGGAAAGCCTCGCCGCGATCTTGTTCATCGACGGCTGCGCGCATCAGGTGCTCGCCCAGCGCATTGTAGGCGGGCACAAAGTGCTGTTCGTTCGCCGCCGCCTTCAGCCAGGTGATGGCCAGCGCCTGCTCTTCGGCACTGCTGTCGCCATCGATGTATTCCATCGCCAGGATGGTTTGCGCCTCTGCATCGCCCTGCGCCACGCCCCGGCGTAGCCAGTATTCGCCCTGCACGCGGTCGATGGGCACCTTGCCGCCCAAGGTGTAGGCCACCCCCATGGCCGCCTGCGCCGGCGCATAGCCGCCTTCGGCCGACTTGCGTATCCAGGCCATCGACTGTGCCGTATCTTGCGGCGTGCCGACGCCCAGCTGCAGCATGCGCGCCAGGTCCAGCTGCGCCTCCACGTCGCCCGTTTCCGCCACGCGCCGTGCCTGCTCAAATTCGGCGATGCTTTCCGGGCTATGACTAGCCGCATCCGCCCTGACCTTGATGGCGAGCAGCTGCAGGTCGAGCAAGGTGGGCGGGGTCTGGGCCAGGAGCGGCAACGGCAGCAGGAAAGGAATCAGCAAGAGGAGTTTCTTGGGCATGCGAAGGTGTCGGGAAGAAGAAAACACGCATGGTAGCCGATGCCATGCCAGACAGGCGCGCACTGCACAAGAAGTTTGACAGGGCAAGCCGGCAGGCTTACATTGCACGAGCCCACCACTTACACAGGAATGCCATGAACCGCCTCGCCACAACCGCCTTGACCCTGCTGCTCGCCGCAGCCTCCGTGGGCGCCAGCGCCGCCGACACCCAGCTGGCCGGCTGCGCCGCCAAGCGCGAAAGCATCCGCAGCGAATTGCACCAGGCGCAGGAACAGGGCCTGTCCGACAAGGTCGCGGGCCTGACGCGCGCGCTCGACGAAGTCAACGCCCACTGCCGCGACAGTACCCTGATCGAGCGCCACAACAAGAAAATCGTCAAGGCGCAAGCCAAGGTGAACCAGACGGAGCGTTCGCTGCGCCTGGCCCAGGAAGCGAACAAGGAGCCGAAGAAGATCGCCAAGCTGGAAGGCAAGCTGGAAAAAGCCAGGGCCGAGTTGGCGGCCCTGCAGGCGCAACAGCCTTAAGCCTTCTCGCCCAGCAGTTGATAAATACTGGAAAAGTCCAGCGCGCCCGCTCCTGCCTTGCTGTGCAAACTATATAGGTTGCGCGACAAGGCGCCCAGCGGCACGCTCGCTCCGCTGGCCAGCGCGCTTTCCACGGCCAGCCCCAGGTCTTTCAGCATCAAATCGACGCCGAAGCCGCCCGTGTAGCCGCGCGACGCGGGCACGTTCTCGGCCACGCCCGGACATGGGTTGTACACCTCCAGGGTCCAGTTGCGGCCCGAGCTTTTCGCCATCACGTCCGACACCACCTTCGGGTCCAGACCATTGGCCACGCCCAGGCGTATCGCTTCGCTGGTGCCGATCATGAGTATCCCCAGCAGCATGTTGTTACAGATCTTGACCGTCTGGCCGCAACCTGAGCCGCCCGCGTGAAAAATCGCCTTGCCCATGACGTCCAGGTAAGGCCGCGCCGCCGCCAGCGCGGCTTCTTCACCGCCCACCATGAAGGTCAGGGTGCCGTTGGTGGCGCCCGCCGTGCCGCCCGACACGGGCGCGTCCAGCATCGGCATGCCCTTGTCCTGCGCCGCGCGGCCCACCTGGCGCGCCGCTTCGGTGGAAATCGTCGAACAGTCGATCAGCAGGGTGCCGGGCCGCGCCTGCGCCAGGATGCCAGAGTCCCCCAAAGGGTTACCCAAATAAGCACCCAGCACGTGGCGGCTGGCCGGCAGCATCGTGATGACGATGTCGGCCTGGCCTATCGCCGCCGCCTGGTCATCGGAGACCAGACCACCGCCATCGGCGAATTGCCGCACGCTGGCCGGCAGCAAGTCGAAACCCGTCACCGCATGGCCGGCCCGCACGAGGTTCTGCGCCATGGGCAAGCCCATGTTGCCCAGGCCGATGAAAACGATATTGGTGCTCATCGCCGCCTCCTTACTTCATCGAGATGGTGGTATTGACGCCGCTGCCGCCGTCGTCCGGGGCGAACCAGCGCGCCGTGACGGTCTTGGTCTGCGTCCAGAAGTACAGGGCCTGTTTGCCGTTCGGGCCCAGGTCTCCCAGCTTCGACGCGCGCGACCCCGTAAAACTGAAATACGCGACGGGTACGGGAATGGCCACGTTGATGCCCACCTGCCCCACGTCGATCTCGTTCTGGAATTTGCGCCCCGCCCAGCCGGACGAGGTGAAGATCGAGGTGCCGTTGCCGTTCGGGTTGGCGTTGATGAAGGCGATGGCCTGGTCCAGGGTGTCCGTCTCCACCACGCACATGGCGGGGCCGAAGATTTCCTGCGTGTAGACGGAATTCGACGCTGCCACCTTCGAGAAAATCGTCGGTCCCATGAAATTGCCGCCCTCGTAGCCGGCCACCTTGTGGCCGCGGCCGTCGAGCAGCAATTGCGCGCCTTCGTCCACGCCTGCCTGGATCAGCTTTTCCGCGCGCTGCATGGCCGCTTTCGACACCATCGGCCCCAGGTCCGCATCGCGGTCGCTGCCCGGCCCCACTTTCAGGGCCTGCGAACGGGCGACGATTTCCGGCAGCCAGGAACGGGCCTCGCCCACCAGCACCACGACGGAATTGGCCATGCAGCGCTGGCCGGCCGCGCCGAAGGCGGCGCCGATCAGGTTATTGATCGCCTGTTCCTTGTTGGCGTCGGCCAGCACCACGCAATGGTTTTTCGCGCCCATCATCGATTGCGCACGCTTGCCCGATTCGCTGGCGCGGCGGTACACATGCGTGCCCACGTGGGTGGAACCGATGAAGGAGACGGCCTTGATGTCGGGATGGTCGCACAGCATGTTGACGACGTCGGCGCCGCCATGCACGACGTTCAGCACGCCGGCCGGCAAGCCCGCCTGGTACATCAGTTCGACCAGGTACATGGTCGAGGACGGGTCTTGCTCGGACGGTTTCAGGACAAACGTATTGCCGCAGGCGATGGCAATCGGGAACATGAAGCACGGCAGCATGACGGGGAAGTTGAAGGCCGTGATGCCGGCGCCCACGCCCAGCGGCTGGTAGATATTGTAGACATCGACACCCGTGGCCGCGTTTTCCGCGATTTCGCCCAGCTGCAGGGTGGCGATTGAGCACGCGTGCTCCACCACTTCCAGGCCGCGCATGACCTCCCCTTCCGCGTCGGGCAAGGTCTTGCCATGTTCGCGCGTGATCAGTTCGGCCAGGGCGACTATGTTTTCGCGGATCAGGTGCTGGTACTTGAGCATGATGCGCATGCGCGCCGCCAGCGGGGTATTGCGCCAGGTTTTAAAGGCTTCCTTGGCCGTGGCGACGGCCAGGTTGACTTCGTCGGGCGTGGAAAACGGCACCTTGGCGACGATTTCCTGCGTCGCCGGGTTGACGACGTCGCGCCATTCGCTGCTGCTGGACGCATGGTGCTTGCCGCCGATGTGCAGGGGGACGGCGGGGACCGGGGTGACTGCGTGAGTGAGGGCTTGGTTCATGTGAGGCTCCATTAATTCGATACGCGAAAGTCGCGTCACAGCAGCGGAAATCTGGGGTCAGACCCGGCGGGTCTGACCCCGGCACTCTGCTGATCCGCCGAAAATTATTTCTTGACCAGGTTGCACGCCGCCGCATCCATCGGCTTGAAGGCCTGGTCGGCGGGGATGGTCGACAGCACCTTCAGGTAATCCCACGCGCCTTTGGATTCGGCCGGGGTTTTGACCTGCACCAGATACATGTCGTGGATCACGCGGCCGTCGGGGCGGATGGAAGCGTTGTTCATGACGGCATCCTTGATGGGCAGCTCGCGCATCTTCTGGGCGACGACCTTCGAGTCGTCGCTCTTCGCGGCTGCCACCGATTTCAGGTAGTGGTAGACGCTGGAATACACGCCCGCCTGCACCATGGTCGGCTTGGCGCCCTTGTTGAGCGCTTCAAAGCGTTTCGCAAACGCGCGGCTGCGGTCATCGTAATCCCAGTAAAAGCCGTCCGCGTAGACGAGGCCCTGGGCCGTTTCCAGCCCCAGCGCGTGCACGTCCGAGAGGAACACCAGCAAGGCGGCCAGGCGCTGGTCCTTGCCGCTGCCGATGCGGAACTCGCGCGCCTGCTTGATGGCCGATACCGTGTCGGCGCCGCCGTTGGCCAGGCCGATCACCTGCGCTTTTGACCCTTGCGCCTGCACCAGGAAGGACGAAAAGTCGGACGCGTTCAGCGGATGACGCACGGCGCCCAGCACCGTGCCGCCGTTGCGCTTGACGACTTCGCTGGCATCCTTTTCCAGCGAATGGCCGAACGCGTAATCGACGGTGACGAAGTACCACGATTTCTGCCCCAGTTTTGTCAGCGCCGCTGCCGTGCCGGCCGCCTGCGAATAGGTGTCGAACATCCAGTGGAAGCCGTTCGGCGAGCAATCCTCGTTCGTCAGACGCCCCGTGGCGGGGCCGCTGAACATGGCGATGCCGCCCTTCTCTTTCATCAGCTTTTGCACGGACAGGGCCACCGAGGAATTGGTCAGATCGGCGATGGCGTCGACCTTGTCGCGGTCTATCCATTCGCGCGCCTTGGAAGCGGCGATGTCGGCCTTGTTCAAGTGGTCGGCCGAGAGTATCTCGATCTTCATGCCCTTGCATTCGGCTTTTAAACAATCCTCGACGGCCATCTGGCTGGCGACGACGGAGCCGCGCCCGCCCATGGCCGAATACGGGCCGGACATGTCGGTCAGGATGCCGACCTTGACGACGCCATCGGAAATCTGCGCGTGCGCGCCGGTGAACGACAGGGAAAGCGCCAGCGCGCCCATGGCCAGAACGGTTTTTTTCATGCGTGTCTCCAGGTGGATGGGTTTTCTTATATGTATATCTGCATTCTGCATGTGTAAAAATATGCACTCAAGTGAAATTAATGCATAATTCCTTTGCAAAAATGCACAGAGAGGGTTTGCCATGCTCGATTGGGACAATGTACGGGTCTTCCTGGAACTGACGCGCAGCGCCGGCCTCGTCGATGCGGCGAAAAAGCTGGGCATCGACCATTCCACCGTGTCGCGGCGCATGCGCAAGTTCGAGGAGCAAGTGGGCACGCAACTGTTCGACCGCAACTACGTGGGCTACCAGCTGACGCCCGAAGGCCACCGCCTGATGGAATACGCGGAAACCATGGAAAGCACGGTGTTTGCCGCCACCGAGGAACTGGGCGAACACAATCGCCTGCTGTCGGGCCAGGTGCGCCTGGGCGCTACCGAGGGCTTCGGCGCCATCGTGCTGGCGCCCCACCTGGCGCAGTTTTGCGGCAGATACCCGCACATCAGCGTGGACCTGATCGCCGTGCCCCGTTTCGTCAGCCTGTCCAAGCGCGAAGCGGACGTGGCCATCTCCATCGAGCGCCCCCTGTCCGGGCCGTATGTCGTGACCAAGCTGTCCGACTACCGCCTGAAACTGTACGCCACGCCAGGCTACCTGGCGCGCCACGCGCCAATCACCAGCGTGGCGCAGCTGGCGCTGCACCCGATCATCGGCTACGTGGACGACCTGGTCTTCAGCGCGGAGCTGCGCTACATGGATAACGTGGCGCCCGATTCCCTGCGCGCGTTTCGCAGCACCAGCGTCATTGCCCAGTACCACGCGGCGCGCGCGGGACAGGCGCTGGCCATCCTGCCATGCTTCGTGGCGCAGCAGTCGAACGAACTGGTGCCCGTGCTCGACGGCGAGATCGACCTGCTGCGCGCCTTCTGGATGATCTCGCCCAGCGAGCGGCGCAATATCGCCCGGGTCAGCGCCCTGTGGAACTACCTGCGCATCGCCATCGACCTCAATCACGCCTACCTGATGGGCGAAACGGCCACGCCCAGTTGGCCAAGCTGACTGCGCGCTACACTGTCGCCACAAATGAATAAGGGAGAACGCCATGCTGATGGATGCAAACCAGGCCGTTTTGGTCATTGTCGACCTGCAAGGCCGCTTGATGCCGGCCATCCACGATGCCGGCCTGGTGCTGGCACAAAACCTGCGCCTGGCGAAGATCGCCCGCCTGCTCGACGTGCCCGTGCTGGGCACGGAACAGAACCGCCAGGGGCTGGGGCCGAACGTGGAAGAGATCGCCGCCCTGTGCGAACGGACCTTGCACAAGACGCATTTCGGCGCCTGTTTTGATGACTTGCAGGACATGCTACCCGCCGGGCGCAGGCAGATCGTCGTCACCGGTTGCGAAGCCCATGTGTGCATGCTGCAGACGGCCATCGGCCTGCTGGAACGCGGCTATGACGTGAGCATCGCCATCGACGCCGTCGGTTCGCGCCAGGCCGCCAGCCGCGACGCGGCGCTGGCCCGCCTGGACAAGCTGGGCGCCCACCTGGTGACGGTCGAGATGCTGGCCTTCGAGTGGTTGCGCGACTGCAAGCATCCGCGTTTCCGCGAAGTGCTGGCGTTAATTAAATAATACGCGAGGTTTAAGCCAGATCAAGCCCTTCGGCGGCCCATTTGCTAGCTTGGTAACAGCGCCGCCATTGCGAGCGGCGCGCCGTCCATCTCAGCAAGGGAACCATCATGGCCTATATCCTGCGAGGCAAGCTGTGCGGCTTGATCTGCGCCGAGTGTCCTGAAGCCTTATCCCACGTCATCGTGCGCCTGTACCGGCCGCGCGCGTCGCAAAACGTCACGGCCCTGGCCGTGGCCAGCGCCAAGGAAACCTTCGCCATCCTCACCGATGACGAAGTGCAGGCCAAGGCCCCCTTTCTGCTGGCCGAAACGCGCACGGACGACGATGGCAACTACAGTTTTACCCTGGCAGGCGATTACCAGGGCGAGGCCGTCGAAGTCGACATCCTGTGCCCTACCGTGCCGCATCTGAAACCGGGGCCGAAAGACCCCGTGCCGCTGCAGTTTTCCATCACCACGCTCCAGCCACGCTGGCGCCAGGCCGACAATGATTTCCTCGCCGTCTGGGACTATTGCCTGCCGCAACGCTTCTGGTGCCTGGTGCGCGCCCGCTTCGGCGCCTGGACCATCTGCGGCCGGCTGCGCACCTGCGATGCGCCGCATGCGCCGATCGCCGGCGCCACCGTGCGGGCGTTCGACGCCGACTGGCTGCAGGACGACGCGCTGGGCCAGGCGATCACCGATGCCGGCGGACGCTTCCGCATCGATTACCTGACGTCCGACTTCACCTTGACGCCCTTCTCGCCCTTCATCAACGTGGAGTTCGCCAGCGGCCCCGACGTGTATTTCACGGCGCAGCTGGGCAGCGTGACCATCCTGTCGGAAACGCAGGCCAACGGCCGCCAGCCGGGCCGCGAAAACGTGGGCCACTGTTTCTGCGTCGAATTGTGCTCGAAAGAAGTCTTGCCGCCCGACGTGGAAGGCGTGCCCCATTGGCAACAGGTGGAAATCTTCGACATCCACCCGTTTCCCTCGCTGGCGGGCTTTTCCCCGCAAGGCTATGCGGGCGGCGCGGGCGCCTCGTATGTCTTCGCCGGCGGCGTCACCCTGAAGGGCAATTGTCCGCTGCGCAACAGCGCCATCCCCGCCAACCCGCTCGAATACCGCTTCCTGATCGGCGAATGGTCCTGGCCCGGCGGCACGGACGATCCCACGGCGCTGCCCACGGTGGCGCCGGCCAGCCTGGCGCCGTTGACGCAAATCCTGGGCACGCACGTCGGCTATGTGTTTTATACAAACGGACTGGGCCTCGCCGATTCGGCGCCCGTCATCATCGACGCGGGCGATCTGCAAGCGGGCGGCTGGATACGGGTGGACGGCAAGCCCGTCACGGTGGACATGCGCGATGGCACGACGGCCGTCGTCAACGTGGCGCCCAACATCTTCCTGCGCACGTTTGATCTACTGACGGTGAATACGCCGGCCATCACCAGCCTGCATCCGGCCAAGTTGCCGGGCGGCTTGCCCATCCTCGATGCAGGCCGCAGCCTGACGGCGGCCGAGAGCGAACCGATACGCCGCTACCGCCTGGGCTTCGAAGTGCGCGACGGCATCAGCCTTGCGCAGGTGGCGACGGACGGGCTCGACTCCATCGTCTTCGACAACTCCCCCGTCATCGTGGCGCTGGATCTGGAAGAGCTGCGCAGCAATGCCTGCAACCCCATCGCGGGCGGCCTCGTGCATATCCTGTACACGATCGACCATCCGCATTTGCGCTTTTTCAATATCACAATTTCCAACAACAACGGCATCCAGCATCCGCCGCCACCGCTGCCGGCCGCCAGCTTTACCCCACCGCCGCCACCGAGCAACTATCTGTTCCGCGGCGGTGCGGGCGGACCGCATTTATCGGGCAACAATGGCGGCTTCCCCGTCAACGTGGCGCTCGATCCGCCATGCGCCTACCGCGTGGCGATTTCGTGGCAGACGCGGCATTATCTGGCGTCCAGCCACAGCATCGACAGGCTGTACTGCAAGTAGGCATGCTTCAGAAATAGCGCACCCACGCCCGTTGCGAGGTGCGCTTGTAGTGGGCAAACGCGCGACAGGGAAAGTACAGCAAGGGCATCAGAGCCAGCGCGATCAGCCACACTTGCCAGACATGCTCGACGCCATACCGGGCACCGTGGTTGGCGCCCAGCACGGCCGTCAAGGCGAGGCCGATGGCCAGCAGCAGGTATAAATGCAGCAGATAGTAAAACATGGGCGCGCCGCCAAAGGTGGCGCATGCCCGCGTGAACCAGTTGTCGACGCTTTCCAGCCAGGCCAGGCCCAGCAGGCCCAGGCCCAGGGTGAACAGCAGGAAATCCAGCGATGGCGGATACTTGGTGAAGTTCAGCACGCTCATGGCCGTGCGCAAGGCAGTGTCGCCCGCCACCCACGGCAAGGTTTCGCCATAGATATTCAAACCGCGCAGCAGGCCCAAGAGCAGCAAACTGCCGCCGCCCAGCGCCAGCAACAGGCGGCGCCGTCCTTCGGCGGACCGGCCGCGCGCATACAGGGGCCCGGCCGCATAGCCGAGCACGATCACGCCTATCCATGGCAGCAGCGGGTAGCTGACCTTGATTTTCATGACGCCGTCGGCCACCAGGTAGCCCCGTTGCAGCAGCACCGTCAGCAGATAATAGGCAAAGCTGCCCTCTTCCGCGCGCAAGCCGGTCAACAGATGCTGGCCCGCGATGATCGCCACGCCCAGCAGCGCCAGCACTTTCAATGGCAGCCGGTGCAGCACGGCCAGCGCCATCATGGCCAGGCCGATGACCCAGATCACCTGCAGATACAGCACGGCCGGTGGAAACGCCCCGCTCCAGGCGAAGTTGACGAACACCAGTTCCAGCAGCACCAGCAGCAAGCCCCGCTTGAACAGGAAACCGCTGGCGCTGCGGGACCCGGCCGCCGGATGCGCGTACAGCCAGGCGGACAAACCCGTCAGGAAGACGAACATGGGTGCGCACACGTGGGCCGCCAGGCGCGTGAAGAACAGGGCCGGATCGACGCTGGCAGCATCCATCGGGTCGCTCACCTGGTGGTGCAGGAAGACCGTTTCGCGCACATGGTCGAACAGCATGATCAGCATGACGAGGCCGCGCAATACGTCGATGACGGCGATGCGGGCGCGCAGGGTAGCAGAAGAAGTCGATGTCATGGTGATAGCTTAAAAACGGTAATGCGCATTCAGGGTCAGCGTGCGCTCGGCCCCCGGCGCCACCCACAGCTGACTATAGGAACTCGCATAGTAGCTGCGGTTGAAGAGGTTTTCCACATTCACCGCCAGGCGCAGTTTGGCGTTGGGCGAATACGAGGCCAGCAATTTGGCCGTCGTGTAGGCCGGCAAGGTAAAACTGCTGCTGACGGCGACGTCGCCCAGGCGCTCGCCCACGTACTGCACGCCGCCGCCCACGCTGGCCGTGCCCGTACCCAGCGCGAACTGCTGCGTGGCGAGGACATTGGCGCTGTGGCGCGGCACGTTGGCGAAGCGGCTGCCCGTCACGATCGTATTGTCGCCGCGCGTGACGCTGGCGTCCGTATAAGCATAGGCGCCCGAAACGCGCAAGCCGCGCACCACTTCGCCCGACACGTCGAGCTCCAGGCCACGGCTGCCCACCTCGCCCGCTGCGATGGCGAAGTCCGTGTTGGCGGGATTTGTCGTCAGCACATTGCGCTTGCGGATGTCGTACACGGCCACGGTACCTGTCAGCTTGCCCGTTTCCAGCTTCGCGCCCAGTTCATACGAGCGGCTGCGCTCGGCCGGGAAAGCCTGGTTGGCGATGCTGATGCCGCTGTTGGGCCGAAAGCCCTTCGCCGCGCTCGCATACAGCGACCATGCCTTCGTCGGCTGGTAGACGAGGCCCACGCGGGGGCTGGTGGCCGACAGCGACTGGCGGTTGCTGACATTCAGGCGCCTGTTCGTCACGTCCTGCGTGTACGTATCGTGGCGCACACCGACCAGCGCCTTCCACTGCGCACCCAGGTCGACCTGATCCTGCGCATACAGGCCGCGCGCCCGTTGCCCTTCCTGCGTATAGATGGACAGGGCCAGCGGATCGGCCTTGCCGCCATACGCGGGATGGAAGATATCGATGGCATAGGCGTTGGCGGCGGACGGATTGCGCCGCAGCTGCACCCGGTGGTCGTCGAAATGATAGGCGTCGACACCGGCCAGCACCTCGTGCTCCAGGGCCCCCGTCCTGAACTTGCCCAGCAGCTCGACGCGGGCCGACGCGTCGGTGGCCGAAAAATCGCGGTGGCGGCGCTGGCGGTTCAAGGTGCGGCCATCGGCCAGCAGCTTGTTCGCCTCGGTCGAATAGCCGGTCAATTCGCTGTCGCGGTAAGAAGCACCCGCCTGCACCGTCCAGTCGTCGGACAGCGCGTGGTGGATGAACAGTTGCTGTCCCAGCGACTTGACCGTCATGGGGCCGTCGCCCGGTTCGCCCAGGAAGCGCGAGACGGGGACAAGACCCAGCTGGCCATTGACGGCCACCACGCCCCGGTCGAACGGCGCGCGCTGCCGCACCGCTTCGATTTCATACGACACGGTCGTGTGTTCGCCCAGCAGCCAGAGGAAGGAAGGCGAAAACAGGCTGCGCTCGACCTTCACGGTATCGCGGAAGCTGTGCCCTTCTTCATGCGCCGCGTTGAGGCGGTAGGCGACGGTGCCGCTCAAAGGCCCCGTCAAGTCGGCGGCGGCGCGGCGCGTCTGGAAACTGCCGAGTGAAAAATCCGCGCCATATTCGGGCGCGAATTTCGGTTTTTTCGTCGTGATGTTCACCGTGCCGCCCGGCTCGCCCCTGCCGTACAGGGCCGAAGCGGGGCCTTTCAGCACCTCCACCGCCTGCGTATTGCCGCCGTCGCGCATGCCGTTGTAGCCGCGGCTGGAACTGAAACCGTTGACCATGTAGTCGGAACCGAAATTCGGGTCGCCCGTGAAACCGCGCATGGCATAGCTGTCCCACAGGCCGCCAAGCGGACTTTGCTTCGCAATGCCGCTGGCCAGGTCCAGCGCGCCAGCCAGGGTCGTCACGCCCGCGTCGCGCAGCAAGTCGCCGGTCAGCACGCGCACGCTTTGCGGCAAATCCATCAGCAAGGCATCCGTCTTGGTGGCACCCGTGGCCGACAGGCTGCGGTAATGCTGGCGCTCCGCGCTGACGGTGACGACATCCTGCCCAGCGGGTCCGTCCGCCAGGGCCAGCGGACTGGCAGCGGCCAGCAGCAGCGCCATCGGACGCTGTAAAAAGAGGCACATGGGGATTCCTGAAAGAAAATTACATGCAAATGAATTGCATTATAAATGATAATTCACTCTCAATAAAGACCTAGACTCCCAGATGCCAGCCCCGTGCCTGGCCCGCCTGGCGAAGCATGCCGCTGTACACGCCGCCCTGCCGCAGCAATTGCGCATGCGTGCCCCGCTCGACAATGCGCCCCGCCTGCATCACCAGGATCTGGTCCGCCTGCGCGGCAATCGCCAGCCGGTGCGTGGCGACCACCACGGCATGGGTACGCGCCAAGCCAGCCAGGGTGGCGATGGCGCGCCGTTCGCTGATGGCGTCAAGCGCCGACAGCGGTTCGTCGAACAGCATCAGCGGCGCGGGTTTCAACAAGGCGCGGGCGAACGCCAGCCGCTGGCGCTCCCCGCCCGACAAGGTCCAGCCGCCCTCGCCCACCACCGTGTCCAGGCCCTGCGGCAAGGACTGCGCCAGCGATGCCAGGCCGGCCGCCGACAGCGCCGCCAGCAGATCCTGCGCCGCGATCTGCCGGCCCAGGCGCAGATTGTCGCGCAAGCTGGCCGGCAGCAGCCAGGCATGCTGGAACATCGGTGTCGCCAGTTTGGCCAGCGCGGCGTCGTCCTTGGTCCGCATATCGACGCCGCCGGCCAGCAGCACGCCGCTATCGGGATCCAGCTGGCGGCACAGCAATTGCAGCAAGGTCGTCTTGCCCGAGCCGGAGGCGCCCGCCAGCACCGTCAGGGAACGCGGAGCAATCTCCAGCGAGACGGCGTCGACGATAGGACGTCCGCCGCGCCGCACGCAGACATGGCGCGCCTGGACGACTGGCGCGCCATGTTCCGGCGCGCGGCCGGGCAAGGCCAGCACGGGCAATTCCCGCTCCGCCAGCACGCCATCGAACTGGCGCAGGGCGTGGGCCACCTGTTGCAGGGCAGCGCCCGTGTGCACGACGGCGGCCATCGCCTCGGCCAGCACGGTGGCGACGATCAATGTCGCCAGCAGCGCCGGCACATCGAGGGCGCCGGCCAACACCTGGCGCAAGCCGATGGCCAGCAACAGCGCATACGCCAGCTGCGCCGCCACGGTAAACCCGAGGGCGGCGGGGAACAGCAAACGCTGGGAACGCCTTTCCGCCTGGCGCTGCGCCATGAGCGACTGTTCCAGCATGGCGCTGCCCAGCCCGGACCGGCCCGTAGCGCGCAGCACGGGTTGCGCCGCGATATATTCCAGCACGCGGCCGTTCGCCTCGGCGCTGCTGGCCGCCAGCGCCGTCTCGGCCCGGCTGCCGCAGGCCAGCGCCCAGCGATACACGAACAGCAAGGGCGGCATGGCCAGCAGCAGCACCGCACCCAGGCGCCAGTCGACGGCCAGCCAGAGCAAGCCGACCACCAGCGGCGCCAGCACGGCATCGAACAGCGGCTGCAGCAAATGCGCGGGCGCGCCCATCACGGTCATCACGCCGCCAGAGGCCAGCTGGCGCATATCGCCGGCGCGGCGCGGCGTGCACCAGGCCAGCGGCAGGCGCACGATTTTATCGGCCAGGCGCCGGTGCAGCGCATGCGCGCAGTGGGCGCCGGCCGCGTAGCCTTTCAAGCGCGTGACATGGCGCAGCGCGGCGCTGGCCGTTGCCAACAGCAGAAAGAGGACCAGCCATGCACCTTGCGCCTGCCCCGGCTGCGGCGCCAGCCAGGCGCGCAGCAGCGGCAGCAGCATGCACAGGGCCAGCGCACTCAGGATACTGTTGGCCCCCATCAGCGCCAGCGCAAGGCGCAACTTGCCGGCGGCCGCGCCATCAAGCAGGCGCAACAGCAAACGCACGGCGGCGATCATGCCGCCACCTCGTCAACCCGGCTTTGCGCCGCCCACAGGGCCGCATACGCGCCCCGCGCGGCCAGCAGCTGCGCATGCGTGCCCAGCTCACACAGGCGGCCGCCGTCGAGCAATGCGATCTGGTCGGCCTGCACGATGGTCTGCAGCCGGTGCGCCACCACCAGCACCGTGCGTCCCGCCAGCAAGGCCGACAGGCCAGCCTGCACCTGCGCTTCCGACTCGGGGTCGAGGGCCGCCATCGCCTCGTCCAGCACGACGATACGGGGATCGGCCAGCAGGGTGCGGGCGATCGCCAGGCGCTGCGCCTCGCCACCCGACAGCGCCATGCCTTCGCCCAGCAAGGTGTCATACCCTTGCGGCAAGGCGGTGATGCGGGCATGGATGTGCGCGGCGCGCGCCGCCGCTTCCACCTGGGCGTCGCTCGCCTCCGGCCGGCCCAGGCGGATGTTGTCGCGCGCGGACAGGCGCAGCACTTGCGTGTGCTGCAAGACAAACCCCACACGCGCATACAATACGGAGGGATCGATCTGGCGCACATCGACGCCGCCGACGCGCACGGCGCCGGCCGTCGCGTCCCACAGGCGCGGCAACAGCATGGCCAGGGTCGACTTGCCGCCGCCCGACGGCCCCACCAGGGCTGTCACGCTGCCCGCAGGCAGGCATAAATCGATGCCGTGCAACACCTCGGTACCGCCCGGATAGGCAAAACGCAGCTGTTCAAAACACACATCGTCGCCGGCGGGCAGCAACGGCGTCTGCGCCTGCGGCATGGGCGCCTCGGCCAGCAAGGCGCCTATCCTGCGCGCCGCCGCCAAACCGCCCTTCAAGCCATCGGCGCCGTGTCCCAGCGCGGCCACGGGCGCACACAAGGCCATGCCCAGCAAGGCAAACGGCAGCATCTGCGCGGGCGCCATCGCCCAGGTTTGCGCACCCAGCCAGGCGCCGCTCACGACAAAAGCCAGCACGACGGGCGGCGACAGCAGCACATCGACCAGCGCGCCCATGCCGCCCCAGCGCCGCACCCAGGCCAGAAACTGCCGCGCATGGCGTCCCGCCACCGCATCAAAGCGTGCTTGCGGCAATGTCTGCCGCGCATACGTCTTGAAGACAGCCATGCCCTGCACCAGCTCCACCATCGCCGCCGCCAGCTCGCCACCCGTGCGCTGCAACTGCGCCAGCCCCTCGCGGAAGGCTGGCGCGGCCATGCCCCAATAGCGCCACCAGGCCAGGGCTGGCGCGATCAAGGTGATGGCCGTCATGCGCCAGTCCGCATGCAGCAGCCAGGCCAGGCATGCCACGGGAGCGACGACCACGGCGGCCAGGTCGGACGGTGCATGCGCCACCAGGCGGTGCAGCGCAGCCACGTCACCGTGCACGATTTCGTTGACCCTGGCCGCATTGCTGCCCGCGTACCAGCCCAGCGGCACCCTGGACAACTGCCGCGCCAGTCGCAGGCGCAACTGGCACTGCAAGTCCGCATCGGCCAGGTGCGTCAGGTGCAGCCCCAGCACCGTCGTCAGCTGACGCAGGCACAGCGCCGCCAGTGCCAGCCACAGCATATTCCGGGCGCGGCCAGCATCGACATCCGATGCCAATAACAAGGCGCCCAATTGCGCCATGGCAATATATGGCAGTACGCCGCACAGGGCGGCCAGCGCCTGCAGCGCGCCAGCGCCCAGCAAGCGGCCCCGCACGGGCGCCAGCAAGGCCGATAACTCGCGCCAATCGCTCACAGCGTCCCCTCCACGCAGACGACGGCACCCGCGTCGAGCTGGCGTACCCTGGCTCGTACCCGGTAGACGCGAGCGATCAGGGCAGCGTCAATCACGGCATGCGGCGCGCCGGACGCCGCCAGCACGCCATCGTGCAGCACCATCACCTGGTCGGCGCAGCCCAGCGCCAGGTTGATGTCGTGCAGGACGATGACGGTAATCAAGCCATGTTCGCGCGTGGCGCGCCCTATCGCCTCGATCACCTGGAACTGGTGATACAGGTCCAGCGCGCTGGTGGGCTCGTCCAGCAGCAGCACCTTGGGCTGGCGCACCAATGCCTGGGCCAGGCCCACCAGTTGACGCTGGCCGCCCGACAGCGCCTCGACCTGGCGGCTGGCCAGGGGCAGCAAGTCGAGGCGCGCCAGCACGGCCTCCACCCTGGCCACGGCGCCCGCATCGACCTTCGCCCCCAGCCAGCCTTCGCTGCGCCCCGCCATCGCAGCGCTGAGCACAGCCTCGAACACGCCCAGCCGCGTGCGCGAGGGCAGGCTTTGCGGCAGGTACACCATGCTTTGCGCGCGCCGGGCTTGCGGCCCGCTGGCCAGGTCCACGCCATCGAGCAGCACGGCGCCCTGCATCGCCTGCAAGCCGGCAATGCCGCGCAACAGGGTCGATTTTCCGGCCCCGTTCGGGCCGATCAGGGCAGTCACGCTGCCCGGCAACAAGGGCGGCAGGCTGACGCCGAGCAGCACGTCGCGCCGTCCATACGCCACGCAGGCATTGCGCACCAGCAAGCCACTCATGCCGCACCTCCCCGCTGGCGCATGACGATGGCCATGAAAAACGGGATGCCGACCAGCGCCGTGACGATGCCGACGGGGATCAGCACGCCGTCGATCAGCGTCTTGCTGCAAATCGAGGCCAGCGACAGGATCAGCGCGCCGGCCAGCGCGGACGCGGGCAACAGCAGGCGGTGGTCCTCGCCCACCAGCAGGCGCGCGATATGCGGCGCCACCAGGCCGACGAAACCGATGGTGCCGACAAAGGACACGGCCAGCGCCGACAGCAGGCTGATACGCAGCAGGGACAGCATGCGCAAGCGGCGCACATCGACGCCGAAGCTGCGCGCGCGGTCCTCGCCCATGGTCAGCGCCGTCATGGCCCAGCTGTCGCGCACGGCCCAGGGCGCGATCACGGCAAGCGCCGCGGCCAGGATGGCGATCTTGTCCCAGGAAGAGCGCGACAGGCTGCCCATGGTCCAGAACACCAGTTGCTGCAAGCTGTCCTGGCTGGCGACAAACTGCAGCAGGGCCACCAGCGCATTGAAGGCAAACACCAGCGCAATGCCGAACAGCACCAGGCTTTCCACGCCGAAGCCCCGCCAGCGCGTCAGCAGGTGCAGCAGGCCGACCGACGCAAAGGCAAACAGGAAGGCATTCGCCGACACCACGTACTGGGGCGGCACCCCGGGCAAGCTCCAGTTCAGGACGATGGCCAGCGCGGCGCCGAACGAGGCGGCGGCCGACACGCCCAGGGTGAACGGGCTGGCCAGCGGATTGACGAGGATGGTCTGCATCTCGGCGCCCGCCAGCGCCAGCGCGGCGCCCACCAGCACGGCCATCAGCGCATATGGCAGGCGCACATCCCACACGATGACCTGCTCCATGCGCGGCACGCCATCGGGCTGCAGCAGCACCTGGAACAGGCGGGTGATGCCCATGCCGGACGGTCCCGTGGCGATGTCCAGCGCCAGCGAGACGGCCAGCGCGCACAGCAGCGCGCCCACCAGCATGACGCGGCGCACATGGCGCTGGCGGTACGCCACGCCCGCCGCCATGGCAGGCGGCGCTTGTGTCAGCACCGCGCTCACGGCTGCATGTCCACGAACAGCACGCCCGTGGCGGGAATCGGCATGAAGCGGCGATACATTTCAAGGCGCGTGCGGGCCGGGTCCAGGTTCGCAAACAGCTCAGGATGCAGCCACTTGGCCAGCGCCTGCACCGCCACCAGGTGTTCGGGCGAGTCGTAGAACACATGCCACAGGCCGTGCGAGCGCCTGCCATTTTTTTCGCGCACGGCGCTCAGTTGGGCCGTTTCCGTGCGCGAGGCCACGGCGCGCAGGCTGCTGCGCGCCTGCGGCAAGGTGGCCTGGTAACCGAGGGTCACGCCGCCCTGCCCGCTGGCGAACACGCCCGTCGCCACATACACGTCGGGATCGCGCGACAGGATGTATTCCGGGTTCAGGGTGCCGATGGGGCCGGGAATCTTGCCGGCGCCGATATTCTCGCCACCGGCCAGGGCGATCATCTCGCCGAAATTGCCCGTGCCGGGAGAGCCGCAACAGCCCTGCAAGCCCGCCAGCATGTCGACAAAGATGCCGGGACGGCGAAAGCCCGGTCTGGCCTGCGCCGCTTGCACGGCGCGCGCCACTTGCCCCACCTGCTCTTCGTAAAAAGCGATGAAGGCGGCGGCCTGCGCCTGGCGGTCCAGCGCCTTGCCCATCAGGCGCATGCTGGGCACGGTATTTGCCAGCGGATGGTTGCTGAAGTCGACAAAGATCACGGGCACGCCGGCCGCTTCCAACTGGCGCACGGCATCGCTGCCCGGCGCGGGGCCGTGACCGCCCGACAGGGCCAGGATGGCCAGGTCGGGCCGCAAGGACAGCGCTTTTTCCACGCTAAAACTGTCGGCCGACGTGGCGCCCACCAGGGGCACCTGCTCCGCTTGCGGAAAGACCTTGCGGTAGGCCGCGTAGCCCTGCACATCCAGGTGGCGGAAATCGCCCTGCCAGCCCGCCAGGCGGGCAAAGGGATTTTTTCCTTCCAAGATGGACAAGGTGTAGATCAGGCGGCCCTCACCCAGCACGACGCGTTGCACCTTGTCGGGTACGTTCACCGTGCGTCCCGCCAGGTCGGTGACGGTGACGGCTTCAACCGACAAACTGATGCAGGACAACAACGCGGCGGCCAGCATGGATACGATTTTTCTCATGGCATCACCACGCATGCTTGACGGTCAGCAGCAAGCGGCGCGCATCGCCCGTGCTGCAATTGCTCGATGAACAACTGTCGTAATAATGCTTGTTGCTCAGATTCGTCACGTTCAACGCCAGCTGCGTGCCCCGCAGGGACGGCGACAGCCGCAGCAGATCCAGGTCCAGCGCCAGGTCCGTCAGCAGGTAGGAGGGCACGTCGATACGGTTGGCGACGTCGGCCTTGGTGGCGCCCGTGTAGCGCAAGCCCAGGCCTATGCCCAGTCCCGCCAGCGGGCCTTGCACCAGTTTGTACTTGCCCCATACGCTGGCCATGGTCTCCGGCATGCCGACGGGACGCTTGCCCACTTCATTGACGTTATTGCTTTTACTCACTTCCAGGCGGTTCCACGTGACGTTGGCCGCCACGTTGAAATTGCGCGTGAGATTGGCCAGCGCATCCAGTTCCACGCCATGCGATTTGATTTCGCCCGTCTGCAAACGGTTCAGCGAATTGTTCGGGTCCAGGGTCTGCACGTTTTCCTGACGCAAATCAAACACGGATGCCGTGAAAAATCCGTCGAAACCGGGCGGCTGGTATTTCACGCCCACTTCCGCCTGCTTGCCCTTGGTGGGGTCGTAGGATTTGCCATAGAAATCGTTGCCCAGCACGGGATTGAACGAGGTCATCAGGCTGACATAAGGTGCCAGGCCATTCTCGGCCAGATAGACGGCGCCCGCCTTCCACGTCAGCGCGTCATCCTTTTGCGACGGCGGCGTGACGCCGTCCAGGCGGTCGCGCGTGGACGTGTCCGACCAATCCTTGCGCAGTCCAGCGCTGAGCACCCATTGCCGCGCCAGCTTGATCTGTTGCTGCGCGTACAGGCCGTACTGGTCCGAGCTTTGCACGGTGCTGGCATAGCGCTCCGGCGTGGGCAGCATATGGCCCAGGTAGACAGGCTGATATATATCAATCTCGGCGCCGGCCGGGCCGCCATTGAGCACATAATCCTCTTTCGTGTGGCGATAGTCGAGGCCCACCAGGGTTTCGAATTCGGCGCCGCCGCTGCGCCAGCTGGCCTTGGCATTGTTATCCAGCGACCAACTCTCGCCATCGATATCGAAGAAATATGGCGTGCGGCGCAAGGTGCGCTGGTCGGCCAGCAGGCGGCCCTGGATGGTTTCCGTGATCAGATTGACCCGCCCGTAGCGGGCCTTGGAATGCACGCTCCACACGTCGTCGATGCGGTGCTCAAGCAGATAGGCCAGCGAGTATTGCACGCGGTGATTGTCCAGGCCCTTTTCGTTGAGCATCTGGTTGTAGGGAAGGCGGCCATGGCGGTTTGGCAACAGGGTGCCCTGGATGGGCGCCACCACGGCGGGCGGACCGAACTTGTCGCGCGTGTAATCGGCCAGCAAGGTCAGGCTGGTGGCCGCGCTGGGGCGCCAGGCAAGTGCGGGCGCGAAATATACCTTGTCGTCCGGCACGCCTGTGAATTGGGAATCGCTATCGCGCAGCAAGCCCGTCATGCGGTAAGCCCAGTCGCCGCCCTCGCCCACGGGGCCGCTCACATCGCCCTGCACCTGCTTGCGGTGGAAGTTGCCCGTCTGCAATTGCAGCTCCCGGTATGGCTGAAACAGCGGCTGTTTGCTGATCTGGTTGACGATGCCGCCCGGCGAATTCTGGCCATACAGCACGGAACTGGGTCCCCGCAACACTTCCACCGCTTCCAGGCCATACGGCTCGACCTTGGGCCAGGCTTGCACTGTGGTGCCGCGCAAGCCGTCGCGCAGCATGCCGTTGCTGCCCACGTCGAAGCCGCGGATCTTGACGTTATCGAAACGATCATAGCGCTGCGACGCAGCCATCGACGGACTGGCCAGCACGCCGGCCGAATAACGCAGCGCCTCGCCGACAGACTGGATGCCCTGGGCATCCATCTGGTCGCGCGTGATGACGGAAACGGAAGCGGGCGTTTCGATCAGCGCCGTATCCGTCTTGCTCGATGTCGTGCTTTGCGTGGCGATTTTCAAGCGCTGCGCTTCGATCGTCACGCCTTGCATGGCTTGCGGCGCCTCCGGCGCTGCGGCGGCATAGGCGGCGCGGCAAGCCAGGACCAGCACGAGAGGAATGGGAACGGCGCGCACAAGGCGCGGCAAACGGTGGGACTGCGAGCGTGACATACGGTGTGTCCTTCCAGGCTTTAAATGAGAATGAATATCATTCATCATAAAATCTGGAAGCACCGGCTGCTTTCGTTATCGGGCCTTCGGCTTACGAAAAACGGAAAAGATGCAGCCGGCTATGCGCGCGCCAGCTGGCTGGGCGGCATGCCGAAACGCTTGCGAAACAAGGTGGAAAAATGCGGAATGGCATAGCCGACAAAGCACGCCACCTGGGTCACCGTATAACCGCCCGCACTGAGCATGCGATAGGCTTCCTGCAGACGGTAATCCTGCACATGCTCGAACACGCTGACGCCAAACAGCTGGCGAAAGCCGGCCGTCAGCTTCTTCACGTTCAAGCCGCTCAATCTGGCTATTTCAGGCAAACCCAGCGGTTGCTGGAAATGCTGCTCGGCCAGCTCGCGCGCCTGCTGCAGGCGCTCAATCTCGAAGGCGCTCAAATCCGCGCCGCCAGCGCCGCCCCGCGACCGTCCCAGTACCCGGTCGCTGGCCACGGCCGCCATCTCCAGCGCCTTGCCCGCCATATACATGTCGCGCACGGCGCCGTCGAAGGGGCACATCAGGATCTGCGTGGCGATGGCCCGCAGGGCCGGCGTCAACACCTGGCGCATCACCAGCACGCCATCACGGTGCAGCTGCTGGCCGCCCGTGACGGCCAGGCGTTCCAGGTCGAAACCGCTGCGCTGCGCATGGCCGGCGTCGAGTCCCACTTTCACGTAGCGCTGCAGGGTATTCGCTTCAAAGCGGTCGCAGCCTTCGTGGCGGCCCCGCGCCAGCACCAGGTAGACGCCCGCATCGGTAATGGCGAACGGCGCGCGGCCATCCACGCTGCCGCTCAACTTGCCGTTCAGCGAGACGATGACTTGCAAACCCTCGAACACGGGCGTATTGACGGTGATGGGAGTGGGTGACAGCACGGAACCGGCCGACAAGGTCAGTTCGGAAGACAGTTGCCGCGTCCACACAGTCGATACCACGCCCTACTCCATATGAGAATAATTCTCATTTATGGTAACACAGCGAAGTCTCGGATGCGTGCCGGCCATGGAAGATCTGCGCCAGAAAATCCACGAACGCTTGCACGAGTGAACGCGTCGGCTTGTTACAGGCACGCGGAAGCGTTAATATACAAGGGTATACTTGCATATTAATGAGGCTGGGCATGCGTGAAAAACTGGAAAAACTCCTGGCGCAGGGGCGCGACAACGCGCTGCTGCGCTTTGGTCTGGGAGATGCCTGCCTGAAAGAGCATGACGCACAGCAAGCGGCCCTGCACCTGGCGCAAGCCACCGCGCAGCAACCGGGCTATTCCGCCGCCTGGAAGCTGCTGGGCAAGGCCTTGCACCAGCTGGGCCGGCTGGATGACGCGCAAGCCGCCTGGACCACCGGTATGACGGTGGCCCAGCAGCAAGGCGACTTGCAAGCCGTCAAGGAAATGACGGTATTCCTGAAACGCCTGCAAAAACAGCAGCAGGCGGCACAGTAAAAACGGCTTAGTGCGCGTGCGCCGCGCCCTTGGCCTCCGCAGGCAGCGTTTCGCCCCGCTCCTTCGCCAGGCGCTTGGCCAGCAAGCCGCCCGCTTCGGCCGCATAGGCGCGGCAGGCGCTGGCGTCGATCAGGGGATTGTCTGTGCCGCTGCGTCTGGAGGCCTTGCCCAGCACGTCCGTCGTGCCCGGATGCACGGGGATGATGATGTCGCATGGCAAGGCCGCCACCTTGGCGATGCTCGCTTCGAACGAAGCCGAAATATCTGGCGAACTTCCCTTGCCTTTGCCCGTGTACGTGAAATCGCCGCTCGCATACGGGTTCAGGCTGTCCGCATACACGACGTCCAGGCAACGGTCGCCTTCGCACGAGGTCCACGTCCACGTCGTGCCGCCTGGCGTGTGGCCCGGCGTCATGTGGGCCGTCAAAGTCAACGGTCCGACCTTGACGGTATCGCCCTCGCCCACCAGGCTGACCTTGCGCACCTTGGCGACGTGCACGACGGGATTGGCCTGGTACTGCGGATCGTCCTTGCCATTCGTGCCGCTTTGCAGGCCAAGGGCGCCCGAGGCGCTGGCCATCACGGTGGCGCCGCTGGCCCGTTGCAACGCGGCAATGCCGCCCGCATGGTCCCAATGGGCATGCGAATTGAGGATGACTTTCACGTCCTCGATGCGAAAGCCCAGCGCCTGGATATTCGCGATGATCAGGGGCGCCGATTGCGGCAGCGCGCCGTCGAGCAGGATATGGCCCTGCGGACTCGTCACCAGCACTGCGGACAGGCCGGCCGTGCCCACATACCAGGTATTGCCAAAGACATTGAACGGCTTGACGGGCGCGTTCCATTCCTTGCAATTGTCGCAATTAACAGGTTTGTCCTGCACCGGTGCGGGCGTCTTCGCCTGCACCGTGCCAGCCGCCATGGTCGCAACCGTAGCCAGCATCAACTTCGCCAATAGTGTCATCTTCATCTCCAGAGTGTCAAAAAGAAGGGCGCCCGCACTGGCGCGCCCGGGGGGGGTATCAATGCATGCGGCCGGTCCTGTCGGCCAGGGTGTCGCGGATGTGTCCGGCGTCGAGCGAGCGCCGCTGCGCGCCGGCGGCGTCCAGCAGCACCACGGTGACGTGCTTGCCGCCGCTGCGCATGCGCATCGTCAGGCAGCTGCCCGCCGCGTTGCTGCTGCCCGTCTTCGACAGCAAGATGTCCCAGCCCTTGCCGCCCACCAGCGGGTTGGTATTGTGCAAGGTGCGCGTCCTGCCATTGACGGCCACGCTCGCCTGCGGGTGGCTGGTGATGCGTGCGATGTCCGGATAGCGCGCGGCCGCCGCGACGATTTTCGCCACTTCGCTGGCCGTGGACGTATTCGCCGGCGAACTGCCGACCGGGTCCGTCAAGGTGGTGCGGCGCAAGCCCAGCTGGCGTATCTTCGCCTGCAAGGCTTGATGGAACGCCGCGCCGCCGCCCGGATAAGTGCGCGCCAGCGCGGCGGCGGCGCGGTTTTCGGATGGCAGCAGCGCCAGTTGCAACAGCGCGCCGCGCGACACGGCCACGCCCTCGGCCAGCAGGCTGTGGCGCTGCATGGAAGCGTCGCCATCGGCGCGCACGATGCGCAGCTGTTCCTCCGGGTCGAGGCCCGCATCGAGCACCACCATGGCCGTCATCAACTTGGTGATCGAGGCGATGGGCACGACGGTGTCCGCATCCTTCGCCATCAGCACCTTGCCGCTGGCGTCATCGAACACCAGCATGTGTTTCGCGCTGACGGGCAAGGCCAGCATGCCGGAGGCGGCCTCGGCCAGGGTCGCCCCGTTGACGGCGGGCTTGCCCTGCACCTGCAGCAGCAAGGTGGCGCAAGCCAGCAGCAAGGCGGGCACGGCCAGTTTCCAGCCGGCCGTGTCCGGGCCGGGCGCCATCAGGCGTTCTATGCGCGTCAGCAAGGCTCCACCCCGTGCCGACATCAGCAAGCCGGAATGATGCGGCGCGGCAGCGTGCAGGGACAGCGCATGCAGCGCCGTGGCCAGCTGCTGCGGGTCTTGCAGCGCTTGCGCCGCCAGGGCGTCGGCCACCTGCTCCCGTTCGGCCCGCATGCGCGCCGACAGCCACCAGACGACGGGGTGAAAAAACAGCAGCGCCTCGGCCACGCTTTGCAACAGGTTGACCAGATAATCCCAGCGCCGCACGTGGGCCAGCTCATGCGCCAGCAGCGCTTCCAGCAAGGCGACGGGCATGCCGCTCAGCAAGGCGGCCGGCAGCAGGATGACGGGGCGCCAGAACCCCACCGTCACGGGGCTGGACAAGCCCGCATGCAGCTTGAGCGGCACCTGGCGGCTGCGGTGCAAGCCCATGCGCTGCGCCAGCGCATCGACGCGCGCCTGCCAGATGGACGGTGCGGCCACCGCCTGGCGGCGCAGCTTGCCGACCCAGGCCAGGCCCAGGCACAGGCGCAAGCTCATCAGGCCAACGCCCGCGCTCCAGGCCAGCACCAGGGCCGGCATCCACGCTTGCAGCGCGGCGCGCCAGGCGGGCGGCGCGTCCACCGGCAGCCGGGCCGGCGAGACGCCCGACAACAGAGACAGCAGGTGCACAAAGGGAATACACAGGCACAACAGCAACGCCAGCGCGCAGACGGCATAGCGCCAGCGCGCGCTGGCGTGGCGCAGCAGCCGGAGCACTACGGCAGATACGGCGCCGACGATCAAGCCCTGCCAGACGAAATACAGCAAGACCCAGCCCAGCGCGGGGACAAGGTTGCCCACATCGATGCCGAGGTGCATGTCCACGTTCATGGCGCCTTGCCATCCTTGCTGCTCAGAATTTTTTCAATTTCCAGGCGTTCCGCGTCGCTCACGTGCTCGCGCAGCGCCGTCAGCACGAGCGCCTTGCCGGAACCGGAAAACACCTTGCCGATCAAGTCCTTGAGCAGGCTGGTCTGCAGTTTTTCCTGCGCTTCGACGGCGGCATACAGCTGCGGCCGCTGGCTTTCATCGCGGCTCAGCAAACCCTTGCCATGCATCAATTGCAACTGGCGCAGCACGGTGGCGTAGCTGGCGTCGGCACGCTCCGCGGCCAGGGCGTCATACACGGCGCGGGCGTCGGACGGACCGCGCTGCCACAGGATGCGCAGCAGGTCCAGTTCGGCGGCCGTGGGATGGGGAGTGGAGGTATTTTTTAGCATGACGCTAGAATACCCAGTCTAGAACGTCCTGTCTAGAACTTTTTTTCTAGATTGCCGGCAAGCCTAGAATTCGCGCAAGCGGTCGAACAAGTCCAGCAAGGCCGCCTCGTCGACGAGCGCGGCCCCCTGCCCGCCCGCTTGCTGCAATTGCTGCCGCAGCTGGGCCAGCAATTCCGCCAGCACCGTGTAGATTTCCTCGCGCTCGACCGTCTCGATGATGCTGGCGCGCCGCTCGATCTTGTTGAATGCCTCCACATAGGCGGCGACCATCGCTTCCAGCGCGGCGGCGGCGGCCGTCTCCGCCATGGCCGCATCGAGGCTGCGCGTCACGGCCAGCATGTTCTTGTAGGCCAGCGCCGCCTTTTTCGCATACGCAGGGGAAATTTGCTCGCGGCCATCCCAGTCGCGGAATGGGTTGAGCAGGTTTTCAGCCAGCCATTCCGGCTTGCGCGCCTTGGTGACCGATAAGTCCAGTCCCTGCGCCGCCGCTTTCTTGTAGCCGGCCTTGATGGCCTTGGCGACATCGGCTGGCAAGCTGGTCAGCCACAAGGCGGACAGCTGCGGCAATTGCGCGGCCGATGGGAACTCCTCCTCCGTGAAGCCGAACAAGTCATAGGCGGTGAACGTCCGCAGCCGGGCCAGCTGCGCAAGGCTGGCCATCTGCGACGCCATTCCCGGTTTACCCCAGATGCGCAAGGATGTCAGATGGGGAAAACGCCGCGCCACTTGCGCCAGATCAATTTCCTTCATGCCGATCAGCGACAGGCCGCCCAGCTGGCCGAGACCGTGGAACGGCGGCAGCGCGTGCTTGCACTGCAGTGTCAGGTGGCGGCCATCTGCGCCATCTTCGATGCGCAGCGCCGGCGATGGCGCGCTGTCCAGCGCGAGAAGGTTCAAGCCTTCGTTCAAGACGAGGCTGGTGACGCCATCGGGCTGCAGGATCAGGCGTTCCAGGCCGCTGCCGCTGAAATCGAGCGCATGCACCGTCGATGATTGCCAGTCCAGCTCATTGATGAAGGGGTTGCCTTGGATAAACTCCATCAAGGCTTGCGTGCCATTGCCAGTCTCGATCGACATCAGGCAAGGCAGTTGCTCCAGCTCGGACACGTCGCCCAGCGCCTGCAAGACGCTGTCATTGATTTTCGTCGCGTCTTGCCGGAAGACCTGGCCGCCCAAGGTCACTTCACGCTTGTCCGACGCGGCCTTGAACTGCTGGCGCCGCAGCGGATCGATGCGCTCCCAGTTGCGCTGGCGCAGCACGCTGTCGCCCACGTACCAGGCGCTGCGGTAGCTGTTCACTTCCACATCCACCAGCGGCGCGATATTGCCAACGAGCGTATAGCCAGGCGGCACGTTCGCCGTGGCATAGCAGTGATCGTGGCGATTGTTCCAGAAGAAATAATCGCACAGCAGCGGCCGCATGGCTTGCACGGCCGCCGCATCGGGCAAGGCGTCGCCGGTCCAGTCCAGCTCCAGCACGGCAGCTACCGGCCTGGACGAGGATGCATCCTTGATGCGGGTGACCTGGCAAGCCACATACTGCTGCAGCTCGGGCGAAAACACACTGTAAACATCTCCAACATTCGCTAGCACGCAACTTCCTTTTCAAAACACCTGACGGTCGAATGTTGAAAGATAGCAAAAATGACAGCGCGATGTCGTCCTGTTCAGTCCGCGTGCAGCTTGTGGTGCATGCGGCGCAGTCCCAGCCACACGGCGGCCGCCACGAACGGCACCAGCGCGCCGACGAGGATTTCCGGATTCACGGGCAAGCCCAGCACCTTGGCCGCCTTGCCCGTGTAGCTGAACAGGCCGATCACGTAATACGAAATGGCGGCCACGGACAAGCCTTCCACCGCTTGCTGCAGGCGCAGCTGCTGCGCCGCGCGGGCGTTCATCGATTGCAGGATTTGCCGGTTCTGCAATTCCTGCACGATGCCCACGCGCGTGCGCAGCAAGTCATTCGTGTTGGCGATGCGCTGCGCCATCGCTTCCTGGCGGCTGGCCATCGCAGCGCACGTATTCATGGCGGGCGTCAAACGGCGGTCCATGAATTCCTCGACCGTGGGGATGCCTTCGATGCGCACTTCGCGCAACTCGTCGATGCGCGCCTTGACGAGGCCCATGTAGGCTTTCGAGGCGGAAAAACGGTAGCTATTGTCGAGCGACAGCTTTTCAATGCGGGCCGCCAAACGCGTGATGCGGTCGAGCAAGGTTTGTTCGGCCACGCCTTCGTCGGCCTTGACCAGGCCCGGCGCGTCGTCCGTATCGACCATGGCGGCCGCCAGGGTCGCCAATTCGTTCTCGATGGCATTCAAGGATGGCGCCGCCTGCATGGCGTAAGGCAAGCCCAACAAGGCCATCATGCGGTAGGTTTCGATTTCCAGCACGCGCTGCACCAAGCGGCCCGACTGCTGCGAACGCATGCCCGCATCGCGGATGACGAAACGGCTGAAGCCGTCGGACTGGATGGTGAAATCCGTCCACAATTCGCCGCCCTGCAGCACCTTGCTGCCGGCCAGGGTATTGCCTTCGAACACGCGCGACAAGCCCTGCATGAAAATCTCGGCCGGCTCGGTCGCCTGCTCCAGCACCACGTGCGCCGCCACCATCAGCTTGCCCTTCAAGCCCGCCAGCCATTGCTGCGGCAATTGCGCCAAAGGCATGCGCTCGAACGCCTGCTCCAGGGGCAAGGCGCTACCGGGATGCTCGGCGAAGGTGAACGTGGCAAATTCCGTGTGGCATTCCCATTTCAGGCGGAAGCGGCCGAAGTCGTAATAAAAATACTTGGCTTCGGTGCTTGGCGGCGTGACGCCGAAATGCGTGCACAGGGCCGCCAGGGTGGCGTGCTGGGCCGCCATATTCGACGCACCCGGCGCCGCGCTGTCATCTTTATACACGGCCAGATGGGTGATCAGCTCGGGGGCGTCGAGCTGCAAGAATGGCCGCGAGTGGATTTCCGCGGCCAGCGGCACGCGCAAGGCGTGGTTCAAACTGGAGTTAATCAAGTGCATGATAGCCAAAGGTAAAGTTGCAAAACTGCTTAGACCCTCGCGGGTCTGATTGTCACAGTGTAACAAAGCAGAAAGCATGCCATCCTTTTCAAACTCCGCTCATGCTGTTTTGGCAACTCCCAGCGACGCCCTGCGCCGCGTCCTGGCGCGTGCCCAGCCACCAGAAAAACGCGGCCAGCGCCACGGCCGAAGCCTGTCCCAGCGCCAATTTCAATGCGCTGTCGAACAGCAACGGTGCGACAAAACCGGACACCAGCGCAAACACGAGCATTTGCACGAAGTTTTGCAACGAGGCGGCAAGGCCCCGCATCTGCGGGAAGATGTCGAGCGTCGACATGGTCATGCCCGGCAAGGCCAGCGACATGCCGAACGCGTACAGCATCACGGGCACGACGGCGAACGGGATGCTGGCCGCGAACCAATGGTTATATGCAATGTTGAGCGCTCCCGTGGCGACCATGGCCAGCAAGCCCCAGCGCACCAGCACGGTGCTTTTCACCGCATGGGCGAGCTTGCCCGACAGCGCCGAGCCGCCCACCAGGCCCGCCACCATGGGGATGAACATCCAGCCGAACGCCGTTTCCGGCAAGCGCAGCAATTCCAGGATGAAATGCGGCGCGGACGCGATGTACAGGGCAAAGCCGCCAAACGCGAAGGCCACGGCCAGCGAACGCAGCAGGAAAGCGCGGTGGCGCAAGGCCAGCCAGTAATTGCGCGCGATGTTGCCTGGGTGGAAGGATTGGCGTTGCTCGACGGCTAGACTTTCCGGCAAGCCTTTCAGGCAGGCGAGCGCCAGCAGCACCGTGACGGAAAACGTGAAGACGAACGTCGATTGCCAGCCATACGCCACGTGCAGCCAGCCGCCGATGATGGGCGCGATGGCGGGCGCGATGCCGAACACCATCATGATATTGGCCAGCATCTTTTGCGCGGCCGCGCCCGACAAGCTGTCGCGCACGATGGCTTGCCCGATCACCCGGCCCGCCCCCGCCGAGGCGCCCTGCATGCCGCGGAAGAACAACAGCCAGCCAAAGCTGGGCGCGAAGGCGGCGCCGATGGAGCCGACGGCAAAGATCAGCAGCGAGGCGAGGATCACGGGACGGCGGCCGAAGGAGTCGGACAAAGTGCCGTAGAACAAGGTCATGAAGGCATACGCGGCCAGGTAGACGCTCAGGGTCTGCTGCACCAGCACGCTGCTGACGTCGAAATGCGTGCCGATCGCGGGAAACGACGGCAGGAAGGTATCCGTGGCGAACGGGCCCAGCATGGCCAGCCCCGCCAGCACCAGGGTCAGGTTGCGCGCCTTCATGCGAGCGCCTGCGCGGCATGCTGACGGCGCAAGCCATCGAGGGCGGCCAGCGAGAACGCGGCGACATGCTGCGCGATGCTGGCCGTGCCCGCCTCGTCATAGGTGATTTCCGGCGCCACCAGTTCATGCACGATGCGCGAACGGGCGTAGAACACGGCCTGGCCGATCACGCTGAACACGCATTTCTGCACCACGTCCGCCGGCATGGCCTGCCCCACCACGCCACGGATCAAGCCCGTAAACAGCGCATGGTGCGCACGCACATCGCGGTCTGCCAGCATGTGGATGGCGGCCGTCGGCTCGATCAGTTCGCGCGCCACCAGGCGGCTGAACAGCGAAGCCGGTCCCGGACGCAGCATGTCGAATACCATCGATTGTATCGCCAGGCGCAACTGTTCCACGGGCGCCACGGCTGCCGCAGTGCCGGCGTCCGGCGCGGCAGCGGCCGAGGCACGCGCCAGCGCGCGCGCATGGTCGAAGGCGGCCAGGTACAGCTCTTCCTTGCCATGAAAGTAATAATTGACCATCGCCACGTTGACGTGGGCCGCTTCGCAAATCCGGCGCACGGACGCGAGCCGGTAGCCTTCGTCGGCAAACAGCTGCACCGCCACCTGCAGGATGCGCGCGCGGGCCGGTTCCGTTTCCTGCTCGCTTCTCTTTTCTTCCGTCATGCCATTCCCATCGTTTAAACAGCTGTTTAATACAGTATGGAATTATATCAAACAGCCGTTTAACTTTCAGGCGGTCGCAAAAAAGCCCGGCGAACCGGGCTTTTCAAGGGCGTATCGGCAGCTTAATGCTTCATGGCCGGCATCGGGGCCGAGGCGGCGCCCAGCGGACGGGCCACGGCATTGACTTCGATGGTTTCGCGGCGCTTGTCCTCGCCTTCGACGACGAGGGTCAGCGGAATCTTGTCGCCCGCCTTCACCTGTCCTTTGAGTTCCAGCAGCATGACGTGGTAGCCGCCCGGCTTCAATTCGACGGCTTTGCCGGCTGGCAAGGCGATTTCCTTGACCTGGCGCATGCGCATCATATTGTCCGTCATGCTCATTTCGTGGATTTCCGCCACGCCCGCCACGGGCGAGCGCACTTCCAGCAGGCGCATGGCTTTCGGCGCCGTGATCTGCATGAAGGCGCCCGTGGCTTTTTGCTGCGGCACGGTGGCGCGCACCCACGGGTCGGTGATTTGCACGGAAGTCTGGGCAACGGCGGAGAAGGACAGCACGGTCAGGGCCGCGGCCAGCAGGGTTTTGACATGGGTCATGATTATTCCTTTCGTGATAGTTACAAGGTGTATTTCGATTTCATCAAGGTCTTGATGTCTTGCACGCACTCGTCGCCCGTCAACTGGTGCTTCAAGCCCAGGCGCATGCGCCCCTCGTTATCGAGCACATAGCTGATGGCCGTATGGTCCATCGTGTACGAGCTGCCGCTGGGCACGCGGCGGTAGAAGACCTTGTAATTGAAGGCCGTCTGCGCCGTCGCCTGCGGGTCCGTGCGCAAGCCGAGGAAGCTGGGGTCGAAGGCGCGCATGTATTCGCCCAGCAACTCGGGCGTATCGCGCTCGGGGTCGATGCTGATGAAGATCACTTGCAGCTTGTCGGCATCGGCGCCCAGCTTCTGGCGGATTTCCAGCGCGCGCGACAGGGCCGTCGGGCACACGTCCGGACATTGCGTAAAGCCAAAGAAAACCATCACATACTTGCCCTTGAAGTCGGCCAGGGTGTAGACCTTGCCGTCGGGGCCGCTCAATTTGAAGTCGGGCTTGTAATCGCCTCCCGTCAAGTCGAGACCGTTGTAATGGGGTTTGGGCGCTTGTTCGCAAGCGGCAAGCGTAAGCAATCCCGCCGTGCCGGCGAGAAGGAAAAGACGACGTTTCATGGCATTCTGGCCCGATGGGCGTAGTGGATACAGTTAAGACGTGGAAAGCGTGACGGCTGCGTTCAGGCAGCCGCAGGGGGGCCGCGCGGGCTGGCGGCCAGCCACGCGAACGGAGCCCGCGGCGCCTGGTAAAACAGGGGCGGATACAGATCGTGGCCCGTGATGACGGGCAGCGTCGATGACGACGGCGGCGGCAAGCCCACGCTGCCCGCATGGCTCATGCAGAACGGGCAATGTTCGATGTGGTGCAGCACGGAATCGGTGGTGGACTTGGCGGCCGGCGCCAGGTCCGCTTGCGTGTAGACGGCGCCGCTGGCCGAGCAGATCTCGACGGCCGCATTGTTCGCGTTGGCGTGCCGCGAGGCAAACGCATACGACAGGGATGGCGACAGCGCATTGAGCAGTATCGCCAGGCAGGCGAACCACATATGCCACTGTTTGCGCTTCAATAATGATCCCATGGCCCCGATTATAACGGAGTCTGGCTATCCGGGCGCCTGGCCGCGCAGGAACAGGCTGGGACGCACGCCCGCCACGTCCACGCAGGCGTCGCAAAACGCGGGGATCGAGGCAAAGCCGGAACCGGCCGCCACTTGCGCCAGGTCGCGTTCGCCGTCTTCGCCGTCGGCATCCGCTTGCGCCGCCGTGTGCAGCGCGTGCGCCAGGCGCTGTTCGCGCACCAGACTGAGCAGTGCCTCGCCCTCGGCAAACAGGCGCGCCCGCGCCTTGTGCGGCGTCACTTGCCACAGGGCCGCCAGGCGGGCCGCCGTCCACTTGCCTTGCGGCGTATCAAAGATGTGCTGCGCCAGCGCCTGGCTCCAGCGCTTGCCGCCGCCGTGGCCGCCCTCCGCCTCCTCGCCTTCCAGCGCCAGGGTGAACACGGCCGGCTTGCCCCGCCCCGGCATCACGTCGCAGGCAAAGCGCAAGAAGGCGGGCACGACGAAACTGTCGCCGCTGGCCAGTTTCTTGGTGGCGATTTCATTGTGCAAAGTCACAAAACCCTGGCGCACGGTAACGCGCAGCCGGAGCGGAAAGCGCAAGCCCAGCAAGTGCAAGGGATGATCGGAAACGAGGGCCATGCGTCAGGTCAAGGTGGTGAACGAGCCGCCAGCATGCCACACATCGCGCGCCGGGTCTGTCATCACAGTGACGCCACGCCGTAGCGGCGCAAGCCGTCGAGGTCGACGACGCGGATGGATTGGTAGGCAATGCTGATCAAGTTCAGTTCGGCCAGATGGCCCAGCGCCTGGTTCACGCGCTGGCGCGAAATGCCCGTCAACAAGCCGATTTCTTCCTGCGACAGCTCAAGCACGCTGGACGTGCGCGGATATAACATGGGGTGGAACAATTGCGCGATGGCTTGCGCCACTTGCGCGTCGACGGCCAGCAGGCGCTGGTTCTGGATGGTGGCGATGAATTGGCCCATGCGCTCGTTCAACTGGCGGATGACGAAGGCATTGAAGGACAGGCTCTCGGCCAGCAACAGGTGAAACAGGTCCACCGGCACGAGGAGGATGCTCGATGCGCGCACGGCCACCACGTCGTAACGGCGCAGTTCGCGCTTGAGCACGCTGCCCTCGCCGCACCAGCCGCCGGCCGGCACGCCGGAAAACGTGGCACCGCGCCCGTCGGCGTTGTAGACGGCCAGCTTGATCAAGCCCGTGTGCACGCCGATCCAGTGCGCCGACGGTTCGCCGCGCCGCGTGATGAAGGCGCCCGCCTCGTAATGCCGCAGCACGCTGTCGGCGCGCAACAGGGTCTGATGCCGCGCGTCGAGGGCCGTGAACCAGTCATGGCTGTCGAGTTCTGGCACGGCAAGGCCTACACTATCGTTGCTATCCATTCCACCCTTCAGTTGTCACTAAGATGACAGTGATTTTCCAGCACCGGTGCTATGCTAACCGGTATCAATCCCGAAACAGGGAGCTATAGAATTTTATTTACCAGGAGACAAGCATGACACCTGATTTCAATACCGGCCTCGGCAAAAACAGCGCCAACTACGCCGCCCTCACCCCGCTCGACTATATCGCCAGGGCAGCGGCAGTATATGGCAATCGCCTGGCAATTGCACATGGCGCCGTGCGCCAGACGTGGCGCGAAACGTATGCGCGCACGCGCCGCCTGGCATCCGGTCTCATCAAACTGGGCGTGGGCACGGGCGACACGGTCGCCGTGATGTTGCCGAACACGCCCGCCATGGTGGAAGCGAGCTTCGGCGTCCCGATGGCCGGCGCCGTCCTCAACGCCCTGAACATCCGCCTCGACCTGGCCTCGCTGACCTTCATGCTGCGCCACGGCCAGGCGAAAGTCTTGCTGGCCGATACGGAATTTGCCGAGCTGGCACGCCAGATGGCGGCGCAGATTCCCGGCTTGCGCGTGATCCAGGTCAACGACGTGCTGGGACCGGAAGTGGACGCCTTTTCCGACCTCGACTACGAAAGCTTGCTGGCCAGCGGCGACCCCGATTACGACTGGCAGCCGCCCGCCGACGAGTGGGACGCCATCGCCCTGAACTACACGTCCGGCACCACGGGCGACCCGAAAGGCGTCGTCTATCACCACCGCGGCGCGGCCCTGAACGCCCTGTCGAACATATTAGAGTGGGACATGCCCAAGCATGCCGTGTATTTATGGACGTTACCGATGTTCCACTGCAACGGCTGGTGCTTCCCGTGGACGGTGGCCGCGCGCGCCGGCGTCAACGTGTGCCTGCGCAAGTTCGAGCCGAAGCTCGTGTTCGACCTGATGCGCGAATTGCGCATCACCCACTATTGCGCCGCGCCCATCGTGCACGCGGCGCTGGCCAACGCGCCCGCCAACTGGCGCGACGGCATCGACTGGACCGTGCGCGGCATGGTGGCCGGCGCGCCGCCGCCGGCGGCCATGGTGGCGAAGATCGAAGCCATGGGTTTCGACTTGATCCACTCGTATGGCTTGACGGAAGTGTATGGCCCGGCCGCCATCTGCGCCGAGCAGGACGAGTGGGCGGCCCTGTCGCAGGAAGAACGCGCCGTACTCAAATCGCGCCAGGGCGTGCGCTACCACTTGCAAAGCGCCGTGGCCGTGATCGACCCGGAAACCATGCAGCACGTGGCGGCCGACGGCGAACAGATCGGCGAAATCATGTTCCGCGGCAATATCTGCATGAAGGGTTATTTAAAGAATGAAAAGGCGACGCAGGAAGCGTTTGCGGGCGGCTGGTTCCACACGGGCGACCTGGGTGTCATGTATCCGGACGGCTACATCAAGCTGAAGGACCGCAGCAAGGACATCATCATTTCCGGCGGAGAAAACATTTCCAGCGTGGAAGTGGAAGACGCGCTGTACCACCACCCGCAAGTGCTGGCCGCCGCCGTCATCGCCCAGCCGGACGAAAAATGGGGCGAGACGCCGTGCGCATTTGTCGAGCTGCGCGAAGGCGGCACGGTGACGGAAGCGGAATTGATCGCCTTCTGCAAGAATAACCTGGCCGGATTCAAGGTGCCGAAAGCCATTTATTTCGGTCCCCTGCCCCGCACGTCGACGGGCAAGATCCAGAAGTTCGAATTGCGCAAGCGCATGCAGTCGGACAAGGCCATCGACGTCTAGGCTTAGCCGCCCTTGCCTGTCAGCCACGCCGGCTGCGCCACCACCAGGCGCGAGAAGCTGGCGATGCTGGCCACGGCGGCGAAGCCTGCCGCCAGGCACAGCGCATACGTCGTGCCCCGGCTGGCGGAAACCGTGAAGCAATACGCGACCAGCGCCGCGCCCGTCGCTTGCCCGATCAGGCGCGACGTGGCCACCACGCCGCTGGCGCCGCCTGCCCGCTCGGGCGGCGCGCTGCCCATGATGGCTTTCAGATTGGGCGCCTGGAAGAAACCGAAACCGATGCCGCACAGGGCCATGCGCCAGCCGATGTCGAACACGCTGGGGTGGGCCGGTATCCACACGAGTGTCAGCAAGCCGCCGGCCAGCGCCGCCAAGCCGATGCCGCCCAGCACGCCAGGCGAATAGCGGTCGCTGAGCCGTCCGGCGACGGGCGCCATCACGGCCACCAGCACGGCCCACGGCGTCATCAAAAAGCCCGTCTCGACGGGTGAACGGCCCAGGGTGACTTCAAAATAGAATGGCAGCGAGACGAAGGCCAGCCCCTGCGCGGCAAACGTGCAGATGGCCGTCAGCGACGACAGCAAGAACAGGGGACGGCGGAACAGGTCGATCGGCAGCATGGGCGCCGCATGCCCGGCCTGGCGGCGCAGCAGCAAAATAAAGAACACCACCACCGCCACCAGTTCCGGCAGCAGGGTCGACAGCGCCGCGTGGTGGGCCGCGTCGCCAAACAACAGGATCAGCAAGCCGAAGGCGCCCACGTTGTACAGCGCCGTGCGCGCATCGAGGGTATGCCCGGACAACTTGGTGGCCGGCAGCATGCGGCTGGCGAGGAAGAAGCCGGCCACGCCCAGCGGCACGTTGATGGCGAACAGCCATGGCCACGACGCCGTCGCCAGGATCAAGGAGGCGGCCGTGGGCCCGATGGCGAACGCGACGGCCACCACCAGCGCGTTGTTGCCGAACGCGCGGCCCAGCAAGTGTTTAGGGTACAGGGCGCGCAGCAGGGCCGTATTGACGCTCATCATGGCGCTGGCGCCGACGCCCTGGAACAAACGCGCCACCACCAGCGACGGCAAGGACCAAGCCAGCGCGCACGCGAGCGAGGCCAACGTAAACAGGAACATGCCGGAGATAAACACGCGCCGGTAGCCGGCGATTTCGCCCAGCGCGGAAAACGGCAGCAGGGTCGCCACCATGGCCAGCTGATACACGTTGACGATCCAGACGGAAGCGGCCGGCGTCGTGTGCAGCTCGCCGGCGATGGCCGGCAAGGCCGTGTTGGCGATCGCCGTATCGAGCGAAGCCATGCCCACGCCGATGGCCAGCGCCAGCATGGCCCATACACGGGCGCCGGGCGGCAAGCCATCCTCGCCCACCATCACGGCTTGCGTTTGCTGCCGCATAGACTGCTGCATACACTACCTGTTCATCTTGCTGATCCGGCCAATACACTAACATGTATGTAAGAAACCTGCAGGACAGGCCAGCTTATTTCTGGCAATCGATGACCTTGAAATCTTTCGAGTAGCAGATGCGCAACTCGCCCGAATGCTTTTCATAGCCGAGCCAGCGGCCCTTCAATTGCGGATTATGCTGCTTCATCCACTGGAACAACTCATTCTTGGGCATGCTGGAGTCCGGCAACTTCAAGGCCTGGAACAGCTCGCGTTCCTTCTCGAAATACTGCTTGGCCGTATCGAAATCGCAAGCGCCATGCTTTTCCCATTCGCCCTGCAGCAAGGCTTCGCCCGGCTGCATGCACATATAGGGCAGGATCTCGGACGGCGCCAGCTTCGGCAAATTGCCCTTGCAGTAACGCGGATGCAACTCCGTCTTGCGTGGCGGCGTCACGGAAATGTCGTCGCAGCTGGCCGGGTTGTTCGACTGTGCCCACAGGCCATGCACGATCCAGCCGAAGTGGTTGCTATCGGCGCACTGGAAGGCAGCCTTCTTCGACACGGCGCCACGGCGGCGCTGGCTGTCGCAAAAGCCTGGCGACCACGACAGCGCCAACATGAAGTAATCGGTGGGCACGTTGGTGCTTTGCTTGTAGCACGTGTTTTTCTCGTCGGACGGCTTGACGTCGTAATCGTAGTAGCTGACGTTGCGGGGAATGGCGCAGCTGGCGTCGGCCGCGTGGACGGCGCCGGCAGACAGGCTGAGGAACACGGCGGCCAGCGCGGGCAAGACAGTTCTCAATTGCATCGGGTTTCCCTTTCAGAATATAAAACGCCGGCAACTGAGTGCCGGCGCGGTATCAATCAAACAAGTTGATCAGCAAACCTTGTGCATCCAGCCATGCGTGTCCGGTGCCGTGCCATGCTGCAAGCCCAGCAGCGCTTCGCGCAGGGCCAGCGTGACGGCGCCGTTTTCATTGTTGTTGATCGTCATTTCAAAGCCATTGGCCTTGGCCACGCCCACCGGCGTGATGACGGCGGCCGTGCCGCAGGCGAACACTTCGGTCATGCGGCCCGAGGCGATGTCGTCGCGCCATTGCTGGACAGACAATTTACGCTCTTCCGTTGCATAGCCGAGGTCTTTCGCCATTTCCAGCAGGCTGCGGCGGGTGATGCCTGGCAGCAAGGTGCCCGTCAATTCCGGCGTCACGACGGTGACTTTCTCGCCATCTTTATACACGAAGAAGAGGTTCATGCCGCCCATTTCTTCGATGAATTCGCGGTGCACGGCGTCCAGCCAGACGACCTGATCGCAGCCCTTCTCTTGCGCTTGCGACTGGGCCATCAGGCTGGCCGCGTAGTTGCCCGCGCACTTGGCTTCACCCGTGCCGCCCGGCGCGGCGCGCACGAAGTCTTCGCTGATCCACACGGTGACGGGTTTCACGCCTTTCGGGAAATAGGCGCCGGCCGGCGAGGCGAACAGCACGAACAGGTATTCTTCCGATGGACGCACGCCCAGGTAAGGGTCGGTGGCGATCATCAGCGGACGCATGTACAGGCTCTCGCCCGTGTTCTTCGGCACCCAGTTGCGGTCTTGCGCAATCAGCGCGTCGCCCGCTTCCAGGAACAGCTCGACGGGAATGGCCGGCATGGCCAGGCGCGCGGCGCTGCGGTTGAAGCGTTCCGCGTTTTGTTCCGGACGGAAAGTCTTGATGCTGCCATCGGGCTGCGCGAACGCCTTATAACCTTCGAAGATGGCCTGGCCGTAGTGCAGCGACGACGCGGACGGGTCCAGCATCAAAGGGCCGTAAGCCTTCAGTTCGCCCTGCTGCCATTTACCGTCGCGGTAAGGAATCACCACCATGTGGTCGGTGAAGATGCGGCCGAAGGCGGGATTGACCATGCGCGCGGCGCGTTCGGCGTCGGACAGGGGGTGGGCGGATGGGGTGACGACGAGATTCGGTGTGGAAGTGGTCATGGCAGCAGAAGACGAGTCAGGGAGAATAAAGAGATTCCCTATTGTAGCGCCTAATGCGCGCGGCGAGGCGGCGGATGGCCTTGCAGCAATGTTGCGCCGCATCAAAAGGCGGCGCCGTCAGGCGGCCCGCAGGGGCTTGCCCCGCCCCGCTTGCGCTTCCCCGGCGCACTGGCTGCAGCGCATCTGCACGGAAATCACGTTGGCGCCGATGTCCATGCCGTGCGCCAGCGCCGCCTGGCGCAGCTGCTCCACCAGCGGCGCATTCTGCACCAGCACGCTGCGTTCGCACACGCGGCACACGAGGTAGCAACTGTCCGTTTCCACCTGGTCCGGCTTGATCAGGTAGCGCGCCTTGTTGCCGCTGGCGCTAGCCTCGCGCTCGCGCAGCAGCAAGCCGGCCAGCTCCATTTCCTTGAGCACGCGGTAAATCGTGCCCAGGCTGACGGCAATGCCGATGTGCAGCAGTTGCTGATAAATGCTTTCCGCATTCATCGCTTGTCGCTGCGTGCCGGCCAGCACTTGCAAGATGCAGATGCGCGCGCTGGTCGGGCGCAGGCGCACGGCGCGCAAGCGCTCGAACACGCGGCCATCGCCCTGGTATTGAATGTCTTGCATGGGATTCTCCGCTTGTGCGTTCTGCTCTACTGACATTGCCAAGCGAGAAGCGCAAAAGGGAACCGGGAAATGAAAAAAAGCGCCGTTCCCGACTACTGGAACGGCGCCTTGCGCTACCTCAAACCGGCAACCATCAGAACTTCATGTTGGCCGTCAGGGTTGCCGAGCGGCCCGGTGCCACGCCAGCGTAATGCGGCGAGGAAACCTTGTCGAAGTACAGCTTGTTCGTCAGGTTCTGGATGTTCAGCTGCAGGGTCACGTTGCGGTTGACCACATAGCTGGCCATGGCGTCGAAGCGCGTGTAGGCCGGGGCAAACTTGTTGTTGGCCACGTTCGCATAGACCTTGTCGACGTAGTTCACGCCGCCGCCCACCGTGATGGCGGGCGTGACCAGGTAGGAGGTCCACAGCGAGGCGCTGTTTTTCGGCGTCGTGGGGAACTGGTTGCCGTTGTATGGCGACGGTGCATACACGGGTACCGCCGTCGTGCCCGTATTGACGTAGCCATTGTTTTCCACGATGGCGTTCAGGTGCGTATAGCCGCCGAAGACCGACCATTCCTTGGTGATATTGCCGCTCACGCCCAGCTCGATACCCTTGACTTGCTTGTCGCCCACGTTTTGCGTGCTGCCGTCCGGTGCCGTCACGCGTGCATTGCTCATGTCGCTCTGGAAATAGGCGCCGCTCACGGACAGGCGGCCACCCGGCAGCACTTCCCATTTCGTGCCCAGCTCGAAGCTCTTGCTTTCCTGCGGCTTCAGGTTCTGGATGGCGACCGTCAAGCCGTCGATGCCGTCGCCGCCGTCATTGCCCGGTGGCGTGGACGAGGTGCCGTAGGAAACATACACGCTGCTGTTGGTCGATGGCTTGTACACCAGACCCGCCTGGTAGCTGGCGAAGGTGGCGTGCACCTTGGCGCTGGTGGCGGCGGTGGTCTTGCCGTCGAGCGTGTATTGCGGCGTGTTCAGCGAACTCTTGTAGTCATCCCAGCGGATGCCCACGTTGAGCAGCCATTGCGGCGTGAACTCGATGGTGTCGAAGCCGTACACGGAACGCGTGTTGGTGACGATGTTCGTGCGTGCCGGCGACACAGTGCGTGTGTAGACCCATGGGTCGTTGGCGTTCGGGTTGAGCAACGGTGCACAGTTGTACAGGGTGGCCGCGCCATAGGTCGGGCAGTTGGAACCGACTTTTTCCAGCGGGTTGTTCGTCCCCGGGCTGAACATATAGGAGCTGCGATCCGTTTCCTCGCGGCCGATTTCCAGGCCCACCGTGTAGGTGTGTTTCACGCCGCCGGCCAGGAATTCGCCGCCCAGGCTGGTCGCATTGGCCAGCGCGTCCGTATCGGTCGTGCGCGTGTTGGCGCGGCGCCAGACGGTGCCGTACAGCATGGTGTTGCCCTTGGAATCGTCGGGCTGGGTCCACACGTAGTCATTGCTGGTCTTGCCGTAACGGGTTACGTTGCGCAAAATCAACTTGTTGCCGAAGTCGTGGCGCACGTCGATGGTGCCGATATCGCTTTGCGTGTCGCGGAAATCGCGGTTGACCAGGCCATAGAAGGTGTCGCGCGGCACGTTGACGGGGGTGCCGTTGCCGTTTTTCGATACATTCGCACCCGACGAGAACGGGTTGTTGAACGGCAAGCCGGTGTCCGGCAATTCGCTCGACTGCATGTGGTAGTAGCTGAGGGTCGCCTGCGTGGCCGATTTCAGGCCGAAGGTGATCGATGGCGCGATGCCCCAGCGGTCGCCATTGATGTAGTCGCGGCCGGCCACGTGGGCGTCATGCGCCATCACGTTCAGGCGCACGGCCACGTCGTCGCTGATGACGCGGTTCACGTCGGCCGTGGCGCGGCGGTACTTGGCGCTGCCCAGGCCCACGGTGGCGTTGGTGAAATTGTCGACTTTCGGCGTCTTGCTGATCAGGTTGACGCCGCCGCCCGCGGACGAACGTCCACCGTAGGCCGAGTTCGGGCCCTTGACGACTTCGATTTGTTCCAGCGCAAAGATTTCACGCGATTGGGAACCCGTGTCGCGGATGCCGTCGATATACGTATCCGTTTGCGCGTTGTAGCCGCGGATGAACAGGTTGTCGCCCACAGGGTTGCCGCCTTCGCCGGCGCCGATGGTGATGCCCGGCACGGTGCGCAGCGCATCCGTCAGCGAGACGGCGCCCGTTTGCGAAATGATTTCGGCAGGAATCACGGTGACGGATTTCGGCGTGTCCAGCAGCGGCGCCGTCAGCTTGTCGTTGGCCGATTTGACGGGCGCCTGGATCAGGCGGTCAGCCGTGCCCACGACCTTGACTTCCTGCAACTGCTGCGGCTTGTCCACCGTTTGCGCGTGCAGCGCCAGCGGCATGGCCAGGGTGGCAAACGCGGCCAGGGCCGTGCCATGCATGCGTGGCGCGGAAGTGGTGTGGTGCTTGCGGCTGCGGATGAGGGCTGCCGGCTTGGCGGCGCCCGCTTGGTCTTTCAATGTCATCGCTATCTTTCACTCTATCGGATGGATTAAATTATGGCTGGCTACTGCGCCGTGGCGCCTGGCTGGCTCGTTGATTGCTTGGGTACGACAAAACTAGAACCGCCACAGCGCCGTCATGCGCAACGCCCGGGGCGAGCCGGGCGCGATGTTGTCGTTGCTGTGGGAGGAGGCAAAATATTTTCTGTTGAACAGGTTTTCCACATTCAGCTGCAGCTGAAAATTTCCTTGCGGCTTGAAGTAGACGGCGCCGTCGACGCGGGCAAATCCCGGCAGCGCCACCGTATTCGACACGGACGCATACACGGCGCTGCGGGCAATGATGCCCAGCGCCGCGCCCCAGGCAGGCGAAAAATCGTAGCGGTTCCACAGCGACAGGCTGTGCCGGGGCACATGGGCCACCGTGGCCCCCTCGAATGCCGTGGCCGATTGCGTGGCCGTCAGCACGGCCCGCTGCCAGGCATAGCCGCCGGCGATGTTCCACCCGGGTTGGACCTTGCCTTTCACTTCCAGTTCCAGCCCCTCGCTGCGCTGGCCATCGACCAGCATGGCCCGCGTGGCGTCATTCGGGTCGGTGACGGCGACCTTGCTGCGCGTCAAACGGTACAGGGCCGCGCTGGCCGACAGGTCCGGCGTGGCTTCCCATTTCACGCCCGCTTCCACATTGCGAAAACGTTCAGGTTCAAACACGGCGTTGCTGGGCGTCAATGACGCCAGCTGTTCGCCCGCGCGCGGCAAGAACGATTGGCTGACGCTGGCATACAGCGACAGCGCGGGCACGGGCTGATAGATCAGGGCCGCGCGCGGCGACCACGGCGCATCCGTGCGGGCGATGCGCGCGCCATTGCGGCGGTTGACGAAATCGACGGCGAAGCGCTCGTAGCGCAGGCCGGCAATCGCCTGCCATTGCGGGCTGAAGCGGACCTGGTCCTGCAGGTACAGGGCAGCCGTGTCGGCCACGCCGTGGTTGTCGGCATCCGTGGCGCTGGGACGGAAGGTCACGGGCAAGTCCGTCACGGGGTGCGAAGTGGGCAGGCTGATGTGCGTCACGCCCTCGCCCAGGGTGGTGAAATAGCCGGTGTTGCGCAGATTGTCCGTCGTCTGGCGGCCCAGTTCCCCGCCCGCCGTCAGGCGGTGCCGCACGGCGCCGCTGCTGACCGTCCACTCCACGTCCGTCTGGTTGAACAGGTTGCGCCGCAAGGTGGCGCTGTTGTACGCCAGCACCGTCACGCTGGCCCCATCCGCGCTGACGGGGCCGGGAAAGGCATTCTGGTACAGCTTGTCGTAATCGGCCAGGCGCGTGCGGTTGCGCAAGACCGCACCGCCGGCGAACGCATGCTCGATGGTCACGCCCAGCGCGTCGATGTAAGCCCACGACGGGCTGCTGCCGGCGATGCCGAAAAACGTGGACGGGTCCGTGTCGAACGGCCGGCCTCGGTACGACGGCAGGCCCCGGTCGGTCACGCGGTCGTCGCGAAAATGTTCATAGCTGGCTTGCACGGTGGTGCGCGGCGACAGGCGCCAGGCCACGACGGGGTTGACGGCGCTGCGGCGCACCTTGACGCCCTGGCGAAACGAGCCGCTGTTTTCCGCCATGGCGTTGACGCGCACGGCCACGTCGCCTTTCATGACCTGTTGCAGATCGATGGCGGCGCGCCCGTTGCGCCAGGCGCCCAGGCTCAGCGTTGCTTCGCCGCCATTGACCCACTGCGGCTGCTTGGTGGCCCGGTTGATCACGCCACCGCCGCCGCCATGGCCGAAGACCAGGGCGTTCGGCCCCTTGATGGCCTCGACCGCTTCGATATTGTAGAAATCGCGGTAGTACTGCACGTCGTCGCGCATGCCGTCCAGATAGAAATCCGAGGTCGAGCTGTTGCCGCGCATCACGGCCGTATCGCGGTTGCCCTCGCCTGCGGCCGTGCCCACGCCCGGCATGTAGCGCATGGCGTCGGCCAGGGTGCGCATGTCCTGGTCGCGTATCAATTCGCGGCTCACCACGCTGACGGCCTGCGGCGTGTCATGCAGGGCCGTGTCGTTGCGGCTGGCGGAGGAAGAACTGGTACGGCGGTAGCCATCGTCGCCGCTGCCCTGCACGGTGACGGGCGCCAGCACTTGCAAGCCGGCGCCCTCCCCGTCCAGGTCCGCGCGCAGGGGCGTGGGGGCCAGGCGCACGATGTAACTTCCGTCCGGCAACTGCACGGCCACGAGGCCCGTTCCTGCCAGCAATTGCTGCAAGCCCAGGCCCGTGGCCACGGTGGCGTTCAAGCCGGCGCTGCGTTTGCCCTGCGTCAAGCCACCCTCGGCCGACAGCAAGATGCCCGCCTGGCCCGCGAACTGGCGCAGGGCCTGGCCCAGGGGCGCGGCGGCGATGCGGAAGCTGTGCACGGTCTCTTCCGCCGCCGCTGCCATCGCATGCATGACAGGCACGGCCAGCAACGCCGCAGCCAGGGACAGCGGCAGCAGACGGCGGGCAAACGGCAGGGAGACAGGGTACGGCGGCACGGCATTCCTTATTGATGTTGAGCAGCTTACTTCTACCTTGCCAAACAACTTTTCAAAAAGGGAACTACTTTTTGAGAAATATTCTCATTTACTATTTTAACTGCGGCAGCTGGGCTTCCACCGTCACCCACCAGTCATGCAGGCGATGTATTCTCACGGGCAAGGTCGCTTCCAGCGCCGCCAGGATGCGGTCCGTATCGGCCAGCGGGTAGCTGCCCACCAGGCGCAGGTGGGCCACTTCGGGCACGCAGCCCAGATGGCCGCGCCGGTAGCGCGACAGTTGCGCGAGGAAATCATCGAGCCGCATCTGCTCCGGCTGCAGGCGGTACTCGATCCAGGCGGCCCCGTTCGGGTCGGCGGCGTATGGCTCGCCGATGAAACCGTCGCCAAAGCGCACTTGCCGGCCGGCCGGCACGATGCGCGGCACGCCGCCATCGCGGGGCGCCACCTCGACGCTGCCCTCGTAGACGGCCAGCAAGGTGGCATCGCCCTGCGGCTGCACGCTGAAACGCGTGCCCAGCGCGCGCAGGCGGCCGTGCACGGTGTCGACCACGAGCGGGCGCGCCGGCTGGCGGCTGTCGCGCGCGGAGGAAAGATAGATTTCGCCGCCATGCAGGGCGATGCGGCGCAGCGCGTCGCTGTAATCGATGTCGAGGGACGTTGCCGTGTTCAGCCACAGTTGCGAGCCGTCGGCCAGCGCCAGCTGGCGGATGGTGCCGACCGGCGTTTTTTCACCCGCATGCAGGCTGGCAACCCAGCTGCGCGTATCGCGCCGCAGCAGCGCGGCGCCACCCGTGCCGGCCGTCAGGCACAGCGCCAGCAAGCCCTTGACCAGGCTGCGGCGCGCGGCGTCGCTCTGGCGCGGGCCTGCGGCGTCGAGCGCCTGGCGCGCCGGTTCCGCCGGCACCTGGCGAAATTCGGCGCTGACGGCTTCCACCCTGCGCCAGGCGGCGCGGTGGGCGGGCGAGCTGGCATGCCAGCGCTCCCAGGCTTGCTGGTCGGCAGGACCGGCATCGTCCCCGCGCAGCACGGCGAACCATTCGGCCGCTTCCTGCAGGATGGCGTAGTCGGCCGGCGGCATGGCGGCGCCTAGTTTAGGCGGCATCATCCATGCACAGCATGCATTGCAGCATGGCTTGCGCCATGTATTTTTTCACCATGCGTTCGGATACGTCCAGCTGGCCGGCGATCTGCGCATACGTCAGGCCGTCGAGCTGCGCCAGCAGGAAGGCCTGGCGCGCGCGCGGCGACAGGGTATCGAGCATGGCATCGATGCGGCACAGGGCTTCGACCACGAGGACCCGCTCTTCCGGCGACGGCGCCGTCATTTCGGGATGGCTAGCCAGGGCCGCCAGGAACGTACGTTCCAGGGTCAGGCGGCGCCAGTGGTTGACCAGCAAGCCATTGGCCACCGTGCTCAGGTAGGCGCGCGGCTCGCGCAGGCTGTCCGCCGATTGCGTCGCCAGCATGCGCACGAAGGTGTCCTGCGCCAGGTCGGCCGCACCGTCGCGGCAACCGAGCTTGCGCCACAGCCAGTTATACAGCCAGCCATGGTGGCTGGCGTACAGGTCGCTAAAGGTATCGAGGGAGGGAGAAATGGTGGACACGGGCAAACAAACAAAGGGGCTGCCATACTTGCCGGTCAAGTGGGTCAGCACTGCATCACGAATGAGAATGATTTTCATTTTCACACAATTTCACGACGATGTAAATTATCAAAAGCATCATCCCAGCCTGGCGCGGGCATTTTGCGCAACAGTGCCACCGCGCCATCATTTGCGAATGATTCTCGTTTGCGTTAAAATGTCAGCCTTCCTTCTTCCCCGCCATGCCTGACACCCCCGCATGGCGGCGCCATCGAAAGCCGCCATGACGACCTCCTCCCTTCCACAACCCCAGTTGCGCGCCAGCGCCGACGAGGCGCCGGAGACCCACCAACAGCAACGCCAGCCTGCCGCCAACCCGCCGCAACGGCGCTGGCACTGGAGCTGGAAACAGGTGTGGTTTCAATTGCACTGGTTTATCGGCATCACGGCCGGCACGGTGCTGGTGATCATCGGCCTGAGCGGCGCCACCCTGGCGTTCAAGGATGAATTGCTCGATGTCATGAATCCCGGTGTGCGCCATGTCGCCTTGGAAGCGCGCGCGCCGTTGACGCCTGGCCAGCTGAGCAACATTGCCGCTGCCGAACACGGCCAGCGCGTCGCTTCCATCACCATGTATGCCGAGGCGGGCGCGGCGCCTCGTTTATTCTTTGCGCCGAAGAACGGCCAGCGGCGCGGCGAGTCCATTTATGTCCACCCCTACACGGGCGCGACCCAGCCGGCGCTGACGGGCGCGGGCTTTTTCGAGTGGACGGAATCGCTGCACCGCTGGCTGCTGCTGCCGCGCGATCCGGGCCGGCAAGTGGCGGGCGCGCTGGCCCTGTGCCTGCTGGGACTGGCCCTGTCCGGCCTGTATCTGCGCTGGCCCCGCCGTCCGCTGGACTGGCGCACCTGGCTGACCTTCGACCCTGCATTAAAAGGCCGCTCCTTCCTGTGGAACCTGCACGCCGTGGCCGGCACGTGGTGCCTGGTGGTCTACGTAGCGCTGACCCTGACGGGCATTTACTGGAGCTATGACGTGGTGCGCGACAATATCGACGCCTGGGCCGGCAAGCCGCCCCGCGTGGCGCAAGCGCCGGGCAAGCAAGGCCAGCCCAGGGAAAAGAAAGAAGCGCCGGCCGTCGACCTCGGTCCGGCCTGGAGCAGCTTCCAGCAGCACGCGGCCGGCTGGACCCTGGCCAGCGTGCGCCTGCCGACACGCGCCGGCGAAGCCGTGCAATTCACGTGGCTGGCCAGCGACGCGCCGCACGAGCGGGCGCGCAGCCGCATGAGCATTGCAGCGGCCGACGGCGCAGTGACGGAAAACGAACCGTACAGCCAGCAAGCGCTGGGTGCGCGACTCGTCAACATCATTTATCCGCTGCACATGGGCACGTATTTTGGCTTGCCGGGCCGCATCATCGTCACCCTGGCCAGCCTGGGCCTGCCCCTGTTCGCCATCACGGGCTGGATGCTGTACCTGGGCCGCCGCAAGGCGAAACGCGCCGTGCAGGCGCAGCGCGCCATGCTGGGCGCCGGCGCGCCGGGTAAGACGGACACGGGCTTGCCCACCCTGGTGGCCTACGCCAGCCAGTCAGGGCAGGCCGAGCGCCTGGCCCTGGAAAGCGCGCGCGCCCTGCAGCAGGCGGGCGTGGCCGTCGACGTGCAATCGCTGGACCAGTTCGATCCCGCGCAATTGCGCCAGTACGAACGGGCCCTGATCGTCGCCAGCACCTTTGGCGAAGGCGAGGCGCCGGATGGCACGCGCCGCTTCGCGCGCCTGCTGCAAGCCACCTCCGGCACGCCGCTGGCGGGCCTGGAATTCGGCATGCTGGCCCTGGGCGACCGCCATTACAGCGCCTTCTGCGGCTTTGGCCATGCGCTGGCGCAACAATTGCAAACGCTGGGCGCCACGCCCCTGTTCCCCCTGATCGAAGTGGACAAGCACGACCCCGCCGCCCTGGCCGACTGGTCCACAGCGCTGGCCCGCTGCAGCGGCAGCGCCATCGACGCCATCGGCGTGCAGGAAGAAGCGTCATATGCCGAGTGGCGCCTGGCGCGCCGCGTGCTGCTCAACCCGGGCAGCCAGAGCGGCGAACTGCATGAAATCACCTTGACGGGCCCGGCCGGCGCCAGCTGGGAAGCGGGCGCGCTGGCGGAAATCATTCCCTGCAATGCAGACGGCAGCGATGGTGATGCCAGCAATGCCCATCACGCGCCGCGCAGCTACTCGATCGCCTCGCTGCCGTCCGATGGCGAACTGCAGTTGCTGGTACGCCAGGAACGCCATGCGGGCGAGGAAAATCAAGGCCATGGCCTCGGCTCCGGCTGGCTGACCCGCTTCGCCCCGCTGGACGCCATCATCCGCCTGCGCCTGCAAGCCAATCCGGCCTTCGCCCCCGCCCTGGTCGACGTGCCCTGCATTTATATCGGCAACGGTTCCGGCCTGGCCGGCCTGCGCTCGCACTTGCGCGCGCGCCAGCGGGCGGGACTGGCCCGCAACTGGCTGCTGTTCGGCGAACGCCAGCAAGCTTTTGACAGCGTCTGCGGTGCAGAGTTGCAAGGCTGGCTGGACGCTGGCCACCTGGCACGCCTGGACCGCGTCTTTTCGCGCGATGGCGCCGATGCCGGCAAGCGTGAATACGTGCAAGACCGCCTGCGCGCCAACGCCGGGACGCTGCGCGACTGGCTGGCGCAAGGGGCCATCGTCTACGTGTGCGGCAGCCTGCAAGGCATGGCGGCAGGAATCGATGCTGTACTGCAAGAAATGCTGGGCCAAGAAGGTCTCGACGCCCTGCTGGCGGCCGGACGCTACCGCCGCGACGTGTATTGACCTGGCTCAAGCCATCGCCGGCGCCGCCCGGCTATGTGGGCCGGCGCACGGTCGGCGCCTGCCATCGGATTACAGTGAGGGCATGGCGGCAGGGCGATAAACCCGCGCCGCCCCACCCACTGTCTGCGAGGCTTCCCATGAAAAACCCCTGGATGAGCATGTACCTGAGCGCCGCCAACCGCATCGCCAACACGGCGCGCGGCCATGCGACGGCCGCCGTCAAGCGCGAAGCGGCGAAAAATACGCGGCAATTGACGCAAGTGTGGTTCGATTCCTTCCTGCCGCCAACAGGCAAGCCGCGGCGCAGCCGCAAGGCGAAATAAGCTCCTGGCAATGGGCGAACTGGTGCGGTGCATCACAGCAATAAATTGAAGTTTCAATCAGATGAACTAAACTGCAAGCATGGTAGTACATAAGGAAGTGACCGGCAGGCGCCGCATCCCCGCGCCGCCGCCGGGACACCGGGAGACGACCATGTTGACGCTCAAAGTGCTGGCTTGCCTTGCCCTGTCGGCCTTGCTGCTCGTACCCCTCGTGCTGCGCGACGCGATGCAAACGTCCGCCGGGCAGCAGTTGCAGGTGCCGAATGTTGATGCGCAAGGCATGTGGGCCCACTGGCCCAAACAATAAGACGCGCGGCTGAGAAAACACCGCTGACTGCGTTGCTTTGACTTGCCGTACTCGCGTACTGTCTTCGTCAAAGACGCCTTGCCAGCGGCGTTTTTCAGCGGCGCTCGGTATCACGTCGCATCGATGAAAACCGCTTTGTTGCGGGTGGGGATTTGTTCCCTTATGTTCTTTGCTTTTTTCGTATTGCCTTCCTTCCCTCTTCACCACACTTTTGATCCAGATCATGGATTTCCACCTTTGCTGCGCCCAAACTGGAACAGTCCGCTTCGCACCGTGACGGACTTAACCTGGAGCATCAGCATGGGTAAATCGGATTGGAAGGATGAGATGGCGCTGGGCGTTCCCGTCATCGACGAGGCGCATGAGGCGCTGTTTCAGGAACTGGCGCGGCTGCAGCAGTTGGGCGACCAGCATTTCAGCATGGCGTTTCGCGAGCTGATCGCGGCCGTCGAACGCGATTTCCGCGAGGAAGAGGATTTGATGGAGCAAATCGCCTTTCCCTCGCTGGCCAACCACCGCGAACAGCATGCGCGCGTGCTCAGCGGTCTGCACCATGCCTGGGCCGCCGTCGATGAAGGCGACCTGGAACAGGGGCGCCATGCGCTGTCGCTGTTGCCGCAATGGCTGATCTTTCACCAGGCCACGATGGACCTGGCCCTGGCGGCGGCGCTGGAGCTGGTGCAGCGCCAGCCTAGCTAGCTTCTACAGCAGCAGCACCGTGGCTTGCTCGGGCAAGACGACGCGGTAGTGTCCCGGGTATTTGTCTTCGCCATCGAAAATCTTGCAAAACACGGGCTGGTTGATGTCGTTGACGGCTGCCTCGTTCATGGGCAGGGTGGCGATCAGCTGCTCGCCTTCGACCAGTTGCAGCGCGCTGCCCCGCTCGGCAGCGCAAAACGCCAGCGATTGCACGTCGCTGGCGAACGGCCGCTTGTACCACGGCGTGATGGCCCGCACGGCGCGCCGGGCGTCCTGCAAGACCTGCCCCACGCGCTTGACGTTCCAGGCATCGCGCGCCACGGACGGCTGGAGCACGATATTCGCCGTCAACTCGCCCCTGCTCTTATTCACCAGGAAAGTACCGTCCTGCGCGGCGATGTCTTCGTTGAGCGGCACGACGAACACGCCGCCGTCGGACACCTTGATCGGCATGGGCGCGCCATTGCCTTGCAAGGCCACGCGCACGTCGTCGATGGTGGCGCTCAGCTTGGCCGGAATCAGGCGCAGGGCCATGACCACGCTGCCGCTCGACACTTGCCACACTTTCCGGGCCGTCAGATAACTGTCGCGGTAAGCCGTGAAGCGCACGCGCGGCGCCTTGGCGTCGCTGCTGGCGGTGACCGTCACCGTTTGCGATGGCAAGGTTTCCTCCGCGCCCGCCGGCGCCGCTGGCGCCACGGGCGTGGCTGGCGCAGGGGGTGGCTGCACGAGCGGTGGCGGCACGAGCGGCGGTGGCGCGACGGCGGCGGGCGGCACGCTGGCGCTCTGCAGCGGCGCGGGGATAGCCGGCGGCGCGTGCTCCTGGGCCTGGCCCAGCGACACGACACACAACCATCCGGCACAAGCGATCCATGTACGCATGCATTTCTTTCAATGAGGAAAATATTTTATCAGCGCCTGCATTATCGCAGAAGGCCAGCCCATGCGCCGCCCTTGGCCTGGTCGCACTCTTTTGGTGCGCACGCTTGATTATTTAACAAATACAACTTATATTGATAATGATTCTTATTCACATAAGTGGAGGGAATCGCGCGCCCTTCTTTTCCACTGCCCGCACGCGCCGGGCCTTGCGGTGGAACTGCTATCCAAGCCAGACCACGGGCCAGCGTCACGCCATCCCCCAGCTACTGCGCACCTCGCCAGACGAGATAGGAAAACACACAACTACAATATGCCAGGAAAATGATGCAATCAACGACAGTCTTCCCTCCTTCGCGCCAGCCCGCCTTGCGCCCCCTCCCCCGCCTGTTACACGTCGCCCTGCTGAGCCTAGCCGCCGGCACAGTCTTGCCGGCCCAGGCCGCCGACGCCGCCGCGGCCGACGTCACCATGCCGGCCGTCACCGTGCTGGGCCAGTCGATGGCCGGCACGGAAGGCACGCAGTCGTACACGACAGGCGAAGCGCGCAGCGCCACGCGCATGGACCTGTCCCTGCGCGAAACGCCGCAATCGGTCAGCGTCATCACGCGCCAGTTGCTCGACGACCTGGGCGCCGTGCGCCTGGACCAGGCGCTGGCGCAGACGACGGGCATCCAGGTTGGCCAGAATGACACGGAGCGCACGACCTTTTATGCGCGCGGCTTCGGCATCAACAATATCCAGATCGACGGCATGGCGCGCGGCGGCAATGCGCCGCTGCAAGACACGATTTTGTACGACCGCATCGAGGTCGTGCGCGGCGCCACCGGTCTGATGGGCGGCAAGGGCGACCCGTCGGCCACCATCAACATGATACGCAAGCGGCCGACGAAGGAATTCCAGGCCAGCGCCGGCCTCATCATGGGCCGCTGGGATGATCAGCGCGTCGAGGCCGACCTGTCCACGCCGCTGAACGCGCAGGGCAGCGTGCGCGCGCGCACGGCCCTGGCCTGGCAAAAACGCGACTCCTACCTGGACATGTATCACGAACGCAAGACGGTCGGCATGCTCATCGTCGAGGCGGACCTGCGTCCCGGCACCCTGCTGACGGCGGGCGTCGACTTCCAGGACAACCAGCCCACGGGCGCCACCTGGGGCGCCGTGCCCTACTGGAACGCGGACGGCAGCCTGGCGAATTTGCCGCGCAACACCAGCTGGACGGCGCCATGGAGCACCTGGGCCGAAAAGCAGCACACGGTGTTCACCTCGGTGGACCAGCGCCTGCCGGGCAACTGGAATCTGCACCTCGGCTATGCGCGCACGGAAAGCACGAACCGCACCACCGTTCTGTATGCGGGCAAAGGTTATCCCGATCCCGCCACGGGTAAAGGCATGGAACTGTGGACGGGCGCCCGGGGTGCGGGAGAAAGGAACAGCGACAATTTCGACGTCTACGCCAGCGGACCATTTACCTTGCTGGGACGCAAGCACACGGCCATCATCGGCTGGAATGGCAATAACGGCCAGGATCGCTCCCCCGGCGGCAAGGCGAAAATCGACTATGAACCTGTGGTCCCCGATTACCGCAGCTGGACGGGCAACATCCCCCGCCCCGTGTTCACCCCGGATGGCTCGCACACGGAAAGCGTGACGCGCCTGGCGGGCGGCTATGTGGCCACGCGTTTGAGCCTGGCCGACCCGCTGCACGTGATCATCGGCGCGCGCAGCAGCACCTATCGCACGGACACGCGCAGCTACAACACGCAAGGCGTGTACACGGGCAGCAGCGACTTTGTGGAAACGCGCAATGAAGTCACGCCGTACGTGGGCGCCGTGTTCGATATCAACAAGCAATATTCGGCCTACGCCAGCTTCACGCAGCTGTTCAACCCGCAAACGAGCAAGGACCGCAACAACCAGTTCCTGGCGCCGGAAACGGGCGACAATGCCGAGCTGGGCGTCAAGGGGGAATTCTATGAAGGCAAGCTGAATGCGTCGGCCGCCCTGTTCCACACGAAGAAAAAGAACCTGGCGGAACTCGACCGTTCCGTGCCGCCCGGCTTTTTGCTGCCCGACGGCGGCCAGGCCATGGTGGCCAACGGCGCCGGCGTGACGGCCAAGGGCGTCGAATTCGACGTTTCCGGCCAGTTAACGCCCGCCTGGGAAGCGAGCGGCGGCTATACCTATCTGCACGCGGCCGAGGCCGATGGCCGCCGCGCCGCCACCACGCAGCCGCGCCATTTGCTGCGCCTGGCCACCAGCTACCGTTTCGACGGCCGCCTGGCAGGGCTGAAAGCGGGCGCCAGCATGACGGCGCAAAGCGCCACCTACAGCGAATCGTGGTACGGCCGTCCGCCGTCAAGCGAGATGACGAACATCCCGCAAGCCGGTTATGCGCTGGTCAACGCCATGGCCAGCTATGCCATCAACCGCCATGCCAGCGTGCAGCTGAACGTGAATAACTTGCTCGACAAAAAGTACTACCGCAACGTGGGCTTCTTCGACGGCGTGTTCTGGGGCGAACCGCGCAACATCAGCCTGGCCGTGCGCACGGCATTTTAAGCGGGACGCAGTGCATCAGGCTGCCGGCGCGCTGCGCCAGTGCGCGGGCGCGGGCAAAGTGAAGCCTTCGAGCAAAGGACCGCCCACGGGCGCCAGCACGGCGGCGGCCACCTGCCCGAACGCATGCTGGCCGGCCGGCAAGTCGCTGGCGACCAGGCGCAGCGCGCCGTCCAGCTGCCCGGCGACGGCGGCGTCGAACGCCTGCAGGCGGCGGAACAGATGCTTGCCGCCGCCGCTCCATACGCCCGCCGCGCGCAAATGCAGGTCGGCCAGCGCTTCGTATAGCTGGCAAGCCACGGCTAGCGCCTCGCCCGGGTGCGCGCTGTCGACCAGGTCTTCCAGCGCCGTGGTGATGGCGTAGCGGCGCCGCTGCAGGTTTTCCACGTCGAGCAAGGGCGGCCCGGCTGCGACGATGGCTTGCGCCAGCGCCAGCAGCTGCGCGTGCTGCGCTCCGGGCGCAAGGATGTTTTCCCCTTCCACCACCATCATCACCAGCGGCACCTTGCCGCCCGGCGCATCGATTTCCTTGCAAAAATACGTGAACGTGGCCATGTCGTGCGCGAACAGTTCCACCGTGCGCCCTTCGGCCACGAGGGTGTCGCGCCAGGCGCAATCGACGTGGTCGAACAGCAGCAGCAAGTCGATGTCGGAAGTGGGCGTCTGCCGGCCCGTGGCGAACGAGCCGCCGATGATGGCCGCCACGGCCGTGGGATAGCGTTCACGCACCAGCCGCACGGCGATCGCGCGGATAGCGTCATAGGTGGAAATGTCTGTCACAGCCAGTGCTCCTTGCCGAAAAGCACTATCCTACACGCGATACGCGGCCTGCCGCCATCCTGCTACACTGGCGCTCTCTGATCAAGGAACCAACATGGAATACGATTGCATCGTGGTGCCCTCGCCCGTGGGCGAGCTGACGCTGGTGGCGCGCGGGACGGCCCTGGCCGCCATCCTGTGGGAAAACGACAAGCCCAACCGCGTGCGCCTGGGCGCGATGCGCGTCGATGACGGTTGCGCCGTGCTGCAGGAAACGGCGCGCCAGCTGGCGGAATATTTCGCCGGCACGCGCCAGCGTTTTGACGTGCCGCTCGATTTCGCCGGCACGCCTTTCCAGCAAGAAGTGTGGCGCGCACTGCTGACGATACCGTATGGCCAGACGCGCAGCTATGGCGAGATCGCGCGCCAGATCGGCCGTCCCGCCGCCGTGCGCGCCGTGGGCGCCGCCAACGGCAAGAATCCCATTTCCATCATCGCCCCCTGCCACAGGGTCATCGGCGCCACGGGCGAGTTGACGGGCTTTGCGGGCGGCCTGCATGCCAAGGAAACCCTGCTGGCGCTGGAAGGCATCGCCCTGTCCAGCGACCGCGAAGCGCTGAAAACGGGCCACGCCCGCCGCCGCGCCGTGCCCATCGATACGGCGCAAGGCTGCTTGTTTTAGGCGCGGCATCGCTCCCCTTGTGGGATACTCACGCCCTCCGTTCAAGCAAACACACCCTATGCCCTACCTTGTCATCCTGTTCTTTGTCGTCCTGTATTTGCTGGCCACGTTCTTTTTCCACATCCCCGCCCTGGTCGCCCTCGTGTATGGCGTGCTGAGCCTGAGCTGTTTCGTTGCCTATGCGATCGACAAATCGGCCGCCAAAGGGGGCCGCTGGCGCACATCGGAACGCACCTTGCTGCTGCTGGGGCTGCTGTGCGGCTGGCCGGGCGCCGTGCTGGCCCAGCAATGGCTGCGCCACAAGTCCAGCAAGCGCTCGTTCCGCATCCTGTTCTGGATCACGGTCGCCCTCAATATCGGCGCCTTCGTGTATTTCAGCATGCATTACGCGGCGCCCGATATCGGCACCGACGTGGCGCCCATCGAACTGTAAAACCGCCTCCTACCAAGATGTAACAATTATTGCAGCCCGTTGTTCTTGAAATGATCGCCTGTCAGAATATCAATATTCACGATATTCAAGCCAATTCATTTACACGGGAAAGCCCTTTTCGACCATGCGTACCTTGCAATTCCACAATTCCTTCCTGTTCCGCCTTGCCGCCGCGATTTGTTTCGCTATCACCTTGGCGGGCTGCACAAGCTATCGCTTTATTCCCCCGGACTCCGATGCGGGGCGTCAATGCGTGACGAGTTGCGGGACCAATCGGCAAATATGCATAGCCGGCAAGGAACAAGTTGCCGCGGCCCAGGCACAAGCTTGCGAGATGCGCAACGTCAGTACCGTTTCCCTCTGCCTGGCCGTGGCGAAAACAGATGCGGACCGGGAACTGTGCTCGAAGAAACGCCAATATTGTTCCTCAAACAACTCTGCAACGTGGCAATGCGAGGCGGATTACCGAAGCTGCTATACGCAATGCGGCGGCAGGATCGAGGAAAGCGAATAAACGCGGACAGCCTGATGCCGTCGTACAGGATGCCGCGTGCCGAGCGCAAGGCGCGATGAACGACGCGCGGCAGGCATCTGCTTACTCGCCCAGCAGGCGCAGCGATTCCAGCCAGTCCGCCTTCCATTCGCGCAGCAATGGTTGCGTGGCGAACGCCTTCTTCAGATGCGCCATCGGCACGCGGTGCACGTCGTGCAAGCCGAACGCCAACGTCACCGGATGCCACAGATGGCTGTTCTTGCCGCCGCGCGAATTCTTGCGCACGCGCGCGCCATCGTCGCCGAAGATGCCCACGCCGCTGGCCAGCCCCTTGTCCAGGTCGACCTTGCCCACGCCGGCAAAGGCGATCAAAATCTGCTCGCGGGCCAGGCCCTTCAAGGCGCTGGGCAAGACCACCGGGCCCTTGTCCGCCTCTGCGACATCCGGCTGCGGATGCTGCAACTCCTTGAGCAAACGCAACAAATCGCGCTCCTGGAAGTGCAAGCCGTCCAGCGGCGCGCGCAAGCCCGGCGCCTTCAGTTCGATGGCGATATTACCCGAGTCGCGCGTAAAGCGCAGCCATACGTCGTCCGCGCCCGAGGCCAGGTGCTGCTTGTCCCCGATAAACACGACGGGCGCCGCATAGCGCGTCACGCCGTCATGGAACAGCTCGGCCCATGCGTCGCTGTAATCGAGCCAGACGTAGGGCAAGCCGCCCTGCTCCAGCAAGCGCGCCAGGGTCCACGGCGTGCCCGTCTGTTCAGCCAGCCAGGCACAGGCGTCAAGGGCGGTGGCGCGGTATGGCAGGGATATGGCAGTCATGGCGGTTCCATCGATAAAAGTGGAGCGCAGTGTAGCAGACCTCGTCCTCATCCCCTTCGGCAGGCGCAGCGGGACGCTGCGCGATGTGCTAGGCTAGAAGCATCAGCACGCGCCATGCCCATTCCGGCCGCCTGGCGCACTACCGCGAGGGGATCACCATGCATTCGAGCACCAACGCCGCCACCGCACCTGCCCCGCCACCGGAACGCGATTCGCCCACGCCGGCCAGCGAAAGTCATGCCGAGGAAGCGCTCGATGAAGCGCTGAAGGAAAGCTTTCCGGCCAGCGACCCGATCGCCATTGCCACGCCAAAACCAGCCGGCAAGACGCCGCCCTGAAGGCACGCCTTGCCAGCCACCGTTGCGGTGGCTTTTTTTTGCCTGAACTGAATCCGGACGCCCCGCCCCCGCGTAGATGGCTATGCCACGACCGAACGAAGTTACTACGCGGAAAGGAAACGCCATGCAGCATTACAGCAAAAAGACGGATCCCCTGGACCAGCGCCTGTACCTGGCCCAGCGCATCGACCGGGCCGATGCGCGCCTGCAACGCTTGCACGATGCGGCCGAGCGCGAACGCTGCGCGCAATGGATCACGGCCTGGGCCGTGGCGGCGGGCGCCGACGCGCCGCGCGGCATGAAGCTGCGCATCCGCGGCGAATTCATCCTGCTTTGATCCAAAACAAAAGCCCCGCCCGGTGCATGCGCACGGGGCGGGGCCAGTCAAACCGGCACGGACTTAATCGGACGTGTCGCGGTACTGCTCGGGCGTCGTGTCGCCATCGGCGACTTCATACCACATCGCATTGAGCACGGCGAAGGTCGCCGCCAGCGGAAGACCCAGTATCCAGGCGAAATACCACATAGTTATATCCTTTCGTTGATTCTTAGTAGGCGTGACCGCTGTCGTCCTTGATTGCTTTTGCATCAACCTTGCCCCACAGCACTTTATACACCCACGTCGTGTACGCCACGATGAGGGGAATGAAGACGGCCGTGACGACCAGCATGATGAACAGGGTCATGTGGCTGGACGAGGAATCCCACACCGTCAGGCTGGCGCGCGGGTCGATCGACGATGGCAGGATGAACGGGAACATGGCCGCGCCCACGCCGAGGATGATGCCGGCGATGCCAGCCGCGCTGGCCAGCAAGGCGGGCACTTCGCGGCGCGCGCGCTGGAAGGCGAAGGCCAGCAGCGGGCAAAGCAGGCCCAGCGCAGGGGCGATCCAGGTCCAGGGATGGGCGGCAAAGTTGAGGAACCAGGCGCCCACGTGCACTTCCGCCGTTTTCAGCATCGGGTTCGACGGACCGTCGACCACCACCGTGCTGCTGATGCGGTAGCCATCGACCCACAGCCACAGGGCCACGCCGGCCAGCGCATACAGCACGACGGTGGCAAGCGCCGCCACGCTGCCGTAGCGGCGCGCCCGTTCGGCAACCGGGCCGTCCGTTTTCAGCTGCAGCCAGGTGGCGCCGTGCATCACCAGCATGGCCACCGAGACGAGGCCGCACAGCAGCGCGAACGGGTTGAGCAGCGCAAAGAAGCTGCCGTCATAGAAGATATGCATGTCTGGCGAGAAACGGAACGGCACGCCTTGCAGCACGTTGCCGATGGCCACGCCGCAGATCAGGGCCGGCACGAAGCCGCCCACGAACAGGGCCGCATCCCAGCGGGCGCGCCAGCGCGGGTCTTCGCGCTTGCTGCGGAACTTGAAGGCCACGGGGCGCACGATCAGCGCCACGAGGATGACGAACATGGCCAGGTAAAAGCCCGAAAACGACACGGCGTACAGCTGCGGCCAGGCGGCAAAGATGGCGCCGCCGCCGAGGATCAGCCACACCTGGTTGCCTTCCCACACGGGACCGATACTGTTGATGACGACCCTGCGCTCGAGGTCCGTCTTGCCGACGAAAGGCAGCAGGATGCCCGTGCCCAGGTCGAAGCCGTCCGTGATGGCGAAGCCCACCAGCAAGATGCCGATCAGCAGCCACCAGATCAGGCGCAGTGTTTCGTAAGAAATCATTTCATGCAAAATCATGGTCTGGCCCTCCTTAGGCGCGTTGAGTATGAATGGCTGCGGGGGCTGGCACGGGGGCCGGCGCCTTCTCTTCCGGCCCCTTGCGGATGGCCTTGAGCATGAGCTTCATTTCAATAATCAACAGCACCGTGTAGATGGCGGCAAAGCCGGCAATCGTGATCAGGAGGGTCGAAGCACCGAGGTTCGAGACGGCCACGGCCGTCGGCAGCACGCCTTCGATCACCCACGGCTGGCGGCCCACTTCGGCCACGATCCAGCCCGCTTCAATGGCCACCCACGGCAGCGGGATGGCGAACACGGCCAGCTTCAGCAGCCAGCGGTGCTTGTCCAGGGTGCGGCGCGTCGACAGCAGGAAGAAGGTGCCGGTCAGCAAGATAAAGAACATGCCCAGGCCCACCATCACGCGGAAGGACCAGAACAGGGGCGCCACGGGCGGCACGGTATCGAGCGCGGCCTTGCGAATTTGCTCGGGCGTGGCCTGGCGCGGGTCGTCGACGTAGCGTTTCAGCAGCAAGGCATAGCCCATGGACTGGCCTTTCGACTCGAACATGTCCTTCGCATCCTGCGGCACGGGGCTGCCCGGCGCCACGCTGCGGATGGTTTGCAGCGCGTCATACGCCTTGATGCCATCCTTGATCAGCAGTTCGCCGCGGTCGACCAATTGTTCGATGCCGGGGATTTCCGTCGTCAGCGAACGCGTGCCGATCAAGCCCATCACCATCGGGATGTGCACGGCGTAATGCGTCTCGCGCGCTTTCGCGTCGGGGAAGCCGAAGGCCGTGAAGGCGGCCGGGGCCGGCTCCGTGGTCCACATGGCCTCGATCGCGGCCAGCTTCATCTTTTGGTGTTCCGACGACAGGTAGCCGCTTTCATCACCCAGTACCACCACCGACAGCGAGGCGGCCAGGCCGAACGAGGCGGCCACCGTCATCGAGCGCTTGGCCAGCTGCACGTGGCGGCCCTTCAGCAGATACCAGGCGGAAATACCCAGCACGAACACGGCTGCGGCCGTATAGCCGGCCGACACCGTGTGCACGAATTTCGCCTGAGCAACAGGATTCGTCAGCACGGCGCCGAAATCCGTCACTTCCATGCGCATGGTTTGCGGATTGAAGGCCGCGCCGACGGGATTTTGCATCCAGCCGTTGGCGATCAGGATCCACAGGGCCGAGAAGTTCGAACCGATGGCCACCAGCCAGGTCGTGACCAGGTGGCCCCGCTTCGACAGCTTGTCCCAGCCGAAGAAGAACAGGCCGACGAAGGTCGCTTCCAGGAAGAAGGCCATCAAGCCCTCGATGGCCAGCGGCGCGCCGAAAATGTCGCCCACATAATGGCTGTAGTAGCTCCAGTTCATGCCGAACTGGAATTCCATGACGATGCCCGTCGCCACGCCCATGGCGAAGTTGATGCCGAACAAGACACCCCAGAACTTGGTCATGTCGCGCCAGATGGGGCGGTTCGTCATCACGTAAACCGTCTCCATGATGGCGAGGATCACTGACAGGCCTATCGTCAGCGGAACGAATATAAAGTGGTACAGGGCTGTCAGCGCAAACTGCAGTCTGGATAAAGCGACAATATCGAAGTCCATATGATTTCCTTGGTGTTTCCCTACTGTAATTGTAAACTTGGTATCTATCTGATGCTGTTCGGTTGGTTCCGCCGCCCTCGGGCTGGCGTGCGGCACCGCCTGTCTCCGTTCTTGTCAATCCCCCCGCAAGCCCGCCAGGGCCGCTTCGAAGCCATCCGTGCCGCGCCGCAGCTCTTCGACGATGCGGCCGTCGCGGATGCGCAGCAGCCGGTCCGCCAGCGCCGCTTCGCGCCGCAAGTGGGTTGCGATCAGCAAGCTGCGCCCTTCGCAGCGGGCGCGCAAACGCTGCAGGACGTCGCTTGCCGTCCCCGCATTCAGTGCTTCCGTCGCTTCGTCGAGCAGCCACAAGGTCGATTCGTGCAGGAACAGCCGCGCCAGCGCCAAACGCCGCGCTTGCCCGCCCGACAAGCCCAGGCCGCCCTCGCCCAGCATGGTGTCGAGGCCGCCCGCCAGGGCGCGCACCTCGTCGTCCAGGCCGGCCGCCTGCAGCGCCGCCCACAGCTGCGCATCGCTGGCGGCGGGATCGGCCAGGCGCAGGTTGTCGCGCAAGCTGTCCTGGAACAATTCCGTCTTCTGCGTGAACAGACAGGCACGCGGCGCGCTCACCTTGCCCGACAATGGCGCCAGCTCGCGCGCGGCCAGGGCCAGCAAGGTGGACTTGCCCGCGCCGCTGGGGCCGATCAAGGCCACGCGCTCGCCGGCGGCGATGTGCAGCGATACGTCATACAGGATGGCCACATGGCTGCCCGCATGCGCGGCGCTGACGCGTTCCAGGCGCAAGCCCGGTGCGGCATCCAGGGGCAGCGTGGCGACATCCTGCTGCTCCAGGCGCGGCGCCAGGCGGCGCATGGCCAGCAGCATGCGCCCCGCTTCCAGCGCGCCGCGGCGCAGTCCCGCAAACGGTTCCACGGCCGTCAGGGCGATCAGCAGGGCCAGCGCCGCGGCCGGCACGCTCAGCGCCTGCTGCTGCACCAGCGCGGCGACGGCCAGCAGCACCCCGGCCAGGGTCGCGCTGCCGGCCACGCCATACGCGGCGCCCGCCGCCGTTTCCAGGCGCAGCAGGGTGAAATCGGCTTGCGCCAGCGAGCGGTCGATCCGCGCCAGCGCCGCGCACTGGGCGTCGATGCGGCCCGCCATCACCAGGTCCGTCTGGCCGGCCACCAGGTCGATGGCGCCGGAACGCAGTTTTTCGATGGCGCGCGAGCGCAGGATGGCCGGGCGGCGGGCGCGGCGCGCCACGCTCCAGCTGATGCCGCCGCCGGCGGCCAGCAGCCACGCGGCCAGTCCCAGGCCCAGCTGCCACTGCATCACGCCCAGCGCCACGCCAGCCAGCAAGGCCGCGCATAGGGCCGTGAAGGCAGGGACCAGCAGGCGCAGATACAGCGATTCGAGCGCATCGATATCGGCCGTCAGGCGGAACAGCAGCTTGGCGGGCTGGCGCAGCAGGCGGCTGGCCGCTTCCGGGCGCGACCAGCCGCGAAACAGTTGCACGCGGATGCTGGCCAGCGCGGCGAACGTGGCGTCGTGCGTGACGAGGCGTTCCGCATAGCGCGAACCCGTGCGGCCGATGGCCAGCAGGCGGATGCCGGCCGACGGGCCGAACACGTCGAACAGGATGGCCGTCGAGGCATGCAGGCCGGCAATCGACGTGGCCGTGATGAACCAGCCGGACAAGCCCAATAAGGCCATGCCGGACACCGCCGTCAGGGCCGCCAGCAAGGCGCCCCCGATCAGCTTGCCTGGTTGGGCCAGCAGTAATTGCCGCAGGACGGGATTCGAGATCAATGTGGTGTTCATGCGCGCAACTCCTGTGCCTGCGCCAGGGCATCGACCTGCACCGTGCGCTGCAGGCGCCCGGCCAGCACGGGGTCGTGCGTGGCGACGATCATCGTCTTGCCTTTCGCCAATTCCAGCAAGGCGTCCGTCACGCGCGCCGCCGTTTCGCTGTCCAGGTGGGCCGTCGGTTCATCGACCAGCAGCAAGTCCGCGTGCGGATGCAGGACCACGCGGGCCAGGGCCAGGCGCACGGCTTCACCGCCGGACAGGCCCTGCCCGCCATCGCTGAGCATGACGGCCGGCTGCGCCTGCGCCACGGCAGCCAGGTCGGCCAGGTGCAGCGCCTGCGTCACTTGCGCGGCATGCGCGCCCACGCGGCCCAGGGTCACGTTCTGGCTGACGGAGGCGGCAAACACGTGGGGACGCTGGCCCATCCACGCCATGCGCTGGCGCAAGGTATTCACGGTGCCGTCGGTCAGGCGCACGCCGCCGATGCGGATCTCGCCCCCGCTGGCGGGCAGCAGGCCGGCCAGCAGGGACAGCAAGGTGGTCTTGCCGGCGCCGCTGGCGCCCAGCAGGGCGACGTGTTCGCCGGCGCGCACGGTCAGGTCGAAGCCGTCGAAGACGCGCGCCTCACCGGGATGGGCAAAGCGCAGTTGATGGATTTCGATAGCGGGCGGCGGCGCCACGGCCATGGCGGCGGCGGAGACGGCAGCGGCTGCCACGCCGGCGCCGGGCAGGGGCACGCCTTCGGCCGCCAGGTCGTGCAGGCCGGCCAGGCCCGCTTCGCCGGCCGCCTTGTCGTGCCAGACGGCGGCCAGTTCGCGTAAGGGTTCGAAAAACGCGGGCGCCAGCAGCAGGATGAACAAGCCCTGCCCCAGGCTCAGTTCGCGGCCCCAGGTGCCGAAATTGATGCTGCCCAGCAAGGAAAAACCGATAAACGCGGCCACCATGGCGACACCGAGCGCGGAAAACAGTTCCAGCACGGCGGACGACAGGAAGGCGATGCGCAGCACCACCATCGTGCGCCGGCGCACGGATTGCGACGAGGCGTCCAGGCGTGCGGCCGTGGCGTCGACGGCGTCGAGCGCGCGCAGGGTGGCCAGGCCGCGCAGGCGGTCCAGCAGAAACGCGTTCATGCCGCCCATTTCCACCATCTGCGCGCGGCTGGCCGCTTGCGCGCCCATGCCCACGAGGGCCATGAAGACGGGAATCAGGGGCGCGGCGATGAGCAGGATCAGCGCGGCGATCCACGACAGGGGCGTCACCACGGCGAGGATCACGAGCGGCACGAGCATGACTTTCCAGCGCGCGGGCTTGTAGCGCACCAGGTAGGGCACGATGGCTTCGGCCTGTTCGGCGATGACGCTGGCCGCCTGCCCCGACTGGGCGCGCTGGCGGTCCAGCGGCGAACGCTGCGCCAGCGCTTGCGCCACTTGCGCGCGCAAGGTGGACAGGTGGTCGCGCGCCGCCGCATACATGCGCCGCGCGCCCCACGCTTCGCAACCGGCGCGCAGCACGCCCAGCAGCAGCACGCCGGCGGCCGGCAACAGGGCCGCGCGCCAGGGTGCACCGGCCAGCATGGCTTGCACGGCCCAGGCCAGCAGGGCCGCTTGCGGCAGCCACAGCAACGCGGCGCCGCCCTGCGCCAGGCTGGCGGCACGGGGAAGGATAAAGCGGGGCAAGGACAGCGGCGTGGTAGGCATATCTATACTTTTTGAGTTTTCAGAATTTTCTGTAAATTCGATATTTTGTATAATACTGCGAAACATGACATATATCAATTGACCCTGCGGGTGTGGCGTGAAAAAATTCAGATAATTATGAAAACTCAACATATCCAAATGACGCCGCTGATCCTGACCTTCGTCAGCCATTTCGGCGAGATGGGCAGCCGCTGGGGCTTTAACCGGACAGTGGGGCAAGTGTACGCCTTGTTGTTTGTCGCAGAGCATCCTTTACACGCGGATGAAATCGCGGAACACCTGAGTTTTTCACGCTCGAACGTGAGCATCGGCTTGAAGGAATTGCAGGGCTGGGGCTTGATCCGCCAGTCGCGCATCCCCGGCGACCGGCGCGAGTATTTTTCCTCGCTGGGCGATGTGTGGCAAATCTTCCGCGTGGTGGCCGCCGAGCGCCGCCGCCGCGAAGTGGCGCCCACCCTGACGGTGCTGCGCGAATCGCTGCTGGCGCCGGCCACGGAACCCGTCGACCAGTATGCGCAGGAGCGCATGCGCGAAATGTATGAACTGGTCGACCTGGCCAACACCTGGTTCGACGACTTGCAGCGCCTGTCGCCCGAATCGATGGCGCAGCTGATGAAAATGGGCGCCAAGGTGCAAAAGCTGCTCAATGCCAAGGATCGCCTGTTCGGCGTCAGCAATAACAGCGACTGAAACCCGCCGCCCCTCTCCCTACTCAATGCATTGCTAGCACAAGCTAGCGTGCCTTGTCACGCCATTTCCGCTCGCCGCGCAGGCTTTCGCCAGCACAGCCATACATAGCCGTATGCGATGTTGTCAAGCATGCCAATAGCATTATTTAAATTGTATTAATTTACATCAAGACTAAGCTTGCATATGCGTACTCACGCAAAGGCGACCGGGCGACAAGTCGACCTCCCTGACCGGACGGCGCGCACCCTGAAGCAGTGAAATGTCTGCAATAAAATAAAAGGGGATTTTCATGAAAAGCATAACAAGCATTGCCATACGGGCATCCATGCTGGCCGCCCTGACGGCCTGCATGGGCGTGGCACAGGCTGCTACATGGGTCGATGTGGGACCGGCCAGCGGTTTCAGCATCGAAGGCAGCACCGTCACTTACTCGCCGTCACCTGCCCTCATGGTGAAATACTATAACGACAATCTCGTGCCGCAGAGTCCCACCGACATCCAGGGCTATATCAACGGCGTTTTCGGCACCAGCCTGGGTGCGGCCGTCTCGTTTTGCGACAATGCCACCTCAGGCTGCACCGCCGGCACCACGGCAGGCGCCAGCGGCGGGGTGAATTCCTTCACGAGTGCGGCGGACTATGATTACCTGGCCATCCATTTCGGCCAGGGCGAACTGGTCTTCCACTGGGCAGCGCCCGTCGCAGCCGGCACGACCTTCACGGTGGAAGGCTTGCCCAAGGACCTGAGCAATTACCGCGCCTACGTTTCCGCCATCCCTGAACCGGAAACCTATGCCATGCTGCTCGCCGGCCTGGGCCTGCTCGGCGTTATGGCGCGCCGCCGCCAGGTAAAATAAGAGCATCGGGCAAGACCCTCAACACGGCGCCGGCGCACCCTTGTTTACAGCGCGCTTGCGCCGCGCCGCCCACTCTTTACACCGTCTTTATGCCCCTCCCGCTATGCTGACCGGCATCTTCAGTCATCGTTGCGAGGGAGTCCACATGCATGAATCCCCATTCCAGCCGCGCGCGCGCCATGCGCTGCGCCAGCACTTGCCCGTGCGCGAACGGCTGCGCCTGGCACGCCTGGCCAGCAAGAAAGTACTGTCGCTGTGTTCCGCGCTGCTGTGCGCGGCGCCGCTGCTGTATTTGCTGAGCTTAGTGCTGGGCGCGCAGCCCTGAACAGCTGCGCGGAAACCGGATGCGGGGGAAAGATGGGGTGCGTTGCGGCAGCTTGCCGCCGCGTGATTGTGGCCAGTATGAAACTGGTCCGCCCAGAGGGAATCGAACCCCCATTCACGGTTTAGAAGACCGTTGTCCTATCCGTTGAACGATGGGCGGAGAGGTGCAGTATTTTAATCCATGCGCGCCAGCAATGAAATGCCAGCGCGGAATAGAAAACGGGCTGTCATTTCTGACAGCCCGCTTATGACTTTGGTCGGAGTACAAGGATTCGAACCTTGGACCCCCTGGTCCCAAACCAGGTGCGCTACCGGGCTGCGCCACACTCCGAAGACAAGATAATAACGCCCCCACCCAATTTCGTCAATTGCCATAGACGAATTAGATGGAAATAACTATCGGCGCCTGCCTTTACACAGCCACTTTATCCGCAATGCGGCGCGCCATCGACTCGGCCTTTTCCTTATCTTTCGCCTCGACCATCACGCGGATCAGCGGCTCGGTGCCGGAAGCGCGGATCAGCACCCGGCCCGTGTCCCCCAGCTCGGCCTCGACCAGTTCTTTTTCGGCCACCATGGCGGCATTTTTTTGCCAGTCGAAACCGGGCGCCACGCGCAGGTTGATCAAGGTTTGCGGGAACAGCACCAGTTCGGCCAGGCATTGCTGCAGGCTCTGGCCGCTGCGCTTGAGGGCGGACAATACTTGCAGCGCGGAAACGATGCCGTCGCCCGTCGTGTGCTTGTCCAGGCACAGCAGATGGCCGGAACCTTCGCCGCCCAGTATCCAGCCCTTTTCCTTCATGACTTCCAGCACGTAGCGGTCGCCCACCTTGGCGCGCGCAAAGCCGATGCCCTGCTGCTTGAACAGCACTTCCAGCGCCATATTCGTCATCAGGGTGCCGACGGCGCCGGCCACGGGGCCCGTCGCCAGGCGGTCCTTGACCATGACGTACAACAACTCGTCGCCGTTATACAAGCGGCCCGTGGCATCGCACATGATCAGGCGGTCGGCGTCGCCATCGAGGGCGATGCCCAGGTCGGCGCCGTGCTCGACGACGGCTTCGGCCATGGCCTTGGTTGCCGTGGCGCCGAAGCCCGCATTGATATTGAAACCGTCGGGCTTGTTGCCGATGGCGATGACTTCCGCGCCCAGCTCATGGAACACGTGCGGCGCGATATGGTAGGCGGCGCCATGCGCGCAATCGACGACGATCTTCAGGCCGCGCAAGTCCAGCTCGTTCGGGAAGGTACCCTTGCAAAATTCGATGTAACGGCCCTGGGCATCGTCCAGGCGCTTGGCGCGGCCCAGCTTGTCCGAGGGCACGCAAGCCATGGGCTCGTCGAGTGCCGCTTCGATTTCCAGTTCCACGCTGTCGGGCAGCTTGGTGCCCTGGCCGGAAAAGAACTTGATGCCATTGTCGTGGTACGGGTTGTGCGAGGCGGAAATGACCACGCCGGCCGACAGGCGCAGCGCCCGCGTCAGGTAGGCAATTGCCGGGGTCGGCATGGGGCCGGCCAGCATCACATCCACGCCGGCGGCCGACAGGCCCGCCTCCAGCGCCGCTTCCAGCATGTAGCCGGAAATGCGCGTGTCCTTGCCGATCAGCACCGTCGGTCGCGCCTTGCCGCCTTGCGACTTGGCCAGCACCTTGCCGGCAGCATAGCCGAGGCGCATGACGAAGTCGGGGGTGATCGGAGCCGTGCCCACCAGGCCGCGGATGCCATCCGTGCCAAAATATTTACGCGTCATAGTATTTCTCTTTTTGTTGTTTATGATAAATCTTACAGGCTCAGTGTGCCATGCGCCAGACCTTCAGTGCATCGACGGTTTCAGCTACATCATGCACACGGATAATTTCCGCACCTTGCGCTACCGCAGCAAGTGCACCGGCGACACTGCCGGCCAGGCGCTGCTCGACGGGACGTCCCGTGACGGCGCCGATCATCGACTTGCGCGACAGCCCGGCCAGCACGGGCAGGCCTAGTTCGCTGCGCAACTGGCGCGTGGCGCGCAATAAGGCGTAGTTCTGCTCCACCGTCTTGCCGAAGCCAAAGCCGGGATCGACGCACAGGCGCTCGCGGGCGATGCCGGCCGCCGTCATCGTGTCGATGCGCTCGCGCAGGAAGTCGATGACTTCGCGCACCACGTCTTCGTACTGCGGCTGGGCTTGCATGGTTTCCGGTACATTTTGCATGTGCATGATGCACAGCGCGCAATCGCTGTCCCGCACGGCGTCGATGGCGCCCGGCGCGCGGAAACCGTTGATATCGTTGATCATGTCGGCGCCCGCCAGGATGGCTTCGCGCATCACTTCAGGCTTGTAGGTGTCGACGGACAGAGGCTTGCCGCAGTCGCGCAAGGCGTACAGCACCGGCATGACGCGCTGCAACTCGTCTTGCAGCGGCAGCGGCGGCGCGCCGGGGCGGCTCGATTCGCCGCCGATGTCGATGATGTCGACACCGTCCATGATCATCTGCTCGGCGCGGGAAATGGCAAATTCCAGGTGCTGGTACTGGCCCGCATCGGAAAACGAGTCGGGCGTGATGTTCAAGATGCCCATCACCAGCGCCTGCGTGCCCTGCAGGTTGAAGCCGAAACGGCCGAATTGCAAATAGTGTCGCATGTGATTCTTTGTAGTCGTCAGGAAAAAACTGCGGCGGCAACGAAAAAGGGCAAGGATTGCTCCTTACCCTTCTCTTGCATGCCGCTAATCAGGCAGTGGTCGCTATCAGGCTGGCGCCGTCACGTTGGGCGAGATGCCGCCCGTGCCGCTGTCGCCCGCATTGCGGCGAGGCGGGATGACTTTCGGTGGACGCGGCTCCAGGCCGGCCATGATGTCATTGATTTGCTCTGCATCAATGGTTTCCCATTCCAGCAAGGCTTTGGTCATCATTTCGACCTTGTCGCGGTTGCCTTCCAGCAAGGTGCGCGCCAATGCATATTGCTTGTCGAGAATGTTGCGGATTTCAGCATCGACCTTTTGCTGCGTCGCTTCCGAGATCGTCTTCGTGGCGCCACCGAAGAAACCTTCGTTTTCGCTGTCTTCATAGACCATCACGCCCATGCTGTCGGACATGCCGAAGCGGGTCACCATGGAACGGGCCAGCTTGGTGGCGCGCGAAAAGTCGTTCGACGCGCCCGTGGACATTTGGCCCACGAAAATTTCTTCGGCGATACGGCCACCGAACAGGATGGAAATTTCTTCCAGCATCTTGTCCTTGTAGGCGGACAAGTTGTCGTGTTCCGGCAACTGCCACGTCAGACCCAGGGCCCAGCCGCGCGGCATGATCGTTACCTTGTGCACGGGATCGGCCTTCGGCAACAGCTTGGCGACGACGGCGTGACCGGACTCATGGTAAGCCGTATTGCGACGCTCTTCCTCGCGGATGATCATCGATTTACGCTCGGGACCCATGTAGATCTTGTCTTTCGCATCTTCGAAGTCCGCCATTTCCACCAGGCGCTTGCTGCGGCGCGCGGCGAACAGGGCTGCCTCGTTGACCAGGTTGGCCAGGTCCGCGCCCGAGAAACCGGGGGTGCCGCGGGCCAGGATATCGGCTTTCACGTCGGTACCGATAGGCACTTTGCGCATGTGCACGTTCAAGATCTGCTCGCGGCCGCGGATATCGGGCAAGCCGACGGACACCTGGCGGTCGAAACGGCCCGGACGCAGCAGCGCTTTGTCGAGTACGTCGGCGCGGTTGGTGGCGGCCACGACGATCACGCCGGAGTTCGCTTCAAAACCGTCCATCTCGACCAGCAACTGGTTCAAGGTCTGTTCGCGTTCGTCATTGCCGCCGCCCATGCCGGCGCCGCGGTGACGGCCGACAGCGTCGATCTCATCGATGAAGATGATGCATGGCGAATGCTTTTTCGCGTTTTCGAACATGTCGCGCACGCGGCTGGCGCCGACGCCGACGAACATTTCCACGAAGTCGGAACCGGAAATCGAGAAGAACGGCACCTTGGCTTCGCCGGCGATGGCGCGCGCCAGCAGGGTTTTACCCGTGCCCGGAGGACCGACCATCAGCACGCCGCGGGGAATGCGGCCGCCCAGTTTCTGGAATTTGCTCGGGTCCTTGAGGAAGTCGACCACTTCGTTGACTTCTTCTTTCGCTTCGTCGCAACCGGCGACATCGGCGAAGGTGACGGTGTTGCTGGCTTCATCCATCATGCGCGCCTTCGACTTGCCGAACGAGAATGCCCCGCCCTTGCCGCCGCCTTGCATCTGACGCATGAAGAAGACCCAGACGCCGATCAACAGCAGCATGGGGAACCAGGAAACAAAAATAGTTTGCAGGAAAGACGCTTCCTCGGGCGGACGCACATCGAAATGCACGCCATTGTCGCGCAAGTCGCCGATCAAGCCCTTGTCGAGGCTGGTGGCGGTGGTACGCACCTTGGTGTCGTCCATCAGCTTGGCGGTGATCGACGAACCTTCGATCACGACATCCTTGACGCGCTTGGCTTTGACTTCATCCAGCAAATCGGAATAAGCGATGGCCTTGCTGCCGCCTGTGGCGCCATGACTGTCGAATTGCTTGAACAGCATGAACAACAGCAGCAATACGACTACCCAGATGGCAGATTTGGAAAACATGTTATTCACGAAGACTCCTTGGATGCAGTGCGCATCTCTTTACCTATAGCTAGAAACACGATTTTACTCGCAATAAGCGGGCCGTGCCAAAGCCCGCCGATCCGTGCGCGCGAAAAAATCGCGTTCACGCAAAAAAATGCAGTATAAACAATTTAGGCTTTTATGCCATCAGACGCTACTGCACTTCTCGTTCCCATGTGCGGATTCCCTCTTAAATATCAAGGGTGGAATCATCTTCTTCCACGGCATTTTTCAGCGGATTCTTGATTCCACGGCCCATCAGGAAGATTTCCGACGATTTATCGCGGCTGGCCTTGGGCTTTTTCTGCACGACGACCTTGAATTCGGCGCGGAATTTCTCCACGATCTGGCTGAAACCCATGTCCTTGAAGCATTTCACCAGCAGCACGCCAGACGGCTTCAGGTGCAATTGCGAGAATTCGATGGCCAGGTCGATCAAGTGTTCCATGCGCGCGGCATCCGCCGTGGCGATGCCCGACAGGTTGGGCGCCATGTCCGACAGGACCAGGTCAACCTTACGGCCCTGCAACACCACTTCCAGCTGGCGCAGCACGCGCGCTTCGCGGAAGTCGCCCTGGATGAAGTGGAAATCGGCAATCGGCTCCATTTCCAGCATGTCCAGGCCAATCAGGGTACCATTGACCCCGCCGCCGTCCTTGCCAGCCAGCTTGCGCCGCGTGTACTGGGCCCAGCTGCCAGGAGTGCAACCCAGGTCGACGATCACCTGGCCAGGTTTGATCAGTTTCTCGTCTTCATCGATTTCTTTCAGCTTGTATGCTGCCCGGGCGCGGTAGCCCTCTTTTTGCGCCAACTTCACATATGGATCATTTATGTGGTCGTGCAACCAGTTTTTGTTTAATTTCTTCTTTGCCATTCGCGTAGAATACTGCTTTTAAGGGAATTACTAAATATTATTATGCTAAAACTTACACCCGTAGAGCGCAGCGCACTGCGCGCCGAAGCACACGCGCTGAAGCCTATCGTCATTATTGGCGAAGCGGGCTTGACACCTGCTGTCCTCAAAGAGATCGACCTTGGCCTGGATTCGCACGGTCTGATTAAAGTCCGCGTGTTCGGCGACGACCGCGAAGCCCGCGTCGGAATGTACGATACGATTTGCGGCAATCTCGGCGCCGCCCCGGTACAACATATTGGCAAACTGCTGGTAATCTACCGTCCGAAAAAAGAAGTGGTTAAGGAGAAGGTCAGCGCCGGCAAAGGCATGCGCGAAGTGACCATCGTCAAGGCCAGCGCCAGCGGCACCAAGCGCCCCAGCGTGACGAAAGTCATGATCAAGGGCAATGAGCGCGTTACCGAAGGCGGTTCCATCAAGCGTGCCAAGCCGCGTCAGAAAAGCGCCAAGAAAAGCGCACTGGGCAGCAAGTAAGCCTGTTCACCCGGCCACCGCAAGGCGGCCGGGCTTGAAACAAGAAGCGGAGCACGGGATATTCCCTGCTCCGCTTTTTTATTGCTGCTGATTCAAGACTACTGCTGTTTCCAGATCAGCACGCCCGCCAGCAGGCTCTGCACGGCAAAGATCAGGGTCGACACGCCATGCAGCATGCCGAAGCGGCTGCGCATGGCCTCGTCCATGATGCCCGACGGCGCTTGCGCCTTGAGTTCGGCCATCAGGGGCGAAATGCCGAAATGGCTGAGCAGCGCGCACACCAGCATCGACAGTACCAATGCGGCCAGCAAACGGCGGCGCTTCAGCTCCAGCGCGCCCCATTGCAACAGGGCCAGCAGCACCAGCGCACAGGCGATGGACAGCCAGGCCTCGGCGCGGAACATGCTGCCGGCGATATTGCCCGCCAGCACGCGGTCACTGAGGGTGCCGAACAGGGTGGGCGCCACGATGAAGCCGATGGTCCACAGGCTGCCGGCCCACAGGGTGGCAACGAGGAGGCGCACGCGCGTCAGCATCAGATGTACAGCACTTCCAGGATTTCGTATTCGCGCGGGCCGGACGGCGCCTGCACTTCCACCACGTCGCCGGCGTACTTGCCGATCAGTGCGCGGGCGATCGGGGACGTCACGGAAACCTTGTTCATTTTCAAGTCGGCTTCATCGAGGCCGACGATCTGGTACGTGACTTTCTGGCCCGATTCCAGGTCTTCCAGGTTCACGGTCGAGGCAAACACCACGCGGCCTTCCGCGTCGAGCGCGGTCGGGTCGATGATTTGCGCTGCGCCCAGCTTGCCTTCGAGCTCGGCGATGCGGCCTTCGACGAAGGCCTGGCGTTCCTTGGCGGCATCGTACTCGGCGTTTTCCGACAAATCTCCGTGCGAACGCGCTTCGGCGATCGCATCGATGACGATGCGGCGTTCCTTGGTCTTCAAATGATGCAGCTCTTCCTTCAAGAGTTCTGCGCCGTATTTGGTCAATGGGACTGAGGTCATGTTATCTCTACTATCTGCTAGTTATCGGCGCCGCTGTCCGTGTTTTGCCACGGTTAACGGACTTACCAAGTGAAAACCACAGAGGCCGCGCGCTGCTCTGCACGGAACTCTGTGGTTGATAAGCATGCAGTGTACCGCCTAACGGCGGCCACTGCAAACGCACTTAGTTCAAGGTCTTGTGCAGACCTTGCAAATCGTACACACGCAGCTCATCCAGGTGGCGGATGCCTTCGACGGCCGCTTCCGCGCCGGCGATGGTGGTGTAGGTCGTCACGCGCGACGCCAGGGCCGACGTGCGGATGGCCCGCGAATCGACGATGGCGCTGCGTTTTTCTTCCACGGTGTTGATCACCAGGACGATTTCATGGTTCTTGATCATGTCGACCACGTGCGGACGGCCTTCGATCACCTTGTTCACTGGCGTGACGGCGATGCCGGCAGCAGCGATCACGGCGGCGGTACCCTTGGTGGCGACCACGGTGAAGCCGGACTCGACCAGATCACGCGCCACTTGCACGGCGCGCGGCTTGTCCGACGCTTTCACGCTGATGAAGACCTTGCCCGATTTTGGCAGGTTCACGCCGGCGCCCAGTTGCGATTTCACAAACGCTTCGCCGAACGTCAGGCCCACGCCCATGACTTCACCCGTCGATTTCATTTCAGGGCCCAGGATGGTGTCCACGCCAGGGAACTTGACGAACGGGAACACGGCTTCCTTGACGCTGAAGTATGGCGGCACGACTTCCTGCGTGATGCCTTGCGACGCCAGCGACTGGCCGACCATGCAGCGCGCGGCGATCTTCGCCAGTTGCAAGCCGGTGGCTTTCGAGACGAAAGGCACGGTGCGCGAAGCGCGTGGATTGACTTCCAGCACGAAGACGACGTCTTTCAGTTGGCCATCGATCTCTTGCTTCTGGATCGCGAACTGCACGTTCATCAGGCCAACCACATTCAAGCCCTTGGCCATCAGCGCCGTCTGGCGTTTCAGTTCTTCAATGGTTTCCGGTGCCAACGAGTATGGCGGCAAGGAGCAAGCCGAGTCGCCCGAGTGGACGCCAGCCTGTTCGATGTGTTCCATCACGCCGCCGATGAACGTCGTTTCGCCGTCGGAAATGCAATCGACGTCGCACTCGATGGCGTCGTTCAGGAAGCGGTCCAGCAGCACCGGCGAATCGTGCGAAACCTTCACGGCTTCGCGCATGTAGCGCTCGAGGTCGCGCTGCTCGTGGACGATTTCCATGGCGCGGCCGCCCAGCACGTACGATGGACGCACGACCAGCGGATAACCGATTTCCTGCGCCAGCGCCAAAGCGTCGGCTTCCGTGCGCGCGGTGCGGTTAGGCGGCTGGCGCAGTTCCAGCTTGTGCAGCATTTGCTGGAAACGCTCGCGGTCTTCGGCCGCGTCGATCATGTCGGGCGAGGTGCCGATGATCGGCACGCCATTCGCTTCCAGGTCCAGCGCCAGCTTCAAAGGCGTCTGGCCGCCGTACTGCACGATCACGCCCACCGGTTTTTCGATGGCGACGATTTCCAGCACGTCTTCCAGCGTCAGCGATTCGAAGTACAGGCGGTCCGAGGTATCGTAGTCGGTCGAAACCGTTTCTGGGTTGCAATTGACCATGATGGTTTCGTAGCCGTCTTCGCGCATGGCGAGGGCCGCGTGGACGCAGCAATAGTCAAACTCGATACCCTGGCCGATACGGTTCGGGCCACCGCCCAGCACCATGATCTTTTTCTTGTCGGTCGGATTCGATTCGCACTCTTCGTCGTACGTGGAGTACATGTACGCCGTGTCGGTCGAGAATTCGGCCGCGCACGTGTCGACGCGCTTGTAAACAGGACGGATATTCAGCGCATGGCGCTGCTGGCGCACGGCCGTGTCGGTCGTCTGCAGCAGGAAGCCCAGGCGGCGATCCGAGAAGCCCTTCTGTTTCAACTTGTACAGGGTGTTCTTGTCCAGGTTTTCCAGCTTCTGCGTGTCCAGCCACAGTTCCAGGTCGACGATTTCCTTGATCTGGATCAAGAACCATGGGTCGATCTTCGTCAGGTTGTGCACTTCTTCCAAAGTGAAACCCTGGGCAAACGCATCGCCCACGTACCAGATACGCTCAGGACCAGGCTCGCCCAGTTCTTCTTCGATCTTTTCGCGGTCCTTGGTCTTTTCATTCATGCCGTCCACGCCCACTTCCAGGCCGCGCAAGGCTTTCTGGAACGACTCCTGGAAGGTACGGCCGATGGCCATCACTTCGCCGACGGATTTCATCTGCGTCGTCAGGTGGTGGTCGGCGGTCGGGAATTTCTCGAACGTGAAACGGGGAATCTTGGTGACGACGTAATCGATCGACGGTTCGAACGATGCCGGCGTGGCGCCGCCCGTGATTTCATTGCGCAGCTCGTCCAGGGTGAAACCGACAGCCAGCTTGGCGGCGATCTTGGCGATAGGGAAACCCGTCGCTTTCGATGCCAGGGCCGACGAACGCGATACGCGCGGGTTCATCTCGATGACGATCATGCGGCCATCGACGGGGTTGATCGAAAATTGCACGTTCGAGCCACCCGTGTCGACGCCGATCTCGCGCAGCACTGCCAGCGAGGCATTGCGCATGATCTGGTATTCCTTGTCCGTCAGGGTTTGCGCTGGCGCAACCGTGATGGAGTCGCCCGTGTGCACGCCCATCGGGTCGAGGTTTTCGATCGAGCAAATGATGATGCAGTTGTCCGCCTTGTCGCGCACCACTTCCATCTCGTACTCTTTCCAGCCCAGCAACGATTCTTCGATCAGCAACTCTTTCGTCGGCGAAGCTTCCAGGCCGCGCTTGCAGATGGTTTCGAATTCTTCTTCGTTGTAGGCGATGCCGCCGCCGGAGCCGCCCATGGTGAACGATGGACGGATGATGGTCGGGAAGCCCAGGGTGCGCTGCACGGCCCACGATTCTTCCATCGAGTGCGCCACGCCGGAACGGGCCGAACCGAGGCCGATCTTGGTCATCGCGTCCTTGAACTTGGAACGGTCTTCCGCCTTGTCGATGGCTTCCGGCGACGCGCCGATCAGCTCGACGTTGTATTTCGCCAGCACGCCATTGTTGAACAGGTCCAGCGCGCAATTCAGCGCCGTCTGGCCGCCCATCGTCGGCAGGATGGCGTCAGGACGCTCCTTGGCGATGATGCGTTCAACGACCGACCAGGTGATCGGTTCGATATAGGTCACGTCGGCCATTTCCGGATCCGTCATGATGGTCGCAGGATTGCTGTTGACCAGGATGACTTTGTAGCCCTCTTCGCGCAGGGCCTTGCACGCTTGCGCGCCGGAATAATCGAATTCGCAGGCCTGGCCGATCACGATCGGGCCAGCGCCAATAATCAGAATACTTTTAATATCTAAACGTTTAGGCATTTTTCTTTTTCTCCTCCGCAGCCATCAAGTTGATGAAGCGGTCAAACAGGTAAGCAACATCCATCGGGCCCGGCGACGCTTCAGGGTGGCCCTGGAAGCAGAAGGCCGGCTTGTCCGTGCGGGCAAAGCCCTGCAGGGAACCGTCGAACAGCGATTCATGGGTCACGCGGCAGTTCGCGGGCAAGGTTGCCGCGTCGACTGCGAAACCGTGGTTTTGCGAGGTAATCAAGACCTGTTTCGTTTCCAGGTCTTGCACCGGGTGGTTGGCGCCGTGGTGGCCGAACTTCATCTTCAGGGTTTTCGCGCCGGAAGCCAAAGCCATGATCTGGTGGCCGAGGCAGATGCCGAAGGTCGGGATGCCCTTCTCAATCAATTCCTTGGTCGCCGCAATCGCGTAGTCGCACGGCTCCGGGTCGCCGGGGCCGTTCGACAGGAAGATGCCGTCCGGATTGAGCGCCAGGGCGTCGGCAGCCGTCGCTTGCGCGGGCAGCACGGTGACTTTGCAGCCGCGCGCCGTCAGCATGCGCAGGATATTGCGCTTGACGCCGTAGTCGAAGGCGACCACGTGGTATTTCGCATCCGCGTCGGCCAGCTGGCCATAGCCTTCGCCCAAGGTCCATTCCGTTTCGCGGTACTCGTAGGCGTCCTTGCTGGACACGACCTTGGCCAGGTCCATGCCGGCCAGGCCGGGGAAGGAACGGGCCAGTTCCAGCGCTTGCGCGGCGGATGGCTCGTTGCCTTGCGTACCGACGAGGATGGCGCCGCCCTGCGCACCTTTTTCACGCAGGATGCGCGTGAGCTTGCGAGTATCGATGCCGGCGATGGCGACGATATTTTCAGCTTTCAGGTAATCGGACAGGGAGAGGGTGGAACGGAAGCTGGATGCCAGCAACGGCAGATCGCGGATGATGAGGCCAGCGGCGTGAACCTTGGAAGATTCGACGTCTTCCGGATTGACGCCCGTATTGCCGATATGCGGATAGGTCAGGGTGACCATCTGGCGGCAATAGCTTGGGTCGGTAAGGATTTCCTGATACCCGGTCATCGAGGTGTTGAAAACAACCTCGCCCGTGGTATGACCGGCGGCACCGATCGAAAAACCTTTAAAGATCGTTCCATCAGCAAGCGCTAATATGGCTGGAACGGCAGGGCCAGAAAAAAATGGCGGCAAGGGCAACTCCTGATAAAGTTACCGTAGCTGCGCCACGTCAGACCGACCGCCTAGATACCCGAGCCAGATGCACTCAGGGTGTTTCAACGGTCATTTTGAATGAGGGGATGGGTAGTCGCTACGGTATATGTGTGATTGGCTAAACCTTTGAATTATAACCAAAAGGAAGCTTTTCCACAAGGAAGAAAACTCGGAATCGGCGGCATTTTTTTGCGCAGCAGCATAAATCCCCCGCCCCATGAAAAAAGCCGCCCGGCTTGCGCGGGGCGGCTGGTTCTGCAACTGCGGCTACTACTTAGGCCGTCAGGGCGGCAATGCCCGCTTTCGCGATTTGCGCATCTTCCGCCGACTTGACGCCCGAGACGCCGACGGCGCCCACGTAGTGGCCGTCGAACACGATGGGCACGCCGCCTTCCAGCAAGCCGTCGATTTCCGGCGCGCTCAGGAACGAGACGCGACCGCCGTTGATCATCTCTTCATAGATGCGCGATTCGCGGCGGCCCAGCGCGGCCGTCTTGGCTTTCGATGGGGCGATGTGCGACGAGATCGGCGCCACGCCATCCATGCGCTGCAGCCACAGCAGGTGGCCGCCGTCGTCGACGATGGCGATCGTGACCGCCCAGTTATTCTTGACCGCTTCCGCTTCGGCGGCGGCAGCGATTTTCTTTACGTCGTCCAGGGTCAAAATCGGTTTCGATTGCATGGTGCATCCTTGTTATGTTGAATCAAAATTGTATACGAAATGCGCAGCAGCGCTATCCCCTACTGCTCGCGCTTGGCTTTCAGCTTTTGCTTGAGCTGCGCCATCACGGCAAAGGTCGCCTGCTCGCCCGCCAGGATCGCCTGGTTGCGGCTGTTGAAATCGTTGCCCTTCATGGTGCCCAGGCTGGGCTGGATCACCACGTCCGCATCCTTGAGCTCGAACTGGTTGATGCGCTGGCCCATGATGGCGAAGGTCTGCATCAGCACTTCCATCGAGCTGATGGCCTTTTGCGTATCCGTTTGCGACGAAATATTCACGGCGATGATGAAATCGGCGCCCATGTCGCGCGCAAAGCGCACGGGCACGGGAGCGACGAGGCCGCCATCGACATAGGTGTGGCCCGCGATCGTCACGGGCTGGAACACGCCGGGCACGGCCGACGAGGCGCGCACGGCCATGCCGGTGTTGCCGCGCTGGAACAGGATCGGCTGGCCATTTTTGAGGTCGGTCGCCACCACGCCAAACGGAATTTTCAGTTTTTCCAGCGGCACGCCGCCCACGGCCTTGTTGACATAGCTTTGCAGCGCTTCGCCTTTCAGCACGCCGGACGACTTGCCGAACAAGGGCAAGGCCCAGTCGGAAATGGCTGCCTCGTCCATGTCGAACGCCATCTTTTGCAGGGCAAAGCCGGAATTGCCCGCCGCATACATGGCGCCCACCACGCTGCCGGCGCTGGTGCCCGTGACGATGTCCGCGTTGATGCCCTGCGATTCGAGCGCCTTGATCACGCCGATGTGCGCGAAACCGCGCGCCGCGCCGCCGCCCAGGGCCAGGCCGATCTTGATCTTGCGCGGCGTGACGACGATGGGCTCGGGTGGCGTCAATACCTGGATAGGTTTCGGGGCGGTGGTTTCGCAGCCGGCCAGCGCAAAGGCGGCCAGGGCAAGCAGGGTCAGGCGTTTAGGGAACATGGTGGAGAATGAGAACCGCGCGCGGCAGTGGCAACAAAGGAGAGCCGATTGTAGCGCAAGCGGGGCCGCCCGCACTGAAGGCCGCCTTAAATGTTAATAAATAACAAGATTCCGAATCGTGCGCGCCACTGCGGCTGCTAGACTGGCGCCTGGCTTACCGCATCATTAATGTTGTTTTTAATATAATTTATTGCGCGCACCAGCCTGGCGCCGCAAGCCAACCTATATTGATCGGCTTATGAAAACAGACCTGTTACGCCTCATCGCCCATCCATGCCTGCTCGCTGCCGCCCTGCTGGGTGCGGCCGGCGCCAACGCCGTCGCGGCGACACAGGGTGCCAATAACATCGCGGAGAAAATGGCGGGCTTTACCTGTACGGGGAACTTGCAGATGCCCATGGATCCGGGGGAGCACACGATAGCACTCAGCTTTGACGCCCCCGACCAGCACGGGGCGCAAGGCACCCTCATGGTTGACGAGCGCGGCAAGGCGAGCAACTTCTACGACTGCCGGCAAAGCGGCTACAACCTGGCGTGCACGTATGACGCGGGACCGGCCAGCGGCCCGCTGACCATGCGCTTTAGCGGCAAATTGAAGGAGGTAAAGGGCGAGATCAATTCCCCGTTTGAAAACAGCGCCACCATGCACTTTTCCGCACGCTGCCAAAAATCGGCGCAGTAGCAGCCAACCCTCCGGCGTCGCAGCGTCCGGTGTATTGCTCAACCCTGCTTGCTCAACCCTGCCCCTGGCCTGGCAGGCAGTCAACCTATAAACTCTTCTCACTCGCCGAATCACAGAACATGTCCGACGCATATCAATTTTCCGACAGCCGCGCCCTGAGCGACCCGTTTGCGCAACAGCTATCGCAGCAGCAGCCCGACGGCGCCCTCGCCTGGCTGACCACCATCCTCGCCACGCAGGCGCCCGCGCTGCGCTCGTCGAACGCCACCTTGCTGGCCTACACGGGCAATCCGGCCGCCCTCGCCTGGATCGACGCCAATGTGGGCTCGCCCGTGGCGGGACAATGGGGCGTGGCGGCGGCGCTGCTGGGCACGCCGTGGCCACGCATCCTGGACTGGCTGCAGCGCGGCGGCCCGCACCGGCTGATGGCGCTCGACACCTTGCTCGCCTACCGCAAGCCGGCCGTCAACATGTCGCCGCTGGAACAGATCGCCGCCCCCGTGCTGCCGCAGGCGCCCGCGCGCGCCGACCTCGACGCCGCGCTGGCCGCCTGCCTGGCCGCGTCGGCGACGCCGCGCATCCAGGCGGCCGTCAACTCGATCCAGCAGCATGCGGACGACATCCTGCGCGGCGGCCCGCGCGGCGTGGCCGTGGCCGACTTGCCGCGCCTGTATCTGGACCCGGCGCCATTCCAGGATGCGCCCGCTATCCTGGAACGGCACGAAACGGTGGTCGCCGGCATGCGTGCCAACCTGCAGAACTTGCTCAAGGGAATAGTGTGAAGAGACCAACCCTTGTGTCAATCGACTTGAGCGATATCAACTCGCCGCGCCAGCTGCACGCGGCGCTGGCCGCCGCGCTGGGTTTTCCTTCCTTCTATGGCATGAACTGGGATGCTTTCCACGATGCCATCACGGGCCTGGTGGACATGCCGCAACAACTGGAGCTGCGCGGCTGGCCAGCCTTCGCCGCGCGCCTGCCCGACGAAGCGGCCATCCTGCAGCGCATCCTGGCGCGCATGGCGCAAGATGCGCCGGACGGGGCGGCGCACGTGCATTACGTGTAGAACGGAAACGCTTGACAGCCCCGCCTGATTTCCCGTACATTAAGTGCATGTCCTCCTTCAAACATTCCTCCCCTTCCCTGCTGTCGCTATCGCGACTACTACTAGCACGCGCATAAGTTTGCCGCATTGCTTCGCCTGGCCACACGCCGGCGTGTTTCAAAAACCCTGGAAGGTTTGATGATGTTTGCACCATCCCCATTCGTACACGTAATCCCCACTGCGACCGCCCCCGCTGGCATCGTCGCTGCACTGCTATCGCTACCGATCGCTTGCCTGGCCTAGTGTTGCGTGGCCGCCCGGCAAGCTTGCGCCACAACCATTGATTTCCCCCTATCTTCAGGAGTACCCGATCATGATGTTGCAAAACCCAGCTTCCAAATACCGCGCCTTTCCTCCCGTCAAATTGACCGACCGTCAATGGCCGAACCAGATCATCAGCAAACCGCCTATCTGGATGAGCACCGACTTGCGCGACGGCAACCAGTCGCTGATCGAGCCGATGAGCGCGGAAAAGAAGCTGCGGTTCTTCGACATGCTGATCGCCATCGGCCTGAAGGAAATCGAAGTGGGTTTCCCATCGGCATCGCAGACGGATTTCGATTTCGTCCGCAAGCTCGTCGATGAAGGCCGCATCCCGGACGACGTCACCATCATCGTGCTGACCCAGTCGCGCGAAGAGCTGATCCGCCGCACGGTGGAATCCGTCGTCGGCGCCAAGCGCGCCATCGTCCACCTGTACAACTCCGTGGCGCCCGTGTTCCGCAAGGTCGTGTTCGGCATGTCGCGCGAAGAAATCACGAATATCGCCACCACCGGCACCACCCTCGTGAAGCAATTGGTGGCGCAGCATCCGGAAACGGAATGGGGTTTTGAATACACGCCGGAATCGTTTTCCACCACGGAACTCGATTTCTCCAAGCATATCTGCGACGCCGTCAGCGCCATCTGGAAGCCGACGCCGGCCAACAAGATGATCATCAACCTGCCATCGACCGTGGAATGCAGCACGCCCAACGTGTATGCGGACCAGATCGAATGGATGTCGCGCAAGCTGGCGCGCCGCGATTCCATCATCATCAGCGTGCACCCGCATAATGACCGCGGCACGGCCGTCGCGTCGGCCGAACTGGCCGTGATGGCGGGCGCCGACCGCGTGGAAGGCTGTTTGTTCGGCAATGGCGAGCGCACCGGCAACGTCGACCTGGTCACCCTGGCGATGAATCTGTACACGCAAGGCGTGCACCCGGGCCTGGATTTCTCCGACATCGATACCGTGCGCAAGTGCGTGGAAGAGTGCAACCAGTTGCCTGTCCACCCGCGCCACCCGTATGCGGGCGACCTCGTGTTCACGGCCTTCTCCGGTTCGCACCAGGATGCGATCAAGAAAGGTTTCGCCAAGCAAGAAGCCGGCGCCATCTGGGAAGTGCCGTACCTGCCGATCGACCCGGCCGACCTGGGCCGCAGCTACGACGCCGTGATCCGCGTCAACAGCCAGTCCGGCAAGGGCGGCATGGCGTACTTGCTGGAACAGGAATACGGTCTGGTCTTGCCGCGCCGCCTGCAGATCGAATTCTCGCGCGCCGTGCAAGCCGTGGCCGACGCCACGGGCCGCGAAATCGCCGCGCAGGATATCCACGACATCTTCCAGCGCGAATACCTGGAGCAGACGGCGCCGTACGCCTACGCTTCGCACCGCATGGTGGAAGACACGAGCAGCGACGAATCCGTGCAGATCGACATCAGCCTGTCGCACCGCCAGACGCCGCTGGCCCTGCAAGGCGGCGGCAACGGTCCCATCGATGCCTTCGTCAATGCGCTGGGCCTGGACATCAAGCTGATGGATTACCATGAGCATTCGATCGGCTCCGGCGCCAATGCGCAAGCGGCTTGCTACGTGGAATTGCGCCTCGACAACGGCCCGACCCTGTTCGGCGCCGCCATCGACAGCAATATCGTCACCGCCTCGTTCAAGGCCGTGCTGTCCGCCGTGAACCGCCGCATCGGGCAAACGGAAGCCGAAAAAACAACAGCGGCCGACGTGGCCGCCAGCGCCGCCTAAGCAATTTCGGCACGCTCCAGAGGGAGAAAAAGCGGTACGGCTTGATCGCCGTGCCGCTTTTTCATTTCTATAGGGCAATTAGTAGTGCAAATCAGGTATCACCCGCCGTATAATTGTTTCATAACAAGACCACCGGAGACAGATCATTAGCTACCGAGGGAATCAGTATGAAATTAACGGATATGAAGATAGGCGTGCGCCTGGGTGCCGGTTTTGGCATGGTGCTGCTGCTGATGGCAGTGCTGGTGGGCACGGGCCTGCTGCGCCTGGACAAGATCGGTGCGCTCAGCGAAGCCATCATCGAGAAAGACTGGGCCAAGGCCGACGCCATCGCCACCATCCGCAGTACCACGCGTTCGAACGCGGCACTGGTGCTGGAACTGTTCATCCATGAAGATCCGGCCCGCGCCAACGCCATCCACGGCGAAATCGACGCCAACAAGGCCACCATCACCGATGCGCTGGTCGTGCTCGACCGCCTGATCGTGCTGCCTGAAGGCAAGGAACTGCTGGCCACCCTGAAGCAGCAGCGCAAGGCCTATGTCGTGTCGTTCAGCCAGGCCGACAAGCTGCTGGTGGCGGGACAGCGCGCGGAAGCGGCCGTGCACGTGCGCGACGACACCCTGCCCGCCCTGAACCAACTGCAAAAGACGGTCAACCACCTGAATGAAATCCAGCGCGGCGTGGTCGTGCATGGCGGCCAGCAAATCAAGCAGAATATTTCCGCCGCCAATGTGCTGATGGCCAGCCTGGGCACGGCCGCCCTGCTGCTGGGCGTGCTCTTTGCCTGGTGGGTCACGCGCTCGATCACCACGCCGATTGCGTATGCCTTGCGCGTGGCGCAAGCCGTGGCCGGAGGCGACCTGAGCAGTAAAATCGTGGCCGACGGCAAGGATGAAGCGGGCCAGCTGCTGCAGGCGCTGCGCGACATGAACACCAACCTGGCCACCCTGGTGGGCCAGGTGCGCGGCGGTACGGGCACGATCGCCGTGGCGTCGAGCCAGATTGCCAGCGGCAATGCCGACCTGTCGGCCCGCACGGAAGCGCAGGCGAGCGCGCTGGAAGAGACGGCCTCCTCGATGATCGAGATGACGGGTACCGTGCGCAGCAATAGCGACAATGCGCGCCAGGCCGACAGCCTGGCCCGCTCGGCATCGGCCATCGCGCAGCGCGGCGGCTCGGCCATGGCGGAAGTGATCGGCACCATGGACGCCATCAATGCCTCGTCGCGCAAGATCGTCGACATCATCGCCGTCATCGACGGCATCGCCTTCCAGACAAACATCCTGGCCCTGAACGCGGCCGTCGAGGCGGCACGGGCCGGCGAACAGGGACGGGGCTTCGCCGTCGTGGCTTCCGAAGTGCGCAACCTGGCGCAGCGCTCGGCGGCGGCCGCCAAGGAAATCAAGGAACTCATTGCCGACTCCGTCAGCCGGGTCGACCAGGGCGCGCAGCTGGTCAGCCAGGCCGGCGCGACAATGGATGAAGTGGTGGCCAGCGTGGGCCGGGTCAGCGCCATCGTCGGTGAAATCAGCGTCGCCAACCACGAGCAAAGCGAAGGCATCGAGCAAATCAATGCGGCCATCATGCAGATGGATCAGACGACGCAGCAAAACGCGGCCCTGGTCGAGGAAGCGGCCGCGGCTGCGGCTGCCATGCATGAACAGGCGGGCGACCTGGAAACCCTCGTCAGCCAGTTCAAGCTGGAACAGAGCCCTGGAGGCCAGGCGCCAAGCCGCCCTGCCCCGTCCGTTCCGCGCCTGCACTAAGCCGCTTATTCCACCTGGCGCGCCAGGCGGATGCCGGAAAATTGCCAGCGCGCACCGGCCGGGAAGAAATTGCGGTAGCTGGCGCGCGCATGCCCGGCCGGCGTGGCGCACGACGAACCGCGCAACACATATTGATTCAGCATGAACTTGCCGTTGTATTCGCCGAGCGCCCCGGGCGCCGTGCGGTAGCCCGGATACGGCGCGTAGCTGCTGCTGGTCCACTGCCAGCAGTGGCCGAACATTTGCCGCAAGCCTGCGCCCGGCGCACCGGCGGCCGGGTGCAGCTGGCCCGTTTCCACGGCGACGCCTTGCGCCGCCACCTCCCACTCCGCTTCCGTCGGCAGGCGCGCGCCGGCCCAGTGCGCATAGGCGTCCGCCTCGAACAGGGACAGGTGCGTGGCCGGCGCCTGGAGATCGAGCGGCCGCAAGCCGAACAAGGTGAATTCCTGCCAGCGGCCGGCGTCATCGCGCTGCCAGTACAGCGGGCATTGCAACTGCCCGCTGCGCACCCAGTCCCAGCCTTCGGCCAGCCACAGGTGCGCCGTGCGGTAGCCGCCCGCCTCGATGAAGGCGAGATAGTCGCCATTCGTCACCAGCGCGCTGGCCAGTTCGAAGGGCGCCACGTATTGCGGATGGCGCGGCAATTCATTGTCGAAGCAAAAGCCGTCGCCCGCATGCCCGATCTGCGCCAGGCCGCCGTCGAAGGCGAGCCAGGCCGTGGGCTGCGCGTGTTCTTGCGCTGGCGCAAGCCCGCTGTCCCCGCGCTCCAGGTAGGCGGGAAACAGGGCGCTCTGCGCCAGCAGATGCTTGACATCCGTCAACAGCAACTCCTGGTGCTGCTGCTCGTGCTCGAGCCCCAGCGCCAGCAGCATGGTCAGCCGTTCGCGCTCGTCGCGCGCCAGTTCGCCCGCCAGCAGGCGCGCGATGCGCGCATCGACATTGGCCCGGTAGGCGCGCACGACATCCATGCCGGGGCGCGTCAGCAAGCCCCGCTGGGCGCGCGGGTGCTTCTCGCCCACGCCGTTGTAATACGAATTGAACAGCACGCGGAAGGCCGGGTGGAAAGGCGCGAACGCCGCTTCCATGCTTTCCAGGATAAACGTTTCGAAAAACCAGGTGGTATGCGCGAGGTGCCACTTCACGGGACTGGCGTCCGGCATCGATTGCGCGCCGCAATCCTCGTCGGACAGGGGTTCGGCCAGCCGCAGAGAATGCTGGCGCACTTGATGGTAATGATCGATCAGCATCGTCGCCTTTTAGTCGCGAATCACGCGTGCGTAAATGACGGCAAACCACTGCTGCGGGTCCGTCCAGACTTGCACGGTGGAAAATCCTGCCTGCTCCAGCAAGCCGACGAAGGTGGCGCGCGTGTATTTGTAGCTGTCTTCCGTATGGATGCGCTCGCCTTTCGCGAAGCGCCGCTGGCCACCTTTCCAATGGACAACTTGTTCGCTGCGCGCTTCCAGGTGCATTTCGACGCGGCGCTCGTCGGCATTGAAAAAGCCGTGGTGCTGCCACGCGCGCACGTCGAAATCGGCGCCGATCAGCCCGTTCACGTGGCGCAGCATGTTCAGGTTGAAGGCGGCCGTGACGCCCAGCGCGTCGTCATAGGCGGCGTCGAGGATGGCGTCGTCCTTGATCAGGTCGACGCCGATCAGCAGGCCGCCATCGCCATCCGCATTCGCGCGCAGGCGGCGCAGGAAGGCGGTCGCTTGCTCTGGGGCAAAATTGCCGATCGACGAGCCGGGATAGAAGAACAGGCGCCGCGCCTCGCGCACGCTGTCGGGCAAGTCCAGGCGGCTGGAAAAATCCAGGCCCAGGCCCGTCATCTCGATGTGCGGAAAGCGCTGCTGCAGCCGGCTCAGCGATTCACTGAGGAAATCGTAGGAAATATCCACGGCCACGTACTGGGCCGGGTGCAGCAGCGGGAACAGGCTGGCGGCCTTGGCGCAATTGCCCGCGCCCAGGTCGATCATGGTGCTGCCCGGCCCCACGGCATGCGCTATCTCGGCGCCGTGGCGGGCGAAGATGGCCGCTTCCGTGCGCGTCGGATAGTACTCGGGCAAGGCGCAGATGGCTTCGAACAGTTTCGAACCGAGCGCGTCGTACAGGTACTTGGGCGAGGTCCAGGCCTGGCGCGCCAGCAGGCCGCTGCTGATCTCGGCTATCGTGGCAGGAGTGGCGCTGGCCGCCGCAGCGTGGCCGGCGGAGCGGAAATCGGACTGCTGTTGCGCAAGTGGCATGGTCATGGGCTGGCGTCGTCAATGTTAGGTTCACTAGTTTCACGAAAGGCTTGCACGGTCGGCCACCGGGCGCGCCGCCCCTGCCGTAGTGCTTGGCGGGCGCCTTGCCGATGACTTTTTTCCATCATAACGGAATCCGCGCAAGCCAGCCGTGCGGCAGGTAACTTAGGGTCCATATCGGCGGCGTGCACGCAAAAGTGGTATTGCCAAGCAAAAAGCATAAGCCTGTCGTATACTACACATTGCCGGCCAAACAATCCGCGCCCCTTTGCAGTTCCCAGGCCCCCCTCTCCCCCGCGTGCCTCCCTTTACGATAGCCGTTAACACCATGCTCGAATTGCGCCATCTGTCGAAGTCCTATGCCAATGCCCGTCCCGTGCTGGCCAACATTTCCTGCCGTTTCAAGGCAGGGGAATTCATCGCCATCATGGGCGACTCGGGCGTGGGCAAGTCGACCTTGCTGAACCTGATCGCCGGCCTCGATACGCCCGACGCGGGTGCCGAAGCGCACCCTATCCTGGTGGACGGCATTGCCATGTCCAGCCTCGATGACGCCGCCGCCACCCGGCTGCGTCGCGCCCGCATGGGCTTTATTTTCCAGGCTTTCCACGTCTTGCCGCACCTGACCCTGCTGCAAAACGTGGCCCTGCCGCTGCTGCTCAACGGACTGCCCCAGGAGCGTGCCGCCAGCATGCTCGAGGCGGTCGGCCTGGGCGGACGCGGCGGCGACTTTCCGCAGCAATTGTCCGGCGGTGAAATGCAGCGCGTGGCCATTGCCCGCGCGCTCGTGCACAAGCCGGCGCTGGTGCTGGCCGACGAGCCTACCGGCAACCTCGACCCGGACACGGCACACAGCATCCTGCAATTGCTGCGCGCCGAAATCAAGGCCAACGGCAGTTGCGCGATCATGGTCACGCATTCGCTGGCCGCCGCCGAAATGGCGGACAGAACCATGATATTGACCAAAAGCGGACTACAAAATACAACAATCGTCAACCAAATTGATCAAACAATCAGTTAATTTAACTGACCATCTGTCACAAGTTTTGTTATCGTAGTATTATTGAAAACACTTGCCTGGTTATCAATGTTTTAACGCGAATGTTGTACTACGTCACCCAGACAGCCGTACTGCGATGACGAACTATAGCCGGGACCACCCAAAGTGGTCTCGTCCCTTGCATAACCTGAAGGAGGAGTAAATGAACGTTCGGCAAAAGAAGCTGGAAATGATTGAAGCGATGAACCGGGCGCGTGCGCTCGAACCATCGAGTTTTGTGCCCAACAAGCTGCTCGACACCCTGATCGAGAAGATGAACCTGAAAAATGATGCGGAACTGTGCCGTGTACTGGAAGTGCAGCCTCCCATCATCAGCAAGATTCGTCACGGCAAACTGTCGGTCGGTGCAACGATTTTATTGCGCATGCATGAAAAATCGGACATCACCATCCGCGAACTGAAGGAACTGTCCGCCACGCCAGTCCATTGAGTTACCCGCTGTTGTAATGCCATGCCAGGCACCCAGGTTCCCGGCGCCATGAACTTTTGCCATACAATTCGCGTAGTTCGTTCACCGCACCGCATCCGGACACGATAGCGAAGAGACCCAGCCCAAACCATGCTGACCGTTTCTCTGCCTTCCAGCGCCCTCCCAGCTTCTCCCCTGCATTTCCACTCAAACTTGATCTGACACAACACGCATGGTCCGCGCAGGCATCAAGGTCAGCTTTTAACCAGCGATCCCAACCGCATGTCCAGCGATCCCCTTGCGCCGCCCGTGCTGCGCCTGACGCTCACGCGCGATCCCCTCGCCAGCGCCGGCGACTGCCCCGCCGCGCCCGGCTGGCATAGCCAGACCCATGTGCTGTCCGGCGCGCGCGGCATCGGCAGTTGCCGCATCGCCCTCGATATCGGCCCGGACGACGTCGTGCAACTGCTGCTGTGCGACGGCAGTTCGCTGCTCGCCGGCAGCCTGGATCTGCCACGCTACCTGGGGCCGGCCACGCTGGCGCGCGACGGCGCGCCCGCCAGCATCGAAGTGGGACTGGCCTTGCGCCCGCAGGCGGCGCGCCCGCCGCCCGGCGCCAGCCGCGACGGCCTGGGCGCCTGGATGCTGCGCGCCGTGCGCGTGTACCGCTGCGGCGGCGCCGCCATGACGGCGCTGGCGGCGGCGGGCGCCTTCCAGGACCGACAGCTGGAACAACGCCTGGGCCTGTACCGCTGCGGCATCGAGGCGGGCAGCATGACGGCCGTCGCCAGCCTGCCCGCCGGACCGGAACCGCTGCTGCTGCTGTTGCACGGCACGGCTTCGTCGACCCAGCGCAGCTTTGCCGGCCTGTGGCGCAACGGCCTGGCGCCGCAACTGGCGGCGCAGTACGGCAACCGCATCTATGGCTATGAGCACCGCAGCCTCAGCGACAGCCCCATCGAGAACGCGCTGGCCCTCGTGCGCCAGTTGCCGCACGGCGCCGTGCTGCACTTGCTGAGCCATTCGCGCGGCGGCCTGGTGGGCGAATTGCTGGCGCGGGCGCAGCGCATCGACAGCCGCGGCGCCGTCGACCTGGCGGGCGACGGCCTGGAGCGGCTGAGCGAAAACACGGTGGGCGGCGAAGCGTTCAACAGCCACGATATCGACCACTTCACGGCGCAAGCGCGGCTGGGCGGACGCGGCGGCTACGACGGGGATGCGGCGCGCCTGCGCGACTTGAGCATGGAGCTGAAGACGCGCGCCATCCGCATCGCCCGCTTCGTGCGCGTGGCTTGCCCGGCGCGCGGCACCACCTTGATGTCGGGCCGCCTCGACCGCTGGGCCAGCGCGATGTTCAACCTGCTGCTCCACGGCGGCCTGCCCGATGGCGCCATGGCCTTCCTGCTGGCCGTGGTGCAGCAGCGCTGCGACGCGCGCATCCTGCCGGGCCTGGAAGCGATGATGCCCGACTCGCCGCTGGTGGCGCTGCTCAATGCGCCCGACGTGCGCGTGGCCAGCCCGCTGCATGTGCTGGCCGGCGCGTGCAGCGGCGATAGCCTGCTGGGCTGGCTGGGCGACTGCCTCGACGACCAGCTGTATGGCGGACAGAACGACCTGGTGGTCAATTGCGCCTCGATGGCCGGCGGCGCCACGCGCAGCACGCCCGTGCGACAACTGCTACTGCGCGGGCCGCAGGCGCACCACCTCAACTATTTCGAGCGCGTGCCGTCCGGCCTGGCCGCCGTGCAGGCGCTCACCGGCGACGAGACAGCCTACCTGCCGCTGCCCGGCATCGAGCACGGCCCGCTGGCGCGCGGCGGCGAAGTGCCGAAACGGCGCGCGCACGCGCCCATCGTGCTGCTGCTGCCCGACATCATGGGCAGCCACCTGCAAGTGGGCAGCAACCGCATCTGGTTCGACCCCGTCAACCTGGTCGAAGGGCGCATCGAACGCCTGGCCGTGGGCCAGCCGCACATCGTCAGCGCCGGCTGGGTCGAATCCTGCTATGAACCGTTTGCCCGCTTTCTCGCGCAAAGCCAGGAAGTGCGGCCCTTTGCCTATGACTGGCGCTTGTCGCTGCAGCACTCCGGCAACGCCTTCCTGCCCGTGCTCGACGAGGCCATGCGCGACGCCGAACAGCGCGGCCAGCCGCTGCGCATCGTTGCCCACGGCATGGGCGGGCTGGTGGCGCGCCTGGCCCTGAAAGACCGCTGGCAGCGCTTCGGCGCCCTGCCCGGCAGCCGCCTGCTGCAGGTGGGCACGGCCAACCGCGGCACACAGGCGATGGTGCAAGTGCTGCTGGGGCGCGACCGGCTGGTGCAGATGCTGGCGTGCTGGATAGGCTGGAAGCACACGCGGCGCCAGTTTCTCGGCTTCGTGCGCGCCTTTCCCGGCGTGCTGGACATGTTACCGTGGCCGCAGCCGGGCGGCATCGATTATTTCGACGCCGGCGCCTGGGCGCAGCTGGCCTCCGGCGACGCGCAGGCGGGCCTGCCCGGCGGCTGGCAGGCGCCCGAGGCCCAGGCGCTGGCCGCGGCGCGCGCCACCGTGGCCCTGCTGGAAGCGGCCCCGCCCGACGCCCGCCACTGCAGCTACCTGGCCGGCTGCGCCGATACGCCGGTGGCGCTACGCCTGCGCGACGGCGGCATCGAGACAGCCTGGTCGCCGGACGGCGATGGCCGCACGGCCTGGCAAGGCGCGGTACCGGACGGCGTGGCGGCCTGCTACCTGCCGGTGGCGCATGGCGACCTGCTGCTGCAAAAGGAATACTACCCGGCCATCGCGCAACTGCTCGACAGCGGCCAGGCCGCAGCCCTGCCGCGGCACCCGCCGCACGCGCCTGGCGGCGCCCCGCCCCGCTTCCATCCGTACGCCCCCGACGCCACGCCGCTGTACCCGCAGCCGCAGGAATTGCTCGACGCCGCCCTCGGCGCCGCCGGTCCCGCCATCGCGCCGGAGAGCCGCGCGCCGCAGCTGAGCCTATCCATCATCCACGGCAGCATGGCCTCGGCCGACGCGCCCGTCATGAGCGGCTGCTACGCCGCCGAATCGCTGCGCGGCAGCATGAGTTTTCTCGACCGGCTGCTGGCGGGCAAGCTGCAGGAAATCCACGCGCTGGGACGCTTTCCGCAGCGCCCCGACTCCGCCCTGGTGGTGCTGCAGCCCGATGCGGCGCGCCGGCCCGGCGGCGCCATCGTCATCGGACTGGGCGCGCTGGGTGAGCTGACGCCGGGCGAACTGGCGCGCGCCTTTGCCGGCGGCTTGCTCGAATACGCGTGCGTCTGCCTGCAGGTGCGCGCCGCCGGCCATGCGGCCGCGCCGCCGATGGGAGAGCACGGCCTGCGCGTGGCCAGCCTGCTGTCCGGCTCCGGCTATGGCGGCTTGAGTATCGCCCTGTGCGCGCGGGCCCTGCTCGACGGCGCGCGCAGTGCCAACCGGCGCCTGGAAGACGCGGGCATGGCTTGCCGCATCGGCCACATCGCCATCTACGAACAGTCGGAGGCGCGCGCCATCGCCGCAGCCATGGCCATCGAGCAGATCATGGCCGAGGCGCGCTACCAGGGCAGCTTCACGTTCGAGCAGCGCATCCGCCACAGCCCCGGCGGCTACCGGCGCATCCTGCCCAGCCTGAGCGGAGACAATGGCTGGCGCCGCGTGCAGATCGTCGCCGCCGACCTCTCCGGCGCCCTGCGCTTCACCGTGCTGACGGACCGCGCCCACAACAGCGTCGACGAGGAGCCGAACCAGCGGCAAGCCGTCGATGGCCTGATCATGGACGCCACCGACAACACCACCGACCAGCCGGGCCTGTCGCGCGCGCTGTATGAACTGATGCTGCCCAATGGCCTGAAGGCGGCCATCCCCGAGATGCGCGGCCTAATCCTGGCCGTCGACCAGAGCGCCGCCATCTATCCGTGGGAGCTGATGCGCGACGAGGCGGGCAGCGAGGAAAGCCCGCTGTCGACGCGCATCGGCATGGTGCGCCAGCTGGCCAGCCTGCGCGAGCAGCCATCGGCCGTCAGCCCGCCCAGCAACAGCGTGCTGGTGATCGGCGACACCGATTCCGGCCTGCCCGAGCTGCCCGCCGCGCAGGCCGAGGCGCAGGACGTGGCGCGCATGTTCGGCGCGTACGGCTACCAGGTGCGCGAGCTGCTGCGCCCGCAGGCGCAGCGCGTGCTGGTGCACCTGTTCGACGAGCGCTATTTCGCCATCCACCTGGCCGGCCATGGCGAAGTGGCGGGCCCCGGCATCGCCCATACGGGCCTGGTGCTGGGGCCGAAGACGCGGCTGACGGCGGCGCAGGTGGGCAAATTGAAGCGCGTGCCGCAATTCGTCTTCATCAATTGCTGCCACCTGGGCGACATGCGCCCGGACGCCATCGCACCGTGGTCGAAACTGGCCGCCAGCCTGGCCACGGCCTTCATCGAAATGGGCTCGCAGGCGGTGATCGCGGCCGGCTGGCGCATCGACGACCAGGCGGCCAGCATCTTCGCGCACAGCTTTTATCACGCCATGCTGAGCGGCGAATATTTCGGCGACGCCGTGCGCCTGGCGCGCGAGGCGGCGTACCTGCAGTTCCCGGCGTCGAACACCTGGGGCGCCTACCAGGCGTATGGCGACGACCGCTACCGCTTCCCGAACACGCAGAGCCGGCCCTGGCAAGCGCCCGACTACCACTACCACGGCCACCTGCTGGCCGACCTGGAAACCCTGCACGCGCGCCTGGCGGGCACCGATGCGGCGCGCCGCGCGGCCATCGAGGAAAAGCTGGGCAGCATCGAGGAAGCCGTGCGCGCCCGCTTCTTCGGCTGCGCCGACATCCGCGAAAACATGGCCGCCACGCGGGCCGGCCTCGGCGGCCTGGAGAACACCCTGCGCGCCATCGAACACTACCGGGCGGCGCACAGCGCGGCCGACGGCAAGGTGGGCTTGCGCGCGCTGGCGCACTGGGCGGAACTGGAAATACGCCAGGGCGCGGCCCTGTGCGGCCTCGATGCGGGCGCCGGCATCGAGGTGCCGGCCGTGCCGGATATGCCACAGGGACGGCAGTTGCTGCAGGATGGAAAACAGCATATCGACCTGCTGGTGGCGCTGGCGCCCACGGCGCAGCGCCTGGCCCTGCTGGGCCGCTACTGGGCCTTGCAGGCGCGCCTGGCCTGCCGCGCAGGAAGCTCCGGCGCGCCCGCCCTGCGCGCCATGACGGACGCCTGCCTGGCCGCGCTGGAAGAAGCGCGGCGGCGCAGCGGCGTGGCCGACTGCGACCTGATTTTCCAGGTGCTGGCGGGCGCCCTGCTGTTGAAAGCCCATGGCGACAGCGGCGCCTGGCGCGCGCTCGATCCGCAGCTGGGCGACCTGCTGCACGACGCCATCGCCTATGCGCGCCAGCGCCACGCGGATGAACACCGCGCCATCGACGCCGGCGCCCCCGTGCGCGCCGCCCTGCTGGCGGCCCTGTGGCAGGCGCCGGACGGCCAGCCTTTCGACGCCTCCGCGCGCACCGCCTTCCTGGCCCTGTACCACGACGCCGTGCGGCGCCACGGCAGCATCGGCGAACCCGAGGCGATCACGGCGCCGCTGCGCTTCCTGCTCGAACTGCTGCCGCCCGACGGCGCGGAAACCGGCTTGCGCAGCGCCGTGCAGGCGCTGGCCAGCCAGCTGCAGTCCTCACTTCCCGCTCTTAGCCAGGCACCACGCCATAATGGCGCGCATAGCGCTCGTCCAAATTCGCCAGCGGCATCATCATGAACATGTCGGCGCTTTCGAAATCAGGGTCCCAGGCCGGTTCGCCGCAAATCCAGGCGCCCGAACGCAGATAGCCCTTGATCAGCGGCGGCACCTGCGGCTTGTGCGCCGCTTCCACCTGGTGGATGGGGAAAGGCAGGTGCGGCGTGACGCGGTATTCGCTTGGGGCCATGTGCTTTTCGGCCAGCGCCTGGTACACGGCGACGGCGTTATGGCCGCCATCGGCCAGGCTGATGCTGGCGCAGCCGACCAGGTAGTCGCAGCGCTCGCGGCGCATGTACTCGGCCAGGCCGGACCACAGCAGCATGATCACGCTGCCGCCCCGGTATTTCGGGTGAATGCAGGCGCGGCCCGCTTCGACCATGCGTCCGCGCAGGTTCTTCAGGCGGCTCAGGTCGAACTCGTTTTCCGAATACAGGCGGCCGATCTTGGCTGCCTTTGCCGCGCTCAGCACGCGGTAGGTGCCCACCACTTTCAGGGTATCGGCGTCGCGCACGATCAAATGATCGCAGTGCGCGTCGAATTCGTCGCTGTCGAGACCATCGGCGTTGGCCAGCGACGTCAAACCCATGGTCTCGATAAACACCTTGTAACGCAAACGCTGGACTTCGCGCAACTCTGCAGCGGTCGTGGCCTGGCTCAGCACCAGTTGGACCGGCCGGGCCTTGGCTTCGTTTGATGCGACTATGTTCTGCATGGTTTCATCCCCTGTGATCAAGACGACTCCAGCGTACTTGTCTAATATGTCAGGAAAATGACAGCCGAATGTCATTTCCATGACGCAAGTCAATGTCATCCGGGGATCGTGCATAATTACCACACTCGCCCAGCCGAAAGAGCCCATGAAAGACCAGGACGCACCGCACATCACGCCCTACACCAGGCCGGCCGCCGGCTGGGACGCCTTGAAACACGTGGCCATCAGCCTGCGCCAGGAGCGCGTCGCGCCCGGCAACCTGAAGGCGCTGCTGGCGCAAAACCAGCCGGACGGCTTCGATTGCCCCGGCTGCGCCTGGCCCGACCGCGACCACGCGTCCACGTTTGCCTTTTGCGAAAACGGCGCCAAGGCCGTCGCCGCCGAAGCGACCAGCCGCCGCGCCGGCCCGGAACTGTTCGCCAGCCATACCGTCACGCAGTTGCTGGCACAGTCGGACTACGCGCTCGAACAGTACGGCCGTCTGACGGAGCCGATGGTGTACGACGCGGCCAGCGACCGCTACGTGCCGATCTCCTGGGATGACGCCTGCGCCCTCGTGGGGCGCCACCTGCGCGCCCTGCCCGCCCCGAACCAGGCCGCGTTCTATACGTCGGGCCGCGCCAGCAACGAGGCGGCCTTCCTGTACCAGCTGATGGCGCGCCTGTACGGCACCAACAACTTCCCCGACTGCTCCAACATGTGCCACGAGGCGACCAGCCGCGGCTTGCCGGCCACCGTGGGCATCGGCAAGGGCACGGTGACCCTGGCCGACTTCGAGCTGGCCGACACCATCCTCATCTTCGGCCAGAATCCCGCCACCAACCACCCGCGCATGCTGGGTGAATTACGCGACTGCGCGCGCCGCGGCGGCAGCATCGTTTCCATCAATCCCCTGCGCGAGCGGGGTTTGCAGCGCTTCATGGACCCGCAAAGCGCGCTGGAAATGGCGACCCTGGGCAGCACGCGCCTGGCCGGCCTGTTCGTCCAGCCGACCCTGGGCGGCGACTTCGCCCTGATCAAGGCCGTCGCCAAGCGCGTCGTCGAACATGACGATGCGGCGCTGGCGGCAGGCTTCCCTGCCGTCATCGACCACGCCTTCATCGCTGAACACTGCAGCGGCTTCGACGCCTTCCGCGACGACTTGCGCATGGAAAGCTGGGAACTGCTGCTGCGGGAGTCGGGCGTGGCGCGCGCGCAGATCGAGGCATTGACGGACATCTTCGTCAAGGGCCAGCGCATCATCGCCACCTGGGGCATGGGCTTGACGCAGCACAAGCACAGCGTGGCGGCCATCCGCATGCTGTCGAACCTGATGATGTTGCGCGGGCAGATCGGCAAGCCGGGCGCCGGCCTGTGCCCCGTGCGCGGCCACTCGAACGTGCAAGGCGACCGCACGGTGGGCATCGAGGAAAAGCCGACCAGGGCCTTCCTCGACCGCCTGGGCCAGGTGTATGGATTCGAGCCGCCGCGCGCGCATGGCCACGACGTGGTGGCCACCATCGAAGCCATGCAGCGCGGCGACGTCAAGGTATTCATCGCGCTGGGCGGCAATTTCGCCGCCGCCACGCCGGACACGCCGCTGACCTTTGCCGCCCTGCGCCAGTGCGCGCTGACGGTCCAGGTGGCCACCAAGCTCAATCGCAGCCACCTGGTCATCGGCAAGGAAGCCTTGCTGCTGCCCACCTTGGGACGTACGGAAATCGACTTGCAGGGCGGCGTGGCGCAGGGCGTGACGGTGGAAGACTCGATGAGCATGGTGCATATCTCGTACGGCCGCAATGCGCCCGCTTCGCCGCAGCTGCGCTCGGAAGTGGCCATCGTGGCCGGCATGGCCGAAGCGACGGTGGGCAGCGCCCTGGTGGACTGGCGCGCCTATGCGGCCGACTATGCGCGCATCCGCGACGACATCGAAAAGGTATTCGACGATTTCCACGACTACAACGCCAGGGTGGCGCAACCGGGCGGCTTTCACCTGACGGTGGCGTCGCGCGGGCGCGTGTGGAAGACGGCCAGCGGCAAGGCCAGCTTCCTCGTCGCCCCGCTGGACCTCGATACGCCGCTGCACCGCGCGAAACAGCGCCATGGCGCGCGCCTGATGGTGTTGATGAGCACCCGCTCGCACGACCAGTACAACACCACCATCTACGGCATGGATGACCGCTACCGCGGCGTGTACGGCACGCGCAAGGTGGTCTTCGCCAACGAGGAAGATATCGCCATGCTGGGATTTGCCGATGGCGAGCTGGTGGACCTGATCGGCGCCTGGGACGATGGCGTGGCGCGCCGCGCCGACGGCTTCCGTCTCGTCTCCTACGACATCCCGCGCGGCTGCCTGGGCGCGTATTACCCGGAAACGAATGCGCTGGTGCCGCTGGCCAGCACGGCGGACGGCGCCGGCACGCCCACGTCAAAGTCCGTGCCAGTTTTGCTGGAGCGCAGTGGAAGCTACAAGGTGATGCCGGGCGTGTAATCGACGTACGCATCCTGGCGGCAGAAACCCACCAGCTTCATACCCGCCTGCGTGGCGATGGAAATGGCCAGCGAGCTGGGGGCGGAAATCGTCGCCAGCAGCGGAATCTGCATGCGCGCCGCCTTGCGCGCCAGCTCGTAGCTGCCGCGGCTGGACAGGAAGACGAAGCCGCGCCGCATGTCCGCCCCGCTCAGTGCCAAATGGCCGATCAGTTTATCCAGGCCATTGTGGCGGCCGACATCCTCGAAGACGTGCACGATATCGCCGTCGGGCGTGCACCACGCGGCCGCATGCACGCCGCCCGTTTCGCGCATCAGCGCCTGGTGCGCGCGCAAGCCGCTGGAGGCACGCGCCAGGGCGGCCGGCAGGTCGACATGGATCAGGGCCGGCGGCAGCGCCTGCGGCTGCAAGTCCAGCATCTCGATGCTGTCGATGCCGCACACGCCGCAGCCCGTGCGGCCCGTCAGCTGGCGGCGCCGGTCCTTCAGGCGCACGAAATCCTCCTGGGCGATGCTCAAAGCCACTTCGGCGGAGTCGGGACGCAGGAACACTTCGCAATCGAAGATGGCGCCGGCGGAAGCGACCACGCCTTCCGTCAGCGCGAAGCCATAGGCAAACGCTTCCAGGTCGCGCGGGGTGGCCATCATGACGACGTGGGAAATGCCATTGAAGACCAGCGCGACGGGGACTTCCTCGGCGACGCGGTCGATGGCTGGGGTAGAGACGCCCGCCTGGTGGCGGACGATGGCGCGCTCGACGAAGCCGGCGCGTTCGATATCTGTATCTTCTGACATGGCAACCATGGGGGAACTATCACAGGCCCCATGGTAAACCAGAATGGACAGGCAGGGGCGGCCCCTGCCCGCGCCATCAATCCTTCTTCGGGCGGCCCGTTTTCAGCTGCGGCAGGCCAGCCAGCACGTTTTGCAGGGTCGCCAGGTCGATCTGGCTGATCAGCGCCACGCCGATGCGCAGCAATTCGCTTTTCTTGATCTCGAAACCGGCCTTCAAGCAGGCTTTCTTGACCTGGCCCAGGACTTCGTATTCCGCTTCCGGCATGGTGAAGCTGTCGCGCACCAGTTTCGGCTTGCGGGCTTTTTCCTTGACGGCGGCGACCTTGGCGACCGGCGCTTTTTTCGCTGGCGCAGGCTTGGCGGCCGCCTTGGCTACCGGTTTGGCGGCGGCTTTCGCGGCCGGCTTGACGACGGTCTTCACCGCAGGCTTGGCGACAGCTTTCACGGCTGGCTTGGCTGCCGGCTTGACGGCGGCTTTGACGACGGCTTTGGCTGCAGGCTTGGCAACGGCGGCCTTCGCTACCGGCTTGGCGGCTGGCGCCTTCGCCGCGGCTGGCTTGGCCGCCGCTGGTTTGGCTGCCGCCGGCTTGGCGACTGCCGGCTTGACGGCGGCTTTTGCCACAGGCTTGGCGGCTGGTTTCGCAGCTGGTTTAGCGGCGGGCTTGGCAGCCGGGGCGGCCTTGGCCGCTGCCGCATTGATCGAAGCGCTGGTAGGGAACATCGATACGGGCGCGCTGTCGGCTTTTTTCGCTGGGACGGTTTTAGTCATGGATTTTCCAATCTAGTAATTAATATAAACAATATATACTGTTTTTTGAAATCTTGCTTGCTGCACATCAAGTCATGTGCACGACATGACCTCCTAGGCGCTGGCGCGGATGGTGAAATCGACCCCGACCTCATCCCAGAATTCCTGCTCCTTCTCGATCCAGAACGACACGGTGGGATGGTGCGCCACCCAGCCACGCTTGATATCGAGTTCGATGCGGCTCTTCATGCGCAGGCGCAGTTCGCTGAAATCGGCTTCGATACGTGCATGCATGAGCAGGATCGACAGGCGCAGCGCCAGCACGGCCTTGGCAAAATCGGGGTCGGACAGCACTTCGCCGATCTTGCGCAAGTTGCCCTTCTGCGCCAGGATCAGCCGGCTCATGGTCTTCTGTTCGCGCGTGGTAAAACCGGGCAAATCCGCGTTCTCCACGATATACGATGCATGCTTGTGGTAGCCCGTCTGCGACACGGCCAGGCCCACCTCGTGCAGCAGGCTGCTCCAGCGCAGGGATTTCACCAGGGCGTCGGACGTGGGCTTGAGCTGCGCATACATGGCCAGCGCCTGCTCGGCCACCCGGCCGGCGCGCTGCTGGTCGATATGGAATTTCTCCATGCAGCCCTGCACCGACTGTTCGCGGCGGTCGCGCTTGGTCGAGCGCAGGTACAAATCCCACATCACGCCCATGCGCAGACCCGCCTCGATCGGCGTCATGGCGGGAATGGCCAGTTCGCGGAACAGGCCGATCAAGATGGCCAGGCCGCCGACGATGGTGCTGGCGCGGTCGGGGCGCAAGCCGGGCATGTCGATGCGGCTGGTGTGACCGAGCTCGATGAAGCGGCGCGCCAGTGCATCGAGGCTGGCGCTCGTGAGCAAGCCGTCGCCCAGCTTGTTGCGGGCGATGATGTCGGCGATGGTGCGGATGGTGCCGGAAGAGCCGTAGGCCGTCTTCCAGTGCTGCGGGCGGTACGGCGGCGCGGCATCCTCGAAATGGCTGCGCGCCGACAGGATGGCCGCCTCGAACGACGGCGCGTCGATGCGCCCGCCGATGAAGAACGACAGACTTTGCTTGACAGTGCCCAGGCTGAAGGACTCGACGCGCTCGATATCGTTGCCGCGTCCCAGTATCAGTTCGGTCGAGCCGCCGCCGATATCCATCACCAGCCGGCGTTCGCCGGGAATGGCCAGCGCATTGGCCACGCCCATGTAGATCAAGCGCCCTTCTTCCTCGCCCGAGATGATCTCGATCGGATGGCCGATGGCTTGCTCGGCCAGCGGCAGGAAGACGGCGCCGTTGCGCGCCACGCGCATGGCCGACGTGGCCACCACGCGCACGGCATCGAGTTCGAAGCCGGCGAGAATGGCGCGAAAGCGCTGCAGGCAGGCCAGCGCGCCCTGCATGGCCGCCTCGGTCAGGTCGCCATTGGCATCCAGGCCGGCAGCCAGGCGTATCGGGTCGCGCACGCTCTTGACCACGCGGATCGTGTCGCCATCATGCTTGCCGACGTGTAAACGAAAACTGTTGGACCCCAGGTCCACCGCTGCATACATACTAGCCTCTTGTCTTGTCATTACTGTGCCAACTGAAAAAGTTGGCAAAATCAGTTACTAAACTATATAAATCATTTAAACGATTTAAAAATCCTACCACACTACCCTCATCGTATGACAGCGGCGTGACAGGATTGTGACAAAACGGCGGCCAGCCGTGGCGCTTACGGCACGATGGTGGTAAATAAATAAACGGCGAAAATCACCAGGTGCACCGTACCCTGCATGACCGTGGTGCGACCCGTGCCCAGCGACAGGGTAGCCACCATCAGCGACAGCAGCAGCAGCACCGTCGACTTGATGTCGAGACCCAGGGTAATCGTCAGGCCCGTGGCCAGCGACACCACCACCACGGCCGGAATAGTCAGGCCGATGCTGGCCAGCGCGGAGCCGAGCGCCAGGTTCAAGCTCGTTTGCAGGCGATTCGCGCGCGCGGCGCGCACGGCGGCCAGGCCTTCGGGCAGCAGCACGATGGCGGCGATGACGATGCCGACCAGGGTTTTCGGCGCGCCCATGGCGGCAATCGCCGTCTCCAGCGCGGGCGCCAGCGACTTGGCCAGCAGCACCACGGCGCCCAGGCACACCAGCAGCGCGCCGGCGCTGACCCAGGCGACGGTGGGCGTGGGCGGCGCCGCATGCACCTCTTCATCGCCGACGGCTTCCTTGGGCAGGAAGTAATCGCGGTGGCGCACCGTCTGCACCAGCACGAAGGTGCCGTACAGGACCAGGGAAATGACGGCGATGAAGATCAGCTGGCTGGAATTGTAGAAGGGGCCGGCGGCGCTCGAGGTGTAGTTCGGCAGCACCAGGGTCAGAACGGCGATGGCCGCCAGGGTGGCCAGCGAAGCGCTCACGCCCAGCAGGCCGAAGCTCTGCTCGCGGTGGCGCCCGGCGCCCAGCAACAGGCAGATGCCGACGATGCCGTTCAGGATGATCATGATGGCGGCAAACACGGTATCGCGCGCCAGCCCCGTCGTTTCCGGTCCGCCGGCCAGCATCAGCGAGACGATCAGCGCCACCTCGATCAGGGTCACGGCCAACGCAAGCACCAGGGTGCCATACGGTTCGCCGATGCGGTGCGCCACCACTTCCGCGTGGTACACGGCGGCCAGCACGCTGCCGATCAGGCCAGCCACCAGCAGGATCTGGTAGGCGCCGCCGACATTGAAGGTGGAACCGAACAGGAACAGCCAGCCGGCAACGGGGGCGGCAAGCGGCCATACAGGCAGGGATTTGAGCATTTTCATTATGGGCCTGGCAAGAGTAAGAAAGAGGAACTGCGGTGCGGACGGCACAGGGCAGCCTGGCGTGCGCTCGATAGCATAACTTGCTTAGCTTAAATGAAAGTTAGGGAATGCACACGTTCGGGCAGCGGCGACTCGCGCCTTGCTCACCGTTCGAGCGCCTTGCTGTGATGCACCTGCTTGCTACCAGTAACTATAGTCCCTTTGGTAACATGCCGTTGCAATTTTCTTGTGTTTTTGCTTCCGGCTGGCATCATAATGCAAGGCCCGCCCTCGCGGCACCGACCAAGGACAGACCATGATTTCCGTAAACAGCGCCGCCATGCGTGCATTCATCCTCGCGGGCAGCTTGCTGAGCGCCGCCGCACACGCGGACACACCGCCAGCGCAGGTCGACGCGAACTGGGCCACCGCGCCCGCGCCTGCCGCAGAGCCAAGGTGGCAAGACAGCCTGCCGCCCGCGCCGCCCGTGGAACCACGCGAAGAAAAGATCCTGCCCAAGAGCGAATGGCTGACCGTCGAACCGATGAAGGCGCCTGACCATCGCTGCGATCCCGGCCTCGATGCCTTGTTCTTGCCCAAGGAATGCGGCAAGGAGCCCAGCTGGCTCGGCTCGCGCAAGAAGTAAGCGGGCTTACACGTCCAGCGTACTGGCGCCTGGCGCCTCGACGACCCTGTTGCGGCCCGCCTGCTTGGCCGCCTGCAGCGCCTCGTCGGCTCGCTTGAACAGGCTGACGGTGCTGTCTTCGGCACGGATGGTGGTAACGCCCAGGCTGGCCGTCAGTTGCAGCACGGCGCGCTCCGTCTTGACGGGCAGCACTTCGACGGCGGCGCGGATGCGCTCGGCCACCATCAGCGCATCGGCCAGGGTCGTGCGCGGCAGCTGGATGGCGAATTCGGCGCCGCCCAGGCGGCCCATCAGGTCGCTGTCGCGCAATTGCTGGCGGCAGGTGTCGACGATGGTTTTCAGCACCGCGTCGCCCACCGGATGGCCGTAGCTGTCGTTGACTCTCTTAAAGTGGTCGATATTGAGCACCACCAGCGCCGTCGGCAAGCCGGGCCGGCGCGCCAGCGCCATCCACGGTGCCAGCGCCTGGTAAAAGCCGCGCCGGTTCGGCACGCCCGTGGCCGCGTCGAGCACTTCCAGGCGCGCCAGTTCGCCGCCCAGCTTTTCACGCGACAGCAGCAGATAGCCGAAAGCGTTCGTCAGCATCATCAGGTACAGGGCGCCGAAGCCGGCCAGCTGCATCAATTCCGCATCGAAGCCGGGCACGGCGGCGGCCAGCACGCCGCGCGCGGCGATCAGCAGCGACAAAATACCCATGCTGACGACGAGGAAGCGGCGCAGCATGCTCGCCTCGCGCCATTTCAGGCACAAGGCCGCCACGCCGGCGAGGAAAAAGCCGGCCACGATCAGCGAACCGCCGGCGCTGCGCAGCAGCGGCGCCACGTCGAACAGATAGCAGGCGGCAAACAGCGCCACCGACAGCCCCAGCGCCGGCAGCACGGTGCGGCGCCAGCCGCTGCGCCCGGCCGCCTGCCACAGCGCGCCCGCATCGAGCGCCATGCCGGCAAACAGCAGGCTGTTGCCCAGCAAGATGGAGAGAAAATCGGGCAGCACGCCGCGGAAATACAGCAGGCACCAGGCCACGGCCTGGCATTGCTTGGCCACCGCCCAGGTGGACATGCTGAGCGACTTCTTGCGCTCATACTCGAAGAAGAACAGGGCCGCGCACAGGCTCAGGTTGCCGAGCGCCAGGGCCAGTACCAGGGTCTTGATATCCATGGGTTACACCGTCGCCGCGCAGGCGCGGCAGGCCAGGTCAGATTTCGTGTTCGACATTGGTGCTGCCGTCGCCGATCTTGCTGGCCCACGCCTGCACGAAATACTGTTTTTCCACCTCGCTGGGCGCCTCGTGCCAGAAGACGATGAGGGTGCCCTTGTGGTCGTGGATTTGCGCCACTTTTTCAATGAAGCCGACATTGGCGGCCTGGTCGGCCAGCGCCGCCGCGTAGCCGTACACGCGCGTCAAGCGCTCGATGCGGTCGGGCTCCGTAAAACTGTTCGTCGCCGTAATAATGGGGTGATCCAAAAACATGCTTGTCTCCATGGTGCCCGACTGCGCGGCCGTGCCGCCGCGCGCCGATATACGCATGCTCGGCGCGGATTAATCGGGTATGCTCACGGGAGCTTATCAGATTTCTCTGAATGCAACAAAGCATCTCCCCCAGTCCACTCAGCGAAGTCGTCCCATGCCGGAAAACAGAAGCACCACCCCGCTTGCCCCGCAGGTGCATACCTGTGGCGACCGGCGCCGCCTGGAATTCCAGCCCGGCATGATCCAGAGCGAAATGCTGCTGTCGCGCCCCGACCATCTGCTGCTGCGCTATGCGCGCGCCATGATGTGCTTTACCCTGTTCGTGCCCCGTCCCCGCCACATCCTGATGGTGGGACTGGGCGGCGGTTCGCTGCTGAAATTCTGCTACCGCCACCTGCCCGACACCCGCATCACGGTGCTGGAACTGCGCGCCGACGTGATCGCCCTGCGCGAGCAATTCATGCTGCCGCCCGACGACGCGCGCCTGCGCATCATCGAGACGGACGCCGTCAGCTATATCCGCCAGCATCCGGGCTGCGCCGACGTGCTGCTGCTCGACGGCTATGACGAAACGGGCTTGCCGCCGGCACTGGGCAGCGCGCGCTTCTACGCGGACTGCCTGCGCGCCCTGCTGCCCGGCGGCGTATTGGTAGCCAACCTGTTCAGTTATGACGAGCACTACCCCGCCATGCTGGCGCGCCTGATGCTCACCTTCCGTGGCGCCGTGTGCCACTTCGACGGCATCGCCGGCAATAACCGCATCATCTTCGCCGCCAGGCCCGGGCAAGGCGCCGACGGCCGCGCCGTGCGCGTGGTGCGCCTGGTGCGCTGGCGCCGGGTATGCGGTCTGGCTTTCCTGAACCGCTGGCTGCCGGCATGGCAGTTGTGGCGCTTGCGCCGCCGGTCAGGCGCGGGCAGCAACTGAAAGTCGTCTTCCCCGGTCATAGATATTGTTGCTTATTAGCAGTAATTTGGTGCAAAATCCGCATGATGGATGTGGTTTATGACAAACTACCGCCTGCGTGGGGCCGGCAGGCGCCGCCGAACCCAAGTGTCCATGAAGTGAGATAGGAAAAACCATGCTGCGTGGCCGCCTGCCATTGTCGATTTCCGCCGCGGCCGCGCTGACCTTTGCCTGCGGCGTCAGCGTGACGGCCGTGCTGTTTGCCGCCATCAGCCAGCTCGAATACGACAAGATGGGCCTGAGCCTGCAGCAGCGCGCCGGCGCCAGGGTGGCCGCCATCGAGCAGGGGCTCGACGATGCGGTCGAGGTGCTGACGACAACAAACCAGCTGTTTGCCGCCGTCGTGCCCGTCACCCGGGAACAGTTCCACGACTTCACCACGCCGCTGCTGCAACGCCACCCGTTCATCCAGGCCTTCAATTTCCACCGCATCGTGCCGCATGCGCAGCGCGCCGCCTTCGAGACGGAGCTGCGGCGCATCGTGCCCGACTACGCCATGACGGAAATGCGCGACGGCGTCGTCGTGCCTGCGACGACGCGCGCCAGCTACCTGGTGGTCGACTACCTCGAACCCCTGCAGGGCAACCGCCCCGCCTTCGGCCTGAACGTCAGCCCGAGCGGCGTGCTGGCGCGCGCGCTGGAACAGGCGATCGTCAGCGGCCAGACCACCGCCACCGGCCTGCTGGCCCTGGCGCAAGGGCCGCAACGGGGCTTCGTCATCGTGCGCCCCGTGTACCGCCACGGCGTGCCCCTGCAAACGATACAGCAGCGGCGCGCGGCGCTGATCGGCGATACGGCGGTCATCGTGCGCGCCGGAGAACTGGTGCAGAAAATCCTCGCCGGCGCCGACCTGCTGGGCGACTCGCAGCTTGAGCTCAGCGTCTACGCGGACGCCGGCGCCGATCCGCGCCAATTGATCTTCCGGCATGGCCAGGCGCCTGCCGACGAACCGGGCGGCGCCTGGGAATCGCTGCCCCGCTGGCTGCACTTTGCCTACCACAGCCATTACGACCGGGCCTTCGTTTCCGCCGGCCGGCCCTGGCATGTGCGCGTGGTGGCCCATCCGCGCCCCTTCCTGGCCGACCATCTGGGCTCCCTGTTCACCCTGATCACGGGTTTGCTATTCAGCGTACTGACGGCCGCCTTCGTGCAATCGCTGACGCAGCGCTCGCGCCGCGTGCAATTGCTGGTGGAGCAGCGCACGGCCGACCTGAAACGCAGCAATGAACTGCTCAGCGCCGACGTGCGGGCGCGCCAGCGCACGGAGCGCGCCTTGCAGGAAAGCGAAAAGCGCTTCCGCCGCCTGCTGGCCCTGTCCTCGGACTGGTACTGGGAACAGGACGCCAACTTCTGCTTCACCCACATCACCAGCGGTTTCACGGACAAATCGAACATGCCGCTGGAACGCTTCATCGGCATGACGCGGTGGGACAACAACCCGGAAATGCGCAATTCGCGCTGGGGCAAGCAGCACATCGCCAACCTGGAAGCCCACCTGCCCTTTTCCAACCTCGAATATGCGATGCATGACCGCGATGGCCAGCTGCGCTGGTTCAGCATCAATGGCGAGCCGCTGTTCAACGAGCTGGGCGACTTTCGCGGCTACCGGGGCACGGGGTCCGAAATCACGGAACGCAAGCTGGCCGAGCAGCAAATCCAGCACATCGCCCACCACGACGTGCTGACGGGCTTGCCCAACCGCGCCCTGCTGCGCGACCGCCTGGCGCAAGCGATGGCCCTGTCGCGCCGCAAGAACCGCGCATTATGGGTGCTGTTGATCGACCTGGACCGGTTCAAGTTCGTCAATGACAGCCTCGGTCACAAGGCGGGCGACCTGCTGCTGAAAACCATCGCCACGCGCTTGCAGTCCAGCCTGCGCGAAAGCGACACCGTGGCGCGCCTGTCGGGCGATGAATTCGTCGCCATCCTGTGCGAGCAGGCCGACGAAGTGCTCAGCGGCGCCATCGTGCAGCGCGTGATGGATGCCGTGGCGCAGCCGGTGCTATTGGATGGCAAGGAATTTTTCGTCACCTGCAGCATCGGCGTGGCCGTCTACGACATGTCGCGCTACGACGCGCCCGGCGACGTGACCCTGAATGGCGAGACGCAGAACCTGATCGAGCAGGCCGACATCGCCATGTACTGCGCCAAGAAACAGGGCCGCAACAACATCAAGTTCTACACGACGGCCATGAACCAGGCCACCCTGGAGCGCCTGCGCATCGAGACGGCGCTGCGCAACGCCCTGGAACGCGAGCAGTTCGTGCTGCATTACCAGCCGCAGGTGGACCTGGCCAGCGGGCGCATCGTCGGCGTGGAAGCGCTGCTGCGCTGGCAGCATCCGGATCTGGGCATGGTGGCGCCGCAGCGCTTCATCGCGCTGGCCGAGGATACGGGACTGATCGTGCCGATCGGCGCCTGGGTCATGCGCGAAGCGTGCGCGCAGGTGAAACGCTGGCATGCGGCGGGACTGGACACCTTGCGCTTGGCCGTGAACCTGTCGGCGCGCCAGTTCAACGAGCCGAACCTGGTCGCGTCGATCGCCGACGTGCTGCTGGAAACGGGCTTGCCGCCCGCCTGCCTGGAACTGGAACTGACGGAAAGCCTGTTCATGCACGACGTGGCGCTGGCCGTCAGCCAGCTGCACGACATGAAGGCGCTCGGGGTGCAGCTGTCGATCGACGACTTCGGCACCGGCTATTCCAGCTTCGCCTACCTGCGCACCTTCCCCATCGACGTGCTGAAGATCGACCGCAGTTTCGTCGGCGACGTGGCGCGCGACGCGGACGACGCAGCCATCGTCGTCTCCATCATCGCCCTGGCGCACAATTTGAAGCTGCGCGTGGTGGCCGAAGGCGTGGAAACGGCGGAGCAGCTCGATTACCTGCGCCGCCATGGCTGCGACGAGGCGCAGGGCTATTATTTCAGCCGGCCGCTGCCCGCCCATGAAGTGGAAGCCCTGCTGCGGGCGGAAGAATCGCACGTCATGCTGTAGGCGACGGCGGCACCCTTGCCCCGAGTTCGAGCTCGTCCCAGTCGTCCAGGCCGGATTGCGCCAGCAGGGAAGCCACATCCGTGGCATGCGCCGGATCAATGTCCTGCTCCGGATGCGGCCACACGAAATCGCATTCCGTACAGACGATCACTTGCTGGCCCGTCTTGCGGACCGTGGCGTGCACCAGGTCGCCATATTCGTCGCAGGTGGGGCATTGCATGCCATGTGCGCTCATGTCCAGGCCTTACAGTTTCTGTTGCAGGAATTCGAGGAAGCAGCTGATGCGCTGCGCCAGCTGCGTGTTGCGGTAGTAGACGGCGTGGATCTGCTGGCGGTAGCCCGTGTAAAACGGCTGCAGCACCCGCACCAGCCGGCCGGCCGCGATGTCGTCCTTCGTCATGAAGTCGGACAGGCAGACGATGCCCTGATCGTGCAACGCCAGCTGGCGCAGGGTTTCGCCGCTGGACGCGGCCAGCGCCGGCACGATCTGCAGGCTGTTGCCCGCTTCGTGGCGCAGCGGCCAGTTATTCCCCAGCTCATATTGCGCAAAACCCAGCAGCGCATGGCCGGACAGCGCTTCCGGCGTGGCGGGTTCGCCGTGACGCGCCAGGTAGGCGGGCGTGGCCAGCACGTGCAGCGGGCTGGCGCTGAGCGGGCGCGCATGCAGGGTCGAATCGACCAGGGCGCCGATGCGGATGGCGATATCGGTGCGGTGTTCGAGCAGGTCGGCGATCTGGTCGTTGCTGGTCAGCTCCAGGCGGATGTCCGGGTACATGGCGCGAAATTCCGCCACGTGGGGCACCACGCAATGGAGCATGAAGGGCGAGGCGGCATCGACGGACAGCCGCCCGGCCGGCTTCTGGCGGCGGATGCGGATCGACTCTTCCACGTCTTCCATCGACGCGAGGATGGCGCGCGCCTTGTCCAGGAACAGCTGTCCCTCTTCCGTCAACTCCATGCGGCGCGTGGTACGCGTCAGCAGCGACGTGGCCAGCTTGTCTTCCAGGCGCGACAGGGCGCGGCTGACGCCCGAAGTGGTTTGTCCCAGGTGCACGGCGGCCGCGCTCAAAGTGCCGCTGTCGATGACGGTGACGAAGATTTTCAGGTCGTCCGAATTGATATCCATTGTTGCCTTATTATTGCCGCATTGTTGCGCTATTTTCACATATCGCGCCATTATAATGGAATCATGGCAACAGTGATGGCAAGGGATAACGTCAGGCAACGTAGAACAAAATGGCGATAAAATGACAGCTACTGCCGGCCAGCACGAACAGGTGCCAGATGCCGTGGCCATGGCGCAGCTTGTGGTCGGTGGCATAGAAAGCGATGCCGCCCGTGTAGCACAGCCCGCCTGCCACCAGCCACAGGAAGCCGTTCCACTCGAGCGCCGCCAGCAGCGGCTTGATACCGATGACGATCAGCCAGCCCATGGCCACGTAAATCACCAGCGACAGGATGCGCGCGCCTTTCGCGTACACGTATTCCTGCACGATGCCCAGCAAGGCCAGGCCCCAGACGACGCCGAACAGCGACCAGCCCCACGGCCCGCGCAGGGTCACCAGCATGAAGGGCGTGTAAGTGCCCGCGATGAGCAGGTAGATGGCGCAGTGGTCGAGCCGCTGCAGCACGGCCTTGGCCTTGCCGCGTACGCTGTGGTACAGGGTGGAAGTGAGGTAGAGCGTGAGCAGCATGGCCGCATACACGCTGCAGCTGACGATTTTCCAGGGATCGCCCGTGCGGGCCGCCGCGACGATCAGGATGACGCCGCCGATGGCCGCCAGCGCGGCGCCCACCGTATGGGAAATGCTGTTGAACCGTTCACCGTGGTACATGCTTGACCGCCCGCCGCGTTAAAAACAGGCTCATCGTACACGCTTGGGGAGATCGGGGTGCGCGGTTTGCGCAAGGCAGGGACCGGAAAAGCGGGGGCGCATGCGCTTGCCGCCCCGCTTGTTGCCGCTCAGGCTATCAGGCAGCTTCCGCCTTCTTGCGCGCGGGACGGCGCGCCGGCGTCTTGCGCGGCGCCTTGGCCGGCTTGTCTTCCGCCACGACAGCCACTTCCACCGGCGCCGCTTCAACGACAGGCGCAGCTTCCACCACAGCTTCTGCCGCCTTCTTGGCCGGTTTCTTCGCCGCTGCCGCCTTGCGGGCCGGCGTGCGCGGCTTGGCCTTTGGCTTGGCTTCGGCGGCGGCTTCCACCGGCACTTCGGCTACCGCCTCAGGCGCAGGCACGGCTTCCACCACCGGCGCCACCTCGACGGCGACGACTTCGGCGCGCGCTTCGCGGGCGCCATCGCCATTCTTGCGGCCACCGCGGCCATTGCGGCGCGAACCGCGCTTGGCGTTGCCCTCTTCTGCAACCACCTCGGCCACCGCTTCGGCGGCGGCTTCGGCCACTTCGTGCTGCACTTCCGGCTGCGGCGCCGGCGCATACTGCTCGATGACGACGGCTTCGGCGTCGGCCACCGGCACGAAGGCCTGTGGCGCGGACTCGCCGCGGCGTTGCTCGTTCTGCTTGCGGCCGCCACGGCCATTGCGGCGCGAATCGCGGCGGCTGCCGCCTTCACGGTGATTGCCCTCTTCCGCCGTCACGCCGGTCTCGCCGCTGACCTCATTGGCGGTATCCGCGTTCGCGGCAGCCGGCACGGCCACCAGGCCGCTGCTGCGGTAGACATAGGCGCCCGATTTTTCATCGCGGCCAAATTCCAGCAAGCCGCGCGTTTGCGCTTCTTCCAGCAGGTTGCCGAAGGTGCGGAAACCGTAATAGGACTCGCTGAAGTCCGGCTTGCGGCGCTTGATCGCTTCCTTCAGCATCGAGGCCCATATCTTGCCGCTGTCGCCGCGCTCGGACACCAGCGCGTCGAAGGTCTCGACAGCCATTTCGATCGCTTCCGTCTTGCGCGACTCGTATTTTTCCTTGCGGCGCACTTCCTCGTCCGGCGAGCGCTTGGCGGCAGGCGTGTCGCGCGCATCGCGCTTGGCGGCTGTGCGGCGGCTTTCGCGCACCAGGTCATCGTAGAAAATGAATTCGTCGCAGTTGGCCACCAGCAGGTCGGAGGTCGACTGCTTGACGCCCACGCCGATCACCTGCTTGGCGTTTTCGCGCAGTTTCGACACGAGCGGCGAAAAATCGGAATCGCCGCTGATGATGACGAAGGTATTCACGTGGGCTTTGGTGTAGCACAGGTCCAGCGCATCGACCACCAGGCGGATGTCGGCCGAATTCTTGCCGGACTGGCGCACGTGGGGAATTTCGATCAGTTCGAAGTTCGCTTCATGCATGGTACCCTTGAAACTTTTATAACGGTCCCAGTCGCAATATGCCTTCTTGACAACAATACTGCCCTTGAGCAGCAAGCGTTCCAGGATGGGCTTGATATCGAATTTTTCGTAATTTGCATCTCGCACGCCGAGCGCGACGTTCTCGAAGTCGCAAAACACGGCCATGCTGAGGTTTTCTGGGGATGACGCCATAAGGGTGAATTCTCGCTGATGATAAGGGCGGACGGGAAGCGCAACGCCTCCCTTTTCGCCTAGTATATTCGCCCATCCCCCGTTTCGGCGACAACTATCGTGCGCGGCGGCCTATTGCGCGCCGCCGGCGGCGCTTGCGCTGGCGCCGGCGAGCGGCCAAACGACGCTTTCATCGACCGAATACAGCTGGCACGGCAGGCTGCTGCGCCGCTGGCACGAGGCCAGCGCGCGCACATCGGGACTTTCGCCCTCCTCGGCCCAGCCCCAGGCGCCGCTGGCCGACAGGGCAAAGGCGCGCGGCGCGGTTTTCTCCAGGAAGACGCGGTAGGCGGCGCGCCCCTGCTCTTCCAGGTAGGGCACGGCGGCGATATCGTCCTGCAGCGCGAAATGCGTGGCGGGCGGAGACGGCGCATCGGCCACGCGGTAGACCTGCCGCACCGGCATGCCGATTTTCTGCAGGAAGCGCTCGGTGGCGGGCAACCACACGGCCACGCCGTCGCGGCTGCCCAGGGTCAGGTGCGCGTCGCGCTTGAACGGGCCATAGGCGAGCAATTGCGCCCGGCCGCCCGAACCGGTAAAGGAATTGAACAGCCGCCGCACCAGCGCCGGCGAAAAATACGAGTCATTCGCGCCATACAGCCACAGGCTGGGGATGTGGTTGTAGGCGCCCAGGGTGGCGAAGGACTTGGCCAGCGCCCCTTGCCAGTCGCAGCCGGGCATGTCGACGCGCAGGCCGCCGGAAAAATTGAGCACGCCCCGCACGCCGGGCAGCACCCGGGTGGCCAGCGCCAGCGCCGCCATGCCGCCATACGACTGGCCCGCGACGACGATGCGTTCCGGGTCGACCCAGCTCTGGCGCCGCGCATACGCAAGCGCGGCCAGCACGTCGCGCGCCTGGCCCTGGGCGTTGCCCAGCATGTCGCAGCCGAAATCGCGGTAGGCACCCGTGGAGCGCGCAAAACCGGCGCGCATGGGCAGCATCACCGCATAGCCGCGGCGCACGAATTCGGCGGCCATATAGATGAAGCGCTCGCGCGCCTGCAGTTTCGCAGGCCCGGCCTGCTTGCCATGATTCATCAGCAACAGGGGAAACGGGCCGGGGCCGGCGGGACGGAACACCGTCGTTTCCAGCACGTCGCGCAAGCCGTCGCCGGCCGGCACCATGATGATTTGCTCGTTCAAGCGCGCATCGAGCGGCAGTGAGGCAGAAGCAGGCTGGGCTTGCAGGGTCAGGCAAGGCCAGCTGAGCAGCAAAGCCAGGCAAAGGCGGCGTACGAGGGGGAAAATGGCAGGCTCCATGCGAGATTTCCCAGCCAGTCTAGGCAGTGAAAGGGCGCAGGACAATATTAAAAAATTATGGATGGGTAACTTTTTTTGCAGTCATCGACGGCGCGGAAAAATGTTGCCTTGCACCAACCACATAGCGCCCGCATGGGAGTAAACTAGGAGCCTTCTGAAGGAGTTGCCATGTCCATATCCGCCCTCACCACCGGTACCTCGGGGCTGACCGCCAACCAGCGCGCGCTGGATGTGGCCGCCAACAATATCGCCAATGCGAATAGGCCGGGCTTCCAGCCGCAACAAGCCGAGTTCCAGGAAGCCAGCCCGGCCGGCACGGGCGTCACCCTCTCCGTCGAAGGGCGCAAGCTGGCCGCCGGCGAAAGCGTCAGCGGCGCCAATGCCAACGCGGCCAAGGCTGCGGAAAGCCGGCCGAACGGCGTGGGCCTGGCGTCAGAACTGACGGATAACCTCGTCTACAAGGCCGGTTTTAATTTGTCGGCGAATGTCGTCAAGGCGGCCGACCAGGCCCTGGGCAGCCTGATCGACGTCAAGACCTGATGCAGCAAACATCCACGGCGACTATCGGCAAGATAGTCTAATTTTTCATTTCCAGCGCCAAGGGCGCCATCGCCGGCGTGATCAGCGCCAGCAGCCGTTCGGCGGGAATGCCGTCGCGCGCCTGCACCGACAGGCCATGCAGCAGCGCCGCATAATAGTCGCCCAGCGCCTGCACGTCCGCCTCCTCTTTCAATTCTCCCGCCAGCTGCGCCGCGCGCAGGCGCTCGATGACAGCCTGCGTGCGCGCGCGGCGGTGCTGCGCCAGCCAGTCGGCGATGCCCGCGTTGTCCGCGCTCGTATTCGTGGCGGCCGTGACCACCATGCAGCCCTGCGGCTGGCCGCTGCGCGTATACAACAGCACGGCTTCTTCCAGCATACGCGCCACGGCGTCGCGCGCATTCAGGCTGGCCGCCAGCGCATGCACGGCAAATGCGCCCTCGCCCGTTTCATACAGTTCCACGGCTTCGCGGAACAATTGCTCCTTCGAGCCGAACGCCGCATAGATGCGCGCCGAGGCGATGCCCAGCGCCGCCACCAGGTCGGCCATCGATACGCCTTCATAGCCGCGCGTCCAGAACGCGTCGCGCGCTTTTGCCAGCGCCAGCGCGCGGTCAAATTCCCTCGGTCTTCCTGCCATTTTCATCCTTTGCTTGCAAACTGGCGGCCAGTATAACGCTTGCAAGCCACACCGATTCCGCATTTATTTTGCATCACGGCCTTGACCGCGCAGAAAATTTCGCCTATTCTTTGTCGATCGACAAACAATAGGAGCCGATATGAAAACCATCCAAGGACCAAGCCTGCACCTGGCACAATTCGCCGCCGATACGGCGCCCTTCAACACCCTGCCCGCCATCGCCGAGTGGGCGGCCGGCATGGGCTTCAAGGCCCTGCAGATCCCCGCCTGGGATGCACGCCTGTTCGACGTGGCGCAAGCAGCCCACAGCCAGCAATACTGCGACGACCTCGTCGCCATGCTGGCCAGCCATGGCCTGGTCATCAGCGAACTGACGACGCACATCCTCGGCCAGCTGGTCGCCGTGCACCCGGCCTACGACGCGCTGTGCGACAGCTTTGCGCCGGCGCACCTGCACGGCCAGCCGGCGGCGCGCACCGAGTGGGCCATCGAGCAAGTGAAACTGGCGGCCATGGCCTCGAAGCGCCTGGGCCTGACCGACATGGGCACGTTCTCCGGCTCGTTCGCCTGGCCCTACCTGTTCCCGTTCCCGCAACGCCCGCCCGGCCTGATCGAGGCGGCCTTCGACGAACTGGCGCGCCGCTGGCTGCCCATCCTCGACGTATGCGAAGAACAGGGCATCAACCTGTGCTACGAGATCCACCCGAGCGAAGACCTGCATGACGGCATCAGCTTCGAGATGTTCTACGAGCGCGTGGGCCGCCACCCGCGCTGCAAGATGCTGTTCGATCCGAGCCACTTCGTGCTGCAGCAATTGAACTACCTGGAATTCATCGACATCTACAAGGACCATATCCGCATGTTCCATGTAAAGGACGCGGAATTCAATCCGACGGGACGACAAGGCATCTACGGCGGCTACCAGTCGTGGGAAAACCGCGCCGGACGTTTCCGCTCGCTGGGCGACGGCCAGGTCGATTTCAAGGCAATCTTCTCGAAGATGGCGCAAAACGACTACGCGGGCTGGGCCACGCTGGAATGGGAATGCTGCCTGAAGGACCAGGAAGTGGGTGCGCGTGAAGGCGTGGCCTTCATCAATGCCCACATCATTCCCGTGACAGACAAGATCTTCGACGACTTCGCCGGCGCCCCCGTCAGCACGCAGCAGATCAATACCCTGCTCGGCATCACGCACAACTAATTAACTGAATCAATACAAGGACTTGCCATGCATCAGAATGAAGACAGCTACACCCACGACTATGTGCGCATCGACGGCCAGCGCCTGCATTGCGTCATCGCCGGCGAAGGAAAACCGGTGCTGCTGATCCCCGGCTGGCCGCAAACCTGGTACGCCTGGCGCTACGTGATGGCGGCCCTTGCCGCCCAGGGCTACCAGGCGATCGCCATCGATCCTCCCGGCAGCGGCCACTCGGAACGTCCGGCCGGCGGCTACGACACGGGCGCCGTTGCCGCCACCCTGCACCGCGCCATGCTGGCCCTGGGCCATGCGCAGTACGATGTCGTCGGCCACGACATCGGCATGTGGGTCGGCTATGCGCTGGCCAGCGACTTCCCGCAGGCCGTGACGAAACTGGCGCTGACGGAAGCCGTCATTCCCGGCCTGGCACCCGCGCCGCCGATTTTTGTCGCGCCGTCCGACAACATCTTCCTGTGGCACTTCATGTTCAACCAGGTGCTGGACTTGCCGGAGATGCTCACGGCCGGCAAGGAGCGCGAATACATCCGCTTCATCCTGGACCGCTGGTCGTACCGCCGCGACAAGGTGGCCGTCGACGTATATGCGGACGCCTACGCCACGCCGGGCGCCCTGCGCGCCGGTTTCGCCTACTACCGCGCCATTCCGGAAACCATCCGGCAAAACCTGGAGCGGGCGAAAAAGAGCCTGGCCATGCCCGTGCTGGCCATCGGCGCCGACCATGCGACGAATGACGCGCCTCTGCTGACCATGCAGGGCAAGGCGGACATCTTGAAAGGCGCCATCGTCGCCGAATGCGGCCACTTCATCATGGAAGAACAGCCGGAAGCGTTCATCGCCCACCTGCTGCCGTTCCTGGCCGGAGAAGCCGCATGAGCCTCGATCCGCTGATCGCCGCCTGGCTGGAACAGACAAGGAATGCGCCGCCGCCCGCCTCGCTGGCGGACTTGCGGGCCGCCACGGAAACGGGGCTGCGCCAGCTGCACGGGCCGCTGGAAGACGTCGCCTCGATCAAGGACTACGTGCTGCCTGGCGAGCACGCGCTGACCGTGCGCGCCTACGTGCCCGCCGGCGCGGACACAAGCAAGCCCCTGCCGGCCATCGTCTTTGCGCATGGGGGCGGCTGGTGCCTGTGCTCGCTGGACCTGTACGACAATCCGTGCCGCGCACTGGCCAACGCCACCGGCTGCGTGATCTTTTCCGTCGACTACCGGCTGGCGCCCGAGCACAAGTTCCCCGTGCCGCTGAACGACTTTTACCGGGCAGTCTGCTGGGTGGCGGACCATGCCGAGGCGCTCGGCATCGATGCGAAGCGGCTGGCCGTGGGCGGCGACAGCGCGGGCGGCAACCTGGCGGCGGCCGCGGCCCTGATGGCGCGCGACCAGGCCGGTCCCGCGCTGGCGCACCAACTGCTGCTGTACCCGGCGCTCGATTTCGCCTTCGACACGCCGTCCTACCAGCGCTATGCGGAAGGCCATTCGCTGACGCGGGAAGCCATGCGCTTTTGCTGGTCGGCCTACCTGAACGAGCCGGCTGACGGCGCGCAGTCCTATGCGGCGCCCCTGCGGGCAACGTCGCTGAAGGACTTGCCGCCGGCGACCGTGCTGGTGTGCGAGTACGACCCGCTGCATGACGAAGGCGAGGCCTATGCGCGGTATTTGCGCGACGACGGCGTGGCGGCGCAATGCGTGCAGCTCGACGGCATGATCCATGCGTCGATCCACATGCTGGGCTTGACGCCAGCGGCGCGCGGCCTGTTCGACGTGGCGGGCCAGGCCATGCGGCAAGCGCTGGCGGCATAAAAAAACGCGCCGGGGATGGCTCCACGGCGCGTTTTTTCCATCAGCTTATCGTCACTCCACCAGCTTGCGCACCTCGATGCCGTTCAACCACTTCACGTGGCGCGGACCCGTGCGGATGTCCTTCGCCGAAATGAGGGCGATCTCGCCATCGTTGTCGTCGAGCGCCTTGCCGTTCTTTTCGTAGTAGACGATCACGCCCTCGCCGGCCGGCGAGTTATACAGCTCGCCCCAGGAAAACACCACCGCATAGCCATCGGTTGCCGTGGCGATGATGGCGAGCTTCTTGACGTCGTTATGGCCCGGCGCATCGAGCACCGCCTTGTCCAGGATATCGCGCAGGAGCACGCCCTTGTAGCTGGTAATGGTTTCGGCCTTGTCTCCGTTATGGCGCGTGACGGCGATTTTCCCACCGTTGGCCGGCGGCAGCTGGCGCAGGTCGGTCACCTTCAAGGTCAAGGGCGTTTCCACCACGCCCGTCACGGTCAGCGCGTGGCTCATGTTGTCGCGCGCCGGCGCCGGGTCTGCCCATGCGGGCACCGCGGCCAGCAGTGCCGCCGAAACGAGGCTTGTCAATATTGTCTTCAACATGCTGTGTCCTTTCATGAAACATTCAAAAAATCAGAACTGGTACTGCGCATTGGCCAGCCAGGTGCGTCCCGCGCTGGGAAAACCGTCGGCCAGCGCGTAATTGCGGTCGCCCAGGTTCGCCACGCCCGCTTCCAGGGTCAAGGCCGGCAAGGGGCGGTACACAGCCTTCAGGTTCACGGTCGTAAAGCCGCCGAGTTCCAGGGTGTTCGAGACCCAGCGCCCGCTGTTCGTTTCCGCGATGGCCACCACGTCGACCTGGCGCGCCGCGTGCAGCACGGCGTGCGCCGTCAGCTTGTGGCGCGGTACGTCCGTCAGACGCGTGGCGCGGTCGCTGATGTTCTTCATGTCCGTGTAGGTGTAATTGCCGCCGAAATCCAGCCAGGCGCCGGCGTTGCCGCGCAAGCCAAGTTCCACGCCGCTGATGTGCGCCCTGCCCGCGTTGCGCATCTGCGAGCGCACGCCCGAGACATTCGCCACGCTCTGGATCTTGTCCTTCACATCGCTGTAGAACAGCGCCGCTTCCACCTTGGCGCCCTGCACGTTTCCTTGATACCCCAGCTCATAATTCATCGCCTCTTCCGCGCGCAGGGCCGGGTTTTCGATATACGTGCCCAGGCGCTGCGAGTAGCGGTCCTTCAGGGTCGGCAGGCGCGACTTGCGCGCCACGGTGGCGTACACGCGCGCATCAAGACCGACCTTGCGGAACAGTCCCGCCTGCAGGTCCGTGGCCGATTGATTGGCTGGCAAGGTGTAGGCATTGCCCGCACTGTAGACGGTGTCCGGGCGCAGTTCATTGCGAGAGATGCCCAGCGACAGTTCCGTCGCCGCATCGAGGGCGATGCTGTCTTCCGCGCCCAGGGTCCACAAGGCATCCTTGTACCAGGTGGTGCGCACGCCTTTTGCATCGAGTTCCTGGTGTTCGTCGGCCTTGTAGCTGGCCACAAAACGCAGGCTGTGCGCGGCCAGGCGGAACGATTCGAGTTCCACCGCGCCGCCATTCGTACGGTCGTTATAGATGCTGCGCCCGCCGCTGACGCTGCCCTGGCCGCTGGTTTTCAGGGTCGCGTAGCTGCCGTTCGTGTAGGAGGTGATTTCATTGTCGTAGCTGTCGTGGTACAGGCGCAGTTTCAGGCGCTCGGCGTCGCCCAGGCGCGTCTGCGAGACGAAGTACACGCTTTCCTTGTTCCAGTACGGCCATTGCCAGTAGCGCGCGCCCACGGGATTGGTCGATGGCGGCTGGCCCTTTTCGCCATGCTGCTTATAGTAGCTCAGTGCATACTCGTCGCCTGCCTGCGCGCCATCGGGCGTGTAGCCCACCTTGAACGACAGTTTATGATCCTTGCGATAGGAATTGTTGCGCGTGCCGCCGTCTTCCGTGGCCGTGGGGCGGAAGTCCGACGACATGGGAAAACCGTCGCTGTCGATATACGACACGCCCGCCTGCAGATACCACAGGCCCTGGTTGGTGCCCACGTTGGCCGACACCCGGCGCTCGCTGCCCGAGCCGAAACCGATGGACGTATCGCCTTCCATCCGCGCGGACGGCTTGCGCGACACCAGGTTGATGGCGCCGCCCAGGGTATTGGCGCCATACGCCACGGAACTGTAGCCCTTGGCCACCTGAATGGCGGCCAGGTCGTTGGTGGTGAAGCGGTTGAAATCGACATAGCCGTCGTACGGCACGTAGACGGGAATGCCGTCGATGTACAGCGGCACCTGGCGCGCATCGAAGCCGCGGATGGCGACGGTTTTTTCATTGCGCGAATTGGTCGACAGCGACACGCCGGACAGCAGATTCAATGCATCGCCCACATTGTCGCGGTTAAAGCGGCGCATCTCGGCGCGGTTCACTTGCGCGCCCACCTGTTGTTCCATTTGGCCTGCCTGCTCGCGCTGGCCGATCACCGTCACCGTGCCCAGCACGAACGGCGCCGCCGCATCCACGCCATCGTTGCCCGCCGTTTGCTGCGCCTGCGCCGTCTGTGCCATTTGCGCCAGCGCCAGCATCACGGCGCCAGCCATTACCTGTTTCAACATCGTCTAGATCTTTCCACTCTCGTTATATATCGTCTTATATAGCGATACTCAAAAAAGCGGCCACGCATGCGGTGGCCGTCACCCAACAGCGCAATATACAGACGTATATAGCGATGCTCAAGCGACAAGACCAAAAGCACGCGCGCAGGTCAATTTTTCACGCTTTTTTCATGCACCGCAGCATTTCGCTGTGCGAACGAATGTTTCACAAAACGGTTGACATGCCAGATTCGGCTAGGCAAACTGATTTCCAGGGAGCCTGAAAATGAATGCAAATATGACAAATATTCAGACCGCCGCAGATCCGGAACTCATCGTCTTCAGCGATGACGAGGAAGGCAAGGACCGCCAGTTCGTCAACGCGCTGGCGCGCGGGCTGGAAGTGCTGCGCTGCTTCCGTCCCGGCGAAGTGTTCCTGTCGAACGCGGACATGGCCAAGCGCACGGGCATCCCGAAACCGACGATTTCACGCCTCACCTATACCCTCACCAAACTGGGCTACCTGAATTACTCGGACAGCCTGGGCAAGTACCAGCTGGGCGCCGGCGTGCTGGCCCTCGGTTACCGCATGCTGTCGAACCTGGACGTGCGCAAGATGGCGCGCCCGCTGATGGAAGAACTGGCCGAACATGCGCAAGCGTCCGTCTCGCTAGGCACGCGCGACCGCCTCAGCATGGTGTACGTGGAAACGTGCCGCAGCAGCGCCAACGTCACCCTGCGCCTCGACGTCGGTTCGCGCATCCCCCTGATGACGACCGCCATGGGCAAGGCCCTGCTATGCATCCTGCCGCAGGCCGAACGCGACTACCTGATGGATCACGCCAGGGTGCACGAGACGGAACGCTGGCCGCGCATCAAGGCCGGCATCGAACAAGGCTTCAAGGATTACCAGGACCGGGGCTTTTGCATCTCGGCCGGAGAATGGCAGAACGACGTGCATGCCGTGGGCGTGCCCATGCTGGGTGCCGACGGCGAACAGGTGATGGCCTTCAATTGCGGCGGCCCCGCCTTTTTGCTGTCGCGTGAAAAACTCGAGTCCGACCTGGGACCGCGCCTGGTCGCCCTGGTCAAGACAGTGGAAAAAAACCTGGGCCGCGGTTAGACTGCGCGCCCCCTCTTAATTACAGTACCGAGGACCCCGATGATACGCGACGAAGAAACCCTGAACATTCTGCTCGACAGCATCGCCCGTTTCGTGCGCGAAGTGCTGGTGCCGAACGAGGCGCTGGTGGCCGAAACGGATACCATCCCGCCCGCCATCGTGGCGCAGATGCGCGAACTGGGCCTGTTCGGCCTGTCCATCCCGGAAGCCTACGGCGGCCTGGAGCTGAGCATGGAAGAGGAAGTCCGGGTCGCGTTTGAAATCGCCCGCACCTCGCCCGCCTTCCGTTCGCTGATCGGCACGAACAACGGCATCGGCTCGCAAGGCATCGTTATCGACGGCACGGAAGCGCAAAAACAATACTATCTGCCTAAGCTGGCGGCCGGCGAGATCATCGGCTCGTTCGCTTTGACGGAAGCGGGATCGGGTTCCGACGCCGCGTCCCTGCGCACGACGGCCGTGCGCGACGGCGACTTTTATATCCTCAACGGCAGCAAGCGCTATATCACCAACGCGCCCGAGGCCAGCATCTTCACCGTCATGGCCCGCACGGACCCTGTCAAGCGGGGCGCCTCGGCCATTTCCGCCTTCATCGTGGAAAAGGACACGCCCGGCCTCTCGCTGGGCAAGATCGATAAAAAGATGGGCCAGCAAGGCGCGCATACTTGCGACGTCATCTTCGAGAACTGCCGCGTCCCGGCCGCGAATATCATCGGCGGCAAGGAAGGCGTGGGCTTCAAGACGGCCATGAAAGTGCTCGACAAGGGCCGGCTGCATATCGCCGCCGTCTGCGTGGGCGCGGCCGAACGCATGCTGGCCGACGCCCTGGCGTATGCGATGGAACGCCAGCAGTTCGGCCAGCCCATCGCCGAATTCCAGCTGATCCAGGCCATGCTGGCCGACAGCAAGGCCGAAATCTACGCGGCGCGCAGCATGGTGCTCGACGCGGCGCGCCGCCGCGACAACAAGGAAGATATTTCGACGGAAGCGTCGTGCTGCAAGCTGTTCGCCTCCGAAATGTGCGGCAGGGTGGCCGACCGCTCCGTGCAGATCCACGGCGGCGCCGGCTATATCAGCGAATACGCGGCCGAACGCTTCTACCGCGACGTGCGCCTGTTCCGCATCTATGAAGGCACGACGCAGATCCAGCAGATCGTCATCGCACGCAACATGATCAAGGCAGCGCAAAAGTGAAGGAGGCCGCCATGGACATTCCCGCCCTGCTGGCCGGCTTGCCGGCGCGCCTGTCGGCCATTCCCGCCCACTGGGCGGCACGCGCGCCGGACGCGCCCGCGCTGCATGAAGCTGGCCGCAGCTGGACCTATGCGCAGCTGCAGCACAGTGTGGAAGATGCCGCTCGGCTGCTGCGTCAGCTGGACGTGCGCGCCGGCGACCGCCTGATGGTGGTGGGCGAGAACGGCGCGCTGCAGGTGGCGCTGATCTTCGCTTGCGCCAGCATCGACGCGTGGATCGTCAACGTCAACGCGCGGCTGTCGGCGCGCGAAATCGATACCATCGCCACGCACAGTTCCGCGCGGCGCGTGCTGTTCCTGGCCGGCGCCTCGCCGGAAGCTGCCGCGCATGCTGCACGTCTGGGCGCGGCCAGCGCCACGGTCGACGGCATGGGCGAGCTGCTGGTCGGCGACTTGAACGAGACAACTATCGTCGAAGACACGGTCCCCGGCAACGAACAGGTGGCCGCGCTGATCTACACGACAGGCACGACGGGCCAGTCGAAAGGCGTGATGCTCACGCACCGCAACCTGCTGTTCATCGCCGCCGTGTCCAGCACATTGCGGGGATTGAGCAGCACCGACCGCGCCTACGGCGTGCTGCCGATTTCGCACGTATATGGCCTGGCCTCGGTGGCGCTCGGCACCCTGTATGCGGGCGCCGCCCTGTACCTGGTGCCGCGCTTTTCCGTCGACGGTCTGCTCTCGGCCCTGAAGGACGACGAGCTGACCATCGTGCAGGGCGTGCCCGCCATGTACGCCAAGCTGCTGCAAACCCTGGGCGGCGCCGATACCCCGCTGCCGACGAAGCTGCGCTTCGCGTATGCAGGCGGCTCGCCGCTGGCGCCGTCGCTCAAGCACGAGGTGGAAAAGCTGCTGGGCACCGCGCTGCACAATGGCTACGGCATGACGGAAAGCGCGCCCACCATCAGCCAGACGCGCCTGGAAGCGCCGCGCCGCGACGATTCCGTCGGCACACCGATACCGGGCGTGGAAGTGCGCGTGGTGAGCGTTGACGGCCTTGATGTGGCGCCGGGCGAGCCAGGCGAACTGTGGATACGCGGGCCGAACGTCATGGCCGGCTATTACCGCGAACCGGCCATGACGGAGGCCACCATGCGCGATGGCGGCTGGCTCAATACGGGCGACATGGCGCGCCAGGATCCCGACGGCGCCCTCTTCATCGTCGGCCGCACCAAGGAGCTGATCATCCGCTCCGGCTTCAATGTGTATCCGCTGGAGGTGGAAACGGCGCTGAACGCCCACCCGTCCGTGGTGCAGTCGGCCGTGGTGGGACGCACTGTGGCCGATGGCAACGAGGACGTCATCGCCTACGTGGAGCTGGACCCGCGCCAGCCCGCCAGCGTGGCACAATTACAGGCCTGGCTGGCGCAGACCCTGTCGCCGTACAAATGCCCGTCCGCCATCATCGTCATGGACGCGCTGCCGGCCGCCGCCACGGGCAAGATTTTAAAGGGGCAGCTGCGGCAAATGGCGCAGAATGCACGATAAGTTGACCATGTAGTACCAGAACCGACAATAAAACCAAGCCACATCACCGGAGGAGACACGATGAAACGCACCTATACACGCATCGCCATGGCAGCACTGGTTGCCAGCGCCTGGATAACGCAGGCCAGCGCCGACGAATTCCTGGTCGGCGCGGAAATCCCGCTGACGGGCAACCTAGCCAGGGTCGGCGCCGGCATGCAGGAAGGCATCATGGTCGCGGCCGAAGTCTTCAACAAGACCAACGGCAAGCACACCATCAAGATCATCACCGTCGACGACGAATCGGCACCCGCCAAGGCCATCGCCGCCGTGGAAAAGCTGGCCAGCCAGGGCGTGGTGGCCATCACGGGCGGCTATGGCTCGAACAATATCTCACCCGCCTCTGACACGGCGAACAAACTGGGCCTCGTCTACATCACCTCGGGCGGCGTGGACGACAGCCTGGTGTCCAGCGGGCGCAAGAATTTTTTCCGCATCAATAACACGGCCGGCTACGAAAAAGCCATGCTGGGACTGCTGCAGGACGTGGGCGCCAAGTCCGTCTCCATCGTGTACTCGACCAAGGATGCCACCACGGGCCTGGCGAAGGACGTGGAAAAGGCCCTGGCAGCCAAGGGCGTGAAAGTGACGACGCACTCGTTCGACCCGGCGATTACGGACTTCAAACCCATCATCAACAAGATCAAGCTGCAGGACAAATCGGAAGTGGTGGCCATGGTCGGCTATGAAAACGACTATGTGGGCATCATCCGCGCCGCCCGCGTCCTGAAGCCGAAGATCAAGGCCATGGTGGGCGTGTGGTCGCTGGCTACGCCGAAAATGGCGGCCGACTTCCCCGACCTGATGCCGAACGTCTTCGGCACGGCCCTGCTGCCCTTCCCCACGGAATTCAAGACGGCCGACGGCAAGGCCTTCAGCGACGCCTACAAGCAGCTGTACAAGAAGGAGCCGGACTACCTGGGCCAGTTCGGCTATGTGCAGTCGATGCTGCTGTTCGAAGCCATCGCGCGCGCGGCCGACAAGGGCACCATCAAGAAAGGCGGCGTGGCCGAGGAAATGCGCAAGACGGACCGCGAAACCCTGATCGGCCGCGTGCAGTTCGCCGCCAACGGCGACAACCAGAACTTCGTGCACCGCATGGCGCAGCACCAGGACAAGAAAGTGGTGATCGTCTGGCCGAAGGAACACGCGACGGGCAAGCTGGCCTATCCAGCCCTGCCCTGGTAGGCAGCCTCCCGCTGCGCACGCGCGCGTCCGCCAGGGCGCGCACCGATGAACGGCAGCCCTGGCGCATCTTCGCGATGCCCTTGGGCTGCCTGACGGGATGACGACATGACAGAATTAATCTTGCAGGCCCTGTATTCGGGCTTGCTGCAGGGCGGCTCCTACGCCCTGATCGCACTGGGACTGGCGCTGGTCTTCGGCACCATGAAAGTGATCAACCTGGCGCACGGTGAACTGGTGCTGCTGGCCGCCTACATCGCCTACAGCGTCGAATCCGGCCTGGGACTCGGTCCCATGTTCGCCATTCCCATCGCGCTGGTGATCGTCAGCCTGACGTCCGTGGGCGTGTATCTGATCGTCAGCCGCATCAAGAAGGACCGCGAAATCAATTCGCTGATCCTCACCTACGGCATCGGCGTCATCCTCACCAATTTCATCCTGCTCGTGTGGAAGGCCGACATCCGCTCGACGTCGTCCAGCTGGCTGCAGGAAGGGTTTGAAATCGGCCCGTTTTTCAGCATGCGCAGCGAAGTGATTTTCTTTGGCGTCAGCCTGGTGCTGATGGCGGCGCTGTGGCGCTGGCTGTCCACCAGCTGGTATGGCCGCGCCGTGCGCGCCGTCTCCAGCAACCGCGACGCGGCCAAGCTGATGGGCATAGACCCGGGCCGCACGGAACTGGTGTCGTTTCTCGTCGCCGGCATCCTGGCCGCCTTCGCGGGCGTCGCCCTGTTCAGCTATGGCGTGATCCAGCCGGCCTACGGCGGCGCGCTGACGGTGAAAGCCTTCATCATCACGGTATTGGCCGGCATCGGTTCCATTCCCGGCGTGCTGCTGGCCGCCGTGCTGCTGGGCGTGGCCGAGGCGCTGACCGTCACCCTCGCCAGCTCCGCGCTGCAGGAATTGTCCGGCATGGTGCTGTTCCTGCTGGTGCTGTTCATCATGCCGAACGGCTTGTTCGGCGCACAACGGAGGCGCGGATGAAGCGCTCGACACTGATTTCCACGGCGGGCCTGCTGCTGGCCGCGTATATCGTCGTGCCGCTGGCCTTGGGCGCCAACCAGTATGTGATGAGCATGGTGGTGGCGGCCCTGATCGTCGGCGGCGTGGCCATGTCCTGGGCCCTGCTGGGCAACCTGGGCGGCATGGTCAGCTTCGGTCACGCTGCCTTCTTCGGCGTAGGCGCGTATGTCTCCGCGCTGGCCACCGTGAAACTGGGCTTGCCCGTGTTTGCCGCCATGCTGCTCGGTGGCGCGGGCGCGGCCATCGCCGCCGTCATCATGCTGCCCGTGCTGCGCCTGCGCGGTCCGTATTTTGCGCTGGCCATCCTCGCCTACGCCCACATCTTCCGCATCCTGGCCACGGAATGGAGTTCCGTCACGGGCGGCGCCGGCGGCATCAACAATATCCCGGCCTTGCCCGCCGTCTTCGGCTTCGACCTGGCCAGCAAGACGGGCGCCTACCTGGTGGTGCTGACCCTGGTGGTGGCGTGCGCGTTTGCCTACAGCCGCATCCGCGCCAGCCATTACGGCATCGCCCTGCGCGCCATGCACGACAGCGAAGACGCCACGCGCGTCGTCGGCGTCAACAGCACCCTGCTGAAAGGCGCCATGCTGCTCGTGTCGGCCTTCATGGCGGGCCTGTTCGGCGCCTTCAACGCCCACTACATCAATTTCCTGGAACCGGACTACGCCTTCAACAGCCTGTGGGTGACCTTGCCCATCGTGGCGGCCATCTTCGGCGGCTACCGCACGATACTCGGCCCCGTGCTGGGCGCCGTGGTGGTATACCTGGTCGACCAGCTGATTTTCAAGTCGCTGATCCCCACGGGCCACCAGCTGGTGCTGGGCGTGCTGCTGGTGGCGATGATCGTCTTCAGTCCGAACGGCTTGCTGCCGCTGCTGCGCAAACTCGTCAAAGCGAAGGAAGAAGCACATGCTTGAACTCGATAATGTGTCCGTGCGCTTCGGCGGCCTGACGGCCGTCGATTCCGTCACCCTGAAGGTGGGCAGCCACGACGTGATCGGCCTGGTGGGCGCGAACGGCGCGGGCAAGACCACCCTGTTCAACGCCATTTCCGGCCTGGTGCGCCCCACCAGCGGCGGCATCCGCTTCGAGGGGCGCGACATCATGGCCACGCCCATGTACCAGCGCGCGCGCCTGGGGCTGGGCCGCACCTTCCAGATCCCGCAGCCCATGCATGAATTGACGGTGCGCGAAAACCTCGTCGTGGCGCAGCGTTTCGGCACCGGCAAAGTGGACATGCGCAAGATCGATGAAATCCTCGACTTCACGAGCCTCGCGGACAAGGCGCAGCGCGACGCGGCCAGCGAACTGGCGCTGACGGAATTGAAGGCGCTGGAAGTGGCCAAGGCGCTGGCGACGAACCCGAAACTGCTGCTGCTCGACGAAGTGCTGGCGGGACTGGAAACGAATGGCAAGCGCCGTTTCATGGGCATGCTGAAGGATTTGCATGCCGCCTTTGGCGTGGGCATCGTCATGATCGAGCACGATATCGAAACCATCAGCAATCTGTGCCAGCGCGTGGCCGTGCTCAATTTCGGCCAGCTGATCGCCGACGGCACGCCCGATGCGGTCTTCCGCGATCCGGCCGTCATCGAAAGCTACACGGGAGCCGCGCATGCTTAACATAGAGAATCTGCGCGCCGGCTATGGCGCCATCAATGTGCTGTGGGATGTGTCGCTGTCCATCCAGAAGGGCAAGCTGACCACCATTATCGGCCCGAACGGCGCCGGCAAGACCACCCTGCTGCGCGCTATCATGGGTCTGCTGCCCGTGGGCGCGGGCAGCATCGCGCTCGATGGCACGCCCATCAACGGCACGCCGACGTGGAAGATGAGCGACGCGAGGGTCACGATGATACCCGAGGGGCGCATGACGTTCCGCGACATGAGCGTGGAAGAAAACCTGATCATGGGCGCCTTTCCGAAGGAGCACCGCAGCCACATGTCCGCGCGCCTGGCGGAAGCCTACGCCATGTTCCCGCGCCTGCACGAGCGGCGCAAGCAGCTGGCCGGCTCACTGTCCGGCGGCGAGGCGCAGATGCTGGCCATGGCGCGCGGGCTGATGTCGGACCCGTCGCTGCTGATCATCGACGAGCCGTCGCTGGGCCTGGCCCCGCTGGTGGTCAACGAGCTGTTCGACATCCTCGCGCGCCTGAACGACGGCAAGCGCACCATCATCCTCGTCGAACAGAACACGGCGCGCGCCGTCGGCGTGGCCGATCACGTTTACCTGATGCAAAGCGGCAAGGTGGCGCTGTCGCAGGCTGCTGCCGAGGTCGACCTCGAGCACCTGCATGCGCTCTACTTTGCGCGCTAGTCGGCGGCAAACACCAGCCCCGGCATCTTCGCCACGCAATCGAGGTTCAAGGGCGCGCGCGGGTCGCGCAGGAATGCCAGTGTCAGCTGTCCGCCGCAGCGGTTGAACATGGCGCCATGCGTCTGGCCCGGAACCTGCACGAAGCGTGCGTTGGGCATGCTGCGCAGCAGGCGCCGGCCCCAGGCTGGCGGCGTGACGGGATCGAATTCGCCGGCCAGGATCAGCACCGGCACGTCGCTCTTCACGGCATCGTTTGCCTGCGCCGCAGCCGCTGCAACGCGCCAGGCGCCGCACATCCCGGGCGTCGCCGTGCGGTTATCCATGCCGCCCAGCCCCAGGGCCGGCGCCACTTGCACGGCCATGCGGTCGGGCTGCTCGAACGGCATCTCCTCGCCGCACCAGATCGACAGGCGCAGTCCCCAGTTGAAGCTGGAAGGAGCGCTGCGCAGCAATGGCAGCAAGCCTTGCGGACGGTGCGAAGGCCGGTTTGACGGGCAGTGTGTCCGGCGCGGCGGCGCAGGGCTGCGCCGCCGTTATCAAACACGCGGCGGCAAGCATGGAACGGCGAAATGGAAGCAAGGAACCTCCTCGGCAGCATGGGCATACGACAGGATGGAATGGCAGACGGGCCACTCATTTAGTTGCCAGATTAGCACGCAATCGCGGCCCTGGCCGCAAGAATCTGCCACAGGGCCGGGGCGCAGTTCGACCGGCCTGCGGCCGTCACTCGTCGTCCTCGTCCTCGTCATCGGCCAGCTTGTCAAACACCTGCAGCTCGGCCTTGCTCAATCCCGTCATCACGAAGGGATCATCGGCAGGAAAACGGCCAGTATCGACCAGCATGCGCAGCTTGCTCAAGCGATCGCCCAGCGCCAGCGCTTGCGCCTGCGGATCGGCGTGGTCATCGGCGCCGGCCTGCCCGATCGCGCGGGTCACGGACTCGGGAAACTCCCATAACTCGGCGATCCGTACCGACAAGAGGCGCGCTTGCGCAAACACCTGGGCAATGAAGGCGTCCGATTGCGGGAAGGCATCGGGCGCGTGCATCTGGTCGATCAGGCGGAACGCCACCACCAGGCCCACATTGGCCATCAGCCCCGCCAGATAGGCGTCGAAGGCGTTGGCCTGCATTGCGGGCGCGACCAGGTTGGCCGCCAGCGCACATTTCTCGGACTGGCGCCAGATCAGCGGCGCCGTGCGTATGGTCAACCCGCCGCTTTGCATGCTGACGATGGGGCGGAAGGCGACGCGGGCGAGCAGCATGCGCATGCCGTTTTGCCCGAGCAGCATGATGGCGCCTTCCATATTGTTGATCGACGGACTGGCGTTGTAGCGCGAATGGTAGCGGGGCCGGTTCGCTTCGCGGTAGACCTCGGCGACCAGCGGCACGTCCTGGGCCAACTGGCGCGACAGCTCGGCCGCGCTCATGTTTTCGTTTTGCAAGGTACGCATCAACTGCGGAATGATGGCCGGAATGCGCGGCACCAGCGCAGCGCCAGCGATCGGTTCACTGGCTAGGCGCGTCAATTCGTCCAGAATCTGCTGTTCGGCCTGCGCTGTCGCCTGCGCCGAACCCGCGGCCGCCAGCCAGCGGTAGTAGATGGCATCGATTTCGGTGATGGTCGCTGGCTGCCGTGTCATCTCGGGCGCCGCCGCTGCCGTGACTGGCGCAAGCTTGCTTTTTTCGCCGCCATTCAGTAATTTTCCTATCCAACCCATTTTGCTTTTCCAGCCCTATATGCATCACTATCGCGACATCCGCTGCGCGATTTTACTTGATGACAGCCGTGCCGGTGCGGCGGGCGTGGCCGCCTTGGTCCACCTGCCGCAAAGTGCTACAGTGGCGCTCTCGCAGTTCCCCCTCTTTGCAAGGTAAATCATGAGCAATATGCTGGCCCGCTACGTCACCACCCAGGCGTACAACAACGCCTGGAGCAACCACCGCCTGCTGAAAGCCTGCGGCGAGCTAAATCTGGCCGAATTCCAGGCGACGCGCGTCAGTTTTTTCCCCACCATCCAGTTCACCCTGAACCACATCCTCACATGCGACTGGTTTTATCTCGACGCGCTGGAGCGCGAGCTGCGCGGCGAGGCGCCGCATGCCGACTGCTATGCCTTCTTTGAACAGGACGAGCCTTTTACCGACTGCGCCACGCTGCAGGCGGCCCAGCATGCATCCGACGCGCGCCTGATCGCCCACTGCCGCAGCCTGTGCGATGCCGACCTGGCGCGGCCCGTGACGATCCTGCGCGACACGCCGCAAGTGGACACGCGCCAGCGCATGCTCGCGCACTTGTTCCAGCACCAGATCCACCACCGGGGGCAAGTACACGCCATGCTGGCCGGCACGCGCATCGCGCCGCCCCAGCTCGACGAATTCTATTGCGCCGGCGAAGCTGGCGAGCGGGCGCAGGATTTTGCGGAACTGGGGTGGACGGAAGACGACGTCTGGGGACTGCGTTGACGCCTTCCTCGCTCAGGCTGCAATGCCGTGGCAAGCGGCGGGGCAATGGGACCGTGTGGCAGATGATGTGCGGCGAAATGCGCCAGCTGCTTATAATGACGCATCGCATTTCGACCAGATCCCATGCCAGACCTCGACCGCCTTCAGTTGTTCCCGCCCTCCAGCGCCGACCTTCCCGCTTTGCTGGCCTTCGAACTGGAAAACCGCGCGTATTTTGAAAACTGGGTCACGGCGCGCGCGCCGTCCTATTACCACCAGGAAGCCATCGCCGCCGCCATCGAGCAGGCGCAGCGCGAACGCCAGCAAGACCTCGCTTACCAGTATCTGGCCAAGCTGGACGGGCAAATCATCGGCCGGGTCAACCTGACGGCCGTCACGCGCCCCTATTTCAACAAGGCAACGCTCGGCTACCGCATCGGCGAACGGTTCGGCGGACGCGGCTACGCCACGCGCGTGGTGGCCCTGCTGCTGGAAGAGGCTTTCGGCACACTGGAACTGTGGCGCCTGGAAGCAACGGCGCGGCCGCAAAACCTGGGCTCGGTCGCCGTCATGCAGCGCAACGGCTTTCACCAGTATGGCCGCTCGGAAAAAGCCATGCGCTTCCAGGATGCCTGGTCGGACTTGCTGTACTTTGAACGGCGCAAGGAACACGCGGGCGCCTGAAAAACCGAGCAACTGCTCCCTAAAGCAGGCACCCCTTACCTGATGTTGTAAAATAGGCAAATATGGCGCGGCGTCGGCCATGTCGCTTGCCAGCCTTTCGCGCACGCGGATGCACTCACACTCAGGGAACAACATGCGCAATACAGACAAAAAAGCCTACCTCATCGGCGGCGGCATCGGCTCGCTGGCCGCGGCCGCCTTCATGATACGCGACGGCGGCATGCAAGGCAGCAACATCACCATTTTCGAAGCGTCGCCCGTGACCGGTGGCAGCCTCGACGGCGGCGGCAATGCCGACGATGGCTATACCCTGCGCGGCGGGCGCATGCTGACCACCGACAATTACGAGTGCACCTGGGACTTGTTCAAGAGCATCCCCTCGCTCGAGCATGCGGGCCAGAGCGTCTACGACGAAACCGTCGCCTTCAACGAACGGCACCTTCCCCACTCGCGCGCGCGGCTGGTCGACCGCAACCGTTTCAAGGTCGACGTCAGCAGCATGGGCTTTTCCATGCAGGACAGGCTGGAACTGCTGAAGCTGACGGAAGCGGACGAAGACACGCTGGGCAGCAGCGCCATCACGGACTGGCTCTCGTCTGCATTCTTCGACACCCGGTTCTGGACCATGTGGGCCACCACGTTCGCCTTCCAGCCCTGGCACAGCGCCGTCGAGTTCAAGCGCTACCTGCACCGCTTCATGCTGGAGTTTTCGCGCATCGAAACCCTGGCCGGCGTCAAGCGCACCGTCTACAACCAGTACGATTCGCTGGTGCGCCCGCTGGTCGCCTGGCTGCAGGCGCAAGGCGTGAACCTCATCATGGATTGCACGGTGACCGATATCGAGGTGCAAGAATCCGATGGCCGCCTGAGCGCCACCGCCATTGCCTGCCAGCGCCGCGGCCTGGCAGACGTGGTCCCCGTCGCCGCGGGCGACCTGGTGTTTTTCCAGAATGCCTCGATGACGGATGCGTCCAGCTATGGCAGCATGCACCGCGCGCCCGCCAGGCGCACGAAGCACGACAGCCATGGCTGGCGCCTGTGGGAAAAGCTGGCCGAGGGACGCCCGCAACTGGGCCGTCCCGCCGCCTTCAACAGCAGCATCCCCGAATCGTACTGGGCCTCGTACACGGTCACCTTGAAGGACAGTGCCTTCTTTGACAGGATGGAGCGCTTCACGGGCAACAGCGCGGGCACGGGCGGCCTCGTCACATTCAAGGACAGCAACTGGCTCATGTCCATCGTGCTGGCGCACCAGCCCCATTTCGCCGGCCAGCCCGCAGGCGTGCAAGTATTCTGGGGCTACGCGCTGCACCCTGACCGCATCGGCAACTTCGTCGCCAAGCCCATGTCCGACTGCAGCGGCGAGGACATCCTGCGCGAGCTGTGCGGCCACCTGAACTTCGACCTCGACATCATGGCCACGGCGAACTGCATTCCCTGCCGCATGCCGTACATCACCAGCATGTTCATGCCCCGCGCGAAGAGCGACCGTCCCCTGCCCGTGCCGGCCAACTCCGTCAACCTGGCCTTCGTCAGCCAGTTCGTGGAAATCGCCGACGATGTCGTCTTCACCGTGGAATACTCGGTGCGTGCGGCGCAGACGGCCGTCTACCAGCTGCTGGGCGTGCAGCGCGCAGTGCCGGCCATCCACGCGCACGACAAGTCGCTGAAGGTCAAGCTGGACGCCGTCATCAAGGCGTTAAAATAGGCGAATTTTGCGGGCTCAAGGCCGTTTTCAGGCTATCGGCCGCGACTTTGTGGCAGCGCAAGGCGCCGTGATAATGGACTGATAACGTCAAGGTTCGGGAATCTTATCTATCTTGCAAAGTCCAACATGAAAGTGCGGCTACGCCTGTTCGAACATGTGCTGCTGGTGCTGGCATTGGCCGTCGTCATCTTTGCCGCCGCCATCGTGCTGGCACGCATGACGCAGTGGGCGGAAGCGCAGGAATTGCCCGTCTACCTCGTGCAGGGCATGCACCTGGTGGGCAAGGTGCTGTTTTTCCTGGATGGCTGCATCGTCATCGCCGTCAGCAGCATTCTGGCCGCCCGGCTGTTCCGCCTGCTCACCAAGGAGGATTTATGAACGACCTTCACTACCTGTTCACGCTCCGGCATCCGCGCCGCTTCTGGTGCAGCGCCATCGTCATTGCCGTGGCCTCGGCCATCCTGCTGGGTCCCTGGCTCGACAGCATTCCCTGGCTGGTGGCGATCCCCTTCGTGGCTGGCGGCTTGCTGGTGGCACTCGGCGAGCTGTGGGACGAGATGCACGGCAAGCGCCGGCGCAACGGCGACGACGACGCGCATGCGCCGTGCCGGCATCCCTGAGACAGGGTGATGCGTGCACGCAACAATGGTCACGCCATCGGCCGCGCCTGCATTGATTTAAGACTGGCTTCAGCCTCGCCGTGCATCGTGATATGGCGCCAGCAGCAATGGCGCTTCCCTTCACCCTCACGGGCACTGCCCAGCGAAAGAGCCGACATGAGCACATGGATGCGCGCCAACAAAGGTTTTTTGATGTTCCTCCTGCTGTTCGGCGTGTTCCGCACGGCCGTGGCGGACTGGAATCCCATCCCGTCGGCGTCGATGCGCCCCAACCTGCTAGAAGGCGACGTGGTCTTCGTCAACCGCCTCGCCTTCAACCTGAAATTGCCGCTCACCGATATCGTGCTGCAGCGCCTGGGCGAACCGCAGCGGGGCGACATCGTCACCTTTTCCTCGCCGAAAGACGGCACGCGCCTGATCAAGCGCATCATCGCCCTGCCCGGCGACACGGTGGAAATGCGCGATGAGCAGCTGGTCATCAATGGCCAGCCCGCCCAGTACACGGCGCTCGATACGGCCCCTGAAACCATCGCCCACGTGGGCCAGCTGACGGCGCAACGCATCCGCGAACGCAACCAGACCGAGCAGCACCGCATCCAGGTCTTGCCGCAAATCGCGGGCGCGGCGCGCAGCTTTGCCCCCGTGACGGTGCCAACCGACCATTTCCTCATGCTGGGCGATAACCGCGACAACAGCGCCGATTCGCGCTACTTCGGCTTCGTGCCGCGCGCGTTGCTGATCGGCAAGGCCGAGCGCATCCTCGTGTCGGCCAATATCCAGGAGCATTGGCAGCCGCGGCTGCAGCGCTTCGGCATGAAGCTGGAATAAACATCCCTCCTGCAACGGCGCCATGCTTTTCGGTTAGCATGGCACATCATGCAAAATTTTTCCTCAGCCAGCCTGCGGTCCGCCAGCGACGATCTTGCCCTCGATCAGCTGGCGCAGTTCCTGCGGCGCCATCCCGACGTGCTGCTGCTGACGGGCGCCGGTATCAGCACGGCGTCCGGCATACCCGATTACCGCGACACGGAAGGCGTGCGGCGCGGCAATGCGCCCGTGCAAGGCCCCGATTTTCGCCGCCAGGAAGCCGTGCGCCGCCGCTACTGGGCGCGCAGCATGGTGGGTTGGCCGACCCTGGCGCGCGCTACGCCGAATCCCGGCCACCTGGCCATCGCGCAACTGGCCCGGCGCGGGAGAATAGGCGGCCTGGTCACGCAAAACGTGGATGGACTGCATCAGCAAGCGGGCAGTACCGCCGTCACGGAATTGCACGGCAGCATACATGGCGTGGTCTGCCTCGATTGCCGGGCTACCCACACGCGCCGCCTGATCCAGGATCAGCTCGAACACGACAATCCGCAGCTGCTGGGCGCCACGGCCACGCCGGCGCCTGACGGCGACGCCTTGCTGGAGCCGTCGCAGCTGGCCACCTTCCACCTGCCCGTCTGCCCCCGCTGCGGCGGCACCCTGCAGCCGGACGTGGTGTTTTTCGGCGATGGCGTACCCGCCGCCTGCGCGGCCGAAGCCGAGCGCAAAATGATGGAAGCTGGCGCCCTGCTGGTGGTGGGCTCGTCCGTCATGGTGTATTCCAGCTTTCGCCTGTGCCGCATGGCGGCCGAAACGGGCAAGCCCGTGGCCGCCATCAACCTGGGCAAGACGCGCGCCGACCATTTGCTGGCCTTCAAGACGGAAGCGCCGGCACAGGACATCTTGCCTGCATTAACGGCCATGCTGGACTGATCCCGCCTCTGCGGTGCGTTACTCTCGCTATACTGTGAGATTAACGAGGAGAATTCATGCTGGAACTGTTGAGTGAACACGCCTGTTTTGGCGGAGTACAACGCTTTTATCGCCACGACGCGCAAGCCATCGGCTTGCCCATGCGTTTCTCGGCCTTCATTCCCGACATGGCGCCAGGCGCCGCAGTCAGCACCAAGCGCCCCGCCCTGTTTTACCTGGCGGGTCTGACTTGCACGGAAGAAACGTTCATGATCAAGGGCGGCGCGCAGCGCGTGGCCGCGGAAGAAGGCTTGATCCTGATCGCCCCCGACACCAGCCCCCGTGGCGCGAACATCGCGGGCGAGAGCGAATCCTGGGATTTCGGCGTGGGCGCCGGCTTTTACGTGGACGCCACCGAGGCGCCGTGGAGCAGCCACTACCGCATGTACAGCTACATCCTGGAATTGCGCGCCTTGCTGGAGCAGGAACTGGCGATCGATGCGCAACGCACGGGCATTTTCGGCCACTCGATGGGCGGCCACGGCGCACTGGTGCTGGCCTTGCGCAACCCGGCACTGTTCCGCTCCGTTTCCGCCTTCGCCCCCATCGCCGCACCGAGCCAATGTCCGTGGGGCAAAAAAGCGTTCACGGGCTACCTGGGCAGCGACGAGGCCAGCTGGCAGCAATACGACGCCAGCGCGCTGATGCGCGGCCGGCAGGGCCAACCGCCGCTGTTCCCCGAAGGCATCTTGATCGACCAGGGCCTGGCCGACAAGTTCCTGCCCGAGCAACTGTTCCCCGACGTCTTCGAAGCGGCATGCCGCGACGCTGGCCAGCCCCTGCAGCTGCGCCGCCATGCCGGCTACGACCATGGCTATTACTTCATCGCCAGCTTCATGGAAGAGCACGTGCGCTTCCATGCGAAGAGCTTGCGCGCCGCCTGAGCTGCTGCGCTACTGCGCCGTGCTGGTATGCCCGTTGAAATGGCGCGTGTACCAGTCCGTCGCCAGCAAGGCGGCCTGGTGGCGCGTGTCGGGGCCGCCAGGGGCGGCGATCTGTTCCAGTTGTTTGTCGCAGCGCAAGGTGGCGAACGCCATGCGGTTCAGGCCGGCCACGTCGGGGTCGCGCCCGCCCACGATCAGCAGGGACGGCACGCGCACGTTTTCCAGCGCCGCCTTGCCGGCCATTTCCACCTGGCCATCGCACACGGCCAGCGCGGCGATTTCCGCGCTGCGCCAGGCCGCCAGCTGCATCACGACGGCCGCGCTGGTGCCATAGCCATACAGGCCGCAGGGCAAGCGCCGCGTGGACGGGTCGAGCTGCAGCCAGCCCAGGGCTTTTTCCAGCTGGCGCGCCAGCAGCACGATATCGCTGCGCACGAAATACGCGTGGCCATTGCTGCCGCCGCCAGGCTCGACGCCGCCCTGGTCGAAGCGCAGGGTGGCGATGCCCGCCCGCAAAAAATCCTGGGAAGTGGCGTGGCTGGAAGCGCCCAGATAGTCGCTGTCGGCGCCTGCGCCGTGGGCAAACAGGACGATGCCCACCGGCCGTTCGGGCATTTCAAGCACGCCATCCATTTGAAGTTCATCGGCCGTAATGCTGACAAATTGTTCTTGCATGGTTGCCTCCGCAATCGAGCTGGGATCAAGCTAAAGCTGAAGTCAAGCTGTACGCTGATTTTACGCTGATCTTGCCGGGCCGGGGACAGCCTGCGTGCCCCGGGCGGCCAACTTCAGTGTAGCAGCCCGCGGCCATTCCTGCGCAGCCGTTCGCGCATCGTCATCGGCAAGGCAGGACTATACGGCGCCGTGCCGGTCCAGCCCCTTCAGCACGGCTTCCGGGCGGATTGGCAAATGCCGCACGCGCGACGCCACGGCGGCGAAGATGGCGTTGCCGATGGCCGGCGCCACGGCCGTCGTGGGCGGTTCGCCCATGCCCGTCGCCGTGTGCGTGCTGGCAACGAATTCGATGTCGAGTTCGGGCACGTCGGCCATGCGCAGGGGCGTGTAGGTATTCAGGTTGGTATCCTTCACTTCGCCGTTCAGGAAAGCCGTGCCTTCATGCAAGGCCATGCTCACGCCCCACAGGGCGCCCCCTTCCGCCTGCGCCAGCGCGCCATCGGGGTCGACGATGCTGCCCGCATCGATCACCATGAACAATTTTTCGACTTTCACCATGCAAGTGCTGCGGTCTACCTTGACCCGGGCGACGCACGCCGTCCAGGTGGGCATGTCGCGTTCCTGGCCGAACGTAGCGGCGATGCCCAGGCCCGTGTCGGGCGGCATGGCCTTGCCCCAGCCCGCCTTGTCCGCCACGCGCTGCAGCACGTGGGCCAGGCGCGCGGCGCCGCCGACGGCGTTCGGCGCGCTGCCCCCATTGCGGCCCGACGCCTGCAGCAAGGACAGGCGGAACGCCAGCGGATCGACCTTGGCCGCCTGCGCCGCCTCGTCCATGAAACTTTCCACAGCCCAATTCGTCCAGCCGGGACCCACGGAGCGCAGCCAGCCGGGGCGGAAACTGCTGTTGGCCAGGTCGTTCGACACGGCCCGCACGCGCTGCGCGCCCACCGAATACCAATGGTCGGCGCCGGCGATGGCGAACGGATCGTACGGATGGCCCTGCTTATCCTTGGCCAGGAAGGCGGGAATCATCGCTTGCGTGGGCCAGCCGGCGCTGGCCTCGTGCACCATCGCCGACACCTTGCCCGCGTCGTCGAACGCCATGCGCACATGCTGCACGGACGGCGAACGGGGCGAATCGAAGCGGGCATCGTCGGCCCGCGTGCAGATCATCTTGACGGGGCGCCCCACGGCTTGCGCCGCCAGCGCGGCCGGCACGCAGTAATCGCCATTCAGGCGCCGCCCGAAGCCGCCGCCCAGCAGATAGGTATGCAGCATGACCTTGCTCTCCGGCACCTTCAGCGCTTGCGCCAGCACGGGCAGGATCAACGATTGCCACTGGTTGCCCGCATGAATGTGCCAGACGCCGTCGATTTCCTGCGCCAGGGCATTCACGGGTTCCAGCTGGAAATGCAGCACGGTGCTGGTCGTGTAGTGGCGCTCCAGTTGCAGGCTGGCATCCTTGAACGCTTGCTCCACGCCATCATCATCGACCACGCGGGCGCCCAGGCTGGCATCGGCCAGCTGCTTGGTTGCGTAGTTGAGGATATCCTGCTCCGCCACGTGGGCGGCCGCGCCGGCCCGCCACTTCACTTGCACCAGGTCGGCCGCGCGCATGGCGGCCGCATAGGTTTCGGCCACCACCATGACCCAGCCGGGCACCGTGCCGCTGGGGTCTTGCAAGGCGAACGAACGCAGGTAGCCCTTGACCTTTTTCGCGGCCGCATCATCGATGGACACCACTTTCGCGCCGTAGCGCGTGGGCGGGATCTTCGGGCGCGCATACAGCATGCCCTCGACGTGCGCATCGATGCCGTACACGGCCGCGCCATTGATTTTCGCGGGAATGTCGAGCGCCTGCACGTGCTGGCCGATCAGGCTGCGCTGCTGCGGCGTTTTCAGCACGATGGCTTTCAATTGTTCCGGCGTGTACTGGCGCGCCAGCTTGCCACGGTGCACGATGTCGCCATAGCTGATCGACCGCCCCCGGCCATGCACGACGCCCAGCCTGGCGTGGCAGGCGGACACGGGCACACGCAGCAGGCGCGCGCCCTCCTCGACCAGCGCCAGGCGCCCGGCCGCGCCGGCACGGCTGAGCGGGTCGAAATTCTGCCAGACGGACCAGCTGCCGCCCGTCACCATCAAGCCCCATTTCGGATCCGTGTCCACATAATGCAGGCGTACCTTGCTCCAGTCCGCTTCCAGCTCTTCGGCGACGATGCGCGCCAGGGCCGTACCGATATGCTGGCCCATTTCCGCCTTGGCGATATTGACGGTGATCATGCCATCGCGGCCGATCTGGAACCAGATGCTGGGGTCGAACGCGGGCGCGGCCGGCTTGGCGGGCGGCACGCGTGCCACCTTGCTGTCGGCCAGGGAACTGTCGGCGCGCAGGAAGGCCAAAGTAAACCCCGTGCCGGCGGCGGCGATCAGGAAACCGCGCCGACCCAACGAGCTGGGACGGGCAGCAGAATTTTCTTTCGGCAACTTAAACACCGGGCGCCTCCTGCATGCCGGCCGCCAGCTTGATCGCCTTGCGGATACGCACATACGCCATGCAGCGACACAGGTTGCCGCTCATGACGGCATCGATATTCGCATCCGTCGGTTGCGGATAATCTTTCAACAAGGTGGCCGCCTGCATGATCTGGCCCGACTGGCAATAGCCGCACTGGGGCGCCTGCGTGGCCAGCCAGGCCCGCTGCAAAGGATGCGTGCCATCGGGCGAGAGGCCTTCGATGGTGGTGATGGCGCAGCCGGCCACGGCGGCAATCGGCGTGATGCACGAGCGCATGGCGCGGCCATCCACGTGCACGGTGCAGGCGCCGCACATGCCGATGCCGCAGCCAAACTTCGTGCCCTTCAAGTTGACTTCATCGCGCAGCACCCACAGCAGGGGCGTTTCGGCGTCGGTCTCGGTGCCGAAGGGCTGGCCATTGATGGTAATGTTATACATAAGAAACTTTCAAGAGTTACTTGCCGGCGCGCGTGCGCGCCACGGCCGCTTCCAGGTTCGTCCAGGCCGGCTGGTGGCTGCGGCTGCGGCGCAGATAGGCGGCCAGCTGGGCCACGTCATTGTCCGTCAGCGAGGCGGCAAAGCCGGGCATCAGCACGCCGGGCATGGCCGCATCCTTGCTGATGCCGTGCAATATCACCTGGATCAGGTTGGCGGGATCGGGCGCGCTGACGGCGCTGTTCAGGCTCAGTTCCGGGCGCAGGGCCACGGGCCGGCCATCGCTGTTCGAGTGGCACGACGCGCAGGCGGCCACGTACAGGCTGGCGCCACGGTCGTTGTCGACCAGGCTGACCCTCTGCGAGCGGGCGATGCCGGCCTTGACCACGCCATCCGTATCGACCTGGCGTTGTTCAGCGCCGGCCACGCCGGCAAAATATACGGACAGCGCGCGGATATCGCTATCGGGCGAGGCGCCCATGCCTTCGTGCACGACGGCCGACATGGGCCCTGCCGCCACGCCGTGCAGGGCCGTCGCGCCCGTGCGCAGGAAGGCGTACAGCTCGTCCTGCGTCCATGGCAAGGGGGCAGTGTTGGCGCTGGTCAAGGCCGGCGCATACCAGTGGTCGATGGCCGCGCCCAGGTAGGACGAACCGGCCAGCTCGGCGCCCAGCGCATTGCGCGGCGTGTGGCAGGCGGCGCAATGGGCCAGGCCTTCGGCCAGGTAACGGCCCCGGTTCCAGTCCAGGCCTTGCGCAGGATCAAGCTGGAATGTCGCTGGCTTGAAAAACAACAACTTCCATCCCGCCTGTAGCGGCCGCAAGTTCAGGGGAAACGGCACGCTGTTGGCGGGCGCCGCCGCATACACGGGCGGGCGCGTCATGAAATACGCGTACAGGGCCGTCAAGTCCGTATCCGAGACGAGGTTGAAATGCGTGTACGGAAAGACGGGATACAAATGGGCGCCATCGCGGCCCACGCCTTCGCGCATGGCCCGCTGGAAGGCGGCCAGCGACCAGCGGCCGATGCCCGTTTGCCGGTCGGGCGTGATATTCGTCGCATAGATCGTGCCGAACGGCGTGGCCAGGCCGTGGCCGCCCGCGTAATCGGCGCCGTCCCTGGCCGTATGGCAGGCGGCGCAATTGCCCATGCCCGCCAGGATGCGGCCCCGCTCCACCACTTGCGGGGAAAATGCCGTGGCGGCAGGCGGATCGATGGGCGCCAGCGCGGGGCGCCAGTAATACAGATACGCGGCCAGGGCCGCCACGATGAGCAATGCCAGCGACAACAGCAGGCCGGTGAAGATTTTCTTGAGCAAAACAGGAACCAGTGAAAAGTAAAGGCCAGGGTGTAAGCAAGGCGCACGGGCCGCCGGCCAACGGCGGCGGCAACAGGGCCACGGTGACAATCTTACCGCGATTGTGACTTGTTGTATGTACGCAATGACACGCAGGCAACGCCGCAGGCGGGCTGCGCCTTATAATCAGCGTTTCAGCACGCCGCCGCTCCTTCATGCATACCGTTACCATCATCCTCATCCTCGTCCTGACCGTCGTCCTGTGCGGCTTTCTCGCCCGCTCGCGCTGGGTCAAGCTGCCGCTGCCCCTGATCCAGATCGCCGGCGGCACGGGTTTGGCCTTGTTTGGCGTGCAAGTGCCGCTCGATCCCGACATTTTCTTCCTGCTCTTCATCCCGCCGCTGCTGTTTCTCGACGGCTGGCGCATCCCCAAGGGCGCCTTCTTTTCCGACGCGCGCTCGATCCTGATGCTGGCCATCGGCCTGGTGCTGTTTACCGTGCTGGGCATGGGCTTTTTCATCGACTGGCTGATCCCCAGCGTGCCGCTGGCCGTCGCCTTCGCGCTGGGCGCCATCCTGTCGCCGACGGATCCCGTGGCCGTCTCGGCGATCGCCGCCGGCAACCCGATCCCGCCGCGCCTGATGCACATCCTCGAAGGCGAATCGCTGCTGAACGACGCTTCGGGCCTGGTCTGCTTCACGTTTGCCGTGGGCGCCATGATGACGGGCGGCTTTTCCATCGGCGCCGCTTCGCTGAGTTTCCTGCAGGAAGCGGGCGGCGGTATCGTCATCGGCCTGGCCATCTCGTGGGGCGTGGGCCTGGCGAATAAATGGCTGGTGAGCAAGGTGGGCGAAGAGCCGGGCCTGCAAATCCTCATCAGCATCCTGATTCCGTTCGCCGCCTACCTGGGCGCCGAGCAAATCCACGGTTCCGGCATCCTGGCCGCCGCCACGGCGGGCGTGTCCATGCATTACGCCGACCTGATCGGCCGCCCGCTGGCCGCCACGCGCACCCAGCGCAAGGCCGTGTGGGATACCGTGCAACTGGTCTTGAACGGCGTGATCTTCGTCATGCTGGGCGCGCAACTGCCCGCCACCGTGGCCGGCTTGCCGGCCGCCTCCGCCGAAATCGGCGCCGGCAGCGCCTGGAAGCTGCCCCTGTTCGTCATCGCCATCACGGTGGGGCTGACCTTCATGCGTTTCCTCTGGGTCTTCATTTCCATGAAACTGACCCTGTTCAAGCACCACAAGAAAATCGCGGGCGAACCGAAGGACGCGGCGCTGCTGGCGCGCCCCAGCCTGCGCCTGCTGCTGGTGGCGTCGTTCGCGGGCGTGCGCGGCGCGCTGACCCTGGCCGGCATCCTGACCCTGCCCCTGTTCTTGCCCGATGGCAATCGTTTCCCGGCGCGCGACCTCGTCATCTTCCTGGCCATGGGCGTGATCCTGCTGTCGCTGCTGCTGGCCAGCGTCACCCTGCCCCTGCTGACCAAGGGCCTGGTGTTCGCGCCGCCCGCGCGCCGTTCGACGGAAGAGCGCAATGCCCGCGCCGCAGCCGCCGAAGCGGCCATCGCGCGGCTGGAAAAAGTGTGCGAAGGCATCGACAAGAATGACAAGCAGCAAGTCGTCACGGAAGCGGCCAACCGCCTGATCGAAGCCTACCGGCGCCGCCTCGCGTATGGCGAAAGCAGCAACGACGAGGCGATGCGCTTGCAGGAACTGGCCAAGGCCGAGCGCGCGCTGCGCCTGGAAGGGCTGAATGCGGAGCGCGATGAACTGTTCCGCCGCCGCATTTCGGGCGAACTGGACGACACCATCCATTTGCGCCTGCTGCGCGAAATCGACTTGCTGGAAGCGACACTGGAAGAATAGCAACACTCTGGCGTGCCACGGCAGTGTTGACAAGTAATTCTCATGGTAAAGAATGCAAGTTTTCACATTCGTGTTTATAATGCAAGGTTGTATGGCGTAGCGCCGTGATTTACTTTCAACCGGGACTTCCGTAGAGTCTGTGTTGCTGAGTAACAATAGAAGTAGCCACCCGACCCGAATAAAGACACCGACGCCGTGCCCTCCTCCCCCCGCCACCGGCAGCGCTCCGCGCCGCCAGCCCTGTTCGCTGTCGTGCTGCTGGCTTCGCTGCTCGCCGGCACCGCGCTGGCGCCGTGCGCGGCATGGGCGCAAGCGGGCGCGGCGGCCGACGCCAGGCGTCCCGCCGAGGTGGCCCAGGTCCTGTTTGGCATCGTCAGCTATGTGCGCTGGCCCGTGGCGCGCCAGGAAGTGCGCGTCTGCATGGTCGGTGCGCCCCGCTACGGCGCGGCCATCGTCGACACGCCCGCCTCCAGCCTGGGCCAGCGCATCCGCGTGAAAATCCCGGCGGCGGCAAGCGCGGCCAGCGAATGCGACGTCGTCTACCTGGGCAGCTTGCCCGAGGGAGAGCGCGAGCACTTGCTGGCGCAGCTCATCGGCAAGCCGATTTTATCGGTCGCCGAACCCGGCACGTCCTGCACCGTGGGCACCATGTTCTGCCTGCGCCTGAACGAGGCGCAGATTGGCTTTGACGTCAACCTCGACGCCATCGCCCGCAGCGGCCTGCGCGTGCATCCGAACGCCTTGCAAATTGCACGTCGCAAGGGACCGCCGCCATGAGCGCCCGCATGAGCACCAAGCCTGCCCGCGCGCCCCGCCCCACGCTCGACAGCGTGCTGCGGCGCGCCCACCTGAGCGTGTCGCTGATCGCCGTGCTGGCGGCCGGCCTGACCCTGACGGCCGTGGCGCTGCTGGCCCTGCGCGTGTATTCGGACCAGAACCTGCGCCTGGTGGCCCGCTCGATGAGCTACACGGTGGAAGGGGCCGTCGTCTTTGGCGACTCCCAGGCCGCCAGGGAAGCGCTGGCCTTGATCGGCGTCAATGAAGATATTGACCAGGCGCAGGTGAGCGACACGGCCGGCAAGGTGCTGGCCCGCTGGGAACGTGGGCAACATGGCACGCGCTACTACATCGAACGCGCGCTGACGGGCTGGATGCTGCCCGATTCGCTGACTTTCCCCATCACGCGCAATGACCAGGCCATCGGCAACATCACCCTGGTGCCGCACAGCCGCAGCCTGCTGCCCTTCCTGCTCAGCGGCCTGGCCTGCCTGCTCGCTTGCCTGGTGCTCAGCCTGGCCGTCGCCGTGCGCCTGTCACGCCGCATGGAAACGGAAATCACGTCGCCCCTGCGCCACCTGGCGGAAACGGCCCACCGCGTGCGGCGCGACCGCTCGTTCGAACTGCGCGTGCCGCCAGCCAATATTGCCGAGTTGAACCAGATCAATGACGACTTCAACGCCCTGCTCGACGAACTGGAAGCATGGCAAAGCCATCTGCAAAAGGAAAACGCCTCGCTGTCGCACCGCGCCAACCACGACAGCCTGACGGGCCTGTCGAACCGCGCCTTCATGGAAGCGGAGCTGGAACGCGCCATCCTCGAAGCGCGGGTCGGCAATGGCAAGGTGGCCGTGCTGTTCCTCGACAGCGACCGCTTCAAATACATCAACGACACCTTCGGCCATGCCTCGGGCGACCGGGTGCTGGTGACGATCGCCGCGCGCATCAAGCAGCAATTGCGCGAGGGCGACCTGGTGGCGCGCCTGGGCGGCGACGAATTCGCCATCCTGCTCAAGCCGCTGCGCAACAGCAGCGACGCCATGCACATCGCCGACAACATCATCGCCGCCATGGCGCAAGCCATTGAACTGCCCACTGGCAACAGTATCGTCAGCTCGCTGACCATCGGCGTGGCCGTCTTCCCCGACCACGCCATCGACGCCGTCTCGCTGGTGGGCGCGGCGGATGAAGCCATGTACCGCGCCAAGCAGGCGCAGCGCGGCACGTGCCAGGTGGCGCGCCTGCCGCAACCCCATATTCACCCCTGAACCAAGGAGCAACACCATGCAATTTCTCTACACACAATTACGCCGCGGCGTCCTCGGTCTGTTCATGCTGGGCCTGCTGGCCGCCTGCCAGAGCACGCCAGAAGTCAAACCGCTGTTCAACGCCGAGCAAGTCGCCACCTTGAAGGAGCAAGGCTTCAACCAGACCGACGAAGGCTGGGAACTGAGCTTTACGGACAAGCTGCTGTTCGAATTCGACGCCGCCAAGCTGACGGCACCGAGCCGCAATGCCATCCAGAAAATCAGCGCCGCCCTGCTGAAAGTGGGCATTACCCACATGCGCGTGGAAGGCCATACGGATAACGAAGGCACGGAAGCGTACAACAACAAGCTGTCGCTGGCGCGCGCCAACGTGGTAGCCGACGCCATGAGCGCATCGGGCATTCCGCGCGACAACATCACCGTCAAGGGCCTGGGCATGAGCAAACCGGTCGCCTCGAACGCCAGCAAGACGGGCAAGGCGGAAAACCGCCGCGTCACCGTCATCGTCTCGGCGCCTTGACCTTGCACCTGGACGTGCCCGCCGTGCGCTGGGTCGTGATGGGCGTGTCCGGCTGCGGCAAGAGCGCCGTCGGCAGCCTGCTGGCCGAGGCCCTGCACGTGCCCTACGTGGAAGGCGACGACGTGCATTCCCCGCAAAACGTGGCCAAGATGGCGGCCGGCATCCCGCTCGACGATGCCGACCGTGCCGGCTGGCTGGCCGCCCTGCGCGAGCGCATCGCCACGGCGCGCGCGCAAGGCAGCGGCCTCGTCGTCTCTTGCTCGGCCCTGAAGCGCGCCTACCGCGACGTGCTGCGCGCAGGCGACCCGGCCCTGCGCTTTGTCCACCTGGACGGCCCGCGCGCCGTGCTGGAAAGCCGCTTGCAGCGCCCGGGCCACTTCATGCCCGCCAGCCTGCTCGACAGCCAGCTGGCCACCCTGCAACCGCTGCAGTCGGACGAGGCCGGCATCGTGCTCGATATCCGCCAGCCGCTGGCCGTGCTGCTCGAACAGATCCTGCAAACGCCCTGACTGGCGGCCGTGCGGCTGGACAGTCCGCGGCCCCCTGTGTAGACTGGCGCGCACTTTCATGAAGGATTTCTATGAGCACACCAACGACAAAACCAGCACCGGGCCCCGAATTCTGGGAACGCGCCGACCAGGTCATCGCCCTGGCCAATGAGCAATGCATGCACAGCGGCGGCAATGAAGTGGCCACCTCGCTGCTGTACGCGGCCGCCCGCTTCAACGCCTTCCTCGTCGCCAGCAAGAGCAACGACGTGGCCAAGATGCAGGCAGAGAAGGAAGGCGCCGTGGCCTTCTTCACGGAACAGTACAAACGCATGCTGACCGACAACTTCAACGATTACATCACCAACTTCGACAAGTACACGCAACCGTCGTCGGCCCCCAAGGGCTGATGCCAACGGCCAGCCTGGACAGTCACCGCGTCCGCGCCAGCCACGCTGGCGAAGTGCTGGACGGCGTGGTGCGCTACGCGCCGCCGCCATCGCTGTGGCTGACGGCCATGCTGGCCGGCGCCGTGACTGGCGCCGTGTTCTTCTTCAGCTGGACGGGCGTGGCGCTGTTTATCGTCAGCACGGCCATCGTCCTGCTGTTCGGCCACTCGCTGGGCAGCCACCGCAAACTGATCCACGACAGCTATCAGTGCCCGAAATGGCTGGAATATGTACTCGTGTACCTGGGCGTGCTGGTGGGCCTGAGCGGCCCGCTGGGCCTGCTGCGCCAGCACGAGCTGCGCGACTATGCGCAGCGCCTGCCCGACTGCCACCCCTATCTGCGCCACGGCGCCGGCTTCTGGCGCGATGCCTGGTGGCAACTCCACTGCCGCCTCGACCTCGACCACCCGCCGCGCATCGCCATCGAGCCACGCATCGCGCACGACCGCTTTTATCGTTTCCTGGAAAGAACCTGGATGCTGCAGCAATTGCCGTGGGCCGTGCTGTTCTACGTCTGGGGCGGCTGGGGCTTCGTCTGCTGGGGCATCTGCGCGCGGGTCAGCGCCGGCGTGCTGGGCCACTGGCTGATCGGCTACTTCGCCCACAACCATGGGCAAATGCACTTCCATGTCGACGGCGCCGCCGTGCAAGGCCGGAATATCCGCCTGACCTCGCTGCTGACCATGGGCGAATGCTGGCACAACAACCATCACGCGTATCCGGGTTCAGCCAGGCTGGGCCTGCTGCCGGGCGAATGGGACCCGGGCTGGTGGATGCTGCTGCTGTTGCGGCGCCTGGGCCTCGTCTCCGGCCTGCGCCTGCCGCACGACCTGGCGCCGCGGCCGGAACTGCGCCAACGGCTGCCCGCCGATAGTTATTGACCAATCGTTCACCAATGCATATAGTGGAAGCAGATACGGGACATCCCGCCCCGCCGCACGCATTGCATACGCACCATGGCCAGACCGCGCAACTTCGACGAAACGACCGTCATCGGCCAGGCTGCCGCCGTCTTTGGCAGCCTGGGCTACAACGCCGCATCGATCGATGACCTGGTCAAGGCGACCGGTTTGCTGCGCGGCAGCCTGTACAAGGCATTCGGCTCCAAGCGCCATCTGTTCGAGCGCGTGCTGGCGCAGGCGCTGCAGCCTGGCTGGCCGGCGCGGGAAGAAGCGGTCGATTTGCTGATCATCGCCTTGAAGGAACTGGCGCCCTCCGACGCCGCCATCACGGCGCTGTGCCGCGCCGCCGTGCTGGACACGGGCGCCGGGACGGCCCGCCTGCTGGGCGAACGCCTGTTAAGCCATCTGGATCAACCACCAAAGGAGACACCATGCCTGTCCTCGAATTGAACGACGATGCACTGACCATCCGCCTGGCCCTGTGGGAAAAGCTGGCCTCCTTTCACGGCAACCTGCGTATTCCCCTGCAGCATGTGCGTGGCGCCACCGACGATGACGGCTTTCGCGGCACGGCCCTGGGCTTGCGCGCCCCGGGCACCAACCTGCCTGGCGTCATTTCGGCGGGCACCTACCACAAGGGTGGCGACCGCCAGTTTGTCTTCATGACGCGCGGCACGCAGCCGCTCGTCATCGAATTGCAGGGCGAAAAGTGGGCGCGCCTGGTACTCGGCGTGCCTGACGCGCGCGCCATGGCGGCGCGCATCAATGCGCTGGCCACGGCGCCAGCCTGACGCATCAGTCCGGCTCGCCGGCCAGGTAATTGTTCTTCACGCGCACGTAGTGCTCGGCCGAATAGCGCAGGTAGGCGATCTCGGCCTCGGTCAGCGCGCGCACCTTGGCGGCGGGACGGCCCACGTACAAATGGCCGCTTTCCAGCACCTTGCCCGGCGACACCAGGCTGCCCGCGCCCAGCATCACGTGTTTTTCCACCACCACGTCATCCATGACGATGCTGCCCATGCCGATCAGGCACTCGTCGCCGATGGTGCAGCCATGCAAGATCACGGAATGGCCGATGGTGACGTACTTGCCGATGGTCAACGGTGAACCGTCGGGCTTGGCCGCATTCCTGTGCGACACGTGACCCATGGAAAAGTCCTGGATATTGCTGCCTTCGCCGATGACGATGCGGTTGACGTCGCCGCGCAGCACGCTGTTGCACCAGATGGAACAGTCGTCGCCGATCTGCACGTCGCCAATCACTTGCGCCGTGTCATGCAGGTAGACGCGCTCGCCCAGTACGGGGCGGGTATTCAGGTAAGAGCTTACAGGCATTGTCTTCTCGTTTCTTTAACATTAAACAACAGGATTCACACCCAGCCGGCGGCCAGCGCAAAAATCGCCAACCCATGCGCGAGGGATGCGCCCAGCAAGCCGGCACGGCAATATACCAGCCCCGCCACTACGCCTTCGATCACGGTGAACACGAGGATGGGCACGCCCACCTGCGTGACGGTGGTGGCGAGAAAGGCGTGGCACAGGCCAAACAGCAGGCCCGACACCAGCGCCGCGCGCCAGGCCGGCAGCCAGGCGCGCAATTGCTGCTGCAGCAAGCCGCGAAACAGCAATTCCTCATAACAGTTGGCCGCCAGCGCAAAGCCCAGCAGCAAGGGCAGCGCGGATGGCGCGACGGGCGCCAGGGACGGCAAGCCGGACAAAGCTTTCAAGCCCGTCGCCAGCGCAATGATCAGTATGGCGCCCGCCACGCCCAGCAACACGGACAGGGCCGGCCGCGTGCCCAGCCAGCGGATCTGGCGGCGCGCCTCGCTTTCCAGCCAGCAAGTACTCGCCACCAGGGCCAGCGACATGGCGCCCAGCGCCAGCAAGACCGGCGGCGGCGCCGTGAAACGCAAGCCGCCCGCCGCCACTTGCCAATAGCCATGCGCCGTCATCGCGTCGCGCGCCAGCACGAAAAACAGCATGTGCACGAGCACGCGCAGCAGCGGCACCGTCCGGGGAACGGCCAGCAGCAAGGCGGCGCAGACGAGGAAGGCGGGCGTGATCGCCAGCAGATACTGCGCCAGGGAAGTGATCTCGGGCATCGTTCAATCGTTCAATAGTGCCAACGGGCACGGGCGCAGCAATTGTATGCGGCGGCCGGCAACATGGGCAAGCTGTCCGGCGATGCCGCCGTCAAGCCGCCTTGCGCCAGCCATGCATCAGCGCATGCGCCGCCAGCCCGGCCGCCAGCCCCCACAGGGCGCCGCCCACGCCCAACAGGGTCACGTTTGCGGCCGTGGCCAGGAAGGTGATCAGCGCCGTTTCGCGCATGCGCACGTCCGCCATCGCCTGCGCCAGGCTGTTGCCGATGGCGCCCAGCAAGGCCAGGCCCGCCAGCGCCGTGATGAAGGGACGCGGCAAGACCATGAACAGGCTGGCCAGGGTGACGCCGAAGATGCCCACCAGAATGTACAGCACGCCGCACGCCAGGCCCGCCACATAGCGCTTCGACGGGTCCGCATGCGCATCCTTGCCCGTGCAGATGGCGGCCGTGATGGCGGCCACATTGAAGGCGTGCGCGCCGAATGGCGCCATGAGCAGCGAACCGAGTCCTGTCACCGTCAAAATGGGATTGGCGCTGACCTGGTAGCCGTCATTGCGCAACACCAGCATGCCGGGCATGTATTGCCCCGTCAGGGTGATCAGGAACAGGGGCAGCGCCACGCCCAGCAGAGACGCCACGGAAAAGCGCGGCATCTCGAACACGGGCGCGGCCAGGGCCAGTGCTATGCCTTGCGTATCGATGCGCCCCTGCGCCAGCAGCAGGGCCAGACCGATCAGCATGATGCCCACCACGGCAAAGCGTGCCGTGAAACGGCGCAGCACGGCGTACGACAGCAGCAATACCACCACAAGCAGCGGATCGGCGCTGGCGCCGCCGAACGCGTTCACGCCGAATTGCAGCAGGATTCCGGCCAGCAAGCCGGCGGCGATGCCGCCCGGTATCAGGCGCACCAGGCGCTCGAAGGCGCCGGACATGCCCAGCAAGATGAAGGCGATGGCAGACACGATATAGGCGCCGATCACCTCGGCATACGGCGTATGCGGCATGACGGTGGCCAAAAAGGCCACGCCGGGCGTGGACCAGGCCGTGATGATGGGTGCGCGGTAACGGTAGCTGAGCCAGATGCCCGTCACGCCCACGCCGATGCTCAGCGACCAGACCCAGGACGCCGTCTGCGCGGCGCTCAGCTGGGCCAGCTGGGCCGCCTGGAATACCAGCACGAAGGTGCCGCCATAGTTGACGAGGACGGAGATGAAGGCTGCCATGGCGGGGGACGCCAGGTCGCGCCAGCGCGCCCGTGCCGTGTTGTCGATCGACGCCGATGATGTGGAACTGGTCTGCATGCGTGTGCCCTTGCCTGAGGTTCAAAAGGGGCATCTTAACGGCCGCATGGACTGCTCAGGCAGGCCACTTTACGCATGCATAACAGACCACTTGAGCGATCACCCCAGCGCGCGGGCCAGGCGGACGATGCCGCTGTCGATCTCGTGCGGTGTGAGCGCGGCAAAGCCCAGCAGCCAGCCGCCCCGCTCCGGCGGCCTCGCGTACAGCCGGCTCAGGCCCGGCAGCACGATGCCCGCCTGCGCCGCCAGGCGTATCGTTTCCAGCTCGTCCCTGCCCCCGTGCAGCAGACACGGCATCTGCAAGCCGCCCGGCGGCAGCTGCGCCGCGACCACGTGCGGCAAATGCCGCTGCACGGCCTGCGCCATCGCATCGCGGCGCACGGCGTAGACCTTGCGCATGGCGCGCACATGGGCCGCGAAATGGCCATCGGCGATGAAACGGGCCAGTGTCAGCTGGTCCAGCTGCGGCGTATGCCCGTCGAGGATGCTGCGCGCATACGTCATCGGTTTCACCAGCGCGGGCGGCAGCACCATGTAGCCGATGCGCAGCCCCGGATACAGCGATTTGGCAAAGGTGCCCAGGTAAATCGTGCGCTGCTGCGTGTCTAGTCCCTGCACGCACGCCGTCGGCAAGCCCGCGTAGTGAAACTGGCTGTCGTAATCGTCCTCGATGATCCAGCCCTGGCGCTCGGCGGTCCAGGCAGTCAGGGCCAGGCGGCGCTCGAGCGCCAGGGTGGCGCCCGTCGGGTACTGATGCGAGGGCGTGACGTACACCGTGTTGGCCCCGCTGCGGTCCGCGCGCAGGTGCTCGATGGACAAGCCATGCGCATCGACGGGTACTGGAATCACCCGCAATTGCGCCATCTCGAACGCCTTGCGCGCGCCGAAATAGCCGGGGTCTTCCATCAGGATGGGGCCGTGCGCGTCGGCCAGCACTTGCGCGCACAGGTACAGAGCCTGGCGCGTGCTGCTCAGCACCAGCACCTGGTCCGCCGTGGCCCGCGCGCCCCGCTCCAGGTTCACATAGTCGGCGATGGCCTGGCGCAGCGGTTCCGCGCCTTGCGGGTCGCCGTGCAGCAGCACGCCGGCCTGGTGTTCGCCGGCGGCCTGGCGCCGCAAGCGCTCCCACACGTCGAGCGGAAAGGCCCGCGTTTCCGGCAAGCCCGTGGCGAAGGCCTTCACGCTCTGCTGGTCGGCCACGCCGCCGCTGGCGAGAATCTGCGCACCGCGCGCGCTGAGGGCCACCGGCTGCGCGGACAAGGGCGGCAACGCAGTCGCAGGCTTGCCCTGCAAGCTCGCGCCTATCGTCGGCGAGACAAAACTTCCCGATCCCGCCTGCCGCCGCACATAACCATCGAGGCGCAGCTGCGCATACGCCATTTCCACCGTCTCGCGCGACACGCTCAGCGACTGCGCCAGCGCGCGCGTGGCCGGCAGGCGCAGGCCGGGCGCCAGTACGCCGTCGAGTATCAACTGGCGCAGCGCGCGCTGCACCCGCACGCGCAAGTCGAGCGCCGCCAGTTCAGGCGCGGCGATGCGGATTTTCAGGGTGTCGAGTTCGAACTGCGGCGTCATAGGGCCTTGGCGCGGGCCGCATCCACGGCGGCCATGCTGCTGGCCAGCGAAAACCCATGCTGCTGCAGCACCGCCACCAGCTGCTCGCCGGCGCAGCCCAAACGCAGGTTTTCCGCCACCCAGTCTTGCCAGGCGGCGCCGATCTCCGGCATGGGTTCTTCTTCCAGCGTGAGACCGAGTATGCAGCTGGCCAGCAAGCCGTTGATGCGCTTCGTGTCGATCAGGTGCTGCACCACCGCATGGCCCGACTGGGGATACGGGTGCAGGGTGCAGCGGCCGAAGGCGGCCAGGCGCTGCGCGTGCATGGCGTCGAGGTTCACCGATTCGCTGGCACTGGCGCCCGCATTGGCGACGTCGGGCCGGGCCACGTCAGGCCGCGTGCCGAACACCAGGTGCAGCTGCGTATCGGCCGTCGCCCTGGCGCGGCACAGGGCGGCCAGGTCGTAGTAGCCAGACGGCGGCGGGTCTTGCGCCAGCGACTCCATCACGGGCAGCCAGCGCAGCTCGTGGTACAGGCGCGCCTGCTGCACGTCCAGAAAAGACAAGGGTCCGAAGGCAACGATCTGCCGCGCCTCGAGCAGCAAGCCATACATGACGGCTGCGTACGCGCCCATGGACTGGCCGACGGTGCTGACCTGGCCGGGCGCGATGCGGCGCACCAGCTCGCGCAGGGCTTGCGCCGTTTCATCCACATGATTGCCCAGGCCCGCGATGCGGCGGTGGTACCAGGCGTTGCCCGAATCGCGCACGAGGATCTTGTTCAGGTGCTGGCCGCTGGCCTGCTCCAGCTTGCGCAGGCGCCCGTAAAAATCGAAGGCGGGACGCGTTGTCCACGAAACAAAACCGAAAGCGATCACCAGCGGCGCGCCCGGCACGATGCGGTCGACCAGCACGTCGTCGGCACTGGTGGCGACCAGTCGATTATCCAGCGCTTGCGCTTGCAGCATCGGCCCGGCTCCCCGATCAAGGTTGAAACAGCAGAAAGCATGAGTGTAATGCCAGTACTGGCAAAATGGAAACATTCGCCGCTGCGGTACGCGGACCGGTGCGAAAAATCTGCTAGTGTGCAGGCATTTCCCCCTCACAGGAGCGCCCCATGCTGCATCGCCTCACAAACCTGTCCCTCGCCGCCGCCATCGCCATGGCCGGCGGCTGCGCCGCCACGTCCGACAGCGCCAAGCCGGACACCGGCCTGACGCCCAGCTACAGCCTGACGAATACCTACTGGAAGCTGACGGAACTCGATGGCGCCCCGGTGACGATGGCGCCGCAGCAGGAGCGCGAAGTGCGCATCACCCTCACCGACGATGGCAAGGTCCATGGTTTCACGGGCTGCAACCAGGTCATGGGCGGCTACACGCTGGCCGGCACTGCCCTGCGCTTCACGCAGCTGGCCGGCACGCGCATGGCCTGCCCGCCGCCCCTGATGCAGCTGGAAAGCACCGTGCTGGCCAACTTGAACAGCGTGACGGGTTACCGTTTCGATGGCGAGTACCTGATCCTGCTCAAGGATGGCTCACCCGTGGCCAGGTTTGAATCGGTCTACCTGTGAAATAAAAATCGACTGCCGTTACAATGGCTTCCAGTCCATCATCCGGAAGGAAGCCATGTCCGCACTGCCCTCGCCGTCTTCATCCCCGACACCATCGGCCGCCGGCCGCTACCGGGCTTTTCTTTTTGACATGGACGGCACCGTCATCAATTCCATCGCCGCCGCAGAACGCATCTGGGGCACCTGGGCGCAGCGCCAGGGCCTCGACGTGGCAGCCTTCCTGCCCACCATCCACGGCGCGCGCTCGGTCGACACCATCGCCAAACTGCGCTTGCCCGGCGTCGACGCGCAGCGCGAATCGCAGGGCATCACGGACGCCGAAATCATCGATGTGGAAGGAATTATTGAAATCGCGGGCGCGTTGCGCTTTTTGCAATCGCTGCCGCCCGCGCAATGGGCCATCGTCACGTCGGCGCCGCGCGCGCTGGCCACGGCCCGCCTGAAGGCGGCCGGCATGCCGATACCCGCCATCATGGTGACGGCGGAAGACGTCAAGGCGGGCAAACCCCGGCCCGATTGCTATTTGCTGGCGGCGGAAAAACTGGGCGTGGCGCCCTCCGATTGCCTGGTGTTCGAAGATGCCTCCGTCGGCATCGAGGCGGGCGAAGCGGCTGGAGCAAAGGTCATCGTCGTCACCGCCACGCATGCGCATCCGCTGGCCACGCGCCACCCGGCCATCGACAATTATGAAGCCATCGTCGCGACGCTCGACAGCGACGGCTTCATCGTGCTGGCGCAGTTATCTGACCCTGCGGTTGCAGCACGCGCGACAAGATAGCCTGTTCCAGCGCGGCGAACGCCGCATGGCCGCGCTGGCGCGGGCGCGGCAAGTCCACCGGCACGTCCATGGTGACCTGTCCATCCTCGATCAGCAGCACCCGGTCGGCCAGGGCCACGGCTTCGGCCACGTCATGCGTCACCAGCACGGCCGTGAAACCGCGCGCCAGCCACAGCGACTCGATCAGCTGCTGCATCTCGATGCGCGTGAGGGCGTCGAGCGCGCCCAGGGGTTCGTCGAGCAGCAGCAGTTGCGGCTCGTGCACGAGCGCGCGCGCCAGCGCCACGCGCTGTTTCTGCCCGCCCGACAGCGCTGACGGCCAGTCGTCCGCCCGCTCGGCCAGGCCCACCGTCCACAGCGAGGCGGCCGCCGCGCCGACGGAACGGGGCAAGCCCAGGGCCACGTTGTCGAGCACCGTCTTCCACGGCAGCAGCCGCGATTCCTGGAACATGATGCGGATATCGGGCGCGCCCACGCCGCTGCCGATGGCGATTTGGCCTTCATCGACGCTTTCCAGGCCCGCGATCGAGCGCAGCAAGGTGCTCTTGCCGCAGCCGCTGCGTCCCACGATGGCGACAAATTCGCCCGCTTCCAGTTGCAGGTCGACGTTTTTCAGGACCGGACGTTCGCCATAGGCCTTGCTCAATTGCGTCAAGGCCAGCGGCACGCCACGGCGCGCCAGGGGAGCCTGCAGGGCGGCCTTGGCCTGCGGTGCGCTGGCCGGGTCGTACTGCACGAAGTGCGACAGGAAATCCGTTTCGATCTGGATGGGGGCGAGCAGCATGGTGTTCTTTCCTCATTTCGTCACTATCGGTAGGCGGGATTCCAGCGCAGGCAGTGGCGTTCCAGCCGGCGCGAGAACAAATCGGCCAGCTTGCCCAGCAAGGCGTACAGCAAAATCCCCACCAGCACCACGTCCGTTTGCAGGAATTCGCGGGCATTCATGGTCATGTAGCCGATGCCGGCCTGCGCCGAGATGGTTTCGGCGACGATCAGCAGCACCCACACGAGACCGAGCGAAAAGCGCACGCCCACCAGAATGGAAGGCATGGCGGCCGGCAGGATCACGTCGCGGTACAGGGGCCAGCCCGAAAGGCCATAGCTTTTCGCCATTTCGATCAAGCCCTGGTCCGCCGAGCGGATGCCGTGGAAGGTGTTCAGGTAGACGGGAAAAAACACGCCGACGGCCAGCAAGAACAGTTTCGCCGTCTCGTCGATGCCGAACCACAGGATCACCAGCGGGATCAGGGCCAGGGCCGGGATGTTACGCACCATTTGCAGGGTCGTGTCGAGCAGGGTTTCCGCGTGGCGGAAGCTGCCCGTCAAAAGTCCCAGCAGCAGGCCCAGTCCCGCGCCGACGGTAAAACCGACCGTGGCGCGCCACAAGCTCGTTTTCAGGTGCAGCCACAATTCGCCCGATACGGCCAGGTGCCAGAAGGCTTTCGCCACGGCCCACGGCTCGGGCAAGATGCGGCTCGACAGCCAGCCCCACTGCGCCGCCAGTTGCCAGGCCAGCAGCAGTGCCACGGGCAAGGCCCACGGCGCCAGCGCATTGCGCCACGGCGTGCCGGGCAGACGCTTGGTGGTGAAAGTGGGGCCGGCGCCCATCTCAGGCCGCCTTTTTCTGCGGCGCGGCCGGCACGATATTGCTGGCCATGACTTCGCCGAACGGTCCCGTCAGTGACTGCTCACCCACGGCCTTGCCCTTGCCCAGCAACGGGAACACCAGTTCAGCGAAGCGGTACGATTCTTCCAGGTGCGGGTAGCCGGAGAAAATGAAGGTGTCGATACCCAGGTCCGCGTATTCCTGCATGCGCGCCACCACGGTCGGGCCATCGCCCACGAGGGCCGTGCCCGCGCCGCCGCGCACCAGGCCCACGCCGGCCCACAGGTTGGGCGACACTTCGAGCTTGTCGCGCCGCCCGCCATGCAGGGCCGCCATCCGTTGCTGGCCCACGGAATCCATCTTGCCGAACGCCGCCTGCGCCTTGGCGATGATGTCGTCGTCCAGGTGGCTGATCAGTTCATCGGCCGCGCGCCAGGCCGCCTCGTTGGTTTCGCGCACGATCACGTGCAGGCGAATGCCGAAGCGCACCGTGCGTCCCCGCTTGGCGGCGCGCGCGCGGATGTCCGCGATTTTCTCGGCGACTGCGGCCGGCGGCTCGCCCCACGTCAGGTACACGTCCATCTGCTCGGCCGCCAGTTCATGCGCGGGCTCCGACGAGCCGCCGAAATACAGGGGAGGATACGGTTTCTGCACGGGCGGATACAGGGTTTTCGCGCCCTTCACCTGGATATGCTTGCCCTCGAAATCGTAGCCGGCAGCACCGCCCTCGCCCGCCAGGGTGGCGCGCCACACCTTGATGAATTCATCGGAGATTTCATAGCGCTTGGCGTGGTCGGCAAACAGGCCGTCCGCCTCCAGTTCTCCCTGATCACCGCCCGTGACGACATTGATGAGCAGGCGCCCGTTCGACAGGCGGTCGAAGGTGGACGCCATGCGCACGGCCAGGCCGGGCGTGGACAGGCCGGGCCGCACGGCCACTAAAAATTTGAGCTTTTGCGTCACGCTGATCAGCGACGACGCCACCACCCACGCATCTTCGCAGGAGCGGCCCGTGGGCAGCAGCACGCCGTCGTAGCCGAGCGTGTCGGCGGCCACGGCCACCTGGCGCAGATAATCGGCATCGACGGGACGCGCGCCCTGCGACGTACCCAGGTAGCGGCTGTCGCCGTGGGTAGGGATGAACCAGAAGACATTCAATGACATGGTGTGTATTCCTTGATTATTTGGTGCTGGTGGCCAGCTGGCGCGCCGGCAGCAGCGCGTCCTTGACGACGATCGGTTTCGGGATCAGCTTCAGGCTGGAAAAGGCATCGGCCACCCTTTGCTGCGACGCGATGACGTCGACCGACACGGGTTTGACGCCATACGCATAGCGCGAGGCGGCCAGCGCCACGACATCCTTGCCCAGCCCCGTCTGCGCCGACAGAATCGTCGCCACTTCTTCCGGGTTGTTGCGGCCCCAGTCATCGACCTTGGCCACTTCATCGAGCACGATGCGCAGGATTTCCGGGTTTTTCTCGGCATACGTGCGCGAGGCGAGATAGAACTGGTAGTTCGCCACCAGGCCCTTGCCATCGGCCAGCACGCGGGCGCCCAGCTGCTTTTCGGCGGCCGCCAGGAACGGATCCCAGATGGCCCAGGCATCCACGCTGCCCCGCTCGAAGGCGGCGCGCGCATCGGCCGGCGGCAGGAATACGGGCTGGATGTCGGCGTAGGCGACGCCGGCCTTTTCCAGCGCCTTCAATAACAGGTAATGCACGTTCGAGCCCTTGTTCAGGGCGATTTTCTTGCCCTTCAAGTCAGCCAGCGTGCGCAGGCCGGAACCCTTGGGCACGACGATGGCTTCGCTGGCGGGCGACGCCGGCTCATTGCCGACATACACCAGGTTGGCGCCGGCCGCCTGGGCAAAGATCGGCGGCGCCTCGCCCACCGTACCGAAGTCGATGCTGCCCACGTTCAGGCCTTCCAGCAGCACGGGACCGGCCGGGAACTCCGTCCACTTCACGCCCACGCCCTGCTCGGCCAGGCGTTTTTCCAGGGTGCCGCGCCCCTTGAGCAAGGTCAATGTGCCGTATTTCTGGTAGCCGATGCGCACCTCGCCCTTAGCTTGCGCCTGCGCCGCGACCGGCATGCCGGCCGCCATCACGCCGGCGACGGCAGAAAACAGCAAACCCAGGGTGGTACGGCGCGAAAATCGTTGTGCGTGGCGGTGTGTCATGGCAGTTCCTTGGTCGGTGAATAATCAGGCGGCTTGATACTGCGGCGCGTAAGGCTGGTCTTGCAGCGAACGCACGGGGACAGAAATATCGGCGGGCGCGGGCGGGCGCTGCCCCTGCAGCACGAACAGGCCGGTGGAGAGTTCCTCGATGCCCGCCTGCACGCGCTCTGCAATCGGCGCATCCAGGCTCAGGCCCCGTTCTTCGTGCCACGCCAGCTGCTGCGCATTCGCGTAGATGCTGGTGAAGACCTGCTTGGCGCCCAGCGCATGCAGCACGGGGCGCAGCGCGTAGTCGAGCGCCAGGGTGTGGGCATGGCCGCCGCCCGTGGCCAGCGGCAGCACCAGCTTGCCGGCCAGGCCATCTTGCGGCAGCAGGTCGAGGAAGGCTTTCAGCAACCCTGTATACGACGCCTTGTAGATGGGCGTGGCGATCACGATGGCGTCGGCGTCGGCCACGGCGCGCACGGCGCGGGCAATCGCCGCATCGTCGTAGTCGGCCAGCAGCAAGGCGCGCGCCGGCAGGTCGCGCACATGCAGCTTGGCGTAGCTGTGGCCCCGCAGCGCCAGCTGTTCGCCGATATGCAGCAGCAGGCGGCTGGAACTCGAGGGGAGTTGCGGGCTACCGCCCAATAACAAGATGCTCATGTGATGCCCGTCCCTGTAGGTTGTCGGATTGGAGTTGCTCGGATGCTTGCAGCCTATCGCCATCAGCAGTCCGGCAAAACGAATGCTTTCGCGCTTCGATATGCGTTTTTCGACTATCCGGGCCTGACGCCCCGCAAGCGGAGGCGCCGGCTCCCGCGCGGCTTTTTTCGCATATGCATGCGCGGTTTTCTTCGTGTACGGCGCACGCCTGGCGGTGCAATATCGGCGTCATCGTCTTTCTGGAATGTCACTCATGTCTAGCGTTTTTCTCCATGCCGCCCGTCCCCAGCCGCCTGTGCCGGAACCCCTGCAGGACGCCATCCGCATCGCAACAAAGCTGGCCGCGCGCCTGGCCGAAACGGCCAATGCCCGCGACCAGGCCGGCGGGCACGCGGCGCAGGAACGCGAATGGCTGCGCGAGTCGGGTCTGCTGACTTTGTCCATTCCCGTGGAATTTGGCGGCCAGGGCGCGTCCTGGCCCCTCGTGTACCAGGTAATCCGCATCCTGGCGCGGGCCGACAGCGCGCTGGCGCATGTCTTCGGCTTCCACCATCTGCAGCTGGCCGGCCTGCAGCTGTATGGCAGCGCACAGCAACAGCGCCGCCTGCTCACCTTGACCGTCGACGAGCGCCTGTTCTGGGGCAATGCCTTGAATCCCCTCGACAAACGGGTCACCGCGGCCGACAGCGACGACGGTTTTACCCTCGACGGCATCAAGAGCTTTTCTTCCGGTTCCGTGGGCTCGGACTGGCTGACCGTCTCGGCCTGGCACGCGCCCACGCAAACGGCGCTGATCGCCGCCCTGCCTACGCGCCAGGATGGCGTGACCGTGCAGGCGGACTGGGACGCCTTCGGCCAACGCCAGACGGACAGCGGCAATGTGCATTTCCAGGCGGTGGCCCTGCCGCGCGAGCTGGTGCTGCAGGCGCCCGCGCAGGCCGCCACGCCGCAAGCCACCGTGCGCTCGCAAATCGCACAGCTGATCATGGCGAACCTGTACCTTGGCATCGCCGAAGGCGCGTTCGAGGCGGCGCGCCGCTACACGGACGAACAGGCGAAAGCCTGGTTTGCCTCGGGCGTGGCCAAGGCAACGGACGACCCTCTGGTACAGCACCGCTATGGCCAGCTGTGGCTCTTGCTGCGCCCCGCGCAGGTGCTGGCCGACGCGGCGGCGCAGGAACTGGAAAAAGTGTTCCGCAAGGGCGCGCTGGTGACGGCGCGCGAACGGGGCTTGCTGGCCGTCGCCGTGGCCGAAGCCAAGTGCCTGGCGCACAAGGCGGGACTGGAGATCAGCAGCCAGATGTTCGAACTGACGGGCGCCCGCTCCACCTCGGCCCAATACGGCTTCGACCGCTACTGGCGCAACGTGCGCGTGCATACCCTGCACGACCCCATCGACTACAAGCTGCGCGACCTGGGACGCTTTGCCTTGAATGGCACCGTGCCCGAGCCGACGGCGTATTCCTGATTCACCCACCAAGGAGCCTCCATGACCATCGCCCGCCGCAGCATCCTCCTCACCGCCCTGACCCTGGCACTGGCCAGCAGCTTCGTCCACGCCAAGGACCCGAAGGACATCACCATCGGCACCAGCGCCGGGCCGTACGCGGACCAGATCAAGCTGGGTATCAAGCCTATCCTGGAAAAGCAGGGCTACAAGGTCAAACTGGTGGAATTCAACGACTATATCCAGCCGAACTTCGCGCTGGCCGAGGGTTCGCTGGACGCCAACGTCTTCCAGCACATCGTCTACCTGAAGAAATTCGCGCTGGAACACAAACTGGCCCTGACGGACCTGATCACAATACCCACGGCGCCGATCGCCATCTACAGCAAGAAGCACAAGACCCTGGACGACGTGAAGGAAGGCACGACGGTGGGCTTGCCGAACGACCCGACCAACCAGGCGCGCGCGCTGGTGCTGCTCGACCAGCTGGGGTGGATCAAGTTGCGCCCCAGCTTCGACCCCGTGCGCGCATCGGAAAAGGATATCGCCGTCAACACGAAGAAAATCAAGCTGCTGCCGCTGGAAGCGGCGCAACTGCCACGCTCGCTGGGCGACACCGATTACTCCTTCATCAACGGCAATTACGCGCTGGCGTCCGGACTGAAGCTGACGGATGCGCTGGTGGCCGAGAAAATCTCGCCCAACTACATCAACCTGGTGGCCATCCGCACGGCGGACAAGGACAAGCAGTTCGCGAAAGACCTTGCGGCCGCCTACCGCTCGCGCGAATTCCTCGACATCACGAACAAGCACTTTGCCGGCTACTCGAAACCCGATTACCAGCAAGCCTTGCAGACGGCGGCCAAATAAGCCATGGCCAAGTCGATACGCTTCAACGCCTTCCAGATGAATACCGTCGGTCACCAGTCGCCGGGCCTGTGGACGCATGCGCGCGACCGCAGCCACCGCTACACGGACCCCGAACACTGGACGGAACTGGCGCAACTGCTGGAAGCGGGCCTGTTCGACGCGGTTTTCCTCGCCGACGTGCTGGGCGTGTATGACGTGTACCGGGGCAGCCTCGATGCGGCCCTGGAACACGGCGTGCAGGTGCCGCTGAACGACCCGCTGGCGCTCGTGCCCATCATGGCGCAGGCCACCACGCACCTTGGCTTTGGCGTCACCTGCGCCCTCACCTACGAGCACCCGTACACGTTCGCGCGCCGCATTTCCACCCTCGATCACCTGACGAAAGGGCGCATCGGCTGGAATATCGTCACCGGCTATCTCGATAGCGCGGCGCGCAACCTGGGCTTGAGCCAGCAGCTGGGCCACGACGAGCGCTACGACCTGGCCGACGAATACCTGGACGTCGTCTACAAGCTGTGGGAAAAGAGCTGGGACGACGACGCCGTCGTCAACGACAAGGCGCGCGGCATCTATGCCGATCCGGCCCGCGTGCATCCGATCAACCATGCCGGGCGCCACTACCAGGTGCCCGGCATCCATTTGTGCGAGCCGTCGCCGCAGCGCACGCCGCTGCTGTACCAGGCGGGCACCTCGCCGCGCGGCACGCGCTTCGCGGCGCGCCATGCGGAAGCCACCTTTGTCAGTGGCCCCAGCAAGACGGTCGTCAAGCGTTACGCGGACGACTTGCGCGCCGCCGTGCGACAAAGCGGACGCGATGGCGACGCATTGCTCATCTACGCGCAAGCGCTGGTCATCACGGGCGTCACGGAAGAAGAAGCGCGCGCCAAGCATGCCGATTACCTGCGCCACGTGAATATCGAGGCGGCCCTCGTGCTGCTCTCCGGCTGGACGGGCGTCGATTTCAGCCGCTACCCGCTCGACGCCACCATCGAGTACATCGATTCTCCGGCCGGCCGCTCGGCGCTGGCCTCGTTCAGCCAAGCCGACCCGGATCGCCGCTGGACGGTGCGCGAAGCAGCCGAATACATCGGCCTGGGCGGACGCGGCCCAGTCATCGTCGGCGACGCGCGCCAGGTGGCCGACCAGCTGGAAAGCTGGCTCGATGAAACGGGCATCGACGGTTTCAATCTGGCCTTCGCCGTCGCCCACGACAGCATGGCCGACGTGGTGCAATACATCGTGCCGGAACTGCAGCGGCGCGGCCGCTACCGCACCCATTACGAGGAAGGCAGCTTGCGCCACAAGGTCTTCGGCCAGGGCCCGCGCCTGCCCGCCGATCACGCGGGCCGCCAGGTCAGCATCGCACCAGAAGGGGTGGCGCTGGCGGTGGCCTGACGGCGCCAGTGACAAGCGTTGACTATCATGTTAGCTTGTCATGTTAAAAACATGACAAGCGACGACGTGGACCTCCTTTCTTTTCGCGGCAAGCTCTCTTCGACTTTGCTCTTCGCCATCCTGGCCGCCTGCCACGCGGCAGCGCAAGCGGACGTGCCAGTGGAAGCGCCGGCGGAAACCGGCCAATCGATCCACATCAACAGCATCCGCAATCCGGAGCTGAAATCGTACCGCGTGATGGCGGCCGGCCTCGATGCCTTTGACGACCACCATGCACTGGCGCCCAGGGCACGCGAAGTGCGCTTCCAGCTGATTCCCGGCCCCGGCGCACCGGACAACGCCATGCAGGATCTGAGCTTGCGTATCGCCGGCAATGAAACCTCAATCGTCCTGTCCCTGGCCGCCGACGGCAGTTTTACGCTGCCGCGCAGCGCGCAAGCCGAGCGCGAAGACGCGGACCTGGTCACCAACAGGAAGAAGGACGCGTACCGCTGGCAAGCCAGCGTCCGCAGCGACGATGTACCGCCCGGCATGCGCCGGCTGGGCGACCTGCGCCTGCAGTGCCAGGTCGGCATCGCCATTGCCAAGAAAGAGACGCCCTTCTTGCTACGCACCCTGGTCGCCGCCAAGCTGCGCACCACCGACTGGTGCTCCGCCGTTGAACTCAAGATGAGCACGTACAGCGATCCGGCCATTGCCAGCGCCACCCTGCTCGATGGCGGGCGCCGCGTCGCGCTGCAGGTGAAAAATGGCGGCACGTCCTTCCTGGCCCCCTTGGGCGACACCCGCTATGCGGACGATACCTTGATCGAACTGGTCTACAAGGACACTGGCGCCGCGCCGCCTGCCTCCCTGTAAACGTTTGCGTCCAGCCCCATTCCATGTCAGCATATGCCACCCTGGCACCACGGATAAGGATCGCAATGCCCCCCACTCTTACGCGCGCGCTGGCACTGGCGCTACTGGCAGGCCATGGCTCCCTGGCATTGGCGCAGGCGCCAGTCACGCCGCCGACGCCTGGCTGCGACGTCTGCGCCACCTGGAATGCGGACCAGGCGCCGTTCCGCATCTTCGGCAATACCTATTATGTGGGCGTAAAAGGCCTCAGTTCCGTGCTGGTGACGTCGCCGCAGGGCCACGTGCTGATCGACGGCGGCTTGCCGGAATCGGCGCCCAAGATCATCGCCAATATCGGCACGCTGGGTTTTCGCATCGAGGACGTCAAGCTGATCCTCAATTCGCACGGCCATATCGACCATGCGGGCGGTCTGGCCGAACTGCAGCGGCGCAGCAATGCGCTGGTGGCCGCCAGCCCGTCGGCGGCGCTGGACCTGGCGTCGGGTGAAGTGGGGCCGGACGACCCGCAATACCACGCGCTGCCCAAGTACCCGCCTGTGAAGGACATGCGCCTGGCGCGCGACGGCGGCCAGTTCAATGTCGGCCCCGTCAACCTGACGGCGCACGCCACGCCGGGCCACACCCCCGGAGGCTTGAGCTGGACGTGGCAATCGTGCGACGGCCCCCGCTGCCTGAACATGGTCTATGCGGACAGCCTCAACGCCGTCTCGCGTCCCGGCTTCAAGTTCAGCGCCAGCAGCGAGTATCCGAACGCGGTGGCGGACTTGCGCCGCAGCTTCGAGACCCTGGAAAAACTGCCTTGCGACGTGCTGATCTCCGCGCATCCGGAGGCTGCACAGTTGTGGGAACGGCTGGAGGCGAGCGCCACGGCCGGCAGCGACGCCTTTGTCGACCCGCAAGCCTGCCGCGCCTATGTGGCGGCGGCGCGCACCGTGCTCGACTCCCGGCTTGAACAGGAAAAGCAGCAGTGAACTTGCCAATGAGCTTGTCAACCGTGCACGCTGGCGCAGCGCCGATCTGCTACGCTGGCGCCATTCATTTAAAGAAGGAACCGCCATGTTCAAACTCGCCAGCCTGATACCCCTCGCCGCCATCGTCGCCATCACCGCCGGCTGCGCGCAAACACCGGTGCGCAGCGACGCTGCCGCCGCCGCGCCAGGCGCCACCTCGCCCGCCAAGCCGGCGCTCAAGCTGACGGGCACGCAGTGGAAGCTGAAGGAATTGAAGGGCAAACAAGTGGTGCGCAAGGCGCCCGAGCAGCGCGAAGTGACCCTGCTGCTGGCTGAAGGCCGCGCCAGCGGCAACAGCGGCTGCAACCAGATGATGGGCGGCTACACCAGCGATGGCGTCAGCACCCTGAACTTTGGACAGCTGGCCGGCACCATGATGATGTGCCAGCCGCAGGACATGGAACTCGAGCGCCTGCTGCTGACCACCCTGGGCGAAGTCAATGGCTACCGCTACGCCGACCAGGAATTGCTGCTGCTGAAGGATGGCGTGCCCGTGGCGCGCTATGAAGCGCTGACGGTGAAGTAAGGTCATCACAAAGCCAGGAACCCTCTCCTGGCGCGAAGAGTGGCCGAAAAATGTTCAGGGTAAAGCGCAGCGCCGCCATGGACGTTTTCTCGGCCACGCTTCAATCGTTGCGCATCTGCGCCTGCGATACATTGCTTTCTGGCGGCACGCTCTGCGTCAGCCACACATTCCCCCCGATGGTCGATCCCGCGCCGATGGTGATGCGCCCCAGCACGGTCGCGCCCGCATAAATGACCACGTCGTCCTCGACGATGGGGTGGCGCGGCGTGCCCTTGATCAGCACACCGCTGGCATCGGCGGGGAAGCGCTTGGCGCCCAGGGTGACTGCCTGGTACAGGCGCACGCGCTGGCCGATGATGGCCGTCTCGCCGATCACCACGCCCGTGCCGTGGTCGATGAAGAAGGAGGCGCCGATGTGGGCGCCCGGGTGGATGTCGATGCCCGTCAGCGTGTGCGCGATGTCGGCGATCAGGCGCGCCAGGAAGGGCGCGCCGAGGGCGTGCAGCCGGTGCGCCAGGCGGTGGTACAGGATGGCGATGGTGCCCGGATAGCACAGCATGATCTCGGCCACCGAGGTGGCGGCCGGGTCGCCCGCGTAGGCGGCCTGCACGTCCGACACCAGCAGCGCGCGGATATCGGGCAGGCTGGCGGCAAAGGCGCGCGTGATGTCGCGCGCCTGCTGCGCCAGGGCCGCATCGTCGCCCGCGCCATCGCCTTCATCGCCGGCCGGCACGGAAAAGAGCAAGCCGCGCCGCACCTGCTCGCTGAGGCGGTTCAGGGTGGTGTTGAGCGTGTCGCCGACAAAATAGTCGATGCTTTCGTCCGTCAGGTTGGGCCGCCCGTAATGCGTGGGGAACAAGGCTGCCGACAGGCCGTTGACGATGGTGGTAAGGGCTTCGCGCGACGGCAGTTCGCGCACCCTGCCGTTATGGCGGATCTTGTGCTTGTCTTCGCGCGAGCTGCGCAAGGCCTGGATCACGGGCCCCAGGTTCCACTGGGCCGTGTCGTCGGCGGGCGCCGCGGGATAAATACTGTGCATGGCGTATCACTTCCAGAAAACGGCAAACAAGCCGGGTCGCCCCAGCTTAGCGGCGGCGGCAAGCGATGCAAACGAAGAATTTCAAGATTCCATATGCGAAAAACGCATATGGATGGCAAAAAGGCCGGCGTCAAACCTGATTCCGGTCACTAGCGTAAAATGACGGACTAACAAAAACACTCTTCAACATGACTAAATTATTAACATGGATTTTGGCGGGCCTGGCGATGGTCGGACCGCTTGCAATTGACACCTATCTGCCGTCTTTCCCCGCCATCGCGCATGATTTCAATGCCAGCCCCCTGCTGGTGCAGCAAACCCTGAGCTTTTTCCTGTTCACGTTCGCCTTCATGATGCTGTTTTACGGCACCCTGTCCGACTCGTTCGGCCGCCGTCCCGTCATTCTCGTCTCGCTGGTGCTGTATGTGATCGCTTCCGTGGGCGCCGCGCTGGCGCCGTCGCTGGGTTGGCTTCTGGCCTGGCGCGTGCTGCAGGGCCTGTCGGCGGGCGCCGGTTCCGTCATCGGCCGCGCCATCGTGCAAGACCGCTATTCGGGCGCCGCCGCGCAGAAAATCCTCTCGCACATCATGATGGTGTTCGCGCTGGCGCCGGCCATCGCGCCCGTGTTGGGCGGCTGGCTGCAAGTGGGCCTGGGCTGGCGCTGGATCTTCTGGTTCCTGACGGCCTTCGGCGTGCTGATGTTCGTCGTCGTCTGGCGCGCGCTACCGGAAAGCTTGCCGAAGGAGCAGCGCCACGCCTTCCACCTGGGCGACATCGCCGTCAATTACTGGAAAGTGCTGTGCCACCGCCAGTTCCTGCTGCTGTCGACGGCCATCGGCGCGGCCTTTGGCGGCTTCGCCCTGTACATCGGTTCGGCCGCCTACTTCATCATCAACATCCTGCACCTGCCGGAGACGGCATTCGCCTGGCTGTTCATTCCCTTAATTAGCGGCATGGTGTTCGGTTCGGCCCTGTCGGCGAAAATCGCCCACCGCTACAGCCAGCGCCAGATGATCTGGACCGGCTTCATCCTGATGCTCATCGCCGCACTGGTCAACATCGGCTACAACTACTTCTTTGCCGCCGAAGTGCCGTGGGCCGTGCTGCCATTGTTCTTCTACTCGTTCGCCCTGTCGATCGCCATGCCGCCGATGACCCTGATGGCCCTGAACCACTTCCCCAACAACAGCGGCCTGGCGTCGTCGATGCAATCGTTCATCCAGATGCTGCTGTTCGCGCTGGTGTCGGGCCTGGTGGCGCCGCTGCTGTTCGACAGCGCCCTGAATCTGGCGTATGGCGTGATGGCGGGATTGCTGGTGAGTTTGCTGTGCTGGGTGTTTGCGCAGGGCAAGAAAGCGGAAGTGGTCAAGCAGTAGCTTTTACAGCGGATTTTTCAGGACGGGGGCACCTGAAAAACGTTCAGGACAAGGCGCCGTGCCGCAAGCAGTAGCCAGTACGGCCAGGCGCGGCAACGCAGTCATGGACGTTTTCTCAGGCGCTCCTCAAGGCCAGGGGGAGGGCGTCACATCCACATACTGCGCGCCGCCCTGCTCCGGTTCCGCTTCATTTTGCTGCGCCGGCTGGTTCAGGGAACCGGCCGGCGAACGCAGGCTCAAGATTTCCTTGCGCGCCTCGACGAAGTCGGCGGAACTGAGCGGGTGTTCCTGGTCTGGCCAGTGGCTGACGGCCCATTCCTGCAAGGTTTCAAAGCGCCGCCACAGTTCCGCGATGAATTCGCGGCGCGCTTCTTCCAGCTGTTCCGGTGTCTTTTCAATTGCTTCGCTGATATTGACTTCCATGGCCGTTCCCTCGCTGACAAGTTGTCTTGCCAGACTACGCAGGGACCAGCCAGGCGTCTGTTCGCGAACGAACACAGGATTTATTCGGGCATCTTGCGGAAACCCACTGCCAGGCGGTTCCAGGTATTGATGGAGCCGATGGCCAGGGTCACGTTGACCATTTCCGCCGGCGTCAATTGTTCCGCCAGCGCCGCATACACGTCATCGGGCGCCTGGCTTTGCGGCAGCAGGGTCAGCGCTTCCGTCCAGGCCAGCACGGCCCGCTCGCGCGGCGTGAAGAACGGCGTTTCGCGCCAGACGGACACGGCATACAGGCGGCGCTCCGTTTCGCCCGCCTTGCGCGCGTCGCTCGTGTGCATGTCCACGCAAAAGGCGCAGCCATTGATTTGCGAGGCGCGCAGGCGGATCAGCTCGAGCAGCGAGTGTTCCACGCCCAGCCTGGCGATTGCCGCTTCCAGCGCATACATGGCCTTGACGGCGTCCGGCGAAGCTTGTGTAAAATCGAGTCGTTGCTGTGTCATGATGTATTCCTTGAGGGAGTAGAGATGCACCATTGTAGTGGCCCAGGAACAGCGCGCGGCAGGCCAATCCCCCCGAAAAACAGCAGACCACCAGCAGATACTCCATGGAATTACACATCCTGATCGACGGCACGCGCGACCTGGGCGGCCAGCTGTACCGCCAGCTCAGCGAGGCCATCCGCTCGGGCCGGCTGACGGATGGACAGCAATTGCCGCCCTCGCGCCTGCTGGCCAGCCAGCTGGGCCTGTCGCGCAAGACGGTGTCCGACGTGTATGACAAGCTCGGTTATGAAAAGCTGCTGGTCGGCAAAGTGGGCGTGGGCAGCTTCGTGCAGACGCCGCACGCGTCGCCGCAGCGCCGGCACGCCAGCACGCCGCTGGCCAGCGCGCAGCGCATCGCCCGCTGGGAAGCGACGCCCACGCCCTTGCGCCGCGCCAGCCAGGAAGAGCCGGCGCGCTACGCCTTCATCGGCGGGCGCGCCACGCCCGCGCACTTCCCGCAGGATGAATGGCGCGCCTGCATGCTGCACGCGCTGCGCCAGGGTGGCCAGGCGCGCGGCCGCTATGGCCCTGTCGCCGGCTTGCCGGCCTTGCGCGCGGCGATCGCCGGCCATGCCGCTTTCAGCCGCGGCATCCATTGCACCGAGGAACAAGTGCTCGTCACCAGCGGCGCGCAGCAAGCCTTGCACCTGCTGGCGCTGACCTTGCTGGAAGCAGGCGACACGGTTGCCGTGGAAGAACCCGGCTACCCGGTGGCGCGCGCCGTGTTCGCCAGCCAGGGCGCCCGCGTGGTGGGCATCGACGTGGACGAGGATGGCCTCATCGTCGGACAAATCCCGGACGGCACGCGGCTGATCTATGTCACGCCCGCGCATCAATTTCCGCTGGGCATGCCGATGAGCATGGCGCGCCGCCATGCCTTGCTGGAACGGGCGCAGCAGCTGGGCGCCATCATCATCGAGGACGACTACGACAGCGCCTTCCGTTACGAAGGCCGGCCCGAAGATTCCCTGCAAAGCATGGACCGCTACGGCGTCGTCGCGCACGTGGGCAGCTTTTCCAAGATCATGCTGCCAGAATTGCGGCTCGGCTATGTTGTGCTGCCGCAAGCTATCGTGGCCGCCGTGGAAACGGTGAAATACCTGAGCGATTGCCACACGGCCAGCCTGGGCCAGCATGCGCTGGCCAAGTTCATCGGCGACGGCCATCTGCTGCGCCATATCCGCCGCTGCCACGATATCTATGCGGGGCGGCGCGAGCGGCTGCAGCACTGGTTCAACGGCCCGCTGTCTCCGTGGTTCCGCCTGGTGCCCGCCAGCGCCGGCTTCCACGTGGCGGCCCTGGCCCAGGCGCCGCTTGACATCGCCGAATTGCTGCGCCGCGCGCGCCTGGCCGACATCAGCCTGTATGCGTTATCGGGCTTTTACTATGGCGTGGCACGCCACGCAGGCCTGTTCCTCGGCTATGGCGCCATCGACAAGCTCGATATCGACACGGCGCTGGCCCAGGTGCTAGCGATCCTGCAGGAGATCGCTCCCCTGCCCCTCAGCGGGGTTGCCAACGATAGTGTCCCGTGATGGGATAGCTGAATAGAATATTTTCCTCGCGCGCGCCTTCGCCGATGTTGTGGATGATGAGCGGCACGCCGCTCCACGACTGCTTGTCGCTGACGATGCCGATGTGCGTGAGGTTGCGCGGCAGGCGCCAGGTGACGATGTCGCCAGCGCGGTAAGCGTTCGCTTCCTTGCTTGGCGGCAAGCTGGTGCCATGGCGGGCAAAGTAGGTGCCCAGGTTCGGCACGCGCCGATGGTCGATATTGCGGTCCGGCCCCTTCATCTGCCAGCGCCCCTGCTGCTGGTACACCTGCCACGCCTTGCGCATGTCTTCGTGCACCAGCACCTGCAAATCCTGCCCCAGCTGGCGGTAGGCGCGCACCACCACGTCCGTGCACACGCCCCGTTCCAGCGGTACGTCGCCGCCCGGATAGGCAAGGCGTTCGTAGCGCGGGTCGTACTGCAGGGTCACGCCCACCTGCTTGCGGGCGGCGACGACGAGGGCTTGCGGGGTGGCAGGGATGGCCGACGCCAGCATGGGCGCCAGGGCAAGCATCAGGATGGAGAGCAGTTTGATTGGCATCAACGTCAATGGTCGGATGAAAATGCCAACTTTACCGCAGCGGCAAGGAAAACGGCGGACGGCTAGACGCCCGCCAGTTGCGCCAGGTGGGCAGGAAAATCCACGGCCGGTCCCGCCGCATTGACGGTGTCGAAGTAATCATGCCAGCCAGTAGCCGCGATGCCGGCCAGCAAGGCATCCAGTGCCGCCTCGTCCGGGAAGCGCCAGACGGCATAAAATTGCTGGGCAGCCCCATGCAGCTTGCCGCCATCGACGGCGCCCATGGCCAGCGCCTCCGCGCCCGTGCCGGACAAGGCTGCCATGCCGGCGCCCACCGTGCCGAAATACGCCTGGCGCGCGGCGGCGTCGAGGGCCAGCCAGGCGGGTTTCGGACTGTACAGTTCTAACAGGTAATGCATGTTTTCCTCCAAAAAGTTAAGCAAGCGAGCGTTGGGCGCGCTTGCAGATGCGTTGGGTGGCGGGGGCACTGTCCTGCAGCCATTGCGCGCACAGGCTGCGCACCCAATCCGGCTGGCTCTTGGCCGCATCGTTGAGCCAGTTGGCCACGGAATCCTGCACATAGACGGCCGGATCGGCGCGCAAGGCGTGCAACACGGGCAAGGCCAGCTGCGGCTGTTCTTTCAACCGGGCAATATGCGCGCACCACACGCCGCGCGGACGCAGCGCTTCGCAAGCGAAACGGCGTACTCTTTCCGACGGGTCAGCCGTCCACGGCGCCAGCAAGGCAATGGCGTCGTCAAGATGCGCCGCCAGATGGGGCCGCAGGGCCAGCCAGGCCCATTCGCGCACGCCGAAGTGCCCATCGTCGGCCAGCGGCCGCATGTCCGCCAGCCGTTGCGGCAAGGTCAAGCCGGTTTGGGCGGCGATGGCAAAGCAGACCCAGCCCCGTACCGTGTCGGAAGCATGGGCTTGCAGCAGCGCCAGGTCGGCGTTGGCTTCCAGCAGCAATTGCGCCGCCAGCGCCATGCGTTTGGTGATGCCGGCTGCGGCCTGCGCGCGCAGTTGATCCAAGCGGGCGGCGCCGATAGCGGGCACGGCCGCAGCCAGCAGCACGCTGAAATCGATGGCCAGCCCTTCCGTCAGGGTGGCGCTGGCCACGCTTCCTCCGTTCAGCAGGGCCAGGCGCGCGGGAGCGATGTCGGCGACGCCGCGACTCATGCAGCCCCCCGGTCCGTCTTGCGCCAGGCTTTTTCCAGTAGCGTACTCAGCAACTGCATTTCTTCCGGCGTGAAATCGGCAAACAGGCTGGCGATCCATTGCGCGTGTTCATCGACCAGGGTGGCGGCGGCCAGGTCTCCCTTGGCGCTCAGGCGCACCAGCAGCTTGCGCCGGTCAGCCTGGTCCGCGTGGCGCGCCAGGAAACCATCGCGTTCCAGGCCGTCGAGCAAGCCCGTGATGGTGCCGCGCGTCACGCCGGCCCGCTCGGCCAGCTCGTGCGGCGACAGTCCGCCTGGCACGTCGCGCAGCAGGGACAACAGCACAAATTTTCCTTCCGACAAGCCATGCCGGCCCAGGCGCGCGGCGCAATCGCCATCGATGGCGGAGGCCAGGCCCAGCACTTCAAAGCACAGGCGCAAGCGCGCCCCGGACTGCGCCATGTCGAGACCGCTGGCGCGACGCTGCACGTCGCCCAGCAAGGCCGTGTATTTCTGTTCGAGTTTTATCATATGGCACAATATAATATGGCACCACATTAAATGTCAAATGGAAAACCTCAATGGTTTTCCCATGCGCTTAGAGACGCGCCTTGTCCCTCGCCCAGGCGATGATGGCTTGCGCATCGATGGCGCCCGGCTGGCGCGCCACTTCCACGCCCTTGCGAAACAGGGCCAGCGTGGGAATGCTGCGGATATTGAAACGGCTGCCCAGGTCCGGCGACGCTTCCGTATTCACCTTCACGACGCGAAATGCGGGTTCCAGGGTCTTGGCGGCTTGCACATAGAATGGCGCCATGCTGCGGCAGGGACCGCACCACGGCGCCCAGAAGTCGACCAGCACGGGAATGTCGCTGCGTTCGATATGCTTGAGGAAGCGGGCGCTGGCCAGATCCACGGGCTGGCCCGTAAACAAATCCTTCTGGCACTTGCCGCACGTGGGCTGTTCGATCAGGCGCGCCGCCGGCAAGCGGTTGACGGCGTCGCAATGGGGGCACACGATGTGCAGGGAGTCTGGCGTGGTCGAGGTCATGGCATTCCTGGAAAGAGTAGCGTACAGTTGCCGGACATTTTACGGCGTATCGTGCAGCGCCGTCGGCACGCTGGCGGCACTTGTCCGCAGAGTCCACTATAGTGTGCAGGAACGGCGCACACATTGCCGGGCCGGCCAAGGAAAACAATGCCTGATGTCGCAGAAAACATGCAATTGAGCACCGAACTCGCTGCCGCCCTGCGCTTGCAGCGCGCCGCCTGCCTGGCCCACCCCGTGCCGACCCTGGCCGAGCGCAAACGCGACCTGCACACCTTGCAGCGCTTCATCCGCGACCACAAGGACGCGCTGTGCGCGGCGATCAGCGCCGACTACGGCAACCGTTCCCGTCACGAAACCTTGCTGGCGGAAATCTTTCCCGCCATCGATGGCATAGCCCATGTATTAAAACACTTGAAAAAATGGATGCGGCCACAGCGCCGCGGCGTGGACTGGCGCAGCTTTCCTGGCGCCCGCAACCGCGTGATGCCGCAGCCGCTGGGCGTGGTGGGCGTCATCGTGCCATGGAATTTCCCCGTGAACCTGAGCCTGGTGCCCTTGACCTACATCTTCGCCGCCGGCAACCGCGCCATGGTCAAGATGAGCGAAAACTCGCGCCACCTGGCGCGGCTGCTGATCGACACCATGCCTGCCTACTTTCCACCAGAAAAGCTGCAGTTCTTTGACGAAACGGGCGGCGTGGGCATGGCTTTTTCACAACTGCCGTTCGACCACCTGCTGTTTACGGGTTCCGGCCAGACGGGCCGCGCCGTCATGGCGGCCGCCGCGCGCAATCTGTGCCCCGTCACGCTGGAGCTGGGCGGCAAGGCGCCGGCCATCGTCTGCGCCGATTTCGACGTGCGCACGGCAGCCGAGCGCATCCTGTTCGTCAAGTTCCTGAACGCGGGACAAATCTGCACCAGCGTCGACCACGCCTGGCTGCCAGAGGCCAGCATTCCTGCCTTCGTCGAGCACGCACGCGCCATCGTGCCCACGCGCTACCCGCGGCTGGACACGCCCGACTACACCTCCATCATCGACGAGGCCGCCTTTGATCGCCTGCTGCAGGCGCTCGACGAAGCACGCGCACGGGGCGCGCAAGTGATTTCGCTGTTGCCGGGGCCCGCCTACGACCGGGCCACGCGCAAGATCGCGCCGCACATCGTGCTCGGCGCGCCCGATGACAGCCTGCTGCTGACGCGGGAAATCTTCGGCCCCATCCTGCCGCTGCGCGGCTATGCCAGGCTTGAGACCGTGATCGACAGCATCAATGCGGGACCACGGCCGCTGGCCATCTATCCGTTCAGCAACAAAACAGACACGGTGCAGCTGCTGATCGACCGCGTGATGTCGGGCGGCGTGTCCGTCAACGACGCCCTGTACCACGTAGGCCAGCACGACCTGCCGTTCGGCGGCGTGGGCGAGTCCGGCATGGGCCACTACCACGGCGTCGAAGGCTTTCACACCTTCAGCAAGCTGCGGCCCGTGTTTTATCAGGCCCGCTACAGTGCGTTGAAACTGCTGTGGCCGCCGTATGGCAAGCTGGCCAGCCGCGTGCTGGCCTTCCTGACCCGCTGATTACAGGAACAGCGAGGCGGCGATGGCCCACATGACGAGAGCGATGATGCCGTCGAGCACGCGCCAGGCCATGGGCTTGGCAAACACGGGCGCCAGGTAGCGGGCGCCAAAGCCCAGCAGGAAGAACCACAGGGCCGAAGCCATGATGGCGCCGCCGGCAAAGTAAAAGCGTCCCACGCCTTCATGCTGGCCGCCGATCGAGCCGAGCAGGATGACCGTATCGAGGAAGGCGTGCGGGTTCAGCAGGCTGAACGCCAGTGCGGCGCCGATCACGGCCCAGTAGCCTTCCGGCGACTTGGCGGCCGACACCGTCAAGGCCGTTGGGCGCCAGGCGGACTTGGCGGCACGCAAGCCATACGCGATCAGGAAGGTGGCGCCGCCGGCCTTGGCCCACAGCAAGAAATTGGGGTTGTCTGCAATGAAGGTGCCCATGCCGGCCACGCCGGCCGTGATCAAGATCGCATCGCACACCAGGCAGACCAGGATGCAGGTGAGCACGTAATGGCGCTTCAAGCCCTGTTTCAGCAAGAAGGCGTTTTGCGTGCCGATGGCAACGATCAGGCTCGCTCCGAGCCCCATGCCTTTCAAGAAGATTGCGCTGTCCATATCGATTCCTTTATTGCTTTCCATCACGCGCACGGCCGCCCACGCTCTGCCGGCAACGGCAAAGTCATCAAAGGTAGGTGGAGGGTGTAGCGGTACCAGCAGGACCGCGCGGGAGAGTGGAGTTGTTACCCTATTTCAACAGTGTAAAGAAAAAGTAAATATAAGTATAATGAATGATTCTAACCATATATAAGAGAAACTTATGCGTGTCGTCGATTACCGTGGATTGGCCGCCCTCGACGCCGTGATCGGCCTGGGCAGCTTTGAAAAGGCCGCGCAGGCGCTGGCGATCAGCCAGCCGGCCGTGTCGCAGCGCATCCGCACCCTAGAAAACCTGGAAGGCACCCTGCTGATCATCCGCAGCCACCCGCCCCTGCCCACGGAAGCGGGCCAGCGCCTGATCGCCCATTACCGGCAAGTCAAGCTGCTCGAAGCGGCGCTCGACGCCCAGCCCGGCCCCACCACGCATTTGCCGGAACTGGCCATCGCCGTCAACGCCGACAGCGCCGCCACCTGGATCCCGGAAGCGCTGGGGCCGCTGCTGTCGCCGCCGTCCTGCCTGCTCGATATCCGCCTCGACGACCAGGACCACACCCTGAGCCAGTTGCGCGAAGGGCGCGTGTTTGCCTGCGTCACCAGCGCCAACGACCTGGTGGCGGGCACCACGGCCACGCCGCTGGGCGGCATGCGCTACCTGTGCGTGGCCTCGCCCGCGTTCGCGCAGCAATGGTTTCCCCATGGTTTTACGGTGGAAGCCGTCAGCCAGGCGCCCGCCATCACGTTCGGCAGCAAGGATGCCCTGCACGAGCGCTACCTGCAACACCGCCTCGGCTACACGGGCCGCTATCCGCACCACGTGCTCGGTTCGGCGCGCGACTTCGTGCGCTTCATCGAAGCGGGCTATGCTTATGGCATGGTGCCTTTGCTGCAGGCGGAAACGGCGCTGGCCGCCGGCAGGCTGGTCGACGTGGCGGCCGGGCAGGCGCTCGACGTGCCCCTGACCTGGCATGCCTGGGATATCCAGACCCCGCTCACGCGCACCCTGTCGGACGCCGTCATCGCCACCGCGCGCAAATGGCTGTTGCAGGATTGATTGACGCATGCCACATTTATCTATGCTATACAGCAACTTTCCCGTGTGCGCCCTGCCCTGCCTGGCCTACACTGCAAGCATCAACCCTCACCATCAGGAGCTGGCATGACGATCCTGCGCACCACCCTGCTCGGTTTGCTGGCGGCCATCCCGCTGGCTGCCGGCCTGGCCGCCTGCTCGCCCTTGATGGCCATCAATGCCTTCTCGTCCGGCAGCGCCTCGCACGTGACGCGCGGCCTCGCTTACGGCCCCCTGCCACGGCAAAAACTCGATGTGTACGCCCCCAAGACCCGCACGGGGCCCGTGCCCGTGGTGGTGTTCTTTTATGGCGGCAACTGGACGACGGGCGAGCGCGCCGACTATGCCTTTGTGGGCCATGCGCTGGCGGCGCGCGGCTATCTGGCCGTGATCGCCGACTACCGGCTGTATCCGGACGTGCACTATCCCGAAATCCTGCAGGACGCGGCCCGCGCCGTGGCCTGGGCCGCGATGGAATCGAGCCGCCACGGCGGCGACCCGACGCGCCTGTTCGTCATGGGCCATAGCGCCGGCGCCTACAATGCGGCGATGGTGGCGCTCGACGCCAGCCTGCTGGCGCGCCACGGCATGCACCCGCACGACTTGCGGGGCTGGATAGGCCTGGCCGGCCCCTATGATTTCTTGCCAATCGAAAACACCACCACCCGGCCCGTTTTCTTTTACCCGGACACACCCGCCGCGTCGCAGCCCATCCACCACGTGACGGCCGAAGCCCCGCCCGCCCTGCTGATCGCCCCCCTGCCCGGACAGGATAAACTGGTCGATCCGCGACGCAACACGGGCGGTCTGGCCAAGGCCTTGCGGACGCTTGCCAGGCCCGTGACGGAAACGTATTTCGACCACGTGGGCCACGCCACCCTGGTCGCCACGCTGGCCGCGCCCTTGCGCAGGCTGGCGCCCACCCTGGACGCCGTCAGCGCCTTCATCGACGCCAACAGCGGGAGCGGGAGCGGTGACGCGGTCTTGTCCGCCGTCTCGCCGAAGACAGCCGTGCCGGCAAGCATCACCGTGCCCACCCGCTCACCTGGCGCGGCCACGCCGGCCTCTGAACTGCACGCATACGACAAAACGCCCGCCCCGTGAAGGGCGGGCGCTCTGCCCAAAACCAGGAGGCACGATACTGCGTGCCGGCTGGCCGCAGCTCAAGGCTCGGCCCTCGCGAAGCGGCTCAGCCGCAAGCAGCCTCGTGCTTACTCTTTACGGCTGGCGCTGCTGCTCTTGCTTTGTGCGGAACCCGCTTGCGATACGCTGCCGCTGGCCGAGCCTTCGCTGCCGGCCGACTGCTGGCTGCCCTGGTGGCTGCCGCTTTGCAGGCTTTGGCCGTCACGGCTTTGCGCGCCCCGTTGCTGGTCGCGGCTGGCGCCGTTTTGCTGATAGGCCTGGAACGGTTCAGCGATGCGCTGCATGGCTTCCTGCTGCTTGCGCACGTTTTTCTCCGTTTCTTCCGACGCCGTGCGGGCCACTTCTTCGGCCAGCGCCTTGGCAGTACGGCTCGTTTCATTCACATGACGCTCTGCCACGTTGGCCAGTTCGACCTGCGTATCGGCTGCCAGGCGCGACACCTGTTGCTGGTACTTGCGCAGTTGCTCGGCGGCTGGCTGGCCCGCCGCGGCAGCCACCTGGAACACATCTTCAGCGCGCTCGACCGTCAGCAGGTTCTGGCTGGTGACTGCGGTTTCTTCCAGCAAGCCTTGCGCCAGTTGCATGTTCAGGTCGCTGAAGTGCTGCACCGACTGGAACAGCGACTTCGACAGTCCATTGAAAAAAGCCAGTTGCGCTTCCAGGTGGTTTTTGGCGGCGGGGGTAACACTACGGGAATATGGATACATGGAGTTCCTCATTAGATAGCGGTTGGGTGGACATAAACAGATGGCGACACCACCGGCTGTCGAACGGTGAGGGAGACGGCCGGGCTACGCCACGAAACGCGAAAAAACATATCCGATTGGTGGGACGATGCTTTGCAACGCGAGTCCCAAGGCTACGTGAGCACCGCAGTTGAGGGATGATCTGGATCAAAGGTGCGCTAGGCTGCGCAGAAAGTTTTGGCTGGACGGCTTGCCTTTGGCAAACGTCAGTGACGTGACGGGAAATTTGTGCCAGGCACGCTCAGCCCGGCACGACGGGCTTGTAGCCACGGCTGCGCAGCGACGCTTCCAGCCAGCGGTTGCCATACCAGCCGCGCGCCAGCAGGTAACTGAGCTCCGCGGCGGCCATCAGCAGCATCATCGGGCCGATGCGCAGTTCGGTGGCCAGGTGGCTGCCAAACCACAGGCAGGCATCCATGGCCAGCATGAGCAGCAACAGCCACCAGCGGCGCTTGGCGACGGCCCAGAGCGAGCCCAGCAAAAGAGCCGGCCAGGAAAAGCCCGCTTTCACATAGGCATAGCGGCCGGCATCGTCGGCAAACAGGGTGGCGCTGTGCTTCATGCTGCTCTCTTCAGGTAATGACCGGCGTCAAGGTTCGGGACGGTGGCAGACGGCTTCGACATTGTGACCGTCCGGGCCCAGCACGAAGGCGCCGTAGTAATTCGGGTGATAGATTTCGCGGATACCGGGGGCGCCATTGTCCTTGCCGCCCGCGGCCAGCGCGGCCTGGTAAAACGCGTCCACCTGGGCGCGGTTGTCCGCCGCGAAGGCGAGATGCATGCCGGCATGCGGCGCGCCGCCCACGCCGAACCAGAAATCGGGCTTGCCATCCTTGCCCAGGCCGACCCAGCCCTGCACTTCCATCACCACCGATACGCCCAGAGGCGCCAGGGCGGCCGAAAAGAAGGCCTTGCTGGCCTGTGCATCGCTGACATTCAAACCGATGTGATCAAGAATCATGCTGGTGCTCCCTGAAGGTAGTGGAATGGGGAATACAGTATGCGCCAACATTGCCTTTTAGGCAAGCATAACTGCAGACCCGGCACTGCGGCTCCAGGGAGCGCCACGCGCCTCGCCTAGCGCAGGTTGCCCGTATGGCCCAGCGAATAGCGGCCCGGCTGCGGCCACACGGTCAGGCCGTGCGGCTCCTGGCCGACTTTCACTTTGGAAACGTCGCCACTGTTGGTATCGATGCGGTACACCACGTCGTCGAAACGGCCGGACAGCCACAGATATTTACCATCGGCACTCACATTGCCCATGTCGGGGCTGCCGCCGCCGGGGATCGGCCAGTTCGACACGACTTTTTCCGTCGCGAAATCGATCACGCTGACGCTGCCCTTGCCCTTCGGCTTGCCGTGGATGCGGTGCGTGCCGCGGTTGGCCACGTACAACTTTTTACCATCACGGCTGGGGTACAGGCCGTGCGCGCCCACGCCCGTCTGGATGAAGCCGATTTCCTTCAGCGTGGCGCCATCGACGATGTGTACGCCGTCGGCGTCCATGTCGGCGATAAAGAATTTCTTGCCGTCCGGCGAGATGCGTATGTCTTGCGGCATGCCCTTCTTGACGCTGCAGATTTCATTCGCCGGGCCGCCCACGGGGCCGGACTCGGCAAAGCGCTTGGCCGGCATCTGCAATTTCAAATAACCATCGACCTTGCGGCCCACCAGGTCGATCTTGGCGATGGTGCCGTCGAATTCGCAGGTAAACATGGCGTAGCGGCCATCATTGGAAAAATCGGCATGGTTGATGCCGCCGCACTGGGGCGTGTCGATCGAATACTGCACGGCCATGGTCTTCGGATCGCGGAAATCGAGGCGGTGGCGCGCTTCGGCCACGACGATGGCCGACTTGCCGTCCGGCGTGTAATACATATTGTAGGGATCATCGACGGGCACTTCCTTGCCCGGCTTGCCCGTCAGGGGGTCGATCGGCGTCAAACTGCCCTTGTCCGTGCGCTCGGCGTTATTCGCCACCCACAGGGTGCGCAAGTCCCACGACGGCACGACGTGTTGCGGACCGCTGCCCACCTTGAACTTGTCCACCACTTTCAGGCTGTCCTGGTCGATCACATACACGTCGTTCGAGCGCAGGTTGGGCACGTAGACGCGGCGCAAGTGATCCTTGACGACGGGGCTCATATTGCTGCTGGCGATGCTGCCATACACGTTTTTCGGGTCCACCAGCGGCGGCATGCCCGGCAGCGGCGAATAGGTTGCGGCCGGTGCTGCAGCGGCCAGGGCCGGCGTACTGGCGCCGATGACCTGGCTGGCCACGCCCAAGCCGGCCAGTGCGGCAGCCAGGGCGGACAAGGTGACGATGGTGCGTCGTTGAGATTTTTTCATGTGATTTCGCGTCGTTTCGTTGCAAAAGCCGGAAGTTCAGCACTTCCAGCGGAATTATTTAGGTCGTTGCAGCAGTTGCCTGATGGCGGCCACCGAGGTGTCCACCTGCAGCTTGATACCGATCTGGCCCAGTTCAGCCGTGGCGCGGGTCGCGTCGCCGCGCACGCCGTCCGCCACGCCAGGCTTGGGTCCGTGAGCCATGGCCTCGCTGCGCACGAGCGACGGGTCCGTCGCCAGCATCAGCGCCGCGTCCGCCAAACCGGCATGCAGGCCGATCTCGGCGCTGCTGTGGCCGCGCTTCTGCAGTTCGGCAATATAGGCCGATTGCGTGATGTCATAGTAGTCGAGCAAGGCATAAGCGCGCGCTTCCTTGCCGGTGGAAGCCTTGCCCCAGGCGCGGTTGAGCTTATTCGCCACGTTTTGCTCGTTCTTTTGATAGCCGCCATGGTCGCCGAGAAAAATGATGTCGCGGAAACCATGCTGGCGCAGGCTGGCGGCCGCCCCTTCCAGCACGGCTTCGAAGGCGGCTGGCGGTATCGAGATCGTGCCGGCAAAGCGCATGTGGCCTGCCGGCGGCGAAATACTGCCTTCCGGCACGTAGGAAACGACGGGCGCGACGATGGTATTGCCCAGCTTTTGCGCAATCTGCCGCGCCAGCAGCCCGGCGCGCACATTGTGCTTGCCCAGCGCGATGTACGGCCCGCTCTGCTCGACGCCGCCAATCGGCACCAGCACAGTGGTGGCGCCATGGTCGATACGGCTGCGCAACTCCGTGCTGGTCAGTTCTTCCAGCATGACGCTGCCGCTGGCTGGCGTGGCCGCCATGACGGGCGCCGTGAGCAGCAGGCACGAAAACGTCAGGACGAACAGGGAAACGAAGGGCTTGCGTGAAAGGCGGAGCGTGGATGGCGCGCAAGGCGCCGTTCGCAGGGGGAACTGCAGAGTCATAAGCCAACATCTTTCCGAGGTCAAAGCGTGGTGCCGTGCCCGGCCTTGCCAGGCAAGCTGGCTGCCACGCAAGAATTGTATTCCATCATGACGGGAACGGCACGTTAATTTGCTGCAGTGCTTTGCAAGGAATTGACGAGGGGAAACTATCTATCAGGCTGTTGTCGCGTCCGCCTTGCCCGCCTCGTCATCGTGGAGCGTTTCGTTGCGCTTCTCGGCATAGGCCTTCAGCGAAAGCATCGTCTTGGGAAGCCCGTCCCTGACTTGCCTGGCAACGCCTGGCCCGAACAGAAAGGCAAGCGCTCCCGTGAACCACACGCGGTGAACGACTTCCGACCCGCCATTGACGGCGGCAACCGTGTGCTCGAAGTGGATGCGGAACAGGGGGATGTGGCCCTCGACGGTGAACGAGCGGCCGGCAGTGCGCTCCGTGACCAGCAGCGGAATGCCCATGCCCTTGCTGGGAACGATCCTGCCATGCGTCCCCACCGCGAACGGCCCATTGAGCCGGGCTTGCTTTGTATCCGGATCCCAAAGGTGCCAACGGTCGACCTCGCTCCAAATCTGGTCGACGACCGTGGGCGGGACTGCAATGTGGATGCTTTCTTTGATTTGCATCAATTGGGAATCTCCCTATCATTGTGGTGAAAGTAACTGGGTCTGCTATCCGGCGCCGCGCAGTGTCTGCATATTGGCCTGCGGCATAACATTCATTACACAATATCGCCATGCCATTGCGCCAGTTCAAAGATACTTCGCCAGCAAAAACAAATGCCGCAGCTTTTTCTTTGCCTCGACAAAAAAATATATCTGCTGGAATTACAGGATACACTGTTTTTTTATCATGCCAATAGAATTAGATTCTGGTTATACTGGTCGCAGATAAAGCCGGGCCATGATGACAGCCTTGTTTGGCGCCAGGATCAAGGAAGACACCGGATTCGACCATAAACTGCTGCTCGCCATGGCCATGAACATATGAAACTTTGAGAAATGATGAACACAGCACATTGGCGGGTTCAGGAACTACAGCATCACTCAGCGGATATCGCCTGGCTGCATGCCGAGGATGCCCGCCGCGCCTATGGGATAGCAGGCCTTCACGACTCGAAGACGCATCTCGGCCTGAACGTTAACACCGTTGACGCGATCGAGCGGTTCGCATCCGGAGAGGATGCGGCCATCGCAAGCAAATGGTTACGTGCCCGTGTGCCGGGAAACCAGCAAGTCGTGGTGGTATTTGGAGAAGACGAATGTTTCTTGTGCAGCAGTGTGTTCCTGGTCGAGAATTGGTCGGATATTTTTGTCCCTTCACGTGACGACGCGATGGTTTATTCGAAGGACACGCCGCTTATCCTGTTTTACTGCCACGAGAATGAATTCGAAGTGGGACAGCGAATTATCTTTGATTAACAACTGGGTCAGGCCAGGAGCGGACCTCAATACGATCAATTATCAGAAGGAGCGAGTGCTCGTGGGAATTGCTGTTTTAAGCCGGTTATCCATGTTGGGCGGTATTTTCTTGTGCCTTTCGCTGTCGTCCTTGACCAATGCCTCCGAACAACAAAGCGATATGGCATCGATAAAGCAGGAGCATTGTGAAGAAAGTAATAATCTTGAAAATACTTTCTGCATGAGTCGAGAGCTTAAAGAATCCGACACGCGTTTAAACGTCATCTACAAGACATTGATGTACGCGCTTGCCAAGCCACAAGGGCTGCAAAGCGCGCAACGTGCATGGCTTGTTTTCCGCGACGCGGAGTGCAAGTTCCAGAACAAGGCGATGCATGGTGGAAGTGCTTACCATTTTTCGATGGACCTATGTTTGATGCAACTGACTGAACAGCGCATATCGGCATTAGAAACCGTTAGGCCCTGTAATGGATGCGTAGAATTCAAGGATGCGTTTTATAAAACGGGATTCAACTTGCCAGAGCGCAAACGCACTCCTGCTTCGGGCAAGTTATGACACGGGGCCAAACTTGATCGCTTACTCCCGTCTTAACGCGCTTCGACTGCGATATCCGCTTTGGACTGCGGACTCACACGCGTAAAAGGCAAGCATACTCCCAGACTGCCGCGGAACCAGGCGGCGCCCTGCCCTTGCCATCCCAACATCAACGTTCCCCCATGGAACAGCACCGCCACCAAAGAAAAACCCCGGCGTACCGGGGCAATTTCCAAGCTTAAGCGCGGGCGCTGCGGCCTGGCAACGCCAGGCGCCGGCTGGCTGAGGCGGAAGCCGGGGCCGGCAAGCCGCCTGCCACTTTCAACGGTTTTGCCTGGGCGTCGCCACGCAGGCGGAACACGGCCACCACGTCGACCAGCTCGACGGCGCGGTCTTGCAGCGAGGATGCGGCTGCGGCCGCCTCTTCCACCAGGGCCGCGTTCTGCTGGGTCACCTGGTCCATTTGCGAAATGGCCTGGTTCACTTGCTCGATGCCGGCGCTTTGCTCGTGGCTGGCGTTGGCGATGTCGCCCATGATGTCCGTCACGCGACGGATGCTGGCGACGATTTCTTCCATCGTCGCGCCCGCCTGGTCGACCAGCGCGCTGCCCGTGTTGACCTTGTCGACGGAATCCTCGATCAAGCCCTTGATTTCCTTGGCGGCAGCCGCCGAGCGCTGCGCCAGGTTGCGCACTTCGGTGGCCACCACGGCGAAGCCGCGGCCCTGTTCGCCCGCGCGGGCCGCTTCGACGGCCGCATTCAACGCCAAAATGTTGGTTTGGAAGGCAATGCCGTCGATCACGCCGATAATGTCGGCGATCTTCTTCGCCGATTCATTGATCGAACCCATCGTGCCCACCACTTGCGCCACCACGGCGCCACCCTTGCGGGCCACGTCCGAAGCGGACACGGCCAGCGAATTCGCCTGGCGCGCATTGTCCGTATTCTGGCGCACGGCCGAGGTCAACTCTTCCAGGCTGGACGCAGTTTCTTCCAGGGAAGACGCCTGCTGCTCCGTGCGTACGGACAAGTCCGCGTTGCCGGCGGAAATCTGCGCGGCCGCCACGCTGACCGTATCGGCCGAGGTGCGCACGGTGGCGATCACGCCAACGATACGCTCGAGGAATTTGTTGAAGGCGGTGGCCGTGCGGCCCACTTCATCCATGCGCTCGACGGGCATGGCGGCGGACAGGTCCAGCGAAGCGCTGACACGCTCCAGCGTGTGTTCGATATCGCCCAGGCCACCGCTGATGGTGCGGTAGATATGCCAGGCCAGCGCGCCCGTCAGCAGCACGGCCACGCCCAGCACGGCCAGCATGGTGTTGAACGCCGTATCGTAGGCGGCCAGGCTTTCCGCTTTCACGTCATCGACCAGCTTGTTGTTGTAGGCGATATGGTCATCCATGCTTTTCTTGGCGGCCGCGGCCGTGATGGCCAGCGGCGTGCCGGCCAGCAAGGTGGCGCGCACGCCATCCATGTCACCCGCGTAGGCGGCGGCAAAGAATGGCACCAGTGCGCGGCGGTAGGCTTCCATGGCGGCCTGGTCGGCATCGAGCATCTTGCTGTCCGTCGCGTCGTACAGGCGCTCGGCGCGGTAAGTGGTGATGACCTTGTCGAAATTCGTGTTGGCATCGGCGACAGCCTTGTCCAGCGCCGTCTTGTCGGCCAAATTCGAGAACACGGACAGGCGGTAGCCGGCCAGGCGCGAATCGGCCAGGAAACCCTTGGCCGCATTCAAGCCCTGGATGCTGGGGATGATGCGGTTTTGCACCGTGTCAAAACGCTCCTGGGCGCGCTGCAGCTGGATGGCGCCGCCGGCGCCCAGCAACAGCAGGGCCAGCAATGCGATGGTGAGAGTCAGAATTAATTGCTTGGTGATATTCATGGTGTTTCACAGTAAAAAGAGTGGCCTGGCAAGGCCAGGCAGGATAAATAGCTGCCGATCGGGTGGCCGGGGATCGGTGGCTAGGCCGCCAGCGGGGAAGCGTCAGGCGTGCGGCGCAGCAAGTCGCCATGCTGGCGGCAAAACGCCAGGCCCGCCTTGTGGCCCACGTCGAACAGCAGTTGCATGTTCGAACTGGACCAGTCCAGGGTATCGGGCCAGTGCTGTTCCGGGATGCCGCCCATCAGGTCGAGCTTGAGCAGGCGCCGCTTGGGCTGGCCCGTGCGCGCATCCGTGTTGTGCTCGAGTTCGAACAGACGCAGCTCGCTCTTGGAAATCTTCACCAGCGGCGTGATGATGGAGCGCACCCAGGCGTCGTACAGGTTGCGCGGCTTGCGCAGCAAGCGTTCGTCACCGAGGATATCGAGGATGACCAGGGTGTCGGCGTCATGGTGCTCGCCCTTGCCTTCGATAAACGGGTCGAAATTGAGCGTGTCGAGCGCCGCGCCTTCGATGTAATCGTCGCCCGCGATGGTCGTGGGCGCATACAGAAACGGGAACGACAACGCGGCGCGCACGTGGATGGGTTCGATTTCGTGCTTGCCCCAGATTTGCATGCGGTGTTCGCTGAGGTTGTAGGCATTGATGTAGAAATCGGGACGCATGCGGGCCACGCCCGAGAAATCCACGGCCTTTTCCAGGAAGGGCAAGTGCGCGCACAGGCCCAGGCTTTTCGCCGACAGGTCCGACGGCGACAGCGACGACACCATCAGCTTGCCCCAGTCCGACCAGGCCGTGGGCACGCCCGCAAACGTTTGCTGGAACGCCTGAAAAAAAGGATTGTTGGCCGGCGGCTGGAAGGCGTCGCGGAAAGTGCTCGCGTGCATGCCCGGCTTCTGGAACACCTTGTAGTTGATCGGGATCATCTTGTAAATGCTGTCGGCCACGCCCGTGTCGGCCCAGCTTTGCAAGGCCTGGCGCGGCGTTGCCTCGTGCGGCGTCGTGTAAAGCAAACCCATCAACACACCGGCGCCCGAGGCGGAAATGACGTCGAACTCGATGCCTTCGTCGAGGAAAGCGGCCAGGGCGCCGGCGATCAAGGTGGAATTTGGTGCGCCGCCACCAAGCAGCAGACCCGTTTTACGGGCCGGTTTCGCTGGCGCGGCTGGCGCCAGATCCGGCGGTGTCGTCGTGACTGTCTTCATGCACACTCCCTGAACGGAACGGGGTTACCATCCCTTAATTGTTGGTTACTACACGCTTATGGCGCCTAATCCTGCACATGTTCCCGCAAGCGACCAGCCGATGCAATGTTGCAGAAACAGATATGAAATTAACATAAATAAATTCCTTATGGCAATTTCCATAACGAATGACGGGTATTCAGGAAGGGTATAAGTTGATGCCGTGCGGCATTGCCTGATGCGGTGCAGCAAATATAAATTCAGCGCTGTTAGGAATAATCTCTTTGGGGTAGGAATATTCCCCCAACCAGCCGCCGGTGCGGCGGCCAGGGGCATCACGGGAAGGATGCAGGGTCGGCAGGGGGCGCGGAAAAATGCAGGTGGGTACACAAATGGTCAACAAAGACGCGAATTTTGGGCGACAGGTGGCGGCTCGATGGCCACAGCACCCAGAACTTGCTTGAGTGCAGCAGGTAGCCGGCCAGCACGGCTTGCAATTCGCCGCGCGCGATGGCGTCGTGCACGATAAAGTCAGGCAGGTAAGCGAGGCCCACGCCCTGCGTGGCGGCGCCGATCAAGGCTTCGATATTGTTGCAGGTCAAGGCCGTCGGCAAGCGCAACTCGCCGCCGCTGTCGCCCCCGGCCCGCTGCAGCGCCCATTCCTGCAGTTTTCCCGTGGTGGGGAATTTATAGCGCACGCAAGCGTGCCCTTCCAGCGCGCGCGGCGTGGCCGGCACGCCGTGGCGGGCGAAATACGCGGGCGAGCCGACGATGGCGAAGGCAAACGGCCCCAACTCGCGCGCCATCAGCCGCGAATCCGTCAAGGTGCCGCTGCGCACGGCCACGTCGACGCCTTCGGCTACCACGTCGACGAGGCGGTCGTTGAAATCGAGGTCGAGCTCGATTTCCGGATACCGGCGCGTAAAGTCGGCCAACAGGGGCAGGATGATGCGGTAGCCGATCACGGGCAGGCTGACCTTGAGCTTGCCGCGCGGCGCCTCGGCCAGGTGCGACAGTTCCGCCTCGGCATCACCGAGGTCGGCCAGGATGCGCTGGCAGCGTTCGTAAAACAGCGCCCCCTCGTTGCTCAGGCTGATGCGCCGCGTGCTGCGGTTGAGCAGGCGCACGCCCAGCTTTTCTTCCAGCCGCGCCACGCTCTTGCCCACGGCCGAGGCCGACACCCCGAGCAGCCGCCCGGCCGCCACATAACTGGACGTTTCCGCCGCGCGCACGAAGGCGGCAATGCCGTTCAGATTATCCATATCATCTCGCCATGTTGATTGGGGAATATTTGTCCGTTATGAGTGGATTTTCAACCACTTTTTCATTGATTACGTCCATATTATCATCGGATTCCCTCTTTCTGGAATCATTCCCATGGATACCAATCACCGTATGAAGCCGGCCTCCCCGGCCCGGCGTGCCTTCGTGCTGGCGGCCGTCTGCCTGGCCGCGCTATGCATGCCGCTCAGTTTTACGGGGCCGGCCATCGCCATTCCCGCCATCGCCGCCGACCTGCACGGCTCGCCGCTGGCGCTGGCGTGGATCACGAATGCCTTCATGCTCAGCTTTGGCGGCTGCCTGATGGTGGCCGGCGCGCTGGCCGACCGCTATGGCCGCAAGCGCGTGTTCTTGCTGGGCATGGGCGTGTTTTCCGCCGCCGCGCTGGCGCTCTCGGCCGCGCCCGGCATCCTGTGGCTCGACGTGCTGCGCGCCGTGCAGGGCCTGGGCTGCGCCATGGCCCTGTCGAGCGGACTGGCGGCCCTGGCGCAGGAATTCGACGGCCCCGCCCGCGCGCGCGCCTTCAGCCTGATCGGCACGGCCTTCGGCGTGGGCCTGGCCTTCGGTCCCTTCCTGGCCGGCACCTTGATCACGCACACGGGCTGGCGCGCCATTTTTGTCGCCACGGCCGCGGCTGGCCTGGCCGCCCTGCTGGCCGCCGCGCGCGCCATGCGCGAATCGCGCGACCCGCAGGCGCAGGGCGTCGACTGGCCCGGCGCCCTGACGTTTACCGGCGCATTGTCCCTGTTTACCTATGGCTTGCTGCAGGCGCCCGACAGTGGCTGGGACAGCGCCGCCAGCCTGGGTTTGTTCAGTGCCGCGGCCTTGCTGCTGGCTATCTTCATCCGCGTGGAACGGCGCGCGGCGCGGCCCATGCTGGATTTATCCCTGTTCCGCCTGCCCGCCTTTGCCGGTGTGCAACTGCTGGCGGCCGCGCCCGCGTTTTCCTTCGTCGTGCTGCTGGTGCTGCTGCCGGCCCGCTTCATCGGCATCGAAGGCTACAGCGCGCTGGAAGCGGGACGCATGATGATCGCCCTGTCGGCGCCCATGCTGGTGCTGCCGATCCTGGCCGGCATGGCGGCGCAGCGCCTTGCCGCCGCGCACATCTGCGCCAGCGGCCTGCTGCTGGCGGCGGGCGGCTTGCTGTGGCTCTCCACTTGCACACCGGGCCAGGCACCCGCCACCTTGCTGGGGCCACTGTTGCTGATCGGCTGCGGCATCAGCCTGCCCTGGGGCTTGATGGATGGCCTGGCCATCAGCGTCGTGCCCGTCGAACGGGCCGGCATGGCGGCCGGCATCTTCAATACGACGCGCGTGGCGGGCGAAGGGCTGGCGCTGGCCATCGTCAGCGCGCTGCTGGGCACCTTCACCATGGCGGCGCTGGGCGGCGCCGGCCTTGCCGGCATCGGCGCGGAGCAGGCGGCGCTGGCGGCACCCTTCCTGGCGCTGGGCGAGCTGCGCCATGCGGGCACGTTGTTGCCGCAGGCCGGCGCCGCCGAACTGGCGCAAGCCTATGGCGCCGCCTTCCGCCACTTGCTGTATGTGCTGGCCAGCATCACCACGGCGTCGGCCCTGCTGATCCTCGCCTTCCTGCGCCATCCGGCGAATGCGGCCGACGCCGCGCGGGACGCGGCCGCCCTGCCCGCCTGCAAGACGCCAAACTAAGCGGCCCGGCTTTCCCGCAGCAGCCATCCCTTGCCCCGCCATACCCGGCGGCGCCCACGCGCCGCCGCCCGCCTTTGATGCTTCTCCGCAACACCTCAAAAGTTTTCAAAGATAAAACTAGTTTACTCATCAAAGCGCTTTGAACTATACTCAAAGCGCTTTGAAACATAACTAAAGCGCTTTGGTTGTGCGAAGTTATGCGCACCGATCCCACACCTATAAAAACACTGGAGACGCAATGAACAAACATTTCTTGAAAACTTTGCCTGCCGCCGTGGCGTTGGCCTTGAGCGCTTCGGCCGCCCAGGCCGCCCTGCCGATCGATTTCGGCGGCTACATCCGCTCGGGCTTCGGCACCAGCAGCGAAGGCGGCAAGGAAGCGTGTTTCGGCCTGGCCGGCGCCTCGTCCAAGTATCGTCTGGGCAATGAGTGCGAAACCTACGGCGAGCTGAAATTCGGCGGCGAAGCCTTCAAGGCAGCCAACGGCACCACCTTCCGCATCAATACCCTGGTGGCGTTCTCCGTCAACCAGAACCAGGACTGGGAGCAATCGGACCCGTCGTGGCGCGAAATGAACGTCGTCGCCGACAAGATCGGCACGGGCGCTTTCGCCGAAGCGCGCGCCTGGGTCGGCAAGCGCTACTACGACCGCCAGGACGTGCACATCACCGATTACTACTTCTGGAACAACAGCGGCCCTGGCGCCGGCCTGGAAAACATCGACCTGGGCGCCGCCAAGCTGGCCTACGCCGTCGTGCGCACGGCCGATGACGGCGACAGCAAGCGCATGGGCCTGTCCCACGACCTGCGCTTCTCCGGCATCAAGGTCAACCCGGATGGCGAACTGACCCTGGGCCTGCAATTCAACCAGAAACGCAATGCGCAAGGCGCGGCCCCCATCGCCAGCGGCCACTTGCTGACCATCATGCATACGCAGGGCAATCTGCTGGGCGGCTTCAACAAGGTGGCATTACAGTACGGCAAGGGCAGCGCCGCCAACACGGGCGGCTTCAGCCTGGGCGCCAACAAGGATGACAAGGTCGTGCGCCTGACGGAACAGATCATGATCCAGCCCAAAGGCGCCTGGTCGGGCATGGGCACCTTCGTCTACGAAGACAAGGAATCGGCAGGCGTGAGCAGCAAGTGGACGTCGATCGGCGCGCGTCCCGTCTACCACTTCACGGACAACTACAGCCTGGCCGTGGAACTGGGCCACGACATCGTCAAGCCGGAAGGCGGCGAAAGCCGCAACCTGACCAAGCTGACCTTCGCGCCGCAACTGTCGGCCGGCAACAGCTTCTGGTCCCGTCCCGTGCTGCGCGCTTTCTACACCTACGCCAAATGGAACAAGGCAGCCCAGTCGGCCGCCGCCGCGGAATCGGCGCTGTCGTCGACCGGCGTGTTCGGTGGCAAGACCAACGGCAGTTCCGTCGGTTTCCAAGTGGAAAGCTGGTGGTAATCGCAGGCCGCTAGAACGTTGGCAAGCGTCCCCGGACGCTTGCCGGTGGCAGCAACACCGCCCGCTCATCCAGGGGCAAGTAATATCCGGACCCACCATTTCGCCGCTGCACGCGATGGCCGGCAGCTTCAATGTAGTGATTCAGCAGTATCCTCTTTTAGCGCGGGCGCCCCTGGGTTTGCCCGCGTATTTTTTTGGGCGCCGCCGCCGCTTGTCATGACCCTGATCAATCCGGCATTTATCAGATAAACTACCCGTCATCGCACGGCACCGCTCCCGACCCACCCTGGATAGACCCCAACCGCAGCATCCATGAACCTCAAAAATCTCGCCAAAACGCTAGGAATATCCGAAACCACCGTCAGCCGCGCCTTGAATGGCTATCCGGAAGTGAGCGAACGCACGCGCGAGCGGGTGCTGGCCGCCGCGCAGGCGGCCGGTTACCGCCCCAATCCCATGGCGCGCAGCCTGGCCGTGGGACGCACGAATATCGTCGGCATCATCTACCCGCTGATGCCGAACGACCTGGCCGACCCCATGTTCATCGACATCGTGGGCGGCATGTCGGAAGCGCTGGAAGCCCAACAGATGGACATGATGATCGCGCCCGCCTCGGCCACCAACGAATTCCACACCTATGAACGCATGGTCAAGGGCCGCCGCATCGATGGCCTCGTTGTCGGCCGCACGAAGCCGTTCGACGAGCGCATCGCCTACCTGGCGCAGCAGGGCATGCCGTTTGTCGCGCATGGCCGCACCCAGCTGAACCAGCCGCACGCGTGGTTCGACTACGACAACGAGGCCGGCATGCGCCTGGCCGTCGAGCGCCTGGCGCAGCTGGGCCACCAGCGCATCGGCCTGATCAGCGCCACGCCGGACCTGAACTTCGTGCGCCAGCGCGTCGAGAGTTTCCAGCACGCCATGCAGGCGGGCGGCCTCGCCGTCGACCCGGACAACCTGGTCGACAACGCGCACGACCGCCGCGCCGGCTACCAGGCCATGCAGCGCCTGCTGGCCCGCTCGCCCCGCCCCACGGCCGTCATCGTCGACAACCACATGTCGGGCGTGGGCGCCGTGCGCGCCCTGCTCGACGCGGGCATCGCCATCGGCCGCGACATGTCGCTGATCGTCTGGGGCGTGATGGAAGATTCCCTGGCCGGCCACAACGTCACCACCGTCGTCCAGCCCGACCCGCGCGGCGCCGGCGCGAAGATGATCCACATGCTGCTGGCCCTGATGGACGGCGCGCCCGTCACCGACTTGCAGGAACTGTGGCCATGCGAACTGTTGCCGGGCGAGTCCGCCGGCCCCGTGCCGCACTAAGTAATTCACAATAATTTCCTGAGGATTACTTAGACGTTTTCCGCTGTCCCCATGCCGCCGGCCGCCTGGCCGGCGCTCCCGCCTCGCCTTCCTGAATCACCCTCATAAAAAAATCGTATGTCTGGCGCGTGTATCGCTTTACTTTTCAAAGCGCTTTGAACTATACTCATTTCATACCCAAAGCGCTTTGAATTTTAAAATAAGACGTTCGCCTACCAACCAGCAGCGCCGCCCTGATAGCCAAGGCTACAGGCAACTTTTAAGAAATCATTCATGCCGACCATCCAGAACAATCTCGCCCATCTGCCCGCCGACTGGTGGCGCAGCGCCGTCATCTACCAGGTTTATCCACGCAGCTTCCTCGACAGCAATGGCGACGGCATCGGCGACTTGCCTGGCATTACTTCCAAGCTCGATTACATCGCCGCCCTGGGCGCCGACATCGTGTGGATTTCCCCCTTCTTCACGTCGCCGATGAAAGACTTCGGCTACGACGTGGCCGACTTCTGCGACGTCGACCCCATGTTTGGCACCCTGGCCGATTTCGACCGCCTGGTGGCGCGCGCCCATGAACTGGGCTTGAAAGTGATGATCGACCAGGTGCTGTCGCACTCGTCCGACAACCACCCGTGGTTCGTGGAAAGCCGCTCCAGCCGCGACAATGCCAAGGCCGACTGGTATGTGTGGGCCGATCAGAAACCGGATGGCACGGCGCCGAACAACTGGCTGTCCGTATTCGGCGGTTCCGCCTGGCAATGGGAGCCGCGCCGCGGCCAGTATTACCTGCACGATTTCCTCGCCAGCCAGCCCGACCTGAATTTCCACAATCCGGCCGTGCAGCAGGCGCAGCTGGACAACCTGCGTTTCTGGCTGGAACGCGGCGTCGATGGCTTCCGCTTCGATTCCTGCAACTTCCCGTATCACGACCAATTGCTGCGCGACAATCCCCCCGCCGCCCAGCGCGATGCGAGCAGCGTGTCCGCCATCAACCCGTACGGCATGCAGGCGCACGTGTACGACAAGACGCAGCCGGAAAACATCGCTTATTTGCAGCGCGTGCGCGCCGTACTTGACGAATATCAAGCCATTTCCATCGGCGAAGTGGGCGACGACAATGCGCTGGCCACCATGGCTGCCTACACGGGCGCCGACAAGCTGCACATGGCCTACAGCTTCAATTTGCTGACGGCGGAGTTTTCGGCCGCGCACATCCGCACGCAAGTGGAAGAGTTTGAGGCGCAAGTGGCCGACGGCTGGGCGTCCTGGTCCGTGGGCAACCACGACAGCGTACGCGTCATGACGCGCTGGGGCGGCGAAAACCCGTCGCCATCGCTGGCCAAGGTGGTGCTGGCCGTGCAGGCGGCGCTGAAAGGCACGCCGTGCCTGTACCAGGGCGACGAGCTGGCCCTGACGGAAGCGGATATTCCTTTCGAAGCGCTGCAAGACCCGTACGGCATCCCGTTCTGGCCCCAGTTCAAGGGCCGCGATGGCTGCCGCACGCCGATGCCATGGGTGGCCGAGGCGCCGCACGGCGGCTTCAGCACGGCAAAACCTTGGTTGCCCGTGCCGCCCGAGCATTTGGCGCGCGCCGTTGATGTCGAAGAAAACGATGCCGCTTCACCATTGCAGTTTGCGCAGAACATCCTCGCCTGGCGCCGCACCCTGCCGCAATTGTTGCGCGGCGACATAGTCTTCTTCGATGCGCCGGAACCCGTGCTGGCCCTGCGCCGCGACTTGCCAGGCCAAGCGCCCGTGCTGGCCGCCTTCAACCTGGGCACGCAAGCCGTCACGTTTGCCTGGCCTGACGCGGCGCCAGCGGCCGACCTGGCCGGTCATGGCTTGCCAGGCAGCAAGGATGGCCAACAGCTCACCCTGCCCCCGCATGGCGGCTGGTTCGGCACCCTGGCGTAAATCGCAGCCTTTGGCGGCCATGCCGCCAATTACAATAACGAGCCCCGCGCATCAGCGGGGCCGAACAACAGAGTATCAGTGCTTGGCAAAATCGTAGCGAGCGGATGAAAGCTGTGGCTGAGAAGCGCAGCTGTGCGAATGCACAGTGAGCATCGCCAGCCGCAAGTTCGACGCGCAGTAGATTTGGCCAGGCACATTCAGTGAGATTGAGGACGACAGACATGGCTGGACTGAAGTTAACAGGCCTGAAGAAGGCATATGGCGACGTGCAAACCCTGCACGGCATCGACCTGGAGATTGCCGACGGCGAATTCATGGTCTTCGTGGGCCCGTCGGGTTGCGGCAAATCCACCTTGCTGCGCAGCATCTGCGGCCTGGAAGAAATCAGCGGCGGCGACTTGTATATTGGCAAGACCCGCATGAACGACGTGCCGCCCGCCAAGCGCGGCATCGCCATGGTATTTCAGAGCTACGCCCTGTACCCGCACATGAGCGTGGCGCAAAACATGGCCTTCGGCCTGAAACTGGCCGGCATGAACAAGGTGCAGATCGCCGACGCCGTGCAGCGCGCCGCGCAAATCCTGCGCATCGAACCTTTGCTGGAACGCAAACCAAAAGACTTGTCGGGCGGCCAGCGCCAGCGCGTGGCCATCGGCCGCGCCATCGTGCGCAAGCCCGACGTCTTCCTGTTCGACGAACCGCTGTCCAACCTGGACGCCTCGCTGCGCGTGCAGATGCGCATCGAACTGGCGAATCTGCACCGCGAATTGCGCTCGACCATGATTTACGTCACGCATGACCAGGTCGAGGCGATGACCCTGGCCGACCGCATCGTCGTGCTCAACGCGGGCCGCATCGAGCAAGTGGGCGCCCCGCTGGAGCTGTACCACCACCCCGCCAACCTGTTCGTGGCCGGCTTCCTCGGTTCGCCCCGCATGAATTTCCTCAAAGGCAAGATCCACAGCTATGCGGACGGCGTGGCCACCATCGCCACCAACGCGGGCGGCATGCTGCAAGCCGTGTTGACGCAGCCATTGGCCAGCGGCACCCCCGTCACCGTCGGCGCGCGCCCCGAGCACGTGCAGGCGTGCGCACCTGGCTCCACCGCCGCCCTCACGGCCACCGTGCAAGCGGTGGAAAAACTGGGCGACGTCAGCTATCTGTATGTGCAGGTACCGGGCGGCGACGAGCCGCTGGTGGTGCGCGCCGATGCGGAAACGGACTGGGCCATTGGCCAATCCGTGGCGCTGCAGGTGGCGCCCGCCCGCGTCCACGTGTTCGACGAGCATGGCCAGACGCGTACCTGATTCCGGATTTAAGGGCCAGGCGCTACAGGCGCCGCCTGGCCTGGTTGCATCGTTTCAGCCTTGATATTCAACATAAACTTAGCATAAAAAAAGATACTGGAGATTGACATGTCCTTCACGCACCCGAAACGCAGCTTCATCAAAACCACCCTGATCGCCGCCGCCCTGGCCGGCATCGGCAACCTGGCCGCCGTCAGCATGGCGAACGCGGCCGAAGCAGGCACCCTCTTGATCTGGATCAACGGCGACAAAGGCTACAAGGGCCTGGCCAAGGTCGGCGAGGAATTCACCAAGAAGACGGGCATCAAGGTCGTCGTCGAGCACCCGGAAGATGCGCCGAACAAATTCCAGCAAGCGGCCGCCGCCGGCAAGGGCCCGGACATCTGGATCTGGCCGCATGACCGCATCGGCACCTGGATCGACGCCGGCTTGCTGCAACCATTGACGCCAAGCAAGGAAGCGCGCGCCGCCATCCTGCCGCTGGCGTGGAACGCCTTCACCGTGGGCGGCAAGACCTGGGGCTACCCGATCTCCATCGAAGCCGTCGCCCTCGTCTACAACAAGGACCTGGTGCCGACCCCGCCAAAAACCTTCGAAGAAATCGCCGCGCTGGACAAGAAATTGTCCGCGCAAGGCAAGAAAGCCATCCTTTGGGATTACACGAATACCTATTTCACGTGGCCTTTGCTGGGCGCGGGCGGCGGCTTCCCGTTTGAAGTCAAGTCCGACGGCCGCTACGATGCGGCGAAAACGGGCGTGAACAATGCCGGTTCGCAGGCCGGCGTGAATGCGCTGATGACCCTGATCAACAGCGGCGCCATGCCGAAGGGCGCCGGCTATGCCGAGATGGAAGCCGGTTTCAACCAGGGCAAGATCGCCATGATGATCAACGGCCCATGGTCGTGGGACAATGCGCGCAAGTCGAAGATCAATTTCGGCGTGGCAACGATCCCTACCGTCGCAGGCAAGACGGCCACCCCGTTCGTGGGCGTGCTGGGCGCGATGATTTCGAAAGCCAGCCCGAACAAGGACCTGGCCACGGAATTCCTGGAAAACCAGATGCTGCAGATCAATGGCCTGAAAACCATCAACGCCGACGTCCCGCTGGGCACGCCAGCCAACAAGGTGCTGTTCGCGGAATTGAAAGCCAATCCGAACATCCAGGCGACGATGGAAAGCGCGCAAGCGGGCCGTCCGATGCCGAACAACCCGGAAATGGGCCGCTTCTGGTCGTCGATGCAATCGGCGCTGGAAAACATCACGCAAGGCCGCCAGACGACCAAGGATGGCCTGGATGCGGCGGCGAAGCGGATTACGACGGCGAATTAAGCATATCGTACTGCCTGGCGCAGGCCGGATCACGGGCCTTCGGGCCTGATCCGACCTGCGCCATCTCGTATCACTCCATCTTCACAGGTATCCCATCGTGCGCAAGTTTATCGGCCCTACGGTATTGACCATCAGCATGGCGCTGGGTCTGTATCTGCTCTTCATGTTGTACATTTCCGGCCAGACCATGCTGGCCGCCGTTTTCCTCGGCTTGCTGACCCTGACGACGTTTGTCTTCACGTCGCCGCGCGCCTATGCCTACCGCTATCTGTTTCCCGGCATTACGGCGGTCATCGTCTTCGTGCTGCTGCCGATGGTGTACACGGTGTCGATCGGCTTTACCAATTTCAGTTCGCGCAACCTGCTCACCTATGAGCGCGCCACGCAATACCTGCTGGACGAGACGCAGCGCGTGGAAAGCGCCGGCTATGCCATGACCGTGCATGCCGACAACAAGGAATACCGCTTGCGCCTGGAAAGCCCGGACACAGGCGAAGTGCTGCTGACGCAGCCGCTGGCCCTCAAGCGCGCCGTGCCCCTGAACGTGGAAGTGACGCCGCTCGACCCCGTGCAGGCGCCCGTGCTGGCCCCGCCGCTGCCCATCAAGGACATCATCGCCTTGCAAAAGGATCTGAAGTTGCTCACATTGATCTTGCCGAACAGGATCGAGCTGCGCATGGTGGGCTTGCGCGAATTCGGCCCCGTCGCGCATGTCTACAAGCAGTTGCCGGACAAAACGCTCAAGAAAATCGCCACGGGCGAACTCGTGACACCGAACTTCAAGACGGGTTTTTATGAAATGCCGGACGGCACGAAGCTGGAACCGGGCTTCAAGGTCAACGTCGGTTTCGCCAATTTCGTGAAGATCTTCTCCGACGAAGCGTTCCGCGGTCCCTTCCTGCGCATTTTCGTGTGGACCATCGTTTTCGCCCTGATCAGCGTGGCCACCACGACGGGCCTGGGCATGGTGCTGGCCGTGCTCTTGAACTGGGATGCGCTGCGCTTCCGCGGCCTGTACCGTACCCTGCTGTTCCTGCCGTACGCCGTACCGGGCTTCATTTCCATCCTGGTCTTCAAAGGTTTGTTTAACAATAACTTCGGCGAAATCAACCTCGTGCTCGACGCCTTGTTCGGCATCAAGCCCGCCTGGTTCTCCGACACCACCCTGGCCAAGGCCATGATTTTGATCGTCAACACCTGGCTCGGCTACCCCTACATGATGGTGGTGTGCATGGGCTTGATCAAGGCGATCCCGTCGGACCTGTACGAAGCGTCGGCCCTGGCTGGCGCGGGACCGCTGACGAATTTCTTCAAAATAACGTTACCCCTGATCATCAAACCGCTGACGCCGCTGATGGTGGCCAGCCTGGGTTTCAACTTCAACAATTTCGTGCTGATCAGCTTGTTGACGGGCGGACGTCCCGATTTCCTCGACACGACGTTACCGGCCGGCACGACGGACTTGCTCGTGTCCTACACCTACCGCATCGCGTTCGAGGATTCCGGCCAGAACTTTGGCCTGGCCGCCGCCATCTCGACCCTGATCTTCTTCCTCGTGGCCGCGATTTCGCTGGTCAACATGCGCCTGACGCGCATGAACAAAGCATAAAGGACCGACCATGGCTATCGTTGTCGACCGTTCCAACCGCTGGCGCATCCTGGCGGCCCACGTCGCCGTGATCGCGCTGATCGCGCTGGTGATGTTTCCCTTCCTGATGATCTTGTCGATCTCATTGCGCCCTGGCAATTTCGCCTCGGGCAGTTTGATACCGCCCGAGATCAGCTTCGAGCACTGGCGCCTGGCACTGGGCATGTCTTACCAGGCGCCCAACGGCACCCTGGTCGAGCCGGACTTCCCCGTGCTGCTGTGGCTTTGGAATTCCATCAAGGTGGCCAGCATGAGCGCCACCGTCACCGTGCTGCTGTCGACCACCTGCGCGTACGCATTCGCGCGCATGCAGTTCCGCTTCAAGTCGCAAACCCTGTCGGCGCTGATGCTGCTGCAGATGTTCCCCGCCGTGCTGGCCCTGGTAGCCATCTACGCCATCTTCGACGTGCTGGGCAGCTACGTGCCGTGGCTGGGCATCGACCACCACGGCAGCCTGGTGCTGGCCTATACGGGCGGCATCGCCCTGCATATCTGGACCATCAAGGGCTACTATCAAACCATCCCCATCGAAATCGAGGAAGCGGCCAAGGTCGACGGCGCCACGCAATGGCAGGCGTTTGTCTACGTGCTGCTGCCGATGACGGTGCCCATCCTGATGGTGGTGTTCCTGTTGTCGTTCATCGGCGCCATCATCGAATACCCGATCGCTTCCGTGCTGCTGCATGAACAGAACAACCTGACCCTGGCCGTCGGCTCGAAACTGTTCCTGTACGAACAAAAATACTTGTGGGGCGACTTCGCCGCGGCCGCCATTTTGTCCGGCTTGCCCATCACGGCCGTGTTCCTGCTGGCGCAAAAATGGATGATCTCCGGCCTGACGGCTGGCGGCGTGAAAGGCTGACCATGCGACGCTCCCTGACTGCGCTGGCCGCCCTGTTACTCAGCGCTTCGGCGCAGGCAGGGAGCTTCAGCTTCGCTGACAACCCCATCGTCTACTTCGCCGTGACGGACCGTTTCGCCAACGGCAATCCCGGCAACGACCACAGTTATGGCCGCGCCGCCGACCCGCAAGGCGGCGACGTCGGCAGCTTTCACGGCGGCGACATCGCCGGCCTCACGCAGCAGCTCAAAGCTGGCTACTTCAAGGAACTGGGCGTCAACGCCCTGTGGATCACGGCGCCATACGAGCAGATCCACGGCTGGGTGGTGGGCGGCAAGCAGCAATTCCAGCATTACGCCTACCACGGCTACTGGGCGCTCGACTACACGACCATGGACGCCAACATGGGCACGCGCGAGGAATTGCGCGAGATGATCGATATTGCCCACGCGCAAGGCATCCGCGTGCTGTTCGACGTGGTGCTGAACCACCCCGGTTACGCGGACTTGCGCACCCTGTCCGAATACAAAGTACCCGTGCTGTGGCCGGGCCATGAAAAAGCCACCCTGCGCGACTATCATAGCTACATCGACTACAACAACTTTGATTTCGCACAATGGTGGGGTCCGGACTGGGTGCGCGCCGGCCTGCCAGGCTATCCCGACGGCGGCAAGGACGATTTCACCATGCAGCTGGCGTATCTGCCCGACTTCCGCACGGAAAGCAGCAAGGCCGTGGGCTTGCCGCCCATCCTGCAGCGTAAAAGCGACACGCGCGCCGTGGCCCTGCCCGATGCGACTGTCCGCACCTACCTTGTCCACTGGCTGGCCGACTGGGTGCGCGAATTCGGCGTCGACGGTTTCAGGGCCGACACCGTCAAGCACGTGGAGCCGGCCAGCTGGCTGGCCCTGCGCGCGGCGGCCACCGATGCCCTCAAGGATTGGAAAACCCGCCACCCGCAGCAGAAGATCGACGACGCACCGTTCTGGATGACGGGCGAAGCGTGGGGCCATGGCCCCGAGCGCAGCAGCTGGCATGACGCGGGCTTCGATTCGATGATCAATTTCGATTTCCAGAATCGCGCCAACGGCGACTGGAAAAGCATCGACGGCGTGTACCGCCAGTACGCGGGCCTGCTGGGCGAGCGCATTGGCAATGCGCCCCGCTACGACATCCTGTCGTACATCTCCTCGCACGACACCAGCCTGTTCCCGCGCGACCGGCTGAAACATGGCTTGTCCGCCCTGCTGCTGGCGCCGGGCGGCGTGCAGCTGTTCTATGGCGATGAAAGCGCGCGCCAGCCTGGCGCGGCGCCCATCGGCGACGAACAGCAGGCCACACGCTCCGACATGAACTGGAGCTCGATGGATGCGGCAACCCTCGCGCATGCGCGCAAGCTGGGCCAGTTCCGCCTGCGCCACCCTGCCCTGGCGCGCGGCGAACACCGCTTCATCGACGACAAGCCGTACGCGTTTGCCCGCGTGATGGATGGCGACGCCATCATCGCCGTGCCCGAAGCGCAAGGCGCACTCGAACTGAAGGTACACGGCGTCTTCGCCGATGGCACCCCGCTGCGCGACGCCTACACCAATCACACTTACACCGTCAAAGACGGCGCCGTCGCCGTGAATGCGGCCGGCACCGTCCTGTTAGAAAAGGCAGCACCATGAGTAGCTATGACATCTTAGTAGTCGGCGGCGCCGGCATCGACACCATCGTGCGCGTCCCCGACCTGCAATTGCCCGTCACCGATTCGCTGCACGTGCCGCCCATCCGCGACTACGTGGCGCACACGGGCAATGGCGTGGCGCTCGGTTGCCACGCGCTGGGACTGCGCTGCAAGTTCATCGACTTCATCGGCGACGATGCGCAAGGCGCGGCCATCCTGCAGCGCTATAAAGATGCCAGGCTCGATTTCTCGCACATCGTCGAACCGTCGGGCACGCGGCGCAGCGTCAACCTGGTCGACCCGCAAGGGCGCAGGATGTCGCTGTACGACGGCCGCCACCCGGAAGACGTGCGCATGCCCGCCGCCTTCTATCTGCCCTACCTGGGCCCGGCGCGCCACGCGCACTTTTCCATCATGGGCTGGGTGGCCGCGCTGTTTGACGATGCGCAAACGTGCGGCACCACCGTGTCGACCGATTTGCACGACTGGGATGGCGTCAATCCGCACCACAAGGTCTTTGCGCTGCGCGCCGACCTGGTCTTCCTCAGCACGGCGGCGCTTGGCGAGCGCACGGAGTCCGTCATGCGCGCGATTGTCGCGGAAGGCCGCGCGCAGGCCGTGATCGCCATGGCGGGCGCGCACGGCGCCTACCTGCTGGAACGGGGCAGCGAGACCGTGCGCCACACTCCGGCGGCTGGCTTGAAGCTGCCCGTGGTGGACACGAATGGCGCAGGCGACTCGTTCGTGGCCGCCTTCCTGCACGCCTGGCTGGGCGGCGCGGGCCTGGACGAAGCCATGCGCCGCGGCGCCATCGGCGGCGCGTTTGCCTGCGCCCAGCATGGCACGCATGAACGGTTTATCGGCAAGGCAGAGCTGAATGACTTATATCAAGACGGCACTAGCTTATGACTTAAAATTCTATCAAGCGTGATAACTTGGTAACGGGCGCATGGCACAATGGCTGCGGATTTCACCATTGCAGACCATTCGAACCGGAGACCACATGAGAATCGAAACCCTGGCCGTGCACGCCGGCTATACCCCCGACCCGACAACCAAGGCCGCCGCCGTCCCCATCTACCAGACGGTAGCCTACGCCTTCGACAATGCCCAGCATGGCGCCGACCTGTTCGACCTGAAGGTCGCCGGGAATATCTACACGCGCATCATGAACCCCACGCAGGACGTGCTGGAAAAGCGGGTCGCGGCACTGGAAGGCGGCGTGGCCGCGCTGGCCGTGGCGTCGGGCATGGCGGCCATCACCTACGCGATCCAGACCATCGCGGAAGCGGGCGACAATTTCATCTCCGCCAGCCAGCTGTATGGCGGCACCTACAACCTGTTTGCCCACACCCTGCCGCAAATCGGCATCGAAGTGCGCTTCGCCGACGCGCGCCAGCCCGAAACCTTCGCCGCGCTGATCGATGCGCGCACCAAGGCCATCTTCTGCGAATCGATCGGCAACCCGCTGGGCAACGTCACGGATGTGGCGAAGCTGGCCGAAATCGCGCACGCGCACGGCATCCCGCTGATCGTCGATAACACGGTGCCCAGCCCCTACCTGTTCCGCCCCATCGAGCATGGCGCCGACATCGTCGTCCACTCGCTGACCAAATACCTGGGCGGCCACGGCACCACCGTGGGCGGCGCCATCGTCGACAGCGGCAAATTCCCATGGGCCGAACACAAGGAGCGCTTCAAGCGCCTGAACGAACCGGACGTGTCGTATCACGGCGTCGTCTACACGGAAGCGTTCGGCCCCGCCGCCTTCATCGGCCGCGCGCGCGTCGTCCCGCTGCGCAACATGGGCGCGGCCATCTCGCCACTCTCCGCCTTCCAGCTGATCCAGGGCATCGAGACCCTGGCCCTGCGCATGGACCGCATCTGCGACAACACCCTGGCCCTGGCCAAGCACTTGAAAAACCATCCGAAAGTCGCGTGGGTCAATTACGCTGGCCTGGAAGACCACCCGGACCACGCGCTGGTGAAAAAATACATGCACGGCCGCGCCTCGGGCATCCTGTCCTTCGGCCTGAAACTGGCCAGTGGAGAAGATCCGCGCGCGGCCGGCGCCCGCGTGCTCGACGCCCTGCAACTGTTCACGCGCCTGGTCAACATCGGCGACGCCAAGTCGCTGGCCACCCACCCGGCCTCCACCACGCACCGCCAGCTCAATCCGGAAGAACTGGCCAAGGCCGGCGTGTCCGAAGACATGCTGCGCCTGTCCGTGGGGATCGAGCATATCGACGACTTGCGCGAAGACCTGGAGCAGGCATTGAACGCGGCGTAAGCCTCTTTTCCACGCCGCCCGGAGGGGACTTCATGCCATAATCGGCGGCATGTCTTCCCCTCCTACTCCCCCTGAGCAGCCGACATCCGGCCATTTCCGCGCCGAATACGTGCGGCGCATGAATGCCGTGCTTGACCATATCGACCGCCACCTCGACACGCCGCTGGAGCTGGCGCAGCTGGCCGACGTCGCGCATTTTTCACGCTTCCACTTTCACCGCGTGTTCGCCGCCTGGATGGGCGAGACGCTGGGCGACTATGCGCGCCGCCGGCGCCTGGAAACGGCCGCCTTGCGGCTGGCCTGCCGCCCCGGCGAAGCGATACTGGACATCGCGCTGGCGACGGGCTTCGGCTCCGGCGAAGCGTTCGCGCGCGCCTTCAAGCTGAAATTCGGCTGCACGCCGACGGCCTGGCGCGCCGGCGTCGCCGCAAAAAACGCTGCCATGCTCGCAGCCATGCGCCTGCGCCGGCAAGATAGCAATCCGGATCAGGCCATGCGCAATCCCGGTCAGGAAAACGGGCCGAACTTCCAGCACCATGGGCACTCCAATCCACTTCATAGAGAGAGTCCCATGCAAGTCACCATCCTCGACCTGCCGCCCGCCACCGTGGCGTGCCAGCGCCATATCGGCCCCTACGGCCCCGCCATCGGCGCCTTCTGGCGCGACACCGTCGCGCCATGGATGCAGTCGCACGGCCTGGGCGACGCGACGTGCTACGGCATCGGCCATGACGATCCCAGCATCACGCCGCCAGACAAATGCCGCTACGACGCCTGCGTCGCCGTGCCCGATGCATTCCAGTCGGGCGGCCGGGCCAGCATCACCACCCTGCCGGGCGGGCGCTATGCGGTAGCGCAATTCAAGGGACCATCCAGCGCCATTGCCGAAACGTGGACGCGCATGACGCGCGAATGGCTGCCGGCCAGCGGCCTGCAGTGGGATGAGCGCCCGTGCTTCGAGCGCTTTTCCGCGGCCACGGCGCTGGATCCGGCCACCGGCGAATTCTCTTGCGACATCTGCATCCCCGTACGGCCGCTGTAGCTTCCTCTTTCGCGTGTATCAGCCCGCGATGCCATAGCGCGATGCCGGCTTGCCGCGCATCGCGCCTGCGAACAGGGCCAGGCGGGCTGCATCAAACTTCTCCCACAATGCCTGGTCTTCGACGGAAGGCAAGGTCACCAGTTCGCCCTGGTCCAGGCCCGCCAGCGCCGCATCGACACAGTCTTCGGCGCGCATGATGGTGGCCTGGTCCAGCTGCGCCAGCGGCACGCCGCTCAATTCCCAGATTTCCGTCGCCGTCGATGCGGGCAGCACCAGCTGCACCACGATGCCCGTGCCGGCCAGCTCCTGCTGCAAGCCGCGCGTGAAATTCATCACATAGCCCTTGGTGGCGCTGTAGATCGTGCTGACGGGCAAGATGTGGAAGGACAGCACGGAGCCGATATTGATGATGGTGCCGCTGTTGCGCTGCTTGAACCGCGGCAGCACGGCGTAGCTCAGCTCCGCCACGGCCGTCACGTTGACCTTGTCCATGGTGGCGATGCCCGCTTTCGGCGTATCGACGACGGGCGCCAGGGTCGACGCGCCCGCATTATTGACCAGCATGGTGATGGCCGGATTGCTGGCCAGTTCATCGGCCACGCGCTGCAGGTCGGCCGGTGCGGACAAGTCCGCCGCCATGGCACGCACGGACACGCCATACTTTTCCGCCAGCGACCTGGCCAGCACGTCCAGGCGTTCGATCCGGCGCGCCACCAGGATCAAATCGAAGCCGCGGCTGGCCAGGCGGTCCGCATATACGGCGCCCAGGCCCGACGACGCGCCAGTGACGAGGGCCGTGCCCGGTGTATTGACTGTACTCATGATGGTTCCTTTGCAATTGATAAATTCGAATGAATGGCTTTCAGCAGGATGCATCAAACATGATAGCCATCATGCTTTGGCGCGACACTAAACATGACGATCATCATGCTTAGTGTCACAAGCATGATGTACGTAATGTATGATGTCAACAGAAATTATTTAATGATCGGGAGAACACCATGCGATACCCAGCGGCCGAAACGGCAGAAAAACACCAGCGCATCCTGCAGGAAGCGGCGCGGCTGTTCCGTGAACAGGGCTTTGACGGCGTCAGCGTGGGACAGATCATGAAGGCGACAGGACTCACGCATGGCCCCTTCTACAACCACTTTGCCTCGAAGGAAGCGCTGATGGCGGAAAGCACGCTGCACGGCTCGGAGCACTCGCGCGCGGCGCTCGATGCGGCAACCATCAGCCCGGAAGCCATGCGCCAGTACGTGCGCGATTATGTGAGCGCGGCCCACCGCGATGCGCCGGGCAACGGGTGCTTGCTGGCGGCGCTGGCCGGCGACGCGCGCAAGCAGCCGGCAGTGCTGCCAGCCTTCACCTTCCACCTGAAATCCATCATCGGCAAGCTGACCACGCATTTTCCGTGGCAGAAAAAACGCCCCCCCCGGCAGGAAGCCATCGTCATGCTGTCGGCCATGGTGGGCGCCGTGGCGCTGGCGCGCGCCGTCGACGATGCCGCGTTTTCGGACGAGATACTGGCGGCGGTCAGCATGGCATTCGCGCCGCCAGCACTAGCGCCACCTGCCTGCCCCTCTCGTCCACCGAACCTGACACATTGACAAAGGCGATCCCCCGCCGCGCCAGCTCGGCCTGGTACCACGCATGCTGGCGCGCGCGGAAATCCTCGTCGCGGCGCGTGCCATCCTGGATGAAGGGAAAATCGGGCGCGCACAGCAGCACCAGATCGTAGCGGTGCTCGGCCAGCCGCGCCAGCTCCTGCTCCGCCTTGCCGAACATCTCGACGCAGTAGAAATACGTCGTCATGGGCGAGGTATCGCAAAACAGCCAGCGCCGCGCAGCCAGACGCGCCTGCGCTTCGCGGCGCAGCTGTTCCCGGCCGATTTTCAGCAAATCGTCATAGTTCAATATGCCATCCTGGCTTTCCCACAATTCGCGGCCATATTCGGCCACCCAGGCCGTCTCGAAATGCGCCGCCAGCGCTTGCGCCAAGGTAGTCTTGCCGCTCGATTCGCCGCCGAGCACGCACACGCGCGTGACAAAATCGGCGCGCACAATCGGCGACAGGAAGGCGCTGTGCGCATGCGGGTCTTGCCGCACCCTGGTGCCGGACACGGGCACCGCAGTTCTCGCCTGATCCACGCTCACGTGCGCCACCGGCCCGCCGGCATAATGCCGTTCCAGCACCTGGGCAAAGCCGGGGCCATAGTCTTCGCTGGTGAACACGGCATCGACGGGCAGCGCCAGCACCGTCCAGCACAGCCAGCCCATGAAGTGGCGATGCAGCTCGCCATCGTCGTCGTTGTGCGGCAGATGGCGGGCAGGCACGCCGCGCGCGGTGCACAGGGCCGCCAGGCGCGCATCGTCCAGCACCACGATGTGCGCTTGCGGGAATTGCGCCCGCAGCCACCGTTCCCGGCGCGCCGGCTCATAGCCGGGAAATTCGGGCCTGGTGTAGCTGACCACCAGCAGTTCTTCGCAGGCGTCTTGCGCACGCTTGATCAACAGTTCGTGGCCCTGGTGCAGCGGGCAAAATTTGCCGACCACGAGGCCGCGTTTATAAAGGTTCATGCCACTGCTTCCTGCAAATCCGAGGTGTATTGAATGATCTTGTCTTCCGCCAGCAAGGTCTCGACCGTGATGACGTCGAAAAAAGGCGCGAGCAAGGCGCGCGCCCGGTCAGCCTGCGGCATGGCGTTCGGCGCCAGGCGCAGCGCGATGGCGCCGTCGCCATGCTGGTGCACGCCGAACAAGGCGATGGCCAGCGGTTTCAAGGCATGCGTGATATCGATATTATTGATCCACTCGCCCGTCATCGTCCTGTAGCGCAGGGGGCTGCGGCCGGCCAGCCCCACCAGCACGGGGCCGTGCGGGCCATGCGCCAGCGATGCGTAATCGCCCGTGCGGTAGCGCACGAGAGGCAGGCAGAAATTGAAGCCGCCCGTCACCGTGATTTCGCCGCGCGCGCCATCGGCCACGGGCTGGCCGCAGCTATCGATGATTTCCACGTACAGCCGGTGCTGCAGCAGCACGTGGCCGCCTGCCCGTTCGTCGTAGACGGCGACCGGCCCCACTTCATTGAGCGAATAGATGTCGAGCACGGGACAAGCGAAACGCGCTTCCAGGCGCGCGCGCATGCCCGGCAACAGCATCATCGAGACGGACATCAGCGCGGCGGGCTTGTGCGCCATGGGCAAGGTCAGGAGTTCGGCAAACGAGATGGGGTCGCCCGCGATCAGCTCGGGCGCCATGGCGTCCAGGTAGCGCGCGCGGTCGTCCGGGGCGCGCCAGTCGTCCGGGTGCAGGTTGATCTTCGCCAGGCCGGATTCGTTCATCGTCGGCGTGACGGAGACATAGGTGAAGCAGCGGCGCTGGTGCCCCAGCAGCATCACGCCCACCTGCCCCGCGCCATAGCGCAGGGTTACGCCAAAACGCTGCAGCGCGCGCTTGTGGTAGGCCAGATAGCGCCCCGCCACCAGCGGGTGCGAAGCGATCAGCAGCGGGTGGCCCGTGGTGCCCGTCGTCTGGAAGTTGATCATGCGCGCCAGGTCCGCATCGTCGGGCACGAAGGCGGCGATGTCGTGCGCCAGTTCGGCGCGGCTGATGGGCGCCACGTCCGCCAGGCGCGCGGGCGGCGAGCCGCAGGCGCGGTAATGCGGCACCGTGGCGTAGGCCGTCCTGAGAAAATCCGCCAGCCAAGGCGGCGGCGCATCGGCGCTCCAGCCGATATCCGCCTGCATGACTTCCTGCTCGTAGGCGCGCAAGGCCGCCACTTCCCCGGCCTGCAACTTGTTGCCGCTGCGGTTGCGGTAGCGGGGCGCCGCCGGGTGGCTGCGCAGTTTGTCCAGCATCCGTGCGCCCGCCGGCGTCAGGGTGGGACAGTAGTCGCGGTCCGCTTCCCAGGCGCCAGCCGGCAGATTGACGTCCACGCTCATTCGCGCGACCACTTGTCGGCCGATTCCTCGGCCGCCTTCTTCGCCAGCGCCTCGCGGATTTCCCGCGCGCGCTGTTCGGCCAGGCGGCTCGCTTCAAGCAGGCGGCGGCGCTCCGTGCCGCTGATGGCGGACAATCTGTCCGTGGCCTGCGCCACGCTTTCATCGAGGGGCCGAAAACCCAGGCGCGCCAGCACGATGCGCGCAAGTTCCTCGCGCCGCTCGGGGTCTTGCGTGAACTGGTGGGCCGGCGTGGCGGCGGCCAGTTCGCGCGCCGCCTCGCCCAGTACCTGCAGCAAGGCTGGCTGCGGCAGTTGCTGCGCGGTGAACCACTCGTCGGCCAGCAGCCAGCACAGGATCATGGCCAGCGCCAGCCGGTTGCGGTCCGCCTTCACTTGCGCGCCGATGAACCCCTGCAGGGACGCGGCCGGCGCGCGCGCGCCATGCAGCAGCAAAACGTCGTTGACCAGCGCTGCCACCGCCACGGCCTGCGCATTGGCGACGCCGGCGATACGGGGCTCGGCGAGGAATTCGACGGGCGTGTCGGCCAGGCGGTGGGTTAATCTTTCGAGGTGGGGTCCGGGAATCTGCATGTCATGATTGTATATAGTGGCGCCGGCTGAACGCCCGCGCAAAGTCCAGCAAATCCTCGTAGCGTTCCACGGCGTGGATATCCCAGCCCTGCTCGCGGCGCGCGCGTTTCAAATCGTCATAGGTCTGCTGCAGCCACTGGTGGCTGGCCGCGCCATCCCAGTCGCGCGCCAGGTTCAAGGCCATGGTGCCGCCCGCGCCGCCCTGGGCCAGCGCTTTCGCCGAGATATCCCAGCCGCTGTTGCCCAGTTCATCCTTGTCGAACATGGTGGTGATGCCATCGTCGGAAATCATCAGGATGTGCGCGGGCCGTTCGCGTTTGGCCGCATAGGTCTGGCGCAGGCGGTGGATGGGGAAACAGGTGCCGCCGCCAAAAAATTCCGTCAGCACGCCGAGGATAATGTCTTCATCGCGCACGAAACCTGGCGTCTGCATTACCTCGTTCTTGCCGCTCCACAGGGTGACCTGCACTTTTGCGCCGGCGCGCAGGGCGGACAAGGCGATGACGGCGCCGGCCAGTGTCAGGAACGAGGTGTGCGCCTGCGGGTTCGGCATGGAGCCGGAACTGTCCACGTACATGTCCAGGTCGACGGGCACGGCGTCGGTGGCGCGCGCCGGTTCGCGGCCATACACGCGGCGCACGGTGGTCACGCCCGGCACGAGGCGCGGCGACTGCATCACGGACTGCAGCCAGTCGATGTCTTCCAGGGGATCGCCGATTTCCCAAGGCTCCAGACCTTCCATCTGCGGCTCCTGCGACTCGGGTGCGGGGCGGCTGGGAAATGCCACCAGGTGCGGCAAAGCCCGCTCGCGGTAGTAGCGGATGGCGATTTCATGGTCGCTCAGGTCCACGCCCGAGGCCTTCAGAATGTCGCCCAACTCAAACGGTTCGCGCAGCTGGCCGCCGCCGTTCCCGGGCGGCGCCTCGGCTTGCGGTTCCTCGCCATCGAGGCCCGAGATGCGCTTGTCGTGCACGGGATGGATGGCGCCGTCCTCTTCGTCATCCTCGATCTGCTGCGCGCCATACGTCTGGCAGCCGCGTGCCGCGTCGCGCGTGTCCTGCAGGTAGCGGCTGGGGTCAATGTCACCGAGGGCATCCGTATCTTCCACCAGGTAGGGCAGCAGCAAGGTGGCGAAGCGGCCCGCCGCCAGCATCCAGTCGTTCGCATACACGCGAATGAGGCGCGCACCCAGCCAGGCGTCCGTGTCCAGGCGCTCGTCAGCGTGGCCGCCGCCCAGCTCGCCCTTTTCCAGCTGCCACAGGTTTTCATAGATACGCATGTACAGTGTCCATACGCCGCCGCTGCCCTTGCCATCAGCTTGCACCGTGCGCCCCTGCTGCAGCTTGCGGTAGATGTCCGCCATGCGCAGATTCGCCTGGCGCTGCAGGCGGTCGTTGATGAACAGGTCCGTGTACAGGTTGGCCACCATGGGCGCGTGCTGCTCCAAGGTCGGCAAGGCGCGGCGCATGCGCGCCAGCAGGCGGAACTGGTCGCTGGCGCTGCCCGGTGCGAGGATGTGGTGGCCGATTTCATGGGCGAGGATTTCCAGCGCATAGTCGTCCAGTCCCAGTTCCGTCACCAGCGGCAAGTCCACCACCACGCTCTGGTCCAGCAAGCGGATCATGGCGAAGCTGCCGGACAAGCCCTGCTTGCCGGCTTCGACGCGGCTGGCGCACAGGCTGGGGTCGCGCAGGCGCGTAAACTTGCTCCACACGGCCAGGGCCTCGGGCCAGGCGGCGCGCCAGCGGTCGATCAGGACGGTGTCGGCATCGTTCTTCATGCGAGCGGCAGCAGGCGGATGGCGTGCGTCCACGGTGACGTGATGGCCAGCGTATGCGCATTCGCGGCCAGCGCGATGTCGCCGGCCGGCAGGTCGAGCGCGATGCTGCGCGCGCCGACGTGAACGGTGGCTCCATCGAGGCGCACGGACGCCGGCACGCCGGTTTGCGCCAACTCAAACTCCTGCGCCGTGGCGCTGTGCAGCACGGCGCCATAGGCGTCGGCCACCAGCAAATAATGGCGCTCGGCGCTGCGCACGACAAAACCGTAAAGCGTGGCGCGCACTTGCGGCGGCGTGGCGAAATCGCCACCCAGGCCCGTGAAGGCGCCGAACTCCCTGCCCTCGGCATTGCCGCGCCACGGATTAGCCATGAGCTGCGCATGCACCTGCGGCCATTGCGCGCCCGGCTCGCCAAAGGCGGCCAGCGCCAGCGCATGCGGCAAGGTGTCGGCGGCGGCCAGCGCGCCCTGGCGGAAATGCGCGACGCCGGCGCGCCAGGCCAGCACCTGACCCACGGCGCGCAGCTGCGCGATGCTGCCGACTTGCGGCGCCACGGCAGCCATCCCGGCCTGCCATTGCGCGGGCCGCGCGCCCGCCACGGCGCCAATGTGGATGGCGGCGTTGCTCAGCATGCCCAGCACGTCGACAGGGGCCGTCGACAGCAGCGGCGCAAACGATGGCGTCAGTTCGCGCCACACGCTATTCAGGAAGGGATTTTTCGCGACCGGACCGGCCAGGACATGGCCCACCAGCTCCAGGGCCATGTCATAGGCGGCCAAGGTGACGCCGCCCACGCGCTCGGGCGCGGCGGCGGCCACGGCCACCACCAGCGGATCGACGCCATCGTGCAAGAAGGCGCCGAAGGCGGCCATGTCGAGCGCGGGAAAGCGCCGGCGCGCTTCCGCTGCGCGGCCGTTGAACTGGGCGCGGCCGCTGGCAAGGATAGTTGCAAAGGCAGGAGAAATCATTGTTCCTCCTCAATCGCTGTGCGAAAAATGCAGCAGATAGCGCTCATCCCCTGATTCAAACGCGATCTCGTCCCAGTGGATCGCATACCAGACACCAGGCGGCGGCGTCATCTTCACGATATGCATAGTGAATCCGGCCAGCGACATGTCCAGCGCGTCGAGGAAGGCGTTGACGAGGCAGGCGCGGAAACGGTCCGGCGGCGCCGTCCGCATGTGGTCCGACGAGAAGAACCAGCGCTGGCACACCTGCTCCAGGTGCGCGCGCCCGCGCGGCGCCACCGTGATCTGCCACAAGGGCGCCGGCAGCGCGCGCGCCGGGGTGCTTACATTCAGGGTGTAATCTTCCACACGCAAGCCCAGCGCCGTGAGCAGATCCGGCGCGTCGGGCAGCCGTTGCAGCTCATAGCTTGCGCACAGGTCGCTGGCCTCGCTGTTCAACATGGCCAGGGCGTCGAGAAACCCGCGGCAATGGTCGATATTCAGTGCGTCATTCATTGCGAACGCAGCCAGCTGCGGTAATTCGTATAGCGCTGGTGCAGATATTTGAGCTTCAACAAATCGTCATACAGGGGCCCGTACAGTTTTCTCCCTTTGGTACGTTCGCCGATCAGCTTTTCGATGCGGTTCAGGCGCGCCAGGGTTTCGCGCTCGCTCACGCCATCGAGGCCCAGGTCGAATTCGGCCGACAGCACGCCCACAGGGTCGTCGCGGTCCAGGTCCAGGCGGTTGAATTCATCGTTCGACAAATCGAACAGGCGGCGCAGCCAGCCCAGCCTGTCGCTGCGATAGGCGGCGTTTTCCGGCAGCGCGAAAAATGGCGCATCCGGGTCCGGCTGCAGCTTGTTATGCAGGACGAACGGCAGCACCTGGCGCAAGTCTTCCAGCTCCACCTCGCCATTGCCACGGAAATAAGCCATGGCCTTGGCATAGATCAACAGCGCCATCAGGGTGCGCACGGAAATGCCATTCAAGGTCTGGCAACCGAGATCCTTCAAACGGTCGCGCCCATTGTCGGCCGCCTGCGCGGCGCCACGGTCGGCGCCGGCCAGGCGGGCCGTATCCTTGGTCATGTATTCGAACTGGCCGCCCGCCGTCTCGAACAGCTCGAACTGGCTGGCGAAAAATTCCAGGCGGCGGCGCACGGCTTCGGGCACGCCCACCTGGCGGATGGATTCGCCAATTTGATCTACCTCCGCTTCCGTAAAGATGATATCGGGCGGCACCAGTTCTTCTGGCCGCACGTTTTCTTCCACGCGCAGCAGCAACTCATTCAGGAAGCGGGGGTTGAAGGCCAGTGCCTGCACCGTCACGTCGACCCGGTCGCGCAGCGCTTCGATCACCTGGTAGGTGCCGCCGCCCTGATCATCGTTGGCCGTCAGATACCAGGCCGCTTCCGGACATTCGTAAATATGGTTCAGCACTTCCGCGTAATTGTCGCCCATGACGGTGAGCAGCGCGCTTTGCGTGCGCGTGGGGATGCGGTTGTATTCATCGACGATTTTCACGCGCATGCCCAGCCAGGCGCGCCAGGCGATGCGGATCTCGTCCATGCTTTGCGCGTTGACCAGGTCGGCCGGCAGCGGATTGCCGAGCAAGTCGGCCACAGTCATCTGCGGATGGCCATGCTGCATGGCGCGCTTGACTTCCTTGACGGTGGAACCGGCCAGCACGCCCATCAACAGGGCGCTGGCCGTCTTGCCCCGCCCCGGCCCGCCGACGAACAGGCATTTGCGGCGCGTGGCGAACGTCAGCAGGGGCAGCAAAATGAAGCTGGAATAGCTTTGCGCCGACGGCAAATTCAGGGTGCGGCGGCTGTCGCCCACGGCATACGTCTGCGACGGGCCGTCGTTGTACTCGATATCGTAATGGGGGCTGATGATGGCGTGGTTGACGATCCAAAAGTATGCCTGGCGCAGCTTTTCATCGAAAGGCCGCGCTTGCGCCGCGCCTTCCGCTCCCAGCGCGATGGGGCCCTGGTACAGGTCCGCCACGTCGAACTGCCGCGCGGCGGGCGCCGCCTTGGGTTTGGTGGGGGCCTGGGACAGGCGCTGGAACAGATTAAAAGCTGACATGATTGGCTAACGCCTGTCAAAACCTACTGCGCGTCGGTATTTACGGCCTGCGATGCTCACTGTACATTCGCACAGTTGCACTTCTCGGCCGCAACTCCCTTCCGCTCGCTACGGTTTTGTCAGGCGTTGTTATTTAATGTGGAAACGAAATTATTGCATATCGGCCCAGTTACGCCTTGTTCAAATCGACAACAGTCTCCTCCATCCCGCGCCAGCGCCGCCAGCCCAGCGCCACGCAAGCGACCAGCAAGGCCAGCAGCCCGGCCACTTCATGGCGAATTTCATACAGCGAGGCGCCCATTTGATTAAGCGCAACAAAGCCCTGGATGCCGGCCGTGGACGGCAGCAGCCAGCGCAGCCATTGCAGCACGACGGGCATGGACGACACGGGCCAGGTCAGGCCCGCGAGGAACAGCACGGGCATCGAGGTGGCGATCATCAGCTGCGTACCCCGCTCGCGCGTGCGGAACAGCATGCCCAGCAACATGCCGAAGGCCGCCTCACACAGCGAGAACAGCACCAGCAGCAAGAGCATGCCGCCAAAGTTGCCGCCACGGGGGTAATCCTGGAACCAGAAGACAAAGCCGAAGAAATAGCAGCAATTCAAAAACGCCACGCAGGCAAACGCCAGCAGCATGCCCATATACCCACCCACCGTGCGCTTGCCTGCCACGGGGAAGGCCTTGCGCTGGTACCAGGTGCCGAACAGCATGGTCATGCCGATCAGCAAAGTCTGCTGCACAATGAGAGTAGCCACTCCCGGCACGACATAGGCGCCATAGCCTTCCTTGACGTTAAACAGGGGCACGGCGTCGAAGGCGATGGGCGAGCGCTGCTGGCTGGCCTGGATGGTGGACGGCGTGCCCGCGCCCAAACGCTTGAGCTCAATACCGGCCGACACCGTGCCCACCACTTCGGCCAGCCCGTTCAGGGCCACCTTGTTCAGCATCAAATACAAGCCATTGCCCGCCACTTGCGCGTGGGCGGCGCGGCCGGCCAGCACGTCCGTCTGCAAACCATCGGGAATGATCAATACGCCCATGATCTGGTCGCGCCATAATAAATCTTGCGCGACGGGCAAGTCCGGCGTGACGGCGACCACGTCCAGCGACGGGTGGGCCATGGCAAAGCGCGTCAACTGGCGCGACATGGCGCTGCGGTCCTGGTCGACGACGGCCACGGGCACGCGCTGGACGATTTCCGTCGAATACGGCAGCGGATAGAAGAATGAATAGATGATACCGCCGATAAACAGCAAGGTCAGCGCGCCCTTGTCCGTCAGCATGGCGCGCCAGGTGGCGACAAAGGCCGGCCAGATCATGTGCGCCCCCAGGCCGCAGGCGCATTCGCGCGGCGCGCCAGCAGGAACACGCCCACGGCGCCGCAGCCGATGGCGATGCCGGCCAGTATCAGCATTTCCTGCACGCCATAGCGCCACGGCGCGCCGGCCAGCCAGTATTTCGTTTGCAATTGCAAGTAATGCGTGAGCGGCAAGGCTTCCGCCCAGGCGCGCGCTGGCGCCGGCATGGCCATCAAGGGAAAAGCCTGGCCCGCAAACGCGAACGCGGGCGCCGTGATGAAGGCCGCGCCCGACAGCGCCAGGCGCAGGGACAGGGTGGCGGCGATCAGCAAGGTGGCCAGGCCGCAATACGCGAGCACCAGCAACAGCATGCTCACCAGCAATGCCGGCAAGCTGCCCGCCACGGCCCAATCCCGCGCCAGGCTGAAGAACAGCAAGTACAGCAGCGCCAGCGCACAGTAGGCGACGAGGGGAAACAGCAGCTTGGCGCCCACGGCACGCAGCCAGCTGCCATGGGCCGAGGCCAGCCATTGCGGCACCGTGCCGTCGCGCAACTCGCGTCCGATACTCGTGACGACGGCGACGACGATGAAAATCTGCAGCATGGCCGGCATCAGCGCCAACGTTAAAAATGCTTCATAGCTGATGTTTTCGTTATACAAACTGTTCAAGGTCGTGCGTATCGGTTCGAACTGAGCCGCCGCCTGCACGCCCGACATACCCTTTTTCACCCGCGCCGTCATCTCGATGCCGGCCGACAAGGTCGTGCTGACCGTGCGCACGTCGCGCAGCAAGGCGCCCGCGTGCGAGGAAAACTGCGCGTTGTACAGCCATTGCACGGTGGCTTGCCGGCCGCCCAGCAGTTTCTGCTCGAAATCGTTCGGGATCAGCAGATAGCCGAACGCCGTGCGTTCGCGCAAGCGATGCAGGGCTTCGTCGCTGGACGCCACTTTCGCCGCCACATCGATGCCGGGCGAAGCGTCGAGCCAGCGCGTGAGCTGGCGCGACAGGGTGGAATTGTCGTTATCGATGACGACGATGGGCAAGTCGCGCGCGATGCCGGCGGAAAACACCAGCCACAGCATGCCGCACAGCACGACAGGAATCCAGCTGAGCATGCCGAAGTCCCAGAAGTCGCCGCGCAGCCGCCGCCACTCGCGTGCCAGCGCCGCCGGCTGCTCTTTGTCAATCTCGCTCATCGGCTATCAGAGCGGCGGGAACACGACCGACATGCCCGGACGCAAGCCTTCGACCTTGATGGCGGGACGCAAACGGATTTCAAACGTGCGCAAATCCGTGCCGCCCGGACGGGCCGCGCGCCACGTGGCGAAGTCCGGCAGCACGGCAACCGAGCTGACCTTGAAGCTCAGTTGCTGTTTCAAGGCCGGCACGTTCGCCGTGTGCGTGCTGCCCATGGAAAACGCCGCCATTTCATCTTCGCGCACTTGCAGCACGGCCCAGGCGTCATCGAGGTTCACCAGCGTAATCACGGGGAAACCTTGTGGCGCCAGTTCGCCCGGCTGGATCTGGATCTTGCTGACCTGGCCAGCCACCGGCGCGGCGATCTTCGTCTCGGCCAGCGCGATCTGCGCTTCCGTCAGTACGGCGCCCACCTGGCGCGCCTGGGCGGCGGCGGCCGTCTTGTCTTCGGGACGGGCGCCCTTTTGCGCCATATCAAACTGGGCGCGGGCCGCTTGGGCAAGCTGGTCGGCGGCGCGCCATTGCGCTTGCGCCTCGTCACGTTTCTGCTGGGCAATCACGCCTTGCTCGAACATATTGTTGACGCGGGTATAGGTGGTCTTGGCGATGCTGGCCCCCGTTTGCGCCCGCTCCCAGTTCGCTTTCGCGGCCGCAATTTCTTCCGGACGCGCTCCCGCTTGCGCCTTGTGCGCCACGGCTTCGGCCGCTTGCGTGGCGGCCGTCGCTTGCGCGATCTTCGCATCCACTTCCGGGCTCGTCAGCTGGAACAGCAGCTCACCTTTCGGCACGGTCTGGCCCAGCTTGACGTACAGCTCGCCCACCCGGCCCGGCACTTTCGACGAGACATTGACTTCCTGCGCATCCATCTGTCCCTGCAAGGGCAGGCGCTGCGGCTGGAAGGCCTGGTACAAGCCCCAGCCCACGAAGGCCAGGACAATGACGGCGGCGACTATGGCCAAGGGTTTTTTGGAGGTGCTCATTATTATTTGTCCACAGGTAATTGGATATCGGCCGCGGCGGCCAGGCTGCCCAGGCGCTGCGTCTCGCCCGTCGCTTCCAGCAATTGCGCCAGCCCCATCACATAGTTATAGGCCGTCTGCGCGCGCTGCGTTTCCACCTTCGCCAGGTTCAGGCGCGCGTCGACCACTTCCAGCGACGTCACTTGTCCTTGCTGGAAAGCCACGGTTTGCAGGCGGATATTTTCGCGCGCCAGCTCCACCGACGAAGCCGTGGACAGATACTGGATACGGGCGTTTTCCAACGCGCGCCAATTCTTTTCGATCAAGGTCGGAATGTCGCGCTCGGCCTGGCGCGCCACCACTTCCACCCGCTCCTGGTCCAGCTTGGCGGCGGCGATCATCTTGCCCGTATTGATGCGGTGCACGAGGGGTACGGACACGACCAGGCCGACGGCCCAGTTCGAGCGCACGAGCTTTTCATTGCCGCGGTTCAAATTGTAGTTACCGATGGCAAACACGGTAGGTGCGTATTCCTTGCCATGCAGCTTCAAGGCTTGCTCGGCCTGCACGCGCTTGCTGTCGATCTTTTTCCAGTTCGCATTTTCGCGCATGCCCGTGCTGATGAACGATTGCAAGGTGCCGACCGGCAAGCTATTGACGAACAGCGGCGTGCTGGGGCGCACTTGCGTATTGACGGCGAGCAAACGATCAAGCGCCACCTGGGCGATTTCCTCGTCGCTGCGCGCCTGCGCTTCGTCGCTGCGGGCGCTGTCCAGGGCCACGTCGGCGCGCAAGCGTTCCGCGCGCGAAATCAGGCCGCCCTTTTCCAGCTTGGCCGCATCGCGCTGGTGCTGCGTCACGCCGGCCGTCACTTCGGCCCGCACGGCCACCACTCTCTTGGCCAGCAGCAACTGAAAATAGCGCTGCGCCACCAGGGTGGCCAGTTGCTCTTCCGCTTCCGTGCGCTCGGCCTGCGCGGCCAGGGTCAGGCTCGATGCGAGCCCCTTGACGGCGTCCAGGCGCCCGCCCGTGTAGATGGGCCACATGCCCAGCAAGCCGAACGAGGTCAGGTCCGTCACCACTTCGCGGTTCAGGGAGTTGGGAATATGCGGCGTGGGCAAGCCGGGAATCGGCGGCAGCACGGATTCGATGCCGCCCACCACGCCGGACAAGCCGCTCGTGTCGATGCTCAAATCCGTCGACAAACGGCCGCGAAACGCCGTCAAGTCCACGGAAGGACCATCGATATTCGACAGCGCCTCCGCCTTGAGGGTTTTGGCGCGCACGTCGAGCGCGGCGCCCTGCACGGCGCCCGAAGCCTGGGCCGCCTGCTGCAGCGCTTCGTTGAATGTCAGCGGCGCGCCGGCCGGCAACTGCGCCAGGGCGGGCATGGCCGCGCCCAGCGCGCCCGCCAGCAATAATGATATGTGTCCTTGCAATCTGCCCATGTAGCGTCCAGTCAATGAATGAGGGGAAAGCACGGGGTTGCCATGTTTATACTTTCACAATAGCAATTATATCTACGGATGTCTATTCCAGCCTGCACTATTGCTTACTGCGGCGGATACGCAAAAACGGGCGCCTCTTGCGGGGCGCCCGTTGAGCTCAAGCAGCTACCCGGCGAATTACTTCTTCGCCTTCTTGCCGCCCTTCTCTTTTTCCTTTTCAAATACGGCAAAGAACTCGGACGCCATGTTGCGGATGGCGCGGCCGATGTTGGCGTAGTCGTATTCGTTCAGGTTGGCCAACGACACGCGGCCCGACGGGTGCGTGGTGCCGAAGCCGCGGCCCGGCAACAGGATGACGCCCGTTTCATCGGCCAGGCGGAACAGCGCTTCGTTCGGTTTGAGCTTTTTCAGCAGCCACTGCGAAAACTCCACACCATGCATCTGCGCGGCCAGGGACTCCATGTCCAGCAGGTGGTAGTAGCGCACGGAATTGGCGTCGTGCACCATCGGCAAGCCCAGTTCGCGGTACAGCGCTTCCTTGCGGCGCAGCACGATACGTTTCATCGACTGCTTGTACTTTTGCTCTTCATCCATCAGCGAGAACAGGGAGAACAAGGTCATCTGCGCCTGCACGGGCGTGGACAGGCCGGCCGTATGGTTCAGCGCCACCGTGCGGCTGTCGGCTACCAGGCGGTCGATGAATTTCAGCTCGCGCGGCTCCGTCGTGATCGAGTGATAGCGCGCATCGAGCTGCTTCTTGATGGTTTCCGGCAACTTGGCAATCTTGTCGTCGAGTACATTTTTCTCATGCGTGGCCACCACGCCCATGCGCCAGCCCGTCGCGCCGAAGTATTTCGAGAACGAATACACGAGGATGGTGTTGTACGGACACATGGCGAACAGCGAAACGAAATTGTCGGCAAACGTGCCGTACACGTCATCGGTCAGGATGATCAGGTCCGGGCGCTTCTTGATGATCTTGGCGATGTATTCCAGCGTGTCATCGTCGATCTTGACGGACGGCGGATTGCTGGGGTTGACGAGGAAGAAGGCCTTGACTTTCGGGTCCAGCAGCTTGTCCAGCTCTTTCTTTGTGAATTGCCAATTGTTCGATTGCGGCGCATCAATATGCACTGTGTTCAGCTTGTAATCATTGAGCTGGGGAATCTCGATGTACGGCGTGAAGATCGGCATGCCCAGGGCAATCGTGTCGCCTTCCTGGATGATGTGGTTCGATTTCAGGCTGGCGAACAGATACGTCATGGCCGCCGTGCCGCCTTCGACGGCGTACATGTCGAAGTTGCCGACGAACGGATGGTCGCCGATCATTTCGCGGTGGATATACTGGCCGACGATTTTCTCGGACAGGCGCAGCATGCGGTCCGGCACGGGATAGTTGCAGCCGAGAATGGCTTCGCACATCTCGTAGATGAAGTCGCCCGCGTCCAGGCCCAGCTGGTCGCGCACATACGACATGGCTGCCTCGATGAAATGCACGCCGGGGTTGCCTTCATGCTTGCGCACGAAGATTTCAAAGCGCGCCTCGATGCCGTCGCGCGTGGGGAAGCCGCCCACATCATCCATGTACACATAGGAACGTTCCGCTTCCGTCATGGCGAACTGGCCGAACTGGAAGAAGCCATGGCGCGGCGTGGTGGCCAGGAAATTCGGGTTGCCGCGGCCCGCATTGAGCATCAGACGGTTGCTTTGCTTGGCCGTCTGGATCAGCGCATCCTTCAATTCGAAGGGGCTCAACAGCGCGAGTTTGCTTGGGTTACTGAAATCCATTTCAACGACTCCTTATCAACTGACAATATGGGAAAAGCCCCGCACAGGCGGCTTAGGTCCTGCAAATACGCCCGACTCAGACAAAGGCCACAATCAGCGGCCCCAGCAAGGTCAGGAAAACGTTGGCCAGGGCATACGTAATGGCAAACGGTACGGTGGGAATCGAGTTTTGCGCCGCGTTCAGCACTTCGCCGAACGCAGGATTGGCGCTGCGCGAACCGGACAAGGCGCCCGCGAAGATGGCGACGTTGTCATAACGCAAGATGTAGCGGCCGATCAGCATGGTCAAGATCATCGGCAGAATGGTCACCACCACGCCCACGCCAAACAGGGTCAGACCGTGTTCGCGCACGGTTTGCACAGCTTGCAGGCCGGACGTGAGGCCGACGACGGCAACGAAGCCGGCCAGGCCCAGGTCTTTCAGGATTTGCACGGCGCCGCTGGGCATGTAGCCAAACGTCTGGCGCTTCGCGCGGAACCAGCCGAATACCAGGCCCGACAGCAGCACGCCGCCGCCGCTGCCCAGGGTCAGCGGAATCGAGCCGATGCGCGCCACCAGCAAGCCCACGAGCAGCCCGACGACGAGGCCGGCGCCCATGTAGACGAAGTCCGTCTTGGCGCTCGGCACGATCATGTAGCCCACTTCGGCCGCCACGCGCTTGACATCCTGCTCGGCGCCATAGATGGTCACCACGTCGCCCGTCTGCACGACGGTTTCCGCTTGCATGGGCAGAATCTTGCCCATGCGGCTCAGTTGCACGACAAAGATGCCGTGGCGCACACCCGGCGCCGTGGCGCTGCGGATTTCGCCCACCGTCTTGTTGTGGTAAGCCTTGTTGGTCAGCACCATGTCGCGGCGCTGCATCACCAGTTCCATGCCTTCGACGGCCAGCAATTCCTTGCCCAGCTGGGAAGACACGCTGAGCATGGCTTCGCGGCGGCCCACCAGCAGCACGATATCGTCGGCCGCCAGCACCAGGTCCGGGCTGACGTCGATGATCTGGCCATTGCGTTTCACGCGTTCGATGGTGATGGCCGTGCTCGGATGGGCGCTTTCGATGTCCGCCACGGAGCGTCCGGCGCCCGGACCCACATCGTAGATGCGGCCGATGAGGTCGGGCGCAGCCGGCGTCTGGCCCGGCCCCAGCACTTGCACGCCCGCCTGCAGCGCCGTTTCCGCCTTGATCGCATCTTCGCGGATGGTGCGCCCCATGAGCTTCGGCAAGATATTGACGCAGACGATGATGGCGCCAAACGAGCCGAACACATACGTCACGGCATAGCCGACGGCCACGTTGCCCTGCAGGCGCGCCACTTCGTCGGCCGCCAGGCCCAGCTTGGTGATCGCGTCGCCGGCCGTGCCGATGATGGCCGACTGCGTCAAGCCGCCCGCCGCCACGCCGGCCGCCAGGCCCTTGTCCAAGCCAAAGACCTTGGCCAGGATGACCACCGTCAGCAGCGCCGTCACGGCCAGCACGACGGCCAGGATGATTTCACGCACCGACTGGCGGCCCAGGGAATTGAAGAATTGCGGCCCGCTTTCATAGCCGACGGCGTAAATGAACAGCGCGAACAGCACCGATTTCACGCCGGGATCGATGGCGACGCCAACCTGGCTGACGAGCACCGCCACCAGGAGTGAACCGGCGACCCCGCCCAGCTGAAACGAGCCGAACTTGATCTTGCCGATGTAGTAACCCACTGCCAGGGAGAGAAACAAGGCAATTTCAGGCGACTTCTTGAATAACTCATGCAACCATTCCATGCGGACCGCCTTTCGTGTTGAAGGAATTCTTTACTGCGTTTGCCCTTGCTTGCTGCTCATGCGTGCACCGACCCTGCCAGGGCCACGATCAGCGGCCCCAGCAGGGGCAGCACCACGTTCGAGATGGCATAGGTAATCGTGTAGCCCAGCAAGGGCGTGGAATTGCCGGCCGCATTCTGCACGGCCGACAGGGCCGGCGTGCTGCACTGCTGGCCGGCGATGGCGCCCAGCAGCACGGGCGCTTCCAGCTTGAGGAAAAAGTGGCCTACCAGCAGCGACAGCGAGGCGGGGATGACGGCGATCAATACCCCCATCAGCGGCAAGGACAGGCCGTACTGGCGGATCAGATCGATCGCCTGCGGCCCCGACGCCAGGCCCACGCAGGCGATGAAGGTGGCCAGACCGATATCCTTCATCATGTCGAGCGCGCTGGAGGGGATACCCTGCATGCCCGGCTTGCGCGCCTGGTACCAGCCGAACACGAGGCCCGTCAGCAAGGCGCCGCCGCCCGTGCCCAGCGAAAACGGGATGCCGCCCAGCTTGGCGGAAAAGCCGCCGATATACACGCCCAGCACGATGCCGATGCTGGCGTAGACGATATTGCTGCGGTCGCCCGTGGGCACGCGCTTGCCGATGGCGGCCAGCGCCGTGTTCAGCTCGCGCCCTTCCGTCGTGCCATACAGGCGCAGCACGTCATCGCGCTGCAGGGCCAGATCCGGCAAGGGCGGCATGCTGTGCTCGCCACGCACAACGGCCGCCACGTGCACGCCGGAGGGCAAGGCCAGCTGGCGCAAGGGCTGGCCCGCCAGCGCGGCTTGCTGCAGCACCACTTCGACGGCGGAGACGGCCATGTTCAAGCCCGTCGTGTCGGCAAATTCCTCGCCCAGGATGGCTTCGGCCGCCACCAACGCGGGACGGTGGCCGATCACCAGCACTTCGTCGTTATTGCGCAAGCGCAATGCCGGTTCCAAGGGCAAGACCTTGCCATGGCGGCGCACGCGCGTAATGCTGGCGCGGCCCGCAAAGATATGCTGCAAGGCGTCGAGGCGGCGTCCCGCGCCGCGGCTGATGCGGTAGGCGCGCCCCACCATCTCCGGCGTAGCTTGCACGCCATCGCCGTCGGTCTGCGCGCCGCCCATCTTTTCCCACAACTTATCGGCTTCTTCGCGCAAATTGACACGCAGCAACAGCGGAAAAATCTGGCTGGTGACGATGACGATGGCGATCAGGCCGAAAATGTACGTGATGGAATACGCGGTGACGACGTTGGCCTGCAGCTCGGCGATGCGGGCGGCCGGCAGCGCCAGCTTCGAGATGGCATCCGTGGCCGTGCCGACGACGGCCGACTCCGTCGCCGCGCCCGCCATCATGCCGGCCGCCGTGCCCTGGTCCAGGCCCAGGAAGCGCGTGGCCAGCAGCACCAGCGCCAGCACCACCACCACTTCGATCAGGCACAGCAGGCCCAGGCGCAAGCCCTTGGCATTCAGGTTGGCAAAGAACTGGGGGCCGCCCGCATAGCCGAGGGCAAAGATGAACAGCATGAAGAAGACATTCTTGACGCTGGCGTCCAGGGTGATGCCCAGCTGGCCGATCAGCAGCGCGGCGACCAGGGTGCCGCACACGCCGCCCAGCTGGATGGGGCCGAAGCGTATCTGCCCTACCGCGTAACCGAGCGCCAGCGCCAGGAACAGGGCCAGTTCCGGCACCTGGTGCAATACGGACGTGATCGAATCGAGCATGGACGAACCTTCGAAAAGATAACGGATGGTGACAAGGGGACAGCGCGTTCGGCGGCTGGCGGCAGCTGGCTGTGGAACGGGCGCACGGCTCCCGCACGACTCCTGCGGCAAGCGCTTGTACTGGGAAAAAGTTGCAACGTGGAATTATGTTCGGCGAAAATTTAATAAGTGTCAACAGGTGTTCTGTTGAACTCGCTTTGCGCTTCATCAAACATCGGGCGCACGATTGAAGCCGCTGTTTGACATTGATCAATAAGATTATTAGTAATGTTTGGGACGGTACCAAAGTGCCTTGCGCGCCAGCGGCGTCTCCTCCGGCAAGTCGGGATTGGCCAGCTCCAGCACGTGGCGCCGGGACAGCTGCAAGCCATCCGCGAGGCGGCCGAAATGGCGCTGGAACAGCTGCGCGAAACTGCCATCGGCAAGCATGCTTTCCAATCCCCTTTCAATGTGGCGTGCCAGTTCCGGCCGGTGCTTGCCGACAAAGAAGTACAGCGCGGCCGGGTAGCGGATGACCAGGTAGGCGTCGAGCGCCAGCGGCAAGTGCGCATGGCTGGCCAGTTCGCTTTGCGCCTCGATTACGGAACGGGGAAAGTAATCGATGCGCCCTGCCGCCAGTTGCTGGAACAGGCCTTCGTAGGTACTCGAGGTATCGAGGCGCAAGCCATTCGCCTGCAGGATGGCGGAGTCGGGCCAGTCGCGCATCTGGCCGGCCGACAGTCGCGCCAGGGCGGCGATGCTGCGCACGCCGCGCAGCATCTGCGGCTGGCGGGCCTGGATCAGGGCCACGCGCCAGCCGATCAGGCCGCGGTCGATGGGGATGCGCACCGGCAACAATTGCGTTTCGCGCGCGCGGCTCGTCATGGCCCAGACGACGTTGACACCGCCCGACGCCGTGGCGATTTCCTGCATCGCGCGCGTCTGCACCATGCGCAGTTCGGAGCGGCGCAAGGCATAGGCCTGGCCCGAACGGGCCAGCGCCTGTTGCAGCAAGGCCGTCACATAGCCTTGCTGCGGATCATAGAGCGCCTGGTGGCGCGGATACACGAGCGGCAGCGGCGGCACCGCGCCGGCGGCCGCGCCCAATGGCCACAGGGCGGCAAGCTTGACAGAGGGCGGCGCTGCATGGCCCCTCCTTTCCAGCGCTGTCATAGCGTTCTTATCAGAATGACAGTATCGCGCAGCAGGGCACGCTTGTCGACTGGAATACGGCAACTGTGTACAAAACAACAGCACTTTCAAGGTGACCCGCAGGGCTGGGGATTAATCCAGATCAATAAAACCGCAAATACAAAATAAATCTTGCGTGCTGCTCTGGACGGCATGCGCATGGCTCGCCTACGCTGTTTTTTTATCTGAAAAACAAGAGGAACCCATGCAGACAGCACGCTTGAATATTATCGGAATGGATCATGAAGGCTGCGCCGACAGGCTGACGGGCGCGCTCGAAGCCGTCACGGGCGTGGCCACCGTGTGCGTCTCGCTGGCGCGCCACGGCGCCACGGTGCAGTTCGACGAACGGCTGGCCACGCAGGAACGCCTGCTGGCCGCCGTCAATGACGCCGGCTTCATGGGCGAGGCGACGGATGAAGAACAGCTGGCCTCGTGCAGCGGCGCCTGCGGCCACTGCCGCCACTGAGCGCCACTGAGCGCCCGCCCTCCCTTTCTTCGCTCAGCCTTCGCGCGCGCCCCGGTCGCGCAGATGCGCCAACACGCGGCGCGGCCCCAGCGCCTGCAGGTCGAATGGCGGCAACTCAATGGCATCGAGCGTATTCTTGAACAACAAGCCCAGTTCCGTGTCGCCTTCCAGGCTCAAACGGCGGCTGAAGAACAGCGTGTCCGGATCTTCCTGGCGCCGCGCCAGCAGCATCAAATCATGCACGCTGGCGGCGATGCACAGGTCCGGCACGTCCGCATAGCGCTCCGCCACGAACACCGTGCCCTGCCACTCGAAATCGAAGGCGATGCCCGCGTCCAGCAGCCGCAAGCGCAAACTGCGCCCTTCCAGGCTGCGCCGCACGTCGTCGGGCAATTGCGGCGCCAGCAGGCGATTCAAGCCCTGCACGAACAGCCACGAGGCGGGATACGGGGGCAGCTTGGACAGCAATTCGGCCAGCGGTTCCGGCAGCCGGTACGACACTGCGGGCTTGCTCATGCCGGGACGGGCGGGTACCGGCGCCGGGACAGGCAATCTTTCCAGTTGATCTTGCATGGTGCTTCCTTTCGAGGCGTTCAATGGGCGGCGTGCTGTTCCATGCCGGGCTGGCCGTGCCAGTAGCCGTCGCAGGCGCCGGCCGGCTGGCAGGCCGCCAGTTGGGCCTGGGCGCCGATGCCGCTGACCTGGCCGCGGCGGGCGCGGTCGAAGATGGCGATGACTTGTTCCGTATGCATGGCCTGCGGGCTGATGCGCGCCACCGCCACGCCCATGTCGCGCATGGCGTCGAGTTCGCGCACCAGGTTGTAGACGAGCGCCGACTGCGTCTGCGTGCCATTCAGTACGAGGAAGGGCACTTCGTCGCGCGTGCGCAGCAACAGGCCGTCCGGCTCTTCCAGGCAGCTGTAGCCGCAATCGTCCTTCGGCAGGTTGCGGTTGCGCGCCGTGAAGCAGCGCGCGGAAAACGCCAGCGGCATGCGGCCGTAGGCAAAGACTTCCGTCTCCAGTCCTTCCGGTTTCTGGCGCTGCATCTCGGCCAGCGCCGTCTGCCCCATTTCCAGCGGCATCACCCAGCGCCGCGCGCCCAGGCGCGCCAGCAATTGCAGGCTGGGGCCATTGAACAGGTTCAAATGGGGACCGGCGACGAAGGACGTGCCCTTTTCCATGCAGTGCACGGCGCCCATGTCGTTGGCCTCGACGCCGTAGCGGCCATTGCCCGTGATGCGGCGCAGGGTCGCCAGTTCCGCGCCCGCCTCGATCAGCGCCTGCGTCGACAGCACCACTTCCTTGCCGGCGGCGGCCAGCATGTCCGCGATATCGAGCCAGTCGGCCAGACGCACCTCATGCCGGCGCGAGCAGACGGTTTCACCCAGGTAGACGATATCGACGGCGGTGCCGGCGATCTGCTGGTAAAACTCGAAGACGGTGGCGCACGGCCAGTAGTACAGCAAAGGGCCCAGTGAAAGCTTCAGCATGTTCATCCTCTATTTCCAAGATCTGTGGTAAGCGCCCAAGGTGTGCTGCTGGCCTTCGGCCAGCTTGTCCATGGCCGCCATCCAGCCCGGCTTGACGGCGTAGCGCGCATTGCCTTCGCGGCAGGCGTCGATCGCTTCGCGCCACACACGCGTGACCTGTGCCACGTACGCGGGGCTGCGCTGGCGCCCTTCGATCTTCACGGCGCGCACGCCCATGGCGATCAGTTGCGGCAGCAGCGCCAAGGTGTTCAGGCTGGCCGGTTCCTCGATGGCGTAATACTCTTCGTCGTTGACTTCGAAACGCCCCTTGCACAGGGTGGGATAGCTGGCGTTTTCGCCGGGCGCATAGCGGTCGATCAGCACACCGTTCAGGCGCGATTCGAGCCCGTTCGGCGTTTCCAGCCAGCGCACGGATTTCGCCGGCGAGCACACGCCGTGGGTGTTCGGCGCCTCGCCCGTCGCATACGACGACAGTGCGCAGCGCCCTTCGACCATCACGCACAGGCTGCCGAAGCCGAACACCTCGATCTCGACTTCCGTCTTGGCGATCAGTTGCTCCACCTGCGCCATCGACAGCACGCGCGGCAGCACGGCGCGGGCGATGCCAAAGTGTTCATGGTAAAAATTGATGGCTTCGTAGTTGGTGGCCGAACCTTGCACGGACAGGTGCAGGCGCAGCTGCGGCTGGTGCTGGGCCGCATACGCCATCAGGCCCGGATCGGCCACGATCATGGCGTCGATGCCGGCATCGGCGGCGCGGTCGATGGCGCTGCGCCACACGGCCCAGTTGTGCGGCTGCGGATAGGTGTTCAGCGCCAGCAGCACCTTGCGTCCATATTGGTGGGCGTAGCGCACGCCCTCGGCGATGGCCTTCTCGTCGAAATTGAGGCCGGCGAAATTGCGCGCATTGGTGGCATCGCGAAAACCCAGATAAACGGTGTCGGCGCCATTGTCGATGGCCGCTTTCAAGGCTGGCAGGCTGCCGGCGGGGCAGACCAGTTCCAGCGGTCCGGCCACGCGGGTGGCGGTGGTTGATTCAAGCATCATGGTGTTCACAGTCCTGTATCGGCTCAGGGTGCAGACTATAGCCCCGCCCAGGCTGCCCAGTCCTTGACGCAGGTGAAGGAATGCATGCATGGCTGGCGCGCGTTCAACTTGCTTGACCTGGCTGTAAAATGCCCTCCTTTTCTCCCTCTTCGATTGCCCGCCATGCCCCGCAAACCGCTGCTGATCTTCCTGCTCACCCTGTTCCTCACCGTGCTGCAGGTGCAGTGGGCCGCCCCCACGGAAGGCTACGACGCCGAGGCGCTCTCCGTGCTGTCGCCCGAAGTGCTGGGCGCGTATCCGGGCGTGCTGCTGCTGTTCCTGCAAGCCGTCTTCGCGCGCCGCGCCATGCCCGTGACGCGCCAGGCCGCCATCTGCACGGGACTGCTGGCCGTCTACTGGCTGCTGGCGAACTACGTCACGTTCGACGCGCGCGTGGCCAGCTGGAGCACCTTCTCGGCGCGGGAAATCTGGGCGCACGTGCTGCCCGCCTCCGTCCTCAGCATCGCCGTCTGCGGCGCCGCCTACTTTGCCGCGAGCGCCTTCATCCTGCGCCAGGGCCGCGCGAAAAAGTAAACGGGGCGCTTTTTTCACCTGCATCAAGGATTCGTCATGCCACTGCACGCGCCCTTTGACGCCACTATATTTAGTGATTAATCTCCATAAAAACACCGCATGTTGTGTTTATTGGAGGTTTCATGACGACGAATGCAGTTTCCCCCACACGCGGCCAGGTCGATGTCGCCGCGTCCATCAATGAATACCTGGACCGGCGCGACTGGCGTGTCAACGCCAACGCCAACCAGGGTTACTCGCTGGGCGGCCTGATACTCAATGTGTCGGGCAAGGTCATCGCCAACTACTGGCTGGACCAGGTCTATCCGCCGGAAGTGGGCGCGGCGCACCGCGAAGCGGCGCTGCACATCCACGACCTCGACATGCTGGCCGGCTATTGCGCCGGCTGGTCGCTGCGCACCCTGCTGCACGAAGGCTTGAATGGCGTGCCGGGCAAGATCGAGTCCGGTCCGCCGAAACACATGTCGAGCGCCATCGGCCAGATCGTCAATTTTCTCGGCACGCTGCAAAACGAGTGGGCCGGCGCGCAGGCGTTCAGCTCCTTCGACACCTATATGGCGCCCTACATCCGCAAGGACAGCCTGCGCTACGAAGACGTGCGCCAGTACATGCAGGAACTGATCTTCAACCTCAACGTTCCCTCGCGCTGGGGCACACAGACGCCGTTCACCAACCTCACCTTCGACTGGGTCTGCCCGGACGACCTGCGCGAGCAGATTCCCGTCATCGCCGGCCAGGAGATGGACTTCAGCTATGGCGAGCTGCAGGCCGAGATGGACATGATCAACCGCGCCTACATCGAGATCATGATGGCGGGCGACGCCAAGGGCCGGGTCTTCACCTTCCCCATTCCCACCTATAACATCACCGAGGATTTCGACTGGCATAGCGAGAATGCCGAACGTCTGTTCGAAATGACGGCCCGCTACGGCCTGCCCTACTTCCAGAATTTCATCAATTCGGAACTCAAGCCGAACATGATCCGCTCCATGTGCTGCCGATTGCAACTGGACTTGCGCGAACTGCTGAAACGGGGCAATGGCCTGTTCGGTTCCGCCGAGCAGACGGGTTCCCTGGGCGTGGTGACGATCAACTGCGCGCGCCTGGGCCACCTGTGGCGCGGCGACGAGCCAGCCCTGATGGCCGACCTGGACCGCCTGCTGGAGCTGGGCAAGACCAGCCTGGAAATCAAGCGCCGCACCATCGAGGAATTGATGCAGCAAGGCCTGTTCCCCTACACGAAACGCTATCTGGGCACCCTGCGCAATCACTTTTCCACCCTGGGCGTGAACGGCATCAACGAGATGATCCGCAATTTCAGCGGCGACGCCTGGGACATCACGACGCCAGAAGGCCACGCGCTGGCCGTACGCCTGCTCGACCACGTGCGCGCCCGCATGGTGGCCTTCCAGGAAGAGACGGGCCATATGTACAACCTGGAAGCGACGCCAGCCGAAGGCACGACGTACCGTTTCGCCCGCGAAGACCGCAAGCGCTTTCCCGCCATCCTGCAGGCGGGCACCGCCGACAACCCGTACTACACGAACTCGTCGCAGCTGCCCGTGGGCCACACGGACGACCCGTTCGAGGCGCTGGAATTACAGGATGTGCTGCAGCGCAAATACACGGGCGGCACGGTGCTGCACCTGTACATGACGGAAGCACTGTCCGACGCGAACGCCTGCCGCGAACTGGTGAAACGCGCGCTGAGCCGCTTTTCGCTGCCCTACATCACCGTCACGCCCACGTTTTCCATCTGCCCGCGCCACGGCTACCTGGCCGGCAAGCATGAATTCTGCCCCACCTGCGATGCGGAACTGATCGCCCGCAAACAATCCGATCTTGCTCACCCACTCAAGGAAACGCCATGAATGCACGTCCCGACTTCACTCCCGCCATCACCCTGCTCGATACGGAACGCCAGCGCTGCGAAATCTGGACCCGCGTGATGGGCTACCACCGCCCCGTCGCCTCGTTCAACATCGGCAAGCAGGGCGAATTCCACGAGCGCCAGTATTTTACGGAAGCGAGCGCCCGGGTTGGCCAGCCCGCCTGCCATGGCGGCTGAATTGAAGGTGGGCGGCCTGACGCCCTTTTCCGCCACCGACTATCCCGGCAAGCTGGCGGCGGTGGTGTTCGTGCAGGGCTGTCCCTGGCGTTGCGGCTATTGCCACAATCCGCACCTGCAGGCGCGCACGCCGGAAGGCGCCATGCCGTGGCAAGACGTCCTGACCTGGCTGCGCCGCAGAACGGGCCTGGTCGACGCCGTCGTCTTCAGCGGCGGCGAGGCGTGCATGGATCGGGCGCTGGGGCGGGCCATGCAAGACGTCAGGGAACTGGGTTTCGGCATCGGCCTGCACACGGCCTGCATCTATCCGCAGCGCCTGCAGGAAGTGCTGCCCCTGGTCGACTGGGTGGGTTTCGACATCAAGGCGCCGTTTGCCGACTATCGACATGTGACCCGCGTGGCCGACAGCGGCGACCCGGCGCGCGCCTGCCTGGACGCCATCCTCGCCAGCGGCGTCGCCTACGAATGCCGCACCACCACCCATCCGGACCTGCTGCCGGACGAGCAGCTGCTGGCCCTGGCCGCCACCCTAGCCGCCAAAGGCGTCGATAACTACGTGCTGCAGCAATTCCGCGCCGAAGGCTGCGCGGATGCGGCGCTGTCCGGGCGCCCCCTGCACGGCTATCCGGCGGCGCGCACGGTAGCGCAAATCGGCGCCATGTTTCCCCGTTTTACATTCCGTAATCATGGCAGTTGAGCCGACAAGCACATTATTTCGGAAAGCCCCGCAAAATTCCCCGTTCTGCAACGCTGAAATGTCTTGCGTGCTGTAATGTATCAACTGTGCTGCGTACCACGCGCAGCCCGTCAGATTCCTCACACCGCATTACAGATAAGCGTCATCCATGAACGATTTCACCGCAGCCAGCCCAGGCACCCCTTCCACCCATGCCGACATCCTGTACGGCCCGCCGCGACCGGATCTGCTGCGCGAGGAAGTGCTGGCCGACCTGCTGGAAGCGACGGCCCGCCGCTGCCCGCAGCAAATCGCCCTGATCGATGGCGCGCGCCGCATCACGTATGCGGAGCTCGATGCCCAGGCGGGCCTGGCGGCGTCGCGCCTGGTGGCGGCCGGCGTCAAGCCGGGCGACATCGTGGGCCTGTGGCTGCCGCGCGGCGCCCATTTGCTGCTGATGCAGGCGGCCATCGCCAAGGCGGGCGCCGCCTGGCTGCCCGTCGATGAAGACACGCCCGTCGAGCGCCTGCAAGTGTGCCTCGATGACGCCAATGGCGCCGGCGTCGTCAGCTGCGCGCATTTCGCGCCACGCCTGGCGGAGGCCAGCGTGGGCCGCCCCGTGTGGACGGCGGAAAGCCTGCTGGCGCCCGCCGCGCCGGGCGAAGTGCTGCCCGCGCGCGGCGCCGTGCTGCCTGAACACCCGGCGTACGTGATCTACACGTCCGGCTCCACGGGAAAACCGAAGGGTATCCTGATCAATCAACGCAGCATCTGCCACTTCCTGCGCAGCGAAAACGCCGTGCTGGAAGTGACGCAGGACGACACCGTCTACCAGGGCTTTTCCGTCGCCTTCGACATGTCATTCGAGGAAATCTGGATCGCCTACCTGGTGGGCGCCACCCTGTGGCTGGGACCCAAGGATATCTCGGGCGACCCGGAAGCCTTGCCCCGCGCCCTGGCAGAGAACAAGGTCACCGTTCTGCACGCGGTGCCGACCCTGCTGGCCCTGTTCGCCGAGGAAGTACCGAGCCTGCGCCTGATCAACCTGGGCGGCGAGATGTGCCCGGAGTCGCTGGTCGAACGCTGGTCGCGTCCGGGCCGCGCCATGTTCAACACCTATGGCCCTACGGAGGCCACCGTCTCGTGCAGCCTGGCGCGCCTGCGGCCCGGCGAACCGGTCACCATCGGCACGCCGCTGCCCAACTATGGCTTGCTGGTGCTGCAGGTGGCCGAAGCGGGAGAAAACCGTCCCCTGGCCCTGCTGCCTCGCGGCGAGACGGGAGAATTGTGCATCATCGGCCCCGGCCTGGCCGAGGGTTACCTGGGCCGGCCCGACCTGACGGTGGAAAAATTCCTGCCCAATCCCTGGGCGACCAGCGACGATGACGCGCGCCTGTACCGCACGGGTGACCTGGCGCGCATCGATGCGGACGGCCAGGTGCTGTGCCTGGGCCGCGCCGACGACCAGGTGAAAATTCGCGGCTTCCGCGTGGAGCTGGGCGAGATCGAAGCCGTGCTGGCGCAGCAGGCGGGCGTGGGCACGGTGGCAGTATTGCTGCGCAAGGACGACGGCATCGACCAGCTGGTGGCGTATATCGTCGGCAGCGACGAGGCGCCCGAGGACGCCCTGGCGGCGAAAACCCTGCGCACTGCCCTGAACCTGCATTTGCCGCCGTATATGGTGCCGGGCCGCTTTGAATTGCTGCCGCTGATGCCGCGCCTCACTTCCGGCAAGATCGACCGGAAAGCATTAAAGGCCATGCCATTGGCCACGCCGCCCGCAGGCGAGGCGGGCGAATCGGACGTGCCGGAAACGCCGGCCGAAGCGGCCCTGTTCGCGGCGCTGGCCAAGCTGTTTCCTGGCCAGGCGATCTTGCGCCAGCTGGATTTTTTCAGCGACCTCGGTGGCCATTCCTTCCTGGCTGCGCGCCTCGCATCCGCCCTGCGCGCCGATCCGGCCTACGCCCACATGACGGTGCGCGACATTTACCAGAACCGGCAGATCGGCAAGATCGCCGCCGTGCTGGGTGAAGCGCCTGCGCTGGCCACCCCGGAAGCGGAATGGACGCCGCCATCGACCTGGAAGCGCTGGCTGTGCGGCGCCGCGCAGGCGGCGGCCGTGCCTGGCCTCGTCACCCTGCGCATGGCGCAGTGGATGGCGCCCTTCTTCACTTACCACTTCTTCACGGGCGACACGGGCGATACGGTGCCGCGCGCCATCGCTGCCTCGATCGGCGTATTCCTGCTGGCGACGCTGGCCGAATTTGCCATTGCGATTGCCGGCAAGTGGCTGATCGCCGGGCGCCTGAAGCCGGGCAGCTATCCGCTGTGGGGCGTCACCTACTACCGCTGGTGGCTGGCAGACCGCCTGGTCGAATCGGCGCCCGCCTACCTGCTCAGCGGCTCGTCCCTGAACAGCTGGTGGCTGCGCGCGCTGGGCGCCAAGGTGGGCAAGGAAGTTGTCATCGGCTCGATGACCCTGCGCGCGCCTGACCTGCTGGCCATCGGCGACAACGTCAGCGTGGGCAATGCCGTCAACTTTGAAAACGCCAGGGTCGAGCGGGGCCGCCTGTTGCTGGGCCAGATCCGCATCGGCGACGATGCCTGCATCAGCTCTTACGCTATCCTGGAAGGCAATACCAGCGTGGGCGCGTTTGGCCACCTGGAGGGACAATCGGCGCTGGCCGATGGCGCAGCGGTACCTGCCGGCAGGGTCTGGACTGGCTCGCCCGCGCGCGATATCGGCCCGTTTGACGTGGCCAGCCAGCCGCCGCGCCCCGCCGTCTCGCGCCTGCGCCTGACGGGCGAAACCCTGTTCTTCTGCTTTGGCATGGTCCTCATCGCCGTGCTGTTCTTCATGCCCGTCTTCCCCAGCTTCGTGCTGATCGACTGGTTCGACGAGCGCGAAATGATGCCGTGGCTGCAGGGACGCGACGTGACGACCCAGCTGGCCCGCTACTTCCTGCTGGCCTTCCCCGCCAGCGCCGTGCTGATCGTGCTCACGGCCCTGCTGTCGGCCGCCATCCGCTGGGGCGCGCTGCCGCGCCTCAAGCCGGGCAGCTCGCCCGTGCACAGCAATATCTATTGCGCCAAGTGGCTGGTCAGCCATATCCAGGAATCGAGCCTGAACGTGCTGCACGGTATTTACGCCACCGTCTACGCGCCGTACTGGTACCGCCTGCTGGGCGCCAAGGTGGGCAAGGGCGCCGAGATTTCCACGGCGCTGGGCGTGGTGCCCGACATGCTGACCCTGGGCGACGACACCTTCATCGCCGACGCCGTCATGCTGGGCGACGAACAGATCGACGGCGGCTGGATGACCATGCGCCCCACCGTCATCTCGCACCGCAGCTTCGTCGGCAACGGCAGCTATATCCCGGATGGCACCGTGCTGCCCGAACACGTGCTGATCGGCGTGCACACGCATGCGCCATGCAATGAGCAGATGCACAGCGGCGACACCTGGCTGGGCTCCCCGCCCATGCACCTGCCCGCGCGTGAACAGGTCAGCGGCTTTGCCGAGCACCTGACGTTCAAGCCATCGCTATTGCGCCGCCTGGGCCGCAGCCTGATCGAAGCATTCCGCATCGTCGCGCCGCACGCGGTGGTGATCGCCGTCGGCTATACCCTGGTGCTGGACGTGATGCCGATCGCGGGCGCCGGGCGCTGGGGCGAAGTGGTCAGCGACCTGGCCATCGCCGGCCTGGCCTACGGCATCGGCAATTTTTTGGTGGTGGTGCTGTTCAAGTGGCTGCTGCTGGGACGCTACCGCAAACACGCGGCGCCCATGTGGACGCCATTCGTGTGGATTTCCGAAGGCGTGACGAATCTGTACGAAGGCATCGCCGTACCCAACTTCATGCGCTACCTGCGCGGCACGCCGTGGCTGCCTCTTGCCTTCCGCCTGTTCGGCTGCAAGATCGGCCGCGGCGTCTACATGGACACGACGGACATCACGGAATTCGACTGCGTGCACATCGGCGACTACAGCGAATTGAACGCCCTCACCTGCCCGCAAACGCATCTGTTCGAAGACCGCGTGATGAAGATCGACCACGTGGACATCGGCCAGCGCGTCTACATGGGTCCGCGCAGCTCCGTGCTGTACAGCGCCAAGGTGGGCGACAATGCGCGCCTGGGACCGTTGACCCTGGTGATGAAGGGCGAGCACATCCCCGCCGGCAGCAACTGGGCGGGCTGCCCGGCCGCGCCGCTGCGCAGCTGATCGCAGTCGATGAATCGTACGGTGCTCTGGTCTGGAAACGGCGTGCTGGTGATCGGCATCGCCGCCGTGCTGCCGCGCGCCGAGGCCCGCTTGCGCATCCGCGCCGCCGTGCGCGAGGCGCTAGCCCAGTGGCTGAAGCTGGACATCGAGGCGATTTCGGTGGAGTCGACACCTGGCCAGGCCCCGCGCCTGCTGCTGGCCGGCCGCCCAGCGGGTTTGTCATTGACCCATGACGAGGGCATCTCGCTGGCCGCCGTCCATCTGCACGGCCCTGTCGGCCTTGACGTGATGCGGGTGCAGGCTATTGCCGACTGGTGCAATCTGGCGCGCGATTACCTGGGGCCGCAGGTGACACAGGAGCTGGCTTCATTGCCCGATGCTCAACGCCCCTTGGCCCTGGCGCAAGCGTGGACGGCGCGCGAGGCGGCACTCAAGTGCGCGGGCTTGCCGCTGGCGGAATGGGACGGAGCTGCGCCAGCTTGCCGCCTGCAGCCTTTGAGCTTGGCGGCTCCGTATGTGGCGACCCTGGCATACTAGTCTTCCTTGCCCTCGGCCGCCGCGCCGATCTGGACGAAAATCAGTTTTACAATAATACTGACGAGCAGTCCCAGCACCCCGATCAATTCCAGCATGGCCATTCCTTTGCAGTGACAGCAGACCAGGCCACTGTAACGCGAACCCCGGGGCCAGGCTAATATCAAATCAGGCAGTCTACGATCTCAAAAAGGCATACGATTGATTTCCATCAGACAGTTCCGCTATTTTGTCGAAGTCGTCGATGCGGGCAGCTACTCGCGCGCGGCGGAAAAATTATATATCGCGCAATCGGCCCTGAGCCGGCAGATCAAGGAGCTGGAGGGCGAGGTGCAGGCGCTGCTGCTGACGCGCGACGCGCGCCATATCGAACTGACGCCTGCGGGACAGGTCTTTTATGAGCGGGCCAAACGCATCCTCGAAGATATCGACGAAACCGTGCGCCAGACGCGCCATGTGGGACAAGGGGCGCAAGGCATCATCCGCCTGCTGCATTCGAGTTCCGTCACCCTCACGCCCGCCATCGGCGCCGTACTGAACCGCCTGCTGGCGCAGTTCCCCGGCGTTTCGCTGGATATCTCCAAGGGATCGTCGGAAAACCAGGCGGCAGACATCGAGGAAGGCCGCGCCGACCTGGGCCTCGTGCGCCTGCCCACCCTGCGCAAGCACGCCAACATCGTCGTACGCGAACTGTACGCGGAAAAGCTGGTGGTGGCCGTGTCAGCGATGTCGCCATTGGCCGCGCTGGAACGCACGACGATCGCCGCCCTGCGCGACGAAGCCTTCGTCTCGATCCCGCACAAGGACCGGGGAGGCCTCAGCTACCTGGTGGCGGGCCTGTGCCTGGCGCAGGGATTCTTCCCGAAGGCGGCGCGCGCCCTGTCGCGCAAGACTTCACAGCTGAACCTGATCGAAGCGAACATGGGCATCGCCATCGTCCCGGACAGCATGCGCCTGGTGGCGCCGCCCGGCGTGCGTTTTATCGCCCTGCCGGACGAGGAATCGCATTCCATCGTGGGATTGATCTCGCCGCGCGCGGCCAGCGGCATGGTGGCCGCGTTCACGGAAGCATTCGTGCGCGAGATGGCCAAGCTGCCGGCCGATTAGCCTTCCGCATACAGCGCCGCATCCGCGTCGCGCACGGCCGCCATCAGCAAGGCCAGCTTCATGACATCGAGCTTGCCGTCCGTGCGCACGCGCGAGCACAGGTCGATGCCGTAGGGGCGTACCTGGCGCAGCGCATCGGCTACGTTGGTGGCGTCCAGCCCGCCGGCCAGGAAGACGGGACGGGGGCTGGCGCGCACGAAGCGCGCGCTGACAGACCAGTCGTGCGTACGGCCCGTGCCGCCCAGTTCAGGCACGGCAGCGCCGGGACGGCCCGAGTCGAGCAAAAACGCATGGACGTGGGGCGCATAGGCGGGGATCAGCGCCAAAGCCTCGGGCCCCTCCACGTGGATCACCTGCACGCGCCGCACGTGCGGCAGCAAGCGCGCCAGTTCGGCCACCTCGCCCGGGTCGATATGCCCGACGATCTGCACGGTGGACGGCTGCGTGGCGCGCACGTGCTCGGCGATGGCTGGCGCCGTCGTCTCGGACGTCAGCAGGAACGTGGCCACGGGCGGCGGCGTCCAGGCGGCGATTTGCGCGATGCGCGCATCGGGAATCGGGCCAGGGCCGGACGGCATGGCCGCCACCAGGCCCAGCGCGTCGGCGCCGGCGGCAATGGCCAGTTGCGCTTCGTCGATGGAAGCGATACAGCAAATCTTGATGCGGGTTCTCATGGCCTGGCGTGTTCAATCGGGATGATCAACATTACAACACAGGGCGGCGCGCGCGCCAAGACACGCGGTCAAGCCCACGCGCGATTGTGTGCCAGAATGGGGCCTGCCCACTTCCCGAGGAATCCATGGCCGACTACAAGAACCCCAGCTATGTGGCCCGCTCCATGCACCCGCGTTTCGATGAACTGACGTCACCGGGCGACGCCGTGCCGTATTCGGGCATCTACCGCTGCGACGGCTGCGCGCACGAAATCGTCTCCACGGAAGGCCACGTCATGCCGCCGCAAAATCACCATCAGCACAACAGCGAGCAGGGGCCGATCCGCTGGCGCCTGATCGTCAGCCCGCGCTGATTGACAGGCGCCAGGTGGCGGACGATACTTGATTTATCCGGGATCGCCATTGGAAGCCGCGTATGCGCATCGTCGACTTTGAAATCCGCAAGGAGTGCCCGCCGCAGTTGTGCGACTGCGAACGCGAGCGCCTGCTCGACGATGCGCAGGCGGACCTTGCCATCCTGCGCCTGAACCTGACGGAAGAAAAGCGCCTGCTGGCGCATATCGAGGGCATCGCCACCCATGCGCAGTTGCGGAATCTGCAGCAGCGCTTGCGCGACAACCTGGGCGTGGAATTGCAGATTACACCGGGCAGCGGCGAAGTGCGCACCGTGCGCGGTTTCCAGATCCGTCTGCTGGAGCGGCCCGGCCTGTGCCGCAAGACGCGCGCCGCCATTCCGGCCGCCGTACGCCGCTGCCTGGCTGCGCATCCTGAAATCGCCTTTGCGATCCTGAATGAAAACGACTTGCTGGGTGGTGTCTAGACGCCGGCGCGGATGGGAATGACCCTGCCCTTCGCTTCGCGCGCCCGCAACTGTCCGCAGCCGCCCTCCACGTCCTGCCCGGCCGAATCGCGCAATTTGGTCAGCACCCCGCGCGCGTGCAGGGCGGCGGCGATCGCCCGTGCCTTTTCCCAGCTGGGGCGCTGGAACGGCAAGTCGGCTATGGTGTTATACGGGATCATGTTCAGCACCGCATATTTCCCCTTCAAGAGTTCAACGATGCCGTCCATCTCGTCTTCGCCATCGTTGACGCCTTCCATCAAGGTCCACTGGTACTGCACCGGGTAGCCGGTCAGGCGCGCATACGATTCGCCGAAGTCCACCAGTTCCTGCGGGGTGAGCCTGGGCGCGCGCGGCAGCAGCTGTTCGCGCAGCGCAGGCTTGGTGGTATGCAGGGACAGGGCCAGCGCCGGCTTGACGCGACCTTGCGGCAGGCGCTCGAAGGCGCGCGGGTCGCCCACGGTGGAAAACACGAGGTTCTTGTGGCCGATATTGCCCTCGGTGCCCAGCAGGTCGATCGCTTCCATCACGTTGTTCAGGTTATGCGCCGGTTCGCCCATGCCCATGAAGACGACTTTTTTCACGGGGCGCAAGGTGCGCGCCAGCACCACTTGGGCGACAATTTCTCCACTGGTCACCTGCCGGATCAAGCCGTCTCGGCCCGTCATGCAGAACTGACAGCCGACGGCGCAACCGACCTGGCTGGACACGCACAAGCCATCGCGCGGCAGCAGCACGCTTTCCACCGTCTGGCCATCGTGCAGCCCCACCAGCAGGCGCGCGGAACCGTCGGCGCCCGGGTGCGTGCTGAGCAATTTCAGCATGCCCTGCAATTCCAGGTCGAGCGCGGGCAAGGCCTCGCGCACGGGCAGCGGCAAAAAATCTTCGGCGCGGCGCCGGCCCTGATCGTGCGGCTGCGCCTGTATCCAGTCGCGCAGCACGCGCTGTTCGTGCAGGGGCTTGGCGCCCAGGGCGCGCAGGCGCTGGCGGAGATGATCGATTTGCATGGATTCTGAATAAAAAACGGCGCGCCGGCAGGAATGCGAGGCGCGCCGCGAATGGTAATATATAGCTTAGACCTTTTTCACGAACTCGGTTTTCAGGCTCATGGAACCGAAGCCGTCGATCTTGCAATCGATATCGTGGTCGCTGTCGACCAGGCGGATGTTCTTGACCTTGGTGCCCATCTTGACGACACCGCCGCCGCCCTTCAATTTCAAGTCCTTGATGACGCTGACCGTGTCGCCGTCCTGCAGGATATTGCCGGCCGAATCGCGGTACACCTTGGCGCCCTCTTCCGCCGCTTCTGCAGCCGTGGCCGACCATTCATGCGCGCATTCAGGGCAGATCAACTGGCTGCCATCTTCATACGTGAATTCGGATTGGCATTGCGGGCATGGTGGTAATGTGCTCATTTTCTTCTCTGTCTGGTGAACAGCGCGTGCTGTAAAAGCCGACATTATACTGCCTACGCCCCGCATCAGCTTGCTTTTTTCGCCATCATTATCAATGACGGCGAATAATCTCGATGGTGCTGTGGACAATTTCTTCGTGGATGCCGATGCGCGCGCGCAGTTCGGCCGCCGTCAGGCTGGCGTCGCGGCTGACGACGGACAGGGCGCATGAATACAGCTGCTTGCCGACCCGCCACACGTGCAGGTCGACGACGCGCGGCGTGTCGCCTGCGCTTTCCACTTCCACGGCTTCGCGGATTTCATCCACCACGGGGTGGTCCATCTCGCGGTCCAGCAAGACCTTGCCCGTCTCCTGCATCAGCTTTTTCGCCCACAGGGCCACCAGCACGGCGCCCGCGATGCCCATCACGGGATCGAGCCAGCGCCAGCCGTAAGCCCACGCGCCGGCCAGCGCAAGGATGGCCAGCACGGACGTGGCGGCGTCGGCCAGCACGTGGACGTACGCGGCCTTCATGTTCAAGTCTTCGCCGTGGCCATGCTGCTCATGGTGACCGTGATGGTCATGATGATCATGATGACCGTGATCGTGGCCATGGTCGTGGTGCCCGCCGAGGATCAGCGCGCACACGAGGTTGACAGCCAGGCCGAAGGCCGCCACCACCATCGCCTGCGGATAGTGGATGGGCTGCGGCGAGAACAGGCGTTCGACGGAAGCGGCCACCATCAGCACGGCCACGCCCAGCAGCAGGATGGCGCTCGTGTAGCCGGCCAGCACTTCGATCTTCCACGTGCCGAAGGCAAAGCGCGGGTCGCGCGCATAGCGGCGCGCGGCCGCATACGCAAACGCGGCCAGGCCGATGGCCAGCGCGTGCGAACTCATATGCCAGCCGTCGGCCAGCAGGGCCATGGAGTTGTACCACCAGCCAGCGACGATTTCCAGCACCATGGTGGCCAGGGTGATCCACATGACGATGCGCGCGCGGCGTTCCGCCTTGTCGCTGGCTGCACCAAAGACGTGTTCATGCTGCCAGGCGGACAGGTCTTCCTTGATGGATGGCGTTTGCATGACGTACTCCTTACTTGAGGTAGGTGCGCAGGATGCCCGCGATGTCGTCGGCGCCCCTGGCCCGCTCGTCGCCGGAAATATCGGGACTGGCCACGTGCTCGCGCAGGTGTTCTTCGATGACTTCGGCCATCAGGCCATTCACGGCGCCGCGCACGGCCGCGATCAGCTGCAGCACTTCGCCGCAGTCGCGCCCCTCTTCCAGGCCCCGCTCCAGGCCTTCCACCTGTCCCTTGATGCGTTTGATCCTGTTCAACAGCTTGGTCTTGTTGTGCGCCGTGTGTCCCATGGTTTCACTCCGATAAATACTATAGGGGGGTATACTATCAGAAAGCGCGCCGCGTGCGGCAAGGCGTTAAAAAAAAGCCGCGCATCCTCGCGGATGGGCGGCTCATTCAGGCAGGAACAGGCGCTATGGCGCCGGCGCGATCTTGCGCAGCTTGCTGGCCAGCGAAGCGTCGGACAATTCGCCCAGGTGCGTATCGACCAGGCGCCCCTGCGCGTCATAGAACAGGGTGGTGGGCAGGGCCGATGAACCGGCCGCCTTGCCCAGCGCCGCCTCGCTGTCGAGCAGCACATTGCGCAGGGTCACGCCGCTCCTGTCCAGGAAAGCGCTGGCCGCAGCCGCATCCTCGCGCTGGTTCGCATACACGAAGACGATATCGGCGCGCGCCTGCTGCGCGGCGGCCAGCACGGGCATCTCGCGCCGGCATGGCGGGCACCAGCTGGCCCACAGATTGACCACCAGCGGCTTGCCGCCGGCCAGCGCCGCCAGGGTCACCGGTGCGCCATCGAGCGCCTGCAGCGCCACGGCCGGCAAGGCCGCCGGCTTGTCGTAGGCCAGCGAGATCCCTGCGCTCAGCACGCCCCAGACCAGCGCGCCCGACGCCACGCTGATGGCGAGAGGCCGGCGCATGGCCGCCATGGCGGGACGCCGGCAGCGCCACGCGGCGATGGCCACGCCAGCGGCGATGCCGGCCGGCGCCATGAAGCCGCCATCGCGGATGTTGAGGATGGACCAGGGCGCCGCCAAGGGGGAGCTGAAATACTGTTCGTGCCAGCGCAAGACGAATGCCAGCCGCGCCGCCAGCAGGCCGGCGATCAGCATGTCGGAAACGAGGGGGCCGGCGGCCGGCAGTTGGCGATAGCGCCGTACCGCCCACGCCGCGCCGTAGGCGACGCACAGGGAAACGATCAGCAGGACCAGGCCCGTAGGCAGGGCCAGGGGGCCGATTTGCAGGGACAGCATGGGCGCTCTTTATAACGTCGAATGGACGGCCATTCTGCCCGATGCGGATTAAGCGGGCGTTAAGAAGCGGCCAGCGCTTCCTTGCGCACGAAATGCATGGCTTGCGGCTGGTCCACCAGCACGCACTGCTTGCCCGTGCGCTTGCAGTGGTCGTGCACGCGCCAGTAGGCGTCGTGGCTGACGCAGCCCGTCTGGCAAATCACCAGGTCGGCAGCCACCAGGCCCGCTTCCAGCGCCGCCGCATCGTCGGCGCCATCGTCGCCGCCGGCATGGTGCAGGAAGCGCCCGCCGGCCTGCTCGATGGCTTGCTGCGCCACGTTGGCGCCACCCGCGTCCTGGCCAAGCTCCAGGCTTGAATAGTTGCTCACATATAGCACGGCTTTTTCGCGCACATCGGCCTGCAAGGCGGGCACGGGTACGACGGAAGGCGTGGGCAGCCACTGCAGGCGCAGCAATTCGCGCATCAGGTCCTGCACCCGTTCGCCGAGCCACTCGACCCGGCGGGCCAGCCGGGCGCGCGTCGGCAAGCCCGGCACGCTGGCCGCCAGTTCCGCCAGCTCGTCGCGCGCCAGCGCCAGCCGGGTATCGCGGATCACGACCTGCGCCCGCGCGCGCATCAATTCCGCCTCCAGTTGCGCGATGCGGGCCGCCTGCGCAGCCAGTTGCGCACTGCAGCGCGCCTGCGCGCGGCCATATTCCCCCATCAGCACGCGATGCTCGTGCGCGATCATGTCTTCGTTGCCATACACACTGCCCATCATGCCCTCCTTCACCGACCGTGGCGCCATGGCGCCAGCCCATCGCACCCCCATGGATTCGAATTATAAATGAGAATCATTATTATTTGTCTATGCGCGTGCGCGCAGTAGGGGTATGCGGCAGCCGCCAGCGTCACGCAGCCGGCGGGCAAGACAGCAGGCGCTGCCAGACGTCGTCCTGCACCTGCCGCACATGCCGCAAGCCGTCGGGGCCACGATAGATCCCCAGCGTGTTCGGCCACGCCACATCAATGAACAACAGCCGCGCCGGATCGATCAGCAGGGACTGGCCCACATAATTGCCCTTGATCTCGCCCTTGTTCACGATCAGCAGGCGCGCGCCACCGGCCAGCGCCCGCTCTTCCAGCGCCACGCCGCTGCGCTCGGCCACATCGCGCAGCCAGCGTTCGCGCCAGCGCGCCTGCTCCCCGAACTGCCCCGTTGGCGGCCGGTCCAGCTTGACGACGGCTGCCACGGGACCGTCAATGCCCGCCTGCAGCGAAAAGCCCATGCGCTCCTGCAGTTCGACCGTGTAAGCCTCGCCCTTGACGTCGATCTGGTAGCGCCCCGTCCCGTCCTGTACCCGCAGCTCGGCCTGGTGATAGGCGGGTTGGACGCAACTGGCGTACAGATGGACGAGCACATCGAGAAACGGTGGTTCGACGGGGGATGCCGTCACCATGAGGGGCGACAGGCTGGCACACAGCACGGCGGCAGCCGCGCATTTCATTGTATTCATTCTTGCTCCGGTTCACGGGGGACGGCTGCCGAAAAACAGGCACGGCACGCCAAATTATTGCTTCCAAGTAATATTTAGCAGTATTTTTTGCAATGGTGGAATTGGCAAGATCCGCACTCTAGCAGAAGGGGCAAAAACGGCCCGCACGGCCCGCGCACGACCCGGCCTGCCGCACGATTCAATTGAATCGCGCTTGTTAAATCACTATTTCTAAGGTGTAATCTTATAAGCAAGTCATTGAATTAATTGCAAGTACGCTCATTTCTCCACACGGAGTTCCAATCAATGTCCGAACCGGTCCAAGCAAGCGCGTCGCCGTCACCTGCTACGTCACCCGTCGCCACCGGCTTCAGCCAGGCCACGCGCCTGCTGAAGCTGAGTACGCCCCTGGGCCCGGACAAGCTGCTGGCCGAATGCGTGCGCGGCGAGGAAGGCCTGGGACTGGGCTATGTCTTCAATATCGCCGCCCTGTCGCTCGACGCGGCCATTCCCCTCAAGTCGCTGATCGGCCAGCCCATCCTGCTGGAATTGCGCACGGCCGCCGGCACCGAGGACTGGCGCCCGTTCCACGGCCACATCACCGCCGTCGAACTGGCGGGCGCGAACGGCGGCTTTGCCCGCTACAACCTGACCATGCAGCCGTGGACGGCCTTCCTGGCGCACGGCCGCGACAGCCGCGTCTTCCAGGACCTGGCGGTACCGGACATCCTCGAAGTCGTCTTCGCCCGCTACCAGGGCCAGGGCATGCTGGCGCCCGCCTGGCGCTTCGACCTGCTCGACCGCGCGGCCTATCCGAAACGCAGCATCTGCAGCCAGTATCAGGAAAGCGACTGGGCCTTTGCGGAACGGCTGATGAGCGAGGAAGGGCTGTTTTATTATGCGGAACACACGGGCGATGCGGGCAGTGCCAGCCTGGGCAGCCATACCCTCGTCATCGCCGACCACAACGGCAGCTTCAAGCCCAACGCCCAAGCCAGCATCGCCTACAGCCAGCCAGGCGCCGTCATGCCGCAAGACACGATGGACCGCTGGCGCATGCAGTTGCGCCAGCAAACCAACGGCATCGAACTGTCCAGCTGGGATTACCGCGCGCTGGGCCAGCGCCCCATCAGCGCCGCTGGCGCCAGGGACGGGACGATGGCGCTGCTCAGCCGCGACGCGCCCGGCGCCTATGCCTACCCGTCGCGTGAGCACGGACAACGGCTTGCCGAGCGCCAATTGCAGGCGCTGACGGCGGCCAGGGAAGTGTTTACCGGCGCCGGCACCGTGCGCACCCTGGCGCCCGGCACCACCTTCACCCTGAGCGGCCAGGCGCAAACGGACGCGGCGGGCGATGGCGACGCAGCGACTTTCCTCGTCACCCGCACGGTGCACCTGATGCATAACAACCTCGATGCGGAGCTGGGCGGCGGACTGCTGCAGCGCTTCGGCAAGGGCTTGCTCGACGCGCTGATCGGCGACGAAGCGGCCGGCAGCCTGCATGCCGTCGGCGACACCATCGGCGAACGCCCGCCCTACCGCAACCGCATCGACGCCATCCGCAGCAAGATCCCCTACCGCAGCAGCTATGCCGACCAGCATGGGCAACTGCTGCATCCGCGCCCCAGCATCATGGGTCAGCAGACCGCCATCGTCGTCGGCCCGGCCGGCGTCCAGCTGCATACGGACCGCGACCACCGCATCAAGGTGCAATTCCACTGGCAGCGGGGAGCGCAAAGCCATAGCCGCCTGGCGCATCCGGCAGCCGACGGCCACACGGGCGCGCCCGGCGACGATAGCGCCGGCACCTGGGTCAGGGTCGCCACGCCGCTGGCGCCCGTCGCCGGCGCCAACTGGGGCAGCAACGCCCTGCCCCGCGTGGGCCAGGAAGTGCTCGTCGATTTCCTGGAAGGCAATATCGACCGCCCCGTCGTCATCGGCACGCTGTACAACGGCCGCGGCCAGGCAGACGCGCAAAACAACCAGGTCAGCCAGGGCACGGGCGCGGCGACGGGCAACGCGCCGGCCTGGTTTCCCGGCCAGGCCGGCGCCCACGCCCACCCGGCGGCCTTGTCCGGCATCAAGACGCAAGCCATGCAAGCCAGCCAGGGCGGCGGCGGCGCCTACAGCCAGCTGGTATTCGACGACAGCCCGGGCCAGGGCCGTGTCGCCTTGCAGCGCCACGCCGGCCCTCACCAGGGCACGGCCGAACTGAACCTGGGCCATTTGCGCCACCAGAGCGACAACCAGCGGCTGGCGCCGTCCGGCTTTGGCGCCGAGCTGAAAACAGAACACAGCGCTGCCCTGCGCGCGGGAGCGGGCATGCTGCTGTCGGCGCATGGCCGCGATGCCGGCGGCAGCCAGATGGATGCGCAGGAAGCGCTGGAACAACTCAGGCAAAGCTTGCAACTGCAGACCTCGCTGGCCGAGCAGGCGCAAAAACATTTCGCGCTCGAAATGCCCAGCCCGGCCACAGCCGGTGCGGCCGCGCCAGCTTCCGCTGCCACGCCGGACCAGCCGCAGACGCCTGCGCCAGCCGCCCAGCTCCCCGCCCTTGCCCAGATGCAGCACAGCATCGAGGTCCTGGGCGCGACGGCCGAGGGCGCCGCCGCTGCGGGCCAGGGCCAGCAGGCGGCGGGCGGCGAAGGCCAGGCCAGCGCGTATGGCGACCCGCAGCTGCAATTATCCAGTCCGTCCGGCATCGCCGCCACCACACCGGCCAACGCCGTGCTGGTCGCCGGCGGCAATGGCAGTCTGGCGGCGGGCGCGGATCTCAACTTTGCCGCGCAGGGCAACAGCCTGTACGCGCTGGGCAAGGGCATCAGCCTGTTTACCTATGGCAAGGCCAGCAGCAAGGATAAGCCCAACCAGGAAACCGGCATCCGCCTGCATGCGGCCAGCGGCAAGGTCAGCAGCCAAAGCCAGTCCGATGCGACACGGCTGACGGCCGACAAGGCCATCACCGTCAGCAGCACCGCCAAGAGCGTCACGGCGGCGGCCAAGCAGCACATCCTGATGACGGCCCAGGGCGCGTACATCCGCCTCGAAGGCGGCAACATCATGCTGCATGGACCGGGCAAGATCGATTTCAACGCCAGCATGAAGGAATTGACGGGGCCGGCGAGCAGCCAGCCCACCTTGCCGGCGATGCCGAATGCAGCCGACCTGGGCCGGGCAGTCGAACTGAACCTGCATTATGGCGATCTCGAACCTGTCATTAACTCCCCCTACAAAATCACGTTCGCCAATGGTACTTCACTCAGTGGATTGCTCAACGACAAGGGCCATGCCCGCCTCGAAAACATTCCTCCCGGCGCATATCACATTGAATATGGCGAGGACCAGCGCGACTGGGTAGCGCCGCCATTGGTAGCGGAACCCCGTCTGCAGCAAGCGAGGCAGCAGCTGAAACAGGCTTCCGCATTGCTGGAAGCGGCCAGGAAAAGCAGTAAACCGGATCCCCAACCATGAGCCAGAACTTTGTCGATGAGATTGTAGAGTTTTTCAAGGACCTGATCCTGGGCGACTTCGAGGATGACCAGGGCAAGGCCGCCATGATCGTCGGCGGCGCCATTTCCCTGATCCCCGTGGTTGACCAGGTGATGGATGTGCGCGATGTCTCGGGCATGATCTACCGGGTCGGCAGGAAAGGCGTGTCGCGCGCGACCCGCGATGACTGGGTCGACATGGCGCTGGCGGCGTTCGGCTGCATTCCGGAAGTCGGCAGCCTGTTCAAGACCATCATCAAGCCTTTGCGCAAGTACCGCAAGGAGGTTGGCGCGGCGGCCGCTGGCGGCAATGTCATGATCGAAGCCATGCTGGGCAAGAGCAAGGGCGCCGCGATCAAATTCCTGAAAACCTTCCAGTGGGCGCAAAACACCCAGCTGGCAATCAGCACGGCCATGAGCGCGCTGGACAACTGCGTGCAATTGCTCGGCTACCTGTCGACCAGCCATTGGTGGCTGCCATCGGACTTGCAGCATTTGGCACGCGACATGAAGCCGCAAGTCGAAGCGGTGCGCGGCCCCCTCAAGGCCGGCATTGCGCAAGGCGCCAAGGCGTTGCAGGACTTGATCGAGGACATGCTGGGCGAAGACGCGTTATGGGCGGCAAAAAAAATCGCCGTCGCCGCCGGCACCGGCGCCAATACGGCAGCCAGGCACAATCACAAGCCCGGCAACACACATCCGCACAGCGCCAACGCCCAGTTCAAGTCGCCCACGATCAGCACCGATAAAAAAACCAAGGGCGTGGATACCAAAGCAAAAACCAAAGAACGGGACTCGCCGGGCAAGGGCAAGGAACACAAACCCGTGGACGACTCGCACCGCCAGAGCAGCGACGGCGGCACCGCACCGGTGAAGAATACGTCGCGGCAGATTCGCGAATTGCTGTCCAAAGTGCCATTCGGGCCAAAGGGACTCATCGGCGAGCATATGGCAGATTATTATCATATGGAACACGTGCTTAAAAAAGCCACCGCCTGGCCGCACGGTAACGTCAATGGAAAATGGCGCTTTGACTACCCGCGCGTTGTCGGTCCCGATAATGCACACAAACGCCCGACAGAGCTTGTACCCGAAGACTTAAAAAAAATGCTACAAAATGGTGTGGATACCATCTGGCAGACAAATAGCGACACTTTCCATTTCATCGAAGCAAAATTCAGTAGCAGTGCCTACACACTGTTCCAGCGGCTGCAAAAGGAAGTGGAACGTGGCAACATCCCACGCCCCCCGGCATCCCTCAACGATAGAGAGCTGATGTTATGGACTTTGCTCGGTGAACGTATAAAGGGCACGCAGATGGGGAAAAAATGGCTTACCAACAGCACCAAAAACGGTGTCATGCAATCCGTTGAAAATTTAAAAAATCGCTGGACATATCTAATACTGGGAAGCACCGCACTCTCTAATCCGTTTGTGACGGCGGCACACCCGCATGGCAAGCTCAAGTTAGCAGCAGCACCTGGAGTTGTCGACCATCTTGCAGCGACATTGGAATTACTCGCGTCAGGTGATCATTACAATATAAAAATACATGACAAACACAAAGAAACTCATGGCATAAGCGACACATTCAACTATATGGAAATTGATCGCATAGACAAAGGACGTAGAAGCCTCGAAAAAGCAACGTCTAAAAAACCAGTCGATCAACAAGAACAGCAAGAGAACAAGAATAAATCAAGCAAAGCAGTTTCAGGAAAGAGAAAGCGGAGAAAATAACAATGAAGAACCCAGAATTCCATGAACGCCGTCGCCAACAATTCCTTTATGAGGAGCTTTACACTAAAACTCGAGAAAATCAACTTTCACTAATTAAAGGTCAACTTGCCAACAAAAAAGTGGCCGAATCAACACAAAGTCAAACTGTCATTTACCAGTTTTTGTATTTGGAAGCGCTATGGATCTGGATACTCGACTATACGGCAGGTGAGCCGATCGATGCACTGGCGCCGCGCATTGCAGGCATCGTGGATAAATTTGAAGAATGGAATGAAGTCGATCAACTTTATCAACAGGAAGCGGCGCTTGACTTTCCAGAATACGGGCCATACGAATACGAGGGAGCGCCACAGTTTTCCATCCTTTCCGATTATGAAGACACGCTTCAACTACTCAGCATCGCCATCCTGCTACGCGATCAGCGTTCGGTGCGACGCATCATCCACGTACTGCGTAGCCACCGTGGCCACGATGGGCTGTTCGAGCAATTAATTGGCGCATATGTCGAGGACAGTCAAGACCTCGACACCTGCATTATCAGCAAACCCTACGACACCCTGTTGCAAGTATTCTATGAGGAAGATGAGAAAGCTAGCTTAGTCCTGCTGCAAAAATACCTGAAACAGTGGTACCCAGCTATGAGAAATCATCCGCGCTGGTACGATGAGCATCTCAACATCAACGAGGAAGGCTATGCCGCCTATTACGGCTACTGGGCATTCGAAGCAGGGGCGACCGTCTTTATACTCGACCTGGACGACAGCCAGATCGACCATCTGGTCTACCCCAAAGACCTGGTCGACTATGCACGACAGTTATGGGAAGTAGGCCGCTTTACCAGTCAGGAAACAGAACCACTGATGCGCAAGGGACGCGTCGAGGGCGGCCAGCCCTGCCCTCAAACTGGCTTCTGGGAAACCCCAGCAAAATTACACAGCCGCAGCCACTTCGCGCAAGGCCAAATAATGCCTGTTTTTGACGATGCGGCATACGGTGAAACCATCTGGTATTGGAGTGAAGAACAATAGCCAAATTCCATCTCGCACAGCCAGCGACCGGCCCAGCGCAGGAGGCTTTGGAATTGCACGCCTACGCCGGCGAGGCCTGCCCGCAGACCGGACAGTGGCAAGCGCTGGACATTCCGCCGCAAACCCGGCGATTTGAACAAGGCGAGATCATGCGCAATCTGGATTGCGCCTATGGCTTGACGGTGTGGCGCTTCCTGAACGCATGAAGAACAGCGACGGTACTGATGTTCGAAACCATCGACCTGATGCTCGACTGAAAAAGGCAATCATGCATTGCGGTTTCAGCATGCGCGTACCTTCTTTGACAGGAATACAATTTACCCAAGAAAAAAGCAAGTAGCCATGGAAGATTTACCCTTTCATCACCGACGCAGACAGCAATTTCTCTATGAAGAACTTTACAATAAAACACGAGAAAATCAATTCCTCCTCATTAAAGTAGGAAATGATAATGAAAAAGTAGCCAGCACAACACAAAGAAAAAATTCGATTTATCAGTTCTTGCATCTCGAACTATTTTGGCTCTGGATGTTGGACTACACCGCAGGCGTCCCCATCCATGAACTTGCCTCGCGCCTTGCTGTTATTATCGACGCATTTGAAAAATGGAATGATGTATATCAATCATTTCAACAGGCTGCTGCACTTGAATTTCCAGAATTTGGACCTTACGAATATGTCGGCGCCCCGCAATTTTCCAATCTTTTTGAATACGAAAATACCATTCAATTAATTAGCATTGCCATTTTAATGCGCGACCAGAACTCGGTCATGCGCATCATTAATGTGCTACGTAGTCACCGTGATCAAGATGGCTTATTCGAACAATTAATTGGAGGATATGTCGAAGAAGAAATAAATCTAGACAGTTGCATTCTTGAAAAACCCTATGACACGCTGCTGCAGGTATTTTATGAAGAAGACGAAAGTGCGACGCTCAATCTTGTGAAAAAGTATTTGAAATTATGGTACCCAGCCATGAAGGATCATCCACGCTGGTATGACGAACACTTGCATATCAACGAGGAAGGTTATTCCGGTTATTATGGTTACTGGGCATTCGAAGCAGGCGCAACAGTCTATCTACTCGATCTCGATGACAGCGGCATCAATCACCTGGTCTATCCAAAAGACCTTGTAGACTACGGGCGAAAATTACGCGAAGAAAACCGTTACACCAGCTTGTATACGAAACAGCAGCACAATGTCCGCCGTGTTGAAGGGGGAAATCCGTGTCCCCAAAGTGGTTTCTGGGAAACCTCAGCAAGGTTACACAGCCGCAGCCACTTCGCGCAAGGCCAGGTGATGCCTGTTTTTGACGATGCGGCATACGGCGAAACAATCTGGCATTGGAGTGAAGGACAATAGTCAATATTTCATCTCACACAGCCAAGTATGTTAGGCATTTACGTTGAAAGTAATGTCCGACAACATCTTGAAGAAATCTGCACCAAACAAGAAAAATGGTACTTCACCATGAAAAATAACGTCTTTCACGAACGGCGTCGGCAACAATTTCTTTATGAAGAACTTTATAAAAAAACACGGATAAATCAACTTTCCTTGATCCGCGGAGGAGAAGAAAACAAAAAGGATGCATATTCGATAGGCGAAAGCTCCTCCGTTCATCATTTCCTGTATCTGGAATTACTCTGGATATGGATGCTTGACTACACGGCTGGCATAACCCTCGATCAACTGGCGCCTCAAATCGCCGATATCGTGGACAAATTTGAAGAGTGGAACGAAGTGGATCAAAAGTATCAACAGGAGTGTGCACTGAAGCTGCCTGAATATGGTCCATATAAATATTCGGGGGCGCCCGATTTCTCGACACTTTCCGACTATGAAGACACACTGCAACTGCTGAGCATTGCCATCTTGCTACGCGATCAGCGTTCGGTCCAACGCATCATCCACGTACTACGTAGCCATCGCGGTCAAGATGGCCTGTTCGAGCAATTGATCAGTGCTTATGTCGACAACGTCGTCGAGCGCGATACCTGCGTGCTTGGCGCTCCTTATGACACCTTGCTAGGTGTCTTTTATGAAGAAGGTGAGACTGCCACACTCAGCTTGCTCAAGCAATATTTACAACAGTGGTATCCGGCAATGAAGGATCATCCACGCTGGCACGACGAGCACCTTAGGATCAGCGAAGAGGGCTATGCCGGCTATTATGGCTATTGGGCATTTGAAGCCGGAGCTGCAGTCTTTATTCTCGATCTGGACGACAGCGCTATCGATCATCTGGTCTACCCTAAAGACTTGGTCAATTATGGCCGCAAGTTACGCGCGGAACACCGTTACACAAGCATGGATACTGACTTAATAAATAAGGCCGGTCGTGTTGAGGGTGGTCACCCCTGCCCCCAAACTGGCTTCTGGGAAGCCCCAACAAGGTTACACAGCCGTAGCCACTTCGCGCAAGGCCAAGTGATGCCTGTTTTTGACGATGCGGCATACGGTGAAACCATCTGGCATTGGAGTGAAGAACAATAGCCAAATTCCATCTCGCACAGTCAGCGGCTGGTCCAGTGCAGAGGCCTTTGGAATTGCGCGCTGAAGCCGGCTAGGTCTGCCCGCAGGCCGGCCAGTGGCAAGCGCTGGACGTTCCTCCGTCAACCCGGCGATTTGAACAGGGCGAGATCATGAGCAATCTGGATTCTGCCTATGGCTTGACGGTGTGGCGTTTTATGAAGGCGTAAAGAAACAATGCAGTGAGAGGAGAAAAGATGAGCACAACGGAACGTTTTTTTACTGCCGAAGATGTAGAGGGAATGGTTGCTGACCTCAAAGAATGGCCAAACATGTCCTGTGACGATGGTAATCAAGATCTGGGGGTGTCTCCTTTCATAACATTTTACTTCTTGTATGATACTAAACGCCATCTTGACATATCCAATCTCATGATTGATATCCATGAAGAATTTTATAAAATCACAGGAAATCCATATATTATCGCAACGCATCCGAGTTCTGAGAGACCGCACCCTTACGGATCGAAACGTTTACCTGATCTGCGTGAGTTTGCAAGAAAAACAAAAAAAGAAGACTATTTTCATTTTCAATTTTACCGATCAGAAAAAACATAACTCGTCGCCTTCCACTGCTGGATATTTCTGGAAAATGCGGGATCATATGAACGATAATTCAGAACCGTCAAACAGGGATTACTCATTCATTCAATTCTACTATCGCTGGTCATGGTGGAAGGATAACAAGAATGCATGGCGGCGGTTTGTTCTGGAAACCATGGGAAAACTAAAACCTGATCAGGTTTATAGCGGCTTTTCGATGGCCAATCCGATTGCTTTCGGCACCCGCTCGGCAGTGACCGTGTGGGAACGCTCTCTGGCACCTCGATTTTTTGGTTTGGACATTGATTATCCTTTTTCCATGAGCGGCTCGCTGGCAGACGGCATTCGCCCGCCAACCTGGGGCTTCCTGCTGTCGGATATGTGGCGCGAAAAATTGGATCTCAGCCGCGACCAGATAAAACTCAGCCTGCAACATCCGCACATCCGGATCGACGAGCTCGGCGCAGGCCTATGGATCGAACTGGGCGAGGAACCGGCCCTCTACCCGGTGGAGGACGGCGTGCCGGAATTGCCGGCGCTGCTCAACAAACTGCTCAAGCCGATCCGCAACGACCACATGGCGCTGCTGGGCTTTGGCCAATGGGACGGCGACCCTAACGAACGCTTCAATGACGCCGACTCGCTACGCTGGATGCGGCGCTTCGACGCCGACAGCGACTGGCCCAGCGCCGAGTTGCGCCAGCGAGAAGCAAAAACGACGGACAAACAATGATGGCCGCCCCGTTCGATATGCGGCGCCGGCAGAAATTTCTCTACGAAGATCTTTATCATAAAACGCGGGAGAATCTGCTCGCATTAATTGAAGTCCGACTTGCAAATAAAAAAATAGTGGAATCAACGCTGGAAAACTCTGTGGTACATCAGTTTCTGTATTTGGAAGCGTTCTGGATCTGGATGCTGGATTACACAGCGGGTGAACCGATCGATGCACTGGCGCCGCGTATCGCCGGCATCGTGGATAAGTTTGAAGATTGGAATGAGGTCGATCAATTCTGTCAACAGGAAGCGGCGCTTGAGTTTCCGGATTATGGGCCGTACGAATACAAGGGAGCACCAGACTTTTCCACGCTTGCAAATTATGAGAACACGCTACAACTACTCAGTATTGCACTATTACTGCGCGATCAACATTCGGCCTTGCGCATCATCCATGTGTTACGCAGCCACCGTGGCCAGGATGGATTATTTGAGCAATTGATTGGCGCATATGTCGAGAATAAGCAAGATCTTGATTCGTGCATTCTCGAAAATCCCTATGATACTTTGCTTCAGGTTTTCTATGAAAATAATGAGAGAGAGATACTCAAACTGGTCCAAAAATACCTGAAACAGTGGTATCCAGCCATGAAAGATCATCCCCGCTGGTACGACGGGCATCTGAGAATCAGGGACGAGGGGTATGCTCCCTATTACGGTTACTGGGCATTTGAAGCGGGTGCGGCGGTTTTTTTACTTGACCTGGAGGACAGCCAGATCGACCATCTGGTCTACCCCAAGGACCTGGTCGATTATGCGCGCCAGCTGCGGAAAGAAGGCCGCCACAGCAGCGTGGAGATGAAACCATCGGCCAAACGAGAAGGCGGCGAATAAAATGAAAAATCCACCATTCGATGATCGCCGCCGCCAGCAATTCATTTACCAGGAACTGTATGAAAAAACCCTGGAAAATTCACTTGCCCTGATAAAAGTCCAACAGAAGAATAAGGAATCGGCTGAATCCGCGGCAGATCTCAGTCTGGCTTACAATTTTCTGTATCTTGAAAATTTCTGGATTTGGCTACTCGATTACACTGCGGGCATGCCCATAAAGGACCTCGCACCACGCCTGTCTGGCATCGTGGACAAGTTTACGGAGTGGAATGAAGTCGATCAAATCCATCAGAAGGAAATATTATCGAAATACCCTGAATATGGCCCATATAAATATCGGGCAGCACCAAATTTTGGCGACCTTGGCGACTATGAAGATACGCTGCAATTACTGAGTATCGCTATATTATTGCGTGACCAGCGTTCGGTCAGTCGCATCATACGCATACTTAGCAGCCACCGTGGACAGGATGGCTTGTTCGAGGAACTGATTAGCGCCTATGTGGAGGATGCGATCATGATCGACACTTGCGTACTTGGCAAACCGTACGATGTCTTGCTGCAGACAGTTTATGAAGATGATGAAAATTCGGCACGAAATTTACTCAAGAAGTATTTAAAACAATGGTACCCGGCGATGAAGGACCATCCTCGCTGGTACAACGGCCATCTCAGAATCAGCGATGAAGGCTACGCTCCATATTATGGTTATTGGGCATTTGAAGCAGCTGCAATGGTTTTTGTTTTTGACCTCGATGACAGCGACATAGACCATTTGGTCTATCCAAAAGACCTCGTTGACTATGCGCGACAGTTATCGAAAGAAGCTCGCTATACCAGCATAGATAGGAATGAGGCAAGCGATGGCGGGCATGTCGAAGGCAAACAGCCCTGCCGTGACACGGATTTTCGGGAGTAAGAATGCAGACTCTGGACGAACACACTTTTTTGGCCTGGCGCAGGGAACCGCTGCTGTCCTACGCGATTTACCTTGAAAGCAAAGACAGCCACGACGAGTGCTTCGACATGGTGGAGGCAGGCTTGCAACAGCCTGCCGAAGTACTGCAAAATATCCCGCCAGAAAATTTCATGACGGCCACGCGCCAGCGGGCCTGGGATGGCATAGACCTGCTCAGCCTGGCCTACAGCGCCGGTCATACGATAGCCGATCTGCGCGCGCTGTATCCCACGATACTCGAACACTGGGAAGAGTTTGCCAACTATGACAGGGCTTTTGACGTGCAGGCCTGCGCTGCGGAACAGGGATTTCCCCACTTCGCCCTGCCCGGTGATGGCTACGAGCAGGTCAACCGCATGATCTGCCTTGGCATTCTCCTGGGTTGGGGCAATTTGCTGCCCCGCCTGGCGCCAGTCATCGATTTCAACAACCACGAAAAAGATGGGCTGGTCGAACGCCTGCTGGCATTTTCCATCGATAACAGGGATACCGCCTGGCCGGAATGTACCCGCCACTTGCCCTACGTCAAGACGCTCAAGATATTTGCGGCAGAAAAAAACCAGCGCCCGGCGCTGATGAAGGATTACCTGAGGCAATGGTATGACGCCAGCCGCCGCGAACCCTACTATGACAGCCACGCGCGCGACACGTCCTTTTCAGGCTACTGGTCATGGGAAGCGGCGGCCATCACCTGCCTGCTCGATATCGACGACAGCAGCTACCGCGATGCCAATTTCTATCCCGCCGACCTGGTGGCATTCCACCGTCAGCCACACTGTATGCGATCGGAGCCGGCATGAGCCACAAACCGGCCGTGATCGCAGCCTGCCTCATCTTCGCCATGCCCACGCTCTCGCACGCCACCGACGCCCCCTTCCCTGGGATTTATTCCGTCATCGATCCCGTCACGGGCATGACGCAGGATGTGCTGAAAATCGAACCGTTCATCAACGGCGAATTCAACGTCTTTCCCCGCTTCGCAGGGGAACGGGCGTGGGCCGGCGTGCTCTCTGGAAAGGTGATGGGCGCCAGGGACCGCTATCTGGAGGAAGCACTATTTCCGCAGGACAGCAAGGTACGCACCCTGGCCATCGCAGACATCGGCTACCTCTACCGCCCGCCCGGCGACAGCTATTCGCGCGACGGCCGTTCGGATACCGGCTACCTGAGTCATATCTTTGCCATCGGCATCAAGTCCATGCAACGCCGGCCGCTGCTGGCAGGCCATGCCGAACGCGGCGAGCGCGGCCAGCACGATTACCGGCCCCGGGCCGATGATGCGAAGATAGTGGTCAGCACCCTGAACTACAGCGCCCGTCCCATCCAGGTCGGCGTCAGCGATGCCGGCAATCCCGCCAATGCCGTCGATACCGATCCCCTGAACCCTTACATGAGCAGCGCCGCCAATTGCTGTTTCTACCTGCCGGCCACGCCGCACAAACCGGTACAGCTGACCATCGAGTACCGCTGGTTGCCTGACGGCAAGCCGGAAACGCGCACGCTGCCGTTGCCTGCCGGCAATGCCACCGAGGAGCTGCTGGTCGTCGTGCAAGCCGATGGCAAGCTGGCGCTGGAATTTCGCGCCCCGCACGAATCGCAGTCGATGACGGCGGATGGCAGCGTCAAGGCCGGCAACGGCAGGCTGTATCCTGCCCTGCCCGCTGCCGAGCGCAAGGCCGTGCTGGCCGCGGAACTGGCGCGTCAGCAACGTTCTCTCAAAGATATCAGCAAGAAACTGAAAAACCTGCCCCCGACGACACCGTTGCAGCTCACGCAGCGGGTGGCGGAACTGGTCGAAGAGCGGCAGGCCGCCGTGACGTATCTGGAAGCGTTTTCCGCATGCAAAGCGGCCGTGCGCGAGTGCGACAAGCAAGCCAGGGCGGCGGCCCGCGCCAGATAGCGGCTAGGCCCGTTTCTGCTAGGCTATCGCCGTGTCGCCACCTGTCGACGCTTCTTTCGGCACCAGCATCGCCTCTTTTACGCCGCCCGATGCCGGTTTTTCCCCCTCATATCGCCAATAAAGATATTTCTTGCCTCGTTTTCCCATGAAATACTGCCGGTTTCGGGACCAGCGACTGGCTTCAACAAAGCCGATACTGGCGTCACTCATCTGATTCTTGAATCCCGCAACAGAATCATGCACATAGCGATCGAAGAATTTGTCAAATAAAGTCCGCTCCGCAACCGACAGCGACTTTCGGAGCTTGCCTTTCCAGGCATCGTAGATCGCGTCCTCCAGCGGTTCCGTGGCACTGCGAAAAAAGCCGGTTTTCTTTTCTGCAATGTTCTGAACGTCGCGTTCCCATTCGCTGTCCGTCGTGGTCATGTACTTGTCAGGCGTGGCATACATGACGGACTGCCCCTTTGCGATGATGGCTTCGCGTTCTTTGCGCGCCGCGCGCTGGCGTTCCGTGCGTCCCCAGCGCCAATGATAGTAATTGTTCATGTGGCTGATGACTTGCGTCTCGAGCCGCTTGTCCGCGCTGACGTGCTTCATGTAAGCATCGAAGCATGCCTCCAATTCGCTGCTGATGTTAAACAGCGAGCCATAATCCTGAAGAACCTCTTCGGGTGACTTGAACGGCACCCCGGCGGCATATGCCGACAGATACATATTGCACAGCGGAATGCGCGCCAGTTCGTTTGACCGCCCCTCCTGATTCATGTCGTCATAACCGCCGCCCACGTCGGAGTGTGCCCCGGGATAAAGGGTTTCCCGACAGTTCGAGTCAGTGGCCTGGTCGATTCGGATAGAGTCTGATGGAAATTTCTCGCGCACTTCATGCGCTGCGACATAATGCTCGCAAAAGCGCACATACGGTGGAATACGCAGATCGGAGGCCCATTCCGCATGGCCGCCCTCGTCTGCCAGATACATCACGCCGCCCCAGACAGGTCCCAGGTGATATTTGAGATTGGACTCAAGGCGGCTACCGCCAAACCCCACCGAGGCCACGGTATCAAAAATGCCGAGGAAGTAAATCACCAGACGCGGTTGAATAAATCCGCCACTTTTGATCCAGATCAAACCATCTCCCTGCTGATAACACTGTCCAGCCAACTGACGCACAAAGGCCCGCGCCTGGGCCGCCCCCCGACTGAAACCAAACACGGCAACATTGATTTGATTTACATGCGGCATGTGTTTGTCCACCCGCACCTTCAACTCCTTCAGCATCCAGCTGATCCGGGCCTGCCCTTTGGCAGCCGATGCCATGCCGAGCGCCCCATCGATTCCATCACCGCTGTCTTGAATTTCCGGAAACGGCGTGCCGACCCCTGGCGTATATATCGCGTAGGTCTTGTTTTTTTCGTCTTCGGCCGTATGCGCAAACTTTCCCAGTTTCGCAATATTGCTGTACTTTACATTCGACGAAGCCAGCGAACCATTTCCATCTTTTTTGAAATTATTTCCAGTTCCATCAAAAAAACAACTGATCCAGACGGGCTTTCGGCAATCCGACTCCTTCGCACATTTCTCCAATTCCTTGCGATAAATTCCTCGGGCAAGTCTTTCACTCTTCGTGACGTCGCTAAGCCGGCGTATCGTTGGTTTACTCATGGTCTATTCCCTATGCGGTGTGCGAGGTATGCCATAAAAAGGATTCTCGATTTCCTGCTTGCAGAACTGGCCTTGGGGAAGGCGCGTGGCATGCAGTTTCACTTGCTCGGCAGCAAGTGGCGCCTGCGTCTTGAAGGTTCCCAGATGTGCCTGGACTGTTCCATCGGCAAGAAAGTGCAAGAGCACGGTGGTTGGACGATCTGGCCCTTTGGCGGGCAGAATGTCCACAGTGGCCTGACACCAGCGGCTTCCGGGAGAACTCTGCCTGGAAGTGCGTTCATCATAGTCAACACTCGATTTTCCATTGTGATAGGCAGTATCGAACACCACGCTCCAGACCACGCGCACTCTCAGCGGTTTATCCACGGGAGTGTCCCAGATAAAACAGCAATTTCCGCTACTGAAACGGACTTTTTCACCATTGTCCATTTCCGCCTCGCTGGCGTCGCGAAAAAAAATGGAACCGCCGCTGGGAGCTTCATCGATCTTGAATGGCAGTGAAATACCCTTGAAGGTGATGGAGTAAATATCGTACGGCGTGTAGTTATATGAGGTGGTAGTGAAGGTTTTCTCGCTTAATTCCTGTTGCAAGCGATTTTCCTTTTCCTTGGAATTGCAAGCGGCCAAAATAACCAGGCACAATACGATAGAGGTCAGTTTTTTCATGTCGGGATCGCATTCATATGCTGGAAGCGGAAATTTCTTCGAGTGCAGCCCATTGCTGGGGAGTCCAGGCCAATATCCGGTCGCTGAATGACTGCGCCGTTCCCGTGGCCTGCAAAGCGATGGCGGCGATTGGGGACAGATGAAAATCGGCGCCCAGCATGAGCGACAACATGCAGTAGCTTTTCAAGTCTGTGGGCGAACTGAGTCCATATGCCTGCGCCCTGCCCAGCTGTTGAAAGAAAAAGTCATAGCGCTGATCCGGAGGCAAACCGTCGAGCGCCTGCGGATCATCGCTCTCCATTTGCTTCATCAGCATGTACGGCGCTGTTCTATTCATCAGCTCGACATATTGATGTTGTGTCAAAAGCATTCGTTCACTTCCAAGGGGCACAGACTCCTCATCCTTCTCGCCAGGTACAATTTGTGGCACCCCACGCACGTCCATGTACAACCAGCCCGTGATTTCCGCGAGTGCAGCCTGGCGCTGCGCCGTTTCCAGCACGTCCAGCCAGTGCGGCAGGATAAGCGGATCGTAGTAGCGCATGATCCACTCCGTACCGTCATCGTGCTCCACCTCGGTCAGCCACGTCAGCCGTTCCAGCAATTGCGGCAGGGGCCGGTCAGAAACAATCAGCGACATGAAATGGGCGCTGCCGGCAGTGCAAAGCAATTGGGCGAGCAAGGGACATTGCTCGCCCTTGATATGCCGCAACAATATCGGGCCGGCGTACAGGGCGTCTGGCTCGGCCAATTCACCTAACAAGGAATACAACTCGACGCTGTGATCGCTTGGCAAGCGGATACGGGCCAAACCATCGAACTTGGCGCCGTCAATCAAGCTGTACAGGGTCACGCCCTGGTCGGCAGGATGGCTATCGAACAGCGCAAGCAGCTGCAAGCCGCAGGCGGGAGCCCCGCCATCGTCGTCGCGCATGCTTACTCCCCCTTCGCGGCAAAAGGCGAGCCGCTCCTGGCCGCATTTAACAGACATTCCTTGCAAATACTGCGAGGCATGACCGGCAGCGGGTAGCTTGCACGGGATGGCCCCGTAAAACTCTTCTTGCCGGCATGCACCGTGATCTTGCCGGGACACTGCACGGTGATGTTGCCGCCCTCGATCGTGATGTTCGCCCCGCCCGCCGTCGACAGGCGGATGCTCTTGGCCGCCGCCCAGTCGATGTGCGCGGCGGCGCTGACGATGTTGACTTCCTCGCGCGCCTGCACGTTGAGCACGTCGGCCTGCGCCTGCAGGTCGATGGCCTGTTTGGCGGCGATCAATTGCAGGCCGATATTGTTCTCGCCCGCCTTGACGACGCCGGCCAGGGCGCCGATGGCCTGGCCGCTGTGCACACGCAGCTGGCCGCCGCCGACGAACTGGGTGTCCAGACCGCTCATCAAGGAGGTGGTTTCGCCATTTGCCAGCTGGATATCCTGGCCCGCCAGCACGCCCAGGCCGGCGCGGGCGGCAATGGCGATGATGGCGTCGCTGCTGTGCGGCAACTTGTCATCGCCGGGGCTGGTCGGTTTGCCCGCCGCGTCGCGCCTGGCGGCGGCCGTATCGTCCTGGCTCAGCATGCCGGAGACGCTGGTCAGGAATGCCGGCAAGGGCGCCGCCTTTTCGTCGAGCACACTGGCATTCGCCTTGGCCGGCCCCAAGTGGCTCGCATACGCGACCGTCTTGTGCGTGACGGCGGCGGCGCTGAAGGTTGCACCCAGCTTGGCCGCCTGCTTGAGCAAGACCATGCCCGGCGCATTGTCGCCGGCCGGATCGCGCGCCTGCGCGTCGTGGTTGACGAGGTAGCTGGAAATCAGGAGCCCGGCGCCGGCCCGCACGGCGCCGTAAGCGTCGGTGCGCAGCTCGGCGCCCATGCCGCGCAGGCTGCCCCGGTAATTGTCGGCCGCATGGATCAGGTGGCCAAGATTGAGTTCGCTTGCCGCATGGCTGCTCTTGAGCTGGATGCGCCCCTGCTGGTCGGTATCGTCGAACAGCAACTGGTTGTAGCCGGCGGCGCCGAATTCCTTGCTGCGGATACCCCATTGCGCCGCGCCGTTGCGGTGGCCGGCGCTGCCGCCGGCCGCGCCATGCCAGACCGGACTGTTGCCGCCGGCCATGTTGCCCTGCGCCGATGGCGCATGGTCGCGCGCCGGTTCGAAGACACGGGCATCCGCGGGCTTGTCCGTGATGCCGCCCGGCGAGGGCGCGACGCCGCCCTCGCCCTGCCCGTTGTACAGGGCGCCGACGATGATGGGGCGGTCGATATCGTTTTCCAGGAATTGCACCAGCACTTCCTGGCCGATGCGCGGCAGGAACTGGCTGCCCATGCCGCCGCCGGCCGAGCGCTGCGCCACGCGTACCCAGCAGGTGGCGCAGCCTTCCTGCTGCCAGTGGAAACGGATGCGCACCCGGCCCAGCTTGTCGCAATGGATCTCGCTGCCGCCGCTGGCGCTGCCGTCGGCGCCGACGACGATGGCGCTCTGGCTGCCGCGGGCCGTCGGTGCCGGATGGTGGCGCGCATCGCCGCCCTCTGGTGCCGGGCGCCATGGCGTATCGGCCGCGATCGCCTCAATATGGTTGGCATAGCCACTCTCGACCGCCTGGGCGATCACTTGCTGGACATGCGCGATATCGCGCGGCGCCAGCGCCTGGCCAGCCAGGCCTTCCTGCAGCAATTCGGGTATGGGGCCGAATAGCTCAGCCAGGCCCTGCCTGGCGGGCGCCGGCAAGTTATTCACGCCCACGCTGTACACGCGCAGCACGACCAGCGCCGGCGCGTCGGCGCCGTCCTGCTGCAACGGTCCCTGCGTCAGAGTAAAGCGCGTGCCGGCACGCAAGGTGCGCACCGTCGAACGCGCCTGCCAGCGTTCGACGCGCGCTTCGAGCGCCTGCATCCGCAACAAGGCATAGTGTTCGGCCTGGGCCGCATTGGCATAGAAATACTGGCCTGGCGTGTCATAGCTTTCCAGCATGGGCGCATTTTTCCCACCCGGCGCCAAGCGCGTCGGCACGCTGGCGCTGACGGCCTTCTTGGCCTTGTAATCGTAGCTGAGCACGGTCGCCACCGCCGTGCGCAAGGCGTGTGCCCGGCTGAGCGCCTGGATGGCGTCGGCCTGCTCCATGGCCCGCGCGCCATGAAAACGGATGCCGCCGCCTTGCGCGCTGCTGGCGTCTTCAGGCACCGCGCTCAAGGCGCTGCTGTCGGCGAACAGTACCAGGCAATGGCCACCCTCGTGTTCTTCGAAACGCCAAGCCAGGCCTTCTTCGCCCAGCAGGCGCGTGACGAAGGCCAGGTCCGACTCGCGGTACTGGCAGCAATAGCTGCGCGGCGGCACCTCGGCCATGAACGGCCCCGTGTCGCCGCTCCAGCGCCAGTCGGCTTGCGGCGCGTAAGCCTGGAACACGCTGTCGACGATTTCGATGACGCTCTTGTCTTGCCAGACGCGGCTGTTGCGTACCTGGCTCAACAGCCATAGCCACGGCGTCAGGCGCAGCCGGAAACGGGCCAGTCCGCCGTCGCTGCCCAGCATCGCCGCTTCGCTGACATAGCCGCTGAAGACAGCGCGGCTGCCGTCGGCCAGGCTGACGTGCAGCGCGGCCCGCTTGCCCAGCAGAGGCGCCAGCGCCACATTCGCCTGCGTGGACAGCACGATGACGTCGCGCACGCCCACGGCCTGCAACTGCTCGTCGGCGACAAACGCTTCCACCAGCCACTGCGCCGTCCCGCCGTCGCCGGCGTCGCCGCCGTCCAGCGACAGCTCATACAACCGCGTCACACTGCTGAAACCAGCGAGGGAAGCGTTGACCTGAGCGGCGCTGGCGGCGCTCATTTTTCGCCTTTCACGGCAACTTGCCCGGCCTTGCATTGCGCGTTATCGGCATGGCCCTGGCAGGCGCGCGCGCGGCACGCGGCGGCGGCGTCGCGCTTGAGCGCCGCGCATTGCTGCAACTGGGTCCGCAGATTGGGAACGGTTTTCTTCGGCGCCGGCGCGGCCTGCGCGTGTGCCAGCAGGGCCGACAGCAGGGCGATATCGCTGTCTTCCGCGCGGCGGGCGGGCGTGGCCGCAGGCCCTTTCGCCGGCGGTTTTTTGGCTGCCGGACGGGGCGCCTTGGCCACCTGTTTCGTGACGGGTTTCGAGGCGGCGGCTGGGGGCGACGGCGTTTCCAGCGCCTTGCTCAGGACATCGCCGGGGTGCGCGGCACCCGCGTTCCGGGCAGCGGCAGTGGCGGCTGTGGCGGCAGCGCCGGCATCGAGCATCTCGCTCAGGCTCTGCTGCGGTGCGGCGGCGCCGGGCAGCGCCTCGTCACGGATGCTGGCGACGACCGGAGGCGCTTCCACGGCGGCGGGCGCGGTGGTGGCGACGGGCGGGGAAACCGGCGCCGCCCGCGCATCGTCGTCGCCAACCCGTTCGCCGCGCTGCCCCAGCCAGACGCCCGCTGCCAATAACAGCAGCAACGCGCCCACGCCTCCGCGCAGGGCCAGGCTGCGGCGCCTGGCCTTCGCGGACGCGCCGGCATTGCCACCCTCGAGCGTGCTCAGGATGCGGTTACGGTCGGCCTCCGCCTGCTGCGCCTGCGTCAACAGGCTGGGCCGGGCCGGGAGCCGGGGGCTATCGTCATGAGTTCGCAAAATGTGCGCTCCTGTAATATTTGCAAGACTTTACGCTATTCAACAAAATCATGACGCGTGCCATAAAATCAACAGTGCGCACCCTCCGCACAATTGAAAAAAGCCCCCCTTAATTATCAGTTTTGTAAGATATACTTCCAGGCAATATCCATCGATTCACTGTTTTTCCCGATGGGCAGCACCGTTCCCCGCAGCCAAACATTTCTTGATTGAGGTTAGCGTGTTCTTACTCGCGGTAGCGCTGTATTTCATCCTGGCATGCCTGATCAGCTGGCTGATCCTGTTCCCGGCCGGGCGCGATTTCGTGCTGCATGCCGTCGATGGCGCGGAGCAGCGCCTCACCGCCTGCCTGCAGCGCGTGGCCAGGCGCCGGCAGACGGGCATGGCCAGCCTGGGACAGCGCAGCAGCGCGCTGTGGGCCCGCACTGCCGACTTGCTGCGCCGTCATTACCTGCTGTGTCTCGCGGGCGTGGCTGCGCTCAGCCTGCCGACCCTGCTGGCCCTGATGGCCGACAGCAAATCCATGCTGGGCGCCTACGATGTATCGACGCGCGAAATGAATACGCAGGTCGCCAGCCTGCTGCAGGGCGAACAGCTGGTGCCGCCCGTCGACCTGCCGCCGCTCGTGTTTGCCACGGAAGAAGTGCGCCAGGAGCGCCCGCTGCTGGTATCGGCCAGCCGCAACTGGACCTTGCTGAATGTGGAATACGCCCAGCGCTTGCTGCTGGTCTTCAAGATCATGAAGGAAAAGCATGGCTACGAGATGGCGCTGCTGGAAGGCTATCGCAGCCCCGAGCGGCAAGACATGTTGGCGGGCATGGGTCCCAACGTCAGCAACGCGGCCGCCTTTCAAAGCTGGCACCAGTACGGCTTGGCGGCCGACTGCGCCTTCCTGCGCAATGGCAAGCTGGTCATTTCCGAGAAGGACCCGTGGGCCATGCGCGGCTACCAGCTGTATGGCGAAGTGGCCGAATCGGTCGGCATGACCTGGGGTGGACGCTGGAAAATGATGGATTTCGGGCATACCGAACTGCGCCTGCCCGGCGTAATGAAAAAACACTGAGGGGAGCGCGTATGGCGGGTCCGGTAATCAGATTGGGCGACAAGACATCGCATGGCGGCACCGTGCTGGAAGCATCGGCGGTGAGCGACAGCGGCGGCATCGGCATGGCGCGGGTCGGCGACAAGGTCGCCTGTCCCCTGCCCGGCCATGGCGTCTGCCCCATCGTCAGCGGCGACTCCAGCTTCATCGTCGATGGCAAGCCCGTGGCGCGCCACGGCGACAAGACCAGCTGCGGGGCGTTGCTGATCGCCAGCCAGCAAGCCACCATCGACCAGGCATGACGGCCCTGCCCATACGCGGAGGAGCCCGCTGATGCGCCCCTGGTTGCGACGCGGCCTGCTGACCGTGTCCGTCTTTGCGCTGAGCTGGACGGGCGCCATCGCCTACTGGCGCGACAGCACGCGCATGCCGACGCCGGGCGAACTGGCCGGCGCCATGCTGGCGCTACCGCTGGCCCTGCTATTGATGCTGTGGCTGGGTAAAAAACTGTTGGCCAGGCTCTTGGCCGGGCCAGCCCTGGCGGCGCCGGGTCTGGCAGCGCCACTCCAGGCCGAGGCGGCGACACCTCCCGCGGCACCGCTGCCGCTGCATATCGTGGCGGCCACCCTGCGCATGCCGGGCGGCGCCACGCCGTCAGAATTGCTGGCCGCCATGCGCTCCCGCCAGGCGCGACCCGCGCTCGACGGCCAGTTGCTCGATGAAGACGGCTATCCCCTGCTGTGCGGCAGGGTGGACGGCATCGACGAAGAAGAGCAGCAGCAAGTGCTGGCCGCCTGGCTGCGCGAGCATCCGCAGGCCGGCCTGGCCAGCGAACCGTTTCCCTTCAATCCGGAAGACGTGCGCGCGCTGGCCCTGGGCGCCGAAGTGCTGGCCGAACTGGTGGACGAAGCCCTGCAGCATGCGCTGTCCGCCGGCGCACGGGCCTCGCCGGCCAGCGCGCCGCCCATGCTGCGGCTGCACCTGCTGCTGCCGGCCTCGTGGAGCGCCGCCCAGCGCCAGGCCGGCGACGCCTGGCTGCGCTACCTGGCGCGCGAGCAGGGCTGGCCAGCGCAGACATTGCCGCCGCCCGCCGAAGCCGCCACCCGGCCACCGGCGCCGTTTGCCCTGTTGAACCAGCTTGCCGGCCATGCCGCGCCACCGCAGCCTCCCGGCCTGTCCATCGTGCTGGCCTGCGATTCGCACCTGGGCGAGCTGCGCGTGCATGTCCTGGCGAGCCAGGGCCAGCTGTTCAGCGCCAGCCAGGCGAACGGGCAGATTCCCGGCGAAGGCGCGGCCGGCCTGCTGCTGGCCATCTCTGGCGCGACGGCGCCACCGGACGAGCCGGCGCCTGTCCTGCTGCACCGCGCCGCCACGGGCGAACTGCCGCAAGGCGCCAGCCAGCGCGGCCCGGCCGACAAGAGCATGCTGGCGGAACTGGGCCGGCAGGCGCTGGCGGCAGCCGGCGACGATGCGGCGGCCGGCATCGCGCTGGTCAGCGCCGATACCGACCAGCGCGCCAACCGCGTGCTCGAACTGATGCAGTGCGCCGGTGCCATCTTGCCCCAGCTGGACCTGGGCGAGCAGGTGCTGGGCGTCGGCACCGCATGCGGCCAGTGCGGCGCCGTCACGACGCTGGCCGCACTGGCCATGGCGCGGCAGGCGGCCGACGACGGTGCGCACGTTTTATGTCTCAGCAACCTCGATCCACTGCAGCGCGGCGCCCTCGTCATTGGCCCGCGCGCGGAAAACAGTCACGGCACCACCTGATACAGCGACGTCCCATTCACGCACCTTAACGGTTTGCACACTATAAAACTATGATGCAACGATTCTGGCACTCCCTGACTTCACGCACCAGCCTGCTCATCCTCGGCATCGCGGCCGCCATCCTGCTGCTGTTCGCCTGCGCCGCCATTTTCGACTGGCCGGCCATGCGGCTGCTGCCCTTGCTGGCCGCGGCGGCGCTGCTGGGCGCCATCGTGTGGTGGCTGCGCCGCCGCCGGCGCCGGCGCGAGGGCGCCAGCTTCAACAGCATGCTGGAGCAGCAGGCGGCCGGCGCCGCGCCCAAGGCCGGTCCGGTGCAGCGCGAGGAAACCGAAGCCATCCGCAAGCGCATGCTGGAAGCGATCAATACCATCAAGACGTCGCGGCTGGGCCAGCTGTCGGGCGATGCCGCGCTATATGAATTGCCGTGGTACATGATCATCGGCAACCCCGCCGCCGGCAAGAGCACGGCGATCGCCAATTCCGGCCTGCAGTTTCCTTTTGTCGACAGCAAGATCGTGCAAGGCATGGGCGGTACCCGCAACTGCGACTGGTTTTTCACCACCGACGGCATCCTGCTCGACACGGCCGGGCGCTACGCCATCAACGATGAAGACCGCGCCGAATGGTTCGGATTTCTCGGCCTGCTGAAAAAGCACCGCAAGCGCGCGCCGATCAACGGCATCATCATCGCCGTCAGCATTGCCGAGCTGACCGGCAGCAAGCCGGAATTCGCCATCGAACTGGCCAAGAACCTGCGCCAGCGCGTGCAGGAACTGACGGAGAAGCTGGAAGTCCATGCGCCCGTGTACGTGGTCTTTACCAAGGCCGACCTGATCACCGGCTTCAGCGAATTTTTCCAGGATGCCGAGCGCGCCGAACGCGACAAGGTCTGGGGCGCCACCCTGCCCTACAGCGTCAACAGCTCGAAGCAGGATGTGCTGGAGCAGTTCGACCAGCGCTTCGACGAGCTGTACGATGGCTTGAAGGACCTCAGCCTGGCCAATATGTCGCTGCTGGGACGCGAGCGCATGCCGCCCGGCGTATTCACCTTCCCGCTGGAATTCAGTTCCGTAAAGGGACCGCTGCGCGCCTTCATCGCCACCCTGTTCGAGGAAAATCCCTTCCAGTTCAAGCCCGTCTTCCGCGGTTTCTATTTCACCAGCGCGCTGCAGGAAGGCGCCTCCGTCTCCGCCTCGTCGGAACGGGTGGCCCAGCGCTTCGACCTCAAGCCGCAGCAGCAGGAACACAAGACGGTCCAGGCCCAGGACCAGCACGGCTATTTCCTGCTGAACCTGTTTCGCAAGGTGATCTTCGCCGACAGGGAACTGGTGGCGCAATACGCCAGCCCACGCAAGACACGCTTGCGCTATGCCACGTTTTTCACCGCCATCGCGCTGGCCGGCCTGGCGCTGGGCGGCTGGAGCTGGTCCTACCTGGCCAACCGCCAGCTGGCGGCCAACGTGCAGGCCGACCTGGAGCAGGCCATCAAGGTGCAGGACCAGCGCCTGGACCTGCAGTCGCGCTTCCAGGCCCTGGAAATCATGCAGGACCGCATCGAGCAGCTGGAGGCGTACCGCAGCAAGCGGCCGCTGGCGCTCAGCCTGGGCCTGTACCAGGGGGATTTGCTGGAGCGCAAACTGCGCGAGGAGTATTTTTCCGGTCTCAAGGAAGTCATGCTCGCGCCGGTGGCGCAATCGCTGGAGTCCTTCCTCGCGGAAGTGAACGCGGGCGCCGACCGGCTGCAGCCGCTGACGGCGGCGCCGGCCGGCACGGCGGCCGCTGCCACAGTCGGCACGGCAGCCGGTACGGCGGTCGGTACGACAAGCCAGCCCTTCAAGGATGCCGCGCCGACGAATGTGGAGGATGCCTACAATGCCCTGAAAACCTACTTGATGCTGGGCGACAAGTCGCGCGCCGAGGCCGGCCACCTGAACGACCAGCTGACCCGCTACTGGCGCGGCTGGCTCGACGCCAACCGGGGCAACATGCCGCGCGAACAGATGATCCGCAGCGCCGAACGCCTGATCTCGTTCTACCTGACGCAGATCGACGACCCGTCCTGGCCGCAGATCGAGAACAAGCTGGCCCTGGCCGACCAGTCGCGCGACAGCCTGCGGCGCGTGGTGCGCGGCATGCCGGCGCGCGATCGCGTGTATGCGGACGTGAAGGCGCGCGCCGCCACGCGCTTCCCGTCGATGACGGTGGCACGCATCGTTGGCGAGCAGGACAAGGAACTGGTGCTGGGCAGCTACGCCATCCCCGGCACCTTCACGCGCGACGCGTGGGAAAAATACATCCAGCAGGCCTTCCAGGAAGCGGCCAACCGCGAATTGCAAAGCGCCGACTGGGTATTGAAAACGGCGTCGAAGGACGACCTGACCCTGGAAGGCAGCCCGGAACAGATCCAGAAGGCGCTGGTGGAACTGTACAAGACCGATTACGCGCGGGAGTGGCAGAAATTCATCCAGGGCGTCAGCATCCGCGAATTGAACGGCTTCGACAATGCGGCGCAGGCGATGAACCGCCTCGGCGATCCGCAAGCCTCGCCCCTCAACAAACTGATCGAAACGGTGTACCAGGAAACCTCGTGGGACAACCCGTCCCTGCTGGGTCAGGGCTTGCAGCGCGCCCAGCGCGGGGCGATGGACTGGTTTCGCGAAACGGTGCTGCGCCAGAAGCCTGCCGCCGCGGCGGCGGGCCAGGCCGGCAGCGCCATGCCGATGGGGCCCGTCGGCCGCGAATTTTCCGGCGTGGCGCGCCTGGTGGTGGCGCGCGACAAGGAAGCCTCGCCCATGCGCGGGTACCTGGCGGCCCTGTCGAAGCTGCGCGTGCGCTTCAACCAGATCAAGAACCAGGGCGACACGGGCCCCGGCGCCAAGCAGCTGATGCAGCAGACGCTCGATGGCAGCGGCTCGGAGCTGGCCGACGCGCTGAAATACGTGGACGAGCAGATGCTGACCGGCATGAGCGACCCGCAAAAGCAGGCCATCCGCCCGCTGCTGGTGCGCCCGCTGATGCAGACCTTCGCCGTCATCGTCAAGCCCACCGAGACGGAAATCAACAAGGTATGGCTGGCGCAGGTGCTCGAACCGTTCCAGAAAACCCTGGCGCCGAAATATCCGTTCGCGCCCGACTCGCGCATCGAGGCGAGCAATGCCGACATCGGCCAGGTATTCGGCCCGGAAGGCGCCATCGCCAAGTTCTTCAACACCACCATCGGCCCGCTGGTCGTGCGGCGCGGCGACGCCATCAGCGCCAGGACCTGGGCCGCGATGGGCATCACCCTGGCGCCGCCGGTGGTGGCCAGCCTGCCCGGCTGGGTCGCTCCGCTCAGCGCCAACGGCGTGGCCACGGCGGCCGGCGCCGCCGAAGCGCAGACGCGCTTCGACCTGCAGGCGCTGAGCGCGCCCGGCGCCACCGAATATACGATCGAGATCGATGGCCAGGCGCTGCGCTGGCGCGGCCAGCCGCAGCCCTGGGTGCACATGGTCTGGCCCAATCCGCAGGGCGTGCCCGGCTCGCGCATCAGCGCCATCACGCCGGAAGGGCGCACCGTGGTACTGCTGAACGAACCGGGTCATTTCGGCCTGAAGAAGATGATCGACTCGGCCAGGCGCACGCGCAAGGAGGGCGGCGTATTCGAACTGAGCTGGGAGAACGGCGGCGTCACCGTGATGGCCAACCTGAAGATCGTGGCCGCGACCGCGCCGGCCGCCACCTCCGCCGGCAACCAGGGTTTCCGCGGCCTGAAGCTGCCGGAATCGGTCGTCATCGGCGCGCCGGAAACGGCCACCGCCATCGCCGGGAACACGCCATGAGCCGCCCTACCGTTACCCAGATCGGCTATTTCGGCAAGATCCCCAGCCGCGGCGACTTCATCAAGCACGGCGACAACCCGGCCCTGCTGAAGATGCTCGATGAGTGGCTGGCCAACGCCATGGAACTGATGACGGCCGATGCGCGCTGGAAGCTGACCTACGACGCGCTGCCGCCGCTGCATTTCGCCTTCATCGGCCCGCGCCGCGGCCGCGCCATCGCCGGGCACATCGCCGCCAGCAGCGATGCCTCGTCGCGCCGCTTTCCCTTCCTGATGATGGGCGCCATGGAAGTGGCGCAGCCAGCCGGCTTCGTGCCGACCAGTCCGCTTGTGCTGTCGCGCCTGTGGAACCGCCTCGATGCTCTGAGCGCCGAAATGTGCGGCGCGGCGGCCGGCGCCGCGCTGCCGGCCGCCGCGGCGGGCGCCAGCATCGAACTGGACTTGCGCGGCAGCGCCTACGATGCCGCCTTCGACGATTTCCTCGGCTTGCAGACGGTGGGCGCGCTCGACGCCCTGCTGGCGCCCACGGGTTTTGGCGGTTCCGTGCGCCAGGTGCTGCTGGCCCTGGGCATGCTGCTGCAGCCCGTCATGGCCAGCAGCTCCAGCCGGCTGGAAAAAAGCCTGGAACTGCCGCTGCCGGCCGACCCGCTGTACCGCAATCTGGTGGCAGCCTTCTGGATGCACCTGATCGCCCCGTTCCTGGCGCGCGCCGATTTCGAACTGGCGCTGTTCATCACCCGCATCCGCGGCCGCCATGCGCTGGTGCTGGGCTTTTGCGGCGCCTCGGCGCAGACCCTGCACGCCATCATGGAACCGCAGGCTGCGCTGGAACACCACATCGGTTTCGACGACCTGGCCTGGGTCGAGGAACACGCCAACAGCGACTACGCCATCAAGAAAGCCTCGAGCTACCTCGCACAGCCCAACCTGTCACTCAAATCGGCGCATGACACGTTTCGTGCCGCCTTCATCGGGACCTGATCATGCGCCACCTCCGCCTTGCCATCCTTCTCAGCCTGGTATTCGCCCCGGCCGGCGCCAGCGCGCAAAGCGCCGCCGTGCCGGCGGCCGCTGTCTCGGCGCCCGCCGCCGCCACGCCGCAACCGGGCCAGGTCCTGGCCAGCGGCACGGTGCCGGACGAAGCGGCCAAGGCGGCGGTGCTGGTGCGTCTGCGCGAACTGTATGGCGCCGACAAGGTGGTCGACCAGATCGCCGTCGGCCAAGTCGCGCAGCCAGCCAACTGGAACGCCTATGTGCAAAAGCTGCTGACGGCGGACCTCAAGCAGATCCGCCGCGGCCAGCTGAAGATCGAAGGCAGCGTGGTCAGCGTGCGCGGCGAAGTGGCCAACGAGGCGCAGCGGCAAAAGATCGCCAGCGACTTCGCCACCAGCCTCAATCCCACGTACACCGTCAACAACGGCTTGCGCGTGTCCGCCTCCGACCAGAACATCCTCGACGGCACGCTGGCCAACCGCACCATCGAATTCGAGAGCGGCAAGACCACGCTGACGCCGTCTGGCCGCGCCATCCTCGACGAAATGAGCGCGGCGCTGCACAAGCTGGCGGGCCGCAAGGTGGACATCATCGGCCACACCGACAACCTGGGACTGCGCGCCAGCAATCAGAACCTGAGCCAGGCGCGCGCCGAGGCGGTCAAGACCTACCTGGCCGGCAAGGGCATCGACGGCGACCTGCTCAGCGCTTCCGGACAGGGCCCGGACCGTCCCATCGCCAGCAATGACAGCGCCGATGGCCGCGCGCGCAACCGCCGCATCGAATTTCGCATGGTCCAGTAAGACCGCCACGCTTCCCGCAAGCCATCCGCCCCACTGCCGAGAACACACATGATTTCAGCCGACCAGCTCCTGCTTCCCATCAGCGCCGAACAGCCATGCGGCGTCGATCTGTCCTTCTCCACCGACTTCGACGCCATCGGCCAGGCGCGCAAGTTCGATGACCCTACGCTCGACCAGGGCGAGTGGGTCACCGACCTGAAGGAAGCCGACTGGGCCTTCGTACTGCAGCGCTGCGCCACCCTGCTGGGCGAAAAGAGCAAGGACTTGCGGCTCGCCGCCTGGCTGGCCGAAGCTTGCGCCAGGCAAGACCATTTGCGCGGCCTGGGCGAAGGCTATCGCCTGCTGGCGGGCCTGCTGCGCCAGTACTGGGACCTGGGCCTGTACCCGCAGCCCGATGGCGACGACCACGAGCAGCGCATCGGCAACCTGAGCTGGATCCTGGCGCGCACGCCGTCCCTCGTGCGCGCCATGGCGCTGACGGACAAGCAGTCGGGCGGCTGGTCGACGGTCGACTTCGAGACGGCGCGCAAGCGGGCCGCCAGCAACCAGGACGGCGTCAACGGCACCAAGCTGGTGGACATGGAGGCGGCGCGGCGCGGCACGTCGGCGCAGTTCCGCGCCGCCTTTGCCGCCGACGCCCAGTTCTGCCTGGACGCGCTGGGCGAGCTGGAACAGGCGGCCGATACCCGCCTGGGCAGGGATAGCCCGGGCTTTTCCATGGCGCGCGAGGCCCTGCAGGCGATACAGCTCGCCCTGCCTGCCGCCGCCACGGCCATCCCTGCCTCCAGCGTCGCCGCCGCGCCGATGCCGGCTGGCGGCCAGGCGGCGGTGGCTGCCATGCCGGCGCTGCTGCCGGCGGCGCCCGGCGAGCTGCAAAGCCGCGCCCAGGCGCTGGCGCAGCTGCGCCAGGTGGCGCAGTACTTCCGCCAGACGGAACCGCACAGCCCCGTCTCCTACTTCGCCGACAAAGCCGCCAACGCCGGCGAGCAGAACCTGCACGAATGGCTGCGCGGCGTGGTCAAGGACGGCGCCTCGCTGGCCCACATCGAGGAGCTGCTGGGCATTGCGCCCGGCAGCGGCCACTGAGCCGGCTAGACGCCTATTTGATCGTGTACCGGAACTGCCCCTGCTTGCCGGCGCTGGCCTTGATGCGGCTGATGCCCTGCCCTTCCGCCATGCGCGCCAGCACGGCTTCGGCGATTTCCGGCAGCAGGCTGCCATTCAGGATATTGTCGACATTGCGCGCGCCCGAATCGACTTCGGTGCAGCGCGCCAGCACCGCCTCGACCAGCGCCTCGTCGTAGAGGAACTCGGCCTGGTGATTGGCGGCGATGCGGGCCGCGATGCGGCCCAGCTTCAGGCCGATGATACGGGCCAGCACATCGTCGCCGAGCGGATAATAGGGAATCACCTTCAGGCGCCCCAGGAACGCGGGCTTGAAAACCTTCAGCAGCTGCGGACGGATGGCCAGCTCCAGCTGCTCCGGCGTCGGCAACTGCTCTTGCGGCAGGTTCAGGCACGCCTGCATCATGGCGGCCGACGCCACGTTCGAGGTCAGGATGATGATGGTATTCTTGAAATCGATCTCGCGTCCCTCGGCATCGTCCATCACGCCCTTGTCGAAGACCTGGAAGAACAGCTCCATGACATCAGGATGCGCCTTTTCCACCTCGTCGAGCAGCAGCACGCTGTACGGATTGCGGCGCACCGCCTCGGTCAGCACGCCGCCTTCGCCATAGCCGACATAGCCGGGCGGCGAACCCTTCAGCCCCGACACGCTGTGGGCTTCCTGGTATTCGCTCATGTTGATGGAAATGAGCTTGCGTTCGCCGCCGTACAGCACGTCGGCCAGCGCCAGCGCCGTTTCCGTCTTACCGATGCCGGACGGGCCGACGAACAGGAACACGCCCTTCGGCTTGTCCGGGTCGTCCAGGTTGGCGCGCGCCGTGCGCACGCGCTGCGCCACCGCCTCGATCGCGTGGGGCTGGCCCAGCACGCGCTCCTGCAGCAAGCCCTTCAGCCGCAGCACCGTCTTGAGTTCATCCTTGACCATCTTGCCCAGCGGGATACCGGTCCAGCCGGCGACGATTTCCGCCACCACGTGGCCGTCGACCTGCACCGGCACCAGCGGTGTCTCGCCCTGCAGCGACGCCAGCTCGGCCTGCAGCGCCAGCAGCTCGCGCCCCTGGCCCGCGTCGGCTGGCTTGCCCTCCTCGAGCTGCCGGCGGATCGCCTGGATCTGTTCCGACAGCGCCTTTTCGCCATCCCAGCGCGCGGCCAGCTGCGCGTGTTCCTGCGTGGCGGCGCCGCGTTCGACGTCGAGTTGCTGCAGCCGCGCGCCATGGCGCGCGCCGCCGCTCTCCTCGCGCGCCAGGGCCGAAGCTTCCGCATCGATGCGCTCGCGCCGGCGCGCCACGCTGTCGAGCAGGGCCGGCGTGGCGCTCTGCCCCAGCGCCACCCTGGCGCAGGCCGTATCTAGCACGCTGATGGCCTTGTCCGGCAGCTGGCGGCCCGCGATGTAGCGGTGCGACAGGCGCACGGCTTCGGTGATCGCCTCGTCGAAGATGCGCACCTTGAAATGCTGTTCCATCAGCGGCGCCATGCCGCGCAACATGGCGCACGCCAGCTCTTCGCTCGGTTCCTCGATCTTGACGACCTGGAAGCGGCGCGCCAGCGCGGCATCCTTTTCAAAATATTTCTTGTATTCGCCCCACGTGGTGGCGGCGATGGTGCGCAGCTCGCCGCGCGCCAGTGCCGGTTTCAGCAAGTTGGCCGCGTCGTTCTGGCCGGCGCTGCCGCCGGCGCCGATCATCGTGTGCGCCTCGTCGATGAAGAGGATGATGGCGTGCGCGCTCTTGCCCACTTCGGCGATGACGTTTTTCAGGCGGTTCTCGAACTCGCCCTTGACGCTGGCGCCGGCCTGCAGCAGGCCCATGTCCAGCGTGTGGATTTCCACGCCCTGCAGGATGTCGGGCACGTCGCCCTGCACGATGCGCAGCGCCAGGCCCTCCACCACGGCCGTCTTGCCGACCCCGGCCTCGCCCGTCAGGATGGGATTGTTCTGGCGCCGCCGCATCAGGATATCGATCGCCTGGCGGATTTCCATGTCGCGCCCGATCACGGGATCGACCTTGCCGGCGCGCGCGCGCGCCGTCAGGTTGACGGTGAACTGGTCCAGCGCCGGCGTTTTCGACGCCGCCGCGCCGGCCAATTCCCCCACGGGATCGCCGCCGGCGTCGCCCGCCCCCTCCTGCCCTGCAGCCGCCTCGCCGGCTTCCTGCGAACCCTCGGTCAGCTTGTCGAGCCCGTGCTTGATCTCGTCGAGCTTGAATTCGTGGAACAGCGCCGAGCCCCGGTAGGCCAGCTGCGCCAGTTCCGGCTCGGTCAGCAGCGCCTGCAGCAGGTGACCGCTGCGGATGCTCACCTGCCGCCCGGCCCGCAAATCGAGCGAAGCGATCAGCCAGGCATGCTCGAACAGTTTCGGCAGGCGCACGGAAAACACGGGCGTGCGCGCATTGCCCGTCTGCAGGCGCGCCACTTCGGCGCGCAAATCCGCTTCCAGCATGCTCACGCTGACACCGCTCCTGCGGGCAATCAGCACGAAATCGCTGCGCGGCTGCTCCAGCAAGGCGAGAAAGACATGCTCCAGGTCGACTTCATACTGCCCCAGCCCGACGCACAGACTGGCCGCGCGCGTGGCGGCCGTGCGGCAGGTGTCGTTCAACTTGCTGATCAGGGTTTTCAGGTTGATGCTCATGGGGCGGCGGTCCTTGTCGGGTGATGGTTGGCGAAATCGGTGGAGTGGCGCGCTCAAGCCGGCGCATGCAGTTCATAGCGGACATCGGCGCGGTCGCACGCCTCGCCGCCGGTGATCAGGAAACTGTCCCAGCCCAGCCGCCCGCCGCTGCGCGGCACTGCCAGCGCCACGCCCTGCACGTCGGCGGCGCGCAGCACCAGCTGCACTTCGTATTCCAGGCACAGGCCGGTGAACATGGCGAGCATTTTCTCGAGCGCGAGGGCGGCCGCGCCGCCGGGCAGGAAAGCGTCGAAGTGGCGGCGGGCCAGGGGGCCGATGGTCAGCCGCAGGCGCAAGTCGCGCTGCCAGACGCGCGCACCGACCATGGCGGTGGCGCCCAGCACGGCGTTGCTGCCGCCCAGCGTGCTTTGCTGCTCGCGCGGCACGTCGTACCAGCAGCCGACAAACTGGCTGACGGCGACGCGCTGCCCGAAATACTCGGACAGCACCTGGCCAATCATCACGGCCGACGGCGGCCGGTGGCGCATGGCGGCGGCAAAGTAGCCCACCGATTCGTCGAGCACGCCCGTGCCGTCCCCCGCCAGACGCTGGCGCAGCGAGGCGTTGCCCAGCCCTGCCAGCGACAGCAGCAGCGGCAGGAACTGGTCCTTGCCATCGAGCTGATACGTGAGCTCCAGCCGGTACTTGCGCCAGGCTTCATAGAACAAGGCCAGGGCGCGGTTCGAGAACGTGTCGAGGAAGGCGCGCGGCCCCTCGTCCTTTTCATACAGCTGGTGCGTGGCGATGCGTTCCGTATAGTGCAGCGGCAGCGCGCCGGCGACGCCGAGAAAACCCATGAAGGCTGGCGTGACGCGCACATATTTCAGCTGGGCGCTGCGCAGCGCCGCGCCCAGGGCGTTGGCGTCCGTGGCCAGTTCGCGCGGCTCGGGCGCCAGCGCTTCGATCTGGCTGGGGGCGAAGTCGAGCGAGACGGAATTCTGGAAGCGCAGGAAACTGGCCACCGCATCGTCGTGCGGCAAGCCATTGCGCCTGAGCCAAAGCTCCAGCATGCGTACCGCCTGGAAGTACTGGAAGCGGCAAGGCTGGGCAAACAGGCGCTCGATTACACTAGGCTCGAATCGCCGCTGCGTGGTTTGCATCGCCACAGCTCCTCTCCTGATTTTTTTGCCAGCACCACCAGCTGCGTGAAGCTGTTCGCATGCACATACAAGCCCAGGAAGCACTCGATCACATGCGCAAAGGCGTGGATGCCGCTGCCGACGAAGGCCTCTTCATCTATCGTCAGCCGCACTTCGACGCCGCGCACCAGGCAAGCGAAGGGATTGCCTGGCAGCCAGGCATTGGCGGCCTGGTGGGCGATGGCCGTGATGCCGCGGATTTGCCGCTGCGACGTGGCCGAGCGCGGCAAGTCGTACAGTGCCAGCATTTCCTGGAACGCTTCCAGGCCGCTGCCGGCCAGCGACAGGTGATTCAGCGACAGATGCGAAATCAACCGCCAGTGGGCGCCCCTGCCCCGTTCGAAACGGTGCGACTCGCTGGGTTTGCGCAGCAGGCTGATGCTGCGCACGCTGGAGCCGCCCTCGAGGAACAGGTCGCCGCCGTGCAAGCCGTAGGTCAGCTGCGCAGGCAAGTCGCGGTTGGTGCAGCTCAGCTCCAGGCTGAGCGTGTCCGTTTCCACCGCGGCCGGATCGAAATCGATGTCGACGATCGAGATCTGCATCTCGTAGCCGGGACTCTTGCTGGCGATGATCTCGTCGCGCCGCATGACCCAGTAGTGGCCATCCCTGGCCGGGGTCTCGCCATGGCGCAGCGAATAGAATGGGCGGAATTCCACCACGGATTCGCCCTGCGGCGTCTGCCGCACCAGCTTGACCGAGTCGATGGCCTGCACCTCGAACGCATACGCGCGGCGCGCATCGGCCAGCACGGGATAGCTGGCGGCCGTGTGCGTGAGGCGGATAGGCTCGCCGCGCTGGCGGAACAGGTTGACCACCGGCGTGCAGCCCAGCAGCAGGTTGTGCGTGTTCATCGTCCCCAGCAGGCGTGCCGTGTTCGAATCGGTGCGCAAGCCGCTCAGCGCCAGGTGCAAGGTGATGCGACGGCTGCCGGACGGCAGCGCGGCGCACAGCGCGCCCAGGTCGATGTCGAAGAAATTGAATTTTTCGGGAAAGCAGAAATACTCGGTCAGCAGCCGGTAGGCCGGATGCGAGCGGGCGGAAAACGGGATCAGTGCATCGTCCTCGGCAAAGCCGGCGCTGCGCACGGGAATGCCGTCGAGCGCGACCCAGCTGCCGCTGCCGTCCGCCTCGGCATAGGCCTTCACGGTGCGCATGAACAGAGCGTCGCGCAGCGCCGCGCAAAACGAGGGCTGGCCATCGATGAACACGCGCAGCGACGCCAGTCCCAGCTGGGCCAGCGACAGCTGCGCGGCGCTCGACTCGATGGTGATGCGCACGCCCGAGGTGGCATTCGCCGGCAGCAGCACCTGTTCCGGCGCCTCGATGATGGCGGAAAAAGCCGCATGCGTGAGCGCCAGCGGCGCCACCGTCACGGAATAGGCGGTACGGAAGGTGCAGGCCACGCCTTTCACGGGGCGCGTCGTCAGCTCCGTGCCTCGGGCGATTTCCGCAGGCGCCGTCAGCTGCGCCGCCGCGGCGCCGTAATCCATGCGCGCGATCGAGCACGAGGGGAATGGCCGCAGGTAATGCGGATACAGCACTTCGAACAGCGCTTCGGTAAATTCGGGATAATCGTCGTCGATGCGCTTCGAGATGCGTGAATTGAGCAGCGCGAACGACTGGATCATGCGCTCGATGTGCGGGTCTTCGCACACCTCGCCGCCCATCAGCAGGCGGCCGGCGATCTTCGGGTAGCGCTCGGAAAACTCGCGCGAATAGCGGCGCAGGAAACCCAGTTCGCGCTCGTAATAGGGCAGCAATTCGTCCAAGGTCAGGCTCCCGTGGACGCGGCGCGGCGCCCCTTGCTGATCGTGTAATGCAGGCTGGAAGGCTGCAGGATGGCGTCGAAGCTGACCGGTTCGTGCGCCGCATGCACCACCAGCAGCGCGCTGATGGCGAAATTGAGGCGGTTGATGGAGCCTTCCTCGATTTCCAGCGACGCGCGCACCTGGCGCAAGCGCGGCTCGTGGCGGGCGATGGCCTTTTCCAGGCACTGGCAGATATAGGCGCGGTCGTCCGTGCTCGACAGGCTAAGCCCGGCGAAATCGTTCAAGCCGTACGTGATGATCGACTTGCCGCACTCGGGAAAGGGTTTGAGCAGCGCCTCGGGCAGCACGGCGCGCGTGTTGAGCAGCGCTTCGAGGTCGCGCGCCACGGTGTCTTTCAAGTCCTCGATCGAGAGGCGCGAGACGGTGCCGCTGGAGGCGCCGTGCACGGGCGTATCCATCAGGCGGTCGAACAGGCCCGGCGTAAAACCTTTCATGGGCTTCCCGTTTCATGGGTGGCGTGGACGCCGCTGCCGGCGGCCAGGAAAGCCAGCGGCGGCAGCGCGCCGCTGGCGTACGCGGTCAGATGCGGTCAGGCTGTCTTGTTGGCCGACAGGTCCCAGCCGCCGGAGGTGTTGCCGCCCGAACCGCCACCCACTTTTTGCTGCGTATACTTCCACTTGACCTTCGAATACTTGAGTGCCAGGTCTTCGCCGAGAATGTCGCCCGCGGCCACCGATGGCGCCACGCTGCTGATCATCACATTCTCCAGTTCGATCTCGAAGTACTTGATGCGCTCGCCCTGGCCATCGGCGCGCAGGAACTCGAGCTTGGCTTTCGGGATGGTCTTGCCAGAGGAGCAAGTCTGCAGCAGCAGGGGGCTGGCGAGATCGGCCATCTTGGCGATGACGATATCCTTGTGCTCGGTACGTTCGGCGGTATGGCCGCCGCCCGTCGAGGCGGTCGCCGATTTGGGTTGCAACACCTGCCACTGGACCGACTTGCATTCGATCCAATCTTTGTGGCTGTTATCCGTGGATTCGCCTTTGATGCCATCAATTTGCAAGTATACGTCGATTGCCATGTTATTCCTTTCAAGGGTGTGAAGAAAAATACATTACGATTTGGTCGACTGCGGAAGCTCCGCGACCAAACGGAGTGAAACGGACAATTCGTCGAGCTGGAAATGCGGACGCAGGAAGGACACGGCGCGGTACACGCCGGGCCGGCCCGGCACTTCCGCCACCTGCACCGAGGCTTCGCGCAGCGGAAACTGGGCCTTCTGTTCCTGGCTGGCGTTATCGTCGAGCAACACGTACTGCGTCAGCCAGCGGTTGAGGAAATCTTCCACGTTGGAAGCGGCGGCAAAGCTGCCGATCTTGTCGCGCATCATGGCCTTCATGTAGTGGGCGATGCGCGACACGGCGAAGATGTATTGCAGCTGCGCCGACAGCACGGCGTTCGCGTTGGCGGCGTCCGTATTGTATTTTTTCGCCTTCTGCGCCGACTGGGCGCCAAAAAACGCGGCATAGTCCGTGTTCTTGCAGTGCACGAGGGAGATGAAGCCCAGGTCGCTCAATTCCTTTTCGCGTCGGTCCGTGATGGCGATCTCGGTCGGGCATTTCAGCGCCACCTCGCCCTCGTCCGTCTTGAAGGTATGCGTCGGCAAGTCTTCCACCAGGCCGCCCCCTTCCACGCCGCGGATCGCCGCGCACCAGCCGTAATCCTCGAAGGCGGCCGTCAGCTTGGTGCCGAACGCGTAGGCGGCATTGCACCACAGGTATTTCTGGTGGTCGGTGCCGTCGACGTCCTCGACGAAATTGAAGCCGTCGACGGTGGCACCATCGAGCGGATTGAACGGCAGCCGGCCCAGGAAGCGCGGCAAGGTCAGGCCCACGTAGCGCGAATCTTCCGATTCGCGCAAGGATTTCCACTTCGCATACTCGACCGTGTCGAAGACCTTGGCCAGATCGCGCGGCTTGCCCAGGTCGCTGTAGCTTTCCAGCCCAAACAGTTCCGGCGAGGCGGACGAGATGAACGGCGCGTGCGCGGCAGCGGCCACGTGCGACATCTGCTCGATGAAATACATGTCTTCCGGCTGGCGGCTGAATTCGAAGTCGCCCAGCAAGGTGCCGAACGGCGCGCCGCCAAAGGTGCCGAATTCCTCTTCGTAGACCTTCTTGAACATGGTCGACTGGTCGAACTCCAGCGCGCTCTGGAAATCCTTGACCAGTTCGCGCTTGGTCGCGTTCATCATCTTGATTTTCAGATTCGTGCCGGTGGCCGTGTTCTTCACCAGGTAGTGCAGGCCCGTCCAGCTGCTTTCCAGCTTCTGGAATTCGGGCGCGTGCATGATGGCGCTGAGCTGCGCGGAAATAAGCTGGTCCAGTTCGGCCACGCGGGCATCGATGGTGGCGGCCAGGTTATTCGATACCACCACCGTGCCATCCATGACCTGGCTGACCAGTTCGGAAATCAGATCCTTGGCGCGGGCGTGTTCGACGCTGGACTTGGCCACCTTGCTCTGCTCGACGATCTGGTCGAGCAAGTCGATTTCGGCGGCGCCGGCAGCGCTCAATGCGGGGGTCAGTTGTGCGGACATATCAATCTTTCCTGACGTGGGAATGTTGTTCCAGCTGGGCCAGTTTTTCCGTGCTGTTGAGCACGTCATTCAGGATGTCTTCCAGTTTGTCGTTGCCGGCCAGCTTGTTGCGCAGGTCGGCCAACTTGGTGCGCGCCTCGAGCAGCTTGCGCAGCGGCTCGACCTGCTCGACCACCGCTTCCGGGCGGAAATCGGCGATCGCGCGAAATTTCAGCTCGACGCCGAACTGGCCGCCAGCGGCGCCCAGTTCATTCGGCACGCGGAAGGTGGCGCGCGGCTCGATGCCCTTCATCACTTCATCGAAATTGTCGCGGTCGATGTCGACGAACTTGCGGTCCTTCAGGCGCTTCTGCTCGAGTTCGGAATTGCCGCCGAAATCGCCCACCACGCCCACCACGAAGGGCAGCTCCTTGTTTTCGATGGCGTCGCCGATCTCGACGTCATAGGTCATCTGCACGCGTGGCGGGCGTACCTTTTGCAAACGCTTCTGCACACTATCTTTTTTCGACATGACATCCCCTTCCCAAATATTGGCGGCATCGGCGATGCGCCTGTTGAACTGCGGCGTACCTGTGCCTGGCTGGCTACTTCAGGGCGTTGAATGGATTGGCGCTGCCCTCATCGGCAGTGCGCTTGCTTGGCTGCTTGCGCGACGCGCGCACGGGCGGCTTGTCCGGCGGCGGCACCAGCACGGTTTCGCCCAGGCTCTCGCGCAGCAGCTTGGCCAGGTCCTGCGATTCCGCGCGCAGCGGACCGGACAGGTTGTTCTGGCGGCTCAGGTCGGCCAGCGCCCGCGTCGACAGGCGCAGTCCGCTGATGGCGATCACGCTGTTGGCCAGCTTGTCGGCAGGATCGCGCACCAGCACTTCCTGGGCATTGAGGATGGCTTCACCATACTGGCCCGCATCGTAGCGGCTTTGCGCCATGCGCACCCAGGGCTGCTTGTCGGCGGGCGCCGCGGCGGCCGCCTCCTGCCACAGCGCCAGCGCCGCCGCCTTGTTGCCCGTGTCCACCGCCTGCGTGGCCTTGGCCATCAGTTCTTCCAGCGTCGGCGCCACGACGGGCGGCGGCTTGGCCACCGGCGCCGTACTGCAGGCGCTGAGGGTAAAAGCACAGGCGATAACTGCAAGCGTGCATAGCGAAACCGGGCGTGTCATGTTGAGCTTTCCTTCAAAAAAGAAGACGGTTTTGGCGATTGAAAAGTTGCTTTTTATAGTTGCTAATTGTTTATTTTTCGGAGCGTAGCATGATTTCAAAATTCACTGCGTTCGATAGAAAATACGCGAAAACTCACACTACTCACGCTAAAAACGTACCGTACGCACCATTCTTCAAGATAATGTTAAGGTTCTTGCAGTTGCGAAAAAAGCACCAAGTTGCGCGATGCGAAGCATGATTTTCAGTCGCTGCCGCGCGCCTCACTGTGTCTGGCATAGAGGGCAATTCATGAGCATGGCAAACAAATTGTTATGGGGCGAAGGGCTGTTCCTGCGGCCCCAGCATTTCCAGCAGCAAGACCAGTACCACGAACAGCGCCTGCACGAGAGCGTCAAGGCGCTGCACCCGTATGCGTGGGGCGTGAACCAGTTGCAGATCGACCGCGATGCGCTGGCGAACAACAGCTTGCGCCTGCTGGAACTGTCGCTGGTCTTCCAGGACGGCGAAATCTACAACGCCGCCGGAAGCGACGACCTGCCCGACGCGCTCGACCTGGGCAACTTGCCGTCGTCGCTGCAATCGGTGACCTTCCACGCCGCCTTGCCGGCTTTCAAGCCATTCGGCGGCAACTTCGCCGCCAGCGGCCAGCCCAACAACGCGGCGCGCTACGCCCAGGCCAACCTCAGCACGCCGGACCTGTACACCCAGGCCGCGCAGGCCGAACTGACCTACCTGAAAAAAACCCTGCGCCTGGTCGCCGATGCCGAACCGCGCGATTCCTACGTCAGCTTCCCCCTGCTGCGCCTGCGGCGCCTGTCGACAGGCGGCTTCGAGCAGGATCCGGCCTTCGTGCCCCCCAGCCTGTCCATCCGCAGCGCGCCCCTGCTGTTCCTGCAACTGCGCCGCCTGATCGACGCGCTGCAAGCCAAGGTCAACGCGCTGTATGGGCATCACCGCGAACCGAGCAAGAGCGTGATCGAATTTCGCTCCGGCGACATGTCCTCGTTCTGGCTGCTGCACACGGCCAGCGCGGCCTACGCCTCGCTCAGCCATTACTTCCATCATCCGGCGCTGCATCCGGAGCGCCTGTACGAACAGCTGCTGGCCCTCGCGGGCGGCTTGATGACCTTTTCACGCAGCCATGCGCTGGCCGACCTGCCGCCATACCGGCATGCCGATCCCGGACCGTCGTTCGCCCAGCTGCACGCCATGATCCGCGAATTGCTCGACACCGTGATCTCGTCGAAATACTTCGCCATCGCGCTGACGGAAACCAAGCCGTCCTACCATCACGGCAAGCTGGACTCGGAAAAGATCGATGCCAAGACGGCGTTCTACCTGGGCGTGTCCGCCGACATGGCCGGCGTGGAACTGGTCGACGTGGTGCCGCTGCGCTTCAAGGTGGGCGCGCCGGACGACGTGGAAAAATTCGTCCTGTCCGCCCTGCCTGGGGTGCGCCTGCAGCATGCGCCGCAGGTGCCGGCCGCCGTGCCGGTACGTCCCGACATGTTTTACTTCACCATCGAGGCCAAGGGCCAGATGTACGAACGCATGCTGCAGGCGCAGTCGCTGCTGGTGTATGTCCCTTCCGGCATGCGTGAACTGAAACTCGAACTTGTCGCCGTCACTTCCTGAGGTCCAACGATGCACTCCAGCGCCCCCCCTTCCCTGATGTCCGGCAGCCAGGCCGCCTATGCCGCCAGCATGGCTGCCGGCCCCGGCACCGAACACACCTTGATGGACTTGATGTACGACGGTTTTTACGCCCTGTTCATGCTGAAGAACGGCAGCGGACCGCAAGACAATGCCGATTTCATCAGCAAGATGACGCACTTCCTCGATGAATTCAGCCGCGGTGCGAAAAAACAGGGCGCGTCGGCGGACGACATCGACGCCGCCAAATATGCGTTCTGTGCGGCCGTCGATGAAATCATCCTGCGTTCGCCCTACAGCATCCGCGACGAATGGGCGCGGCGGCCGTTGCAGCTGGTGCTGTTCGGCGACCAGCTGGCCGGCGAAAACTTCTTCATCCGTCTCGAAGCGCTGCGCGCGCGCGGCAGCGCGCACCTGCAGGCGCTCGAGGTCTTCCACATGTGCCTGCTGCTGGGTTTCCAGGGCCGCTACATCCTCGAAGGCCCGGAAAAACTCAATTACCTGACGGCGCGCCTGGGCGACGAAATCGCCCAGATGAAGGGTAAGAAAACCGGCTTCGCCCCGCATGCGGAGCGGCCCGACCAGATCATCCACAAACTGCGCAACAACGTGCCGCCATGGGTGCTGTGCTCGGTGTTCGCCCTGATCTGCGCACTGGGCTACCTGGGGCTGCGCACCATGCTGGCCAAACAGACGCAAGCGCAGATCAATGCCTACAACGACATCGTCAAGCTGGCGCCGCGCGTGGCTAACCTGAGCATTACCCTGCCGTGATGGGCGACGCACAACAAACCTCCGCGGCAACGGGCCAGTTCGGCACGGGCCTGAGCCAGCATGCACGGCTCATCACCCTGGCCACGGCCCAGCAATCCGGGCAGCCGGAATCGCTGATGGCGGAACAGTTCGAAGGCCGCGAGGCCGTCAATGAACTGTTCCGCTTCGAGGTCGACGCCCTGAGCACCGCGGCCAGCCTGGACCTGGCCTCCTTCATCGGCGAGGAAATGACGCTGTGCCTGCTGCAGCCCGACGGCAGCCAGCGCGCCTGGCACGGCATCTGCACCGATTGCGCCTGGCTGGGCGCCGACGGCGGCGTGGCGCGCTACCGGCTGCGCCTCGAGCCGGCCCTGGCCCTGCTGCAGCTGCGCCGCGACAGTTACATTTTCCAGGACAAGAATGCGCGCGACATCGTCACCGAGCTGCTGGCCGACTACCCGCAGCTGCGCTTCGCATTCGATGTCAGCCAGGCGCTGGCCACGCGCGCCATCTGCACCCAGTACCGCGAAAGCGACTTCGATTTCTTCGCGCGCCTGCTCGCTGCCGATGGCCTGAGCTGGCGCTTCGAGCACGACCAGCCCGGCGGCGCGCAGGACAGCGGCGATGGCCAGGCCCAGGCCAGGCACAAACTGGTGATCTTCGACAGCAAGGCCACCGCGCCGCAGACGCCGGGCGGCGCCGACATGCGCTTTCACGGCGTGCGCGCCACCGATACGGACGACGCCATCGACCGCTTCGGCGCGCGCCGCCAGGTGCAATCGAACGCCGTCAGCATCAGCAGCTGGGACCCGGCGCAGGTGACGGCGCCCGCCGCCGAGCAGGTCTCCAGCCTGGAGGCCGGGCAATTGCCGCAGCTGGCCGTGTATGACGGTGCCGGCGAGCGCCTGCACGCCGACCGCGCGGCGGCCGGGCCGCACAGCGAGCGCATGCTGCAAGCCCTGGAGCTGGACAACAAGCAGTTCGACGGCGCCGGCGCCGTGCGCCGCCTGGCCGCCGGCCACGCCATGCGCCTGCTGCAGCACGAGCAGCATGCCGATGGCGCCAACGCCTTCACCGTGCTGTGGGCCGAGCACCAGGCGCGCAACAGTACGGGACCGGCCGGCGCCAGCCTGGGCGGCATGCTGTCGAAGCTGGCCAGGACGGCCGGCCTGGGCGGCGTGGCCGACTGGATCGCCGGCCAGATCGAGCCGGGCACCTACCGCAACCGCTTCGGCTGCGTACGCGCCAGCGTGGCCATCGTGCCGCGCGCCACCGCCGCGCGCGCGCCGGCCGTGGCGCTGGGTCCGCAGACGGCGCTGGTGGTGGGCCTGGCCGACAGCGTGGCCACCACGGGCCGCGACCACCAGGTGCGCATCCAGTTTGCCTGGCAGCGCGGCAGCGCCGCCAATCCCGGCGGCCTGGCGCACAACACCGACCAGCAGGGCAACGCGCCCGGCAACGAGGCGTCCGGCACCTGGGTGCGCGTGGCCGAAGCGCTGGCCGGCCCGAACTGGGGCTCGCAATTCACGCCGCGCCTCGGCACCGAAGTGCTGGTCGACTTCATCGAAGGCGACATGGACCGCCCGCTGGTCGTCGCCCAGCTCTACACGGGCAGCGACACGCCGCCGTATGCGGCCGGCGAGGATTCTGGCATCAACCACGCGGGCGTCCTGTCGGGCATGCACAGCCACAATTTCGACGGCGCCGGCTACAACCAGTGGGTGCTGGACGATACCCAGGGCCAGCTGCGCACCCGGCTCGCTTCGAGCAGCGCCGCCACCGAGCTCAATCTGGGCTACCTGGTGCAGCAAGGCGCCAGTTCGGCGCAACGGGGCAGCTACCGCGGCAGCGGCTTTGAGTTGCGCACCGATGCCTGGGCCATGTTGCGCGCCGGCGAAGGCGTACTGCTCTCGACCACGGCGCGCGCGCGCCAGGGCGCTGGCGTGGCGTCGAGCCAGCTCGACACCAGGGAGGCGCTGGCCCTGCTGCGCGGCGCCTGTGAACTGAGCAAGGCGGTGGCGACATCGGCAAGCCAGCAAAAAGCCCTCGTCAGCAAGGATGCGAACCAGGCGCAGCTGGACATGGCGAAGCAGATCGACCCGCAGCAGGACGGCAAGTACCAGGCCAGTGTCGGCGGCCAGGAAGCCAGCAAGGCGGGCAGCGGCACGCGCGCGCCCGATACGGCGCAGCCCGTGGAACGCTACGCCCAGCCGCTGGTGCTGATGGAGTCGCCCAGCAGCATCAACTGGGCCACGCCCGCATCGACCGTGCTGTTCGCGGGCCAGCAGCTGCACTGGACGGCACAGGCCGACCTGCACATGACGGCCGGCCAGACGGTCGCCTCGGTGGCGGCCAACGCGGCCACGCTGTTCAGCCAGGAAGGCGGCATCAAGGCCGTCGCGGGCAACGGCCCCGTCTCGCTCGAAGCGCATACCGACCAGCTGGAAATCCTCGCCGATCAAGCCGTCACGGTGATCTCCGTGAGCGACAGCATCGACATCAAGGCCAACCAGAAAATCGTCCTGCAGGCGGGACAATCCTCGATCACGCTCGAAGGCGGCGACATCACCTTCCGCTGCCCCGGCCATTTTACGGTCAAGGGCGGGCAGCATCTCTTCAATGGCGGCGCCAGCGCCGCGGCCGGCCTGCCGCCGTTGCCGGACAGCCGCTTGAAACTGTTCGACGAAGGCTTCGTGCTGAAAGACCGCGACACGGGCGAACTGATGGCGCGCCAGCCGTATCGCGTCAAGCGCGCCGACGGCAGCATCGAAACGGGCATGACGGACGCCAGGGGCCTGACCCACATCGTGGCCGCTGCCGCCGTCGAGGCGCTGGTGATCGAACTGCTCAAGTCGCCGGGCCAGTTGCCCGAGACGGAGAACGGCCCTGACCAGGCTCCTGCGCCCAGCTCGGACACGCGCGCCAAGGCGCCCGCTCCCGGTACGACGGCCAAGGCGCCGCCCAACCCCGAACCGAAATTCAAGGCAACGGGTACGTCCAGCACCAGCCCCGTCGACAACAAGCAGCGCAAGGAAGTGCTGATCAAGCGCCCCGCCTGCTGGATCGCCGACTATGAAAAGGAGATTAGCGTCTCCAGCGTGCCGCGCTACAACAACACCTTCGGCGCCACTGGCGCGCCGCATAACTATTTCGACACCGTGCGCTACAAGATCTACGTGCCCGTCAAGTCGAATACCGGCATCATCGCCGAATTGCGCGTCAAGGTGATCACGGTGCTCGAACCTGCCGACCAGGCGCTGGAAGAGCGCGAGAAGGGTACCCCGCAGGCCGCCACGCGGGCCAAGCAGCGCGCCGCCGTCATCAAGTACGTCAAGGGCATCGCCACCACGGGGCTGGAAAGCCACTGGAACAATAAATTCCAGATGAAAATCAGCGATCCGGAATGCGGCACGCGCACCCTGCCCATCATCTACCGCGTCGTTTATGTGGAGAGCAACGAGCACTACGTCATGCAGATCCACAAACGCTACGACCGCGAAAGCGTGACGGGTACCATCATCGACGTGTCCGCCTCGACCGATGGCCAGACACACGCCCATGAATTCGGTCACTGCTATGGCCTGCCGGATGAGTACTCGTATGTGGAAGGAGACGACGAGACCGTCAAATACAAGAAGCCGGACGGCAGCTGGGATGCGCCCGTGCCTTCGCTCTCGGACGATGAGGAGCCGGAACCGGCCGCTGCCAACATCATGAATTCGGCCGGCTCCATCGTCATCCGTGACCGGCATGCCTGGCAGATCGCCATCGAAGTGCAGGACTTGCTACGGACGAAAATAGGACGGCAGATCAAATGCGATATCATCCTGAACGGCTCCTAATCGCACTGCTCGCAGTGTCCCTACAACTCCCAGGAAACGCCATGCCGAACGACATCCTCTCCATCAGCGCCCACTGCATCGATAATCCGGCCTGCATTTTCACGGGCAGCGACATGCGCATCGAGGTGGTCATCAAGAATATCGGCAATGGGGAAGTCGGCTATCCGCTCCAATACATGCAAGCGCGGGGGCCCAATATGCGCCTGATCGACAACGCGAGCGAACAAAGCCAGGTATTGAAGACAGGCCTGGCCAATCACGCGCTCAAGCGCGCCTTCACCCCCATCGCGCCGGGTCAGTCGATTGCGCTGCAAAGCGTCATCAAGCATACCGAGCTGCGCATGTTCCGTACGGAATTCGTCGATGTGACGGCCGAAATCGGCGTCTCGGCCGGCATCCAGACGGCGGGCAGCGAGGAAGCGCTGCCGTTCAAGGGCGGCGCCAGCCTGAAGATCATCGGCAGGGATACCCTCGAACGCGAAGCGCAGCGGCGATAAGTCCGCTAGCGCGCCTGCGCACCCGCATGCAGCTGGCGCCAGAACGGCGCGGCGGGCCAGCGCTGCTCCCAACCGTAGTACTGCTGGCGCTGCGCCAGGTACTGCGCATGGCGCTGCGCCACCATCTGCGCCACCGCGTCCAGGGTGGCATGGCCGGCGATGGCGCCAGCGGCCGCCATGCCGTTGGCCAGCGCCTTGACGATGCCTTGCGAGGTGACGGGATCGTAGGCCGAGGCGGCGTCGCCGATGGCCAGCCAGCCGTCGCCATGCAGTTGCTCGAGGCAGTAGGACGGCGCGGGAAAACTCTGCACGCCGCCTGCCAGCGGCACCGCGCCGCGGGCCAGCGCTGCCGTATTGGGCGCGGCCGCCAGCCCTTCCAGCCAGTGCGCGACATGCTGCAAGCGCCGCGCCTTGACGGTGGCCGCGTCGCTGTAGAACGCCAGCAGCATGGTGGCGTCGGGCAGATGGGCGCCATACCACCAGCCATGTTCGACCGCTTCCAGGTGCGTCAGGCCGGAACGGGGGCCGTCGGGGGCGGCGAAGCGCATGGCCAGACAGACCAGCGGCAGCGTTTCCACCTTGCGGCTGCCGCGCTGGCGCGCGAAGACGGCGCGCGTGCCGCTGGCGTCGACCACCACATCGGCATGGATGCTGGCCGGTTGCGGGTGCGCGAGATCGCCCAGCATCAATTCCAGGGTAAAACCGCCGCCTTGCGCCGGGGCCGACGCGGCCAGGCTGGCGCGCAGCAGCACTTCCGCCCCGCGCAAGCGCGCCTGGCGCGCCAGGAAGCCATTGAAACGGGAGCGCTCCAGGTGCCAGCCATGGCCCAGTGGATGCAGCAGCGCGTCGTTGTAGCCGCGCTTGTCGCTGCCCCACCAGGAACAGCTGCCATGGCAAGGCGCGTGCGCCTCGGCGAAAAAATCCTGCACAATGCCCAGCGTGTGGAACAGACGGTTGGCTTCGGGCGGAATGCTTTCGCCGATGCGAAATTGAGCGTAGTCGCCCGCCTCGATCACGAGCACGTCGTGCACGCCATGCTGCGCCAGCGCCAGCGCGCAGGCGCAGCCCGCCGGGCCGCCGCCGATGATGGCGACCCGGTAGCGCTGCCGCGATGGCCCTGCCGCGCCGGGACTGTCTGCGGCCGCCATCAGGGCTTCGGTTTCGGCTGCGGCTTCGGCCGGTACACCTTGTCGATGGCCGTGTTGCGCCAATACTCGACCAGGTTGCTTTCATCGCTGTCGAACAGGCTTTCGACTTCCAGGTAGTAATCCTTGCAGATGGCCTTTTCGCCCGCCTTGCGCGCAATCGCCGTGCTTTGCACGACCACGCCGATGCGGTGCCAGTTCAGCAGGAACTGCGCGCGGTCCTGGTAGCGGCCCACATGCATGGCGGGCCGGTCGATTTCCGCATTTTCCGGGGTGGTCGACGGCACCCCATCGGCCCGCGTGCCCTTGCCGCGCACGGAATAGCGCGGCGTCGCCAATTCGCCGCCATTGGCGACGACGTCCTCGTACGTGTACACGGCCACGGGCCGCTGCGCCGGCCAGGAGGAATACAGCAAGGTATTGTAGCCATTGCCATTGAGCGCCGTGGCCGCATCGATCGCCGGCTGGTTATTGAGCACCGTGCCGCCGGGATTCGGGTCGGGCAAATGCGTGGCGCACGAGTTGTAATCGGTATGCCACGGCAAGGCCATGAACTTCGACACGTCGCCGGGCTGCACCTCGCCGCCGCGCAGCGGCATGTAGCCGGCGCCGAGGAAAGGCTGGTCCCTGACGGCGGTCGCGTAATCGAGATGCTGGGCATTGAGGCGGAATGGGCCGCCGGCATCATGGCGCCGCCACGCCTGCCGGTACAGGCCGGGGTCGCGCACGATAAAACCCATCTCGATGCCGGGGCTGTAGCGGCCGCCCAGGCAGTTGAACAGGACCGTACGGTCGAGCGCTTCGCCCGCGCCCAGCAGGAAATCGCCGCTGTCGGCCACATAATGGCCATGCGCCCACTGGTCCATGAAAAAATACTGGGCCCGGGTCAGGGTCAGCAGGCTGCTGCCCGCATCGCCCAGCGACAGCGGCATTTGCGGCTTCAGCGACGGCGCACCTGTCTGGTCGGGATGGCGGATGAAATTCATGATCGGGTAGGTCAGGCCTTCCGCCTTCATCTTGCCCAGCAAGTCGTGCTCCTTGATCGCCCTGGCCGGCAAACTGGTCGTCCAGCGCTGCAGCGAGGCCGCGCGCAGGATGGGCTGGACATCGGTGCTGAAATTGCTCCGGTAGCCCGTCTGGTAGCGGCCGTCCGCATGGACGGCGGGCCGCAGCGCCATCTTTTCCAGCCAAGTGCAATACAGGTCGTCCCACAGCGATACGACGTTCGCCGTTTGCGGCGCGTACGACGGGTCGCTCGAGATCACCCAGGCGCCGCCCTCGACGCTGCGCGCCGTGCCGTCGGCAAAAAGCAGCATGGCCGTGACGGGACCATCGGCCACGTCATCGAACCAGTTGTCATTGTTGACATTGTCGTGCAGGACGGCGGCGGCCGAATAATTGCCTTGCGCGTCGAAGCCGCAGGCCTTGCCATAGCCGCCCAGCACCAGCAATCGTCCATTCTTTTCCGTCGTGATGGCGCCCAGCGAGGCGATGATGGCGCCAGGGCCTTGCGCCGGCGCGCCAGGCTGCCCGCCACGCGGGAACGACACGGGATAGTCGGGCAGGCTGCGCACGGCGCCGCTGGCCGCATCCGCGCACGACGGCGGCGTCGATGTATCGAACTGCTGCACGCCTTGGCGCGAAGCCTGCACGGTGCGCGGTCCGGGGTCGATGACCAGCAGCTTCAGGCGCAGCGGGTCGGCCGGCGTGCCGAAATGCGGCGAGCCTGGCGTGCCGAAGGCCGGATTGCGCAGGGCTGGCGCGCGCTGCTTGTCGAACGGCGCCACGCCTTCCCCGCCCTCCCAGCTATTGGCTTTCTTGTTGGCCAGGTGCACGGTCCAGACGATGTCCTTGACGATCTTGCCATCGACCATGCTGCCGATGGCCACTTCGGCTGCCGCGCCCCGCCGGCCCAGCGGGTAGCTTTCCACGCCGTCCGCCGCGTCGAACGCATACTGGTAAATGCGGAAGCGGGCCGCCTGCCGCTTGAGCTTTCCGCTCGCGTCGCGCAATTCGGTGCTGGCGATGGTCGTGTCTTCCGTGCCGGGCCGGATCGGCAAGCCTCCCGTGCCATCCTGGCCATCGAGCGGCATGCCGGCCAGGCTTTCCGGGCCCAGATAGTATTCTTCGCTGTTGCCGACGCGGGCGATGCCGATGGCCGGGTGAATTCTCAAACCTGTGTATGCCATGCTGAACTCCTGATCATCAAGGGTGTCTGTGCCGGTTGGCCTGAGAGTCACGGCTGCATGCCGTCCCTGACCCACTGGTCGAAGATATCGATGCCTTCCTGCGGCATCGGCCCGTCGGGCGGCATCGGATGCGGCGCGGACATGACATACTCGCCTTCCCGCCCTCCCGGTGCGCGCAGGCGGTGCCCGGCGTCCACCCGCCATTTTGCGTTGCGGCTGTCATAGTCGTAACCGTGGATGGCCACCTGGATTTGCCAGGCAAACGCCTTCACGCTCGCATAGTCATTCAGGTACAGCCGCTGCACGCCCGTCGACTCGGGGTTCGACAGCTTGATCTTGTTCATGTCGGCCACGTAGCGGGAAAACAGGCCCTGCACATCGCGCTTGAAGCTGGTCCGTTCGCTCATGGCTTGCTCTCCTCATACTTGGGTTCGGCAGGTTTGCGGCGGTCGACGACCTGGATCACGGGCGTGGAAAAATCGCCTTGCCGTATCAGGCCGCGGCCCTTGTCATTCGTGGTGATGGCCGCCGTGATGCGCCAGGCCTGCCTGCGCTTCTTGGGAACCAGGCTGTCGACGATGCCGGTGATATCCGTTTCGATGACATATTTATCATGCTGGTGGGCGCCGGACAGAGCCCAGTGGCTGGTGCTGGTGACCAGGTAGCGGTCGCGGAACGCCTTGTCGCCGATGCGCGCAGTCACCTTGGCGGGATACAGGTAGATATCGGCCTGAAAACTGTAGTCCTCGTCCGCATGCGCGCGGTCCAGCACCATGTTCGCCCGCTTGTCGCTGGCCACCCGCCGCGCCGGGATCGTGTAGGCGCTGGTCACGGTGAGGTCGGGCCTGGCGACCGCGCCATCGGCCGCATCGTCGCTGAGCAGGGCGGCGAACAGGCTTTTCTGGTTATCGCCGAATACAAACCCCGCCTGCTGGTGCCGGTCGATCAAGGCCTGGATATCCTTCTTGCGGGCAAACTCGCCACCATAGCGCGGCTGGAAGCCATAGCCTTGCCGGAGGGTGTCGAAGTACAGCACCGCCTGGCCCATGTTGGCCGTATAGTCGCCCGAATCGCTGCGCTGGGCATCGCCGCTGCCGGCGCTCCAGCCGATGGGCCGTGGCAAGCTGGCGTCCTGTTCGCTGCGCATGAACGCCGTGCGCCCGCTGCCGCGTATGCCGGCGTCACCATGCTCGTCCAGCCACTTCTCGAAACTGTAATCGAGGAAATTATGGAATGCATAGAACAGCGGATCGAGGCCGGCCGTGACGTTGTCGCCCATATTGCCGCCCATGTAGGTGGCGTGCATGTGATTGTGGATCTTCGTCTCCAGATTGCCGCCGCCCAGGCTGCCGTATTCGTCGCCGCCAAAATCGGCCCAATCCATGTAGTAGATCTGGTAGGCCAGCAAGTTGGGGGAAGCCGTGGCCAGCGAGCTGTCGAGCCCCTCCCTCTTGCGCGTGGCATCGTACAGCGGCGAATCGACATCCTCGAAGGCTTTCGGATAGCGCACGCCGGAAGGTTTGCGGGTGAAGTTCCAGTACGGCAGCGCGACGTTGCGCGTGCTGGGGCCCCGTTCGCCGTTCGGGTCGGCCGCCTGCAGGGCTTGCTCATAAAAGTACAGCTGCGCCCGGTGCCATTGCAGGAAGGTGTTCTTCTGGTGCTCGCACTCGCCCGGGAATTCCTCGTGGGCATTGTCCTCGGTCGCCACCTTGTCGATGAAATAAGCAATGTCGCAGCTGTTGCGCGTCGGATCGCCCAGCAACTGCTTCAGCCTGTCGCCGGGCAAGGCCGCCTGGCGGTCATTGAAGACGTCGACGGAGGTGCAGTTATGCACCCAGGCTTGCCACAGGAAGCCGCGCCGGTCATACACGTTTTCCTGGCTCTTGCGTTTCATCTCGCTCACCGCATGCTTGAAGGCGTCAAGCTCGGCCGGGGTCAGCTCATCGATATTCTTGCGGTAGCGCACGACGCGCGCGCCGCCCGGCTCCGCCTGGGCCTGCAATTCCGGGCGGCAAGATACGCCAGCCTGCGCCTGTACCGCGGTGCAGACGCCCGCGCACAGCAAGCCGGCCAGGAGGGGAAGAAGGGAAGTTTTCATGCGTAACATGGGCAGTTGCTCCAGAGGCAGGTTGGGAAAGGCGGAAGCGCGCCGGACGCGCTGCCGCCAGGAACGGTCAGTGTCCGTGTCCGCCCGCGTCGCCGCCGCCCTTGCCATCCGGCAGTACCACCTTGACGTTTTGCATCATGCCCTGGTCTTCATGTTCGAGGATGTGGCAATGCAGCACGTATTCGCCGATGTAGCGCTGGTAACGCGTGGCGATCTCGATCTTGTGCTTTTCGATCACCAGCAAGGTGTCTTTCCACGTGCCGATCAGGTCCTTGTATTGCGCATCGACCGCGCCGCCGTCGGTGCGGGTAATGCCGATGATCTGGAAGGGGTTGACGTGGATATGGAAGGGGTGGCTGCCATTCTTCGAAGCGAGCTCCCAGATCTGCTCGGTGCCCAGCACCAGCGTGTGGTCGACGCGGTGCGGGTCATAGACATACTTCAGCTCGGGTATCGGCGAGTCTTCCGGCTTGCCTTCCACCATGAAGCGGGCCTTGCCGCCCAACTTGGCGATATTGAAGGTCACATACTCCTTCTTCTTGCCGCGCATCGCGTCCTTTGCCGCCGCGCTGAAGCCCGCATGCGGGACGAACTTGCCGAGCTTGAAACCATTCTCCAGGTCGCCAAGGATCGTGCTCTTGACGCTATCGGGCAACTGGGCGCCGGGCAGGCTCTGGACGGCATTGCGCAACTCGGCCAGCAGGAAATCGCGCGGCGACTCGCCCGACCTGACGCGTGCGGATGCCTTGGCGTTGGTCCTGGCGGCGATCACGCCGATCAGGCGCGTGTTGTTGACGTCATGCATCGTCGTCATGTTGTTGACGTTGGTTTCCGCATATACGCAATAGGCGCCGGCTTTCGGCAGCGAGAACAGGATATCGCTGCGGTAGCCCGGCTGCAGGTAGTTCAAGGTCTTGGGGATGATCCTGTCGTGCGTCAAGCCGTCGCTGGCCACCTCGAACTGCGTGACGTCCTCGCCATCGCATAGCTCCATCACGTCCTTGTCCTGGTTGGCCACGCTGAGCGCCTTGAACAGCTTTTGCGGATCGTTCGCGCGGCGGATGCGCAGCACCACGGTTGCCTGGAAACCCGTGTCGATCATGCGCCAGCGGTATAGGCGCTGCGTCTTCATCTTCAGCACCGGCTGCACCTTGCCGTTGACGGAGGTATAGCGGCCCGACTTCAGCCAGGCATTCGGATCGTTGACCTGACCGAAATCCTCCAGCACGCCTACCCCGTCCGTGGCGCACGGCGTCGTCGGCGTCAGGCTGTTGCTGGGGCAGTCATAGGGAATTTGCTGCAGCAGCATCACCTCGCCGGCGCTGCCGCTGCCGTCGTCGGGCTGGAATGGCTTCAGTATCACATCGAGGTCGCCATTCGCCGTGGCGCTCGGATAACGGTCGCCTTCGACCACCAGCGCGCCGGCCATGCCGCTGGCGACCTGCATCGCCGTCGCGCCATGCTGGTGCGGGTGATACCAGAACGTGCCGGCCGGATGGTCGATGGGAATATTGTATTCGTACTCGAAATCCACGCCAGGCTTGATCGATATCAACACGTTGTCGCTATTGCCCGAGGGCGAGACCCACAGACCATGCGAGTGCAGATTGGTATCGTTGAAGCAGCCAAGCGGACGCGCTGCATTGATATCGCTCGTCGCGCACTGCTCGTCCGGCAGCGCCGGCAACTGGTTATGCAGCTTGAAGCGCACGGTTTGCCCCGGCGCCATCACCACGGTGGGCGCCATGAAGGTGGCCGCATTCTCGTCGCGTCCATCGAGCGCCAGGCCGTCCGTCTGCTGGTAGGAGCGCAGGCGCACCTTGTCATGCTTGGCCGTGGTCGGGTTATAGATGCTGCCGTTGGCATAGCGGATGTACAGGTCGTACGCTTTCTCGTACTCGTCGCGCTTGCTCGCCGCGCGGTTGGCGGGCCTGGCGCGCGCCTTCAGCTTCGGCGGCTCCTGCAACAGGCGCAGCTCGAGTTTGGGCACGGACTGCAGGTTCAGGTCGACATTCAGATTGACCGTGCTTTCCGCGGCGAAGGCGGCACTGCAAGCGAACGGCATGGCGGCCAGGCACAGCGACACGTACCTGCGGGGAAGGCGGTGGGACATGACAACTCCTCGATTGGACTGGACAATGGAAGCATGGCTGGGCATGCGTATTTTTATTAATAACATTGCCATTATCCATAATGACAAAGAGTCAATACTCACACTAAGTCACTTGTTGTATTTATTGCTGAGGAAATGGCGCCGGTGGGGGAGCTGGCTGCCGGAGCCTGAGATGAGGGGACGGCGTTGGCCGCTGCGCGGCCAACGTGCCGCGCGCAGCGCGGTGGGATGGCGATTCGGAGAGGGCTGGGCCGGCACGGCCCCGCCCTTCGAATCCCACCGTTCCGTCCAGACAAATAAAAAAGCCTCCCGCAGGGGAGGCTTTTTTATTTGATTCTGGCGGAGACGGTGGGATTCGAACCCACGATACAGGTATAAGCCGTATGCATCCTTAGCAGGGATGTGCCTTCGGCCACTCGGCCACGTCTCCTAGCTGATTACTCAACTATGTCTCTGTAGCTAACTGCGCTGCAGCGACGAACGTCATAATATCGATTGCCCCCCCTTTGGTCAAGGGCGTGGGGCAATATTTTTGGATATTTAAGCTTTTTCCAGCTCGAACGCTTTATGCAGCGCGCGCACGGCCAGTTCCATGTACTTTTCATCGATCAGCACGGAGATCTTGATCTCGGAAGTGGAGATCATCATGATGTTGATGCCCTCTTCCGACAAGGTGCGGAACATTTGCGATGCGACGCCGACATGGCTGCGCATGCCCACGCCGACGACGGACAGTTTCGACACTTTCGCGTCGCCCGTGATGCTGGCCGCGCCCAGCGATTCGCGGTTCGCTTCCAGCACGGCCAGCGCGCGCGTGTATTCGCCGCGCGAGACGGTGAAGGTGAAGTCCGTTTTACCGTCTACCGACTGATTCTGTATGATCATGTCGACTTCGATGTTCGCGTCCGCCACCGGTCCCAGGATGTGGTACGCCACGCCTGGACGGTCGGGCACGCCGAGCACGGTGATTTTGGCTTCATCGCGGTTGAAGGCGATGCCGGAGATGACTGCTTGTTCCATGTTTGTATCTTCCTCAAACGAAATCAGGGTGCCTGAATTGGCTTCTATTTCCAGCGGCAACATCGGGTCGGTCAGCGACGACAGCACGCGCGTGGGAACGCGGTAGTTGCCGGCAAATTCCACCGAGCGCGTCTGCAGCACTTTGGAACCCAGCGAAGCCAGTTCCAGCATTTCTTCAAAGGTGATGGTCTTCAGGCGGCGCGCCTCGGAGACCACGCGCGGGTCGGTCGTGTAGACGCCGTCGACGTCCGTGAAGATCAGGCATTCGGCCGCCTGCATGGCGGCGGCGATCGCCACGGCCGAGGTGTCCGAACCCCCGCGGCCCAGGGTCGCGATGTTGTCGTGTTCGTCGACGCCCTGGAAACCGGTAATGATGACAATCTTGCCTGCATCGAGGTCGCGTTTGACTTTTTCGTCATCGATCGACTGGATGCGTGCCTTGGTAAAGGCGGAATCGGTCTTGATCGCGACTTGCCAGCCAGCATAGGATACGGCTTGTTTGCCGATCGCCAGCAGTGCCATCGACAATAGGCCGACGGACACTTGTTCGCCTGTCGAGGCGATCATGTCAAGTTCACGGGGATCGGGTTGATCCATGATTTCCTTGGCCAGTCCAATCAGGCGGTTGGTCTCGCCCGACATGGCGGATGGCACCACCACGATTTGATGCCCTGCGTCGTGCCACTTGGCAACGCGCTTGGCGACATTCTTGATACGGTCAGTCGAGCCCATCGACGTACCGCCATATTTGTGGACGATTAAAGCCATAAGAGTGAAGTTTCCGCTCAAGAAGAATAAAAAAGGAGGGCTTTACTCTACATGCCGCAATGCAAAATAACAAGCTAAAAAGCGCATTAGCTCATACCGATTGCGTATATGGAAATAACCAATCCATGCAGTCGAGAGCGCATGGGCAGCCGCTTGGCAGCCACCCCGGGAGTGGCCGTGGCGGCTGCCCTTACGCTCAGCAGGAGACCCAGCGCAAAGCCACGCGGGGACGATCCAGCAAGCTCAGGCAATGGCAATCGAGGCCAATACCAGCCGCGAACAGCAATTGTTGCGCCGCACAGACAAGGGGCAGGCGTTCGCGCTCCCAGGCGGGCACGTCAAACGCCTGGTAATGGTATTTCAAGCTCTTGGTGGGACGGTTCAAGGCCAGTTTCAAGCGCTCGCCACCCTGGCGGAAATCGATGGTCAAGGTTTGAGATTGCAACCAGGCAATATCGATACCCTGCCCGCCCTCTTCCACCGCATCGAAATGCAGCACGCCGCCATACGCGGGAAACGCCAGGCTGGCCTCGCCTTGCCAGATGAATTCCTGGCTGGCTTTTTCCAGGCCGGGAATGCCCGCATCGTCACGCTCGCGCATGCCGGCCAGGTCATCGAGCTTCGGCGTCAGGTACAGACGGTCGCGGTGGCGCCGCACGTGGCATTCGGGATGCGTGACCAGCAATTGCGCATCGGGCCGCGCCTCCAGCAGCTGCGCCAGCATTTCCGCCAACCACGCCGTCGACGGCATGCGCAAGCCGCGCGTGCCGAACCAGTGGCGCAGCAGGTTGTAGCAGCGGTCCGCGCTCAGCGCACGCAATTTCGCCAGTTCGATGCAGTCGCCGTCGAGACAGGTCGCCAGGTCCTGCGTCGCCAGTTCCGTCAACAGGCGCTGCGCCGATTGCGCGTGCTGGGCGCTGCGGGCGAAGCGTTCCTGGAAGCCGGGAAAGGCCTGCGCCAGCACGGGCATCACCTGGTGCCGCAAGGCATTGCGGGCAAAGCGGGGATCGTCGTTCGATTCGTCGTGGATGTGCGCGATCGCGTGTTTCGCCACGTACGCTTCCAGTTGCCTGCGCGACACGGGCAACAGCGGGCGCGCCATCACCAGGTCCGGATTGCCCAGCAGCTCGGGCGCGCTGTTGGCGCCATCCATGCCGGACAAGCCCGCCGTGCCGGAGCCGCGCAGCAATTGCAGCAGCACCGTTTCAGCCTGGTCATCCTGGTGGTGCGCCGTCAGCAGCAGGCGCACGCCATGCGCGGCGCACAGCTCGCCCAGGGCCGCGTAACGGCGCTTGCGGGCCGCCTCTTCCGTGCCCGTTTTCGCATTCTTTTCCAGCGTGACCTTGCGTGCCTCGAAGGCGATGCCCATGCCGGCGCACAACTGCCCGCAGTGGGCCAGCCACGCATCCGCGTTCGGGCTCAGGCCGTGGTGCACGTGGAACGCGTGCAGGGCCACGCCGTGCTCTTGCGCCCAGGCATGCGCCAGGTGCAGCAGGGCCGAGGAATCGAGGCCGCCGCTGAGGGCGATGCCGACCGCTTCGCCGGCTTGCGGTCCGCAAGTTGCCAGCGCGCTGGCGAAGATGTCGGCGACGGTGGCGGTTTGTTGCTTTTTCATAAGACTCCAGGAATGCAAAGAGGGACAGGTGGCCAAACGAGTGATGTCGCTTGGCTGCCTGTCCCTGGTGTTCTTGCTGCCGGCCTGCGCCGGCGATGGTTTACTCGCTCGGCGTGGTTTCCTTGAACTTGCCGTAGCTCAGCAGTTTTTCATGGCGCGCGGCCAGCAAGTCCTTGGTTTTCATGCCGTGGAACTGGCGCAGGGTATCGGCCAGTGCGCGTTTCAGCAAGGTTGCCATCTGTTTCGGATCGCGGTGGGCGCCGCCCAGCGGTTCGTTGATGATCTTGTCGATCAAGCCCATGGCTTTCAGGCGGTGCGCCGTCAGGCCCAGCGCTTCGGCCGCGTCGGAGGCGCGCTCGGCACTCTTCCACAGGATCGAGGCGCAGCCTTCCGGCGAGATCACGGCATAGGTCGAGTATTGCAGCATCAGCACGGCATCGCCCACGGCGATGGCCAGCGCGCCGCCGGAACCGCCTTCACCGATGATGGTGGCGATCAGCGGCACCTTGAGTTCCGCCATCACGTACAAGTTGTGGCCGATGGCTTCCGACTGGCCGCGCTCTTCCGCGTCGATGCCGGGGAAGGCGCCTGGCGTGTCGACGAAGGTAAAGATCGGCAAGTTGAACTTTTCAGCCACTTTCATCAGGCGCATGGCCTTGCGGTAGCCTTCCGGCTTCGGCATGCCGAAATTGCGCATGGCGCGCTCTTTCGTGTCGCGGCCCTTTTGATGGCCGATGACCATGCACGGCTGGCCGTTGAAGCGGGCCAGGCCGCCGACGACGGACAAATCGTCCGCGTAGCTGCGGTCGCCATGCAATTCGTGGAAATCGGTAAAGATTTCATTCACGTAATCCATGGTGTAGGGGCGCTGCGGGTGGCGCGCGATCTGCGCCACTTGCCAAGGGGTCAGTTTGGCATAGATATCCTTGGTCAGTTGCTGGCTCTTCTTGGCCAGGCGGTCGATCTCTTCCGAGATGTCGACGGCCGAATCGTCTTGCACGAAGCGCAACTCTTCGATCTTGGAATCGAGTTCCGCGATCGGCTGTTCAAAATTGAGGAAAGTCGTTTTAGTCATTGTACCTCCAGGTTTTACCGGCCACGGCGCCAGGGCGCGCGGCGTCATCTATGTTTATTTTACCGTACCGGCTGGTGCGCCGGGGGCTGTATCGGATGCGGCAGGGGCGGCTGCAGGGTCGAGACTGCGCCACAAATACCACGTCGCCACGGTGCGCCACGGTTCCCAATTGGCGGAAACTTCGCGCGCATCGCTGCGGGAAACTGGTTCGCCGGAGAAATAATTGACGCTGATGCCCTGGATCAAACCGGGGTCGTCGAGCGGCAAGACATTCGGCCGGAGCAGATTAAATATCAGAAACATCTCGGCTGTCCAGCGGCCGATGCCGCGGATTTGCACCAGTTCGGCGATGACGGCTTCGTCATCCATCTGGTCCCACTGGCTCGCGTGCACGCGCTTGGCCTTGAAATGGTCGGCCAGGTCGAGGATGTATTCGGTCTTGCGTTTGGACAAACCGCAGGCGGACAACTGCTCGGCGCCTGCCTTCAATACTTGCGAAGGCGTGCATTTCGGGCAAGCCAGCAGCAGCTTTTTCCAGGCAGCATCCGCCGCCTTGGGCGTGATCTGCTGCCCCACCAGCGAACGGGCCAGGGTGGTAAACGGGTCGCTATGGCCGACCAGGTGCAGGTCGCCAAATTGCGGGATGAGCTTTTTCATGATGCGGTCGCGCTTCATCAGCTCGATCTTCGCCTCTTCCCAGTAATGCGGCACCTGGATCACCTGCGCCGCCACCGGGGCTTCCCCGTTTTCCCTGGACGTTGGCATCATGCGCGGCGCCAGTTGGTCGAGCCGTCAGGCTTGTCTTCAAGAATGATGCCCGCAGCCAACAATTCGGCGCGGATCTTGTCGGACTGGGCAAAGTCGCGCGCCTTTTTCGCCGCGCTGCGCGCCGCGATGGCCGCTTCGATGCCGGCCGCCTCATCCTGGCCGCCGGCGGCCGCGCCGACGGTTGCTTGCAGGAATTGTTGCGGCGTGCGCTCGAGCAAGCCGAACACGCCCGCCAGGCCCTTCAATTGACGCGCCAGGGCCGGCGACTTGCTCTTGTTGACTTCCGTTGCCAGGTCGAACAGGGCGGCCACGGCCAGCGGCGTGTTGAAATCGTCGTCCATGGCTTCGCGCACGCGCACGGCATGGGCTTCGCTCCAGTCGATGGCGCCCTCTTCCACCGCCACGTCGGCCAACGCCGTGTACAACCGGGTCAGGGACAGGCGCGCGTCATCGAGGTGCACGTCCGAATAATTCAGGGGGCTGCGGTAGTGCGCGCGCAGGATGAAGAAGCGGATCACTTCGGCATCGAATTTTTGCAGCACTTCGCGGATGGTGAAGAAGTTGCCCAGCGACTTGGACATTTTTTCATTGTCCAGGCGCACGAAACCGTTATGTATCCAGTAATTGACGCTGGTATGACCGAACGCGCCTTCGGATTGGGCGATCTCGTTTTCGTGGTGCGGGAATTGCAAGTCCGCGCCGCCGCCGTGGATGTCGAATTGTTCACCTAGCAAGGCGCACGACATGGCCGAGCACTCGATATGCCAGCCCGGGCGGCCCTTGCCCCACTTCGAATCCCATTTGACTTCTTCCGGCTCCGACTCTTTCGACGACTTCCACAGCACGAAGTCGAGCGGATCGCGCTTGCCCGTGTTGACGTCGACACGCTCGCCCGCGCGCAGGTCGTCGAGCGACTTGCCCGACAGCTTGCCGTAGTGGGGGAAATTGCGCACGGCATAGTTCACATCGCCATCCGCGCCCTGGTAAGCCAAATCCTTGGCTTCCAGCTGCTCGATCAGGCGCAGCATCTGCGGCACATATTCCGTGGCGCGCGGCGTGTGGTCGGGCGTCAAAATACCCAGCGCGGCCGTGTCTTCATCCATGTACTTGGTGAAACGCGTCGTCAGCTGGGAAATCGTCTCGCCGTTTTCCACGGCGCGGCGGATGATCTTGTCGTCGATGTCCGTAATGTTGCGCACATAGGTGACGTCGAAGCCGGACGCCTTCAGCCAGCGGTAAATGACGTCGAACGCCATCATCATGCGCGCATGGCCGATATGGCAATAATCGTAGATGGTCATGCCGCACACGTACATGCGAACCTTGCCCGCTTCCATCGGGACGAATACCTGCTTCTCGCGAGCCAGGGTGTTGTAAATCTTTAGATTGCTCATCGTGCTTTGCAAGTGGAGCGGTCGCCAGCCTGGCAAAACGACAGACAGGCGCGGACACCGGGGGTGCCGCGCCACAGAACTGCCGTGTGCGCCGAAGACTGTACGACCCGCTATATTGTTGTTCTTGTTTGTTAGAATTAGGGCGTTAGCGGTCAAGTATAACATTGATAAAAACCATACTGGCCCGATATGAATCAGGTTTTTACGATGTTCAACCGAATTTTCACTTCTTTACAATTAAAGCAAGTTTAAAGAAAAATAACGATCAAGGACGCCTTCATGCAAGAAATCAAATCGAAACGCCTGTCTTTCCTGGCCCGCTTTTGCACCCTGTTTGCCGGCCTGACCCTGGGCAGCGCCGTCGTGGCAGCCGCTCCGGCGACCGCCGTCGACCCAACGCCGCACGTGGCCCTGAAAACCAGCATGGGCGAGATCGTGCTGGAACTGGACCAGGAAAAAGCACCGAAAAGCGTGGCCAATTTCCTGCAGTACGTCAACAGCGGTTACTACAAGGGCACCGTATTTCACCGCGTCATCGACGGCTTCATGATACAGGGCGGCGGCTTCGACAAGAACATGAAGCAGAAACCGACGAAAGCGCCGATCAAGAACGAAGCGCAGAACGGCTTGCAGAACGTGACCTACAGCATCGCCATGGCGCGCACGGGCGACCCGCATTCGGCCACCGCGCAATTCTTTATCAACGTCAACGACAACGGCCCGCTCGACTACCCTGGCCGCGACGGTTTCGGCTACACGGTGTTCGGCAAAGTCGTCAGCGGCATGGACGTGGTCGACAAGATCAAGGCCGTGCCCGTGGCGGACAAGGGCCCGCACCAGAACGTGCCCGTCACCCCCGTGGTGATCGAATCGGCGACTTTACTCAAGACAGCGCCCGCAAAACTGTAAAATAGCGTTTTTGCGGCGCCCGCCTGCCTGGCGCCGCTGAATCAATTATTCATCCAATTTATTAAGGATCATCATGACCTCCGTCATCATCACCACCAATCTGGGCAAGATCACCGCTGAACTGGACGCCGAAAAAGCGCCGAAAACGGTTGCCAACTTCCTGGCCTACATGCAAGCCGGCCACTACGACAACACGATTTTCCACCGCGTCATCGACGGCTTCATGATCCAGGGCGGCGGTTTCGAGCCAGGCATGAAACAAAAGCCAGCCGACACCACCGTGGAAAACGAAGCCAAGAACGGCCTGAAAAACGATACCTACACCCTGGCCATGGCCCGCACGTCGGACCCGCACTCGGCATCGGCCCAGTTCTTCATCAACATCAAGAACAACAGCTTCCTCGACTACCCAGGCCAGGACGGCTGGGGCTACGCCGTGTTCGGTAAAGTCACCGAAGGCAAGGAAGTCGTCGACGCCATCCGCGCCGTGAAAACCTCGCGCGCCGGCATGTTCGCCGACGTGCCAGTGACCGACGTCATCATCGAGAAGGTAGAAGCCGCTTAATTCGGCTCTGGCACCATGAATAACAGGCATTGCAGCGTTTGCGCCTCTCCATGTACATCACTTTTTGGGAGCGTTGAATGATGACAATGCCTGCCGCACTCTTTATTTCCGACCTGCATTTGCAGAGCTCGCACCCGCGCACCAGCGCGGCGTTTCTTTCTTTCCTGGAACACCATGCGCAATATGCGCAAGCGCTGTATCTATTAGGCGACCTGTTCGAATACTGGGCCGGCGACGATGACCTGGAAGACCCGTTCAATGCGCGCATGACGGCCGCCATCCGCGCCGTCAGCGATGCGGGCGTGCACGTCTACTGGATCGCCGGCAACCGCGACTTTCTCGTCGGCTCCGGCTTTGCCGCCGCCGCCGGCGCCACCCTGCTCAGCGAACCGCACGTGGCCACGCTTGCCGGCCGGCGCATCGTCTTGCTGCATGGCGACGCCGAATGCACGAAAGACGTCCAATACATGGAGTTTCGCGCCATGGTGCGCCAGCCTGCCTGGCAAAAACAGTTCCTGTCCATGCCGCTGGCGCAGCGCAAGGCGATCATCGACGGCTTGCGCAAAAGCAGTCGCGAGCACAATGGCGAAAAATCCATGGACATCATGGATGTCACGCCCGATGCCGTGGCACAAGTATTTGCCGAACATGCGAGCACCGTCATGATCCACGGCCATACGCACCGCCCCGCCCTGCATAAAGTTGACGAAACCTTGCGCTATGTCTTGCCCGACTGGGAATGCGACGTGACGCCGCCACAACAGCCACGCGGCGGCTGGATCGCCATCGATGCGCGCGGCAACATCACGCGCCATGACTTGAACGGCGACATCATCGACTAGGCTGGCGCCGACCACGTCACGGGCGTTTGTCCGATAGCCGAACCCGACCGACCTTGCTGTAATGGCAGCATGCATACTCATTACGTCGGCACGGCCGGCTGGAGCCTGTCCAGCGCCGCCGCCAGCCACTTCCCCCTCGATGGCAGCCACCTGCAGCGCTATGCCCAGGTCTTGCCCTGCGCGGAAATCAACAGCTCTTTCTACCGCTCGCACCAGAGCGCCACTTACGCGCGTTGGGCCGCCAGCACACCCGAGCACTTCCGCTTCAGCGTGAAATTGCCGCGCAGCATCACGCACGAACGGCGCTTGCGCAACTGTGCGGCCGAACTGGATCGCTTTGCGGGAGAAGTCATGCAACTGGGAAATAAATTGGGCTGCGTGCTGGTGCAGCTGCCGCCCAGCCTGCGTTTCGAGGCGGACGTGGCCGTGCAGTTTTTTCAGGCGCTGCGCCAGCGCTTCGGCGGCATGCTCGCTTGCGAGGCGCGCCACCCAGGCTGGTTCGCGGCGGAAGCCACCGAACTGTTGACCGTGCAGCGCATCACGCGCGTGCGCGCCGATCCGCCCTCCGGCCAGCCGGGGCCGCACGTGCCGACGACGGAAGTGACCTACCTGCGCCTGCACGGCAGCCCGAAAATATACTATTCCGACTACCCGGCCGATTGCCTGACGGCGCTGGCCGCTGAATTGCACGCACAAACACAGGCGGATAGCTGGTGCATCTTCGACAACACGGCGGCCGGAGCCGCCCTGTTCAATGCGCTGGATTTGCAGGCGCGGCTGATGGAGTCGCCAGCCGCGCCTGCGCATCGCTCCACCTAAGGCAAGGGCGTCTGGACGATGGCGCGGGCGGTATAGCCATACAGGGTACCGTTGCCAAAAGCCACGATGTCCACGATGGGATTGCCCCATGCCAGTTGCGGTGTGGAAATGACCCCGGCCGTATCGATTTTGCGCACGCCATCCTGGCCGCTCAGGTACAGGTTGTCGGCCTTGTCGATGGCCAGGCTGGGTATGCCGGCAAAGGACAGGCTGCCCACGCCAGGCGCACCGTCGATATTTTTAGTCGAGTACAGGGTGCCGGCAAACACGCTCACGGCGCCGGAACGATTCACCTTGAATACCACCTGATGATAATAGTCATCAAAATACATCTCCCCCTTGCTGTCAAACACCATGCTGTAGGGCAGAATATCTTGCAAGCCGAAATCGCTGTCACTGAAGGAGCGCGCGAGCGTCTCAAAAGATACAAACAAGGAAAATACGCCACCGGGCGGGCGCCGGTAAATGCCCTCGCCGAAGGACTCCGTCCATGTGATATAGCCATCCTTGTCAATCGCCAGGATATACTGCTGAATGCCTGTCATTCCAGCCGGCAATTGCTCGATGGTGGACATGACGCCGTCAGCATTGATCTTGCGCAAATTAAACGAAGCAGAATTCGGCGCCCTGTCCGCCACATACACGGCGCCATCCGCACCGCAAGCGATCGCCACGGGGCTGAGCATGGTCGAGCTGAGCCGTGGTCCGTCATCGCTGCCCGCGCGGCCGGCAATCCCCGCATGGACTTCCAGCTTGCCATTCGGCGCGAGCCGGCGCAATACCTTGTTGGCCGCATCGAGCAGATAGACATTCCCGGCAGGGTCGCTGCACATGCCCGATGCCCTGACCGCACCCACGCGGGCTGCCGCGCCCACGCCGTCCGCCGGCCCGGCTTCGCTCAGAATGACCGGCACGGTCGTAATCCTGTTGCCGGCATCCACCCGGTTCAGCCGTTGCAAGGCAAAATCGAAGACCAGCATGGCGCCTGAATTCTCGCGCAATATCAGCGCGAGGTTTTTCCAGTCGACAGGTTTCCCCGCAGCATCAGGCACCATGCGCCCCACGACCGTCGTCACTTCGCCATCGGGCGCCATGCGGCGGATGGCGTCGCGGTCGACCAGCAACAAATTGCCGTTGCGCTCGAACACCATACTGCGTACGCCCCTGAAGCTGGCATTGACGCCCTTGCCATCGTAGCCAGTCGTTCTCGCATTGCCAGCCATCAGGGAAGCCTGGCCATTATCAAGGCGATATATCTTGCTGCCGCCATAGTTGCTCAAATAAATGAGACCGCTGGCATCGACCGCAATCTGACCAACCTGCCCTGCCCGCAGCTGGCTGTTCGGTTCGAAAAACATGACATGCACGGAGCTGACCACGCCATCTGGCGTCACCCGGCGAAGCTGGAACTGCCCATCATCGACGAGCAGCAGATCGCCATTACGCTCCACGGCCATGCTGGAGATCCATCCGAACCCCGCTTGCGCTCCCGGCCCATCGGCATACACCGGCGTGCCATTCGGCTCGGGCGGTATCGCGCTGCAATTGGCGCGGCGCTTGCCGGCCAAAGTAGTGACCACCCTTTCTGGCGTAATTTTGCGCACCAGTCCATTGCAGCTGTCGCCCACGTACAAATTCGACTTGTCGTCGATCGCCAGCGGTGCACGCCCGCCACCCATGTAGAAAGTCGCGCTGATCCCAGGCCCGTCAACGGCACCAGCCTTGCCCGGCACGCCGGCGTAAATACTGAGGCTGCCGTCAGGGGCGAGCTTGTGGATCACCTGCGTGGACGAATCGGCGAAGTAATAATTGCCCGCGCCATCCTGCACCATGCCATCGACACGCTGGATCTGTTCCTGCACGCCCGCCAGCACGATGGGCAGGCAACGCACGGCCAGGGTGCTGACGTCGGCGCTGCCCATCGTTGCCGCGCCTTGCGCGATGCTGCAGCCCAGGCCGGCAGAAGCGCTGTCGACCTTGCCTTGATACGCCGTGCCCGCCGCCAGCTTGCCGGCAAAACTGAAGGGACCGTTGGCCGTGACGGTCACTTTATCCGTGCCGTTCGCCAGCACGACGCTGGCGCCAGGCAGCAAGCCGCTGACCGTGCCACCGAGCAGGTAACGCGTCGTTTCAACGGCAGGCGTGGTGGACGGCGTGGCCGTGCCGCCGCCGGAACCGCCGCCGCAGGCGCTCAGCACCGCCAACAGGGCGGCGCCGCAACCGGCACGCCTGAACAGGTTTTGTACTTCTCCAAAGCAATTTATCATTTCTGCTTTCATGGTTGTGGCGACGATGCACGCCAAAAGTTATCAAGTAAGATTCTCAAACACGCAACATTATAGTTTCTCCATGGATAGAGAAACATGAAAATGTTGACATTTATATTTCCACTGTTATAGTTCACTACAACACCAACCCAATACATCACGGAGCTTCGATGCCTACAGCACTTTTTACGCGCCGCGCCGCCCCGCCCTTGTCGGAGCGCATCCCATGAGCACGGAATGGAACGACAATAGCCCCATCTACCGCCAGCTCAAGGCCAGGGTGGTGGGCATGATGCTCGATGGCGTGCTGCAGTCCGGCGACGCCTTGCCTTCGGTGCGCCAGGTGGCGGCCGATTATCAATTGAATCCCATCACGGTCTCGCGCGCCTATCAGGAACTGGTCGACGATGCCCTGGTGGAAAAACGCAGAGGACTCGGTATGTATGTCTTGGAAGGCGCCCGCGACAAATTGCTGGCCAGCGAACGCGAACGCTTCCTGCGCGAAGAATGGCCAGCCTTGCTGGAACACATCACCCGCCTGGGCCTTGATCTCGATCAACTGCTGCAAGCGAGCCGCGACGGCGGCGCACACGGAGAGAACGCATGAATGCATTGAACAAGGACAGCGTCATCAGCGCGCGCGGCCTGCGCAAGCAGTATGGCAAGCAGGTGGCCATCGACAACATCAGCTTCGATATCGCGCCGGGGCGCATCGTCGGCTTGATCGGGCCTAACGGTTCCGGCAAGACCACCACCCTGAAAGCCATCCTGGGCCTGACGGGCTTCGATGGCGACTTGTCCGTGCTGGGGCGCGATCCCCGCGTGCAACGCGACGCGCTGATGGACGACGTGTGCTTCATCGCCGACGTGGCCATCCTGCCGGGCTGGCTGCGCGTGGCCGACGCCATCGATTTCGTTGCCGGCGTGCATCCACGTTTCGACCGCAGCAAGGCCGAACGCTATCTGGCCCACACCAAGCTGTCGCCGAAGATGAAGGTCAAGGCCATGTCGAAGGGCATGGTGGTGCAGCTGCACCTGGCGCTGGTGATGGCCATCGACGCCAAACTGCTGGTGCTCGACGAACCGACCCTGGGCCTAGACATTCTGTACCGCAAGCAGTTCTACCAGAACTTGCTGGAAGACTATTTCGATGAAAACAAGACCATCGTCATCACCACGCACCAGATCGAGGAAGTGGAACACATCCTCAGCGACCTGATGTTCATTCGCGACGGCAAGATCGTGCTGGCATCCAGCATGGAAGAGGTGGGCGAGCGCTATATCGAGGTGATGGTGGGCCCGCAGCACGTCAATCCGGCGCGCGCCCTGCAGCCGATCAGCGAACGCAGCGTGTTCGGCAAGTCCGTGATGCTGTTCGATGGCGTCGCCCGCACCCAGCTGGCGGCCCTCGGCGAAGTACGCACGCCCAGCCTGGCTGACCTGTTTGTCGCGACCATGAAAGGATCGTACCAATGAGTATTTCCCCTGTAAACAAGATGCAATGGCTGCTCCGGCGCGAGTTGTGGGAACACAAGGGCATGCTGGTGTGGACGCCTGCCGTGATCGGCGTCGTCATGACGGTGCTGGGCGCCCTGATGGCGGCCGCGACCGTCGCAAAGACCAAAATGCACACGGCGCTCATCGTCAATGGCGAGGAAATTTCCTGGAGCACCGTCTTCAATACGCGCACCTTTGGCCCGCGCCGCACGGAAATCATCGACGCCGTCGCCAACAACTATACGTACACGGCCGCGCCGCTGTTCCTGGCGCTGGGCTTCCTCGTGTTTTTCTATTGCCTCAGCGCCCTGCATGACGACCGCCGCGACCGCAGCGTGCTGTTCTGGAAATCGCTGCCCATCTCGGATGCGCAGACGGTGCTGTCGAAAGCGGCCATCGCCCTGCTGGTCGCGCCGCTGATCGTGGCCGCCGCCGCCAGCCTGACGTCGCTGGCCCTGATCCTGATCCTCAGCGGCGTGCTGGCGGCCAACGGCATCCACGTGTTTGCCGAACTGCTGGGCTCTTCCGGCCTGTACCTGGGACCGCTGCGCGTGTTTGGCTTGCTGCCCGTGTATTGCCTGTGGGCCTTGCCGACTGTCGGCTGGCTGCTGATGGTATCGAGCTGGGCCAAGTCGAAAGTCTTCCTGTGGGCCGTCGGCGTGCCGTTGCTGCTGCTCATCCTGACAGTCTGGGCCGGCAAGCTGACGCAGACGGAAAGCGATGTCAGCTGGATACAGATGAATGTCATCGGACGCGCCCTGCTGGGTACCCTCCCCGGCAGCTGGTATCTGTTCGAACCGGAACTGCTGCCGCGCATGCACGCCCTGGCAGAGGGGGGATCGCACATGACACGCATCGATGTGTTCAGCAATTCCTGGTCCAGCCTGGCCTTGCCGGCCGTCTGGCTCGGTGCGGCCGCAGGCGCGGCGCTGATTTACGCCGCCATCCGCCTGCGCAGCTGGCGCGAGGAAGGCTGACAGCGCACTATCTCTTCCCCCTCAAAAACGCCCCGCCCGTCGGGGCGTTTTCTATTTCTGCGCTGGCAAAACATCTGAAAATAATAACTACCTTTCTGATAGTGATTATTAAAAAATTCCCTCCCTGAATAAAGACTATTCATTCGATAGCATCAATCCAATATAAAAATTACAAATAATTATTTCTATCGTATTTTATTACCAATCAAATTTGATAATCACCATGCAAAAAAGCAACAACTAGCAATTCGATAGCGATAGGGTTTTTTCGATGAAAATCGCAGAAACACTGCAACTGGGTAGCGGATTCATCCTAAAAGTCCCATTCCGTGACAATCCGTGATTATTCGCTTGCGCAAAGCTTGACAGAATAGAGTCATGAAAAATGATTAAAATGAAATTGAAAGTTTCAAAATTGAAACTACCATCAGAGTGAGAGCTGGTGCGGCCTGCATGTAAATACCGCTATCTTTCAAGGTGCATCGGCTGGCAAGCCAGTTATCGCAAAAACAGGATGCAAGAAAATAACGCCATGCAAAACAAATGTAAAAATGGCATTTTAAATATTTCAGGGCCGGCGTTCCATTACGCCAGCGTTTTTTCCCCAGTTATGTTTTACTTTCACCATCTGCATCGGCAATACCCAATTTCAACCACGGCCCAAGCCACGCCGGAGTAAGCAAGGAAACGAAACACATTATTGATTTTTTAATATCTTAAAAAATTGAACGAACATATAACCTTCTTCCGGAGATTTTCAAATGGCCACCACCCAAAATCCAGCACAAGTTCCCGTCAATGCCGAAGGCGCTGGCGCCAAGATCGCGACGCCCGCTAAAAAAGTGCTCAATCCGAAAAACGGCGACCGCAAGCAGTATGACGAAGACGAACTGATAAAAGGGGCCGATGCCAGCGCGACCATGCCGCCTGAAAATGTCGTGGAAGTCACGGGAAGCGCCGATAGCGGCAATGCCGCTGCCCTGGGCACGGCCGCGGCAGTGGCTGCAGCCGCCTTGGCGGCCGGTGGTGGCGGCGCGGCTGCAGGCCAGGCCGGCAACGGCAGTGCCGATCCCGGCACGTCGCAAGGCGACAACAACGGCGGTGCGGCGGGCGCGGCAGGCGCCGGCGCAGGCGCCGCCGGCATCCCCAGCGGCAGCGTCGTGGATGTCGCAGGAGCATCAGCTGGAGCGGGCGCAGGCGCAGGCGCCGGTGCTGCAGGCGGCCTGGGCGGACTTGGCGTGCTGGGCGCGCTCGGCGGCCTTGGCCTGGTAGCCGCCGCAGCAGGCGGTGGCGGCGGAGGCGGTGCCGCGGCTGGCGGTTCCGGCACCGGTGGCACGGGGACCGGAGGCACAGGCACTGGCGGCACGGGCACGGGAGGAACCGGTGGCACGGGCGGAACGGGAGGAACTGGCGGCACGGGCGGCTCGACCGGCGGTAGCACGGGAAATCAATCCACGACCACGACGATTACCGACGCGGCCGTGCTGGCCGCAGCAGCAGCGGTCGCGGCGGCCAACAGTGCCCTGGCCGATGATGCCGCCGCCGCAGCAGCCGCAGCCACGGCAGCAGCTGCGCTGGCAGCGGCGAATGCGGCCACGCTCGCCGACCAGCAGGCTGCCGCCGCGGCAGCTGCAGCGGCGGCAGCCTTGCTCGCAGCCAATAACGCCACCAGCGACGATGTGCTGGCCGCCAGCACGGCAGCCGCCGTGCCCGGTGCGCAAGCCGCTGCCACGGCTGCCACGACCGACGACAACGCGGCCGCTGCCGCGGCGGCCACCGCCGCCATTTCGCTGGCCGCCACCACGTCGGCACAAAATGCCGATGCGGCTGCCGTCACGGCCGCCGCCAACGCCGCCGCCGCGCACGCCGCTGCCGATGCGGCACAGACGCAAGCGGACCAGACCAACGCCCCCGCATTGCAAGTCATCGCCGATGCGGCCGATGTCGTCTCCGCCGCCGCCAACACCCAGGCGGCACTGACCGATGCCGCGGCGCTGGGCGTCATCTCGGCCAATGATGCCGCCGCCGCTGCCGCCGCCACGGCGCTGGCCAATGCCACGGACGCCGCCGCGCTGGACCTGGCGGCAACGGCCGCCGCCAACGCCGCCGTCACGGCCGGCATACAGGCCAGCCTGACGGACGCCGCCGCTCTGACAGTCATCTCCGATGCCGATGCGGCCACCGCCGCCGCGGCCGCCAGCGTGGCCGCCGCCACCGATGCCGTCGCCCTGACCGCCGCCTCGAATGCGGCCGCTACCGCGGCAGCGAATGCGGCAATCAACGCCAATGCCAGCGACGCCGCGGCACTGGGCATCGCCGCCACAGCGGCAGTGAGTGCCGCCGCCGCGGCCAGCACGCAAGCAGGACTCACCGACGCCGTGACGCTGACCATGGCAGCGGACGCCGCCGCCGGCGCAGCCGCCTGGGATGCATCGATCGCCAACGCCACCGATGCGGTGGCCCTGCAGGCCGCCGCCGATGCGGCCGCCACGAACGCCGCAAATGCGCAGACACAAGCGAACATGACGGACGCGCCCACCCTGGGGCTGATCGCCGATGCGGCCACCCTGGCGTCGGATGCGGCGCAGGCGCAGGCCGACCTGACCGACGCGGCAGCGCTGGCCCTGATTTCCAGCGCCGATGCCGCCGCAGCGGCGACAGCGGCCACCCTGGCCGGCAACACGGATGCCGCCGCGCTCGACATCGCTGCCGCCGCTGCCGCCACTGCCGCCGCCAACGCCGTGGTGACAGCCAACCTGAGCGACGCAGCCGCCTTGCAGATCACGGCCGATGCCGCCGCCAACACCTCGACCGCCGCCGCCGCGCAAGCGGCGCTGACCGATGCGGCCGCGCTGCAAATCGTCTCCGACAATGACGCCGCCGCCGCGCTGGCAGCGCAAGCCACCGCCGACCAGACGGACGCTGCCGCCCTGGCCGCTGCCGACGCAGCGGCGGCCAGCGATGCCGCGAATGCCCAGGCCGTGGCCGATCAGACCGATGTAGTTGCTCTGCAGCAAGCTGCCGACCAGGCCGATGCGGATGCGGCGGCCGCCCATTCGCAAGCGAGCCTGCTGGACGTCAACGTCGCCCTGAATGCCTTCAACCTGGCCAACCTCGCCGCCCTGGCCGCCAACGTCACGGCAGGACAGACCAGCGTCGTCGACCTGACGGCCACCGTCAACGCCTTGCAGCTCGATTCCGACAATGCCGACATCACTGCCAACCTGACGGATGCCCTCTTCCTCGCCGGCATCTCCGCAGCCGATGCGCTGGCGGCCGCGACTGCGCTGACCACTGCCAACCTGACCGACGCCGTGGCGCTCGCCAACACCGCCGCCGCGGCCGTTACGGCGGCGGAAACGGCTGCCCTGCTGGGCGGGATCGACATCTCGGCCGTCAGCGCCGCGGCGGCGGCGCAAGCTGCCGCCACGGCAGCAGCGGCCACCGCCGCGCTGACCGATGCCGGCGCACTGGGCCTTGTCTCCACCGCCGATGCCGCCGCCGAACTTGCCGCCCAGGCCGCCGTCAGCACACTGACGGCCGCCAATACGCTGGCGCAAAACGCCCTGACCGCGGCACAGCTCGTGGCCGGCCAGACCGATGCCGCGGCCCTGGCCGTGGCGTCGTCGACCGCCGATGCGGCCGCCGCCGCAGCCGTCACGACGGCGGGCCAGACGGACGCCATCGCGCTGAGCCTCATTTCCAACGCCGATGGCCTGGCTGCCGCCTCGGCCGCCAGCCTGGCGGCACTGACGGATGCCACGGCGCTGAGCGTGATCTCGACCGCCGATGCCACCTTGGCCGCCACCCTGCTGACAACGGCCAACTTGACGGACGCGGCCGCCCTGGGCCTGGCCGCCGCCGCCGCGGCCGCCGCCGCCAATACGGCGACGAATGTTGCCAACCTGACCGATGCGGTGGCACTGGGCACGCTCTCGGCCGCCGCCACCACGGCCGCCAATACGGCCGCCGCCACCGCCTCGTTGACGGACGCCACGGCCCTGGGCCTCGTCGCCACGGCCGATGCGGCGCTCGCCGCCACGGCGCAAACGACGGCCAACCTCACCGATGCCGTGGCGCTGGGCCTCGTCTCGACGGCCGCCAACACGGCCGCCAGCCTGGCCGCCACGACAGCCAACCTGACGGACGCCGTTGCCCTGGGCACCGTCTCGGCGGCCGCCACGGCTGCCGCCAACACGGCTGCCGCCACCGCCGCGCTGACCGATGCCGTGGCCCTGGGGTTGACGGCCACCGTCGATGCGGCCGCCGCCACCGCCGCGCAAACAACGGCCAGCCTGACGGACGCCGTCGCCCTGGGCCTGGTGGCGACCGTGAATGCCACGGCCGCCGCGACCGCCGCCACCGTCGCCGGCCTGACCGACGCCGTCGTGCTGGGCACCCAGCATACGCTCGACGTCACGGCCGCCACCGTGGCCGCCACCAAGGCGGCGCTGACGGACGCGGCCGCGCTGACCACCATCGCCAACAACGATGCCGCCAGCGCCGCTGCGGCTGCCGCCTATTCGGCCGCCCATCCACTCGACCTGGTGGCCGCGCTGGCCGCCACCGTGGCCGCCACCACGGCCGGCCTGTCGCACACGGCGGCGCTGGCGGCGCAAGCCGACGATGCGGCTGCCGCCTCGACGGCCGCCACGGCTGCCGCCTCGCTGGTCACGCTGAACAATGCGATTGCCGCCGACAATGCCGCCACCGCCGCCGCCACGCTGGCCCTGACCTCGCAGGCTGCCGCCACGGCGGCGCAGCTGGACGACACCCTCGCGGCGACCGCCGCCGGCGTGGCCGCCACCTCGCTGGCAGCGGCACAGGCAGCGCAAGCGGCCGATGCCGCCGCCGCCGCGACGGCAGCGACGGCAGCCAATGCCCTGGCCGCCTTGAATGCGGCGCTGGCCGCCGACGCGAATGCAGCAGCTACCGCAGCGGCTGCCGTCACGGCCAATGCAGCCACGGCCGCCGCCGTCGCCGACGATCTGGCCGCCGCCACGGCCGCCACCGTCGCCAATGCCTCGCAAGCGGCCGCGCAAGCGGCACAGCTGGCCGACAATGCCGCCGCCAGCGCCGCCACCATCGCCGCCAATGCATTGGCCGCGCTGAACCAGGCACTGGCCGACGATGCGGCCGCCGCTGCCGCCGTCCTCAACTCCACCAACGCCACGGCCGCCGCTGCGGCCGCTACCGCCGCCGATACGGCCGCCGCCGCTGCCGCCGCCGTCGCCGCCATCTCGGCCGCCGCCACGCAGCATGCGCAGGCGGACGATGCCGCAGCAGCGGCAGCCGCCCTCACGGCGGCCATCTCGCTGGCCGCCACGCAAGCCGCGCAGGCGGCCGACCTGGCCGTCGGCACGACGGCGGCGGCAGCAGCAGCCGCACTGGCCGCCCTGAACCAGGCCCTGAACGACGACAACGTCGCCGCAGCAGCGGCCACGGCGGCCAACAATGCGCAAGCGGCCCTGAATGCGGCCACGACGGCGCTCAATGCGGCAATCCTGGCTGCCAGCAACTCGCTCGCCGCCACTAATGCCGCCGTGGGTGCCGACGCCACGGCGGCAAGCACGGCAGCCGCCGCCGCGGCCGCGCAGATCATTGCCGACGCCGCGCTGCAGGCCGACGCCGGCCTCGCAGCCCTCGCCACGGCGGCCAACAATGCACTGGCCGCGGCCAGCGCCGCGCTGGCCGCCGACGATGCGGCCGCCAGTGCCGCGCACACGGCGGCCCTGTCGGCAGCCGCCACGCTGGCGGCGCAACTGGCCGACACGGCCGCCCTCAACGCCCATGCGGCGCTCAACGCGGCCATCGCCAACCTGAACGCGGCGGTAACGGCCGATACCAACGCCCTGGACGCCGACAATGACAAGACGCTCAAGCTGAACCTGCTCATCTCCGCGCAAAATGCGTCCGATGCAGCAGCCCAGGCCGACGCGAATGCGGCAGCCGCCCATGCGGCGCTGGCGTCGGCCCAGGCCGACGATGCAGCGGCCGTCACGGCCGCCAACAATGCGACAGCCGCGCATGCGGCGGCCGTCGCAGCGCAGAACGCCGATGCAGCCGCAGCAACGGCGGCGGCGCAGGCGGCCATCTCGCTGGCCGCCACGCTCAATGCCCAGGCGGATGACGCCACGGCAGCAGCGGCCGCCACGGCAGCAGCGAATGCGCAGCTGGCATTGAACGCGGCCCTCGCCGCCGACGCCAATGTCGCCGCCACCGCAGCGGCAGCAGCCGCTGCCCAGCTGGCAGCGCAAAACGCGCACGACGCCGATGCCGCCGCCGCGGCAGCGGCCGTCGCGGCCGCCATTACCCTGGCAGCCACGCAAGCGGCACAGGCCGATGACGCGGCGGCCGCCCTGGCCGCGGCCAACGCCGCCAACGCCCAGGCAGCGCACAACGCCGCCGTCGCCGACGACCAGGCCGCAGCGGACGCCGCAGCCGCCGCCTCCCTCGCACAAGCGGCAGCGACGGCAGCAGCTGCCGCCGATGTCGCCGCCGCCGCCAGCGCCGCGGCGGCAGCATCGGCACTGCTCGCGGCCCAGGCAGCACAAGCCGACGACACGGCCGCCAACCAGGCGGCGGCAAATGCCGCCGCCGCCACCGCCGCGCACACGGCAGCGATCGCCGCCGATGCCCTGGCCATCAGCACGGCGGCAACGGCAGCCACCGCCCTGGCCGCCGCCACCGCGGCGCAGAACGACGATGACGCCGCAGCAGCCGCAGCAGCCCAGGCCGCCATTTCGCTGGCCATCACGCAGCAGGCACAGGCCGACGATGCGGCAGCGGCAGCGGCCACCGTCAACGCCAACAATGCGGCCGCAGCCGCGCTGGCCGCCCATGCCGCCGATGCGGCCGCGCCGCTGGCCCAGGCCCAGGCCGCCGCCTCGCTGCTGGCCTTCCAGGCCGCGCAAGCGGACGATGTCGCCGCCGCCAACGCGGCAGCAGCAGCGGCCCAGGCACATGCCAATGCCAATGCGGCCTACACGGACGATGCGGCAGCGGCCCAGGCCAACGCCGACGCGCAGGCAGCCGATGCGGCCCTGGTGCAAGCGAACGCCCTGGCCGCGCAAACGGACGCCAGCGCCCTAGCCGTGGTGTCGGCGGCGGACGCCGCCCACGCCGCCGCCGTGCAAGCGCTGGCCGACCAGACCGATGCCGTGGCGCTCACCCAGGCCGCCGATGCGGCTGCGGCCGCCGCCCTGGCCGCGGCGCAGACGGCCAACCTGACGGACGCCGCCGCCCTGCACCTGGCAGCGGATGCGGCAGCGGCAGCGGCCCTGCAGGCGCAGGCGCAGGCGGACCTGACGGACGCAAACTCGCTGACGGTGTCGGCAAACGCCGCAGCCGCAGCGGCAGCGGCAGCCCAGGCCCACGCCGACCTGACGGATGCGAGCCAGTTGTTCGTGCTGAGCCAGAACGCACTGCACAATCCGCTGACGGTGAGCGACTTCAGCACCGGCCTGCCAGCCGCCGGCGGCGACGTGATCGACATGTCGGCCATCGCCCACCTGACGGCAGCGGTGGCGGTGGGCGTCAACCTGAGCACGGACTTTGGCAACGACAATCTGTTCATCTTCGACAGCACGGCCGTGTCGATCCACGATGCCGCCGGCGCCATCGCGGCCGACAACAGCGTCTTGTCGGGACAGGGCTACATCGTCATCGCCGATGCGCAAAACAGCGGCGCCGTCACGGTCTATCACTCGAGTGACCTGAGCAACGCCAACGCCATCGACACGGCGCTGGTGCTGCTGAGCGGCGTGAACATCACGCAGCTGACGGCGGCGAACTTCCATGTCTGAGGCCATGCTCATGGAAACGTAGCCACAACGGCCGCAGGGGCGCGTACGCAGTCGCGCCGCGCTCCTGCGGTCCTGGTGATCCTCGTTGCAACCCTGCAGGCCGCAAGGCCGGAAAAACACGGGATGAGATTACGCAGTTTGCCAGCACTACCCTGCCGCCGGCGCCCCTGGCCCGGCATCCTGCCCTGCATCGCGGCTGTACTGGCAGCCGTCGCCATGGCCAGCGTCACCCCTTTCGCCGGCGCCCAGGGCGCCACCGCCTGGAACTTCGACCAGGTCTTGCAGCAGGCGCTGCAAAGCCATCCCGCCGTGCAGGGCAGGCGCTCGGCGCAGGCAGCCGCGCGGGCCGACCTCGATGGCGCGCAATGGCAGCGCTTTCCCAGCCTGTCGGCGGAAGTCCCCACCGGTTCGCAGGAAACGGGCGGCGTGGTGCGCATCGAGCAGCCGCTGTGGAGCGGCGGGCGCATCGACGCCGGCATCGATGCCGCCAGCAGCCGGGTCGACGCGGCCGGCGCCGCCATCGAGGAAGAACGCCTGACCCTGTCCCTGCGCGTGATCGCCGCCTATACCGAGGCGTTGCGCCAGACGGCGCGCGTGCGTTCAGCCGAGGCGGGGCTGGCCGAGCACCAGCGCCTGCTGGACATGATCAAGCGCCGCGTGGTGCAGTCGGTCAGCTCGCAGACGGACCAGCGCCTGGCCGAGTCGCGCGCCTACCAGGCGGCCAACGACGTGTCGAATGCGCGGCAGGCGCTGGAAAACGCGCTGGCGCAGCTGTCGCAGCTGGCGGGCAAGCCCGTGCGCCTCGTCAGCACCACCGGCATCGGCGTGGGCGAACCGCTGCCCGACGCCAGCCTGGAGCGGGTCATGCGCCAGGCCATCGACTACTCCCCCACCCTGCACCGCCTCGATTTCGAGGCGCAGGCCGCCGATTCCGAAATCACCATGCAGCGCTCGGCCTACATGCCGAAAGTCGTGCTGCGCATGGAAAAGCCGACGGGCGGCATCAATGCCGACAACCGCACGCGCGCCATGCTGGTGCTGCAGGCGCAGCCGGGCGCCGGCCTGTCGGCCAAGGCGGGCGTGGATGCCGCCGTGGCCCGCCGCGAAGGCGCGCGCGCCGCGCACGACGTGGCCGAACGCGAGGTGCGCGAGCGTTTCACGCTGGACTGGAACGAGGCCGAGGCGAGCCGCCAGCGCCTGGGCAACGCGGGCGAGGCCAGCACCACCTCGACGCAGGTATTCGAATCGTATGCGCGCCAGTACGTGATCGGCCGCAAGAGCTGGAACGACGTGCTCAACGCCGTGCGCGAAGCGACCCAGGCGCAGTTTTCGCTGGAAGACACGCGCGCGCAGGCGATCGCCGCCAGCCTGCGCCTGGCCGCGCAAACGGGCACCCTGGCCGGGCGCACGGCGCCGGCCGCGTCGGTGCGCGCCAATTGACCGCCACAGAACACGAACAGGAGACAGCGTGGATACCTCCATCAAACATGGCTTGCTGACACTCATCGAGCGGGCCGCCCGCCTGACGGGACAGCACGTACCCGCCGCCCGCCTGGCCGACCTGCAGCGCCAGCTCGATGACGTCGACGACAACGGCGCCCCCGGCGTTGTGTTGACCACCATCTGGCAGGTGGCCGGGCTGGAAGGCGCGGCGCGCGCGCTGCACGAGCCGACGCCGGGCGAGCTGCCGTTCGCCGTCTACAGCGCCAGCACGGGCTGGGGCTTGCTGCAGTCGCGCGGTGCCGACGGCGCCTGGCGCGGCGAAGGCATCGACGGGCGCGCCTGGCAACTGGCCTCGCTGACCGGCCTGGCTTGCGTGGGCCTGCCGCGCCGCAGCGAAAAAAGCGGCGCCCGCCCCGGCGCCCTGGCCCTGGTGCGCAACGCCCTGTGGCTGAAGAAAAGCGTATTTGTCGACGCCGTGCTGGCCACGGCGCTGGTGACCCTGCTGACCATGGCCACCTCGCTGTTTTCCATGCAGGTGTACGACCGCGTGATCCCGAACCAGAGCTTCAGCACCCTGTGGGTACTGGTGGTGGGCGTGGCCCTGTCGATCGGCCTGGAATTCATCCTCAAGCAGGTGCGCAGCCGCATCGTCGACCACTCGTGCAATGACGTCGACCATGAACTGTCCGAGTGGTTTTTCCAGCGCATGCTGGGCATCCGCATGGAGGCGCGCCCCGCGTCCGTCGGTACCCTGGCGGCGCAGGTGAAAGGCTTTGAAATGGTGCGCGGCGTGCTCACGTCGACATCGCTGTTCGTGCTGACGGACGTGCCCTTCGCCGTGATTTTTCTCGCCATGATCACCATCATCGGCGGCTGGCTGGTGGTGGTGCCGCTGGTGGCCCTGCCGCTGGCCCTCGCGTGCGGGCTGATGTTCCAGCGCGCCATCGAAAGCCATACGCGCAAGAACCTCAACGCCAGCAACCGCAAGGCCGGCTTGCTGGTGGAAGCCGTCGACGGCGTCGAAACACTCAAGGGCAGCAGCGCCGAATGGATGATGCAGGCGCGCTGGGCCGAACTGGTGGCCGAGAGCAGCCACGCCGAGCAGAATATCCGCGACTATGCGGCCCTGTCGCAAAACATCACGGCCGCCTTCCAGCAGCTGACCAATGTGGCGCTGATCTCCATGGGCGCCTGGTTCGTGGCCGAAAACCAGATGACCATGGGCGCCCTGATGGCCTGCACCATCATCAGCAACCGCGCCCTGATGCCCATCGTGCAGCTGCCCGCCGTGATGGTGCAATGGGCGCATGCGCGCGCTTCGATCGACGGCCTGGAACAGGTCATCAGCCTGCCCAACGAAGCCGACAATGCGCAGTTCGCGCTGACGCCGCGCAGCCTCGACACGGGCTTGCGCTTCGAACGCATCCGCTTTACGTATGGCGGCGCGCAAAAGGTGGCGCTGGAAGTGGAAAACCTCGCCATCCGCCCCGGTGAACGCGTCGGCCTGGTGGGCGCCATCGGCTCGGGCAAGAGCACCCTGCTGAAACTGGCCTCGGGCCTGTACCTGCCGGCCGAGGGGAAAGCCTACCTGGGCGACGTCGACATGGCCCTGCTGGCGCCGGCCGTGGTGCGCGAAATGGTCGGCTACCTGCCGCAGGAAACGCGGCTGTTCAGCGGCACCCTGCGCGACAACCTGTTATTGGGACTGGCCGACCCGGGCGAGGAAGCCATCCTGGCCGCCGCCAAACGCACGGGCCTGATCGAGCTGATACTGGGCCAGCCACGGGGACTGGCGCTGGGCATCACCGAGGGCGGACGGGGCGTGTCGGGCGGCCAGCGCCAGTTGATCGCCGTCACGCGCCTGCTGCTGGCCAAGCCGCGCATCTGGCTGCTCGACGAGCCGACGGGCGCCATGGATGCGAAGACGGAAGCGCGCATCGTCGGGCTATTGGGCGAACTGGCGGCCGAAGGCGTGACCATGGTCGCCACCACGCACAAGAACGCCCTCCTGCCCCTGCTCGACCGCCTGGTGGTGCTGCAGGCGGGACGGGTGCTGCTGGACGGCCCGCGCGATGCCGTGCTGGCCAAGCTGTCGGGCAAACCGCAAGCCGTTCCCGCTTCCGCGCCCGCGCCGGTGGTCCAGGCAGCGGCAGCGCAAGGAGCCGTCGCATGAAACTGGCCAAGGTCGAAACGAGGGAAGAAGCGAAACGGGGCCGGGTGCTGATCTGGAGCTGCACGGCGGCGCTGGCGGGCGTCATCGCCTGGGCTTCGTGGGCGGAGCTGGACCAGGTCACGCGCGCCAACGGCCAGGTGATCGCCAGCTCGCGCAACCAGATCATCCAGGTGGCCGATGGGGGCGTGCTGGCCGAACTGCGCGTGCATGAAGGCAGCATCGTGAAGAAAGGCGAATTGCTGGCCCGTTTCGACCGCACGCGGGCCGAGACGAGCTACCTGGAAAGCACGGCCAAGGCGGCCGGGCTGAAGGCGGCCGTGGCGCGCCTGCAGGCGGAAGTGTTTGGCGGCGCGCCGAAGTTCCCGCCCGAACTGCAGGCGTTTCCGGAATTTCGCGCCAACCAGCTGGCCCTGTTCAGCAAGCGCCAGGGCGCCGTGCAGGCGGAAGTGAGTTCGCTGGAAAGCGCCATGAAACTGATCAAGGAAGAGCTGGAAATGAATCTGCCGCTGCTGGAAACGGGAGACGTCAGCCGCGCCGAGGTGCTGAAACTGCGGCGGCAAGTGGTCGACATCCAGGCGCAGATCACCAACCGGCGCAACAAATACCTGCAAGACAGCCAGACGGACCTGGTGAAAGCCCAGGAAGACCTGGCCGGCGTGCTGCAGACGGTGACCCAGCGCAAGGAGCAGCTGGGTTCGACGGACATTTACGCGCCCACCGACGGCATCGTGCGCAACGTGCGCCTCACTACTCTGGGCGGCGTAGCCAAGCCGGGCGAGGAAATCCTGCAAATCGTGCCCACGGACGATGACCTGATCATCGAAGCGAAAGTCAAACCGGCCGACATCGCCTTCATCAAGCCCGGCCTGCCCACGGCCGTGAAACTGGACGCCTATGACTACGGCATCTACGGCCGCCTGCGCGGCACCGTCAGCTACATCAGCGCGGACACTTTAAGCGAAGACAACAAGGGCAACGAGCAGCCGTACTACCGCGTGCAGATCAAGACCAGCGGGCGCAACCTGATGGGCAAGAATGGCGAGCCGATTCTGATCCAGCCCGGCATGACGGCCACCGTGGAAATCAACACGGGCCGCAAGACGGTGTTGCGCTACCTGACGAAACCGATCACCAAGACATTCTCGGAGTCGATGGGAGAGCGGTGACGCAGCGGGCTGCGTCACCGGCAGGCTTCAAACGGCCGGCTTCAATCGACCGATGACGCTGGCCACCTTGGCCGTGATCATGTCGACCGCGGGGCCATTGGCGCCGTGCGGCAAAATGACGTCGGCATTGCGCTTGGTCGGTTCGATGAATTGCTTGTGCATCGGGCGCACGGTTTCCAGGTATTGCTCGATGACGCTTTCCACCGAACGGCCACGTTCCGTGATATCGCGTTGCATGCGGCGGATGAAGCGCACGTCGGAGGCCGTGTCGACAAAGATCTTCAGCGACATCATGTTGCGCAAGTCTTCGTCATACAGGGCAAACAGGCCCTCGATGACGATCACCGGCGCCGGCTTGACCAAGATGGTTCTGTCGGAGCGGTTGTGCAGCGTGAAGTCGTACTCGGGCATCTCGATCGATTCGCCATTGCGCAAGGCCTGGATGTGCTGCACCAACAATGGCCACTCGAACGCCTGCGGATGGTCGTAATTCTGCTGCCGGCGCACTTCAGGGGAGAGGTGGGTTTGGTCGCAGTAGTAGTCGTCCTGCATCACGACCGAGACCATGTCGGCGCCGAACGACGCCAGCACTTGCTGGGATACGGTGGACTTGCCACTGCCGCTTCCGCCAGCGACACCAATAACAAACGGTTGGAAGGAAATAGTATTCATGCCGAATGATACCGGAAACATGACCGGTCCGACAGGGAGCGGCTGCAACGCCGGGCCTGTCACGCGCCATGCATCAGTCGCGCATACAGCTCGGCCACCCGCTCTGCCGTGATGCCGTCGCGCTGCTCCACCGCCAGCGGGTGATCCGTCGGTTCCAGCTCGATGGCCGGACGTATGCCATCGTCGCGCAGGTGCACGCGGGTTTTCAGGTTCAGGGTGTCCGGATACACGGGAAGCTGCGTGCTGAGCCAGCCGAAGAAGGGGCCGATATGCGCCCGTTTGGCATCGTTGAAGCAGGCGTCCCAGGCGTCGAAGCTGTCACCGCTCAGCGACACCCACACGCCCCAGCTGAACGGCTCGTCAAAGCCATGCACGGGGATGTCGATGGTGGCGCGCACGAAGCAGTGCGCTTCGTCGACGATGCAGGCGTCGCTGTCGAGCTGGCAGCGTGCTTCGCGTTCGGCGGGCGCCATCTGCTCGTACAGCCACGGCGCATCGGCGCCGAAGCTGGGCATGCCCGTGTGGGTCTCGCCGCAGGAGCGGCACTGGAAGGAGAAAGTCATATGGGAAGGCTGCTTATTCGAATTGTTTGCGGTATTGCATGCAAAAAGTTACTTGGGGAAACTGTGCGCTTGGCATTCGGGCAAGATGATATTCTAAACAATCCCAAGATGCAGAGACGGGACGCATCGCGCCACGGGCATTGCATGCCTGGCCTCTTTCAGTATCGATGGACTATTTACCTGGAATGAACAATGAACGAAGAAAAATTTTGGCAGCTGATAGAGAAAATCGACCGTGAAGCCCTGCAAGACGGCGACGCCGATGCCGCGGTGGAACCATTGACGGAAGCCCTCGCCGAGTTGCCGGTCAAGGACATCAAGGGCTTCGAAGAGTGCCTGGCGCAGGCACTCTACCAGCTCGATGGCAAGGTGTTTGCGGAGCAGGCCGGTGATTCAGGGAAGTCGGATGACAGTTTCCTGTATGCGCGCTGTTTCGTCGTCGGCTCGGGCAAGGCCACGTACGACAGCGTTCTGGCCGACCCCACACTGATGCCCGATCAAACGGACGAGTGGCTGGAGGAACTGTTGAGCGTCGCTCCCGAGGCCTGGTCCGAGAAGACAGGGCGTGACACCGATGACTGGGATTTTACCGCCAGCGTCGACTATGAAACCGGAAGCAATTCCGCCGCCTGGCCTGGCTAGGGCGGCAATGGACGCCATCGCCGCAAGCAGGGCGCATATCCAGCTGGCCGAAACCGATGCCGGGCACTGGGAGACGCACATGGCGGCAGCTGAAGCCGTGTTGCGCAGCGCCTTGCAAGCGGCCCGGCAAGACACCGCCCTGATCACCTGCCTGGGCGCCGTGCTGTGCGACCAGGGCAAGGACAGGGACGCCGTCAACGTACTGGAAACAGCGCTCAAGCTGGGCTCGACGGACAGCCATACCCATTACAACCTGGGGGTGGCCTTGGCGGGACTGGCAAAGCCGCGCAAGGCCATCGCGCAATTTGGCAAGGCGCAGGGTCTTGCCGCTTCCAGCCTGACCTGGACCGCCTATTTCGACCCGCAGGCCCAATAGGCGTGCCCTGAAAACTATTCGAACTGCTTGCGGAACGCCTCGAACTGCGCCGCCAGGCCATCGAAGTCGCTGCGCAATTGCAGCACTTCCTGTTCCAGCTGGGCGACCCTGCTGCCCTGCTGCGGCGCGCTGACGGCGCCAGCAAAACCGGCCGCCGTCTCGATCTGCGCCAGCGCCTCTTCGCCGCCCAGCAGATGGCCGTAGCGCGGCTCCTTGGCGCCGGGAGCGACGGCCAGCTTGGCCACCAGCGGCGGGTATTTGTCGATCAAGAATTGCAGGCCGGCTTCCACTTCCGCCACGGACTTGAATTCATGCACCCTGCCGCTGCGGCTGCGGATCTCGCCCGCCGTCTGCAAGCCGCGCAGCATCAATATCGTCAGGATGGCCAATTTATCCTGTTCCAGCGACCACTTGATGCGCATGCGGTGTTCGTACTTGGCGACGCGTGCACCCGCCTGCGTGATGCCGTTGACGAATTTGCGCTGCATCAAACGCTGCAGCACGTCGTAGACGGTTTCTTCGGACAGGGCCATGACGGGGTCGCGGCTGGACAGCTGGTTGCAGCCGTTCGTCAGCGCGTTGAGCGACAGCGGATAGCTGTCCGGCGTCAGCGCTTCCTTTTCGGCCAGCACGGCCAGCACGCGGATCTCGAAGGGGTCGAGCAGATTCGGATTGTCACTGCTTTTCTCTGCTGCGTTTGCGTCTGTAGTCATGCCTGTATCCTTAATCAACCAGCTTGTTCATTTGCTCGGAATCAAATTTATCACACTCGGGCACGCCCTGGCAGCAGATGCCCGCCGCCTTCAGGGTGGCGAGGATGGTCTCGATGCGCTGTTCCTGCGCCACGGCGTGCGTGATCAAGCCTTGCAGGGCTTTCGACAGGGGATCGTCGCCGTTGGGCGTGACGCCATACGCGGCGAACAAATGGGCCGTGCTGCCCTCGCGCAGGGCGCTGACATCCTTTTGCACGATGTGCGCGGGGTTGCCGACGGCCGTGGCGCCGGACGGCACGGGTTTCAGCAGCACGGCGTTCGAGCCCACCTTGGCGTACTCGCCCACCGTGAAGCTGCCCAGCACCTGCGCGCCGGCGCCGACGATGACGCCCCGTTCCAGGGTCGGATGGCGTTTGCTGCCGCTGTGCAGCGAGGTGCCGCCCAAAGTCACCCCCTGGTAGATGGTGCAGTCGTCGCCGACGACGGCCGTCTCGCCGATCACCACGCCGAAACCATGGTCGATGAAGACGCGCCGGCCGATGACGGCGCCCGGATGGATCTCGATGCCCGTGATGATGCGGCCGATATACGAAATGAAGCGCCCTACCCACTTCATGTGCCGCGTCCAGCACCAGTGCGCCCAGCCGTGCATGACGATGGCGTGCAAGCCCGGATAACAGGTCAGCACCTCCCAGCCATTGCGGGCGGCGGGGTCACGTTCAATGATGCTGTTGATATCTTCGCGCAGGTGGTGGAACATAATGACAATGAATAAGGTGGAACGCAAATGGTAGCGTATTCGGCGGGGGAATGCTGGAGGGGAAAGCAAATCGGCCGCCAGCACCAGGGCGGCGGCCGATCATGGAAGCGCTACAAAACGTTCAGGACGTTCTTAAGCTTCCAAAGCAATCCGCTGGCGGCGGGCTTCGTACAGACAGACGCCGGAAGCGACCGACACGTTCAAGCTCTCGACGGAGCCGAACATCGGGATGCTGACGAGGATATCGCAGGTGTCGCGCGTCAAACGGCGCATGCCTTCGCCTTCGGAACCCATGACGAGGGCCGTCGGGCCCGTGAAATCGGCTTCGTACAAGCCTTTTTCGCCGTCGTCCGACGTGCCGATCAGCCAGATGCCACGTTCCTTGATTTCACGCATGGTGCGCGCCAGATTCGTCACGGTGATGTACGGGACGGTTTCGGCGGCGCCGCTGGCGACCTTGGCGGCCGTGGCGTTCAGGCCCACGGCGCGGTCCTTCGGCACGATGACGGCATGTGCGCCGACGCCGTCGGCCACGCGCAGGCAGGCGCCCAGGTTGTGCGGGTCGGTGATGCCGTCGAGAATCAACAGCAGCGGCGGGCCGTCGATGGCGTCCAGCAACTCATCGAGATTGCGCGCCAGCGACAGTTGCGAGGCAAACGCGATCACGCCCTGGTGGCGGCGCGTGCCGACGATCTTGTCCAGACGCGACGAGTCGACAGGCATGACGCGCACGTTGGCAGCCTTGGCTGCGGCGATCATGTCCTTCATGCGGCCGTCGACGCGGCTGGCATCGACAAAAATTTCTTCCACGGACGACGCTTCATGACGCAGACGCGAGGTGACGGCGTGGAAGCCGAAAATCATTTTATTCTTCATTATTTATCGTTTCTTCTTGCTTGTTTTTGATACAGATACAGTTTTTGCTGCTCGTGGTGCCGCCGCAGCGGGTGCCGCGGCTGGTTTCTTGCTGCGTTTCGGCGCGGCGGCCTTGGGCGCTGCCGCCTTCGGGGTTTCCTTCAGCGCGGCCTTGGCTGCAGGCTTGGCTTGCGCCTTGGCGCCGTTGGCACGGCCGCCGGAACCATTGCCGGGTTTGCCACCGTTGTTGACGCTGGTTTTGATCTCATGGCGCTGCTCGGTCGCTGGACCGGGCTTGACCATCGATTTCTTTTCGCCCTTGCGCTTGCCGCTGCCGTTCGGCTTGGCTGGCGCTTCTTCGCCCGCCAGTTCCGCATCGGTGACCAGGCGCAGGTCGATCTTGCGCGTTTCCAGGTCGACACGCGCCACTTGCACCGTCAAACGGTCGGTCAATTGATAACGCTTGCCCGTGCGCTCGCCACGCAATTCATGGCGCGCGTCGTCGTACTGGAAGTAATCGGTGCCCAGCTCGGTGACGTGCACCAGGCCTTCGACAAACAGCGTATCGAGCTGCACGAAGACGCCAAACGTCGTCACGCCCGTGATGGTGCCGGTGAACTCTTCGCCCAGCTTGTCCTGCATGAAGTAGCACTTCAGCCAGGCTTCCACGTCGCGCGACGCTTCGTCGGCGCGGCGCTCGTTGGCCGAGCAATGCACGCCCAGCGCGTCCCAGATCGTCAAATCCGTCTTCTTCGGCTTGCCGTCGGCCTTGTCCTTCGCCTGCTGCTTGCGCGTGGCGTTCGACACGTTCGTGTTCAGCACGGTTTTTTCGGACAGCTTCGGCTCGTATTTCTTGCCTTGCAGAATGGCCTTGATGGCGCGGTGCGTCAGCAAGTCGGGATAGCGGCGGATCGGGCTGGTGAAGTGGGCATACGCCTCGTAGGCCAGGCCGAAGTGGCCGATATTGTCCGGGCTGTAGACGGCTTGCTGCATCGAGCGCAGCAACATCGTTTGCAGCAGGGCCGCGTCGGGACGCGCCTTGATCTGCTGCATCAGGGTCTGGTAATCGGATGCCGATGGCGTGTCGCCGCCCGTCAGGTTCAGGCCCACCTGCTTGAGGAAGGTGCGCACTTGCGTGAGCTTTTCCTTGGTCGGGCTGGCATGGATGCGGTACGTGCCGGGATGCTTGTTGCGCAGCAACAAATCAGCCGCGCAGACGTTGGCCGCCAGCATGCACTCTTCGATGATCTTGTGCGCTTCGTTGCGCGTGCGGGGGATGATCTTTTCGATCTTGCCCGCGCTATTGCAGACGATATACGTTTCCGTCGTCTCGAAATCGATGGCGCCCCGCTCCGTGCGTGCTTTCAGCAAGGCGCGGTAGACGGCTTCCAGGTTCTGCAGGTGCGGCAGGATGTCCGCGCGGCGTGCCGCTTCAGGTCCCTTGGTATTGCCCAGCACGGCAGCGACTTCGTCGTAGGTCAGGCGCGCGGCCGAATGGATGACGGCCGGGTAGAACTGGTAAGCCTTCAGCTCGCCCTTGTCGCTGACGACGGCGTCGCAGACGAGGGTCAGGCGGTCGACGGCCGGGTTCAGCGAGCACAGGCCATTCGACAGCTTTTCCGGCAGCATCGGGATGACGCGGCGCGGGAAGTAGACGGACGTGCTGCGCTCCAACGCATCGATATCGAGCGCGTCGTTCGGTTTCACGTAATGGCTGACGTCGGCAATCGCCACGATCAGGCGGAAGCAGTTGGCGCGGCCGATCTTGACGGGTTCGCAATACACGGCATCGTCGAAATCGCGCGCGTCTTCGCCATCGATGGTTACCAAAGGCACGTCGCGCAGGTCGACACGGTCTTTCAGGTCGGCGGCGCGCACTTCGAAGGGCAGCTTTTCAGCTTGCTTCAAGGCGGCGGCGGAAAAGACGTGCGGCACGTTGAATTTACGTACGGCAATCTCGATTTCCATGCCGGGATCGTCGAGCGCACCGAGCACTTCGACGATCTTGCCGACCGGCTGCTTGAAGCGCATCGGTTGCTCCGTCAGCTCGACGCTGACGATCTGGCCGGCCTTCGCCTTGCCCACCGAACCGGTGACCAAAATGTCCTGGCCGATGCGCTGGTCTTCCGGCGCCACGACCCAGGTACCGTTTTCCTGGATCAGGCGGCCGATGACGTGGGTATTGGCGCGGTAGGTGACTTCGACGATCGTGCCTTCCGGACGGCCGCGGCGGTCCGTGCCGACAATGCGGGCCATGACCTTGTCGCCATGCAGTACTTTCTGCATTTCCTTCTCAGGCAGGAACAGGTCGGCGCTGGCGTCGTCGGGAATGACAAAGCCGAAGCCGTCGCGGTGGCTGGTGACGCGACCGGCGACAAGCGCGCTCTGGTCGGCCAGGCTGAAAACACCGCTGGCGTCAGACTTGAGCTGGCCGTCGCGCTCCATCGCCTTCAGGCGACGGACCAGGACATCCATGGAATCGGCATGCACTTGCAGCGTTTTCCCGAGAGACTGCGGGTCGAGAGGCGCGCTGACGCTGCGGAATATGCCGAGAATGTCCTCCCGGCTGGGGATGGTGTGGGTATTTTGGCTCAAAAGTATTTCTATAGTTGTTATTGACAGTGATCAAACGGAAGACAAAGACCGATGACATCACCGTCAATATTGACACGGTGATGTCCGGTAGTGTACCGGAGGACGCCTTGGTTTGCCTAACGGACAGCGTAGCGGAAACCGAACAAGTGCCCCGCCGATGAAAAAAAGGAGAAAAGCTGCGCAATGCATTTGACTTCGGCAAATATTGCTCTATAATCTCGGTCTCTTGCAGCGACAAACCTTCACGGGAATGCAGTTGCAGGAAAGCGGTACAGGGTTGATGTGCAGTATGGAGCGAAAGCTCATCTGGCGCAAAACTCTTCAAGTCGCTATAATAGCAGAATTGTTGTGAAGTTATTTTTCAACAAGTACTCGAGCAGTAAAAGTAATAAGTCACAGCAGCATCAGTGCCCACGTGGCGGAATTGGTAGACGCGCATGGTTCAGGTCCATGTGCCTTCGGGTGTAGGGGTTCGAGTCCCTTCGTGGGCACCATTACCTAATTCGCAAAAAAGCCGCAAACTTTCACGAGTTTGCGGCTTTTTTCATTTCCGAAACGAAAATCTATTCCCCCTCCCCGCAATCGCCACGCACCTGCCAGGCGATGACATTCACCCTCCGCACTCCAGCGAACGCCATCCGTCATCAAAAAACGCTGAAAAAATAGGCAGATTCAGCCTTTTCTCATAGGGAAAAGCCCTTTTCAGGCGAAAAAACATGTTTCTTGCAGAAAAGTGCAAAATGTTGATTGACCGAATGCGCGCCAGCCCTTATGATTTTGTCCTCGCTGCAGAACATGCAGCGACAAGCAGCAAGCAGTAACAATGCCCACGTGGCGGAATTGGTAGACGCGCATGGTTCAGGTCCATGTGCCTTCGGGTGTAGGGGTTCGAGTCCCTTCGTGGGCACCACCAGCAACAAGTTGTTCATTGTTGTGATCCGCAGTAAAGTAGTCGATAGCAGTAAAAGCAGCACAATGCCCACGTGGCGGAATTGGTAGACGCGCATGGTTCAGGTCCATGTGCCTTCGGGTGTAGGGGTTCGAGTCCCTTCGTGGGCACCACCAGCAACGAGTCGTTTTCGTTGTAATCCGCAGTACAGTAGTGAGATATAGAAGTAGCATTAGCAGCATCAGTGCCCACGTGGCGGAATTGGTAGACGCGCATGGTTCAGGTCCATGTGCCTTCGGGTGTAGGGGTTCGAGTCCCTTCGTGGGCACCATTACCTAATTCGCAAAAAAGCCGCAAACTTTCACGAGTTTGCGGCTTTTTTCATTCCAGAATGATTCCAGAATGCCGCATCCCTGCGGCATCCTCCCCTTATTTGGCCAGCGCCGCCTTCACGGCGTCATGCAGGCTCGTCGTCGGACGGCCAATCAGCGCGCTCAATTGCTTGCCATGGTCTTCCAGGCCGCCCTTGGCCGCGCCCGCATCGGAATCGGCCAGCAGATCGGCAAAGCCTTCCGGCACGCCCACGCCCACCAGCGCCGCCTTGAAGTCCGCCTGCGGCATATCCTTGTACGCGATCGCCTTGCCCGACTGGCGCGCCACTTCGGCCGCATATTCCGCCAGGGTAAAGCCTTGGTCGCCGGCCAGTTCATAGATGGCTTGCGGCTGGGTCGCCGTCAGCACGGCAGCGGCGGCCGCCGCGTAGTCGAGACGCGCGGCCGACGAGAAACGCCCGTTTTGCGCCGCGCCCAGCACGACGCCATGCTCGAGCACGGGCGCCAGGTGTTCCGTATGGTTTTCCAGGTACCAGCCGTTGCGCAGGAAAGTGTATGGCAAGCCGGATGCGCGGATGGCCGCTTCCGTGACGACGTGCTCGGCGGCCAGGCCCAGCGGCGACGTGTCGGCGCGCAAGACGCTGGTATAGGCCAGCAAGGCCACGCCGGCGCGCTTGGCCGCATCGATGACGTTCTGATGCTGCTGCGCGCGCTGACCCACTTCGCTCGACGAGATCAGCAGGATTTTCGTTGCACCCTTGAACGCCGCATCGAGGCTGGCGCCATCGTTGTAATCGGCCTGGCGCACTTGCACGCCCAGCGCGGCCAGGCTGGCGGCCTTGGCCGGGTTGCGCACGGCGGCGATGATGTTGGCTGCAGGGACGGATTTGAGCAGGCTGGCAATGACGTGCTGGCCCAGGTTGCCTGTGGCGCCGGTGATGACGATCATGATTTCTCCTTGGTACGTGGGTGGTAAAACCCTATAATAGGACTATTACTTACTTATTGTAAGTACGTACCTTTTGGTAAGTATAAATAAAATCTCATTAACGAGGCCAACTATCATGTCCACAGACACTCCCGGCGCCAGCCTGCGCGCCGCCCTCGCCCGCCAAAACCAGGGCGCGCACCTGCTGGCGGCCGCCTGCCCGTCGCGCGCCGTGCTCAGCCACCTGACCAGCCGCTGGGCCGTGCTGGTGCTGGTACTGCTGCTGAGCGGCACGCGGCGCTTCAGCGAACTGCGCCGCGAAGTGGGCGGCGTCAGCGAAAAAATGCTGGCGCAAACCCTGGAAGCGCTGGCGGGCGACGGCTTCGTGCTGCGCCAGGCCTACCTGGTGATCCCGCCCAAGGTGGAATACAGCCTCACGCCGCTGGGACGCGAGGCGGCCGAACGCCTGGCCGTGCTGGTCGACTGGATCGAGGACAATTACCCGCGCATCGAACAGGCGCGCGCCGACCTGGCCACGGCGCCTGCCGTGCAAAACGCCGCGTGAACGAGGGCCATCCGCATTGCTTTTAGTCATCAAGAATTATCGTTTACTCCTACTTGCCTTGATGTAATACTAGGCCCATGAAACGCGTAAGGGCGCGACACCATGAACCAGTTGATTTCTTCCATCACTGACCGGGCCAATGTGCTGTTGGTCAGCAATTCGCCGAACGATGTGCGCGAACTGCTGTATGTGCTGGACCGGCATAACCTGGGTACGGGGCTGGCGGGCGATATCGACGAAGGCGTGGAACTGGCGGCCGGCGGCACGGACCTGATCCTGCTCGACGCGGCCCTGGCGGGCACGAATATCGGCGCCACCTGCATGCGCCTGCGCAATGCTGGCGGACGCCACGGCGTGCCCCTGCTGCTGATGTCGGCCACCCCCAGCGCCGAAGAGCAAGGCCGCAGCGTGGGCGCCGGCGCTTCCGACTACATCAAGATGCCCTTCAATGCGCGCGACGTGGCGGAAAAAATCCTCATGGAACTGGCGCTGCACAAGGCCGAGGCGCCCGCGCCGCGCGCTGCCACGCCGCCGCGCCCCCTGCATCCGCAAACGCTGGAAGTCAATTACCACTCCATCCTGGCCGGTTCGCCCGACGCCGTGCTGCTGTTCGATATCGACAACCGCCTGCTGATCGACGCCAACCACCTGGCCGAAGAATTGTTCGGCATGCCGCTGGCCGAGCTGTTGCAAGGCGGCATGGAGCCGCTGTTCCCCAGGCATCAGGGCGATGGCCGCGCCTCGCCGCAACTGCTGGAAGAAAAGATCCGCGATACCTTGCAAGGCAAGATCGTCGTCTTCCGCGCCAGCTGCTGCCACCGCAACAGCCACCCGATCGCCTGCGAAATCCGCCTGATGCGCCTGTCCGTGCCCGGCCGCCAGCTGGTGCATGCGCGCATCATCGACTTGACCGAACGCAACCTCGCCGAAGCGATGCGCTCGGGCCAGAGCGCCCTGCTGGAAATGGTCGCCAAGGGCGCGCCGCTGATCCCCACCCTGAACCACTTGCTGCTGCTGATCGAAGGCCAGTCGCGCGGCGTGCTCTGCTCCATCATGCTGCTCGACGACGACGGCATCCACATGCATAGCGCGGCCGGCCCCAGCCTGCCGGCCGAGTACATGGCCCTGCTCGAAGGCGTGGCCATCGGCCCCGGCGTGGGTTCCTGCGGCACGGCCATGTTCCTGCGCGAACCGGTGGTCGTCACCGACATCATGCGCGATCCGCTGTGGGCACCCTACCGCGAACTGGCGGCGCCATTCGGCTTGCGCGCCTGCTGGTCGCGCCCCATCTTCGGCCAGGATGGCACCGTGCTCGGCTCCTTCGCCATGTACTACCGCGAAGTGCGCCAGCCCGACGCGCGCGACCTGGAGCTGATCGACACGGCCACCGACCTGGCCGGCATCGCGATTGGCCGCATGCGCCACGAACGCGAGCTGCAGCGCCACCGCGCCCACCTGGAAGAGCTGGTGGCCGAACGCACGGCAGCGCTGACGCAGGCCAAGGAACACTCGGAGCAGATGAACCTCGAATTGGCCGCCGCGCTGGAAAACCTGTCCATCACGCAAGAAGAACTGGTGCGCCGCGACAAGCTGGCCGCGCTGGGCGCGCTGGTGGCAGGCATCGCGCACGAACTCAATACGCCGATCGGCAACGGCCTGGTGGTGGCCACCACCATGGCCGAGCGCACGCGCGAAATCCAGGCCAGCTTCCTCGACGGCTTGCGCCGCTCCGAACTGGGTGCCTACCTGACCCAGGCCAGCGAGGCGGACGCCATCATGCTGCGCAACCTGCAGCGCGCCGCCGACCTGGTGTCGAGCTTCAAGCAGATCGCCGTCGACCGCGCCAGCTCGCAGCGCCGCCACTTCCTGCTGCGCCAGTTCATCGCCGAACTGATGCTGCCCATGTCGACGCCGCTCAAGGCCGCCGGCCTGAGCCTGACGCAGGACGTGCCCGAAGGCTTGGCCATGGACAGCTATCCGGGTCCGCTGGGCCAGGTCCTGAGCAACCTGCTGGAAAACTGCCTGCGCCATGCCTTCGAGGGCCGCAGCGGCGGCACCATCGCCATCGCCGCGCGCGGCAGCGACGACGGGCAGACGATCACCCTGTCCATCGCCGACACGGGCGTCGGCATCGCCGCCGATGACCTCGTGCATGTCTACGACCCCTTCTTCACGACCAAGCTCGGTTCCGGCGGGTCGGGCCTGGGCCTGCATGTGGCGCACAACATCGTCACGGGCGTGCTGGGCGGCCATATCCATGTTGCCAGCAGCACCGGCGACGGCAGCGGCACCACCTTCACCTTGCAGCTGCCCGCCGCCGCGCCGCAAGCGCCCGCCCCCTGACGGGCAAGCGCGCTACAATGCCAGCAAGCATTTCTTTCGGAGCACCCATGAAATACCTTATCGCCACTGCCCTGCTGGCAGTTTGCGCTGGCGCAATGGCCGGACCTGCCCCTTGGTACAAATGGCGCAGCAAGATCGACGGCACCCTGTCGTGCGCCCAATCGACCCTGGGATTTGGCTGGGAACTGGCCTCGGGACCGTACAAAGATAGCCGTTGCGAAAAACCGGCGCTTGTTAAATAATGGGGCCATGACCACACGGGGCACCGGCTTGAGAGCAAGCGATGGCAATGCGGCGTCGAAAGAGTATGGAACGATAAGAACGTATCTATTCAAACCGAGGAGACCACATGTTTACGAATCCCGAACAATTCGCAACGGCCACCAAGGCCCTGTTTGAATTCCAGCTGATGACCTTCAACACCCTCACCTCCAAGGCCGTGCAAGGCGTGGAACAGGTCTTGGCGCTGAACATGGCCACCGCCAAGTCCGGCATCGAGGATGGCCTGGCCGCCAGCAAGGAAATCAGTCAGGCCAAGGATCCGAAGGCCGCCATGGCCGCCGCCGCTGCCCAGCTGCAACCGGGCGTGGCCGGCGCGAAAGCGTATAAACAGCAACTCGACGACATCATCAAGGAAATCCACACGGAATTCACGACGGCCGCCGAAGCCCATGTGGCCGAAGCGAAAAGCAATCTGAGCGCCCTGATCTACGACGTGACGAAAAACGTGCCGCCAGGCTCGGAAAACGCCGTCGCCATCGTCAAGGCCGCCATCGACAACGCCTTCCTCGGCTACGAACAAGTGACCAAGGCCACGAAACAGGCCGTGAAAACGGTAGAAGAGCAGATCGCCAAGGCCAGCGCGCAAGTGGCGCAAGCCACGGAAAAAGCGACGGGCGGCGCCACCGCCGCGGCTGAAAAAGCGGCACCTGCCGCCAAGCCGAAGGCTGCCAAGAAGTAATTTGACAAGAAGTCAGTTTGCAGCTATCGGGGCCTGATTCTTCAGGTCCCGATAGGTATGATTCTGTACACGCAGCGCCTCCCCCCCTCCAGCAGATATTCGCTGCGTTCCACCGTGCAATCGTCCCCCAATACCCGCTGAAAGATGGCCAGCTCGGCGCGGCAGAAATTCTGGCACGCCCTGGCGGCCGCACAGATCGGGCAATGGTTTTCCACCAGCAAGACACTGCCATCGTCCTGCGGTTCCGCATGGGCCATATAACCTTCGCCATCGCGCGCCCGCGCCAGGCTATCCACCCGTTGCGCCAGATCAAGCCCAGGGTCGACCAGCTTGCCGTAGGCGGCTTCGCTGCTGCGCTCGCGCGCGCCGATCAGTCTATCCAGCCCCTCGTCGCCGAACAGGGTTTTCACTTGCGCGATCAATTCCAGGGTCAGGTCGGCATGGCGGTCGGGAAAGCGCGCGTGGCCCGCTGGCGTCAGCTGCCAGCGCCGCGACGGGCGCCCCACCTTGTCGGCCACGTCCCCGCAAGCCACCAGGCCCTTGTCCTGCGCCGCTTCCAGCTGGCGCCGCGCGCCCATGGAGGTGATATCGAGCAAGGCCGCCAGTTGCTGCGCCGTCTGCGGCCCGCGCATCTTCAGCAAGAACAGCGTCTGCTCGGACGTATTCATGCCACGGCCTCGGCATCGACGGCGCCGGCCAGCTGGCGGCGCCAGGCGGCCATGCGCCACGCGGCCCAGGCGGCAGAACAGGCGCCCGCGACGAGGATCAGCCGCGTGTCGATCAGGGTCAGCACGGAGCCACTGAGGGCGACGACGATGTTGGCGATACAAAAGGTGGTGGCCAGCAAGCCCATCACGGCGCCCTGCCCGTGCGCGCTGAAGCGCTCGGCGCACCAGCCCTGGATCACCGTGTTGTACAGCGCATTCGGAATGCCGAACAGCACGATGGCGGCGATGCCCACCCAGATATTGCCAAGCGCCAAGATTCCCACGGCCAACGCCACGCCGCACGCATACCAGCTGGCGCGCAGCAACGGCGCATGGCGGCTGGGACCGCCCGCCAGCAGCGAGGTGATGGTCATCGTGCCGCACAGGCCGACATTCACCCAGGCAATCTCTTGCGCATGGTAATTGGCCGTCTCGACCAGCCACAGCGGATAGAACTCGTAAAAGCTGGCCACGCCGCACGTCAGCGCCAGTTGCACGATGAACAGGGTGCGCAGCTCGTCATGGCGCAGCAAATTGAGCGAATGGCGGTCGCGCGCCACTTGCCACCACGACGTCGTCAATAACGAGGGCGTTTCGCGCGGCAAGCCCGCGGCCACCAGCACGGCGACCAGCATCAGGGCGGCGGCGGCGATCCAGAACGGCACCGTCACGCCCCAATGCAGGGTGGCGCCCGCCAAGATGGGTCCCACCAGCCAGCCCAGGTAAAACGCGCCATTCAGCCAGGACATGGCGCGCAGGCGCAGCGGCCCCGTCAGCTGGTCGGCCAGCATGGCGCGGGCCACGGCGCCGTTACCCTCCAGCAAACCGGTGATGAAACGGGCGACGATGAACAGGGGGTAGGACTGGATCACCAGCGCCCAGGCCGTGAAGGCGTGGCCGATGGCGGCGCCCACGGCCGTGCGCATCAGCAAGGGACGGCGGCCATAGCGATCCGACAGCGGCCCCAGCAAGGCCGAGCCGATCAGCAAGCCCAGCGGGTTGATGGTCAGCGCCAGGCCGAACAGCAGTTTCGATGGCAAGCCGAGGAAATTGTTGAAAGCATTCGGCGCCTCGGCCGCGAACAGGGGCGGCAGGATCGGGTACGGCAGGGAGGCGCCGATGGTCGACAGCAACGCCAGCAAACAGGCGGCGGAAATCAGGATGATGTTTTTCATGCGGGCTCGATGGAGATGGTCTGGCCAGACTACGTGAGCACGCCACATAAGTAAACAAAAATGTTTATTAATTATGCGCATCATTGTCGCCGTGGGACCAGCCGTGCGCGCCATCGCCTCGGCTATCATTGCCGCATGACTCACGTTGAACAGGGAAAACATGACACTGGCAGAAATTGAACAGCAACACGGCTTCACTTATCCTGCGCTGTACCGGCAGCTGGACCGCGACGGCATGCTGGCCGTGGGCGAATACGGCCCCGACTGGTACAAGCTGGTCTATCCCACCTTGACCGAGCGGCCCACCCTGCTGCTGCATGCGGACGATTTCGAGTTGCTGAGCGTCAAAGCCGCAGCGGCAGCCATGGAAGAACTGGCCGATCCCGACGATTACCGGCAGATCGATCCCGCCTTCCGCTTCATCCCGTTCGCGCAAACGGGCACGGGCGACCACTACTGCTTCTTCGCGTCTGGCCAGCACGATGGCGACATGCCCGTCGTGCTGCTGTGGCATGACCAGGATGAAGCCCAATATCTGGCAAAGAATCTGCAGGATTTCCTGTTTCACATGTTGTTGAACAGCATGGCCGACCAGGATACATACAACGACGTCAGCGATGGGGAATTCAAGGAACAACTGGCAAACACCCTGGGCACGCATGCGCGCTACCTGACGGCGCGCCAGGCCGAGGTGCTGCAAGCCTTGCTGGCCAGGGACATCATCGATTACGACGTGCTGCTGCCGAAGGGACGCAAGGAAGCGCACCGGGGCTTGCTGAGCGATATCGAACTGGCTGGCCTGCGCGCGGAACTGATTCCCTACGAAAAGTTCGACAGCTGTTTTGCCTACAGCACGGCTGGCTGAACATAAAATCGCTGTGCAAGCAGCGGCTGAAGGTTTAAACTGTATATAAACACAGTAAAACCGATCACCTTGCCCTATTGCCCCCATGTTGAGAGTCCTGGAAAATCCCCTGTACTATCTGGATAATTTCCAGGATGTGCTGAACTGGATCAGCGCGCGTTACGCCGATCTGCTGAGTATTGAGGAAACGCAGTTCATCGCCGACTTCGGCGCACTGCCGCTGCCGTCGCGCGCCCTGTTCGTGCGCCTCGTCATGCGCAAGGGTTGCTTGTTTCGCGCAAGCAAGCTCAATTATCCGGAAATCGGCGACACGCGCGCAGCCGCCCTGCCCCTGCTGGCCACCGGCTGGGTAGTGGCCGATCCCGCCATTTCGCTCGATGAGCTGTTCGACCTGCTGCTGAAAGCGGAAATCGCCCAGGCCTTCGACCTCGCCGCGCCCCTGAAGGCGGCGCGCAAGGCGGAACAATTGGACACCTTGCGCGAACAGCATGTGAATGAGAAGCCGTTTTCCGCCTGGCATCCCGCCTGCGGCGACGTGCTGTACCGCATCGGCCTGCAAGCCCTGTGCGACCGTTTGCGCCTGATTTACTTTGGCAACTATCACCAGGACTGGTCGGAATTCGTGCTGTCCGACCTGGGCGTGTACCAGTATGAAAAAGTGGAATTCTCGCCCGCTTCGCGCGGTTTTCGCACGCGCCAGGATATCGAGCACTATGAAGTGCTGCACCAGTGCCGCGAACGCTACAACGACAGTGCGCCGGCCGACGAAGTGCTGCAGGAACTGGCGGCGCTGCCCTTGTCGCAGGACAATACCTGGCTGGCCAGCCGGCGCGACAAGCTGCGCTTCCAGATCGCCCAGCACCTGGAAAAATGCCAGGACTGGCCGGCCGCCTACCGCGCCTACGCCGATTGCCGCTATCCGGGCGCGCGTGGCCGCGCCATCCGCGTGCTGGAAAAGGATGAGCAGCCGCAAGCGGCCTATGAGCGCCTACTGATCGCCCTGGCCGCGCCGGAAAGCGAAGCGGAACAACAATTACTTTTGCGCATGGCGCCCCGTTTGCGGCGCAAGCTGGGCCATGCGAAGCAGGCGGCCAGCGCGGCGGCAAGCGTGGAGCGCATCGACCTGCTGCTGCCCTGCCCGGAACAGGCGTGCTACGTGGAAGGCGTGGTGCAGCAACACCTGATGCGGGATGACGCGCCCGTGTACTACGTGGAAAACACCCTGATCAACTCGCTGTTCGGCCTGCTGTGCTGGCCCGCCATCTTCAAGGCCATGCCGGGCGCCTTCTTCCACCCGTTTCACCGTGGTCCGGCCGACTTGCACAGCGCCGACTTTTACCAGCGCCGCAGCCTGGACTTTGCCGCTTGCCTGGCGCAACTGGACGACGGCAGCTACCACGCCGTCATCCGCGCCACGCTTGCCGCCAAGCACGGTATCGTTTCGCCCTTCGTCAGCTGGGACGTGCTGGACGACGGCTTGCTGGACCTGGCGCTGGCCTGCATCCCGGCCATCCACCTGAAAAAGGCATTCGAGCGCATCTTGCTCGACATCAAAAGCAACCGCAGCGGCTTTCCCGATTTAATCCAGTTCTGGCCGGCCGAACAGCGCTACCGCATGATCGAAGTCAAGGGTCCGGGCGACCGCCTGCAAGACAACCAGCTGCGCTGGATCGCGTATTGCGCCGAGCACGCCATGCCCGTCAGCGTGTGCTACCTGCAGTGGGAGGCGGCCGCATGAGCGTCAAGCGGTACACGATCGCCGTGCGCGCCCTGTGCGAATTCACGGCCAAGGCAGGCGACCTGGACTTGCGCTTCACCCCGTCCCCCACGGCGCAGGAAGGCATGGCCGGCCACGCCACCGTCACTGGCCGGCGCGACGACGATTACCAGCGCGAAATCAGCCTGTCCGGCGACTTCGGCCCCCTGCACGTGCGGGGCCGCGCCGACGGCTACGACCCGGCGCGGCGCCAGCTGGAAGAAATCAAGACTTACCGGGGCGAGCTGGACACGATGCCCGCCAACCACCGCCAGTTGCACTGGGCGCAGGCACGCATCTATGGCCATTTGCTGTGCCAGCAGCTGAACCTGCCCATGCTGCGCGTGGCGCTCGTGTATTTCGATATCGCAAGCCAGAAGGAAACGGTCATGCACGAGGAATGCACGGCCGAGGCGTTGCGCCTTTTCTTCGAACAGCATTGCGCGCTGTTCCTCGACTGGGCCGAGCAGGAACTGGCGCACCGCGCCAGCCGCGATGCACAGCTGACCAGCATGGCGTTTCCCCATGCCGACTTCCGCCCGGGGCAGCGCCAGCTGGCCGAAGCCATGTACAAGGCCAGCAGCCGCGGCTGCGGCTTGCTGGCGCAGGCGCCGACCGGCATCGGCAAGACGGTAGGCAGCCTGTTTCCCATGCTCAAGGCGACGGCCGCGCATGGCCTGGATAAACTGTTTTTCCTCGCCGCCAAGGTGCCGGGACGCCAGATGGCGCTCGACGCCTGCGCCATCCTCAAGGATAGCGCGCCCCTGTTGCCGCTGCGCGTGCTGGAACTGAGCGCAAAGAGCAGCGCCTGCGAACATCCTGACAAAGCCTGCCATGGCCAGTCGTGTCCGCTGGCCAAGGGTTTTTACGACCGCTTGCCGCTGGCGCGCGAGGTGGCGCTGGCCAGCGGTTTGATCCTGGACAAGGAAGCCGTGCGCGCCATCGCCTTGCAGCAAGGTATTTGCCCGTATTACCTGGGCATGGAATTGGCCCGCTGGAGCGACGTCGTCATCGGCGACTACAATTATTACTTCGACCTCAGCGCGATGCTGTACAGCATGACCCTGGCCCACGACTGGAAAGTCAATGTGCTGGTCGACGAAGCGCACAATATGGTGTCGCGCGCGCGCAGCATGTATTCGGCCGAGCTGGCACAGATCGACCTGAAAATGCTGCGCAAGTTCGCGCCGGAGGGCTTGAAAAAGCCGCTGGACCGCCTCTCGCGCCAGTGGACGGCCTTGTTGAAAGAACAGGATGGCGATTACCACGTGCATGCGGCGTTGCCGGACAAATTCTTTGGCGCCCTGCAAGGGGTGGCCACGGCCATCGGCGACTACCTGGCCGAGCATGCCGCCGCGCTGGACGAGGACTTGCAGCGCTTTTACTTTGACGTGCTGCTGATCAACCGCCTGGCGGAAAGCTTTGGCGAGCATTCGCTGTTCGACGTCAGCAAAACGGATACCGGTTCCACCGTCTGCCTCCGCAACATCGTCCCGGCGCCGTTTCTCAAGGAACGCTTCGCGGCCAGCCACAGCACGGCCCTGTTTTCCGCCACCCTGAGTCCGTGGAATTACTACAGCGACACTCTGGGCATGCCGGCCGACACGGCCTGGGTCGACGTGGAATCGCCGTTCCAGGCGGAGCAATTGTCCGTGCGCGTGGCCGACAGCATTTCCACGCGCTACCAGCACCGCGCCGCCTCGCTGCTGCCCATCGCCCAGCTGATGGCGAAGCAATACGCGGAAACGCCGGGCAATTACCTGGCCTTCTTCAGCAGCTTCGACTACATGGAAAAGACGGCCCACTTGTTCGCCCAGCATTACCCGGAAGTGCCACTCTGGCAACAGCCGCGCCGCATGGACGACGCTGCCCGCGCGCAATTTTTGGGCCGTTTCGGCCTGGACACGCGCGGCATCGGCTTTGCCGTGCTCGGCGGCGCGTTCGGCGAAGGCATCGACTTGCCCGGCGCGCGCCTGATCGGCGCCTTCATCGCCACCCTCGGTTTGCCGCAGATCAACCCCGTCAACGAACAGATCCGACAACGCATGGGCGACATCTTCGGCGCCGGCTACGACTACACGTATCTGTATCCGGGCATGCAAAAGGTGGTGCAGGCGGCAGGCAGGGTCATCCGCACGCAATCGGACAAGGGCGTCGTCTACCTGATCGACGACCGTTTTTCCCGCCCGGAAATTCGCCAGCTGCTGCCCACGTGGTGGGATGTGCAGCTAGCCAACCAGTAACCTCAGCTTCTGATACCCCGCCTTGCTTACGGGTATCCTCGTATCGTCGCGCAGGATGGCCACGTGGCTGTCCTTGGTGGCCGCCTCGATGCGGCGGATGCCGTCGATATTGAGCAGGTATGACCGGTGCACGCGCAGGAACTTGGCGGGGTCGAGCTGTGTTTCCAGCTCCGCCAAGGTCTGGCTTTTCAGGTAGGACTTGCCCTCGGAGCGGATGCTGATGTAGTCATCCTGCGCCTCGATGTAATCAATCCTGGCGCTGGCGATGACGTGGACCTTGGCGCCGTCGCGTATCAGCACGCGGTCCAGTGGCGCGGCGCGCGTGGCCGCTTCGCGCGCCACCGTCAGCACCGTCTCGGGCGTGCTGCGGCTGGCGCGCGCATGGGCCAGCGCCTGGTCGAAGCGCTGTTCGCTGAACGGCTTGAGCAGATAATCCAGGGCATGGCATTCGAATGCCTTCAAGGCGTACTGGTCATAGGCCGTGACAAAGATCAAACGCGTCTTTGCGCCGATCAGCTCCGCCACTTCAAAACCGTCCAGGCGCGGCATCTGGATGTCGAGAAACACCAGTTCCGGTTCCAGCTCCGCGATGGCCTTGACGGCCTCGAAGCCGTTGGCGCACTCGGCCACGATGTCGATATCGTCGTGGCGCGCCAGGTATTCGCGCAACACGCTGCGCGCCAGCAGCTCATCGTCAACGATGGCGACCCGCATTCTTGCCTGCATCATGCTTCCTCCGTGTCGCCGGTCTGCGCCGGCATGGAAATCATCACTTCGAACTGGCCGTCGCGCCGCCCCCAGTGCACGCTGGCTTCGTGGCCATACGCGCCAGCCAGGCGCTGGCGCACATTCTCCAGGCCCACGCCATTGCCGCGGGCAGGCCCTTGATCTGCATCAACGGGATTGCGCACGGCGATCTGCAGCAGGCTGCCTGCGCGCCGGGCCTCGATGGCGATCAGGCCACCCTCCGTCAAGCCGCAGATACCATGCTTGACGGCATTTTCCACCAGCGGCTGTATCAGCATGGGCGGCAGCAAACACGCCAGCGCGGCAGTGTCGATGCTTTCCGCCACTTGCAGGCGTTCGCCAAAACGCACGTGCTCGATGGCAAGAAAATGGCGGATCAGCACCAGCTCCTGCTCCACGGTAATGTGCTTGTGCGCTTCCAGGCTCAGGCTCTGGCGAAAGAAACTGGCCAGTTGCACCGTCATCTGGCGCGCGCCCGCCACATCGATAGACGTCAAGGCGCTGATGGAGTTCAAGCTGTTGAACAGGAAATGCGGATCGATTTGCGTGCGCAGCATGCGCAATTGCGCTTCCTGGGCCGTCAGCTGCGCTTCCAGCCCCCGCTGCTCGGCCATTCTGGCGCGCACGAATTCCAGCAACAGATAATGCACTGCAGCAGCAAGACAATACAGCAGCACGCCCAGGCCGAAGAACAGGGCCAGCAGCGATTGCGTCAGGTTCACGCCCAGCCAGCGCAGCTCCAGCAACAGGCTGACGCTATTCAGAAATTGCAGCAGGGTGGCCCACAACAAGCCCGCGAACAGGGCCGCCACGCCCACCACGCCAGCGATGGCGAGCGGATGGCGGACGTGCAAGGGGTAGGCGCGGCACAGGTAAAACGCGGAAAACCCCGAGCCGATCGCATACACGAGCGTGGCGGGCACCACCAGCACGACGGCATTGAGCCAGGGCGCGTGCGCCACCCTGGCCAGAATAAAGGCCAGGGCCAGGCCCAGCGCGATGCAGACCAGAAACACCACCACGGCGCCGCGCCGTTTCGACAAGGGCCCCGACATGCGCGCCTAGTTGCGGATTTCCAGGCCGCCCATGATGGCGTAGCCCGTCACATACAGACGCTTGTTCTGGTTCGGCGGCACGATGGTCTTTTCTTCGAAGCCGCCGAGGATGGGCGTGCCCTGCAGCACGACGCTCCAGTCGGGCGGAATCTTGATGGTGACGCCGCCGCACAGGGCAAATACGTTGAGCACGGCTTCGCCTTCGATCGACGCCTGGCGCAAGTCGATTTCGCAGCCGGCCATGATGACATTGATATCGCCGCCCTTGAAGCGCTGCGACGACACGCGCCGCACATAGCCGCCAAGGATAGCCGTCACTTCGATGATGCTGTCATCGTCCGCCTGCCCGCCGGCGCCGGGCGCCGCAGTGGCATCGGCGGCATCCTTGTCCAGCGACACGGCGCCATTCCTGGCCTGGCCGAACGAGTCGGGCGCAGCGCTTCCATCTTGTTGCGCGGCAAAGCGCCGGCGGCGCTGGCGCTGCTGCGCGCCGGGCAGGGACTTCGACACCACGGCCACGCCCAGGCCGATGATCAGCAGGGGCCACAGCAAGTCCCAGTTCATATAGAAGATGCCCATGTGCTTGAGGGTCCAGGCCACGCCCAGCAGCACCAGCATGCCACCCAATAAATAACCGTTCGCGCTGCGGCTTTGCGACAGTTTCAGCAGGCCAAACACGATCAGCGCCGTGGGCCAGAAACGGAAGGTGTAGCGCACATCGATGAAACCGAGGTTATCGAGCAGGAACAACAGTCCCAGGCCGATGACGATGACGCCCAGCACGATCTGCGATGGCGAGTGCAGCGGCGGTTTATTTTTCATGCTCGGACTCCCGGTAGGCAATAAAATGTTTGTTCAACAGCGGCTCCAGCACGAGGCCCACGCCCCAGGCGATCAGCAAGGCGGGCCAGCTGTTATAAAAACTCAGGTTCCACAGTTCTTCATACGATACATACCACCAGGCGGCGAAGAAGATCAGCCACAGGCCACTCAATACCTGCTTGGCGGACACTGGCGTGAGCAGCTTGTTCAAGCCGAAAACGACCAGTATCACCGGCCAATAATGCCATAGTGAATAGTAATCGTGGAGATAGATCATATCGAGCCGGTCCAGCAGGATGATGGCGCCGGTGGCGATCAGCAGCACGCCCCACAGCAGCTGGGTACGGCGGCAATAAGCTGGTTCAGGTTTCACGGTCACCCCTTGAAGTTGGTTGATCGTAAAGATACGCGGATTTCGGACGGGGGAAAACACCGCTTCGGCGAATGGCGGAAAGACAGCGGTGAATGGCGCAGCGATGGAAACAACGGGCAAAAAAAAGACCGGCTAGAGCCGGCCTTGAAGGGGTTCGCAGTCCACACCGCGACCTGGAGTTGCAGTGCACAGCCGCACGACGCAAGCGCGCCGGCAGCAAGAATCTGGTGCCGATCCTTGAGGCGACCGGCTGACCTGCTGGAAGATCGAACATGCCGCCAACTTCACGGCAGTGCGTCTCAACCAAGCAAAGCCATCATACTCCCGATCGCCACAAAGCACCGTTCGCTAGCGCACACTGATGAGGTTTTGCTGAGCTGCATCAAACGCCGATGGCGTGCGGCGGGTGCAGCATGTCGTTCTTGATCCATGCCAGCACGGACGGTCCCTGCGGCTGCCAGCCCAGCAACTTGCGCGCCCGCTCGCCGCGCACGCGGCTGTTGGAACCGAGGCCGTAGGAAGCCATCTCGTAACCCCATTCGGCTATCGCCTCGGGCAGCGGCCAGTCCTGCGCGGGCCCCAGGTCCAGTGCCGTGGCAATGGCGGCCGTCATGTCGCGGAAGGCCGCTTCGCCCGATTCGACAAAGTAAAACGTGCCGGCAGGCGACTTTTCCAGGGCCAGCAAATACAGGCTGACGACATCGTCGATATGCACGTTGGACCAGATGTTGCGGCCCGGTCCCACGTGGCGCACGATGCCGCTCTTGCGCGCCTGCTTGAGCAGGCGGGGCAGCTGCACGCTGTCGCGCGGCAAGGTGCCATGGCCGTAGATCAGGGTGTTGCACAGCACGCTGGCGCGCACGCCCTTGCCTGCGCTGGCCAGCACCAGGTCGTCGATGGCGACGCGGGCCGCCTTGTCGGCCGTGGGCGCCGGCAACTTGTCTTCATAATAGATCTGCTCCGTGCCCTCGCCGCCCGAAGCGTCGCCCACGATGGACGAACCGCTGGTGTGGAGGAAAGGCTTGTTGCTGCCGGCCAGCGCATCGAGAATCGCTTCGACGGCGCCCCGGTGGTCGCTGCTGGCCGCGTTGATGACGGCGTCGGCCGCCCTTGCCTGCTCGATGAGCAATGCGCGGTCGTTCAACTCGCCCTGCACGCCCAACACGCCGATCTTGGCCAGTTCGGCCACCTGTTCCGGTTTGCGCACGAGGCCCGTGACCTGATGGCCGGCGCGCACGAGGCCCGCCGCGATGGAACTGCCGATGAAACCTGCTGCGCCTGTCAAAAATACTTTCATATCTTGCTCCCTGTCTGGTTAGATTGCTGTGAATCACACCAGTCCAGTATGCCCGCTTTCGTCTTTCGCAAAAAGAAGCCGAACGGCAAAAGATCTATGACTTCGGCGCAACAATCTTCTGTTTGAGCTGCAAGGCGGCGATGTAGCGGCTCTGGTAAGCAGGGTCTTGCGGCGTCAGCAAGGTGAGCCTGTCGCGCGCGCGGGTGGCGGCCACATAGAAACGGTTTTCCTCTTCCAGCGGGTCGGTCTTGCTGCGCGGGAACTCGTCGACGGCCAGGTAAGGCAAAATCACGTGGTTGTATTCGAGGCCCTTGATCTGGTCGATGCAGGCGATGACGAGTTTAGCCTTGCCGGTCGAGACCGTCACGGCGTCTTCCATCTCGCCCAGCCAGCCGGCAAAGCCGCCCAGCGCCACGCCCGCTTCACGGCACACGGCAATGAAACCGTGCAGGGAACGGGCCACCACTCTGGCCTGCGCCGGGTCGACATAGATGCGGCGCGCCGTCTGTTCCAGCTGCATCATGTCAAAGATGTGCTGCAAGGCATCGCCCGCCAGAGCGTCGGGAGGCAGCGCGCGCAGGTAGTCGACGGCGGCCAGGGTCAGCGCCGCCTTGTCCTGGTTCTGCGACTTGGCCAGCTGGTTCGTCAGGAAACCTTCCAGCAAGTCGGGATAGTTGGCCACGTCGGCCTTGGCTTGCTGCAATTCCGTGCGCGTAAACGGGATTTCCGCGAAGGCCACGAGGGCTTCGAGGATTTCGCCGCGGCGCGGGCCGCTCTTGATCGCGTGCAAGTCCTTGCGGGCGATGGCGACCATCCCGCGCAGCATCAGCACTTCCAGGCTCAGCAGATAGCTGTTCATGTCCACCAGGCCATACGCGATGCCGCTCTGGAATAGCGCCGTTTCCACGCGGATCGCCTGGTCGCGGTCGCGCAGCAAGATGGCCGTCGTGCCCGCATGCGCGTGTTCCAGCGCGGCGATCAGCTGGGCGCTGCACGCTTGCGGCTGCGCATGCTCGTATTGCAACACTTCGATGTGGGTGGCGCGCGACAGGGCCGAGACGCTGGCCTTGTTTTTCAGCACGCCCACGGCGTGCGCCAGCTGCGGGCCGTAGCGGTAGGAGGCCGTCAGCGGCAAGCGCTGCAAGGCGGGGAACTCCTGTTCGAAGCGCTGGCGCAGGAAGCGGTGGTCGGCGCCCGACCACGTGTAGATGACCTGGTCCTTGTCGCCCGCGCCGCAGAAAAACGCGTTGCCGCGGCGTATCAGCATGGTCAGCAGCCGGAACGACGCTTCGTTCAAATCGTGCAATTCATCGGCGACGATGATCTGGAAGGCTGGCAATTGCTGGCGCAGCGGCTCGTCGCCGTCGAGCATGCGCACGAGGTCGTAGGTGGCGTCGAACGGCGCGCGGAACTGGATATCGCCCGTGTCGGCTCCGCGCAAGCCTTCGTATTCGCGCAGCCACAGATAATGCGTGCGCGACATGCCCAGCAGCTCCAGGTTGTCATCCAGGGAATTGCTCTCGAAGTCGGGATTCTGGAAATCCAGGCGCGCCTTGGTGCGCAATTGCAGTTTCAAGAACTCGGCAATCGCCCCGTTGGTCGTATTGATTTCCAGCGGGTAACGGTGAGCATACTTTTCCGACACGACTTCCAGTGCTTCCCAGGCAACCGGACGCAACTCTTCATCGCTGCGCATGGCTGCCACCTGCATGTTTTCCAGCTGTAACAGCACCTTGGCGGCAAAGGCGTCGAAGGTGTCGATGGTCAGGCGCTTGACGACGCCCAGCGGCACGCCCACTTCCAGCAAGCGCTGGCGCAGGGCCACGCGCGCCGCCTCGGTGAACACGAGGGCCAGCATGCGTTCGGGCGCGCGCCCCCGGTGCAGCGCCTCGGCCAGGCGCAGGGCCAGGGTGGTCGTCTTGGCCGCGCCGGCATTGGCGTCGATCAGCACCACTTTCTTTTGCGCCGTCTGGATGGCGACCTGCTCCGGCGTGGGCGTGATGCGTTTGGGAATGAACTGCGGGGCGTTATCTGTACTCAAAAGTATTCCTGAAATGGTTACTACTCTTTGCGTGCTTACCAGGCGCAGGTGCGCAGGCCGGCAAAGATGTCGCCCCGCTCGGGCGCGTGGAAGGCGCGCATGCGGGCCGAATGCAGGCGCGGCGGCGTGGCGAAGGCGGCGCCGCGCAGCACCTGGTGCTGCATGAAATACGGCGCGGAATATTCGCGCCAGGCATCCACCGCAAAGCCCGGATACGGTTCGAACGGCGTCGCCGTCCACTCCCACACCTGGCCCCAGTGAAAGCGCGGATGGCCGGACAGCGCAGCATACTCCCATTCCGCCTCGGTCGCCAGGCGGCGCCCCGCCCAGGCGCAGTACGCCTGCGCTTCAAACAGGTTGATGTGGCGCACGGCTTCGTTCGGCGGCAAGGTCGTGCGCTGGCCGAAACGCATGGTGCGCCACTGTGTCGCTTCGCGCAGCCAGTACAGGGGCGACGAGCGCTCCTGCTGCATCAGCCAGGCGCTGCCGGCAGCGCTCCAGAACTGGCGGTTCTGGTAGCCGCCGTCCGCGACAAAATCGGCATACTGGGCGTTGGATATGGCGCAGGCATCGATGGAAAACGGCGCCACGTAGCAACTGTAGGGCGGCGATTCATTGTCGAAGGCAAAACCGGCCCCGCGCGGCGAGCCCAGTTCGATGGTGCCCCCAGGAAACGCGATCTCGCCCGCGCCCGGCGGCAAGGCCGGGCTGGCCGACAGGGACTCCGGTGCTTCCAGGCCCAGCCATTGCAAACCTGCCAGCATTTCTTCGCCGCACAAGTCTTCATGCGCCAGGGCCAGCCGGTACGGCGCCAGGGCGCTGTCGACATTGGCTTCGCGCGAGAGTTTGTCCAGCACCCGGTCGAGTACTTCGCGGCAATACGTCTTCACGGCGCCCGGACTGGGCAGTTCCAGCTTCCAGCGCGCGCGGTGCTCCACCATGTTGGCGTCGAACAAGTCGTCGCCACGCGTCAGCAGGGAGTTATAAATGGCGTCGGCCGGGTGGCTGGTAGCGGCTTCGCGCAGGATGAACCACTCGGCAAACCAGGCGATCTGCGCAAGTTGCCAGAGGGGCGGCGTAAGCCGCGAATGGCGCGGCATGCCGGCCACCACGTCCAGGCCGGCAGTAACATAACAGTCGAACAGGGAAAGCGTATCCTGGCGCGCGGCCTGCAGCGACTGGGCCAGTTGCTGCGCGCCGGCGTGGCGAAAAGAGGCGTTGATTAAAGTCATGGCCTGATTGTAACGACTTATGCCAACCTTGCACTAGTCGCGCAGGAAACAGGGAGGGGATACTCCCCTCCCCCCGGCCTACTTGACCAGCAGCTCGCCCTGCAGCGGCGTGACGACCGATTTTGGCATGCTGACAATAAAACTGCTGCCCTTGTCGGCCACGGACTGGATGGCCAGGGTCCCGCCATGGCGCAGCAGCACGTGCTTGACGATGGCCAGGCCCAGGCCCGTGCCCTGGGTTTCGCGCGAACGGCTCTTGTCGACGCGGTAGAAACGTTCCGTCAGGCGCGAAATATGCTCCTGGCTGATGCCGATGCCCGTATCTTGCGCGATGAATTGCGGACCGGCCGGGCCATCCTGCCAGCGCAGGGTGATGGTGCCGCCGGCCGGCGTGTAGCGCACGGCGTTCGAAGCCAGGTTGCCAAACGCGCTATACAGCTCGTCGTAGCTGCCCAGCACGTCGGGACCGTTGCATTCCATGGTCACTTCATGCTTGCCGGCCGACAAACCTTTGGCGTCGCGCAAGACTTGCTGCATGAGTTTCTTGATATCCACCGGTTCGGGACGCAGCGGATAGTCGACCGATTCCAGGCGCGACAGGGTCAGCATGTCCTCGATCAGATGCTGCATGCGGTGGCCCTGCTCCGTCATCAGCTTGAGGTGGGCGGCGCGCGTGGCGGCGTCCAGGTCCAGCTCGGCGGAAGCGATTTCCAGGAAGCCCACGATGACGGTGAGCGGCGTGCGCAGCTCGTGCGAGGCGTTGGCGATAAAGTCGCGGCGCATCATTTCGATGCGTTCCGTCTCCGTCACATCGTGCGTGACGAGAATCTGGCGGCGGTTTTCAAATGGAATGATCTGCACGATCAGCTTGCGGTTGCGGAAGGTGATCGTCAGCGGCTGGTCATAGCGGCCCAGGATGATGTAATCCATGAACTCGGGGCTGCGGATCAGGTTCGTCACGCGCATGCCCTTGTCGCGCTCGTGCGTGAGACCCAGATGTTTCTCGGCGGCAGGATTGCACCATTCGAGGAACAGCACGTCATCCATGATGACGACGCCGTCGGGCAGCAGGTGCATGGCCTGGCGGAAACGCGCCAGCCATTCCGTCAGCTCGGCCTGGTTTTTCTCGTCGTCGCGGCGCATGCGGTACAGGCGCGCGAAAATGCTGGTCCAGGCGCCCCAGCCGTCGGGCAGCTTGGCGCTTTGCGGATTGTCCAGCCAGTTACTCAGCTGGAACAGATACGACAGCTGCACGAACACCATCATGGCCATCAGCACGAAGGCGATGCCCAGCGCATACGTGGCGCCAAACAAATACCAGACGACGGCAACGCCCAGCAGCGCCAGCACCATGCGCAGGGCGGCCGGTACCCAGAACAGCAATTTCGGATTCATAGAGTCAAACTTTACTTTTCAGACAACATGTAGCCGACGCTGCGCACCGTCTTGATCAGGCTTTCCGCCTCTTTCAAGGCTTTGCGCAAGCGCAATACGTGGACATCGACCGTGCGTTCCTCGATCACCACATGGTCGCCCCACACCTTGTCGAGCAGCTGGCTGCGCGAAAACACGCGTTCCGGATGGGCCAGCAGGAATTTCAGCAGCTTGTATTCGGCGTGGCCGATATCGATCTTCTGTTCATCCATCATCACGGTGCAGCTGACGGGGTCCAGGGCCACGTTGCCGGCGCGCATGGGCGCCTGCGCGTGTTCCGGACTCTTGCGTCGCAGCAAGGCCTTGGCGCGCGCCAGCAGCTCGCGCGGCGAGAACGGCTTGGTGACGTAATCGTCGGCCCCGCTGTTCAAGCCGGCCAGCTTGTCTTCTTCCATGCTCTTGGCGGTGAGCATGATGACGGGGATGGCGGCGAAATTGCGGTCGGCGCGGATGCGCGACAGCAGGCGCAAGCCCGTCTGGTCCGGCAGCATCCAGTCCAGCAGGATCAGGTGCGGCGTGCGGTGCTGGATGAATTCCCAGGCATCGGCGACGTTTTGTACAGAACAGCAATTCCAGCCGGATTCGCGCAGCGAATAGGTCACCAGTTCAACGATGGCCGGCTCATCTTCAACAATCAATACCGTGGTTTTATCAGATGCCATAAAGCTTACTCAGGGAGCTCCTCGGAAATGGCGGGAGCAGCCACCTTGGTGTGGCGGATGTCCTTGCCTTCAACCACGTAAATCACGTATTCGGCGATGTTTTTCGCATGGTCGCCGATCCGTTCGATGGCTTTGGCCACCCACAGGGTATCGAGCGCCGCCGAAATCGTGCGCGGGTCTTCCATCATAAAGGTTATCAAGTTGCGCATGATAGACCGAAACTCGTGGTCGATGATGGCATCTTGTGCAATTAATTGTAAGGCCTGCTTGCCATCGTTGCGCGCGAATGCGTCCAGCGCGTCGTGCAGCATGTCGGTGGCCGTGTTGGCAATGCCGCGCACCATCTCGTAGTGGTTGACGACGCCGTTGCCGCGCTTGTGCAGATTCTTCGCCACGCGGGCGATTTTCGTCGCCTCGTCGCCTACGCGTTCGAGGTCGGTAATCACCTTGATGGTGGCCATGATGGTGCGCAAGTCGTTGGCGGCCGGCTGGCGGCGCACGATCAGATGGCTGCAGGCGTCGTCCAGCGACACTTCCAGCTGGTTGACGACGTCGTCTTCGCGCATCACGCGGTCGGCGCGTTCCGGATTGCCGATGCGGAAGCACGTCATCGCGTCGAGGAACTGGGTTTCAACGATGCCGCCCATCAGGAGCACTTTCGAGCGGATCGCTTCGAGTTCGTTGTCGTATTGCTTGGATGAATGTTCGCCTATCATGCTGTCTCTCCGTATTCAGTTGTTGTGTATGCGCGGGGCGGATCAGCCGAAGCGGCCCGTGATGTAATCCTGCGTTTCCTTGCGGGCCGGATTCATGAAGATCTGGTCCGTTTCGCCGAATTCCACCAGCTCGCCCAGGTACATATAGGCCGTGTAGTCGGAGCAGCGCGCCGCCTGCTGCATATTGTGCGTCACGATAGCGATCGTGTAATCCTGTTTCAATTCGCTGATCAGCTCTTCCACTTTCGACGTCGAGATCGGGTCCAGCGCCGAGGTCGGCTCGTCGAGCAGCAAGACGTCCGGCTTCACGGCCACGCCGCGCGCGATGCACAAACGCTGCTGCTGGCCGCCCGACAGCGACAGGCCGCTCTTGCTCAGCTTATCCTTGACTTCGCCCCACAGCGCGGCCTTTTTCAGGGCCCACTCGACGCGCTCGTCCATCTCGCCCTTCGACAGATCTTCATACAGGCGCACGCCGAAAGCGATGTTGTCGTACACGGACATGGGGAACGGCGTCGGCTTCTGGAACACCATGCCGACCTTGGCGCGCAGCATGTTGACGTCCTGGTCGGCGTCGAGCACGTTGCGGCCGCGGTACAGGATTGAGCCTTCCGCGCGCTGACCCGGGTACAGGTCGTACATGCGGTTCAGGGTGCGCAGCAGGGTTGATTTACCGCAACCGGACGGGCCGATGAAAGCGGTAACCTTCTTTTCGTGGATGTCCAGGTTGACGTTATGCAAGCTTTGCGTTTTGCCGTAAAAAAAGTTCAGGCCCGAAATTTCGATGGTTTTTTTCTTTGGTGCCAGGTCTTGTGCTGGATTCATTTGCGTATTCATATGGGTTCGCTTCGCTCGGTATCTGTTTAATTAGGGACTTTTTGGCTGAACACGGTGCGCGACAGGATATTCAAGGCCAGCACGCTGAAGGTGATCAGCAGTGCGCCGCCCCAGGCCAGCGAGCGCCAGTTGTCGTACGGGCTCATCGCAAACGATGCGATGACGGACGGCAAGTTGGCCATCGGCGCATTCATGTTGAAGCTTTGGAACTGGTTATTCAGGGCCGTGAACAGCAGCGGCGCCGTTTCGCCGGCGATGCGGGCCAATGCCAGCAGTACGCCGGTGATGACGCCCGCCTTGACGGCGCGCAAGCGCACCAGGGTGGCGACCTTCCAGCGCGGCGCGCCCAGGGCAAATGCGGCTTCCAGCAGGCTGTTCGGCACCAGACGCAGCATATTGTCCGTCGTGCGCACCACCACCGGCACGGCGATCAGCGACAGGGCGATGGCGCCCGCGTAACCGGAGAAGTGCTTCACGTGCGCCACGTACAGCGCATACACGAACAGGCCGATGACGATCGATGGGGCCGACAGCATGATGTCCGTGACGAAGCGCGTCACTTGCGCCAGCTTGTTTTCTTCGCCGTATTCGGCCAGGTAGATGCCGGCCAGGATGCCGATCGGGGTGCTGACGACGGTTGCCAGGCCCACCATCAGGGCGCTGCCGACGATGGCATTGATCAGACCGCCGCCTTCGCTGCCGGGAGCCGGCGTCGTTTGCGTGAACAGGTCGACGGACAAGGCGCCGAAACCCTTGATCACCAGGGTGAACAGGATCCACACGAGCACGGCCAGACCGAGGGCCATGGCGGCCACCGACAGGGCGATGCCGACGCGGTGCATCAGCAGGCGCTTGCGGTAGACGGGGTTCATGGCCGGCTTGGCCGGAACGTCGAGAGTGCTTACTTGGCTCATTTCGTGCCTTCCTTGCGGGACATGCCAGCCAGCATCAGCTTGGCGGCGGATAAGACGATAAAGGTGATGACAAACAGGATCAATGCCAGCGAGAACAGCGAGGACACGTGCAGCGCCGATTGCGCTTCGCCGAATTCGTTCGCCAGCAGCGAGGTGATGCTGTTACCGGCGGCAAACAGCGACCACGACAGCTTGTTCGCGTTGCCGATGACGAAGGTCACGGCCATGGTCTCGCCCAGCGCGCGGCCCAGGCCCAGCATGACGCCGCCGACGACGCCGGTCTTGGTGTAAGGCAAGACAATCTTGCGCACCACTTCCCAGCGCGTGCAACCCAGGCCGTATGCGGATTCCTTCAGCACGGCAGGCACGATCTCGAACACGTCGCGCATCACGGAAGCGATGAAGGGGATGATCATGATGGCCAGCACCAGGCCGGCCGTCAGCAAGCCGATGCCCATCATGGGGCCGCTGAACAGCTGGCCGATGACGGGGACGTTGCCCAGGGTGGCTTTCAGCAAAGGCTGGACGTGGTCGGCGAACAGGGGCGCGAAGACGAACAGGCCCCAGATGCCGTAGATGATCGATGGCACGCCGGCCAGCAGCTCGACAGCCGTGCCCAGCGGGCGGCGCAGCCAGGCCGGGCAAATTTCCGTGAGGAACAGGGCGATGCCGAAGCTGACGGGGAAGGCGATCAGCAAGGCGATGACGGACGTCACCAGGGTGCCGATGATGGGGATCAGGGCGCCGTACTGGTCATTGACGGGGTCCCATTCCGCGGACACGATGAAATGCAGGCCGAAGGTCTGGAAGGCCGGTATCGATTCCATGATCAGCGAAATGATAATGCCGACCAGGACGATCAGCACCGACAGGGCGAACAGCATCGTCACCTTGTGGAACAGAAAATCCTGGATGCGCTGCTTGCGCATGGTGGAAAGCATTTGCGCGTGACTGATGGAATCGGTCATGGTGCCGCCTGGCAGGGGGATCGTGGAGGAGGTAGATTGTGCGCTCATATTGTGCCAGATGTGGGTGGTACTGCCGGTGTCGCTATTTTGAACTCTTGTTTTATTGTTGCTTCTTTAGCCAGGACCGTCTGCAAGGGCTTGCGGGCGGTCCTGGCTAACTCCCTGCCCCGCCGCCGTGCTGCTGGCGGGGGCAAGGATGGGTACTTAGTCAGGCATGCAGACTATCGGATCAGTAGATCGACTTGCCCGATGCGTCTTTCAGGTTGGCTTTCCACGACTCTTGCACCAGTTTCACGACCGATGCCGGCATTGGCACGTAGTCCAGTTCAACGGCAGCTGGGCCGCCGTTTTTGTAGGCCCAGTCGAAGAATTTCAGGACTTCCTTGGCCTTGGCTGCATCAGCCTGGACTTTGTGCATCAGGATGAACGACACGCCGGTGATCGGCCAGCTGTTCTTGCCAGCCTGGTCGGTCAGGACCACGCCGAAGCCTGGGGTTTGCGTCCAAGGTGCCGAAGCGGCTGCTGCCTTGAAGTTTTCGTCGTCAGGTTGCAGGTAGTTGCCATCCTTGTTTTGCAGCTGGGTGTGCGACATCTTGTTTTTCTTGGCGTAAGCCCACTCGACGTAGCCGATCGAACCCTTGATACGCTGCACGTTGGCGGCGACGCCTTCGTTACCCTTGCCGCCCACGCCCACGGCCCATTTCACAGCCGAGCCCGCACCGATTTTCGATTTGAATTCCGGGTTGGTTTTCGACAGGAAGTCGGTGAACAGGAAGGACGTGCCCGAACCGTCGGCGCGGTGTACCACGGTAATTTCCGTGTCCGGCAGCTTGACGCCCGTGTTCAGTGCGGCGATTTCCGGCGCGCTCCACTTGGTGATCTTGCCCAGGTAGATGTCGCCAACGACTTTACCCGTCATTTTCAGCTGGCCTGGGGTTACACCGTCCAGGTTGACGATGGTGACCACGCCGCCCATGATGGCCGGGAACTGCATCAGGCCCGCTTCTTCCAGCTCTTCTGCCTTCAAAGGCATGTCCGAGGCGCCGAATTCAACAGTCTTGGCCTTGATTTGCTTGATGCCAGCGCCGGAACCGACGGACTGGTAGTTCAGGCCGTTGCCGGTATTGGCTTTGTACGTCTCAGCCCATTTGGCGTAGATAGGGTACGGGAAGGTTGCGCCAGCACCTGTCATATCTGCCGCCATGACGGAAGCGGAAGAAAATGCCATCGCTGCCGAAGCACCCACGACGATAAATTTGAACATTTGCTTCATTTGCATATCAAGTCCTCAGGGTTGTTAGGGCTCAAAGTCCCGGTTGAATGCTGCGCAGTCTAGCAAGCGAATATGACAGCTTTATGACATGGGTAAAAAATCCTGAAATAATTGGCTACGCCCCGAGAATACCCGTTTTCGGCATGAAAAATGACAGGGCGGGCGACGCTTTATGACAGCTTATGTCACGCTTACGTCATATTTCATGATTACACTCACAGCGCGTCATACATGATGAAATACGGCTAGAATTAACTATCTGCAAAGACAAAAGAATATGAAACCTGAACTGCACACGGAAGTGACCAAATCGGGCATCCTGCTTGACCGCGAGCTGTCGCAACTGACTTTCAACCGGCGCGTGATGGCCCAGGCGGAAGACCCGAACATTCCGCTGCTCGAGCGCCTGCGCTACCTGTGCATCGTCAGCAGTAATATGGATGAGTTTTTCGAGGTGCGCGTGGCCAGCCTGCTGGCGGCCGGCAGCATCGGCGGTTCGCTGGCCGGCCACCCTGCCCTGGCGGCCAACCTGGAGCGCATCGGCAAGGAATGCCATGCGCTGGTGGAACGCCAGTACGAGATATTAAATAACGACGTCTTGCCGGCCCTGCGCGAAGCGGGCGTGCATTTGCTGCGCGACAGCGACCGCAACGAGGCGCAGCGCGCGTGGGTGAAGGAATATTTCGACCGCGAAGTGCGCCCCCTGCTGACGCCGATCGGCCTCGACCCGGCCCACCCGTTCCCGCAGGTCGTCAACAAGAGTCTCAATTTCATCGTCTCGCTGAGCGGCAAGGATGCGTTCGGCCGCGGCACGGCGATCGCCATCGTCAAGGCGCCCCGCGTCTTGCCACGCGTCATCAAGCTGCCGGACGAGATTTCCGGCGACGGCGTGTCCTTCTGTTTATTATCCTCCGTCATCCATGCGCATATCTCGGACTTGTTCGCCGGACGCGAAGTGATTGCCTATTCGCAATTCCGGGTCACGCGCGACAGCGACCTGTGGGTGGACGAGGATGAAGTCAAGAATTTGCGCCAGGCCCTGAAAGGCGAACTGGTCGGTCGCCAGTTCGGCACCTCCGTGCGCCTGGAAGTGGCGCGCAATTGCCCGCCAGAATTGTCGCAGTTCCTGCTCGACCAGTTTAATCTGGATCAAAGCCGCCTGTACCGCGTCAACGGCCCCGTGAACCTCGTGCGCCTGTCGGAAATGATCGACCACGTCAAGCAGCCCGAGCTGCGCTTCCCGCCGTTCTTCCCCGGCCTCGCGCACAAAGCCATCGGCAACGACATCTTTGCCGCGCTGACCAAGCACGACATCCTGCTGCACCACCCCTACCAGTCGTTCCAGACGGTCATCGACTTCATCCGCAGCGCCGCCTACGACCCGTCCGTCGTCGCCATCAAGCAGACGATTTACCGCACAGGCATGAACTCGGACCTGATGGAGTCGCTCATTACGGCGGCGAAGATGGGCAAGGAAGTGACCGTCATCGTGGAATTGATGGCGCGTTTCGACGAAGAAGCCAATATCAACTGGGCCGACAAGCTCGAGCAAGCCGGCGCGCAAGTCGTGTACGGCGTCGTGGGCCTGAAAACCCATGCCAAGGTGGCGCTCGTCATCCGCCGCGAAGAAGGCTCCTTGCGCTTCTACGCCCACTTGGGTACCGGCAACTACCATCCCACGACAACCAAGCTGTACACGGACTTCGGCTTGCTGACGGCCAACCAGGACCTGGCCGTGGAAGTCAATGAAGTCTTCATCCACCTGACCAGCCTGACCAAGCCGCACAACCTGAACCATTTGTGGCTGGCGCCGTTCGGCCTGCAAAGCGAGATCATCAAGGCCATCCGCAACGAGGCGAAGATCGCCCGTTCGGGCCGGCGCGGGCGCATCATCGTGAAAGTCAACGCGCTGGTGGATGAATCCGTAATCCGCGCCCTGTATGCGGCCTCGACCGATGGCGTGAAGATAGACCTGATCGTGCGCGGCGCCTGCACCCTGAAGCCGGGCGTGCCTGGCCTGTCGGAAAACATCAAGGTGCGCTCCGTGATCGGCCGTTTCCTCGAACACAGCCGCATCTATTATTTCCGCAACGACCTGGCGCACGATGTCTACCTGGCCAGCGCCGACTGGATGAGCCGCAACCTGTTCCGCAGGGTGGAGGTGGCCTTCCCCGTGCTGGACCGGGCGCTGAAGCGGCGCGTGATCGCCGAGGGCCTGAATCCGTATTTGAAGGATAATACCAATGCATGGGAACTGGAGCCGACGGGCCATTACGCGCGCCGCAAGCCGCGCGGCAAGCAAACGCCGTTCAGTGCCCAGCAGTATTTGATGCATTCACTGGGCACGCCGGGCGCGGAGGTCGGCGAATAGGCAATTCTACACAGAGGAGCACAGCATGGATCTCATCTTGTGGCGACACGCAGAAGCCGAGCCGGGCGTCCCCGACCTCGAACGCGCCCTGACCGTGAAAGGCCAGAAACAGGCGCGCCGCATGGGCGAATGGCTGGCCTCGCAACTACCGGAAAATTGCCGTATCCTCGTCAGCCCCGCCCTGCGCACCCTGCAAACGGCGGAAGCGCTGGGGCGCAAGTTCAAGCTGATGCCGGAACTGGCGCCCGGCGCCGAGGCGGAGGATATCCTCAAGGCGGCCAACTGGCCCGGCGGCAAGGAAACCGTGCTCATCGTCGGCCACCAGCCCACCCTGGGCCAGGCCGCCGCCCTGCTATTGACGGGAGAAGAGCAGGAATGGGAACTGCGCAAGGCCAGCGCGTGGTGGTTCTCCCAACGCGAACCAGGCGACCCCATCAGCGTTTATCTGAAGGCCGTGATGGCGCATGACCTGGTGGTGAAGTAGAGAAAATGCGCAAAAAGTGCGCTGGGACAAATACTAGCAGGAATTACAACTCGGCGGCCTTGTAAAGCGCTGCCGATCTGCTAGAGTTTAATTGCATCAACTACGTGTTGGAGCGCTGCTCTGGCACATTGAGCAACCCAGCGGACAGCCGCCCAACGGCGGCTGAAAGACCATGTTAACCTTCGTCGTTTTTCTCTTCATCGCCATCTTCGCCGCCATCATCGGCTTCGTCGCCTTTGAACTGATCGAAGAAATGCGCGGCAGTCACCACAAGCTGATGGATCGCTACCACGAGTAGTGTTCGCCTCGGCAATATCGCATGGCGCCAGCGACGGCCTACAGGCCCGTCCCTCGCGCCATCCTTGTATCTCCCCACAAAACTTACTGCGCGTCGCGATTTGCAATCTGCGATGCTCACTGCCTCGGCGGCCCCGTGCACAGCACAGTTCCGCTTCTCGATCACAACTCCCTTCCGCTCGCTACAGTTTTGTAGGGAGCTAGTACTTTACACTCCCGTCTTGAACTTCGTGTAGATACGCGTCATCAAGCGGCGGATGTCGGCCGTGGTCGCTTCCGGTGCGGCCATGCGCTGCTTGTCGGCGTCCGACAGGAAGATGGCCTTGTTTTCACCGATGTCCTTGCGCACATATTTGATGCTGGCCGGATTCGGATTCGCGTAGAACACCTTGTTGCTCAGGCTGGCATGCACTTGCGGGCGCAAAATGTAGTTGATGAACAGGTGCGCGTTGCTCGGATGGGGCGCGTCGGCGGGGATGGCCATGGTGTCGAACATCAGGGCGGCCGTCTTCGGCACCAGCACCTGGATCACATTGCCGTTTTTCGCATCGATGGCGCGCTGGCGCGCGATATTGATGTCGCCCGACCAGCCCAGCGCGACGCAGACGGAGCCGTTGGCCATGTCGTTGATGTAGCCGGATGAGCTGAACAGGGTCACGTAGGGACGGATCGCCTGCAGCACCTTGCCCGCTTCCTGGTAATCGGCGGCCGCTTTCGAGTACGCGGGCTTGCCCAGGTATTGCAGGGCGGCCGGCAGCACTTCCGACGGCGAGTCGAGGAAGGACACGCCGCACGATTTCAGCTTCGCCGCGTATTTCGGGTCGAAGATCAGGTCCCAGGCGTTGTCAGGCATGGGCATGCCGCCCAGCGCCGCCTTGACCTTGTTGACGTTGATGCCCACCGTCGTGTAGCCCCACAGCCAGTCGACCAGGTAATCGTTGTTCGGGTCGATCTTCGACAGCTTGGCCTGCAGGTTCTGATCCAGGTTGCCCAAATTCGTCAGCTTGCTCTTGTCGAGCTTGCGCAACAGGCCCGCATCGATCTGCAGGCGCGCCCACTGGGCCGTGGGCACGACGATGTCGTAGCCGGACTTGCCCGCCACCAGTTTCGCATTGAGGATTTCGTTATTGTCGAAAACGTCGTAGCGTACCTTGATGCCCGTTTCCTTCTCAAAATTCTTGATCGTATCGTCACCGATATAGTCCGACCAGTTATAGATGTTCAGAACCTTTTCTTCCTGAGCCTGCGCTTGGCCAGGCAAGGCCAGTACGGCCGCCGCCAAGGTCAGTCCCACTCCAATGCGCCGCCCTGCTTGCCATGTGTTTGCCATCGTACCGCCTCCGGAATTAGTCAGAAAATAGTGCCGATGATAGCAAGAAGGGCGGCATCAGGTCCAGCCTGATACCGCCCTGCTTTCACTGCCGGGGTCAGACCCCAAGCAACATTACACCTTGTCCAGCCCCACTTGCGCCCCCGTAAATACGAGGTTGCCGTTCTGGGCGTCGATGCGGATTTCGTCTTTCGGGCCGAACTTGCCTTCCAGAATCAGCTTCGACAGCGGATTTTCGATCTGCTGCTGGATCGCCCGCTTCAGCGGACGGGCGCCATACACCGGGTCGTAGCCCGCTTCGGCGATTTGCTGCAAGGCCGCGTCCGTCAAGCTCAGCGCCATGTCCATGCGCGCCAGGCGTTCTTCGAGGATCTTCAGCTGGATCTTCGCGATCGCGCCGATGTTTTTCTCGTCGAGGCCGTGGAACACGACGATTTCGTCGATACGGTTGACGAACTCGGGACGGAAGTGCGAGCGTACCTCGGCCATCACGGCCAGCTTCACGACACCGGGATCATCGCTTTCCATGGCCTGGATTTTATGCGAACCCAGGTTCGAGGTCATGATGATGACGGTATTCTTGAAGTCCACCGTGCGGCCCTGGCCATCCGTCATGCGTCCATCATCGAGCACTTGCAGCAGCACGTTGAAGACGTCGGCATGCGCCTTTTCCACTTCGTCGAGCAGGATCACGCTGTACGGCTTGCGGCGCACGGCTTCCGTCAGGTAGCCGCCCTCGTCGTAGCCCACGTAGCCCGGCGGCGCGCCGATCAGACGGGCCACGGAATGCTTCTCCATGAACTCGCTCATGTCGATGCGGATCATCGATTCTTCCGTATCGAACAGGAAGGTCGCCAGCGCCTTGCTCAGCTCGGTCTTGCCGACACCCGTCGGTCCCAGGAACATGAAGGAACCATAGGGACGGTTCGGGTCGGAGAGGCCGGCGCGCGAGCGGCGGATGGCGTCAGCCACGGCCGTGATCGCTTCATCCTGGCCCACGACGCGCTCATGCAGCTTCTCTTCGATATGCAGCAGCTTGTCGCGCTCGCCCTGCATCATGCGCGACACGGGGATACCCGTCGCGCGCGACACCACTTCGGCGATTTCCTCGGCGCCCACTTCCGTGCGCAGCAGTTTCGGCTGGTCAGGGTCGAGTTTCGGGATGCCGCTGTCAGCCTGCTTGAGCTGGGCTTCCAGCTGCGGCAGCTTGCCGTATTGCAATTCCGACACTTTCTGCCAGTTGCTCTCGCGCGTGGCCTGCTCCATCTGCAGCTTGACTTGCTCGATCTCTTCCTTGATATGCGTGCTGCCCTGCACCACGGCCTTTTCCGCCTTCAGGATTTCCTCGAAGTCATTGTATTCTCGCTGCAGCTTGACGATCTCTTCCTCGATCAAGGCCAGGCGGCGCAACGACGCTTCGTCCTTTTCCTTCTTGACGGCTTCGCGCTCGATCTTGAGCTGGATCAAACGGCGTTCCAGCTTGTCCATCACCTCCGGCTTGGAATCGATCTCGATCTTGATCTTCGCCGCCGCTTCATCGATCAGGTCGATGGCCTTGTCGGGCAAAAAACGGTCCGTGATGTAGCGGTGCGACAGCTCGGCGGCGGCGATGATGGCCGCGTCCGTGATTTCCACCTTGTGGTGCAGCGCATATTTATCCTGCAAGCCGCGCAGGATGGCGATCGTCGCCTCCACGGTCGGTTCGTCGACGAGCACTTTCTGGAAGCGGCGTTCCAGCGCGGCATCCTTCTCGATGTACTTGCGGTACTCGTCGAGGGTGGTCGCGCCCACGCAATGCAGCTCGCCGCGCGCCAGCGCCGGTTTCAGCATATTGCCGGCATCCATCGCGCCTTCGGCCTTGCCCGCGCCCACCATGGTGTGCATTTCATCGATGAAGACGATGGTTTGCCCTTCATCCATGGCCAGTTCCTTCAGCACGGATTTCAGGCGCTCCTCGAATTCGCCGCGGAATTTCGCACCAGCCAGCAAGGCGGCCATGTCCAGCGACAGTACGCGCTTGCCTTTCAGCGATTCCGGCACTTCGCCGTTGACAATGCGCTGCGCCAGGCCTTCGACGATGGCCGTCTTGCCCACGCCCGGTTCGCCGATCAGCACGGGGTTGTTCTTGCTGCGGCGCTGCAGGATCTGGATGGTGCGGCGGATTTCATCGTCGCGGCCGATCACAGGGTCGAGCTTGCCCTTGCGCGCCCGCTCCGTCAGGTCCAGCGTGTATTTTTTCAAGGCTTCGCGCTGGCCTTCGGCTTCTTGCGAATCGACCTTGTTGCCGCCGCGCACAGCCTCGATGGCCGCTTCCAGCGCCTTGCGGGTCAGGCCGTTTTCGCGCGCCAGCTTGCCGCAGTCGGATTTGTCGTCCGTCATGGCCAGCAAGACCATTTCGCTGGACACGAACTGGTCGCCCGCCTTCTGCGATTCCTTGTCGGCCAGGTTCAGCAGAGCCACGAATTCGCGGCTGACCTGCACGTCGCCGCCCGTGCCCGACACCTTCGGCAAGCGTTCGATGGATGCGCCCAGGGCCTTGGACAGGCCGCCCACGTTGACGCCGGCCCGCTGCAAGAGCGAACGGGCGCCGCCGTCGTCCTGGTTCAACAGGGCCGTCAGCAGGTGGACTGGTTCGATATAGGGATTGTCGTTGCCCACGGCCAAGCTTTGCGCATCGGCCAGGGCTTCCTGTAATTTGGTAGTGAGTTTGTCTTGTCGCATGAAAAGCGCTCCCGGTTAATTAGTTGTTAACCAAATTGGGGTGAGGCAGTACTTTTCAAGCATACACAAAGCAGAAAACCGCTGCATTTGGGCAAATGCTAGCGTGCGCGGCAGATACGATTCAAACGGTGCTTGCTTTTGTCGCCCATTTGTCCAGCGCCGTCTCGTCGCTGTCGCGCGCATCGACCCAGCGCGCCCCTTCCGGCGTATCTTCCTTCTTCCAGAACGGCGCTTCCGTCTTCAGGTAGTCGATGATGAACTCGCAGGCGGCGAACGCCTCGCCCCGGTGGGCGGACGAGACGGCCACCAGCACGATCTGTTCCTGCGGCAGCAGCGGCCCCACGCGGTGGATCACCAGCGCTCCCGACAGGGGCCAGCGCGCGCGCGCCTGCTCGACGATGGCTTCGATGGACTTTTCCGTCATGCCCGGATAATGCTCGAGCTCCATGGCGGCCACGTCCAGCCCCTCGTTCATGTCGCGCACCGTGCCGACAAAGCCGACGACGGCGCCCACCTTGGGGTTGCCTGCACGCAATTGTGCGATTTCTTGACTCAAGTCAAAATCAGCTTGCTGGACGCGGACGCTGGTACTCATTTGGCATGCCCTCCGATACGGCGCAGCAAGGTTTCGATGCGGCTGGCCGTGCGCGCATCGGTGGCGGCGGCAATCGCGCACAGCTGCATCAGCTGCGACACTTGCGTGAGCGGCTTCTGGCCCGATTTCAGCGACGATTGCAGCACTTCCACCTGCATTTTCAGGCGGTCGCGGGCAAATTCGGCGCCGCTGTCGACGCCGGCGACGATTTCCAGGCGCAAGACCTCTTCGAGCAAGCGGGCCTCGTTGGCCTGCAATTGCTGCACGTAGGCGCAAGCGCCCTCGCCCAGCGCGGCCTGGGCGGCGGCAAAGCGCTGCAGCAGGCTGCGTTCGTATTGCGTGTCGAGCGGCGGCAAGGCGCTCCAGCGCTCGCTCCACGCTGACGCGTCGGCATCGGCGCCGCCCTCGGCCAGCGACGCTTCCAGCGATTGCACCAGGCGCAGCTTGTCGCGCAAGGCGTTGGCCTGGGCCGCGCCGGCCCGTTCGGCGATGGCGTCCGCTTGCGCCTGCACGCCGGCGACGGCCGCGTGGTAGCGCTGCTCGATCTTCGCTTCGCTGGCGCGCGGCACGGGGCCCGTGGCGTTCCAGGCGGCGCGCGTGTCGCGCAGCAAGTGATGGATGAAGGCCGTGCGGGACTTGTCGTCGCCCTCGGGCACGACGGCCGTTTCCAGCGCGGCGCACAGCGCTTCGCGCGCATGCAGGTGTTCGCGGCGCTCGTGGTCGGCCGCGTGGGCCGTTTCCTTGCGCTTGGCGAAGATATCGTCGCAGGCGGCACGGAAACGCTGCCACAGCGCCTGTTCCGCGCGGCGTTCCAGCGGCAGGGCTTTCGCCAGTTCCTGCCATTTATCCTGCAAGGCTTTCAGCATGTCGACCGTGTTGCGCTCCGATGGCTTGAGCAAGCCCACTTCGACGATCAATTGTTCGCGGCGCGCCGTCTCGATCTGGCGCTGGGTGTCCAGCGGCTTCGACAGGGCGTCCAGCGCGGCGCCGAATTCCGTATCCAGGCGTTTCTTTTCCTTGCGGTCGATGGTGCCCAGGCGCGTCCAGGCCTGGCGCAGGCGCTGCGAAGCGGAGGCGACGTGTTTCCAGTCGGTACTTTCTTCGGCCGCCAGGGCCGCCGTTTCCGCGATCAGTTCCTGGGCCTTCGCCGCATTGCCGTGGCGCTCTTCGGCCAATTGCTTGAAATGCTGGGCCGCCGGCGCGTACGCGAGGCTGCAGGCGGCGTCGAAACGTTCCCACAGGGATTTCGGCGCGGGACCGGACAAGGTATCGAGCGACTTCCAGCGCTCGCGCAGGCTGCCCACTTTCTTGGCCAGCTCGGCCATTGGGAGTTCCTGCGCCGGCAATTCCTCGCCCGCCTTGACCAATTCCTCGCGCGACACATTGCCGCCCCAGCGCGCCCAGTCGGCCAGGCGCTTGAATTCTCCCCGCACATGGGCCAGGCGGTCCGCTTGCGCAGGCGTCAAACGGCCGTGCTTGCTATCGCGCAAGGTCTTGTCATGCTCGGAAGCCACGTGCAGCAAGCCGTCCTGCAGGGCCGCTTCCATGGCGTCGAGCACCTTGAAGAACTGTTCCGTCGCTTCTTTCGACACGGGCGCGTGTTCCGCGCGCGGCTTGCGCGGCGCCGGGTCCGCATGGGCTGGTGCGGCCTCTGGCGTTGCCGCCTGCACGGGCGCCGGCGCGCTGGCCAGCACGGCCGCAAATTGCTGCTGCAAGCTGTCGGACAAGGGCGACTCGGGCAGGCGCGGCAGGGCTTGCCATGCGCGCTTCAGGGTATCCACGTCGAGCGTGGCGGCGTCCTGCGCCAGCCATTCCGCCAGCGCGGCCTGGCGCACGTCGAACACGGCCTGGTGTTGCTGCAAGGCTTGCAGGGCGGACTGCGCCTGCTCGCGTGCCTGGGCGAAGTCGCTTTCCAGGTGTTTCGGCAAGGAGCCGCGCTCGGGCGATTGCGCATGCTGCGCATGTTCCCCGTCCAGGCGGGCCAGCGCCTGCGCCAGCTCGCCGGCGGACTGGCCGTTGCTGGCCAGCGCGCGCGCGGCGGCGACGGCGTCGATCACGGCGCGCTGCAGCACCACTTGCGCTTCCAGGCGGGCGGCCAGGGCGGCGCGCGCGGCAGTAAAGGCGGTCGCCAGTTCCGGCGTGGCCTTGATGACTTGCCATTGGCGGTCCAGTTCGGCTACCTGGTTGGGGCTGAGCTTTTCATCGTTCAACAGGCGCTGGGCCGTGTCGATGCTGGCCTGGGCGCGTTGCGTCTCGGCAGCCTGATGGCGGATCAGGTCGATACGGCCCTGCATCAGCTTGGCCACGCGGCGGTCCGTGTTGCGCATGGCGTGGTGGACTTTTTCCAGCAGGGGCAAGGCGTGGACGTGTTCGGCCGCGATCAGACGGGCATCGGCAAATTCGCTGGACACGATGAATTCAAAGGCGGCAGCCTCGTCGCCAGCCACGGCATGGGCACGCGCCACCTGTTCGGCGCGGCGCGATGCGCTCTGCGCCGAGGCGGCGGCCTGTTCTGCCACGACAGGGTCGGGTACGGCAGTCTTGCTGGCAGAACGCTTGAAGAGAAATTCGAACATGACGGGTTTCGCGTGGATCAAAACCACCATCATAACAAAGCCCGGGGTATTGCATCGGACAGGACTGAACAAGTTATCAAATGAATAAAGCGAATCTTTTCCGAATCTTTCCTGAATCTTTTCCCTGGATTTTTGCCCTAAGACGGTGCGCCGGCCGCCCTCGCGAAAACGCCTCCGGCAGACACCGCCTGGCGGGGTGTGCACTCGCTACCCGTTCAAGCCTGCGCACGCAGCGGCTGTGCCGGCGCGGGCGGCGCGGACGCGGCACCATCCGCCAGCGTTTCAGCGCCGCCGGCTGCAGGCAAGGGCGCCGGCAAAGGCGCTGGCAAAACAAAGGGCAGTACTTGCGCCTTGCCACGGCGCGCTTCCTGCGCGCGCGCATCGTGGGCGAGGAACTGGTAGGCGATGGCAAACCACGCTTCGCCGACGATGACCTTGCGCGCCAGCGCGAACAGTTCGCGCTCTTCCTTTTCCAGGCGCTGCAGCAAGGCCGCGCAAAAGGCATCGATGGCGGCGCACAGCTGCTCGGCCTGTAATTCGGAATGGTCGATGGCGGCACCCGCGCGCTGCTGCACGACATTGATGCTTTCCAGCGCCGCGTGGTTCAAGCCGTTCAACTCGTCCAGCAAGCCGTCCACATGGGGCGCGGCCTGGCGGATGGCGGGAATCAGGTACATCTCCACCTTGCGCCAATAGCTCCCCTGGTACAGCCGGTTCAGCCAGTCGCCCGTGTACTGCAGTTGCGCCAAACTGAGCCTGCTTTGCTGGCGCAGTTGCACCTGCATGTATTTCTGAAAAGCCAACAAGCTCATGCGGATGCTGGCCTGTTCCACCGACAGGGAAACCAATATATATGTTGCAGTAAGCATGCACTCACTCCCGAAAACGCGCTGGATATGTCATCCTGGAAGTGAAAGTGTAAAGACTACCGACAGGGGCCGGTTTGATCCTGCACAAACCCGCGGCTGGCCAGCCGCGCTTTCTTTTACGGCGCGCGCAAGCCGATATGCAGGTTGACGACACCCGGCTCTTCCGACGGCGTGACTTCGCCGCCAAAGCTTTTCACCAGCCGCTGCATGCCCTTGTTGCGCGCCATCGCCTCGCCCACCAGCGCTTCCGTGCCCCGGCTGCGGAAATAGTCGACCAGCTTCTCGAACAGGATGTGTCCCAGTCCCTTGCCTTTCAGGGCCGAGCGCACGGCGATGGCGAAATCGGCGTGGATATTGTCCGGATCGGCCACGGCGCGCACCACGCCCAGGGTTTCCGGCTTGCCGTCCGGCCCCGTGTGCGTGGCGATGAAGGCCATGGCGCGGTCGTAATCGATCTGCGTCAGGCGCGCCAGCTGCGACACGGGCAGCTCGCGCATGGACGTGAAGAAGCGCAGGCGCACGTCGTCCGGGTCCAGCGCGTGGAACAGGTCCATGTGCTGCGGCGCGTCCTCGGGGCGGATGGGGCGCAGCAGGATGGATTGGTCCATCCACGTCACCTGCTCTTCCAGCTCCTGCGGATACGGGCGGATGGCCAGGCGGTCGCGCTTCTGGCCCGGCTGCAGGCGGATGCGCGCGTCGAGGGCGATCACGCCATCCGCATCGGCCACCAGGGGGTTGATGTCGAGTTCGGCCAGCTCGCCGATATCGGCCACCAGTTCGGCCACCTGGATCAGGGTGTAGCAGATGGCGTCGATGTCTGCCGGCGGCTGGTTGCGGTAGCCAGCCAGCAGCTTCGACACGCGCGTGCGCGCCAGCATGTCGCGCGCCAGCACCATGTTCAGGGGCGGCAAGCCGATGGCGTGGTCGGCCGTCACTTCCACGGCGATGCCGCCCTGCCCCACCAATATCACGGGGCCGAAGGCGGCGTCCGTCGTCACGCCGACGATCAACTCATGCGATTGCGGCCGGCGCGCCATCTGCTGCACGGTAAAACCGTCGATCAGCGCGTCGGGACGCATGCGGCGCACGCGCTTGAGCATGGCGGCGGCGGCCGTGCGCAGGATGTCGGGCGTATCGAGGTCGAGCGCCACGCCGCCCACGTCGGACTTGTGGGCGATGTCGGGCGAATGGATTTTCAACGCGACGGGATAGCCGATGTCGGCCGCCACGGCCAGCGCCTCTTCCACGTCGGCCGCCATGCGCGTGGTAGCGACGGGAATGCCGTAGGCGGCCAGGATTTCCTTCGAACGGCATTCGCCCAGCACCGTCTGGCCGGCCGCCAGCGCGGCGGCGACGATTTCGCGCACCCTGGCGCGGCGCGGCGTGGCCGACATGGGCAGCTGCGCTGGCACCTGCATCAGGGTTTCCTGGTTGCGCCGGTACTGCACGATCTGCATGAAGCCATGTACGGCCTTTTCCGGCGTGTCGTAGGTGGGAATGCCGGCCCGGTTGAAGACCTGGCGCGCAGGCGCCACGGTGGTGCCGCCCAGCAGGCACGACAGCACCGTGCGCGAGGTGGCCTTGATCAGCGGCGTGACGGCTTCGGCGATGTCGATCGACGAGACCATGGCCGTGGGCGCGTGCAGCAGCAGCAAGGCGTCCGCCTGCGGCTCGTCGAGCAGCGGCTTGATGGCGTCGGCATAGCGCTGTACGGCCGCGTCGCCGGGCAAGCCCACGGGGTTGTCGTGCGACCAGCCCCGTGGCAGCGCCTTTTCCAGCGCGATGACGGTGTCCGGCGACAGGTCGGCCAGCTTGCCGCCGCTGCTCACCAGCGCATCGGTGGCCATCACGCCCAGGCCACCGCCGTTGCACAGGATCGCCAGGCGCTCGCCGCGCTGCGAGCGGATATGCGTGAGGGTTTCCACGGCATCGAAGAGCTCTTCGGCCGAATACACGCGCAGCATGCCGGCGCGGCGGATGGCCGCGTCGTACACGGCGTCGGAACCGGCCAGCGCGCCCGTATGCCAGGCCGCCATGGCCGCGCCTTCCGCCTCGCGCCCCGCTTTCAGGACGATGACGGGCTTGCTGCGCGCGGCCGCCCGCGCCGCCGACATGAATTTGCGCGCCGCCTGAATATCTTCCATGTACAGCAGGATGGCGGCCGTGTCGATGTCGCCGGCCAGGTAGTCGAGCAGATCGCCGAAATCGATGTCGTAGCTGGCGCCCAGCGAAATGAACTTGGAAAAGCCCACGCCATGCGCATTGGCCCAGTCGAGCACGCCCGACACGAGCGCGCCCGATTGCGACACAAAGGCGATCTTGCCGCTGGTCGCGCCCACATGGGCGAAGCTGGCGTTCAAGCCCAGTTTCGGCACCAGCAAGCCCATGCTGTTGGGGCCGAGGATGCGCAGCAGATGCGGCTTGGCAGCCTTCAGCATGGCCAGGCGCAGCGACTGCTCGCGCACGGGGTCGAGGCCGGACGTCATGACGATGGCCGCGCGCGTGCCCAGCGCACCCAGTTCGCGGATCAGGGCCGTGATGGTGGCGGGCGGCGTGCAGATGATGGCCAGGTCCGGCGCTTTCGGCAACTGCGCCAGCTTGCGGTAGCATTTCAGGCCCATCAGCTCGTCGTACTTGGGATTGACGGGCCAGATGTCTCCTTGGTAGCCGCCACCGAGCAGGTTGTACAGGGCGATGGCGCCCAGCTTGCGTTCGCGCGCCGTGGCGCCGATCAGGGCCACCGAGGCCGGCTTGAACAGCTTGTCGAGATTACGGATACTCATGTTCTGGCCTCATGGATTGCCGGAGCGGGATTGCCGGAGCGGCTACGCGCCAGTGTAAGGGATGCGTTGCCAAAAAAATTTGACCTTGCGCTGCATTTCACGAAAAAACCGCGTACCCCTACCAGCGCGAGCGGTGGCTTTCCGTCACCCCGGCCAGCTGCGCCACGATGCGCTTGGGAGAGTCCGCGCTGGTGCGCACCCAGCCGCTGAAGGTGCCGATGGGCTGGATGTAGCGGCTGGCGGCGATCCACAGATTCTTATCCTCGCGGCGCGCGCCTTCCGGCTTGAAGTGCAGGTCCAGCAAATCGTCGTCCGTCCACACATGCCACGGCGCCAACGGGTTGTCGGGATTGAAGTCGAAATGCGCGCGGCCCAGCGGATACAGCTGGCCATCAAGCCACAGCGCGTTTTCATGCGCGCCGAAATAGCCGGCCTGCAGGTTGAAACCCAGGTCCAGGCTGTGCGCCGAAGCCCAGCGCCACTCCGTTTCGCGCGCCAGCAAGCCATTCGAATAATCGAAGCTGGCCACGCCGTCGTCCAAGCTGTAGCCCATGGCGCCGCAGCGCACGCTGCCCCACAGGGGCAAGCCGCCCGACTTTTGCGTCGCATGCACGCTGCCGCCCTCGCCCACGGGCCCCACGGCCAGCAAGGTGGGCGCCACGGGCGGGCCGAATTCCGCATCGATGCCGAAATGGCCGCAATCGAGCAGCAATCGATAGCGCTGCTGGGGCTGGGCCTCAATGGAGATCACTTGCGAGAGGAAGCGGAAACGGCTGCTGGCGCCCGCATGCGGCGCCACCGTGGCGCTCAAACCCGGCACGCCATCCTGCGAAAAACTGGCCACGATCTTGCCCTTGTGGCGGTCGAAGGCATACGCGAAGGCCGTGCTGGTCCAGCCCAGGTCGACGATGGCCACGCCGCAGAACAGCGTGGGCGTGGACAGGGCCACATAATGCCAGCGCTTGTGGTGGAACAGGCGCCAGAGGGCGCCGCGCGCGTGGGGCGGCGCCAGAGCGGCCCAGTCAAAGGCGTTCAATTGCCCCGTGTAGCGGCCAAAGCAGGGGACGCCATCGGCGTCGAGCAGCTGGGGAGGAGCCGGCGGCAGCATCATGCGGCCCGCCTTGCGGCAGCGCCGCCGTCGAGCAGGGCCTGGGCCAGCAGCGCGCCGAAGGCTGCCGGCTGCGTCTGCGCAATATCAATATCCGGGCAGGCATGCCAGAGCGCCAGGCGCTGCACGGCGCCGGCCACGTCCTGCACCAGGCGGGTACTGAGGCGCACGCCGTCTTCCAGCGCCAGCGACTTGATCTCGAAGCGCCCCTGCGCGCGGTGCGCCTTGGCGTCCAGGCGCCCCACCAGCGCGCCGCGGCGCAAGATCGGCAAGGTGAAATAACCATAGCGGCGCTTTTCGGCCGGCGTGTAGCATTCAAGCCGGTAGTCGAAGCCGAACAATTCCAGGGCGCGGCGCCGGTCCCAGACGACGGGATCGAACGGCGACAGGATCGTCGTCAGGGTGGGCGCCAGCTTGCCGGCCGCCGCGTCGCGCAACAAGTCCCCATGCTCGGCATGCACGTACACGGCATCACTCCAGCCATCGACCGTGCAGCGCAGCAGCGCGCCCTCGTCCACCAGCGCCTGCAGATCGCGCGCCAGGCTGGCACGCGACTGCTTCGTGCGGAAGTAGTCGCTGATCCAGCTGGCCCGCGCCAGCCCCAGCGCCTTCACGCTGGCCAGCAGCAAACGGCGGCGCACCTGCTCCTCGGACGGCAGCAAGCCGTCGTGCCAGCCCGGCAGCACGCGCTCGGCCAGGTCGTAATAGCGCTGGAAATTGTGGCGCTTGGCGATCATCAGCACGCCCGACGTAAACAGCACTTCGAGCGAGCGCTTTTCCGGCTTCCAGCTCCACCAGCCGCCCGCCTGGCCATCCGTGCGCTCGAAGTCGGCCGAACGCGCGGCGCCGTTGGCGCGGATGTGTTCCAGCACCGAAGCGACGGCCTCGCCCTGCTCGGCCATCCATTTGACGGAGTATTTCCAGCCCATGGCGGCCGGGTCCAGCATGCGGTGGCGGTACAGGCCATAGTCTTCGATGGGCACGAAGCAAGCCTCGTGCGCCCAGTACTCGAACAGCGCGCCCTCGGCCAGCAGCTGCTCCAGCCACGGCTGCGGATAGTCGCCCAGGCGGCTCCACAGCACCAGGTAGGGGCTGCGCGCCACCACGTGGATGGTGTCGATCTGCAGCACGCCCATCTGCCGCACGGCGGCCAGCACGTCCGCCTTCACGGCTTTCTTGCGCCGCGCCTGCAGCAAGCCCTGCGCGGCCAGGTGCAGCGCGCGCGCGGCGGCCAGCGATAAAGCGGGGGGATCGAAAAGAATGGGCTGGTGTGGGCTGTGCATAACAGAAAGATACCGCATTCTGCACACGCCTTGTGCGTTTTATCGCTATCGGATCGCGCCCGCTACGTTGCGGGAAACACGACCGTCACCGCCAGCCCCCGGCCCTGCAGTCCGGCGCCGAGGATGATCTGCGCGCCATGGCGCTCGGCGATGCGGCGCACGATGGACAGGCCCAGCCCGCTGCCGGGAACCTGGCTGCCGCCCAGGCGCACGAAGCGTTCGAATACGCGCGCGTGCCATTGCTCGGCGATGCCCGGCCCCGTATCGGCCACGCGCAGGTAGCTGCGCCCCGCCTCCACGCCGCAGCTGATCTCGATGGCGCCCGGCGCCGGGGTATAGCGCAGCGCATTGTCGACCAGGTTACGCAGCAACACCTGCAGGCTGTCCGCATGCAGGGCGCAAGGCGCCGGCGCCACGTTGACCGCCAGCGACAACTGGTACGGCGCGGCCAGCGCCTGCCACTGCGCCCCCTGCGCTGCCAGCAGCTGCGCCAGGTCGCCCGGCGCCAGCGCCGTCTCTGCCTGCGACTGCGGATCGAGCTGCGCCAGCGCCAGCAACTGGTTGACGAGGCGCGTGGCGCGCTCCACGCTGGCGCCCAGGGCGGCGATGAATTCCTCGCATTCGTCCGCGCTGCGGGCCCGCTGCAGCACTTGCAGATTGGTCTTGATGGCGGCCAGCGGCGTGCGCAGCTCGTGCGCAGCATCGGCCGTGAAGCGCTGTTCATTGTCGCGGCTGTGCCGCACCCTGCCGAACAGGCGGTTGATTTCCAGCAGCAACGGATGCAACTCCGAGGGCGCGCCGTGCACATGCATGTCCGTCAGTTCATCGGGCGTGCGCGCCGACACTTCGTCGGCGGACGCCTGCAGCACGCGAAACACGCGGTGGATGCTCCACCAGATGGCGATGGTGGCCAGCGCCACGAGCAGCAGGCCGAACAGCGCGATGCGGTAAAAGAAGCCGCGGCTGATGTCGTCGCGGTGACTGGTCGGTTCGGCCACCAGCAGCTGCAGGCTGCGCTGCGGGTCCCACAGCGAAAACAGACGCCAGCGCTGGCCGCCGATGCTGGTCCACGACAGGCCGTCCGGCGCGCTGCGCGACAGGGCAATGTCGGACGCCGCGTCGTTGCGGTACAGGACGCGCTGCTGCGCGTCGCGCACCTTGAACAGCAAATACTGGTGGGGATTCGGATGGCCGCGCAGCGGCAGGTCGATGGGCCCCGTCAAGCCATGCTCGCGCGCATCCTTTTCCACCAGCGACAGCAGCAAATGGCCCGTCTCGATCAGCGACTGGTCGAACAATTCCTGGCTTTCGCGGCGCGCTTCCACGTACACGATGGCGGCGCTGCCCACCCAAAGGGCCAGGGTCAGCCCCAGCAGCACGGCCAGCAGGGTACGCCGCAGCGACCAGCTTTTCACGCCGCCGCCAGCCGTTAAGAATCTCTTAAGAACTTCTGCGCAAGATCCGGAGCGAAATATTTTTTGGGAAGCCATGCCTGCAATTGTAAATGATTCTTATTGCTTTCATGATTCCCATTACCTCAAGAATACAGACCAATAATTCATTCACCCTCAGGAGTTTGCATGTCCAACAGCCCCCGCCGCGCGCGCCTGCCGCGTCCCACCACTCTGGCCCTGGCCTTGGCCGCCCTGTCCTGCCTGCCGGCCCACGCCCAGACGGGTACGCCTGCCAGCATGCCGGAAGTGGTGGTTTCCGCCTCCGGTTTCGAGCAGGATATCAAGCAGGCGCCCGCCTCGATCACCGTGCTGACGCGTGAAGAACTGTCGAAGGAACGCTTCGGCAACCTGACCCAGGCGCTGGAAAGCGTGGAAGGCATCGACGTGGGCGCGGCGGGCGACAAGACGGGCGGCATGAACATCAGCATCCGCGGCATGCCCAGCGACTACACCCTGGTGCTGATCGACGGACGCCGCCAGAACGCGGCCGGCAATGTCACGCCGAACGGCTTCGGCGGGACGCAGACGAGCTTCATGCCGCCGCTGGCCGCCATCGAACGCATCGAGATCATCCGCGGCCCCATGTCGACCCTGTACGGCTCGGACGCCATGGGCGGCGTGATCAACATCATCACGCGCAAGGTGGGCAAGCAGTGGATGGGTTCCATCTCGGCCGACTACACCTTGCAGGAAGAGTCCGATTTCGGCGACGTGAAAAGCGGCCGCTTCTACCTGAGCGGCCCTATCGCCACCGACCTGCTGGGCCTATCCCTGCGCGGCAGCAAGCAACGCCGCGATGCAGCCCACATCCGCTACAACGACGCGGCCGGTGCGGAAAATGTGCCGAACATGGGCGCCAACCCCGTGCGCGCGGACATCGAGAACTTTGGCGCGCGCCTGGCGTTCACGCCCAACCGTTTCCATACCGTCATCCTCGACGCGGATGCGGGCCGCCAGACCTACGACAATTCGAAGAAGCAACTGGGCACCTTGGGCTTGCAGGGCGGCTACGGTCCCGAGCAGAAATACAACCGCGACCAGTGGACCCTGTCGCACACGGGCCGCTTCGGCTTCGGCACCCTGGACAGCAGCTACATGGTGAACAAGACGGAAACCCTGGGCCGCACGATTCCGCCAGGCACGCCCGGCGCCGTCGCCGGCAGCGCGCGCACTCTGGAAGTGGAAAGCCAGGTGTTCGACACCAAATTGGTCATGCCGTTGGGCAAACACATGGCCACCGTCGGCGCGCAATGGTGGAAAGCGGAAATGACGGATGGCGTGGCGCCAAAGAAATTCGAATTCACGCAAAAAGCCCTGTTCGTGGAAGACGAATGGCAAGTGCTGGAGAATATCGCGCTGACCTTCGGCGCCCGTTATGACGATCACAGCATCTTCGGCGGCCAGACCAGCCCCCGCGCCTATGCCGTGTGGAACGCGACGCCAAGCTGGACCGTCAAGGGCGGCGTCAGCAAGGGCTACAAGACGCCGCGCGTGGAACAATTGTCCCCAGGCATCAACGGTTTCGGCGGCCAGGGCACGATCCCCCTCGTCGGCAGCCCGAACCTGAAGCCGGAAACGAGCACGACGACGGAAATCGGCGCGTATTTCGACAACCTGGCCGGCTGGACCGCCAGCGGCTCCCTGTTCAACAATCAATTCAAGGACAAGATCACGACGGGCACGGGCCTCGTCAACTGCGATTACCGTCCCTCGCCAAACCGTCCCGGCTGCGTCAGCTTCGGCAACTGGCCCAACGTCGATGCGTTCGGCCAGTCGGTCAACGTGGATGAGGCCGTCACGCGCGGCGTCGAGCTGAATACGCGCTTCCCGCTGGGCAAGACCCTGTCGGCCAGCGCCAACTACACGTACACGGAAAGCGAACAGAAGAGCGGCAGCAACGCCGGCAAGCCCCTGAGCGACACGCCCAAGCACGCCGTCAACGCGCGCCTGAGCTGGGATATCTCGCGCGAATGGAACGGCTGGCTGCGCGCCGAGTACCGCAGCGAGCGCTTCCGCGATCCAGGCACCTCCGCTTCCACGCGCGCCGCCAAGGCCGCGCTGGGCGACTACAAGGGCTACACCATGTTGCACCTGGGCAGCAGCTACCAGCTGAACAAGCGCGTCACCCTGAACGCGGCCGTGTACAACCTGCTCAACAAGGACTTCGTCGACTACCAGCCTTACCGCGCGCCAACGTTGACCTACGCCAACCGCTATGTCAACAGCCTGGACGGCCGCCGTCTGTGGCTGTCGGCCACCGTCGATTTCTGATGCGCTAATCCATCCGCATCATCGATGCCAACGGGCTGCCTCAGGGTAGCCCGTTTTTCCATCAGGCCGCTTGCGCTTTATCAATGCAATAACCGATCGCATGCACGGTGCGTATCAAGTCCCGCCCCAGCTTCTTGCGCAGGTGGTGGATATGCACTTGCACGGCATTGCTTTCCACTTCATCGCCCCAGCTGTACAGGTTTTTCTCCAGCTGTTCCCGGCTCAGCACCCGGCCGCCGTGTTCCAGCAGCAATTGCAAGATACGAAATTCCTTCATCGTGAGCATCACGGGCAATCCCCCTTGCGTCACCTGCCGGTCCGCGATATCGAGCACGAGGTCGCCGTGTACGAGGTGCTCGCGCAGGCGGCCTGCGGCGCGCCGGCAGGCGCTGCGGATGCGCGCGGCCAGCTCGTCGAGGTCGAACGGTTTCACGATGAAGTCGTCGGCGCCCGCGTCGAGCCCGGCGATGCGCTCGCCCACCTGGTCGCGCGCCGTGACGACCAGCACGGCGCCGCTGTAGCCATTGTCGCGCAGCACGCCCAGCGCCTGCATGCCATCCTGTCCCGGCAAGCCCAGGTCCAGCAAAATGCAGCCATAGTCGTGCAGGCGCACGGCCGTGTGCGCGTGTTCGGCGCTCGTGACCCAGTCGACGGCATGGCCGGCCTGTTCCAGGCCAATCTGCGTGGCGCGGCCCAGCTGCGGGTCGTCTTCGGTCAGCAAGATGCGCATGGGGTGGGAGGCGGACGGGCCGCTCAGTCCTTTTTCTTGATCAGGCCAGCGAGCGCGGCGAAGGGATTGTGCGTGGCGGGCGCCACCTCGGCCGACAGCAGGCCGGCGCCACGGTCCGCTTCCAGGTAGCGCGAGTGCTCATTGTCGTGGCAATACAGGCACAGCAGTTCCCAGTTGCTGCCATCGGGCGGATTGTTGTCGTGGTTGTGGTCGCGGTGGTGCACCGTCAGCTGCTGCACGTTGGCGCGCGTGAATTCGCGCATGCAGCGGCCGCAGACCCACGGGTACATCTTCAGCGAACGCTCGCGGTAGCCGCTCTCGCGCTGGTCGGCGGCGCGGCGCGCTTCAGCCACGATCTTGTCCAGTCTTGCCGCGTCGGGCTTTTTACTCTGCATGACAACTTTCGATATGGGAGGAAGAAGCATCCATTTTAATGAGGATGGGGGCGCAATTGTACTTTTTCTGCCACGGCGCCAGCCCGTGTCGCCGCCGGCGTGCTTTTTTTAGCGTGCGCGGCACCACAGCTACTTGATTTAAAGCAAAATAAGGCCAGCGACAGACCGCGAACAGACGATGGCAGCGGCGGCAACACGCTGACGCGCAAGGCGGCCGATTTCGGCTATCATGCGCGCCACGCCGCCCCTCCCCTTTTCCATGAATATAGCCTGCAAGCGCCCGTGATAGCGATAACAAGACCCCTGCAACGCCTTGCCCGCCGCCTGTACCGTCTCAGCCTGGTGCCCCTGTTCGCGCTCATCCTGCTGCTGGCGCTGTGGGCGGCCGTCTTTTACCAGGTGGGCCAGGAACGGGCCAGCGCCGTGCGCGACGCCGTGGCCGTCAGCCAGTCGCTGGCGCGCACCCTGGCCGACCATACCAGTTTCACCCTGCGCCAGACGGATCACGCCACGCAATTGTTCAAGCTCAAATACGAGGAAACGGACGGCGGCCTGCGCCTGAATGAATTCACGCGCCGCCAGGGCTTGCTCGACAGCGTGCTGCCGTCGAAGCTGGCATTGCCGATCGCCCTCGTCGATGCGCAGGGCAATGTGCTCGACAGCGCCAACGCCTACCTGCCGGAAAACCTGGCCGGCCAGGCATTTTTCAAGGCGCTGGCCGCCAATGCGTCCGACACGGCCCTGGTCGACACGCCCATGCTCGACGCGGGCGGCAAGCACTGGACCATCCGCCTGGCGCGCCGCCTGAACGATGCGCAAGGCCGCTTTGCCGGCGCCATCGTCATCCTCGTCGACCCCACGTATTTTGTCGACGACTATGACCGCCTGAACCTCGATGAACAGGGCGCGCTGATGCTGGTGGCGCGCGACAGCGGCCTGACGGCGGGGCGCATCGGCGAGCAACTGATCCTCAGCGACCGCATCGACTTCCGCATGCCGGGACCGCCGCAGCACGCCGCCGAAGAATTGCTGATCGAGCCGCCCGTCGACGCGACGTCCCGCATCTACAGCTACCACGAGCTGCCGCGCTACCCGCTGCTGGCCGTGGTGGGCGTGAGCCGCGCCGTCGCCCTGACGCGCTTCGAACACCGCCGCCTGATATATGTCGGCGCGCTGCTCGCCGCCAGCGTGCTCATTGCCGGCTTTACGACCCTGCTGATGCGCCAGAGCGCGCGCCTGCGCCGCAGCATCCGCCAGGCCACGGAAACGCAAGCCTTGCTGCGCGCGGCGCACCAGGGCAGCCTCGATGCCGTGCTGCTGCTGAAAGCCTGGCGCGCCGCGCCGGGCAAGCCGGTGGAAGACTTCACCTTTGCCGACATCAACGAGCGCGCCGCCGACATGCTGGGCAAGCCGCGCTCCGAACTGCTGGGCCAGCGCGTGCTGCCGCTGATACCGCTGCTGCGCGGCGAGCGTTTCTTCAAGCGCTTCGTGCTGGTGATGGAAACGGGCCAGCCGCTGGAAGATGAATTCGAACTGCCGCTGGCCTCGGGCGGCACGCGCTGGCTGCGCCACCAGGTGGTGCCGATCGCCGACGGCGTGGCCGTCACCTCGCGCGACATCAGCGCGCGCAAGCACGACGAACTGGCGCTGCAGGACAACCGCAGCTTCCTGCAGTCGCTGATCGACCATTTGCCCGTGCTGGTCTATGTAAAAAGCGCGCGCCCGGAAAATTTCGGCCAGATGGAAGTGTGGAACAAGGCGGCCGAGGACATCACCGGCCACCTGGCCGCCGACGTCATCGGCAAGACCGATTGCCAGGCCTTCCCGCCCGACTTCGGCCTGCACGACGCCGAGGACGACCGCGCCATCCTGGCCGAGCGGGGCGTCATCGACCATACGGAAAAGCCGTTGCGCCTGTTCGATGGCAGCCTGCGCTACCTGCGCGCCGTCTCCGTGCCCGTGTTCGACGAGCGCCAGCAGATCGAACATATCCTGTGCATCGCCGAGGATATCTCGCAGCGCCGCCAGCAGGAACTGGAACTGCGCCAGAAACAGGCCGAACTGGCCGCCGTCAACGACGCTTCGCCGCTCGGCCTGGTGCGCCTGGACCGCCAGCGCCGCTGCACCTACGTCAACCGCACCTTCGAATCGATCACGGGCTTGCCGCGCGCGGCCGCCCTGGGCGCCGGCTGGACCAGCGCCCTGCACCCGGACGACTATCCGCTGATGCACGTGGCGCTGGAACAGCTCACGCGCAGCCATGCGCCATTCCAGTCCACCCTGCGCTGCCTGCACCGCGACGGCAGGCTGGTATGGGTCTCCGTCAAAATTGCCCCCATCCTCATCGACGGCCGGATCGAAGGCTACGTGGGCAGCCTGGACGACATCACCATCCTGCGCGAATCGGAAGTGGCGCTGCTGGAAAGCGAAGCGCGCCTGCGCACCATCGCCGACACCCTGCCGGCCATGATCGCCTACATCGACGCCGACCAGGTCTACCGCTTCCTGAACATCGCCTATGAACGCGAATTCGGCCTGACGGGCCGGCAAGCGCTGGGCAAGAGCGTGCGCGACACGGTGGGCGAGGCGCGCTACCGCACGGTGGCGCCGTACATCGAAAGAGTGCTGGCGGGCGAAACCCTGAGCTTCGAGGAAGAAGACGACAAGGAAGGCATCGAGCGCTGCCTGGAAGTGATCTACATCCCGCAGATCGGCGAAGACAAGCTGCAGGTGGTGGGCTTTCACGTGATGCGCCAGGATATCACCGTGCAAAAGCGCGAAAAACAGCGCCTGCTGAAACTGGCCCAGGTCGACGCGCTGACGGGATTGTCGAACCGCGCCGGATTCCAGCAAAAACTCAGCGACGCCATGCACGCGAGCCGCCAGCATCAGCACCTGATGGCCGTCATGTACATGGATATCGACCGTTTCAAGCCCGTCAACGACACGCACGGCCACGGCACCGGCGACGCGCTGCTGCGCGCCTTCGCCCAGCGCCTGACGCAAACCATGCGCGTCACCGACATCGTCGCCCGCCTGGGCGGCGACGAATTCACCATCATCATGGAACAGATCACCCGGCCCGAGGACGCGGCCGTGCTGGCGGAAAAAATCGTCGCCGCCATGCAGCAGCCGTTCGAACTCGATGGCATCACCGTGCGCATTTCCGCCAGCATCGGCCTGGCTTTCTATCGCGACGAAGACATTTCCCCCGCCGTGCTGCTGCAGCGGGCCGACGTGCTGCTGTACAAGGCCAAGCAGGATGGCCGGAATACCTATCGCGCCGGGATGCTGACCACTTGATATGGCCGCTGGCGCCTGGCGCGGGTCTGACCCCTATCATTCCTGCTATATTGGCGCCTGTCTTCCCTACCCTTGGCCCACCATGCGCCTGCTGCACACTTCCGACTGGCATCTGGGCCAGACCCTGCACAATTACGAGCGGGGCTACGAGCACCAGCGCTTCCTCGACTGGCTGCTCGACACCCTCGTGGCCGAAAAGGTCGACGTGCTGCTCGTCGCCGGCGACGTGTTCGACAACGCCAACCCGTCGGCCGCCTCGCAAAAGCAGCTGTACGTCTTCCTGCAGCAGGCGCGCGCGCGCCTGCCCGCGCTGCAGCTGGTCGTCGTCGCCGGCAACCACGATTCGGCCGGCCGGCTGGAAGCGCCCGGTCCCCTGCTGGCCGCGCACGGCACGCACGTGATCGGCCATCTGCTGCGCGACGAAGATGGCCAGATCGACCTGGAGCGCCTGTTGTTGCCTTTGACGGGCGCCGATGGGCAAGTGCAAGCCTGGTGCCTGACCGTGCCCTTCCTGCGTCCCGGCGACGTGCCGAAACTGCCGGCCGGCGATACCCAGGACGCCTACCTGGGCGGCATCTCCCTGCTGTACCGCCAGCTGGCGGACCTGGCGCTGGCGCGCCGCCAGCCCGGACAAGCCATCGTTGCCATGGGCCACTGCCACATGGTGGGCGGCGAAATGTCGAACGATTCCGAGCGCCGCATCGTCATCGGCGGCACGGAAATGCTGCCCTCGGGGATTTTTGACGCCGCCATCGCCTATGCGGCGCTGGGCCATCTGCACAAGGCGCAAGCCGTGGGCGGCCAGGAGCATATCCGCTATTGCGGCAGCCCGATTCCCCTGTCCTTCGCCGAAGTCAATTATCGCCATCAGGTGCTGTGTCTCGACATCGATGGCGAACAGTTGAAGGACGTGCGCACCATCGAGGTGCCGCGTGCCGTGCCCCTCTTGCGCGTGCCCGCCACGCCGGCGCCCATCGACGAGGTGCTGGCGCAGCTGGCCGCCCTCGACGTGCCCGCCGCAGCACCGGAAGCGCAGCCCTTCCTGGAAGTGCGCGTACGCCTCGATGCGCCGGAACCGGGCCTGCGCACGCGCATCGAAACAGCGCTCGACGGCAAGCAGGTGCGCCTGGCGAAGATCGAAACGTCGAGCGCCGCGCGCAGCAGCGCGCCCGACAACATGACGCTCGACCAATTGAGCCAGCTGCAGCCCGACGACATCTTCCGACGCCTGTACCTGCAAAAATACGGCCGGCCCGCGCCGCCCGAACAACTGTCGGCCCTGGCCGAACTGCTGCTGCCCGGCGCCTGACGGTACCTGAAGAACCATGAAAATACTGAAAATCAGCGGCAAGAACCTGGCCTCGCTGGCCGGCGAATTTGAAGTCGACTTCCAGCAGGAGCCGCTGGCGTCCTCCGGCCTGTTTGCCATCAGCGGCCCCACGGGCGCGGGCAAGAGCACCCTGCTCGACGCCCTGTGCCTGGCCCTGTACGACGCCACGCCGCGCCTGCTGAAGGTGCTGGGCCGGGGCAGCGCCCTGCCCGACGTGGGCAAGGAAACCGTCAACGCCCAGGATACGCGCACCCTGCTGCGCCGCGGCACGCCGGACGGTTACGCGCAAGTAGACTTCGTCGGCAACGACGGCGGTCACTATCGCGCGCGCTGGAGCGTGCGCCGCTCGCGTACCCGGGCCGAAGGCGCGCTGCAGGCGACCGCCATGAGCTTGCACCAGCTGCCAGCGCTGCAGCCCATTGGCGGCACCAAGACGGAAGTCAAGGAAGAGATCGAAAAGCGCATCGGCCTGTCGTTCGACCAGTTTACACGCGCCGTGCTGCTGGCGCAGAACGAGTTTTCCACCTTCCTCAAGACGGAAGACAATGAACGGGGAGAATTGCTGGAAACCCTGACGGGCAGCAGCATCTATACCGACATTTCCATGCGCGCCTTCGAGCGGGCAAAAAAGGAAAAGCAGATCCTCGAACGCCTGGGCGAAAAACTGGCCGACCAGCGGCCCCTGTCGCCGGAAGAGCGGGCCGAGACCGAGGCGCTGTGCGGCGCTGCCGACACCGCCCTGCAAACCATCGACTTGCGCAAGGCGGTGCTGGAGCTGCAGCAGCGCTGGCACCAGGAGACGCACAAGCTGCAAAGCCAGATAGCGGCGGCGCAAGAGACGCTCGATGGCGCGGATGCCGAACGCACCGCGGCCGAAGCGCGCCGCACGGCGCTGGCGCAGTGGGAATTGCTGCAGCCGGCGCGGCCCCTCATCGACGACGTGGCGCGCCTGGCGAACGACATCGCTGGCACCGGCGCCGCGTTGGAAGCGTCGCGCGCGCAGGCGGCGCAAGCCGTGGCCAACGAAACGCAACTGGCTGCCAGCGTGCAGCTGGCGACGGCGGCCTTGCAAGCCAGGGAAGCGGCGCAACGCGACGCGGCGCCCCTGCTCGATCAAGCCAAGGCGCTCGATGCCGGCATTGCGGCACACTTGCCTGCCCACCGCCAGGCGCAGGATGGCGCGTTGGCGGCCGACCAGGCCAACGAAACGGCGCGCGCCACCTTGCACGAGCGGCAGCAGCACCAGCACGCCATGCAGGCGGAGCAGGAAACGGGCCGCCTGTGGCTGGCGTCGCACCAGCACTGGCAAGCGCTGGCCGCGTCATGGCAATTGTCGGACCAGCTGTTCGCCCAGGCCGGCCAGGCGGCCGCGCAAGCCGATGCGGCCGACGCCAGAGCGGCCGACGCGGCGCAGCTGGTGCGCGCGGCAGGCGTCGCGGGCCAGGAGGCACAGGCCGCGTTGACGGCGGCCGCCGCCACGCTCGCCGCACACGATGCGCAGCGGCGCGAGGCGCAGTGCGCCGTGCAAGCCATCGATGGACAGCTGCTGCAGCAGCAGCGCGGCCAGCTGGAAGACCATGCGCGCCAGTTGAATGCGGCGGAAAAGACGTGGACGGAGCTGGCGCGCAAGCAGCAGGAGCTGGCGCACGGACAAGCGGGGGCGGCGCAACTGGCGCAGGCCGCGCAAACGGAAGCGACGGCACTGGCGGCGCTGGCAGCACAAACGGCGCTGCTGGAAGCGGGCCTGGCGCAAGCGGAAAAATCCTTGAAAAGGGCGGAAGCGGCATGCGCGGCCAGCGTGGAGCAACTGCGCGCCACCTTGCAGGACGAGCAGCCCTGCCCCGTCTGCGGCGCGCTGGAACACCCGTACAGCCACGCCGATGACGCCCTGCAGGCGATGCTGGCCAGCTTGCAGGATGAAGTACTGGCTTGCCGCGCGCAGGCGCGCAGCAATCTGGAACGGCTGGCCACGCACAAGGCGGCGCTGGCCGCGACCGCGCGCGAACAGGCGCAGACGGATGCGGAACTGGCCATCCTGCCGCCCGCCATCGACAGCTTGAACGCGCAATGGCAGCCGCATGCGGACACCCTGCAACTGCCGCCGGCAAACCAGCGCGCGGACTGGTTCGCGCAGCAGCTGACGGCCAATGTAGCAGCCCTGCAAGCGCTGGCGCAACAGGAGGCGGCGCTGCGCCAGGCCGGCGCGCGGCGTGAGCAGGCGCAGGCGGCGCACGAACTGGCCGGCGCCGAACACGCGCACTGCACTAGCGCCGTCGCCGAAACGCAGACGCGTCTGGCGCAATTGCAGGCACAGCAGGCGGCCAGTCTGGACAAGGCGGAAACGTCGCGCGGCGCGCTTGACGGCTTGCTGGCGCAGCTCGATGCCGCGTTTGCCGACGTGGAAGACGCCGAAGGCTGGAAAGACAGCTGGCGCGCCGGCCCCGCCGCCTTCCGCGCGGCGCGCGAAACGGAAAGCCGGCAGTGGCTGAAACAGCAGGCGGACCAGGACCAGCGCGGCCACGCGCTGGCGACCCTGGCCGCGCAGCTGGAAGCGGCGCAACTGGCCGCCGGCAAGGCACGGCAAGCGGCGCAGGAATCCCACGCCGCCTTTGCTGCCGCCGACAAACAACTCACGGCACTGCAAGCGGAGCGCAACGCGCTGTGGCAGGGGCAGAGCGTGGCCGAGGTGGAACGCAGCCTGGCGGCGGCCATCGCGCAGGCCAAAGACCAGTTGGCGCAGCAGCAGGCGGCAGCCCACGCGGCCAGCGCGCAGCGCACGCGCCTCGACGAAGCGTGCGCGCAGCTGGCGCAGCGCCTGGCCGCCCTGCGCGAACAGGAACACGGCGCCACCGTCGCCCTGCACGACTGGCTGCAGCAATTCCGGCAGCGTCACTCCGGCCACGCGCCTGCCACGCTCGACGAGCTGCGCGCGCGCCTGACCATCTCCATGGACGCCATGCGCGCCGAGCGCGATGCCTTGCAAGTGATCGCCGACCGCCACACGGCGGCCGTTTCCGTGCTGGCCGAGCGCCGGCAGCAACTGGCCGCGCACGTGCAGCAGCCGCCGGAAGCGCTGGAAATGGACGAGGCCGTGTTGCAGGCGGCGCTCGACGCGCTTGGCGCCGAGCGCCAGGCGGCCAACCAGGAAGCGACGCGCTTGCGCCTGGCCATCGCGCAGGACGACGCGCGGCGCCACAGCGCGCAAGCGATGCTGGCGCAGATCGAGGCGCAAGCCGTCATCGAGCGGCGCTGGGCCAGCCTGAATGAATTGATCGGCTCGGCCGACGGCAAGAAATTCCGCAACTACGCGCAGCAATTCACGCTGGAAGTGCTGCTCGGCTATGCCAACGCGCACCTGGCCCACCTGGCCCGCCGCTACCAGCTCGAACGCATCGACAACCCGAACAACCCGTCGCTGGGCCTGATGGTGCGCGACCAGGACATGGGCGGCGAGCTGCGCTCCGTGCACTCGCTGTCGGGCGGCGAATCGTTCCTCGTCTCGCTGGCCCTGGCGCTGGGCCTGGCCTCGCTATCCTCGAACCGGGTGCGCGTGGAATCGCTGTTCATCGACGAGGGCTTCGGCAGCCTGGACACGGAAACCCTGCGCGTGGCCATGGATGCGCTCGACGGCTTGCAAGCGATGGGCCGCAAGGTGGGCGTCATCTCGCACGTGCAGGAAATGACGGAGCGCATCGCCACCCGCATCCTCGTGCAGCCTGGGTCCGGCGGCAAGAGCGTGGTGACGGTGCGCTAAGAGCTTATCCCGGTAGGGAGCGTCTTCTGCTGGCAGCGCATCAGGAGCGCGGACAAGGGGTGAGGAGGACGCGTGGCGAGCCACGCGACGACGAGCAACGCCGTCCCCGCTTCTGAGGGGCGCCAACAGGGGATGTATTCATCTACCGGGATAGGCTCTAAGGGCGTGGCAAAGGCGTCATCGAGGTAGCGGCTCGCGTCCCAGCCGGAGCAAATCCCAGCCCAGTTCGCGGCGGATCTGCTCGGGGTCGGGCGGGGGACGGCGCTGTTCCAGCTCCGCTTTCAACCATTTTCTCACCAGCTCCTTGGCGGGCTGTACAGGCTTTTCCTTGTCACGCTTGTCCATGGTGCTACCTCTTCAATGGCGGTCAGACGACCTCCTATATACGTTCAACGTCACGGCGCGGATTCAGTTGACGTGCGCGTGGCGCAGATGCAACAACGTGTAACGATGGCCGGAGTGCGTTAAAATCGCCGCCTTCGCGTAGACGAACTCTACGCCCCGCAACAGTTCAAGGAACCCCATGAAAGCCGCCCGCAGCCTCACCTTCAAGTGCGTAAAATGTCACAAATCCATGCAGGTTTACCTGCAAAAAGTCTCCGCCTGCTCGCATATCCAGCCGTATCAGGGCATTTGCGCATGCGGCGAACTCAAGCGTCACGCCACGGGCCAGGCCGATGCCGTCAAGTCCTACCTGGAATCGGCAGACGGTAGCTGGTCGCACCACCACTAATGGTTAAAGAATGGGGCGATATTGCCGTTAATTCGCCTATCTTCCCCATTTGAACCGACCATGTCCCAGCTCCCCGCCCTCCTTTCCGGCTCGCGCCAGCCCGCCGCCAATCCCCTGGCAGGACAAACGCCGCCAAAAGCAGGCGCCGGCGCGTCCGGCCTGGCCGCTTCGCCCCTGATGCAGCGCACGGCGCAAGACGTGGTGGCGCTGTCGAAAAATGGCCTGGACCTGTCGGCCAAGGGATTGTCGCAACGGACCGACGCGCTGGGCAACGCGACCGTCGACGTGGCGCAGGATTTCCTCTCCAGCATGACGCGCCAGCTGTTCGGCGACGGCGCCACGGTTGCCTTCGATTCCGTCGACCTGCAGGCCGGTTCCAGCTTCAGCAGTGGCAGCGCCAGCGTCTCGGGCGCCAACGGCAGCAGCCACGCAGCCGCCTTCAGCCTCGATGAAAACGCGCATTTCATCGGCAAGGGCAAGATCACGACGGCCGATGGCCAGACCTTCGACTTCGAAGTGGAAGTGCAATATCAATCGAACATCAGCGCGGGCGTCCTTGAGCAAACGCAAGAAGCAGACGAAGAAGCCGGCGAAGAAGCCAGCTCCGACGACGCCAGCCCGCCCGCCAGGGAGTTGCCCGCCACGCACTTCGGCGGCGATCTGCACGACCTGTTCAAGCTGCTGGGCCAGCAATTGCAAAGCAATCTCTATCAGGGCACGTCCGATGGCGCCAGCGCCAGCGGCAAGGATGGCGACCTGGCGGGCAGCCTGAGCTTGCGTTTGCTCAAGCTGGTGCAGCCGGACCATGCCACCGAGACCGCCAAAGTCGACAGGAAAGCCGTGGAAACCACGCCGGAAGAGCAGGCGCGCGCCCGTGCGCTGGCCCTCGCCTATGGCACGGACACCGCTAGCAGCACGGCCGGCGACGTATAATGGAAGACGGCCTGCGCAGGCGACCATGCCGCGCGCCCCCTTCTATCGATTGAATCCCATGTCCGACACTTCTTCACCTACCGTCCACCCGCAGATCCACTGGAGCGAAAACGGCGCCGAGCATTCGGCCCGCTGGCGCTCGGAAAGCGGCATGCCGCCGCCCAAGCGCGTCGTCATCGCCGATGACCGCACGACGGCCGACCAGGCTTACCGCCTGGCCTGCGAAGGCACGGCCATGCTGTGGCGCGGCGACTTCCAGAACGCGCGCCAGTTGCTGCAGGCGCTGGCGCGGCGCGCCGACCACAAGAACGACAAGCCAAGCAAGAAAGCCAAGGCCGCCAAGCTGGCGAAACCCGAACCGACTGCCACGGAAGCCTTCCACTTGCACCGCCAGGCCCAGTCGCAGCGCGCCCGCACCCTGGCCATGCTGCTGCTGCCCTTCGACGCCGACTACACGATCCCGCTGCGCCGCGCGCCGGACGTGAAACTGGCTTGCAATGAAGCGTATGGCCGCGGCGAAGAGCCGTTCGTCGCCTCGCTGCGCGAGTTGCTGGGCCTGATCGGCGCGCACGAATGGCGCCGCACGGGCGTGGAACTGCCGGCCCTGGGCCAGCGCATCCATCCGCATTACGGCGTGTTCGCGCCCATCCGCGGCGAGTACGTGGGCCTGGTGGCGGAAGCGCCGCTGCCCGCGCGCGCCAAGCTGGCCTTCGATATCGGCACGGGCACGGGCGTGCTGGCCGCCGTGCTGGCGCAGCGCGGCATCGAACGCATCGTCGCCACCGACCAGGACCCGCGCGCCCTGTCCTGCGCGCGCGAAAACCTGGCCCGCCTCGATTTGCAGGGCAAGGTCGACGTCGTGCAGGCCGACCTGTTCCCCGCCGGCCGCGCGCCGCTGGTCGTGTGCAATCCGCCCTGGCTGCCGGCCCGTCCCAGCTCGCCGATCGAATACGCCGTCTACGATCCGGACAGCCGCATGCTGCGCGGTTTCCTCGCCGGCCTGGCCGACCACCTGGAGCCCAGCGGCGAAGGCTGGCTGATTTTGTCCGACCTGGCCGAGCACCTGGGCCTGCGCCCGCGCGCGCAATTGCTCGAATGGATAGCGCAAGCGGGCTTGAAAGTCGTCGACCGCCTGGACGTGAAACCCACGCACCCGCGCGCGCAGGATGCGACGGACAGCCTGCACGCGGCCCGCTCGCAGGAAGTCACGTCGCTGTGGCGCCTGGCGGCGGCATAATCGAGGGCCTGAAACCCGGCCATTGCGCATTGCAGCAAACCCCGCTATAATTCGCCTGCGGGGTGGAGCAGTCTGGCAGCTCGTCGGGCTCATAACCCGAAGGTCACAGGTTCAAATCCTGTCCCCGCAACCAATATTTGAAAGCCGCTGATTCTTGCAAAGGGACCAGCGGCTTTTTCCATTGCGGCGCGCTATGCCCGCGACCATCATGCAAGCCAAATGCCCCCGGTTGCGCTCCGCTCTTTCGCAATGCAACAAACTCGGTTATAATTTGTCTGCGGGGTGGAGCAGTCTGGCAGCTCGTCGGGCTCATAACCCGAAGGTCACAGGTTCAAATCCTGTCCCCGCAACCAATATTTGAAAACCGCTGATTCCTGCAAGGGATTCAGCGGTTTTTTCATTCCTGGCCGCCTTTATACGGCGACGCTGGCCCTGATCTGCCTGGCCGCCGCATGCAGGCTGGCCGCCACCCGTTCCAGCTTGTCGGCTCCCGCCGTTTCGGCCAGGGCGGCAAAGGCGCTGATATGAAACGTGGCCACCATCGCCGGCGACACTTCCAGCTCCAGCGCCGTCTTGCTCAATTCCGTCGATGCTTCGAGGTAAGGCTCGCTGCCCGCCTCGAACGCCTGCTTCGTTTCCAGTAATTCCTGGCCGCCTTCCGCCTTGGCCAGGCACGCATCGACCTTTTGCTGGAAGGCCGGCAAGGTATCGCGCACGGGGCCGGCGTCCGGCGCCGCGTCGGGTTCCGGCTCCACTGGCGCAGGCGCGGCTGCGGCCGGTTTGTCCGCCGGCGGCATGTCGCGCAGGGTCAGCCAGCGTTCGACGGCGAGGAAATCGGCAAACGGCTCGGCCACCTTGGGATTCATCAGCCAGACCTCGCCCGTGCGCCAGTCGATCCGGGCGCCGCGCTCATTTCTCGCCAACAGAATATCCTTGCCGCCATCGGCATTCGACACCCGGCCGATATCGAGCCAGTTCATCAGTTCCGCCTGGCGCGACATCGCGTTGACCCGGTGGAAAAAGGCCAACCATAAGAATCGGGCGACCAGGAGAACCAGGGCACCGCCAACCATCCACATCATTTTTCGCTCCGCACCACATCGACAGCCCGCATTTTCTCACATGAAAGCTTGCGCCAAGGAAACTTTTACATCTGCCGTGCGCGGGCGCAAATCCACCGCCGCACACGACTTGGAGGGCAGTCGCATTTCAGCAACGCCGCGTTTTCCCAATTGCCTGGCGGGCGCCGCTACGCTATTATGAGAACAATTCTCATTTAGATTAAGCCGCCCCGTACGCATGCTGTCCGCCCCTTCCCCGCCGTCCGATTTCCAGTCGCTGTATGCCGAGCACCATTCCTGGCTGCTGCATTGGCTGAAGCGCCGCCTGCACGATGCGGGGCTGGCGGGCGACCTGGCGCAGGATACCTTCCTGAAGATCTTCGTTGCGCGCAGCAGTGCCGGGATCGCGCAGCCGCGCCCTTTCCTGGCCACCATCGCCAAACGCCTGCTGGCCAACCACTGCCGGCGCGAAGCGCTCGAACGGGCCTACCTCGACGCCCTGCTGCACCAGCCGCAAGCCTGCACGCCATCGCCGGAAGCGATGTCCCTCCTGCTCGAATCGCTGCAACTGGTCGACCGCGCGCTGGACCAGCTTTCCGCCAAGGCCAGGGCCGCCTTCCTGCTGGCCCACCTGGACGGCATGACCTATGCCGAGATCGCCTCCGAACTGGATACCACCACGCATTCCGTCAAAAAATACCTGAGCAAGGCCAACCTACTGTGCTTTTTTGCCGTGCCCGATTTTGCCGGCCCCTGACATGCGCGGCGCCACCGTCTACGCCCAGGGCCAGCCCATCGACCTGGCCATCGCCATGCAGGCGGCCGAATGGCTGGCCACCCTGATGAGCGGTGCCACCACGCCGGCGGAAAAAACGGCCTGGCAGCAGTGGCGCCAGGCGCACCCCGACCATGAACGCGCGTGGAAACACATCGAAAGCGTCAGCGGCGGCTTGCGGGAACTCGATGCGCAGGCCAGCCGCAAGGCACTGCTGCAACGTCCCACCTCGCTCCCGGTCTCGCGGCGCAGCAGCCTGCGGTTGCTGGCGTGGGCATCGACCATCGGCCTCACGGGCTGGTTCGGCGCGCGCTCGGAATACGCGCCCGACTTTGCCCGCGCCGCGCTGGCCGACCTGTCCACCGGCGTGGGCGAACGCCGCGAGCTGACCCTGCCCGACGGCACCCGCTTGCACCTGAACAGCGGCAGCGCCGTCAACATCCGCTACACGGGCACGCAGCGCCTGCTGCAACTGGTGCAGGGCGAAGTCTTCATCGCCACCGCCCGCGAAACGGACATGCCCTACCGCCCCTTCCTCGTCGAAACGACGCACGGCCGCGCGCAGGCGCTGGGCACGCGCTACTCAGTGCGCCAGGCGGACGGCAGCACCGAGGTCGCCGTCGAAGAAGGCGCCGTCCGGCTGCTGCCGCGCCAGGGCGATGGCAATCTGCTCCTCCGCGCTGGCCAGGGCGCCGGCATGACGGCGCAGCAGGTCTTGCCCGCGCACGCCGTTTCGCCCGATATCTGGGCCTGGCGCCAGGGCTTGCTGCTGGCCGACGCCATGCCGCTGCGCGACTTCCTGCATGAACTGAGCCGCTACCGCCACGGCTTGCTGGGCTGCGACGACGCCGTCGCCGGCCTGCGCATTTCCGGCGTCTTCCCGCTGGCCGACCTGGACGCCGTGCTGCTGTCGCTGCCCAATTCCCTGCCCGTCGACGTGCGCCTGCGCACGCGCTACTGGGTGCAGGTGGAAGCGCGCCAGCAGCGCTGACCATTTATTTTGAGGCCGACGCAAAAAAAGGTACCCGCTTTCGCTTCTCGCGTGACCTGTGTAGGCAACGTCCTTTTTGACGACTACACCACAAGGTAACCATGTCTCTTGCCATTCACTCCAAGCCGCGCATCAAGCGCATGGCGTATGCCATCCAACTCGTCTTCATCGGTTCGGCCCTGCTGCTGAACGCCCAGGCGCCAGCCCTGGCGCAGGAAAGCGCAGCAGCGCCAGCGGCCAGCCTCGACTTCCAGGTGCCGGCCGGCGACCTGGCGACGGCGCTGCGCCAGGTCGCCAGCCAGTCGCGGGTCATCCTCAGCTTCACGCCGGAGCAGACGCGCGGCAAGACGTCGACCGGCTTGAGCGGCCGCCACGACGTGCTGGCCGCCCTGAACGGCGTGCTGCGCGGCACGGGCCTGAAGGCCGAGCGCAGCGCCAACGGCAGCTATGTGCTGCGCCCGGCCGATGCCGCGGCGGGTGGCGAAGCGCTGTCGATGATGCCGGAAGTGTCGGTCAAGGCGCAGCAGGATGCCACCGAAGGCTCGGGCGCGTATGTCTCCACCCTGCCGATCGCCACGGCCACGCCACTGGGCCTGTCGATCCGGGAAACGCCGCAGTCGGTCAGCGTCATCACGCAGCAGCGCATGCAGGACCAGGGCTTGAGCACGATCGCGCAAGTGATGGCGCAAACGCCGGGCATCACGCTGTATTCGCTGGGCAGCGAACGCACGGGCTTTACTTCGCGCGGCTATTCGATCACCAATTACCAGCTCGATGGCGTCAGCACGCACTCGGAAACCATGGGCCTCAATGCGATACCGTCGCAAAGCCTGGCCGACATGGCGCTGTACGACCGCATCGAAGTGCTGCGCGGCGCCTCGGGCCTGATGACGGGCGCGGGCGATGCCTCGGGCGCCATCAACATGGTGCGCAAGAAGCCGACGGCGCAATTCCAGGCGTCCGTCGAGGGCGAGCTGGGTTCCCACGATGAGCGGCGCGCCATGGCCGACGTTGCCGGCCCGCTCAACGACGCGGGCACGGTGCGCGGCCGCCTCGTGACGGTGTACGAGGAAGGCGACAGCATCGTCGACGGCTACAGCCGCGACAAGAAAGTGGTCTACGGCGTGCTCGAGGCGGACATCTCAAGCGACACGAAACTGACGGCCGGCGTCACGCACCAGCGCAAGCGCTCGAACGGATCCCTGTCCTACCTGGGCTTTCCCCTGTTCTACAGCAATGGCAGCATGACGAACCTGCCCCGTTCCTTCAGCCCGGCGGCCACGTCGAATCGCTTCGACACCAATTCGACCGACGTCTTCGCCACTGTGGAACACGCGCTGGCGAACGACTGGAAGCTGAAAGTCTCGGCCAACCGCGTGCAGTCGTCGCAGGAAGAGCGCTCCGTCTACCTGAACGTCAGCGGAAGCTTGCCCAACCAGGCCACGGGCGATGGCCTGCGCCTGAACGCCGACTACCGCGACTACCAGCTCCAGGTCAACAGCGTGGACGTCAACGTGCGCGGCCCATTCAGCGCATTCGGCCGCCAGCACGAACTGGTGCTGGGCATGGACTACAGCGAATTTCAAAGCACGACGGATGCCCGTTTCGACAATAGCATCGAGCGCACGCCTGTCAACCTGTACCGCTGGAATCGCACGGCGACGCCCGTGTTTGGCGGCACCTATGGCACCAACGACAGCACGCGCCGCCAGGCCAGCGTGTATGCCGCCACGCGCCTCCATCTCTCCGAGCGCCTGAAATTGATCGCCGGGGCAAAAGTGCTGCGCTACGACGAAAATTACATCTCGGACACGCCTGCCGAGTCCTATTACAATGCGGCGCCAGCCTCGGAAAGCCGCGTCGTCACGCCGTATGGCGGCCTGGTGTTCGACATCGACGGCACGCACAGCGCCTACGCCAGTTATTCCACCATCTATCAGCCGCAAGCATCGCAAGACCGCTATGGCAAGCTGCTGGCGCCACGCGAAGGCAAGACCCTGGAAGCAGGCGTCAAGAGCGGCTGGTTCGATGGCCGCCTGAACACGGCCGCCGCGCTGTACCAGATCCGCCAGGACAATCTGGCCGAGTCGGATCCAGGTTACTACGTGCCTGGCACAAAGATTTCCGCCAACCGCGCCATCAAGGGTGCCAAAACCCAGGGCGTGGACCTGGAAGCGACGGGCGCCCTGACGCAGGACTGGAACATCTCGGCCTCGTGGTCGTACAGCCAGACGGAAGACAATACGGGCAAGACCATCCTGGCCACCTTCCCGCGCCACTTGGTGAAACTGTGGACCACTTACCGCCTGCCCGGCGAATTCAAGCGCCTGACGGTGGGCGGCGGCATGAACTGGCAAAGCCGCGTGTATTCCGACATCGATGCGTGGCAGGTCGACCGCACCCTGCATTGGGAACAGAAGGCGTACTCGGTGGCCAGCCTGATGGCGCGCTACGACGTCAGCGACAAGCTGTCGGCCACCGTCAACGTGGCCAACCTGTTCGACAAGCAGTACACGGCTTCCGTGTCGGACTGGTGGTTGTCGGGCATGCATGGCCCGGCGCGCAAGGTGGCTTTGACCGTGCGCTATCAGTTCTGACCCTTGCCCAGCTTGCGGATCAAGCTGGGAGGCATGCCTGCCGCGGCCTGAAAGGCGCGCGTCATGTGGGCAAGATCGGAAAACCCCTCGTCGGCGGCGATCATCGTCAGGCTATCGGCGGACGGCAGCCGATGCGCGGCACGCACAAGGCGCGCGGCCTGGCGCAACGCCTCCGCCGTCATACCCACTTCGCGCAATCGGCGTTCCAGCGTGCGCTGATGGCAACCCAGTCTGCCGGCAAGCTGGCCGATAGGGAAGTGGCCTTCGTTTTCAAAGACGAACGCCACTTCCGCCGCCGTCGACGATTCGATGCCCAGCAACAGGGCAAGCGCACCCAGGCTGCGCTTTGGTGCGCCGTCCGGCGCAGCCGCATTGGCGCGCGTGGTCGCCAGCATGGTGTCGATGATGGCAAGGGTGCCATGGCGGCAGCTATCGGGGTCGCTGGCGGCCACGCGGGAAGCGCGCGCCGCGCCGCGCGCCACATTGCCGGCCCCTTGCCCGCCAAGGCTGGTCTGCACGCCCAGGTTCGCAGACTGGTTATAGGCATTGAACGCGACGAACACGTCGGCTTCGCGCCGGAATGAGGAGAGCAGCAGATAGCTGGGATTGATGTCGGTCGCCAGGAAGTCATTCACCAGGCGTTCGATGACGCCTGGTGCCGATCCTTTGGGACTCCTGGCCATGCCGGCGGCATGGTAGCGCTGATAAGGCAAATGTCCCTGGATCACGTGCGAGACGGCCGAAGCGAAGCGCGCCATGGGCGTCCAGCCGGCCCGCCCTTCCAGTGCATGGACAACCACGTGATACGCAAGCGAGTTCGACATTCCTGGCATCCTGTAGCATCGGTGAAGGGGCCGCAGGCATCTGTCTGCCCGGTCAGGCCTGCATCACGATGCCGCGTTCGTTAGTTGCCATAATACAATGAAAACATCGCGAAATGGTATTTTTGAAAACATTAGAATGTTCTATATGCCCGTCGATGCCTGTCCTGGCGCCGCCGGGCGCTGGCGCTGCATCTCCTGCAGCCGCGCACGGGCCTTTTGCCACTCTTCCTTGACACACACGGCCGTGGCGAGCGGCATGCGGAGAAAGATGGCCGAAAACGGTCCCTGTGCCTCGCTGTCGCGCAAGCGCCGTCCAGCCAATGTATGTCCCGAAAATATGGGCGACGTGATTGTCAAATCAGATTTCCCGGTTCCCTGCGTATGCACTCCGTCCGGCATTTCCACGATCACATGCTCGAAGCCGCGATCGGTGATTTCAACTGAAGGTTTCCATTTCGTCAGGTAATGCTCTACCATATTCTCAGATGCATAAATGAAAATGTTTTCAGCAGGCAAGAACACGTCGAAAGCGCCACGCCGCACCTGACGTTTGGCTCCCGAGGTAACGTAGGAACGCTTGCCCTTGGACCGGATGCGCAGCTGGGCGCTGGCATAATCGAGCTCCATCGTGAAGCGCGCCGATTCCAGGACCCACGTCCGCCCCTCTATCCCCCCGACGCTGACGACTTTGTCCCGCGCGCGCTCCGCGCGCACACGCGACCGCCACCACCACACAAGGCACAGGACAACGGGAATGGAATAGGGTAAAAAAATAAGCGTCAAGCCGAAGGCAAACGGCAGGACAAAAAAGATAAACAGCAATAACTTCAAGACCAGCCACATGAGCGCCTCCCTGCGTATATGGGTGCGCGCAGACGTCCATGCAATGACGCCGGACGTCGCGCCACGAGAATGGCGACCATCGCCATTCGGATGCCCCATCTTTTCATGCGCAGGCCAGGCAGGCTTGAATCCATGCGACACGGATGGATTATTTAGCCTGGTGCAGGACTGCGGCAACGCGAACGGCCATCGCCATGCGGCGACGTCGCCCTCCAGGCAGCCGTGAAATTTCACATTTGCCATGCCACGGTGATACAATTTTCGCGCACCAGCAAACGAATGACACCCAAGGAGAATGTGTGAAGGACCTCGCCCCCGCCCTGCCAGCCGATCCGGCCGACCAACCCGCCAATCCCTCGCGCCGGCGCATTTTCCAGGCCGCTTCCGCAGTCGGCCTGGCCGCCAGCCTGCCCGCGCTGGCCGATGCCGCGCCAGCCAGGAAGACCATCGCCAAGGGGTCGCTCGACGCGAAACTCAAGGCGCACGTCAAGAACGTGGTCGTGATCTACCTGGAAAACCGCAGCTTCAACAACCTGTTCGCCAACTTCCCCGGCACCAGCGCCCCCCTGTCCGCCGTCACGGCCGAACAGGCGCAGCAGCTGGACCGCAACGGCAAGCCGCTGGCCACCCTGCCGAAGATCTGGGGCGGCCTGGTGCCTAACCAGCAGAATATCGGCGGCATCGATTACCTGATCAAGGAAGACCAGATTTCCGGCCTGCCCAACGCGCCCTACAAATTGAGCGACGCGGCCGGCAAGCCCCTGCCCGAGAGCATCATCACGCGCGACCTCGTGCACCGTTTCTATAACAATCAGATGCAGATCAACGGCGGCAAGAACGACGGCTTTGCCGCGTGGGCCGACAGCGGCGGCCTGGTGATGGGCCATTACGGCGAAACGTCGAAAAACCTGAACCTGTGGCAGATCGCCGAACAGTACACCTTGTGCGACAACTTCTTCATGGCGGCCTTCGGCGGCTCCTACATGAACCACCAGTTCCTCGTGACGGGCCGCGCCAACGAATATTTCAATGCTTCCGAGACGGCGGCGAAGAAAAAGATCGCCGTGCTATCCGACGGCCCGCAAGGCGTGCGCCTGGCGATCTCGCCCGACTGCCCCGCCTCCGCGCTGGACGGCAAGCCGAAATACGTCAACGACGGCGCCCTGACTCCGGACGGCTATGCCGTCAACACCATGGCGCCGCCATATCAACCGAGCTACATCCGCCCGGCCTTCGATGGCGACCCGCTGCACGCCGACCCGGCCGACGCGAATACGCTGCCGCCGCAAACCTATGACACCATCGGCGACCTGCTGTCGCGCAAGGGCGTCAGCTGGGCGTGGTATGGCGGCGGCTGGCAAGCGGCGCTCGACCACAAGGGCGGCGGCAGCAAGCCGAACTTCCAGTTCCACCACCAGCCGCTGAACTATTTCAAGCAGTTCGCTCCCGGCACGGCCGCGCGCGCCGAACACCTGCGCGACGGCGGCACGGGCGACAGCCCGATCTCGAACAAATTCCTCGCCGCGGCCGTGGCGGGCAAGCTGCCGGCCGTGACCTTCTACAAGCCGCAGGGCAACCTGAACCTGCATGCCGGTTATTCGGACATCGAGTCGGGCGACCAGCACGTGGCCAACGTCATCCAGCATCTGAAGGAATCGCCGCAGTGGAAAGACATGATCGTGGTGATCACGTTCGATGAAAACGGCGGCTGGTGGGACCACGTGGCGCCGCCGAAGGGCGACCGCTGGGGGCCGGGCACGCGCATTCCCGCCATCGTCGTCTCACCCTACGCGAAGAAAGGCGCCGTCGACCACAGTTTTTATGACACGACGTCGATCCTGCGCCTGATCACGCGCCTGCACGACTTGCCGCTGCTCGAAGGCCTGAAGGTGCGCAACGACGCGTTCGCGTCACGCGGCGCGCTGCCGCCAGGCGACCTGACGGGTGCCCTGAGCTTCCGCTGAGCCCCACACAGTGCGGCACGCCTGTGATACACTGCGTGCCGCACTTAAATCCGCAGGACAAGTTTTCCTGCAGGTTATCCCAACAATGAGCCCGACTCCAGTAGCCGGGCTTTTGTTTTGTGGATGAAGTTAAAGCGTATAGACATAGGCGGGCAGCACCTTGCCCGCCCCCTGGCCATCGCAAGCCAGGGACAGAGGTTAGCAAATGAGAGATAAAAAAGACAACGCCACCATCGACTTGCCCGGCTTCGGCCCGCCGCCAGCGCCCGAGGCGCCAGAGCCGGCGCCAGAACCGCAGCGCCGCGCGCGTGCGCGCAAGGTGGCCTTGAAGCAGGTGCAGCTCGAATTGCTGGAGCCGACCGATGCCACGGGCCTGCCCGTGTGGACGCGCGACGCCGGCCTCGATCTGACCGGCTTGCCCATCTGGGCGCCCGACAATTAACACCCCATGCCGGCGGCCGTTTGCCGCCGGCTTCCACACCACCATCCGCACAAGGGCGTAGAACGCCTGTAGACTGTGCCCATCCACCCGCTTTTTACCGGCTCCGCCCCTATGAACACCACCACTGACACCACCACTTCCTTTGCCAGCCTGCCGCTGACGCCCGCCTTTTTGGCCAACCTGGACTCGCTCGGCTACCACGAGATGACCACCATCCAGGCGCAAAGCCTGCCGGCGGTGCTCGATGGCCGCGACCTGATCGCCCAGGCGAAAACAGGCAGCGGCAAGACGGCCGCCTTCGGCATCGGCATCCTGCACAAGCTCAATCCGGCCTGGTTTGCCGTGCAAGGCCTGGTGCTGTGCCCCACGCGCGAACTGGCCGACCAGGTGGCCAATGAATTGCGCCGCCTGGCCCGCGCGGCCGGCAACATCAAGATCCTGACCCTGACGGGCGGCGCGCCGATGCGCCCGCAAATCGCTTCGCTGGAACACGGCGCCCACATCGTCGTCGGCACGCCGGGCCGCCTGCGCGACCACCTGGGCCGCGGCACCATCAACCTGAATCACGTGCAAACGCTGGTGCTCGATGAAGCGGACCGCATGACGGACATGGGCTTTTACGAGGAAATCGCCGGCATCGTCAGCGCCTGCCCTGTACGCCGCCAGACCTTGCTGTTCTCGGCCACGTATCCGGAAGACATCCGCCGCGCCACGGCGTCGTTCCTCGTCAACCCGCTGGAAGTGACGGTCGAAGCGCAGCACGACAACGACAAGATCGAGCAGCGCTTCTATGAAATCGGCTTCGACGAGCGCAATAGCGCCGTCGGCAAGCTGTTGAAGCACTTCAAGCCGGAATCGACCCTGGCCTTCTGCAACACCAAGGTGCATTGCCGCGAACTGGCCGAAGAACTGCGCCAGCAGGGCTTTTCCGCGCTGGCACTGTACGGCGAGCTGGAACAGCGCGAGCGCGATGAAATCCTCGTGCTGTTCGCCAACCGCAGCTGCTCCGTGCTGGTGGCCACCGACGTGGCCGCGCGCGGCCTCGATATTTCCGACCTGGGTGCCGTGATCAACGTCGACGTGTCGAAGGACACGGAAGTGCACATCCACCGCATCGGCCGCACGGGCCGCGGCAGCAAGAAGGGCCTGGCCCTGTCGCTGTGCGCGCCGAACGAGAAAAAATGGGTCAAGCTGATCGAGCAATACCAGAACAGCGCCGCCGAATGGCACGACCTGAAGGAACTGGCGGAAGATGACGGGATGGAAGCGCTGCCGGCGCCGATGGTCACCCTGTGCATCATGGGCGGCAAGAAGGACAAGCTGCGCCCGGGCGACCTGCTGGGCGCGCTGACGGGCGACGCGGGCCTCACCAAGGAGCAAGTGGGCAAGATCAACGTGTTCGAGTTCATGACCTACGTGGCGCTCGACCGCAAGGTGGCCGAAGCGGCCTTCAAGCGCCTCAACGCCGGTAACTCCCTGGGCCGCGACTTCGGCAACATCAAGGGCCGCAGCTTCAAGATGCGCTTTATCGAGGCGTAAGCCGCTGTAATGCCCGCAGGGCCGCCATGGCCCTGCACCCCGGATAATCGTCCCATGCCGGGTAGCGCCCGCGGTAGTAACAGCTCCAGTAACTGACGGCGCGCCGCTGCAGCGTATCCACATACGCGGGGTTCTCCCGCAGGTAGCGCGCCAGCGCCTGCGCATTCCAGGCCGGCAGCGCCGCCCCGATTCTTTCGACGATCTCCAGCACGTACTCACCGCACAGGTGCACGACGAACGGCACCGTCCACGCCCGCTCCTGCAGCAACAGCTGTTTTAAACACGCTTCGCGCAGATGGCCATCGTAGTGGCGCGTGCCCAGGCACAGGGCTATCACGCCCGCGTCGTCGGGCAGCCGCGTACAGGCCAGCAATCGCTGGCGGTCGTAATACGTGCGCGTCGGGATCAGCAATGCCTCGCCATCCTGGCATACGGCAAATGGCGGGTGTGCCTGGCTACTCCCCAGCGCGGGCCGCAGCTGCGCCACAGTGCCGGCCAATGCCGCCGGAAAGGCGCCTGCCTCAAGCATCGCGCTCCTCCTGGCACACTTTGCGCACGCCCAGCGCAGGTTTATCCACCTTTTCAAAGATCACATTCGAATACCATGCGGCCGGATCGCCTTCGGTGGGCTTGCCCAGCGAAATATAGTAAGCGCCGTCGGTGAACAGGGCCGTGGTTTCCTTGCCTGGCCTGGCCCCCTGCAGGAAGGCCGGCCAAGCCGCCTTGTCGACGGGCGTAAACTGCGTGGCCAGCAGCGCCAACAGGCGCGCATGCGTGGCCGGCGCATGTGGGAACAGATACAGGTACTCGACCAGTTCGCCGCCGTCCGCCAGGCGCGTGACGGCGGCCGTCGCCGCCTCGACCTCACCACCAAAACTGCACAAGGTACCGCCGCTGTAGGCGAAATCGATGACGGTCGCCGGCGCACACGCCTGCCGTTCGCGGTCGACGCCGACGGGCGGCAGTGCACGCACTTGCGCCAGCAGCGCCTCGCTCGATGTAGCCAGCGCGGGAAAACCGGGGCAGGCGCTGGCCGCCTGGACGGAGTTAGACAAGGCAAGGCAACAACTCAATAGCAGCAAACGACGCTTCACGGCATCTCCAGTTTCATCAGGCGGCCATTATGCAGGACATCTTCACAAAGGCCGCGCCTGTTGCCCCTGCGGCGTATCGTCGATCTCATAGCCGGCCGCGCGCGCCAGTGCGCGCAAGCGGTCCGCCTCGGCCCACTGGCGCTCCAGGCGGGCGGCAGCCCGTTCCGCCATCCACGCCTGCACCTGCTGCGGCACTTCCACCTGCGCCGGCTGCCAGGCCAGCAAGTCCAGCCCCAGGGCCGTATCGAAGTGGGCCATCGTGGCCTTTTTCACGCCGTCGGGCATCTCGCTTTTCAGCAGCTCCCAGGCCACGGCCAGCGCGCGCGGGTAGTTCAGGTCATCGTTGACGCAGGCCGCAAAACGCGCCAGCCACGCGGGGTCGGCCTCGCCATCCGCCTGGCCCAGGCCATGCACGGTAGAGCGCAAGCGCGCCAGACCGCTGGCAGCGGCGCGCAGGGCCTCGTCCGTGAAATTGAGGCTGCTGCGGTAGTGGGCACCCAGGCACAGGTAGCGGTAGGCCAGCGGATCGACGCCCTGCTCCACCAGGCTGTGCAAACGTAAAAAGTCACCCGACGACTTCGACATCTTCGCGTCCTGCGTTTTCAGGAAAGCGCCATGCAGCCAGAAGTTGGCCAGGCGCGTGCCATGGCGCGCTTCCGTTTGCGCAATCTCGTTGCTGTGGTGGACGGCCACGTGGTCTTCTCCGCCGCAATGGATGTCGAAATACGCACCCAGGTGTTTTTCCGCCATGGCCGAGCATTCGATATGCCAGCCAGGGAAACCCAGGCCCCAGGGACTGTCCCACTCCATTTGCCGCCGGCCCGGCACGCCGCTGAACTTCCACAGCGCGAAGTCGCAGATATCGCGCTTCTCGCCCAGGTCTACTCGTTTCCCCGCCTGCAGGCCGTCGCGATTCAGGCGTGCCAGTTTCCCATAGCTGTCCTGGCGCGTCGTATCGAAATAGATGCCGTCGTCCGTGTGGTAGGTATAGCCCTTCGCTTCCAGGTCGAGGATGAATGCGATCTGCTCCGCAATGTGGTCGGTGGCGCGGCACCAGACGGTGGGCGGCAGGATATTCAACTGGCGCAGATCGCCCTCGAACGCGCGGGTGAATTCGGCGGCGATATCCCAGGCGGACTTGCCGCTGCGGGCGCTGCGGGCCTCGACCTTGTCGTCGCCGCTGTCCGCATCCGACGTCAGATGGCCCACGTCCGTGATGTTCATCACGTGGCGCACCTGCAAACCGTTGAATTCGAGCGCACGGCGCAAGCCGTCGACGAACAGATAGGTGCGCAGGTTGCCGATGTGCGCGTAGTCGTAGACGGTGGGACCGCAGGCATACAGGCCCGCCTGGCCCGGGGCGAGAGGGTCGAAGGGGCGCAGGCTGCGGCTATAGGTGTCGTACAGGTGTAGTGTCATGCGGGACTCTCGTGAACGCTGCGGAAAAAGAAAATGGCCACAGGTTTTTCAACACTGTGGCCATCGGAATGAGGAGTAAAAATTTAACGGCGCCGGGCCGCATCCTCACGAAGCCAGGTACACGGACACAGCGCAGCGGCGGCGCGGCGGTATGCAAGGACTGGATGGAAGATGGAAGAAATCATGAAGAGAATATCGCATGCGGGCCGGCTGGCCGTCAAGCCCGCCGGCGCCACTGTCTTATTTTTTCGCCTGCTCGATATGCGGCAGCAGCACCGTCAAGATGCCAAGCAGCGGCAGGTAAGAGCAGATTTTATACACATAGGCGATGCCCGATACGTCGGCCAGGTGGCCCATGGCGGCCGCGGCGATGCCGGAGACGCCGAACATCAGGCCAAAGAAGATCCCCGCGATCATGCCCACCTTGCCCGGCACCAGTTCTTGCGCAAACACAACGATGGCGGAAAACGCGGAAGAAATGACGAAACCGATGATCACCGTCAATACAGCCGTCCAGAGCAGGTCGACATACGGCAGCAGCAGGGTAAATGGCGCGGCACCCAGGATGGAAATCCAGATCACGCGCTTGCGGCCGATGCGGTCGCCGATGGGGCCGCCCATGAAGGTGCCGGCCGCCACGGCGGCGAGGAAGAGGAACAGGTACAGTTGCGCCGCGCCGATCGACAGGTGAAACTTGTCGATCAAATAAAACGTGTAATAGCTCGACAGGCTGGCCATGTAGATGTATTTCGAGAACACCAGCAAGGCCAGCACGCCCAGGGCACCCATCACCTTGTTGCGCGACAAGTTCGGTCCATGGCCGCCCGCCTTCGGCTTGAAGCTGGCCAGGTGGCCGCTATACCAGTGGCTGACCTTGTACAGCACGCCGATGGCCAGCACGGCAAGCAAGCTGAACCAGGCGATATTGCCCTGCCCGCGATTCACGATGACGGCGGCCGCCAGCAGCGGCCCCAGCGCGGAACCGACGTTGCCGCCCACTTGGAACAGCGACTGGGCAAAGCCGTAGCGTCCGCCCGACGCCATGCGGGCCACGCGCGACGCTTCCGGGTGGAAAGTCGACGAACCGACGCCGATCAGGCCCGACGCGATCAACAGGGTCGGGAAGGTCGAGACGATGGACAGCATCAGCACGCCGGCCAGGGTAAAGCACATGCCGACAGGCAACAGGAACGGCAGCGGACGGCGGTCCGTGTACAAGCCGATCCAGGGCTGCAGCAACGATGCCGTGCACTGGAACGTCAGGGTTATAAGGCCGACCTGGGTAAAGCTGAGTGAAAACTCGGCTTTCAGCATCGGATAAATCGACGGCAGTAATGCCTGGATCAAGTCATTGAGCAAATGCACGAAGGCGACGGCGCCCAGGATGTGCATGGCCAGACCGGATTGTTGTTGGGAACTATGAAGCGAGGGCGCCGCCGGCACGGGCGTGGCCAATGCTGGGGCTGGTGTGGTTGTGTGCATGTGTCATCCGCAATAATCGGGCACGGCGGGCGGCCCGGCAAAGAAGCCAGTATAGTATGGTCACTGAACTGATAACTTCCAATAATCGTCGCCCAAGTGACAACCAAGAGACAAGCCCGCGCCCCACATGTACACCCAGCAACCCGCCCAGACCCATCCCGATGGCGTGCCGTTCAGCCGCAGCACCAGCTCGCACGACTACCAGCACGTGCCGCGCCCCGTGACGGCCATGTCCAGGCAATATGCGGCGGGCGACTATACGGCGCCGCACAGCCACGTGCGGGCGCAGCTGCTGTATGCGACGGAAGGCGTGATGCGCGTCTCCACCGAGCACGGCGTGTGGATATTGCCGCCGCGGCGCGCCCTGCTGATCCCCGTGGGCGTGGTGCATGAAGTCCACATCTTGAGCGAACTGAGCATGCGCACCGTGTACATCGATGCGCAGGTGGCGGCCCAATATGGCGCCGATTGCAAGGTGCTGGAAGTGAGCCGGCTGTTGCGCGAGCTGATCCTGGCCTTGCTGGCCGAACCGATCGAATATGCGCTGGCGGGCCGCGGCGACTGGCTGGCGCATTTGATCCTGTCGGAGCTGACGGCGGCCGATACCGTGCCCATCGCCATCCCCTGGCCGCGCGACCGGCGCTTGGTGGCCGTCTGTTCGGCCATCATGAGCGCGCCCGGCAGCCGGCGCAACATCGAGGACTGGGCGCAGGATGCGGGCGCCAGCGCGCGCACCCTGATCCGCTTATTCCCCAAGGAAACGGGCTTGCACTACCGCCAATGGCTGCAGCAAGTCCACCTGGCCGAGGCCTTCTGCCGCCTGGACCGGGGCGAAGGCGTGGCGGCCATCGCCTATGCGCTGGGCTACGCCAGCCCCAGCGCCTTCAGCGCCATGTTCCGCCGCATCCTGGGCCGCACGCCGCAGCATTACCTGAGCGAGTGGCGCGCCGCCGACTAAACGAAAAAGCAGCCCGCGGGCTGCTTTTTTTTCATGTTCAAGCTGATTCTTTTTCGCCAGCAATCAAGCGGTAGGCCAGCGCGCCCAGCAAGGCGCCGATGATGGGCGCCAGCCAGAACAGCCACAGCTGGCTGGTGGCCCAGTCGCCCACGTACAGGGCCACGCCCGTGCTGCGGGCCGGGTTGACGGAGGTATTCGTGACGGGAATGCTGATCAGGTGGATCAGGGTCAGCGCCAGGCCGATCGGCAGCGGGGCGAAGCCGGCCGGTGCGCGCTTGTCGGTGGCGCCCAGGATGACGATCAGGAAGAACATCGTCAGCACGATTTCAATGACCAGCGCCGACAGCATCGAATAGCCGCCCGGCGAATGGGCGCCGAAGCCGTTCGAGGCAAAGCCCTTGCTGACATCGAAACCGGCCTGGCCGCTGGCGATCACGTACAGCACGCCGCCGGCCACGATGGCGCCCAGCACTTGCGCAATGATATATGGCAACAGTTGATTGGCGGGGAAGCGGCCGCCTGCCCACAGGCCGATCGAGACGGCAGGATTCAGGTGGCAGCCCGAGATGTGGCCGATGGCGTAAGCCATGGTCAGCACCGTCAAGCCAAAGGCCAGCGCTACGCCGGCAAAGCCAATGCCCAGGCCGGGAAAGGCGGCGGCCAGCACGGCGCTGCCGCAACCGCCGAAGACCAGCCAGAACGTGCCGAGAAATTCGGCGCCATATTGTTTCATGATGTATTCCTTTAAAGTGACGAGAAAACGTGCCAGGGACGACCAATCGGACCGCTCACCACCTTTGCCCCGCCAGATAGCGACGGCAAAGCACAGCACCAGCAACGCACCGCTGCGTAAGCTGCAGAGCGCGCATAATGACATGATGTCATTATCAATGCAACATTATTGCGTACAATAATGTTAATAGTTCTCTTGACACCTAAAGGTTGTTTTGATAATTCTCACGCCGCAGGACGGCGCATGTACTTGTGTGGCGCCTCCAGTGGCGCAAAACCAAAGCTTGCATACAGGCCATGCGCGTCATCGGTGCCCAGCATCCAGACGACATCGCGCACACGCGCATCGTCGAGCGCGGCGGCCACGATCTGCTTGCCATAGCCGCGCCCCTGGTATTGCGGCAGCACAAACACGTCGCGCAGGTAGGCAAAATCCGTGTAATCGGTGATGACCCGGGCGAACGCCACTTGCTGGCCATCAACATAACCGCCGAAACACAGCGCGTTGGCGATGCCCTTGCGCACCGTTTCCAGCGCCACGCCGCGCTTCCAGTACGACTGCTCGCTCAGATAGCGGTGGATCATGGCCACGTCCAGCTCGCCGCGTTCGCTGGAAATGCGCAGTGGCGCGTGCATCAGTTCTTGAACAACAGGTCGGCTTCGGCGATGCTGGGTTCGCCGAAGTAGACGGTGCGCGAGCCGCCCTTGCCATCGCTGCCGATATACACGCCCGTCATGCTGCGCTCGGCCGGGTCGTACAGGATGGAGTAGCGGTGGCCGCAATTGTGCGGTTCGCAGACACTGCTCAGCAGACGCGCCTTGCCGTCGATCTCGACGGGCTTGAGCGGGCTCGCCACACCATTCGGCACCCAGCGCTGCCGCTTCAGGCCAGCCTTCTTCACGCCGATATTGAAGGCCTTGCGAAAGGCATAGTCCGCCTTGTAGACGTCGGGGAAGTACGGGCAGGTGTAGCCGCCGTCGCAGCTTTGCGCCTGCTCGATCAGCGACAGTTGCGGCGTACGCGCGTGCGCCGGCAGGGTGGCCAGCGCCACGGCGGCGCCCAGGAACAGGGGCAGGAACAAACGTGCGGACATGCAATCTCCTAAAAGCATACAGTAATGCGGGCAGCATAGCAGAATGGCATGCTTGTGCGCCCGTCTCAGGGAGAACAGCGGATACCGACGACCCCGTTGACCTTGCCTTCCGCCCATCCCGTCTCGCGCCAGCGGTACACGCCGGGCGCGACGATGATCAACTGCCACTCCACCAGCTTGCCAGCGGCATTGAGGCGGGTTTCATTGTCATAGCGCAAAGTCAGGCTGCGCTCCGTTTCCGCCACCACCGTCGCGGCAAAGCGGTTGGTTTCACCCAGCTTGCTTTTCCACGTCCGGTCGCTGAAGATCGCCAGCCGCTGATGATCGTCAGACAGCTGCATGCGCGTAAAGTGCCGCGCTTCTTCACAAACGCTATTCGTATTGACGCTGTCGGACCAGCTGCCAGACAATTGCGCGGCATCAAAAGGAGTCGGAATGGCCGTCACGGCCGCAGTCAGCAGCAAGGTTGCAAGCATAGTTTATCGAAAGAAAACGAAAAAAATCATCATGGCAGGCGCAACGCCAGGGTAATGCTCGACGGCAACGCTGGCGTGCGCCGGTGCAAAGTCGCCTGCTCATAGGCATACGCCATCGCGATGAGTTGCATGTCGCCGTGCGCAGGGCCGATGAAAGACAAGCCGACCGGCAAGCCCCCGGCCACGCCGGCCGGCACCGTGATGTGCGGCAAGGCCGATGGCGCCTGCGCCACACCATGGCAGGTGGGCCCCACCAGCGCATCGAGGCTATGCGAGTCCAGCAGCGCTTCGATGCCGCCGGGTTCGGGCGCGGGCGGCATCTCGATCAATTCCGCCCCTTGTTCGCACAACGCCAGCAGCGCCTGCCCGATCACGGCATCGGTCCCGGCGCACAGGCCGAACAGGCTGCGCGCCACGCCGATGCGGCGCCCATGCAAGCCGGCGGCATCCAACACCACGCCATCGGCCAGGCGTTCGCCGCTCAGGGCCGCGAGCAGCCAGGCCGCCTCGCGCACGCTGGGCGCCATCGGTCCGGCCGTGGCTGGCTCGCCGCCCTGCCCCGCGGCAGTCCTGCCCGTGGGCTTGATGGCGACCAGGCCGCAGTTTGAAGCCGGCGCGACGATGGAACCGTCCGCCGCGCTGTCGACGGCGAGGATGGTCAGCCCGGCCCAGCTGGCACTCGCATGCGGCACGCTGACGGCGGCCCATTGGCGCAAATTGCTTTTGCCGATAATGACGGCGCCGGCCGCGCGCAAGCGCGCCGCCACAAAGGAATCGCAGCTGGCATGCGTGGCCAGGGGCGCCTGCGTGCGCGTCTTCATGCGGTCGCCCGTGGCGATATTGTCGCGCAAGACGACGGGAATGCCGTGCAAGGGACCGCGCACCTTGTGCACCTGCCGTTCGCGGTCCATTTCCAGGGCGATTTTCAGCGCATCAGGGTTGATTTCAATGCCGGGATAGGCGCGCGCGCCGATGCTGCAAAGGGAACGGATACGCCCCAGGTACTGCGACGTCAGCGCATGGGAACTGAGTTTGCCTGCCTGCATCATCTGCTGTTGCGGCAACACGCCCGCATCGAGCAGATGGGCCATGGGGCTGGCGGGCGCCGTGGCACGGGCCAATACGGGACGCGCCACGCCCCGGGACGCGCCACTGCGTAACATCTGACTGCGCTGCATGCTATCTCCAGGAAACTTCAATGTTTCTACCGCAATAATGTTGTAGCCATAGCATAGCAGTCCTTGCAACACAATTGTTGTTGAAGGGAATTATTTTTTAAGCAAAAAAAAACGCCGCCCGAAGGCAGCGTTTCTTGGTGATCAAGCACTGAGGCAAACCAGACCGGCATCTGCCGGGCCATGCGCGCGGCGCAGTGCAAGAATCTATCAGTTGCGTACGACACGCTTGTATTCGTTGGTACGGGTGTCGATTTCGATGACGTCGTCCTGTGCCACGAACAGCGGCACTTGCACGGTGTGGCGGTGTGCGTCGATGGCGTTTTCGATCTTGGCTTCTTTCAGGACGTTGCCCGAAGTATTGCCCTTGACCGCTGGCTCCGAGTACACCACTTGACGGGCGATGGTCGTAGGCAGTTCAACGGAGATAGCTTTGCCGTCGTAGAAAATGGCTTCGCATTCCATGCCATCTTTCAGGTAGTTCAGCGCTTCGCCCAGGTTTTCTTCTTCGATTTCGTACTGGTTGTACTCGGTGTCCATGAACACGAACAGCGGGTCGGCGAAGTACGAATACGTCACTGGCTTTTTATCCAGAACAACAACGTCAAACTTGTCGTCGCCGCGGAACACGTTTTCCATCGGGGTGTTCGTCAGAAGATTTTTCATCTTCCATTTGTAGGTGAAGCCCGTGCGGCTCGAACCGTTGACATCAGAACGCAACACGATCATTGGCTTGCTGTCGACCATGATGATATTGCCAACACGAATTTCTTTTGCGGGTTTCATAGGAATGTACGTAAAAAGTGGGTTGCATGAAGACCATCTGCCGCCTGTGCGCCATCGGCGCCGCAAGCTTGCGTTTGATCGGTTAAAAATACGTTAGAAATAACCGGGCATTTTACCTTAATTTTTGGCAAGCGCCTATCTCGTCGCGCCAGCGAACGCCAGCAGGTTACTTGCCAGATCGCCATTGGCCTGCATCTGCCGCTGCCAGGCCTGCGCGCGCGCCCGGATGCGCGGCAGGTCGGCTTGCAGAGCGGGCCACAGCTGCGCCCATGGCAAGGCGTCCGCGCTGGCGCCATTCCAGGCCAGCGCCGCCCGCACCAGGCTGTCGATGGCGCCGTCCGCATCGGCCGCATAGCGCTGCAGGAAGGCGCGCAATTTCACGTGATGCAAGTTTTCATCCTGCAGATAGATATGCCAGAGAAACGGCTGGCCCGCCCATTGCGCGCGCACGAAGGAATCCTCGCCGCGCACGAAATTGACGTCGCAAGCCCACAGCAGACGGTCGTAATCGTCTTGCGGCACGAACGGCAGCACCCGTACGGTGAGCGCGCCGCGCGTGCGCGCCGCACCGGCCAGCGCCGCATCGTCGCCGATAAACGCCTGAACGGCATCGAACGCGACGCCTTCCGGCACCAGACACGTCACGGGCTCGCTGCCCGCCTGCCAGGCCGCAAACAGCTCGGCGACCGGGGCGGACGGGTAGCAGAACAGCGATATTTTCAAGGCGGACATTTCCGCCGCCGTCACGCCGAATTGCCCCAGGAATGCCGCCATGGCGCCCGCATCGGCCTGGAACGCCAGCCTTTTCTCGTCCAGCGCCGCTTCGCGCAGCAGGCCGCCCGTCTTGTTTGTGAAGCCGGGAAAGAAGAAATGCTTGATCATGCCGTGGCGCGGCGACGTCAGCGCGTGGCAACCCTCGACCCACTCTTCCGCCGTCAAGCCTTCCAGGTTCAGCCACACGGGATGCGGCGCGCACTGCGCCATGGCGGCGATATAGCCGGGTGGAATGTCGCAGGCAAAGAATTCGATGACGATGTCGGCGATGTCGGCCGGCGCGAATGCGCCCTCCTGGTCGCGCCAGTGGCGTACCGTGACGCCGCCGGTCTGCTGCACTGGCGCCGCCACGTCGATTTCCGGACAGATGCGCCGGAAACTCGGCAAATCATCGACCCATAGGGTGACAGCCACGCCATGCTCGCCGCTCAACTGCCGCGCCAGGCGCCAGCAAATGCCGATATCGCCGTAGTTGTCGACGACTTTGCAGAAGATGGCCAAGGTTGGCGCGTGATCGGTAGCTAATGGCATATTCAAAGGGGAAGAGAAAAATGTGGCATGGCAGCCCATAACAAAAAAGCCGCACTGTTACCAGGCGGCTTTTTTGTTGGCTGATTCAGCCGGTCTGGCGTCCCCAAGGGGATTCGAACCCCTGTACTCACCGTGAAAGGGTGATGTCCTAGGCCTCTAGACGATGGGGACAGAAAATCTGTCCTGAATGCACTATTCCGCATCCCGACCTGTTACTGCTTGCGAATCTGGCGTCCCCAAGGGGATTCGAACCCCTGTACTCACCGTGAAAGGGTGATGTCCTAGGCCTCTAGACGATGGGGACAGAAATCTGTCCTGAATGCACTATTTGCATCCTGACCCGGTACTGCAGCAATATTGCAGAAACAAAAAAAGCCTGACTTGTCAGGCCCATTCAGCACTGCACTCTTACTTTACAACTAAATCCTGGCGTCCCCAAGGGGATTCGAACCCCTGTACTCACCGTGAAAGGGTGATGTCCTAGGCCTCTAGACGATGGGGACCTGTGCTGGCTTTACTCTCAGCGGACTCTTCGTTGAAGGCTTTGCTTAGCCCCTCAAAAAAGCGTGCGCGAAGTTTAACACGAAGCGATTCACGAAATCAACTGCCGGCCTTCTTTTTTCCACCTTATTTGTATCATCGCTCCCTATGGAGACAGGATGATGACAGGAAGATATGGAAGCGGCAGCACGCCAGGCACGCAGGGAAAACCGCGCCAACCATCTGGCGCGGCAAAAGTATTCCTTAGCGCAAGATATCGTCCGCATTGGCGATGCGCACGTCATGCATCTGGTTCAGATACGCCTCCAGGTAGCCCTTGTGGGATGCGCCGACGATGACCAGCACGCGCATGCCCGGGCGCGCCGCCATGATTTCGCGGATATTCGACGCCATGCGCAAGTTGCGCACCTCCCAGGAGGCTACGTAGTTGCGACCATAACGCTGCGGCGACGGCTCTTCCAGCGCCGCGCCAAAGTCGCCGCGGAAGGCCAGGTCCGCCTCTGCGCGTCCGTTATAGGCGAGGTAGATCGCCAGCACACCGGCGGGCGTATTCCATTGCTCCTCAAACCCGGCATGGATGCGCTTGCGCTCGGCCGAAGAGGAATTATTCCAGGCCGCCCTGATCGCCTTGGCATACGCCTTTTCATCGTCGACAGGCATATCGGACGTATGGTCATCCATGCCATGCACCCGCTCGTGCCCGCCCTTCGCCGCCAGCACGGCAGCAATCTGATAGCTCTCGTTGCGCTGCCCCAGCAGGGAATTGAGGTTCGCGGCCAGGGGCTCGCTCACGCCGTCACCGGCGCGCCGCTCATCTGCGGGCAGGCGCAGCCATTGCACCAGCGCCGATGCACGCTCGCCACCGGCCAGGAACAGGGAAGCCAATGTGCGCCGCTGGGTGGGGGACGGCGCCGCCGGCCAGGCGGCCAGCAAACGCTCGGCCTGCGCCGTGGCCGCCACCACATCGAGCCCCGTGGCGGCCCGCGCGGCGGAAGTGTCATAGCAATACGCTTTCACCGTATCGTCATAGCGTTGCGGATAGGCGCGCAGGTAAGCGCATTGCAAGCCGGAAAGCGCCTCGATCGCGATCGCATCCGGCCGCCAGCCCGCCAGGCGCTCGTTGAGCAAGCTCAATTGAGACGGATCAAACGATGTTGGCAATTGCGCCAAATGGGGCGAACCGAGCACCAGCACGTCATTGAACGGCCCCTTTTGCAACTTCAGCGCACCAGGATCGAATTTCGCCGCAGGCGGCGCCTCCGCGTGCGCGGGAACGTGCATAACGGCAGCAAGAAAAAAACTGGCAAATACGCGGTGCATCCTGTCTCCTCAGTGTAATGGTCCATTTTTTATCCGCGGGCATGATGAAATCAAGCCGCCTGCCAAATGTAACCACTCCGCAAATCACTGTCAGTTATATCCATGCAACCAATAGGCACAAAAAAAGCCGCCCGAGGCGACTTTGATGTATTTCCATTTCCACCCCATTGGCAAACGCAAGCGGGATCAAACACTCGCCTCTTGCCTGCCATACAAACATCCCAACAGTTAAACCATACTTCCCTGAAAGGCATAACAACAAATGCTTCGGAAATAAAAAAAGCCGCTCGAGGCGACTTTGATTTATTCATTACCATTTACCACCTGTTTCTGCGCTGTTGGTGGAGGTAAGCGGGATCGAACCGCTGACCTCTTGCATGCCATGCAAGCGCTCTCCCAGCTGAGCTATACCCCCCGGGCGCAGAAACACTGCTACTTCTTTACAACCACAACACCAGACTGAACTGGCGTCCCCAAGGGGATTCGAACCCCTGTACTCACCGTGAAAGGGTGATGTCCTAGGCCTCTAGACGATGGGGACCTCGGTACTACAGTTTTACCACCTTACTTCTGCGCTGTTGGTGGAGGTAAGCGGGATCGAACCGCTGACCTCTTGCATGCCATGCAAGCGCTCTCCCAGCTGAGCTATACCCCCCGGGCGCAGAAATAATAAAAGCCGCACTTGGCGACTTTGTTCCACTACTTGCTTTCCATCCAGATTCCGCTTTTTACGGGCCTGAACTTACAACAATCAGTACAAACAACTGCCACTACTATACCACAACTACCTGGCGTCCCCAAGGGGATTCGAACCCCTGTACTCACCGTGAAAGGGTGATGTCCTAGGCCTCTAGACGATGGGGACCGCGGAACTTCCAAACAACATCTGCACCACTTCAACGACTAACAAAACCCGACTGCGATTTTGCTGCTGGTGGAGGTAAGCGGGATCGAACCGCTGACCTCTTGCATGCCATGCAAGCGCTCTCCCAGCTGAGCTATACCCCCGTTGGTGCAGAAACAAGAGTATAGCAAAGAAGTTTCACTCTGCAAATACCCTTTTTCGTCTATGAGCAACTTTTCATAGGGGCGGTTTCCGCACCGCATTTACACGCTCAATTCGGCGCGGCGATTACAGCCACTTTGCCAGGCGCGCCAGCACGGTCTCGCGGCCGAACATCACCACCACCTGGTCGATCGCAGGCGTCTGCAGCTGGCCCGTCAAGATCAAACGCAAGGGCATGGCCAGCAGCGGCATCTTGATGGTGTTCGCGGCCAGCACTTCCTTGATCATGGCGGCGACGGCTTCCTTGCTCCACTCCACCGTGGCGATACGCTCGGCAAACTGCGCCAGCACGGGCTTGATGGCATCCGTGATGTGCTGCGTGACCAGTTCCGCTTCCGGCTGCGGTTCGCGGAAGAACAGCATCGAGGCGGCGGCCAGCTCATTGATGGTATTGGCGCGCTCTTTCATCATGCCCAGCACTTGCGCCAGGTCCGGCGCGCCTTCGAAGACGGCGCCGGCGGCGACCATTTGCGGACGCGCCAGGTCGGCCAGGCGGGTATTGTCGGCCTGCTTGATATAGTGGTTGTTCAGCCAAGCCAGTTTTTCATTATTGAACTGGGCCGCCGATTTCGACAGGTGGTTCAGGTTGAACCACTCGCAGAACTGCTCGGTCGAGAACACTTCATCGTCGCCATGGCTCCAGCCCAGGCGCGCCAGGTAGTTCAGCATCGCTTCCGGCAGGAAGCCCTGCGCCGGGTAATCCATCACGCTGACGGCGCCATGGCGCTTCGACAGCTTTTCGCCGTCCGCGCCCAGGATCATCGGCAGGTGGCCGTACAGCGGCAGCGGTGCGCCGATGGCGCGCAGGATGTTGATCTGGCGCGGGGTGTTGTTGACATGGTCGTCGCCGCGGATCACGTGCGTGATCTGCATGTCCCAGTCATCGACGGCCACGCAGAAGTTGTACGTCGGCGTGCCGTCCGGGCGGGCGATCACCAAGTCGTCCAGCTCGCGGTTGGAAATCGTGATCGTGCCCTTGACCACGTCGTCCCATGTCACGTCGCCGTCGAGCGGGTTCTTGAAACGCACGACGGGCTTGCGGTCGGCCGGTACGGCCGGCAGGGTCTTGCCCGGCTCCGGACGCCAGGTGCCGTCGTAGCGCGGCTTTTCGCCGGCGGCGCGCATGCGCTCGCGCATCGCTTCGACTTCTTCCGGCGACGAGTAGCAGTGATATGCCGTGCCCTCAAGCAGCATCTGCGCCACCACTTCGCGGTAGCGGTCCATGCGCTGCATCTGGTAGAACGGGCCTTCATCGTGGTCCAGGCCCAGCCACTTCATGCCTTCGATGATGGCTTGCACGGCTTCCGGCGTGGAACGCTCCACGTCCGTGTCTTCGATGCGCAGCACGAAAGTGCCGCCGAAGTGACGGGCATACGCCCAGCTGTACAAAGCGGTGCGGGCGCCGCCCAGGTGCAGATAGCCAGTCGGGCTGGGAGCGAAACGGGTACGGACAGGAGTAGCGGTTGTGGTCATCGAAGTAATCAGGCTTGAATAAGTAAAACGCCATTTTACTCTGTTGACCGCCGCCGCTCCACAAGCACCGTCACAGCTGCAGCAAGCGCCTTTTCACCTCCGCCGCCTGCGCATGCAACGCCTGCTCGAACAGGGCGACGAGTTGCGACAGGGGCCGGTGCAAAGGTTTCACGAGATTCACCGTAAATGGCAAGGAAACGCCGAAGCGGCGGATCTGCAAGCCCTGCCCCGCGTAGTCCAGCGCCGTGAGCGGATTGACGATGGCCAGGCCCACGCCTTCGCGCACCATGGCGCACACGGAGGCAGCACTGTGCGTGTCGAGCGCCATGCGCCGCTCCACGCCGGCCTGCGCAAAGATGGCGTCGATCTGCTGGCGGTAGGGGTCGACGGCGGCCAGGCTGATGAAAGGCTGGCCCGCAAAGTCCGCCGGCTGCAGCACGGCCTTGCCGGCGAGCGCATGGCCGTCGGGCAGCACGCACACTTCATCGACGGACATCAAGGTATCGAGCGCGGTGCCCGGCGGCGCATTGCCCACTTCCGTCAGGCCGATATCGTGGCGCTGCGCCGACAGCCACTCTTCCAGCAGCGGCGACTCCTGCGGCGTGATGCTGATGCTCACCTTGGGGAAATCGGCGACGAAACGCTTGCACGCCTGCGGCAGCAGCGACTGGGAAAACACGGGCAGGCAGGCGATCGACAGCTGCCCCTGGTCGAACTGGCGCAGGGCCGCCGCCGTGCTGATGATGCGCTCCAGGCCGAAATACGCGCGCTGCACTTCCTCGAACAGCTGCAGCGCCTGGGCCGTGGGGCGCAGCCGCCCCCGCTCGCGCTCGAACAGAGTCAGGCCCGTCAAGTGTTCCAGGCGCGCCAGTTCGCGGCTGACGGTGGGCTGCGACGTATGCAGCATGGCGGCGGCGGCCGTCACGCTGCCCGTCGTCATGATGGCGCGGAAGACTTCGATATGGCGCAGGGAGATAGTCATGGCCATATCATAAATGAATAAGGTAGCCTCAAATAGATATTTTATAGTCGAAGCACAATCGGCCATCATGCGCTATCTCCTCATTCCACCGAAAGCACACGATGAAGCCCGTCACCGACCAGACCCTCGCCCAACTCGCCCAGGAACACGGCACGCCCCTGTGGGTGTATGACGCGGCCACCATCCGCGCGCGCATCGCGCAGCTGGCGCAGTTCGACACGGTGCGCTTCGCGCAAAAAGCCAATTCGAACATCCACCTGCTGACCCTGATGCGCGAAGCGGGCGTGCACGTGGACGCCGTTTCGCTGGGCGAGATCGAACGCGCGCTGCAGGCAGGCTTTGCGCCGGCGCAAACGAATGGCGCCGCCGGCGTGGTCTTCACCTGCGACCTGTTCGACCGCGCCACCCTGGCGCGCGTGGCGGCGGCAAAGATCGAAGTCAATTGCGGCTCCGTCGACATGCTGCGCCAACTAGGCCCCCTGTCGCCCGGCCACCGCGTCTGGCTGCGCATCAATCCCGGCTATGGCCATGGCCACAGCAACAAGACCAATACGGGCGGCGAAAACAGCAAACACGGCATCTGGCACGAAGAGCTGCCGGAGGCGCTGGCCGTCATCCGCGCACATGGCCTGCACCTGGTGGGCCTGCACATGCACATCGGCTCCGGCGTCGACTACAGCCACCTGGAAACCGTCTGCGGCACCATGGTCGACTTGGTGAAAAACATGGGCCACGACATCGAAGCCATTTCCACGGGCGGCGGCCTGTCCGTGCCCTACCGCGAAGGCGAGCAACCCGTCGACACGGACCACTACTTCCAGCTGTGGAATGCGGCGCGCAAGCAGATCGAGGCGCACCTGGGCCATCCCGTGCACCTGGAAATCGAACCGGGCCGCTTCCTCGTGGCCGACGCGGGCTTGCTGGTGGCCGAAGTGCGCGCCACCAAGCAAATGGGCGGCAACCACTTCACCTTGCTCGATACGGGTTTCAATGAACTGATGCGCCCTGCCATGTACGGCAGCTACCATGAAATGTCGGTCATCGCGCATGACGGCCGCGCACTGGACACACAGCGCGCCACCGTGGTCGGCGGCCCCCTGTGCGAATCGGGCGACGTGTTTACGCAGCGCGACGGCGGCGTGGTGGAAACCCGGCTGCTACCGGCAGCGCAGGTGGGCGATTACGTCGTCTTCGAAGGCGCCGGTGCGTATGGCGCGTCGATGTCGTCGAACTACAACAGCCGCCCCCATGCGGCCGAATACATGGTCGACGGAGAACAATCCCGCCTGATCCGCCGCCGCCAGACGGTGGCCGAGCTGATCGCGCTGGAACAACTGTAACACCTTGCCCCGTGCGGGCATGCGCATCTGCTAACATCGGGGCAACCCGATGAAAGCCCGCCATGCCCGCCCAAGCACTTCCCTTCCACAGCGCCACCCGGCTGCTGCTGCCACTGCTGCTGTCCGCCGTCCTCGCCGGCTGCGCCTCGCTGCCTTCGCTGGAAGGCCGCGTGGCATCCAGCGTCATCGCCGACACAAAGCACACCCAGCTGGCCACGGCCATTGCGCCCATGGTGGCGCAGCATCCCGGCGTGTCCGGTATTTACCCGCTCGCCGATGGACGCGACGCCTTTGCCGCGCGCGCCCTGCTGGCCGCCGCCGCCCAGCGCAGCCTGGACGTGCAGTACTACATCTGGCACAAGGACATCACGGGCACCCTGCTGTTCGACGCCCTGCGCCAGGCGGCCGAGCGTGGCGTGCGCGTGCGCCTGCTGCTCGACGATAACAACACGGCGGGCCTGGACCAGACCCTGGCGATGCTGGGCAAACAGCACAACCTGGAAATCCGCCTGTTCAACCCCTTTATGCCCCGCGCGCCGCGCGCGCTGGCCTTTGCCACCGATTTTTCCCGCCTCAACCGGCGCATGCACAACAAATCGTTCACGGCCGATAACCAGGCCACCATCGTCGGCGGGCGCAATGTGGGCGACGAATATTTTGGCGCGGCCGGCGACGTGCTGTTCGCCGACCTTGACGTGCTGGCCGTCGGCCCCGTCGTCGACGACGTTTCGCGCGATTTCGACCGTTACTGGAACAGCGCCTCGGCCTACCCCGCCAGCCTGCTGCTGACCAGCCCTGTCGAGGGCGACGCGGCCACCATCGCCGCCGAGGCGGACCGCATCGACGATACCAAGGCAGCCGAGGAATACGTGCAGGCGCTGCGCACCTCGCCCTTCGTCCGGCAAATGATGGAGCGCACCCTGCCCTTCGAATGGGCCAGGACGCGCATGGTCAGCGACGACCCGGCCAAGGTGCTGGACAAGGCCCGGCCAGGCACGGGCGTGGCGGACAACCTGAAAAACCTGCTGGGCGTACCGGAAAAGGAAGTGGACCTGGTATCGCCGTATTTCGTGCCCGGCAAGTCGGGCACGCAAGCCTTTGCCGACCTGGCGAAAAAAGGCGTGGGCGTGCGCATCCTGACGAATGCGCTGGAAGCGACCGACGTGGCGGCCGTGCATGCGGGCTATGCGAAGTGGAGAAAGCCGCTGCTGGAAGCGGGCGTGCTGCTGTACGAGTCGCGCCGCTCGTGGGAAGCCGGCGATGCGCGCGAACAGCCGGGCCGCTTCGGCAGCTCCGCATCGAGCCTGCATGCGAAGACCTTTGCCGTCGACGACCGGCGCATCTTTGTCGGCTCGTTCAACTTCGACCCGCGCTCGATCGAGTTGAACACGGAAATGGGCCTCGTCATCGACAGCCCCGCGCTGGCCAGCCAGCTGGGGCAAGCCATGCGCACCACCATCCCGCGGCGCGCCTACCAGGTACTGCTGGGCGACGACGGCGCGCTGTACTGGATCGCCCGCGACGCCAGCGGCGCCACCACGCGCTACGACACGGAGCCGGGCGCCAGCGTGTGGAAGCGCATCGGGGTGGCGATACTGTCGGTGCTGCCGATTGATTGGCTACTGTAAAGCACGCAGCCTATGTCATTTCCCGCGAAATGGCCGACAATATTTAAGGTCGGGGTATGGTTTCTCACCATCAAAAAATATCATTCTCAAACCAATAACCGTATCTGAGTAGTGACAATAAAAATTGGGATAATCCGGTACTGGCAACAGAGGTGGCGCCGGTGTGGTCTCAAGCCGGAACATCGTGCTCTGTAATCGGACGACCTCGGACAAGCGCACGGTCTTGCGCGTACTTTCATTCGGGAGATCAGCATCCCGTAAAACCGTGCGCGGTTGACCAAAATCTGACTGACCTACCACGCTGGAGCTGAGGTAAAACAGTTTCATCGGTTTACGCAAAATAGCATTAAACTGATCGCTGTCCTCAAAGTTCAATATATCAAGCGGGGCGAAATCGGCCTGCAGATCCTTTCGGCAGTCTGATTCATACTCCGCAAATACCCATATATTATCGGCATCAAAGACAATAAGGCGTGGTACAGGCTCATCCGTGCTACATAATGCGTTTGGCCGCAAATCGATTGCAACAACACCAGCGTCGTTTCCTTCCAGTGATCGGCGCTCGTCACCGCCAAACCCAGGCCGAAGCAAATATATTTTGCGTGATTCTTCTTTAGCAAGACTAACTGCACGATACGTCGTGTTGGCATAGGCCGAAAGCATTGGTTGAAACTGCAACTTGCCGGGATGCCACACGCTCACTCTGTAGCGACCTATCTCATGCCAATCCGGCTTCTGCGGTCGCTCCATCACCCAAAAACCCGGCGGGTCACATTTTGGCGGCACTTCACTATGCTCACATTTGTTATAGGCATGCAGATCAAGCCCGTTGCTCAGACTTAGCCACGGCTTGTCGGCCTTCAAGGGTACGGCATAATAATAGTCATATGAGGCATGATCGAAGTGTGGCACGACGCACCCCGGCAGCGAAATCCACATCAATGCCATACAACAACATTTGAATAGTGAACTGTTCATTGACGTCCTCATCGTGAAATAAAGAAATTTCACTATCCGTCAAGAACTTTGCGTGCCTATTGATATTTGTCGACTTACAACTCTTAAATCAATAAAAAAACAGGCTTCCGTGAAAACGCAAGCCTGGCCTTTACATCAACGATACACCTCTATGCCTGAACTACCGCACCACCTCCATCAACACCCGCCCTTCCGACGCCGACGGCTGGCGTATGCGCAGCAGGTGCGCCAGGGTCGGCGCGATATCAACCACTTCCGCATACTGGCCATAGGCGCCCGGCTTGATCCAGCGGGGGCCGAACACCATCAGCGGCACGTTGGTGTCATAGGTGTAAGGCGTGCCGTGCGAAGTGCCTCCCGCGCCCTTGCCGAAGTACCAGGCCGGCTTTGTCACGACCATCAGGTCGCCCGACAGCTGGCGGTTCCAGGCGCGGCGCATCAGGGTGTCCATCCGCGTGACTACGGCCCCCGCTTCCATCTGCGAGCGCGTATAGACTTGCGCCAGGCCGTCCTGCTGCAGCAGGAAGCGGGCCGCCGCGTCTTCCAGGACGGCGTGATTGACGCCGCCCTTCTCCGCCAGCGCGTAATCGAGGTAGATATTCGGCAGCGACGACGTTGTCACCAGTTTATCGATGCCCAGGTTGGTCGCCAGATGCTGGTTCAAGGCATCGACCAGTTTGGCGCCGTCGATGCGTTTGGCCGAGAAGCCCCGCGTTTCGGCGAATTCCGGCACGTTGGCAAAACCATGGTCGGCCGTCAGCACCACCAGCACGTTATCCATGCCGACTTTTTTATCGAGGTCGGCAAAGAAGCCGGCCAGCATGCGGTCCAGGCGCTGCAGGTGGTCGTGCGACATCTTGCTTTCCGGGCCGTAGGCGTGATTCACATAATCGTGCGCGGACAGGCTCACGCCCAGGATATCGGGCACGCCGGCCGGGTTGTGGCCCAGGTTTTCGCCATCGATGGCGGCGCGGGCGAATTCCAAGGTCAGTTCATCGAGGAAGGGACCGGCCTTCAGGCGGCTGTAGTACTCGCCATCGAGCTTGCCGCTGTCGCTGTAGTAGGCGAACGGGAATGTGTTGCGCGTGCCCGGCTTGGCTGGCACCAGATCATCGCGGGCATCACGCGCATAGGCGGAATCGGCCAGCAGCGGCGTCCAGCTCTTGCCATAATAACGGTCCTGCGGCTTGGCCGCCTGGTAGCGCTGCACCCATTGCGGGTGCTGCTGCATATAATAGGTGCTGCTGGCAAAATTGCCCGTCTTTTCCATGTACATATACGCCGTGCCCGTTTTCCCGGCCAGCAGGATGGCGCCCCGATCCTTGCCCGACACCGTGACGACCTTCGCCTTGTCGCCCGTGGAATAGCGCAACTCGTCGCCCAGGGTGCTCACGCGAAGCTTGGTCGGCGCCGTGCCGTCGTCGGGCTGCGTGTCTTCGCCGATGTAATGGAAATTGCCATCTTCGGTGCAGTACACGGATTTTTTCGTGACGGGATCGATCCAGTTATTCCCGATCACGCCATGCTGGTAAGGATAGGCGCCCGACAGCACGGCCGAATGGCCAATGGCCGTGACCGTGATGCCATGCGCCTGGTGCGCGTCGCTGAACCACGCGCCCTGCTCCAGCAGGCGGCGGAAACCGCCCTGGCCGAACTGGTCGCGGTAGCGCGTCACCTGCTCTTGCGGCAAGCCGTCCACTACCAGCACCACCACCAGCTTCGGCTGCGCCGCACCGGCAGAAACAGCAGGAACGGCCTTGGCCGCATGCACCTGGCTCGCCGCCACGCCAGCCGCCAGCAGCAGCGCCTGCGCCAGTTGCCGGGAAAGGGAGAAATGTTTCGTCATATCCGCTCATCAAAAGTTAGGCCACCGGCCAGCATACGCCGACTATATGACACAATAATGACAAGAGGCAACAATATGAAAAAGGCCAGGCTCCATCGCTAGAACCCGGCCTTTACTGAAACAGATGAATTTGCCTGACTTACTTGCCTGGCTTACTTGACCGTCACCTTGATGCTTTTGCTCAACTCCGGCCCATACGACTGGTGCGCGCCGTTGGCGAACTGCATCGTCAGGGTGTACTGGCCCGGCGGCAAGGTGACATCCGTTTCCGTCTGTCCTTTGCCGAAGTGCAAATGTTTATCGTCCATGGGTATCATTTCGCCCGCCTTCATCGGCCCCATATTGATGAGCAAATGATGGTGGCCCGTCTTGGCCGTCATGTCGCCGGCCGGCTTGACATCCATGCCACTGACGGCAAATTTCACTTTGAACGGGCTGGTCACTGTCGCGCCATCGACGGGCTCGACGAACGAAACGGATTGCGCAAACGCGCTGGCGGCCAGCAGGCTGCCCGCGATCACGGCTGCGGCTTGGCGCAGGAATACGGTGGTCAATTGCATGATGTCTCCTCTTGTTTAATAACAACACGGACTGCATGAAACCATATTCCTGCTGACAATGGCGCGTGGCAGCGCCAAGCCCAACGTTTAATCGTTTTTGATGACGATGCTCGGGAACTTGCTGGTCATATCCTTCGCCTTTTCCGCCACTTTAATCGCGATGGTGCGGGCGATCTGCTTGTAGATCACGGCGACGGGGCCTTCCGGCTCGGCCACGACGGTCGGCGTGCCGGAATCCGTCTGCTGGCGAATCGCCATGGTCAGCGGCAAGGCGCCGAGGAATTCCACGCCGAAGTCCGCGCACATCTTCGCGCCGCCGCCGGCGCCGAAGATTTCTTCCGCATGGCCGCAGTTCGAGCAGATGTGCGTGCTCATGTTTTCCACCACGCCGAGGATAGGGATGCCGACTTTCTCGAACATTTTCAAGCCCTTGCGCGCGTCCAGCAACGCGATGTCCTGCGGCGTCGTGACGATCACGGCGCCCGTGACGGGCACTTTTTGCGACAGGGTCAACTGGATGTCGCCCGTGCCTGGCGGCATGTCGACGATCAGGTAATCGAGGTCGCGCCAGTTGGTCTGGTCCAGCAATTGCTGCAAGGCTTGCGTGACCATCGGGCCGCGCCATACCATCGGCTCGTCCGGATCGATCATGAAGCCGATCGACGACACTTGCAGGCCGTGATTTTCCATCGGTTCCATGCTCTTGCCGTCGAGGGTCTTCGGCTGGCCGCTGATGCCCAGCATCATCGGCTGCGACGGGCCATAGATATCGGCGTCCAGCATGCCGACGGTGGCGCCTTCGGCCGCCAGGGCCAGGGCCAGGTTGACCGCCGTGGTCGATTTGCCAACGCCGCCCTTGCCGGAAGCGACGGCGATGATGTTTTTCACGTTGCTCATCGGCTTCAAGCCGCGCTGCACCGTATGCGAAATGATTTTCGACGACACGCCCACGCTGACGTTGCCCACGCCCGGCAGCACGCGCAGCGCGGCCAACACGGATTTGCGGATCAGGTCGATCTGGCTTTTGGCGGGGTAGCCCAGTTCGATGTCGAGCGAAATATCATCGCCATCGACCTTCAGATTCTTGACGGTTTTGCTGGAAACGAAATCTTTATGTGTATTTGGATCAATAACCTGGGCCAGCGCGGCCTTGACGTCTTCTACTGTGATGCTCATGTAAATCTCCGTGTGTACTACATATGTGCAATACGCGCAGTCTAGCGCAAATTTGCATGGCGCGATGGCGGCAAAAGCATCACTTGCCAGCGCTGCATCTGCTCATATTGCCTTTCCGCTGTTAAAATGACCTATTATCCATCCCAAAAGTGCATCAATCATGACTCGCAAGCTGTTCGTCACCACTGCCCTGCCTTACGCAAACGCCGCTTTTCACATTGGCCACATCATGGAATACATCCAGGCCGATATCTGGGTCCGGTTCCAGCGAATGCAACGCGATGGTGCAGCCGGCCGTGAAGTGCACTTTGTGGGCGCCGACGATACACATGGCACGCCCATCATGATCGCCGCCGAAAAGGAAGGCATTACGCCGCAGCAATTCGTCGCCAACATCGCGGCCGGCCGCGCCCAGTACCTCGATGGCTTCCATATCGCCTTCGACAACTGGTATTCGACCGATTCGCCGGAAAACGTCGATCTGTCGCAATCGATCTACCGCAAACTGCGCGATACGGGCCTGATCGTCACGAAAACCGTCGACCGCTTCTTCGATCCAGTCAAGGGCATGTTCCTGGCCGACCGCAACATCAAGGGCGAATGCCCGAAATGCGGCGCCAAGAACCAGTACGGCGACAATTGCGAAGTGTGCGGCGCGGCTTACCAGCCGACCGACCTGGTCAACCCGTTCTCCGTGTTCACCAACGCGACGCCCGTAATGAAGCCGTCGGAACAGTACTTCTTCAAGCTGTCCGACCCGCGCTGCTTCGAATTCCTCAAGGATTGGCTCAACACGCCAGGCCGCTTGCAGCCTGAAATGGTCAACAAGGTCAGCGAATGGCTGGGCGAAGCGGGCGAAAAGCTGGCCGACTGGGATATCTCGCGCGACGCACCCTATTTCGGCATCCCGATTCCCGATGCGCCGGGCAAGTTCTTCTATGTGTGGATGGACGCGCCGGTCGGCTACCTGGCCAGCCTGAAAAACTATTGCGACAAGAAAGGCCTCGATTTCGACGCCTTGCTGAACGATCCTGCCACGGAACAAATCCACTTCATCGGCAAGGACATCGTTTCCTTCCATTTGCTGTTCTGGCCCGCCATGCTGAAATTCGCCGGCCACCCGGTGATCGACAAACTGAAAGTCAATGTACATGGCTTCCTGACAGTCAACAACGAAAAGATGTCGAAGTCGCGCGGCACGGGCATCTCGCCGCTGCGCTACCTGGACCTGGGCATGAACCCGGAATGGCTGCGCTACTACATCGCCTTCAAGCTGAACTCGAAAGTGGAAGACCTGGACTTCAACGGCGACGATTTCGTGGCCCGCGTGAACAGCGACCTGATCGGCAAATACGTGAACATCGCCAGCCGCTGCGCCGGCTTCATCGCCAAGCGTTTCGACGGCAAGCTGGCATCGACGCTGTCGGAAGGCGCGCAAAGCTGGATCAACCGCGCGCTGACGGCGGACGCCAACGGCGTCATCGTCGAGCGCCAGGCCAGCATCGCCGCGCACTTCGAGAACCGCGAATTCGGCAAGGCATTGCGCGAGATCATGGAAATCGCCGACATCACCAACCAGTACGTCGATGAAAACAAGCCGTGGATCCTCGCCAAGGATGCGGACAAGACGGCCGAACTGCACGACGTGTGCACGACGGCCCTGATCCTGTTCCGCCAGCTGACGATCCTGCTGTCGCCAGTCCTGCCGGGCGTGGCCAGGAACGTGGCCTCGTTCCTCAACGACGAGCAATTCACCTGGGCCGATACGCAAGTGTTCGGCGACGCCGTCTCGAACAGCATGCTGGGCCGTACCATCGGCGCCTACAGCCACTTGATGACGCGCATGGATGCAAAGATGATCGAAGCGCTGTTTGACGCACCGCAAGCTGCCGCCATCGCGGCGCCGGCTGGCGATGCCGCGAACGACGCCGCAGCGGTCGCTGAAACACCGGCCTCTGCCATCGAGGAACTGGCGCCCGAGATCAAGATCGACGACTTCCTCAAGGTCGACTTGCGCATCGCGAAAATCGTCAACTGCGAACTGGTCGACGGCTCCGACAAGCTGCTGCGCCTGACCCTGGACGCGGGCGAAGGCCGCTTGCGCAATGTGTTCTCCGGCATCCGTTCGGCCTACCAGCCGGAAGAGCTGGTCGGCAAGCTGACGGTACTGGTGGCCAACTTGGCGCCGCGCAAGATGAAGTTCGGCATTTCGGAAGGCATGGTCATGGCCGCATCAAGCGCCGACGAGAAGGCGAATCCGGGCATCTATATCCTGAACCCTTGGCCAGGCGCCGAACCTGGCATGCGCATCCGCTAAGCCCGCACAAGGACCGATGATGAATATCGTGGTGCGCGAAGCAACGAATGCCGATGCACAACTGATGGCCGAGCTGACCCGCGCTGCGTGGGCCGGCAAGGTGGCGGCCTCGTCCAGTGGACACCACGAGACGGCGCAGCAGGTGGAAGAGCAATTGCGCCACGGCGGCGGTTTTCTGTTGCTGATCGACGACATTCCGGCCGGTTCGCTGCGCTGGATGCCGCTCGACAGCGATCCGGCCATCTGGAAGATTTCACGCATGGGAGTGCTGCCCGCCTACCGGGGCAGCCACGTTTCGCAACATTTGCTGGAAGCCATCATTCATCACGGCCTGTCGTGCCAGGCGGAGGAATTGCGCCTGGCCGTGCGGCGCGACCAGCGCAAGCTGATCGATTTTTATGCGGCCTTCGAATTCGACCTGGCCGAAGAACTGGAATATTCGCACGCCAACCCCGCCGAACCGGCGCCGATGGTGATGCGGCGTTTATTGCGTTATTGATTTTTAGCAATTTCGCCCCGGACTTGCCGATACAACAACCCGCCAGGCGGCACGGCGCGGTAAAATACGGCCGGCTGACCTTACCTATAAGACACTCAGAAGAGAATATGAAACTGCCTGCAAAACACAACAACTACGTATCCGACCACACCTTGTTCATCGCTGAACTGAAGGCCAAGAATCCTGGCATGGAAGCGGGCCAGCAAGCGGGCCGCGCCCTGCTGTGGGACAAGCCGGCCGTCAGCATCGATGAGCAGGAGCGCCAGCTGGCGTCGGCCGTCAAGCAACAGGCTTACGTTTACCAGAACAAGAACTAAGATCTGGAACCGGCACGATGTTGCCTGAAGAGTCTGCAGTCACGCCGGAAGCCGACGCTTCCGGCGCCGGCGCAGTCATCGAGTCGCCCGAACCCGCCGCTGGCGGCGATGGCAGCGGCGACCCTGCAGCATCCGCCACGGCAGTAACGGACGCGGCGCCCGCCGCCGACCCGCTGGGCATCGCCCGCCTGTATGGCGAGCCGATGATGCGCATGCCGACGGATTTGTACATTCCGCCGGACGCGCTGGAAATCTTCCTCGAAGCCTTCGAAGGCCCGCTCGACTTGCTGCTCTACCTGATACGCAAGCAAAATTTCAACATTCTCGATATCCCGATGGCGCAGGTGACCCTGCAATATCTGAAATATGTCGACCAGATCCGCGTGCGCAACCTGGAACTGGCCGCCGAGTATTTGTTGATGGCGGCCATGTTGATCGAGATCAAGTCGCGCATGCTCTTGCCTTCGCGCAAGAGCGACGTCGAGGAAGATGGCGGCGATCCCCGTGCCGAACTGGTGCGCCGCCTGCTCGAATACGAGCAGATCAAGCTGGCCGCCTACGACCTGAACGCCATCCCGCAGTTCGAGCGCGATTTCGTGCGCACGCAGATTTTCATCGAGCAAAGCCTGACGCCCACCTGGCCCGACGTGGAACCGGTGGACTTGCAGCAGGCGTGGCTCGACGTGCTGAAACGCGCCAAACTGACCCAGCATCACCGCATCAGCCGCCAGGAACTGTCCGTGCGCGAGCACATGTCGAGCATCCTGCGCCACTTGCAATCGTCGCGCTTCGTCGAATTCAGCGAGTTGTTCGACATTGCCGGCGGCGTGCCCGTGGTGGTGGTCAACTTCGTGGCCCTGCTGGAACTGGCCAAGGAAACCCTGATCGAAATCACACAGGCAGAACCGTTTGCCCCCATCTACGTCCGGCTGGCCTATTCGCCCGCCTGACTCCTTCCCTTTGTCACTGACCACCGTACAACGGGGTTTTAGCGAAAGCAATCCATGAAAATTATTTCCGACATCGAAGAATTGCGCGACCAGCTCAGCGGACAGCTGCGCACGGCGTTCGTCCCCACCATGGGCAACCTGCACGAAGGCCATCTGTCGCTGATGCGCCTGGCGCGCAAGCATGGCGACCCCGTCGTCGCCTCGATCTTCGTGAACCGCCTGCAATTCGGCCCGAACGAAGACTTCGAGAAATATCCGCGCACCATGGCGGCCGACATCGCCAAGCTGGAAAAGGAAGGCGTGTACGTGCTGTTCGCGCCGACGGAAAAGGAACTGTACCCGGAGCCGCAGGAATACCGCGTGCGCCCGCCCGATGACCTGGGCAATACCCTGGAAGGCGAATTCCGTCCCGGCTTCTTCGAAGGCGTGTGCACGGTCGTCACCAAACTGTTTTCCTGCGTGGGTCCGAGAGTGGCCGTGTTCGGCAAGAAGGATTACCAGCAACTGATGATCATCCGCAACATGGCGCGCCAGTTCGCGCTGCCGACGGAAATCATCGCCGCCGAGACCTACCGCGCAGACGATGGCTTGGCCTTGTCCTCGCGCAATATGTACCTGTCGGAAAGCGAGCGCGCGGAAGCGCCGGAACTGTTCAAGGGCCTCAATTTCGTCGCCGAGGAAGTGCGCAAGGGTAACCTTGCCGTCGGCGAACTGGAACAGGCGGCCATGCAGCTGCTGGACGGCCGCGGCTGGAAATCGGACTACATCGCCGTGCGCAAGCGCGCCAACCTGCAGGCGCCGAACGCGGCAGAGCTGGCCGCCGGCGAACCGCTGGTGGTGCTGGCCGCCGCCAAGCTGGGACAGACTCGCCTCATCGACAATCTGGAAATTTAAGCGCCATCTCCAAGCGTCACCTCGACGGGGCCATTCGGTCCCGTTTCTGTTTCTGTTTCTTTTCCTTACTTCTCCATCCCTACCAGCTTGAGTTCGGCAAACAGCGGCCTGTTGCTGCCGCGTGCCGCTTGCAACATGTCATAGCTGGCCGCATCGAGCACGATTTCTTCTCCCGCCCACAGCTTGCGCTGGTTCGCAGGCAGCCTCAGGCTGCGCAGGATGGCCCGTGCCTGGGCCGGATCGGCCGCCAGCAGGCGGATGGCGTGCGCATGGCGCTGCGTACCCGTGAGTATCGGCAAGCCGCCCTGCGGGCCATGCTGGCTCAGGCTGACATAGTCATGGCCGCCCACGCGATGCAAATAGGCATGCCGGCCATCGGCTTCGATTACCGGCTGCGCGGCAGGCTCCTGCATCTCGAGCGACGCGACGGGCGCAACGGCGGTTTGCTCCAGGCTCACGCCGCAGGCCGTTAACAGGGCCGTGCCCAGGGCGAAAAATAATACGGGTGCTCGGCGCATCGTGCGCTCCTTCTTGTCGGGGTCGGGGACAAAGGGGAAATACTGCAGCGATCATGGGCCAAATTATTTGACGTGTAAAGTTAACTTTGGGAAATATTTCATTCCTTTGCGCAATTATCTGCAGGCCGCGGGATCATCTCTGTTCGTACCCCGCATGCCTGGGAGAATTGTTAATGTAATTTGCACACTGAAATCATCAAACCCAGCTTTATCCATCAATCGATAAAGATGACAATGGCTGTACTGGTTCGCAGCGACAGCATGCGGGCCTCCCACCACGACAGGAGAACACCCATGAACACAGCAGCTATACCGGCCAAGGTCGCCATCGTCACGGGCGCTTCGCGCGGCATCGGCGCAGCCATCGCCCGCCGCCTGGCGCGCGATGGCATGCGGGTCGTCGTCAATTACGCCAGCGGCAACGTGGAAGCGGAGCAGCTGGTGGCGGCCATCGTGGCCGACGGCGGCGTCGCCATCGCCGTCAAGGCCAACGTCGCCGACGCGGGCGAGGTGCAAGCCCTGTTCGATGCGGCCGAGGCGGCTTACGGCGGCGTCGACGTGCTGGTCAACAATGCCGGCATCATGCCGCCCGCGCTGCCGGCCCTGGCCGACACGGACGACGCCACCTTCGACAGCCTGTTCGCCATCAACGTCAAGGGCAGCTTCAACACCATGCGCCAGGCGGCGACGCGCTTGCGCCACGGCGGCAGCGTCGTCAATTTCTCCACCAGCGTGATCGGCCTGGCCCTGCCCGGCTATGCCGTCTACGGCGCCACCAAGGCGGCCATCGAGACGATGACGGCTATCTTTGCCAAGGAGTTGCGCGGCAAGAACATCACCGTCAACGCCGTCGCCCCCGGTCCCACGGCCACGGCGCTGTTCTTGAACGGCAAGACGGAAGAAACGATACAGCGCATGGGCAAGATGGCGCCATTGGAACGCCTGGGCACGCCGGACGACATCGCCGCCGCCGTGGCCTTTTTGGCAGGGCCGGATGGCCGCTGGGTGAATGGACAAACGTTACGCGCGAATGGCGGGCTGGTCTGAGTTTTTTGCGGACGAAAAAAAACGCTGCCAATTCGCATTGGCAGCGTTTTTCTTGATCAGTATCAAGCCGTGATCAGGCGCCGGCTTTTTCCAGCTTCTCGAAAATCTTGTTCAGCTTTTCATCGAGGGTCGCGGCCGTGAACGGCTTGACCACATAACCGCTGGCGCCAGCCTGGGCGGCGGCGATGATGTTCTCTTTTTTCGCTTCGGCGGTGACCATCAGCACGGGCAGCTTGGCCAGTGCGGGATCGGCGCGGATATGCTGCAGCATCGTCAGGCCATCCATGTTTGGCATGTTCCAGTCCGACACGACGAAATCATACGATTCCGCGCGCAGCTTGGCCAGGCCCATCACGCCGTCTTCCGCCTCATCGACGTTGGCATAACCCAGTTCCTTCAACAGATTCCGGACAATGCGGCGCATCGTCGAAAAATCGTCAACGACTAAAAATTTCATCTTTGGATCAGCCATGAATAACTCCGTTGTTTCTGTAGCGGTTTGTTAATAATATCGACATGAATGCCGACATTATGGTCGACACTACGGCAGCAAGTTGTAGGATAGCATTTTCGTTGCTTTTAGGCGAACAAACTTGCCTCAGATCATATAAAACGTGGCTTACACGCGCAAAGCACGCATGCCATGTGCAGCCAGGTGTCCCAGCACCATGCCAGGCAGCGCCGTCAGAGCGCCGACCTCATGCGTAGCACCGACGGCGATCGCCTCGCGCGGCATGCCGAACACCACGCAACTGGCTTCATCCTGCGCAAAATTATACGCTCCTGCAGCCTTCATCTCCAACATGCCTTGTGCGCCATCCTTGCCCATGCCGGTCAGGATCACGCCGACGGCATTTTTACCGGCCGATTGCGCGGCCGAACGGAACAGCACGTCGACGGACGGGCGGTGGCGGTTCACCGGCTCACCCTGGTCGATCTTTGTCATGTAGTTGGCGCCGCTGCGCGTCAGGGTCAGGTGCGAATGGCCGGGCGCGATGTAGGCGTGGCCGGGCAGAACGCGTTCGCCGCCTGCCGCTTCCTGCACCGATATCTTGCACAGCGAATCGAGGCGGCGCGCAAACGAGCGCGTAAAGCCTTCCGGCATGTGCTGCGTGATCAGGATGCCGGGACAATCGGACGGCATCTGCATGAGGAATTCGCGGATGGCTTCCGTGCCGCCCGTGGAGGCGCCGACGATGATCAGCTTTTCGCTCGACGTCAACGGGCTGCGCAGCGCAGGCAGCGGCGCGGCCACCTTGTCGCTGGCCGACGGCAGGGTGCGCGCACGGATGCGCGCCTTCGAGGCGGCGCGGATCTTGTCGGCGATCATGTCCGTGTACTCGCGCATGCCGCTCTGGATGGAAATCTTCGGCTTGGTGACGAAATCGACGGCGCCCAGTTCCAGCGCGCGCATGGTGATTTCCGAACCGCGCTCGGTCAGCGACGACACCATCAATACCGGCATCGGACGCAAGCGCATCAGTTTTTCCAGGAAGTCGAGGCCATCCATCTTCGGCATCTCGACGTCGAGGGTCAGCACGTCGGGGTTGGTCTGCTTGATCATCTCGCGCGCCACCAGCGGATCGGGCGCAGCGCCCACCACTTCCATGTCGGGCTGGCTGTTCACGATTTCCGTCATCACGCTGCGGATCAAGGCCGAATCATCCACGATCAATACTTTGATCTTCATAGTTATCCTTCCAGGCCTTGCGGCCCTTATTCTTTATTAAATTAGTACACCGGACAAAATCGCCGCAAGCTGCACAGCGCGACGCGCAGCAGGTTTGGTCTGGTGTTTGTCAGAACAGCTCGACTTCGCCGCCGACTGGCGCGACTTTGAGACGGCTTGCGTAATCGAGTTCGCGGCGCACCAGCGTATCGTTATGCGTCTGCATCAACTTTTTCACCAGCACCTTGCCGCTGCGGGGGAAAAAATACACCTTGCGCGGGTGGATGTCATTGAGGTCTTCGGCCACCACGCGCATCTTTTCCGCCTTCAGATAATTGATGACGAAAGCCGCATTGCGTTCGCCCACATTGATCGCCGTGAAACCGCGCAGCACGGCGCCGCCGCCGAACACTTTCGCTTCCATGTTCTCGCGCCGCGCGCCCGCCTTCAGCAAATCGTTGATCAGGATCTCCATGGCGTAGGTACCATAGCGCATCGACGCGGAAATCGGGCTATTCGGATCGCTGCCGCCGTCGGGCAGCATGAAATGGTTCATGCCGCCCAGGCCCGTGACCCGGTCGCGGATGCAGGCCGAGACGCAGGAGCCGAGCACGGTGACGATCAGCATGTCCTTGTTGGTAAAGTAATACTCACCAGGCAAGATCTTGGCGGCGTCACAATTGAACGTCCTGTCGTAATAGACGTTAGTGGCGAATTGCTCTTTGGATTCCAGGCTCATATTTCACTCTCATGTACGATGCGACGATGCCTTGGGCGCGGTGCCCCGAGGCTGATCGAGCTCATAGACTGTTTTACCGCGCAGCTTCAATGAATCCGACACGTACAGAAAATTCTCCGAATGGCCCGCAAACAGCAGGGCATCCGGCTTCATCAACGGCACAAAGCGCGACAGGATCTTGCGCTGCGTCGCCTTGTCAAAATAAATCATCACGTTACGGCAAAAGATGACGTCGAACTGGCCCGTCACCGGCCAGCTGTCGGCCAGCAGGTTGAGCGGCTTGAAGGTGATCATCTGGCGCAGTTCCGGGCGCACCCGCACCTGCCCCTCGCGATCGCCCTTGCCGCGCAAGAAAAAGCGCCGCGCACGGTCGGCCGGCATCTTGTCGAGCCGATCCAGGTTGTAGACGCCATTGGCGGCCGTGGCCAGCACGTTCGTGTCGATGTCCGTGGCGATGATGGTGACGGGCGGCGTGAGCGTATTGAATGCCTCGCACACCGTCATGGCGATCGAGTACGGCTCCTCGCCTGTGGAACTGGCCGAACACCAGATGGTGATCGGCCCGCTCAGTTTTTTCACATGCTCGGCCAGCAGCGGAAAGTGATGCGCCTCGCGGAAGAACGACGTCAGGTTGGTCGTCAGCGCATTCGTGAACGCTTCCCATTCGTCGCCCATGCGGCCCGCTTCCAGGTCGTCCAGGTAGCGGACGAACGAGGAGATGCCGGTCGCGCGCAGGCGCCGCGCCAGGCGGCTGTAGACCATCTCCTGCTTGCTGTCGGCCAGCGCGATGCCGGCCCGCTTGTAAATCATGGCGCGGACCCGTTCAAAGTCCTTGCCGGTGAAATCAAATTCCTTGACCGAATCCGTTTTAGTTTGCGGCATTTTGTTTTTACCTCTCTATGACTACTCTGACCAATGCCTTTGCAAGTATAACTAGCGGGACCGGGTTGGCGTCAGAACTCTTCCCAATCGTCGCCGCCGGCCGCCGCCAGCTTTTTCGCGGGCGGTGGCGTGCCGGCTTGCGCCGTCTTTGCCAACCGCCGTGTATTTGCCGCCACACTTGGTGCCGGCCGTGCAGCCATCTTGACTACTGGCGCGGGTGTGGGCATGGCCGCCTGCGCCCCGCTCTCGCCATCGAGCTTGAAGATGCTGACGGCGTCGGCCAGTTTCTGCGCCTGGTCCTGCATGCTTTCGGCCGCCGCCGCCGCTTCCTCGACCAGCGCAGCGTTCTGCTGCGTCATCTGGTCCATCTGCGCGATGGCCTGGTTCACTTCCTCGATGCCATGGCTCTGTTCCTGCGTTGCCGCCGTGATCTCGCCCATGATGTCGGCCACCTGCCGGATCGACGTAACGATCAGGCCCATGGTCTGCCCCGCCTCGTCCACCAGGCGGCTGCCCGCGTCGACCTTGTCGACCGAGTCGCCGATCAGGCCCTTGATCTCTTTCGCTGCACCAGCCGAACGCTGCGCCAGGTTGCGCACTTCCGACGCCACCACCGCAAAGCCGCGTCCCTGCTCGCCGGCGCGTGCCGCTTCGACGGCCGCATTCAAGGCCAGGATATTCGTCTGGAACGCGATGCCGTCGATGACGCCGATAATGTCGACGATCTTGCGTGAACTGTCCTTGATGGAACCCATGGTATCGACCACTTGCGCCACCACCTTGCCACCCTGCTCCGCCACCGACGACGCCGACACGGCCAGCTGGTTGGCCTGGCGCGCGTTGTCCGCGTTCTGCTTCACGGTCGACGTCAGTTCTTCCATGGACGATGCCGTCTCTTCGAGCGAACTGGCCTGCGTTTCCGTGCGCGCCGACAGGTCCGCATTGCCGCTGGCGATCTCGCGCGACGCCACGGTAATCGTATCCGTTCCCTGGCGCACGTCGCTGACCGTCTGCACCAGGCTCGCGTTCATGTCCTTGAGCGCCTGCTGCAAGGCGCTCGTTTCATCCTTGCCTTCGACCACCACGCGCGCCGTCAGCTCGCCGGCAGCCACCTTCTGCGCCACGGCCAGGGCGCCGGACAACGGCACCGTGATCGAACGCGTGATGAAGATGGCGCACCAGGCGCCGATCGCCACCGCCGCGCCGCCCAGGATGAACAACACCGTCATCAGGCGCGCATCGGCCGCCAGCGAGTCGTCCATGAAGCTTTGCTGCGCCACATGCTGCAAGTCGAGCAGCTTGTTGATGTCGGCCAGGGTCGTCTTGTTCAAGGGATCGATGCGGGTGGCAATAACCTTCGCCGCGCCCTCGCTGTTAAACGCCAGTACCTGCCCCATCGCTTCCTTGAAGGCCGCATCGACTTCGCCGTCAACCTTGGCGATATTAGCCAGCAGCGCTTTCTCGCCCTCGGACAGCCCCAGGCTGGCCAGTTTGCCGCGCGCGCCGTCGTACAGCTTGCGCTGCTCGCGCACCTTGCCCTCTTCCACCTGCATCAGCCCCACATCGCCCTGCAGGCCGATATTGCGCATGGCGATACCCGTTTCCAGCATCGCGCTTTTCATCAGCGACGCCTGCGTATTCTTTTCGCTTGCCAGCTCCAGACCCGTGAGCAACTGGGCCTTGTTACGGTAATTCAGTGCATTCGCCGAAACGATCACTACCACCAGGATGGCGAGGATGCTGCCAAAACCTATCCCCAGCCGGGTGCCTATCTTGAAATCGCGCAAACTCATTACAGTCTCCAATATTTATGTGAACGGCGCCCGTTCAACCGGACGGCGCCGTGTTATGGCCTGGTCTCTGACGGACCTTGCAGCCTGCCGGCGCGCCTCTAGTCGCACCGGTACATGCATATCTGTAGTGATTCTTTGCGTGCCAAAACGGCGGCGCACCGGGCGCCGCCTTGCTGCCATGCGACCTCTTACGCCGCCAGCTTGTCGATCAGGCCCATCTCGCTGCTCGACATCAGCTTGTCGATATCGACCAGGATCAGCATGCGCTCGTCGATGGTGCCCAGGCCGATCATGTAGTCGGTCGAGAAGGCGGTACCCATTTCCGGCGCCGGCTTCACCTGCTCCGGCGTCAGCGTGGTGACGTCGGAAACGCTGTCGACCACCATGCCGACGATGCGCCCGCCGATGTTCAGGATGATCACCACCGTGAACTGGTCGTACACGGGCGTGCCCAGGTTGAACTTGATGCGCATGTCGACCACGGGGATGATGATGCCGCGCAGGTTGATCACGCCCTTGATGAATTCTGGCGCGTTGGCGATACGGGTGACCGCTTCGTAGCCGCGGATTTCCTGAACCTTCAGGATATCGATGCCGTACTCTTCGGAGCCCAGGGTGAAGGCCAGGAATTCACGGCCGGCGATGTCCTTGCCGTCGCCCGCATTGCTTCCGGATGTTTGTTGAGTATCTGACATGGTGCGTTTTCCTATCTTTATCTATCGGTATTACGAAAAAATGGACTCGTCGGCCAGCTGGCGAGAGGAACGGATCAGGGCGGCGACATCGAGAATCAGCGACACGCCGCCATCGCCCAGGATGGTGGCGCCGGAAATGCCCACCACCTTGCGGTAATTCGATTCGAGGTTTTTCACCACGACCTGCTGCTGTCCCACCAGGTCGTCGACAAACAGGGCCGCCTTGCGCCCTTCCGTCTCGAGGATCACGCAGATGCCTTCCGAGGGACTGGTAAAGCGCGGCGCGATGTCGAACATCTGGTACAGCGGGATCAAGGGCAGGTATTCGCCGCGCACTTTCACCACCTGGCCCTTGCCGCTGATGTCCTTGATATCCTCAACGGCCGGCTGCAGCGATTCGATGACAAAGCCCAGCGGCAAAATATACACTTCGTCGCCGACGCGGATCGACATGCCGTCCAGGATGGCCAGGGTCAGCGGCAGCGAGATGGAAATCGTCGTGCCGAAACCCTTCGCCGAACGGATGTCGACGACGCCGCCCATGGCGCTGATGTTGCGCTTGACGACATCCATGCCCACGCCGCGGCCCGACACGTCGGTGACCGCTTCGGCAGTGGAAAAGCCGGGCGCGAAAATCAGCTGCCACACGTCGGCGTCGCTCATCGTCTCGGACACGTCCAGGCCCTGCTGCGCGGCCTTGGCCAGGATGCGCTCGCGGTTCAGCCCAGCGCCGTCATCGGATACTTCGATGATGATGTTGCCGCCCTGGTGGCTGGCCGAGAGGAACAAACGGCCCGCCTCGGTCTTGCCGGCTGCCACGCGGGCGGCCGGCATTTCCACGCCATGGTCGATACTGTTGCGCACCAGGTGCGTGAGCGGATCGACAATGCGCTCGATGAGGCCCTTGTCCAGCTCCGTGGCGGCGCCATTCGTGATGAAGTCGACCTTCTTGCCCAGTTTCGTCGCCAGGTCGCGCACCATGCGCGGGAAGCGCGAAAAGACGAAATCCATCGGCATCATGCGGATCGACATCACCGCTTCCTGCAAGTCGCGCGTATTGCGCGTCAGGTGGCTGACGCTGTCGAGCAGTTTTTCATGCAGCATCGGGTCGAGCGCGCTGGCGCGCTGCTCGATCATCGCCTGCGTGATCACCAGTTCGCCCACCAGGTTGATCAGCTGGTCGACTTTTTCGATCGAGACGCGGATCGACGACGATTCGGCGCCGGCCTTGTCGCCCTCTTTCTTGGCCGGTTTCTTTTCCTGCTCCGCTTCGGCCACGGCGCTGGCCACGACCGGCGTGGCCGCGGCGCTGGCGTTGCCCGCCTTGGCCGCGTCGGCGCGAATCTGTTCGAGCGGCTGGAAGAAACCGTAGCCCTGTTCGGCCTCGCTCTGCACGCCTGCGGCGGCGCGGATGTCCTCGAGCGGCTGGAAGAAACCGTAGCCGGGATCGGCCGCGCCCTGCGCGCCCGGCAGCGGGTCGAAGAAGCCGTAGCCCTGGGCTTTTTCCTGCGCCGCGCGGGCCGCTTCGGCTTCGCCTGGCGCCAGTGGCGGCGCCTGCGTGATCACCATGTCGTCCGGATTGAGCACGAAGGAGCAGATGGCCAGGATATCGTCCAGGCTTTCATGCGTCGTCACTTCCAGCACCTTGCGCGCGTCGGGCAGGCTTGATACCACGACGTCGCCCAGCAAGCCCAGTTCGGCCGCCAGCGCATCGACTTCGCGCGGCTCCATGGCCGGCAGCTCCAGGCGGATGCGATGGCCGCCGGCATGACTGACGGCGGCCTTTTCCGCCGTATGGAAAGCCGGCGCGACGGGCGTGAGCGCGGCCACGGGCACGTCCTGCGAGAACGACTGCAGCATCATGCGCACATTGGCCACGGCATCCTGGTCGACGGCGCTGCCCAGGCGGTGGCCGTCGAGCTGCATCTTGAGGATATCCTTGGCCGCCAAGAAGGCGTCGACGTGTTCCGCTGTCAGGGCCATCTGGCCCTGGCGGATGCGGTCGAGCAGCGACTCGAGGATGTGCGTTACCTCGCTCATGTCGCTCAAGCCGAACGTCGATGCACCGCCCTTGATCGAATGGGCGGTGCGGAAAATGGCATTCAGGTCTTCGGCGTCGGGCGCCGCAATATCAACGGCCAGCAGCAGCCGTTCTTTTTCAGCCAGCAGTTCTTCGGCCTCATCGAAAAAGACCTGAAAAAACTGGCTAATATCGATGGTCATAGGGTGACTCCGTCAATTGCATCGTTGTGCTGCGCGGCTGGCATCAGCCGATCACCTTCTTGACCACTTCGATCAGGCGTTGCGGATCGAACGGCTTGACCAGCCAGCCATTGGCGCCGGCGGCACGTCCCTTCGATTTCATCTCGTCCGACGACTCCGTCGTCAGCATCAGGATGGGTACCTTCTGGTAGGTCGGCAGTTCGCGCAGCAGCTTGATCAGCTCCAGGCCATCCATGCGCGGCATGTTCTGGTCCGTCAATACCAGGTCCACGGTTTGCAGCTTGGCTTTTTCCAGTCCATCCTGGCCGTCGACGGCCTCCACCACCTGGTAACCGGCGGCTTTCAGGCTGAACGCCACCATCTGGCGCAATGAGCTGGAATCGTCCACTGCAAGTATCGTTTTGGCCATCTTTGCTCCCACTTATTCCGGGCATCCTGCCCGAGTATTTGATTAATCAATCCATGCAACCACAAGCGTTCCGCACTGGCATGCTAGAACAGCTCGATGTCGCCACTTTCCAAATGCTGTTGACTGACAGCCTTGCGCAGCACGCTGCGCAACTCCAGGCTTTGAATCGCCAGCGCCATGCTGACCCGCCCCAGCAAGGCGACAATTTCTTCATTGTCGCTCTCCGGCAACATCTCCGCGCCATGCGAGCCCAGGGTTCCGAGGAACTCGCGCAAGCCCGTCACGCGCTTCAAGGTACGCTCGATCAGCTGGCTGGTCATGTCCTGGAACTGCAGGCTGGTGATGGCGGCATTCACGTAGCCCCCCACCTCATCCTGCAACGCCAGCAGTTTTTCCCGCTGCTGCTCGGCCGGAATACCGCCGTCGAGCAGCAAGGCGATGGTATCTTGCTGCGCAGCAACAGCTGCGTGTATCGCCATGAAATTGAAGGACAGCTTCTCGATCGCCTCTTCCAGCAAGATGCCGGTCTGCACCAGGTCGGTTTCCACCTCCGTCAAGTGCTTGCGGCCATGGTCCGACACGCCAGACAGCAGGCGCTTTACATGCGAGCCAAGTATTTTCTTTCTTGTCATAAAGGTCTCATTGTTTCAATACACCACGCGTCGACAGCCTTGCGTGTTATTTTTTCGCCGCTACCGGGCTGGGGGCTGGCGCCGCCGCGGGCGGCGCACCGGCCGCCAGCCCTGAAGCGACAGCGGCGGCAGCAGCATCGGTCACCGGCAGCTCGATCGCCGAGCCATCGCGCAGGACATTTTCTTCCGTGCGTTTGTTCATGACGATGATGCTGATGCGCCGGTTGATCGGATTGAAGGGGTCGAGCTTGTCCAGGTGGGCGGCCGAGCCCAGTCCCACCACGCGCAATACTTTCTCTTCCTTCATGCCGCCAATCACCAGTTCGCGCCGCGACGCGTTCGCGCGGTCGGCCGACAATTCCCAGTTGCTGTAGCCGGCATCGCTCATGTAGGGCGTCGAATCCGTATGGCCGGACAGGCCGATGCGGTTCGGCACTTCATTGAGCACGGAGCCGATGGCGTGCAGGATTTCCTTGGTGTACGGTTGCAGATTCGCATTGGCGAGCGCAAACATCGGACGGTTCTGCTCGTCGACGATCTGGATGCGCAAGCCTTCGCTGGTGATATCGAGCAGCAACTGGTTCTTGTATTTTTTCAGCAGAGGATTGGCGTCTATGGTCGCTTCGATGCGCGCCTTGAGCGCCTGCAGGCGCTTGCCCTCTTCGCGTTCCAGCGCGGCCTTGGCGGAATTGAGATCGAACGACTTGCGCTGCTGCTCTTCCTGCGCCTTGCGCACTTGCCCATCCTGGCGCGACAAGTCCTGGCCGCCGCCCTGGATCACGGAATTGCTTTCGCCGCTGCCGGAACCGCCCGCCATGGCCACTTTCAGCGGCGTCTTGAAGAATTCGGAAATGCCGTTCAAGTCGCCCTTCGAGGTGGAGCCCAGCAGCCACATCAGCAGGAAGAAGGCCATCATGGCCGTGACAAAGTCGGCGTAGGCGATTTTCCACGCCCCGCCATGGTGTCCGCCAGCCGTCTTCTTGATACGCTTGACGATAATCGGGCGCATGCCTTCATCGGCCATGGCGTCCCCCTTCCGTGTGCTGCAAATGACTCATGGTGTCCAGGCGTATATTCACTGCTTACTTCGTTTTCGATTTCTTGATGTGGTCTTCCAGCTCATTGAACGTCGGGCGCTCGGTCGAGAACAGCACCTTGCGGCCGAACTCCACGGCCAGCGCCGGCGCATAGCCGTTCAGGCTGGCCAGCAGGGTCACTTTCACGCACTGGAACATCTTGCTCGACTCTTCCAGCTTCTGTTCCAGCAGGCTGGCCAGCGGTCCGACGAAACCATATGCCAGCAAGATGCCGAGGAAGGTGCCGACCAGCGCGTGCGCGATCAGCATGCCCAGTTCGGCCGGCGGGATACCCACCGATTCCATCGTGTGCACCACGCCCATCACGGCAGCGACGATACCGAAGGCGGGCAAGCCATCGCCCACCTTGGCGATCACGTGGGCCGGCACGGCGCCTTCGTGATGGTGCGTTTCGATTTCGTTGTCCATCAGGTTTTCGATCTGGAACGCATCCATATTGCCCGACACCATCAGGCGCAGGTAATCGGTCATGAATTCGACGATGTGGTGGTCGGCCAGCACGGCCGGATACTTGGAAAACAGCGGGCTTTCCTCTGGCTTGTCGATATCGCCTTCGATCGACATCAAGCCTTCCTTGCGCACTTTGCTGAGCACTTCGAACAGCAGCGACATCAGTTCCATGTACAGTTCTTTGGTATAGCGCGACCCCTTGAACAGGCTGGGCAAGGCGGCGATCGTCGCCTTGATGGCCTTGTTATTGTTACCAACAAGGAAGGCGCCCAGGGCGGCGCCGCCGATCATCAGCAGCTCCAGCGGCTGGAACAGCGCCGCCAGATGGCCGCCGGCCAACGCGAAGCCGCCAAAGACCGAGGCGCAGACGATGATGTATCCGATTATGACTAACAAGTGCCCTGACTCCCAATAATGGCCGGGACTGTATGCCCGGCGTGTTCAAACCTGTTCCTGTCTTCTGGCGGCTGCGCCGCCGGCAAAGACAGCGGCAAAAAAAGCAACCGGAAGTTAATTGAAATGCGCTGCTTTTCAATGCAATTCCGAGAAAATGCCGTGTGGAACTACAATAACGTGAGATTGCCCTACGGGCAAGCAAATAACGCAGACAATTGCTTAAAAGCACCATATGTAAAGTAAAGGGCCACCCTCTGTGGCGGCGATGGTCTTATCGGGCTCGCGTGCCGCAATCTGGAATTCGTAACTAAGAAGCATGCTACCGGGCAACATTTCCCTTTCCGCCTTGCGCCACAGGGCCGCCATCGCCGCCGGCGACAGGTAGGCAAAGACGGCATCGTAGTGGCCGAAATCGAGCGCCTCGTAGTCGCCGCGCAGGAAGCGCGCGCGGCTGCCCGCCAGCCCTGCGCGCAAGCGGCTTGCCAGCCACGGCAGCGGCGCCAGTTCGATGCCGGAAAACTGCCCGTCGGGCCGGCGCCGCGCCAGGTCCAGCACCAGGCCGCCCAGGCCGCTGCCGATATCGACCAGGCGCACGCCGGGACGGTCCGCGATCAGCTCGGCCACCGCCTGCCACACCTTCGGCCCCGACGGATAAAACGGCACTTGCGTGCGAAACGTCGACCAGTACAAACTCAGCAGGAAGACAAAGGCCGCCAGGAACACGGCCGGCGGCAAATCGAGCAGGCTGGCCGCCAGCAAGGCGGGCGCAAACAGTAGGCCGATGGCGCACCACCAGCGCGCCAGCCCCGCGCGCCACGTGATGAGTGCCGCCAGCACGCCCTGCACCAACGCCACCGCCGGCAACGACATGGCCACGCCGGCACGCGCCAGAACATATACAAATAGCAACATCAAGGGAAAGGCCAGCACCTGGATCAGGATGGCCTTGAGCGCGGGCGCGCGCAGGATTTGTTGCAGCATGGGGCAGTCAAAGGAGGAAAACGCCAGTGTAAGCGAAAGCACCATGAAAAAACCGGAGTCCGGTCTCGCGACCGCTCCGGTTTTCACTGAGGCTATTATTCGGGCAGCTATTGAAGCAGCATCAAGCGGCGACGCCCGGCGGCGCGACAGCGGCCGCTTCATCGCGCGCCTTCTTGGTCTTGCCGGCACGCGAAGGCATGTGGCACAGGCCGCACACATAATCGGCGTTCAGGTCGAGGCAGTTGACGACAAATTTGCCGCCGCACTTGCCGCAGGGCGCCATGTCCAGCATCTTGCTGCTGAAAAAGCGCACCAGGGTCCAGGCCCGCGTCAGCGACAGCAGGGGCTCTTCACCCGCTTCGGGCGGCATCTGCTCCAGATACAGCTTATATGCCTTCATCACGGCTTCGATGCCGGTGGCGCCGGCGTGGTCGACGAGGAATTTGTGGATATTGATGAACAGCGAGGAATGGATATTCGGTTGCCAGGTGATGAACCAGTCGGTGGAAAACGGCAGCATGCCCTTGGGCGGCGAGACGCCCTTCAATTCCTTGTACAGATTCAGCAGGCGTTCGCGCGACAGCGAGACTTCCGTCTCCAGCAGTTGCAAACGGGCGCCCAGCTGTATCAATTCGATGGCCAGCTGGATTTCCTGCGCTTCCGATACGACACTTTTCTTGGCCATGCTGTGTACTCCACTACTGACTGATACTGACTGATAAGGTCGGAAACCTTAAGCGATTTCTTCGACGCCCTGGCCGGCCATCAGGATGGCAGCATGGGACTGGGCCAGCGAGCGGTCTTTATTGTAGTTCGTCAACATGCCCAGGATGGCGCTGTCGTCGAAGCGGAAGCGGGCCAGCATCATGTTGCCACCTGCCAGTTTCAGGATCTGCGCATTGCTCATGCCCTCGATCAGTTCGGCGATTTCGGCGGCAATGCCCAAACGGAAGATGGCCGTTACTTTGTCCGCACGAATCATTTGCTGGGCCAGCATCAGGTAGCTCAGGTTAGCGTCGCGAATCTCAGCCATCATGTCGTTAGCAGTCATTTCCATCTCCTCAATCCGTTGAATTCAGCTGGCGTTGTGTGTTGCCAGTGAGATACATTCTGCAGGAGCAACATTAAACGCAACAGAGGCAAAGCGCTGTATTTTTGGTCGGGGAATAGCGGATGGGATCGTAGGTGTTTGTCTGACAAACACTGCTCGATCATGGTCGCACGCCAGCAACGGCGCGGATGTGGGAGGTTGGCTCTGTGCCGGATTTGCCCGACTTTTGGCCTGTAAAAAATATCACTTTTTTACAACAACTTGATAAGAATCAAGCCTGTCTACTGAGATAACGGCTGCCTTGGCAGGAACTTTAGGGCTTTTTTAAAAAATATTTAAAAAAGCTGCATTCTTTTTCCGTCGGTTTGACGCCGTTCATGTAATCGTTGACGGCGGCGCCTGGCAAAACTTTAGGGCTATTTGAAAATATTTTTAAAAATCGTGATTTTTTTCGTTGACGCCCCACAAGCAGGCATTTTTTCGCCGCCTGTCCATGCCAGGAAACACGTTTTGCGACGGGGATTTGCTACACTGCCACTTCCGCGTGATACTTTAAGCCTCAAGCAATATCATGCCATCCAGACAAGTATCAATATGAAAGCCACCATGATTTCTCGACATGACTGCAGCGCGCGCGACCTCGACGATCCCCTGGCGCCCCTGCGCCAGCAATTCGACTTGCCGCAAGGCGTGATTTACCTCGATGGCAATTCCCTGGGCGCGCGGCCGAAAGCGGCCCTGGCCCGCGCCCAGCACGTCATCACGGCAGAATGGGGCACGGACCTGATCCGCAGCTGGAATACGGCAGGCTGGTTCGACTTGCCCAAGCGCCTGGGCGACCGCCTGGCCCCGCTGCTGGGCGCCGGCACAGGCGAAGTGGTGATCACCGACACCACCTCCGTCAACCTGTTCAAGGCCCTGGCCGCCGCCCTGCAGATGCAGGCCAGCGACCCGGCGCAGGCCGCGCGACGCAGCATCGTCAGCGAACGCAGCAACTTCCCCACCGACCTGTACATGGCACAGGGCCTGGCCACCTGGCTGGACCGGGGTTACCAGCTGCGCCTGGTCGACAGTCCCGAGGAGCTGGCGCAAGCCATCGACGCCGATTGCGCCGTCGCCATGCTCACGCACGTCAACTACCGCACCGGCTACCAGCACGACATGGCCGCCATCAGCAGCCATTGCCACGCGCATGGCGCGCTGGCGCTGTGGGACCTGGCCCATTCGGCCGGCGCCGTGCCGCTGGACCTGAATGGCGCCGGCGCCGACCTGGCCGTCGGCTGCACCTATAAATACCTGAACGGCGGCCCAGGCTCGCCCGCCTTCATCTGGGTGCCGGAAAAACACCAGGCGCGCTTCCGTCAGCCTTTGTCCGGCTGGTGGGGCCACGCCACGCCGTTCTCCATGGATCCGGGCTTCGCACCCGCCGATGGCATCGCCCGCGCCCTGTGCGGCACGCAGCCGATACTCTCGCTGGCCCTGGTCGAATGCGGCCTCGACATCTTTGCGCAAACGAGCATGGAAGCCATCCGCCACAAGTCGCTGGCCCTGACCGATTTGTTCATCGCGCTGGTGGAGCAGCGCTGCGCCAGCCATCCGCTGGGCCTCGTCACGCCGCGCGAACATGCGCGGCGCGGCAGCCAGGTCAGCTTCACGCACCCGCACGGCTATGCCGTGATGCAGGCGCTGATTGCGCGCGGCGTGATCGGCGACTACCGCGAACCGGCCATCATGCGCTTCGGCTTCACGCCCCTGTACACGAGCTTTGCCGACGTATGGGATGCCGTGGACATCCTGCGCGACATCCTCGACACACGAGCCTACGACATCGCCGCCAAGCGCGATGCGGTCACCTGAACCATCCCATGAGCGACGACAAGACTATGAACAAGGAAAACACCAGCGGCTGCCCCATGCATGCCGGCGCCCAGGACGCGCAGTGGCATGGCGCGCAGATGGATTTCAGCGAATCTATGAGCTACGGTAACTACCTGGCGCTGGACCGCATCCTCACGGCCCAGCATCCGCTGTCGCCGAACCACAACGAAATGCTGTTCATCGTGCAGCACCAGACGAGCGAATTGTGGATGAAGCTGATGCTGCACGAAATGCACGCCGTGCGCGCCAACCTGCAAAGCGGCGACCTGGCCCCCGCCTTCAAGATGCTGGCCCGCGTGGCGCGCATCATGGATCAATTGGTGCATGCCTGGGACGTGCTGGCCACCATGACGCCGCCCGAATACACGGCCATCCGCCCCTACCTGGGCGCCTCGTCCGGCTTCCAGTCCTTCCAGTACCGCGAAATCGAATTCATTTTGGGGAACAAGAACGCCGCCCTGCTCAACGTGCATACGACGGCGCCGGAAACCTATGCGGTGCTCGACGCCGCCCTGCGCGCGCCCTCCGTCTACGATGAAGCCATCAAGCTGCTGGCGCGCAGCGGCTTGCCCATCTCCGCCGAACGATTGAACGCCGACTGGACCCTGCCGACCGCCTCCGACGCCTCGGTCAAGGCGGCGTGGCTGGAAGTCTACCGCGACCCGTCGAAACACTGGGCCCTGTACGAGCTGGCCGAAAAGCTGGTGGACCTGGAAACGGCCTTCCGCTTCTGGCGCTTCCGCCATGTGACGACGGTGGAGCGCATCATCGGCTTCAAGACGGGCACGGGCGGCACGGCGGGCGTGAGCTATTTGCGCAAGATGCTCGACGTGGTATTGTTCCCGGAGCTGTTCGCCCTGCGCACGGAGCTATAAAAATGCCAGACCAAATCTACTGCGCGGCGCGCCTTGCGGCCTGCGATGCTCACTGTGCATGCGCACAGCTGCGCGTCTCGGCCACAATACGTTGCCGCTCGCTACGATTTTGTCTGGCATTTTATTTATAAGGAGAAATGATGTCGCCTCTCGTCTTGACCCTGGCCGGCCTGTGGAATTCGGGGCCGCAGCACTGGCAAACCCACTGGGAAGCGCGCCACCCGCAATGGTCGCGCGTGCCGCACGGGGAATGGCAGACGCCGGACAAGGACGAATGGGTGGCGGAGCTCGACCGCGCCATCACCGCCTGCGAGCGCCCTCCCGTGCTGGCGGCGCACAGCCTGGCCTGCACGCTGGTGGCCCACTGGGCGGCCAGCGGCTCGCCGCACAGGATCGCCGGCGCCTTCCTCGTCGCCCCCAGCGATGTGGAAGCACCCTCCTACCCATCCGGCACGACGGGCTTTGCGCCGATGCCGCTGCAAGCCTTGCCATTCCCCAGCCTGGTGGTCGCCAGCGGCGATGATCCCTACGTCAGCTTCGCGCGCGCACGCGCGTTTGCCGCCGCCTGGGGCAGCGATTTCACCCTGATCGGCGACGCCGGCCATATCAACGGCGACGCCGGCTACGGCCCGTGGCCGGACGGCGAGCAGCTGCTGCTGGACTTCTGCGCCGCGCACCAGCCCTGACACGCAGGGCGTGCACCTGCGCACAATAGGCGCATATTTGCCCACAAGTAAGAACGCAGGCAGAATCGTGGCCTTTCCATTGCGGCGCCCCGGCGCCAGCCACTCGATGAAACGTCTGCTTCTGCCCTTGCTCCTCTGCTCCGCGCTGGCCCATGGCGCGCCCTTTTATGAAGGCAAGAGCCTCGCCCATCCCGCCATCAGCGCCTCGCAGGACAGCGGCTTCGACATCGCCTTCCTCAAGGAAAAAGATGGCGTCAACGGCTATTACTGCGAGTGCAAGAGCGGCAGCGCGAAACCCATTTTGCTCGACCAGTTCGGCAATGCCGTCATCCGCTCCGTCTTCTACGCTTCGCTGGACCAGGAAACGGACGACAGCGTGCAAACCATGCTGGTGCTGTTCCGCCAGGGCGACAAAAATGGCTTGCGCGCCTACCGCTACCACCGCAGTTCCGGCAAGTACCGGCGCCTCGATGGCTTGCAGCCGGCCCTGAACCGCATCGCGGCGCAAAGCGCCAGTCCCAACGCGGGACTGGTCAAGGCCGCGCTGGCGAAACTGGCACCGATGGACTACAGCGTCGCCCGGGGCAAGAGCGGCAATGCGGACTTCGACGCCATCGACCATACGCAAGGCACCATCGTCGGCTACTACAGCGATGACGGCAAGCCCGTGGCCGCTGGCGACAAGGACGCCATCACCTACAAGAAAACCTTCCTGAAAAAAGGTGACCACTACCTGACGGCCAGCTACACCCTGTACAGCGACGCGGGCGCGGGCATCCTGCCCAACTACCGCCTATGGCAAGTGACGTGGGAAACGGCCCCGCGGCAGTTCACGGGCAGCGCAGACGGCCCGTCCGTCATTTACAGCCTGGCCTGGGACGACGGTTCGGTGGTCGAACGGGGCCAGTACGTGAAGGGCAAGCGCCAGGGACTGTGGGTGCGCGAAGGCATGCACGAAGGCAGCGAAAAGGGACATTTCGTCAACGGCTTGCAGGAAGGCCTGTGGCGCTTCGATTATCCAAGGCAGAGCGAGAGCGGCATGTACCGGGCCGGCAAGCGCGAAGGCCGCTGGACGGTCGTCAACTATGCCGATGCAGAGGAAGTGACGGGCTTCGACACCTACACGGGCGGCCAGCTCAATGGTCCGCACGAGCGCAGCATGGGCGGCAAGCTGCAAACGCGCGGCAACTACGTCAACGGCGCGCGCCATGGCGCGTGGATCACGGAAGACGGCGACGGCAGCTTTATCGACGGCTTGCGCGACGGGCCGTGGAAACTCAGGCTCAAGGACAAGGTCACGCAAAGCGTCACTTTTGTGCAAGGCAAGAAACAGGGCGAGGCGGTCGACACGGATGCGCAAGGCGCGCTGCGCGTGCGCGACCACTACCAGGCCGGCGTGCTCGATGGCAGCCGCACGCGCTATCTGGGCCCGGCGGGCAAGGAATACGTGGTCTACACGGTCACCTACCGCAACGGCCAGCTCGATGGGCGCGAACAGGCGTTCGACGACAGCGGCAAGATCCTGCGCCTCGACACCTTGTGGAACAACGGCAAGAAGCAGGGGCTGGACGCGCGCTACTACCCGAACGGCAAGCCGGAGCGCCTGGCCGTCATAGATCAGGGCCGCCTGCTCACGCACCTGCGAGAGTACTATGAAGACGGCCAGCTGTTCAACGACATCCACCGCTGCACCTTCCAGGAATACGGCAGCACGCGCGACGACGTGTGCGAGTACCACCACATGTACTACCCGGACGGCAAGCCGCAGTCTTACTACGCCTTCCAGTACGGCCAGCGCCAGGAAGGATACGAGAACTACCCGAACGGCAAGCGCAAGGACGAGCTGCTGGTCGACCGCGCCGCCGACACCTCCGTCTTCAACGTGTATTACGAAAGCGGCCAGCTCAAATGCACGGAGCCGCGCAGCGGCCACAGCACGCGCACGGTAAATGGCCAGACCATGAACAGCTACGCGTCGGCCGACCGCGACGGCGACAATATCTGCTACCACCCGAACGGCAAGGTGGCCAGCATCTACACCTTCCGCAAGCGCGTGCTCGTGGAATGCGGCAAGCGCTACGATGACACGGGCAAGCAGACGTTCCCGGGCCCGGAAGGCTGTCCGCCCCCCAGGCAGGTAACCTACCCCATAGGATTGTGACGATGACGCAAGCAGAACGGCCACAGTGCATCCAGAACCCCGAGCACATAGACGCCGCGGCGATCCGCGCCGCCATTGCCGCTGGCAAGCAGGTGCTGGTGCAGTTCAATACCCTGGCCAAGCCGGAACCGCTGCTGGCCGACCTCGACGCCCTGGCCGCCACCTGCGGCACGGCGCTGACCATCCGCATCTACGGCTACGACCCGAGGGTGTTCGATGCCAGCATCCTGCGCGCGCTGCCGCATGTAGCCAGCCTGTCCATCGATTACCACCGGCAAGCCATCCATCTGGAAGCGCTGGGCGAGCTGCGGCATCTCAAGCGCCTGAGCCTGGGCGTGTACGAGCTGGCGCAAGCCGACATCCTGCAGCTGGAGAGTTTGCGCGGCCTCGAATACCTGCATCTGGGCGAGTCGGCCAAAAACAATATCGACCTGGCACCCCTGCGCCACTATACGCACCTGGCCAGCCTGGTCCTCGAAGGCCACCACCAGCGCATCGACACCTTGGCCGGCCTGCCGGCGCTGCACGAGCTGTCGCTGTACCGCATCAAGAACAAGGTGCCGCTGGATTTCATCTCGGAGATGGGCCGTCTGGACAGGCTGCTGTTGCAGCTGGGCGGCCGCGAATCGCTCGCCCACATCGAGGCGCCGCTGTTGAAGAAACTGGAAGTGATACGCGTGCGCGGCCTGGAAACGCTGGGCGACATCGGCCGCTTCCCGTTGCTGCAGGCGCTATGGGTGGAAGACCAGATCAAGCTGCGGCAGATCGCGCTGGGGGCCAATCCCGTGCTCGAACGCCTGAACCTGCACACCTGCAAGACGCTCGACAGCCTGCCCGGCCTCGCCACCTTGCCCGCCCTGCGCCAGCTGTCGGCATCCGAGACCATGCTCGACATCGACGCATTGCTGGCGCATGGCTTGCCCGCGTCCCTGACGCATGCGCGCCTGCGCACCGGCAGGAAAACACGCGACGACGCCATCGCCGCGCAGCTGGTACAACTGGGCTACGAACCGGCGCGCCCTGGCTGAAATCAGCGGCCGGCCGCCAGCTTGCGCTGCCACAGCGCCACGTCGATCATCACGCCATCGGCGCCCGTGTTGCGGATGTAGACGCGGTAGCTGCCCTGCCCCATGTCGCCATCGAGGTAGGCCGTGCGCTCGTTGCGCTGCAGCCTGGCGCCCTTGGCCAGCTGGCGGTAGCGCTCCACCACCGTGTCGAAACTGGCATAGCTGCGCAGCGCCACTTCCAGGTCGCGCGGCGGGCGGCCTTCGGCATGGTCCAGCACATTGTTCTGTTTCTTGCCCTTCAAGGTGAGCGGATAGGCAAACACGCCGGCGCCGGCCGACGTCAGCACCGTGGACTTATCGAGCAGCAGCGCCAGCAGCGCCGGCGGATAGGCGGGCGGCAACTGGGCACGGTTCCAGCCCGGCAGGGCCGGCTGCGCCAGCACATATTCGACGCTGGCGATCTTTTGCCCATCGGCGCCCGCTTCCTTGTCGCCCGCGATCAGCGCCAGCATGGGCGGCAATTGCCGGGCCCAGGCCAGCAAGGGCGCCGCTTCGCCGACCAGCATGCCCTTGCGGTGGAACACCGTCAACACCGCGTTCGGATCGGGATTGCAGACTTTTGCCAGCGGCTGGCCCTCGAGGTGGCAATGCCCGTTGACGAGGCCAAAAGCGATGATGGCGCCGCGCTTGTCGAGCAGCATGGCACCCCGTTCGCGGCCCTGCTTGCGGTCATTCATCGACGCCAGCAACTGGCGGCCATCGGCCAGCACGGTGCGCGTGGCGTCGCGCTTTTCGCTGATCGCTTCGAGCGCCTGCGCCAGCAGCAATTCATCGTCTTCCGTGTAACTGCCGCGCGCGTAACCGAAGAAGTCGAACAGGGCGGCCCGCACCTGCGCATCGTCGCTCAGGCGCGGCAAGGGGCCGCCGGCCAGCAAGGAGGACAGGCTTTTCCCGGCCGGCGCGGAGGGTGCCGCCGTGGCGCCGGCGGACTGGGAAAGGACGCAGGCCGCTGCCAGCAAGGCGCCGCCCAGAGTACGGTAATTCGAAAAAATGATATGCATGATTCTGTCTGTCGGGGATTTGGCCGCAATTGCGGCCACGCAGGGCGCGCTGGCGATTCTAGCATGGCGCCAGCGCCCATGCGGTGCGGCTGGCGGACGGCCCATATGCCGGCGCGGCTGCTATGATGGCCGCAATGACGACACCAACCCACGCCTCGCCCCTGCTTGTCCTCCTGCCTGGCATGGATGGCACGGCCCGGCTATTCGACCGCTTTGACGCCGCCCTGCGCGCGCAGGCCGCCCTCGATACCCTGGCCATCGCCTATCCGGCCGCGCCACTCGGTTACGCGGCGCTGGAAGCATTCGTGCGCGAGCGCTTGCCGCAGGATCGCCCTTTCGTGGTGCTGGCCGAATCGTTTTCCGGGCCGCTGGGGGCCGCCCTGCGCGCCGATCCGCCGCCCGGCATGCGCGCCCTGATCCTGTGCTGTTCATTCGTGCGCAATCCGCGCCCGATGCTGGCGCCACTGCGCCACCTGCTCGGCCTTGTGCCCTTTGGCGCCATGCCCGGCTTCGCCCTGCGCCAGGCGCTGCTGGCGCCCTGCGCCACGCCGCAACTGCAGGCGGAACTGGCGGCAGCGCTGGCGCAAGTGCCTCCCAGCGTGCTGCGCCAGCGCCTGCGCGCCGTGCTGGAAACCGACGCCTCGCGCAGCTTCGCGCGCGGCAGCTTGCCCGTGCTGTATCTGCGCGCCCGGCACGACCGCCTGGTGCCGCCGGCGAACGCCCTGCAGATACTGCGCCTGGCACCCGGAGCGCAACTGGCCGACATCGCCGCGCCGCACATGCTGCTGCAGGCGGCGCCGGAAGCGGCCACCGTCGCCGTCGCCGCCTTTGTCAACGCCCTGTCAGCCGCGCAGGTATCCGCTTAAACGCGTGCCGGCCAGCACGGCCAGCCAGCTCAAGCCGCCCGCCAGCACGCTGAAGTAAATCGCCCGCAACGGATGCTGGGGCAACAGATACGCGAGCACGGCCGCGCCCAGCAAACCGCACAGCAGCGACTTCACCCTGCCGGGCGGCAGCAGCGCCAGCACCAGGTTGGTACCCGCATACACGTAAAACACCAGCAGCAGGGCCAGGCCGCCGGCCACGCCGCGCGAGCCGAGGCTGCCGAACAGTTGCGTGTACAGGTAAAACCCCAGCCAGCTCAATGCGATAAACAGCAGACAGCCCAGCGCATGCGCGCCCAGGCCCGCCATCAGCCGGATCTTCATGGCTGCTTGAGTACGGGAATGAAGCGGTGGCCGCAGGCATGGCACATGAAGGTACGCGCATATTTGTCCTGCAAGGCGGCAGCCTCCTTGTCCCAATTGGCGACGAAGGTCGTTTGCGACAAGGCGATGGAGACGACGCCCCCTGCCACGAAGATCCAGAACAGGCCATTCGCGCCGGCCTGGTAAAAGACGACGGCGGCGATGACAAAAATGATCACGCCCAACACGATCAGCCCTGCCTTCTGGTGGGTCTGCATCGTCGGCCCGGCGGCCTGGCGTGACAGCAAGGTCTGGCTGCGCGTATGCGCATGACCGTGGATGAAATCGCCATCGATCCTGCCCGACATATGGGTAGAGGTGCCGGAAATGCCGGAGGCATGCACCATGGAGAGGCGTTGAACGTTGGAACTGTCACATGCCGGGCAATGCGCCATTGCTTTTTCCATAAAATAAAATAATCGCGCACTGTAGCATAAAAAAAGCCGGCACTTTCACGAGGAAAGGGCCGGCTTGATTACATCTGCAGCGAGGCGATTACTTCGCCGAATTGAGCAGCAATTCGTTGAGGCGTTTCACAAAACTGGCCGGATCGGCAAGCGAACCGCCTTCAGCCAGCATGGCCTGGTCGAACAGGATGTTGGCCCAGTCGCCAAACTTGCCGCCTTCCGCATCTTCGTACTTCAAACGCGTCACCAGCGGGTGGTTCGGGTTGATTTCCAAAATCGGCTTCGATTCCGGCGCGCTCTGGCCAGCAGCTTTGAGCATGCGCAGCAGGTTGCCCGACAATTCGTTTTCATCGGCCACCAGGCAGGCTGGCGAATCGGTCAGGCGGAACGTCACGCGCACATCCTTGGCCTTGTCGGCCAACACGGCCTTCATCTTGCCCACCAGGTCGGCGTACGAGGTTTCCGTTTCTTCGTGCTCTTTCTTTTCCGCTTCATCTTCCAGCGCGCCCAGGTCCAGGCCGCCTTTGGCGACGGAGACCAGTTCCTTGCCTTCGAAGTCCTGGATAAACGACAGCATCCATTCATCGACACGGTCCGTCAGCAGCAGCACTTCGACGCCCTTCTTGCGGAAGATTTCCAGGTGCGGGCTGTTCTTGGCGGCGGCGTAGTTGTCGGCCGTGACGTAGTAAATCTTGTCCTGGCCTTCCTTCATGCGCGCCACATAGTCGGCGAACGAGGTGATTTGCTCGTCGCTGTCGTTGGCCGTCGAGGCAAAGCGCAGCAGCTTGGCCAGGCGCTCCTTGTTGGCCGCGTCTTCGCCGATGCCTTCCTTCAGCACCTGACCGAATTCCTTCCAGAAGACGGCGTACTTGTCCTTCTTGTCCTGCTCATCCGCGTTCGCCAGTTCTTCCAGCATGCCCAGCACGCGCTTGGTCGAGCCTTCGCGGATCACTTTCACGTCACGCGATTCCTGCAGGATTTCGCGCGATACGTTTAGCGGCAGGTCGGCCGAGTCGATCACCCCGCGCACGAAGCGCAGGTAGGTCGGCATCAGCTGCTCGGCATCGTCCATGATGAAGACGCGCTTGACGTACAGCTTGATGCCGCCGCGCTTGTTGCGGTCCCACATGTCGAACGGCGCCTTGGCCGGGATGTACAGCAGCTGCGTGTACTCGCTGCGGCCTTCCACGCGGTTGTGCGTGTGCGTGAGCGGCGACTGGAAGTCGTGCGACACGTGCTTGTAGAATTCGTCGTACTGTTCCGGCGTGATGTCGGCCTTGTTGCGGGCCCACAGGGCGCTGGCCTGGTTGACGGTTTCGAATTCGTCTTTCAGGACAGTTTCTTTTTTCTCGTCGTCCCACTCTTCCTTCTGCATCACGATCGGCAGCGAGATATGGTCCGAATATTTGCGAATGATGGACTTGATCTTCCAGCTCGACAGCAATTCGTCTTCGCCTTCGCGCAGGTGCAGGATAATGTCCGTGCCGCGGCCCGTTTTTTCGATAGTCTCGATGCTGTAATCGCCTTCACCGGCCGATTCCCAGCGCACGCCTTCGGAGGCGTCGACGCCGGCGCGGCGCGTTTCGACGGTGATCTTGTCGGCGACGATGAAGCCGGAATAGAAGCCCACGCCGAACTGGCCGATCAGGGCCGCGTCCTGCTGCTGGTCGCCCGACAGCTTGCCGAAGAATTCCTTGGTGCCCGACTTGGCGATGGTGCCCAGGTGCGAGATTGCCTCGTCGCGGGTCATGCCGATGCCGTTGTCGGAAATGGTGATGGTGCGCGCATCCTTGTCGAAGCTGACCTTGATCTTCAATTCGTGATCGTTGCCGTACAAGGCGTCGTTATCGATCGCTTCAAAGCGTAACTTGTCGGCCGCGTCGGACGCGTTCGAGATCAATTCGCGCAGGAAGATTTCCTTGTTCGAGTACAGGGAATGGATCATCAGGTGCAGCATTTGCTTCACTTCGGTCTGAAAACCCAGGGTTTGCTTTTCGGAGACAGCCATTTTTACCTCATAGTCTTGTGGATGGGACGGATTCTACGGAGTTGGGGATGGTCCAAGCGATTTCAAGAGCCCCAGCCGAATGTCCTGCAATGCCCAGTTTACCCCAGTGCGCGGTCGAAAAACGCCCAGATGCGATCGTCCTGCACCGTGGCCAGGTTCAGGCGCATGCGGGTCGACGGCAACTGGCGCGGCGAAAACAGGCTGCCCGGCGCCAGCACCAGGCCCTCGGCCAGCGCCTTTTCGGCCAATACATTCGTGTCGCAGCCCGCATCGGCCCATACGAACATGCCCGCCGATGCCGGATCGAAGCGCAAGCCCGCCTGCTCGACCTTGCGGTACGTGCCCTCGCGCACCTTGTCGAGCCGCGCGCGCAGGCGCTCCGCATGCTTACGGTATAGCCCCTGCGAGAGGATTTTATACACCACGCGCTCGCCGATGTCGCTGGTGGTGAGCGTCGCCAGCATCTTGCGGTCGGCCAGGCGCTGCGCCCGCTCCGCAGAGGTGGCGATGAAGCCCACGCGCAGGTTCGCCGCCAGGCTCTTGGAAAAGCCGCCCAGGTAAATTACGCGGCGCAGCTGGTCCAGCGCAGCCAGGCGGGTGGCCGGCTGCACCGCGCCGCCCGGGTGCATGTCGCAATAAATGTCATCCTCGACGATCAGGAAATCGTGCTGTTCGGCCAGGCGCAGCACCTGGAAAGCCTTGGCCGCCGACAGCGACGTCGAACTGGGATTGTGCAGCACCGAATTGATCACGTACAGCCTGGGACGGTGCAGCGCCGCCAGCTCGGCCAGCACGGCGATATCGGGGCCGTCGGCCAAGCGCGGGATGCCGATGACATTCATGCCCATGGCGGCAAAAGCGCCGAACATCAGCCAATACGCCGGATCGTCGACGAAAATCGTTTCACCGGGACGGGCAAACTCGCGCGCCACCAGATCCAGCGCCTGCATCACGCCCACCGTGGTGACGATCTGCTCGGGCGGACAGCCGATTTCCAGCCCCGCCAGCTTCAGCTGCAACTGCTGGCGCAACGGCAGGAAACCCTGCGGCGCGCCGTAGCCCAGCAGCAAACTGCCGGGCTGGCGGCTGACGTCGCGCAAGGCGCGCGCCACCAGGTCGCCATCGAGCCACTCGGCGGGCAGCATGCCCGAGCCTGGCGCGGGGATGGCCGGCGTCTGGCGGAACATATTACGGATCAGCCACACCACGTCCATCGGCTGCGCCGCCGCATCCTGCGCGCCAGCGGGCGGCAAGGGGGTGTTCAACGGCGAGCGCTCGCACACGAAAAAGCCGGCGCCGCGCCGCGATTCCAGGTAGCCGCGCGCCACCAGCTTGTCGTAGCTGGCCACCACCGTGGCGCAGGACACGCTCAGGCTGGCGGCGCACTGGCGGATCGACGGCATGCGCGCACCGCCGCGCAGCAGCTTGTCGTCGATGCGCGCCGCCAGCGAGCGCACGATCTGGTCGATCAGGGTTTCGCCCGAGACGCGCGACAGCAAAGGGAGTGTATTGCTCATATGACCATCACAGTATGTGAAATTATGCGTGGAAGTGTATTTGTACTGTATTGCTATTGCACCCTAGGATAGCAGTATCGGGCAGTCTAATCCATGCCCAGACCTTGTCACGCCAGCCTCGGGAATCCCATGTCTTCGCACACCAGCACCATCGTTTCCAACCATCCACCGCGCCTCGGCGCCGACCGCACCGGCCTGTTGCTGGGCTTGATCGCCGTCGCCCTCTTCAGCCTGACCCTGCCTTTTACGCGGCTGGCGGTGGCCGAACTCGACCCCACCTTCGTCGCCCTGGGCCGCGCCTTGGTGGCCGCCGTCCTGGCCGGCCTGTGGCTATGGCAGCAGCGCGCGCCGATGCCGCGCCGCGAACAATGGCTGCCGCTGGCGCTCGTGTCGCTGGGCTGCGTACTGGGCTTCCCCTGGCTGACGTCGATCGCCATGCGCAGCCTGCCCGCCTCGCACGGCGCCGTGCTGGTGGGCATCCTGCCGCTGGCCACCGCCGTGTTTGCCGTGCTGCGCGGCAAGGAGCGCCCATCGCTGGGCTTCTGGCTGATGGCCCTGCTCGGCACGGCGCTGGTGGTGGCCTTCGCGCTACGCCAGGGCGGCGGCAGCTTCCACCTGGCCGACTGGCTGATCTTTGCCGCAGTACTGCTGGCCGCACTCGGCTATGCCGAAGGCGGGCGCCTGGCGCAAGCCATGCCGGGCCAGCATGTGATTTCCTGGGCGCTGCTGCTGGCCGCGCCATTTGTCTTGCCCGTGGTGCTGTGGAACGCCTGGCCGCAACGCGCGCTGATGGCGCAGGCCAGCGGGGCCGCCTGGCTGGGCTTCGCCTACATTTCCGTGTTTTCCATGTTTATCGGCTTCTTTTTCTGGTACCGGGGCATGGCGCTGGGCGGCGTGGCGCGCGTGGGACAGACGCAGTTGCTGCAGCCTTTCCTCACCCTGCTGGGCGCGGCCGTGCTGCTGCACGAACCCCTGACGGGTGAAAGCCTGCTGTTTGCGGGCGCCGTGATCGCCGTGGTAGGGATCGGGCGCAAGCTGAAGTAACGCTCCCTGACGCCCATTTGCAACGCCGTTGCGCGTGCGGATGGGCAGAGCGGCGTGCAAGCCGTACAATACCGCAGCACCATGGCGACGCCTATCCGGCGCCGCTTGCGCACGCACCGCCACAAGCGGGCCAACAAATCCAGCCGGCGCAGCTCGGCATCTTCTGTGAGACTCGTATGAAAATTGAAAATCCGAATCCGATCCAATGGCGCTTTGCCGAACGCGCGGAACAGCTGCAAAGCTCGTTCATCCGCGAAATCCTGAAGATCACGCAGCGTCCCGAGATCATCTCGTTTGCCGGCGGCCTGCCCTCGCCCGCCACCTTCCCCGTGGAAGAAATGAAAACCGCCTTCGACAAGGTCCTGTCGAACAATGGCAAGGTCGCCCTGCAATACGGCCCGACCGACGGCTACCTGCCGCTGCGCCAGTGGATCGCCGATTCCCTGTCCGCCAACGGCAGCACCATCATGCCAGAACAAGTGCTGATGACGTCCGGCTCGCAGCAGGCGCTGGACTTGCTGGGCAAGGTCTTGATCGACGAAGGCAGCAAGGTATTGGTGGAAACCCCCAGCTACCTGGGCGCCCTGCAGGCGTTTTCCGTCTACCGTCCCGAATTCGTTTCCGTCGATACCGATGACGAAGGCCTGGTGCCGTCGTCGGTCAACCCCGTCGCCGATGGCGCGCGCCTGCTGTACGCGCTGCCGAACTTCCAGAACCCGACGGGCCGCAGCCTGTCCGTGGCGCGCCGCGTGGAACTGGTGGAAACCTGCGCCCGCCACGGCCTGCCGCTTATCGAGGACGATCCGTACGGCGCCCTGAGCTACAGCGGCGAACCGTATCCGAAGATGATCAACATGAATCCGGACGGCGTGATCTACATGGGCTCGTTCTCGAAAGTGCTCACGCCCGGCATCCGCCTCGGCTACGTGGTGGCGCCGATGCCGCTGGTGCGCCGCCTGGAACTGGCCAAGCAGGCGGCCGACCTGCACACGTCGCAACTGACGCAGATGGTCGTGCATGAAGTGATCAAGGATGGCTTCCTGGACCGGCATATCCCCAGCATCCGCAGCCTGTACGGCAACCAGTGCCAGGCCATGCTGTCGGCGCTGGAAGAGCACTTCCCGGCCGGCGTCACGTGGACCAAGCCTGAAGGCGGCATGTTCATCTGGGTCACCCTGCCGAAGCACATCGATGCGATGAAACTGCTCGATGAAGCCATCGCCAACAAGGTCGCCTTCGTGCCGGGCGCGCCGTTCTACGCCAACACGCCGGAAACGCACACCTTGCGCCTGTCGTTCGTGACGGTGCCGCCGGAACGCATCCGCGAAGGCATCGCCATCCTCGGCAAACTGATCGCCGCAAAAATGTAATTGCACTCCCCACGCCCCGCCTGCCGCGGGGCGTGTCCCAGCTGCCCCAACTCCAGGGGGCACGCGTCTTTTTCGCCCAAAAACCGCCTTCACGATAGCAATTGCGTGTATTTATTTTTAAAAATAGCATAAAAATAATATTTTACCGCCTCGTGCAACGTCGATTTTTTCACCCAAAAAATTGGCAAGGCGGTATGATTTGACCGCTGTCGCAGATTTGAACCCGGTCAGCATCACCGAAAGTGCAGCAATCGCTGGCATCGCAAAGTACATCGAGAAGGCCGGAAGCAATGAGTCCAGGCAGTGTGGAGCATTCCCAGCGGCGCGAGGCCGCCATTTTGATTGTCGACGATGCGCCGGCCAACCTTGAGCTGCTGCGCAAACTGATGAGCGAGCAAGGCTATCAAACCTATGTCGCCACGTCCGGCGAACGGGCGCTGGCGATCGCCCAGCGCGCCCACCCCGACCTGATCCTGCTCGACGTGCTGATGCCGGACATGGACGGCATCGAAACGTGCCGCCGCCTCAAGCAGCACCCGCTGACGCAGGGTATCCCCGTCATCTTCATGAGCGCCAAGACGGAAACGGAAGACGTGGTGGCCGGCTTCGACTGCGGCGCCGTCGATTACATCAGCAAGCCGCTGCGCATGGCCGAAGTGTGCGCGCGCGTGCGCGCCCAGCTGCAAATCCGCAGCAACAATGAAACCCAGCAGGAACAGGCCGAGCGCCTGCGCACCATCGTCAACAACATGGCCGAGGGCTTGCTGATCATCGAAGCCGATGGCCGCATCCAGTACACCAATCCCGCCTGCGACCAGTACCTGGGCTACCGCGAAAACGAACTGGCCGGGCGCTCCATCGGCGAGTTGCTCAGCCCCCTGGTGACGCAGGAATACCTCGATTACTTCGCCATGCACGCGGCCAATCCGGAAAAAGCGCACAACCACGGCACGCGCGAAGTGGCGATCCGCCACCGCAACGGCGAGGCGCTGAGCATGGACCTGACCCTGACGCCCATGTATCTGCGCCAGCCCCTGTATATCGGCCTGCTGCACGACATCACGCACCACAAGCAGTCGGAAGACGCCTTGCAGCGCGCCGCCTATCTCGACCCGCTGACGCAGATCGCCAACCGCCGGCATTTCGACAGCTTCCTGGAAAAGGAATGGCAGCGCGCCGTGCGCGGCGGCGGCGTCCTGTCGCTGGTGGTGCTCGATGTCGACCACTTCAAGCTGTACAACGATAGCCTGGGCCATCCGGCCGGCGACACCTGCCTGCAGCAAGTGGCGCAAGCCATCGCCTCGCACGCCGCACGTCCCGGCGACCTGGCTGCCCGCTACGGCGGCGAGGAATTCGTCCTGCTGTTCGCCGACACGGATGCCGAAGGCGCCCTGCACCTGGCCGCAGCCATCCGCGCGCACATCGAGGCGCTGCAACTGCCGCACCCGCGATCGATCACCTCGCCGTGGATCACCGTCAGCATCGGCGTGGCGACCATCCGCCCACACCAGCTGGACGACCGCGAAGCGCTGTTCGTCGCCGCCGACCGCGCCCTGTACGTGGCCAAGGAAGGGGGCCGCAACCAGGTGCGCGTCACGCAATCGGGCAGCGCGGCCTGGGAAACGGTGAAAGCGCTCGTCCTGCGCTAGCCGGTCACTTTTCAGGATAGCCGGTGATGTCGGCGATTTCGCGGTACAGGGGCTGCAGCCGCGCATACATCTTGCGGTACACGCGCCGGTACAGTTTTTCATAGACCTTGCTGTGCCCGGGATCAGGCTGGAATACCTTGCCCTTGCGCGTCATGGCTTGCACGGCGGCGGGAAAGTCCGCATGCCAGCCCAGGCCCACGCTAGCGGCGATGGCCGCGCCCAGGCCCGAACTTTCATACACGTGGGCGCGCGCGGCGGGCAAGCCGAAGATGTCGGCCGTCAGCTGCATGGCCGCATCGCTTTGCGAACCGCCGCCCGCGATGCGCAGCTCCGTGATGGCGATGCCGCTGCGCTGCTCGATGCGCTCCTTGCCTTCGCGCAGCGCATACGCGAGTCCTTCGAGGATGGCGCGGTAGATGTGCGCGCGCGTGTGCACGTCGCCAAAGCCGATCATGGCGCCCTTCGCTTCCGGCCCCGGCACCTTGATGCCGGGACTCCAGTACGGCTGCAGCATCAGGCCCATGGAGCCTGGCGGCACGGCCTCGACCAGGCGGTCGAACAGCGCTTCGGCGGACAAGCCCGCACCGTCTTCGGCGGCCGCCGCCCGTTCGCGGTCGCCGAACTGCTCCTTGAACCAGTTGACCATCCAGTAGCCGCGGAATATCTGCACTTCCGTGCTGTAGGCGCCCGGCATGGCGGCCGGATACGGCGGAATGAAGCGCGTCACTTCCACATACTTGCGGTTGGTCGTGTTGATGGTGGCCGTGGTGCCGTAGCTGAGGCACGCCACGTGCGGTTCGACGCAGCCGGCGCCCAGCACCTCGCACGCCTTGTCGGCGGCCGCCGCCAGCAAGGGCGTGCCTTCCAGGATGCCCGTCGCCGCGGCGGCGGCCCTGGTGATGGCGCCCATGCGCGTGCCCGGCGTTACCAGCTCGGGCAGCATCGAGCGTCGAATCGCCAGCGCCTGCCATTTCCAGTCGAAGCGCCCGGCCCAGGCGTGGCGCTTGTAGTCGAAGGGAATATACGCCACTTGCGAGCCCGTCGAATCGATATACTTTCCGCAGAGCCGGTGGTTCAGAAAACCCGACAGCAGCAGGAATTTGTGCGTGCGGCGCCAGATGTCGGGCTGGTGCGCGCTGATCCAGTTGATCTCGGCCTCGCGGCGGAAGTAGCGTATCGTGCCGTCGAGGCGCGTGGCGCGGAAGGCGGCGCGCCACCATGGCGCCAGCCGGGGAATGTCGCGCGTGCTGCGCTGATCCAGCCAGGTGATCGCGGGCCGCAATGGTGCGCCATGTTCATCCACGTTGACCACCGTGCCGCGCTGCGTGGTGACGGCCACGCCGGCCACCGAGGATTTGGCTATGTCCGTGCCGCGCCACAGCTGCTGGCACGCTTCGCATACGGCTTGCCAGTAGCCGTCGGCATCGTGCTCGGCCCAGCCGGGGTGGTCGGAGTAATACGCTTCCAGGAAGACTTGCGCCTTGGCCGCCAGCTTGCCGTCGCGGTCGAACAGCAGCGCGCGCACGCTTTGCGTGCCATTGTCGATGGAGAGGATGTACGGGCCATCGCCCGCTGCGGAGGTCATGGCTCAGGCCACGCTGGCCAGCGCGGCGCGCAGCGCCTGCAGCAGCGCCTGCGGATCCTTGTCTGGCTGCGCGCTGAACACGGGCGCGTCCCAGTCCTGTCCCCGCACGGCCACCACGCGCAAGCGTCCCTGCGCATTCCAGGCCGGATACCAGCCCACGTCGACGATGTCGCCATTCGCGCACGTGATTTGCAGCAGGTCTTCGCCCAGATCGTCGGCGAGGGCATCCACGGGCTGGCGCAAGTCCAGCGGCGACAGGCTGTCGTAGGTGATGCGGGCGTCGCCCAGCGCCAGGGGCTGGCCAAACAGGGTGGTCTCGATGATGTTCTCCTCTTTTATAGTTTTTATCGTTGCTTCATGCGCCTCGCGGCACGCTGTAATGGCGGCGCCACAGGGTCAGGTAGCGCTGCTGCTCTTCCTCCCAGCGCACATCGTCCCAGCCCAGTTCCTGCTGGCAGATGGCGCGCAGGCGCGGCATGATAGCAAGCGCGCCGCCGGCCAGCTGCAAACCGAGGCGCGTGCGCCGCAGCAGCAAGTCGTCCAGGTGCTGCACGTCCTCGTTGCGCGCACCCCAGCGCAGCTGCGCCCATAAAGTCTGCGTGCCGGGAACCGGCGCCAGTTCGCCCTCCTGCGCCGCATCGCACAGCGCTTGCGCGGCCGCGCCATGACGGCCCAGCAGGCGTGCGCGCTGCTCGCCATCGAGCGCCAAGGCCTTGCCCGACAAGGGCGGCGACGGGTCAAAGATCGGCAAGGGGCGCAAATCCGCCTGCCAGCCCGGCAGCAGCGGCGCGGCGCGGCGCAAGGCGTCGAGGGCGATCACGCGAAACGTCGTCAATTTTCCGCCCGCCACCGTCAGCAAGCCGTTTTCCAGCCATAGCGCATGTTCGCGCGCTTCCTTCGACGGGTCAAGCTGGCCGCTGTCGATCACGGGGCGCACGCCGGCAAACGTGGCCAGCACATCGTCTTCGCCCAGCGCCAGCTGCGGAAACTGCCAGCGCAGCGCCGCCAGCAGATAATCGAGTTCGCCGCGCGTGATGGCCGGCTCCAGGTCCAGGCTGGCGCCATGGTCGACATCGGTGGTGCCCACCAGGGTCACGCCCTCCCAGGGATACGCAAACACGGGGCGGCCATCGCGCGGGTGCATCAGGCTGACGGCTTGCGCCAGCGGCAAACGCCAGGCCGGCAGCAGCAGATGGCTGCCGCGCAGGGGCCGCAGTTTCGGCTGTTCTCCCACCTGGCCGCGCAAGCCGTCGGCCCAGGCGCCCGTGGCGCTGATCACCAGGCGCGCGCGCACTGTGAGTGCCCTGCCATCGACCGCATCGTTCAAGGTGGCGCCGGCGACCTTGCCATCGTCACGCAGCAGCGATGCCACGCCCAGGTAATTGACGGCCACGCCGCCATGGCGGCGCGCCTCCTGCAGCACGCGTAGCACCAGGCGCGCATCGTCCGTCTTGGCGTCCTGGTACAACATGCCGCCCCGCAGTCCATCGCGGTTGACATGCGGCGCCAGCATGGCGAAATCCGCCGCATCGACATAGCGGCGCGCGCGCCGGCCCGCCATCACGTCATAGATGGCCAGGCCCAGCATGAACTGGCGCCGGCCCGGCTTCCGGCCCGTGTAATCGCCAAAGGCAAAGCCCTGCGGCTCGACCAGCCCCGCCGCATCCGTCAGCAAGGCTTGCCGCTCATGCACCGACTCGCGCGTCAGCGCGAACTGTCCCTGCTTCAGGTAGCGCAAGCCGCCGTGCACCAGCTTCGAGGAGCGGCTCGACGTGCCCCAGGCGAAATCGCGCTGCTCCACCAGCAGCGCCGTCAAGCCGCGCCGCGCCGCTTCCAGCAGGATGCCGGCGCCCGTGATGCCGCCGCCGACGATCAAGATGTCCCACTCGCGCGCCAGGACGTCAGGCAAATCCACCCTGCGCGGGGCCGCGTTCACAAGCCGCCTCCCGCTTCAGGCAGCAGTTTGCCGGGATTCATCATGCCCTGCGGGTCGAACTGGCGCAGCAGCGCGCGCATGGCGGCGATGCCCAGCTCTCCCTTTTCCGCCGCCAGCCATGGCGCGTGATCCGTGCCCACGCCATGCTGGTGGCTGATGGTGCCGCCATGGGCGACGATGGCGGCGCTGGCCGCATCCTTCAGATTGCGCCAGCGCGCCATGTTTTCCTCGAAGGTGGGCGCCAGCCGGTACACATATGTGGTGTAGACGCTGGCGCCCTGCGCGTACACGTGCGACAAATGCGTGTACGCATGCACTTGCTCGCCATGCCGCGCCAGCGCTTTGGTGCCCGCCTGCTCCAGCGCCGCCATCATCGCCGTGACGCGCGGCCAGTCGACGGCCGTTTCCACCGTATCGATGACATAGCCGTGTTCCCACGCGCCGTTGCGCAGGTAGACGTTGCGAAAGCGCCCCTGCTTCCATTTGTCGCCCATGTGCCGCCCCACGTGCACGCCCTTGTGCCGCCGCGCCAGCGACAGGGCGCCGCGCAGGGCCGCGCGCGCCGGCCCGGTTTCGCCGCTGACGCCCAGCATCAGCATGCACTTGCCTTCGCCGCAGCCGCGCAGCGACAGATAGCGCTCCAGCAGTCCCACCAGCTTCTTGTGCCCGGCCAGGGTCAGCATGGTCTGCGTTTCGAGCGCATTCGACAGGCGCAGCATGCACAGCGGAAGGCGCGACTGGGCCAGCGCCCGCACGGCCGCTTGCGCCTGGCCCCAGTCGGCGAAAAACACGGCGTGGAATGCTTCATACGGCGGCAGCGGCGAGACGCGCACCGTCGCCTGCGTCACGATGCCCAGCCGGCCCTCGGAGCCGAGCACCATTTCGCGCAGGTCGATGCCGGCCGCCGAAGCGGGAAACGTGGGGATGCTCAGGGTGCCGGCCGGCGTTTCCACTTCGCCGCCCGCAAACAGCTGCTCGATGCGGCCATAGCGCAGCGATTGCTGGCCCGACGAGCGCGTGGCGATCCAGCCGCCCAGCGTCGAATACTCGAACGATTGCGGATAGTGGCCCAGGGTGTAGCCATGCGCGCGCAACTGCGCTTCCAGGTCGGGGCCATACACGCCCGCGCCGAACGTGGCCAGCTGCGCCTCGCGGTCCAGGTGGCCCAGCGCGCACAGGCGCACGAGGCTGAGCGCCAGCACGGGGCGCGGTCCCGCCGCCACCGTCAGATGCCCGGCCACGCTGGTGCCGCCGCCGTGCGGGATGACGGCCATGCACGCCTGGCGCGCATACGCGAGCAACTGGCGCACCTGCAGCGCGCTGTCGGGAAAGGCCACGCCATCGGGCACGGCGCCGATGCGGCCATGGCGCAATTTGAACCAGTCGGGCAGGCTTTGGCCGAGCGCATGGCGCACGCGCGTGGCAGGCAGGGTGTCGATCAGCGGATGCGGCGCCAGGCGCGAAGCAGGCACCCGCGCGCAGGCGTCGTCGAAGGTGGCGTCGTCGATGGCGCTGCCCGGCCCCAGGCGCTCGCCCAGGAAGGCCAGCGCGTCCTCGCTCAGCGCATACGTGATGCTCTCGTCTCCCCAGCCATTCCAGCGTTGCATCGACATCCCCTGTGTTCGGCCAGTTGCGCGCCACGGCGGCTTGCTATACTGTTCTTGCCTGTTCAACAGCATATGCCGCCACAGGCCAAGGGTATTGGTTTTTCATGACAATCGCATTGTTCCATCATGACAAGCACTGAAGGCCGGGTCGCCGGCGCCTATCTGCAGCCGCTGCTGGAAGCGGCCGGCGCGCACGGCATCCCCGTTGCCGCCCTAGCGCAGGCGGCCGGCGTGGCGCCGCACAGCCTGGAAGCGTCCGCAGCCAGCCTGGCCGCGTGCGACTACGTGCGCCTGCTCGATGCGGGCGCGCAACTGGCGGGCGATGCGCATTTCGGCCTGCACGTGGGCCAGCGCGTGCGCATGGGCACCTACAGCGCCTACGGTTTGATATTGCTCAGTTGCAGCAACGTGGGCCAGGCGCTGGAACAGACGGCCCGCTATGAACGACTGGCGCACGACCTGGGCCGCTCGACCCTGCAGCGCGACGGCGCCGTCGCGCACTACCGCTGGGCAAGCAATTACCCGGGCGCCAGCCGGCACTTGGTCGACAGCGTCTTTGCCGGCATCCGCGTGTGCGGCGACTGGCTGGCGGGCATGCCGCTGCCGCCGGCCCGCCTGGCGTTCACGCACGATGGCGGCGGCGACCTGCTGCGCCACGCGGCGCACCGCGACGAATATGTGCGCGTGCTGGGCAGCCTGCCCGCCTTCAATGCCCCCGCCAACACGGCCACCTTCGATGCGCAATTGCTGGACTGGCCCGTGCCGAACGCCGACGTCAGCCTGTACCCCGTGCTGTGCCAGCATGCGGAACAACTGCTGGCGCAGCGCCAGGCTGAAACCGACACTGGCGGCGCCATCGACGCGCAAGTCCACGCGGCCATCGTCGCGGGCTTGCGCCACGGGTCGGCGCGGCTGGCCACCGTTGCCGCCGCACTGGCCGTCACGCCGCGCACCCTGCAGCGCAAGCTGGCCGACGCGGGTACCAGCTTCCAGGCCTTGCTGGACCAGGCCAGGTACGGCCTGGCGCGCGATTATCTGCGCGCGCCGGATTTGTCGCTGGTCGACATCGCCTTCCTGCTCGGCTACCAGGAGCAAAGCGCGTTCAATCACGCGTTCCGCACCTGGGCGGGTACCAATCCCGGCGCCTGGCGCTTGCAGGAAATGCAAGAGAGGCAGCTTGACCGGCAGCAAGCCCCATAGGCGTGCGCGGGGCATGCGCGGCGCGTTTTCTGGCTATACTGGCATAGTCAGGTTTTCCACGATCACTCCAACCCGCAATGCAAAGGATTAATATGCAACTCAAAGACAAAGTCGCACTGATTACCGGCGCCGCCAGTGGTATCGGCAAGGAAATGGCTATTGAATACGCGAAACAAGGCGCCAAGGTCGTCATCGCCGACCTGGCCCTGGAAGCGGCCAGCAAGACGGCCGAGGAAATCAAGCAGTCGGGCGGCCAGGCGTTTGCCGTCGCCATGGATGTCTCCAGCGAAGAACAAGTGGACAAGGGCGTGGCCGATGCCGCCGCCCACTTCGGCGGCATCGATATCCTGATCAGCAATGCGGGCATCCAGATCATCAGCCCCGTCGTCGACTACCCGTTCGATCAATGGAAAAAGATGCTGGCCATTCACATGGACGGCGCCTTCCTCACCACGCGCGCCTGCATGCGCGAAATGATCAAGGCGGGCCGCGGCGGCGCCATCATCTACATGGGCTCCGTGCACTCGCACGAAGGCTCGCCGTTCAAGAGCGCCTACGTTGCCGCCAAGCATGGATTGCTGGGCCTGGCCAAGGTGGTGGCCAAGGAAGGCGCCAAGGATGGCATCCGCGCCAACGTCATCTGCCCCGGCTTCGTGCGCACGCCGCTGGTCGACAAGCAAATCCCCGAACAGGCTGCCCAACTGAACATCAGCGAAGAAGACGTGATCAAGAAAGTCATGCTGAAAGACACCATTGACGGCGAATTCACCACCACGCAAGACGTGGCGCAAACGGCCGTGTTCCTGGCAGCTTTCCCGTCGAACGCCCTGAGCGGCCAATCGATCGTCGTGAGCCACGGCTGGCACATGCAATAATAGTGACGCCCGCCCACATCGGCTGCGCGGCGCCCTGTGCGGCCTGCGATGCTCGCTGTGCTCCAGCACAGCTGCGCGTCTCGGCCACACATCGCTGCCGCTCGCGATGATGTGGACGGGTGCTTTTGCATCAGCGTATTCCCCCGGTATCTACCCCGAAAGTTCCTAATTGCAAGACAACACTTACCGCCACCCGCGCGCGGGCTGGCCGGGGCGCCTGTTTGCCGCGCTCGCCAATTCCACGCGCTTTGCCAACCTACGCCAGGCGATCATGTCCCGCCTGCCCTTCCTGACCCTGCACAGCGACGTGCGCGACGTCGTCTACGTGAGCTGGCTGGTCGACGCCGCTGCCGCGCAGCAACTGCTGCCCGCCGGCGTGACCCTGTGGCAGCGCGACGGCAAGACGCCATTTACCGTGCTGACCTACCGTCACGGGCATTTCGGCCCGGCCCTGCCCGGCCCCCTGCGCCGGATGCTGCCGTCTCCATTGCAAAGCAACTGGCGTGTATATCTGGACCACACGCCAGCGGGCTCGCCGGCCGTGCCCTGCGTGTACTTTCTGAAAAACATCATGGACAGCTTGCCGCATGCGCTGGGCACGCGGCTGTTCAGCGACATCCTTCCGACCCACCTGGCCGCCGGCATGACGCTGGAAGTCGGCGCCACGCAAGCGCGCTGCAGCATTGCCAGCGGCAACGGCAGCGCGCCATCGCTGGACGTGCAGGCGGACATCGCAACCGACCATGCCCTCGATGCCGGCTGGCAAGCGCTGTTCGGCAACTGGCGCGACGCCGTCGCCTTCCTCGCCTGCCAGGATGCGGCCATCGCGCACGTGCCGCGCAACGGCAAGCTGGTCTTCGGCGAAATCGACTTGCCCGTTGATCTGGATCAAGTGCAAGCGCTGACAGCCTTGCGCGCCGACTGCGGCTTGCTGGCGCAATTGCCGCCCGTCTCCCAGCCGTTTGCCTTTCTCGTGCCCAAGGTGCCCTTCAAGGCGTTGTCAGAGCGCCTGCTGTAGCACGCCGGCGCTCCCCCGTGCGCGGGGGCGTGGCGGAGCCTACCTGGCCGCCGCGCCGCCGTTCCAGCTTGAACAAGGCCATCGCCTGCTCCAGCTGCAAGGTCTGGTCTTGCAGCGACGCAGAGGCGGCCGCCGACTCCTCCACCAGCGCCGCGTTCTGCTGCGTCACTTCATCCATCTGCGTGACGGCCATGTTGACTTGCCCGATGCCGTGGCTTTGCTCGCGCGAAGCGGAGGCGATCTCTTCCATGATGCCGTGCACGCCCTGCACGGCGCCCAGCATTTCGGCGCTGCTGGCGCCCGCCTGCTGGGCCAGCTTCGCGCCCGCCTGCACCTGCGCCAACGACGCCGTGATCAATTGCTTGATTTCCGTGGCCGCCGCCGCGCTGCGATGGGCCAGGCTGCGCACTTCGCCCGCCACCACGGCAAAGCCCCGCCCCTGGTCGCCGGCGCGCGCCGCTTCCACGGCCGCGTTCAGGGCCAGGATATTCGTCTGGAAGGCGATGCCTTCGATAATGCCCGTAATGTCGCCGATCTTCTTCGATGAAGCGTCAATATCGGCCATCATGCTCACCATCTGACCGACGATCTCGCCGCCGCGCCCGGCCAGGCCGTGGACCTTGCCCGCCATGTCGCTGGCCTGCACGGCGTTGCCGCTGTTTTGCTGCACCGTGGCCGCCAGCTGTTCCATGCTCGACGCCGTCTGCTGCAGAGCTGACGCCTGCGCTTCCGTGCGGCCCGACAAGTCCATATTGCCGGCGGCGATTTCCTGGCTGGCCATGCTGATACGCAAGAAATTGCCGCGCACGTCGCCGACGATGGAATGCAAGTTTACGCGCAGCTGGCGCAGGGAGCGCAGCAGTTGCCCCATCTCGTCGCGCCGCGTCGTATCGAGCTCGCCCGTCAGGTCGCCGCCCGCCATCACGTCGCAAGCCTGGCGCGCCTGCTGCAACGGTTGCAGCACGGCGCGGTGCAGGCTGTGCCAGAAATACAGGGTCGCGCCCAAGGCCGCCACGGACAGCCCCGTCAGCCAGCCGGCCGCGCCGGCCGGCAGCACGCCCGCATTCCACGCCAGTTGCAGCAGCAATACCAGGCTCAGCAAGCCCAGGTTCCAGCCGATGCGCTTGCCCAGCGGCAAGTCACGCAGGCGCGCGAACCTGGCCAGCCAGTCAGTCCGCACGGCCGCGCCCTGGCTGATGACGATGCCGTCGGCCTGCCCCGCCTTGATGCGCGCGTACAGGGCCGAGGCCTGCGCCACCTGCTGGCGCGTGGGCTTGGTGCGCACTGACATGTAGCCGACGGCCACGCCGTCTTCCACCACCGGCGTCACGTTCGCCAGCACCCAGTAGTAATCGCCATTCTTGCAGCGGTTTTTCACCATGCCGCTCCACGAGCGCCCCGAACGGATGGTGGCCCAGAAATCGGCAAACGCTTCGACCGGCATGTCGGGATGGCGCAGGATGTTCTGCGGCGCACCGATCAATTCTTCCGCGCTGTAACCGCTGACGGCGATGAAATACGGGTTGGCATAGGTGATATTGCCTTGCAAGTCGGTAGTCGAGACGATGGTCTCGGTATCGCTCAGGTTGATTTCGGTATCGCTGACGGGAAGATTGAGTCGCATGGTCACATCCTCAAAGGTAGCCCGTGCAGGCACGGGGAAGCGGGCAAATGCAAGGCGGCAGGAAGCCGGCGGCAATCTGCACCGATACATTAATTTTAATATCTAATTATTAATTTAAATCGGCAATTTTCACTGGCGAAATTGCCTTGCGAATCTGCAAATATTGCAGGCGGCAGCGTGGCCGCAGGGGGATGGCGGGAACGGTGCCGGAACAGCGTGACTGTCCCGGCGGCAAACAACGCGGCGGCTTAGCGCGGCACGTAGCGCCAGTTGGCGTTTTCCAGCATGAAGGTCAGTTCCGTCTTGATGGCTTCCGGACGGCTCGGCACGCTCAATTCCGTATCGCATACCAGATAGCCCGTCTTGCGCTTGACCTCGCACTCGTTGATGGCCTTGACTTGCATGGTGCTCTGCGCTTCCTGCATCTGCACATCCTTGGCCGCTTCCGGATTGCGCGCCACTTCTTCCTTGGCCCAGGCGCGTATCATGGCTTGCGCCTCGGCCGGCGACGGTCCCGCGAACTTGGCATCCTTGCGCTCGACGCCCACCCAGGTACCGTTCTCGTTGCGCAACGGCAGCACCATGAAAGCATCGCGCATGCCCCCGCTCATGGCGACCAGGCACACCACTTCGCCCGGCACTTCCTGCGAATCCTGGCAGCCGGTCAAGCTGGTGACCTTGACGGCGATCGGTACCGTCACAGTCGATTGCATTTTGGCCCGGGTCTTGGCCACGCCCACCTGCACGGCGGCGTGGATTTGTTCGAGCGTCGGCATGGTGGCCGCCTGGGCCGGCAAGGCGGCAAACAGGGCGGCGGCGGTCAGGGCGAGGGAAGTCAGGCGCATGGGTATCGAGAGTAGTGAGCAAAGGCCGGCAGTCTAGCACTTTGCATAAAGACAGTTGTTTCTATTGAGAATGATCATCGCCATCGGGCGTGAGAAAGGCGCCACCCCCATCCGCCTGTCCGCGCAGGCGCAAGCCGATGGCGCGCAGCATCTCGACCAGCTCCCGCAAGCGCAAGCCCTCGTCCGTCAGCCGGTATTCCACCTTGACGGGCACTTCCGCGTAAATCGTGCGCGTCAGCAAGCCCGCCTCTTCCAGCGCGCGCAAGTCCAGGGTCAGCATGCGCTGCGAGATATTCGGCACGGCGCGGCGGATTTCGCTGAAGCGCTTCGGCCCCGCCATCAGATAGCTGAGCAGCACGATGCGCCAGCGCCCACCCAGCAGTCGCATGGCTTCTTCCACGGCGCAGCCGGAGACATTGTCTTTCATGGTTGGCTTTCCATCTGGTATAAAAAATGTACCTATACCACATTATTCTGCCTTCTTCCAAATAGTAACCATCACGATTAGACTGCCCTTCTTTTATCTCACCGGAGCTCCAGCATGGAAACCACCCTGATCTACAGCGTGCCGTTCGGCTGCTCGTTTGCCGCCATCGCCGCCCTCGAATGGAGCGGCCTGCCGTACCAACTTGCCCGCGTGGAAGCGCGCGACCCGGCCAGCAAGCTGCATCCCGCCTTTCTCGCCATCAATCCCCTGGGCCAGACGCCGGCCCTGCTCACGCACGCGGGCGCGCCGCTGCTGGAAAGCATGGCGATCCTGCTGCATATCGCCGCGCGCGCACCCAATAGCGGCCTGGGGTTTGCGCAGGGCACGCCGCAATACGACCGCCTGAACAGCGTGCTCTCCTTTTTGCACACGACCTTCCACGCGGCCTTCATGCCCGCCTTCCAGGCATCGCACGCGCCGGAAACCGACGCGCGCGCGGCCGTCTGGCGCGAGATGGCCGTCGAGAAGGTCAACAAAAGCCTGGCGCACCTGGAGCGCCTGCTCGCCGGCCGCACCTGGCTCGCTTCCGATACCGGCCCCACCATCGCCGACGCCTACCTGGCCGCCACGGCGCGCTGGGCCGAACCGCTGCAGCTGGCGCGCCTGGCAGACTATCCGGACACGGCACGCGTGCTGGCGGCGCTGGAACAGGACCCCGGCATCCGCTTTGCCCACGCCATCGAGGACGGCTTGCCGGCCACCAGCCAGGGCGGCTTCCTGGGCCACGTGGCGCTCGACCAACTGGCAGTGCCGGCCGGCTAACCGGCGGTCAACTCCCGCAGCAGGCGCGTCTTTATTGCTATGATGTCGGGCTGCCGGCGGTACAGCCGGCCACATCAATACCATATCGATAACGTCGTCATAAAAATCGGGAGTTTGAATGAGTTTACGTCTGCTGCTCTTGGGAGCATTCAGTGCCGCCATGGCCACCACCGCCGCCGTGCCGGCCCTGGCCGCGCCGCGCGGTTTCACCGTGGAAGACATGGTGGCCATGGAACGTGTGGGCAGCCCCGTGCTGTCGCCGGACGCCACGCGCGTCGTCTACACGGTGCGCACCACCAACCTGGACAAGAACCGCGGCAACACGCAGCTGTGGATGATCGACCTGCGCGCGCCGAACGCGGCGCCACGCCAGCTCACGCGTGGCGAAGCGAGCTCCAGCGACCCGCAATGGTCGCCGAACGGCGACGCCATCTACTTCCTGTCCGGCCGTTCCGGCTCCTCGCAAGTGTGGCAGCTGCCCCTGAACGGCGGCGAAGCGGCCAAGGTCACCGACCTGGCGCTGGACGTCGACACCTACCGCCTGTCGCCGCAGGGCGACCGCCTGGCCTTCAGCATGGGCGTCTTCCTCGATTGCGCGGACCTCGCCTGCACAAAGAAGCGCCTCGATGACAAAGCGAAAAACAAGGCCAGCGGCATGGTCTACGACCAGATGTTCGTGCGCCACTGGGATACCTGGGCCGATGGCCGCCGCAACGCGCTGTACTCGGCGCCGATCGACGCCACGGGCAAGGTCAGCGCCGCGCCCGTGAGCCTGAGCGGCACCCTCGACGGCGACGCGCCCTCGAAACCGTTCGGCGACAATGGCGAATACCACTTCAGCCCGGACGGCAAGACGGTAGCCTTCTCCGTGCGCGTGGCCGGCCGCACGGAATCGTGGTCGACCAACTTCGACGTCTACACGATTCCTGCCGCCGGCGGCCAGGCGCCGCGCAACCTCACGGCCGACAATCCGGCCTGGGATGCGAAAGCCACCTACTCGCCCGATGGCCGCACCCTGGCCTATGTCGCCATGACCAAGCCGGGCTTCGAAGCGGACCGTTTTCATCTGGTGCTGATGGATGTCGCCACCGGCAAGAAGCGCACCCTGGCCGATGACTGGGACCGTTCCGTGGCCGACTTCCGCTGGACGCCGGACAGCAAGGCTTTCCTCGTCGCCGCCGATGACGTGGGCCAGCACCGCTTGTTCCACATCGACGCGGCCAGCGGCAAGGTCGCTGCGCTGACGGGCAAGGGCGCCGTGGGCGACTTCGACGTGCGCGGCAATACCATCGTGCTGGCGCAAGCCAACCTGGCCTCGGGCGCGCAGCTGTACACGCGCAAGCTCGATGCGAAGTCGGAAAACGCGCCGATGGTGCAGCTGACGAAGCAGAATGCGGCGGCCCTGGCCGACGTGCGTTTCGGCGAATATGAACAGTTCTCGTTTGCGGGTGCGAATGGCGAAACCGTCTACGGCCACGTCATGAAGCCATGGAACGCCAAGGCCGGCGAAAAATATCCGGTCGCCTTTTTGGTGCACGGCGGCCCGCAAGGCAGCTTTGGCAACAGCTGGAGCTACCGCTGGAACCCGCAAGTGTATGCGGGCGCCGGCTACGCCACCGTCTTCATCGACTTCCACGGTTCGACCGGCTATGGCCAGAAATTCACGGATTCCATCAGCGGCGACTGGGGCGGCAAGCCGCTGGTCGACTTGCAGAAGGGCCTGGAAGCGGCCACCAAGAAGTTCCCGTGGCTGGACCGCGAGCGCAGCTGCGCGCTGGGCGCGTCCTACGGCGGCTACATGATGAACTGGATCGCCGGTAACTGGCCGGATGGCTTCAAGTGTCTGGTCAACCACGACGGCGTGTTCGACAACCGCGGCATGGCTTACGCGACGGAAGAACTGTGGTTCACCGAGTGGGAAAACGGCGGCCCGTACTACGACGCGCCGGCCAAGCACGAACAGTTCAACCCCGTCAATTTCGTGAAGAACTGGAAGACGCCGATGCTGGTGGTACAGGGCGACCTGGATTTCCGCATCCCTACCGCGCAAGGCCTGGGCACCTTCACGGCGCTGCAGCGCCAGGGCATCCCGAGCAAGCTGCTGGTCTTCCCGGACGAGAACCACTGGGTGCTGAAACCGGCCAATTCGCTGCTGTGGCATCACACGGTGCTCGATTGGCTCAACACCTACACTAAAAAGTAAGCCTGTTCCAGCGTAAAAAAGCCGCACAATTCGCACTGTGCGGCTTTTTTTCATCCATCAATTAGGCCAAATCAATACGCCATCAATACGTATTGAGCGCCTTGGCGAACTTCACGATCCACAAGCGGCTAGGACGCTCGCGGTCGTCGCCGCGCGCCACGCGGATGGTGTTGGCCGCGTTGCAGCCGGCCGCGCTGCTGGTGACGATGGTGCCGTTGGCATCGACCGTGCACTTCGTGACGTCAGCGCCATCGACTTCCACGCCATTCGCGTCAAAGATCTTCGTCTTCAGGCCGAAGTCATTGTCGTTGGCCAGCGCGATGGTGGAGTCGTCGATCAGGGTCAGGCCTTCCGCCTTTTCCGCCGCCCAGCCGATGGCGTTCAAGTCCAGCAGCAGGGTTTTCTTCAGCGGCGTGACGGCGGCCCAGTCGGCGCCGTTGACGCCAGCACCGCCCATGCTGCTCTTCTCCAGGTCGGACGTCGTCGCATTGAAGGCGGCGGCGGAAATGTCCGTGGCGCCCTTCAATTCGACCAGCATCAGCTTGTTGAAGACCTTGCCCGACGGCGCGGCGCCCTGCTCGATGACGAGGAACTTGCCGCCGCCCAGCGCCACCATGTCGCCCAGCTTGGCATTGCCCGTGCGGCCATCCTGGTAGTCGGCCGCATTGAGCGGATACGCATACATCTTGCCGCTGGTGCCCGTCACCGGGTCGAATTCGATCCAGCGCGTGAAGCGGGCGAAGCGCTCCACCTGCTCCGCCTTCTTCGTCACCGAATACATGGCCGTGCCATCGCTCAAGGGGCTTTGCAGGAAGGCGTACAGCTTGTCGTTGCTCGTGTCGAGGGTCATGCCTTCCATGCCGCGGTTCGCGCGGCGCTTGGCGAACAGCGCCGGCAAGCCCTTGCCCGGCTCGTACTTGGCCTGGATGACGCCCGTGGCCGCATCGATCTTGATGATGAACGGGCCGTATTCGTCCGATACCCACAGCGCATTGCGCTTCGCATCGACGACGATGGCTTCCGAATCGAGGCCGCCCGCGTTGAAGACGGCCTTGCCGCTAGCATCGAACTTCATCGCATCCATGACGGGAATCTCGGCCGAATTGCCGACCGCGCCCACGGGCACGGGCAAGCCCGAGCTGTTGACGGCAGCCGACACCTTGATCGGCGTGCTCGACGCCAGCACGGCGCCGTTCTTGCCCACCGTGATCACGCCAAACGACGGAGTAAAACTGGGCGACGGGAAGATCTTGCTGCCGATGGTGCCCTTGCCCGAGGGATCGGGCACCAGCGGGCCGTCGCCGTTCGGGCCGCGGTCCGTCAAGCCATAGAATTCCAGGTCGCCGGCCGCATTCTTGCCCTTGTAGGCCAGGCCCGAGCCGTACGACGGCAGGAAGCCGTTCGGGAATTCACCCTTGATCTTCGCGTTCGCACCTTCGTACGGCACGTAGAATTTGTCGGCCGCCTGGATCTGGTAGCGCGTCACGGTCACTTTCACTTCGCCCACCGGATTGGCTTGCGTCAGCGCTTCGTTGACGGGCGCGCCCGCTTTCGAGGCCAGGGTGTCTTCGAAATGCTCGCGCACGAGGGCGCGGCGCTCCGCATCGACCGTGCGGCCGGCGAATTTCGCGCCCACCGTTGCCAGATGCGCGGCCAGGGCCGCGTTGAAAGCTGCCGGGGCGGCGGCGAAGTCCAGGGTCTTGCCGGCCAGCGCAGCCTTCACTTCGGCCGTCAGCCTGATGCCGTTCGACGGATCGCTGTCATCATCCAGCAATTGCAGCGCCAGCAGGCGGTTGACGACCTTGTCGTCCGCCACATTCGTGCTGGCGGCCAGCGCCAGCGGCGTGACGACGGCGCCGCACGGCGCCGAGCCCAGGGCCAGACCGCCCACGCTGAAGGCGACCGTCTCGCCCGGATTGCAAACGAATTCGCCCTTGGCATTGGTGCTGGCCTTGGCCGCGCTGCCCGCCACGTAATCGAGTCCTTCCACCGCGCCATCGAGGAACACGCCCGTCTGCGCCACAGGCTTGGAAGGCTCCGCCGGCGGATTGTCGCTGCCGCCGCACGCGGCCAGGGCCAGGCCGGCGGCGATGGCCAACAGGGTCAGTTTCGGGATCGGCGTTACGGCAGTATTCATGCATTCCTCGGCTAAGGTGGGTGGAGTAGCCGTGGAGCATAACTAATCAAAGTGACAAGGCAATGACAGCGGCTAGGCCTGTGGCATATCCGCCACGGGCCCGCCGATGCCGCCAAAACGGCCATCGGCCTGACGCCGGAATTCCTTCGGCGTGACGCCCTTCACCTGCAGGAAGCGGCGGTTGAAGTTGGCCACGTTCTGGAAGCCCACGTCGTAGCAGACGTTCGACACATACTGGTCCGTATCCATCAGCAGCTGGCACGCCTTGTTGATGCGCAGCCGGCTGATGAAATCCGTAAAACTGTTGCCCGTCGCCTTGCGGAAGAAGCGCGAGAATTTGCTCAGCGACATGCCCACCTGCTCGGCCAGCATTTCCGCCGAAATCGGCTCGCGGTAATTGTCCGTGATGTAGTTGAGGACGGAATTCACCTTGGCCAGAGTCGCATCGTCGTCGTACGAACGCAGGGAGGCGCTCGACAGCAAGCGGTAATTGGCCGTGCGCGCCAGTTTGCTCATCAGTTGCACGAATTCGGCGAAGCGCTCGGCGCCATGCGTGACGCGGATGCGCGCCAGGTGCCGCTCCGCTTCCGCGCCCATGTCGAAAAACTCCACGCCATAGCTGGAGCGTTCCAGCAGCGGCAGCAACTCGCGCAATTCGGGAATGACGCGCGCGGCGCCCGCCAGCGGCGTGTGGGCGAATTGCACGATCATGTCGCGCAGGGCCACGCCGCCTTCCGGCATCACGTTGGAAATCCAGTTGTGCGGCAGGCGCGGGCCCGTCAGCACCAGGTGGCCGGGCGAAAACTCGCCGATATAGTCGCCCACGAACAATCGCCCGCTGGTGGCGACGATCAGGTGCAGCTCGTATTCCTCGTGGCAGTGCCAGCGCACGCGCGAGCTGGGATAGCCGTGTTCCAGGTAGTTGATGATGCCGTCATAGCTTTCGCGTTCCAGTTCGGGCGCCTTGCGCTCGCTGTCCTTCTGCCACAGGTGTTCCATGCTCGTCTCTCCCAGGCTGTCCCCGCCTGTGCCATCCAATGTACCTCAAAAAGCCTCACTCGCCAAAACGGCCCAGCGCCTGCTGGCGAAACTCCTTCGGCGTCATGCCCTTCAATTCCAGGAAGCGCCGGTTGAAATTGGCCACGTTGTTGAATCCCGCCTCGTAGCAGATGTTGCTGACATAGCGCTCCGTTTCCATCAGCAGCTGGCACGCCTTGTTGATGCGCAGGCGGTTGACGAAGTCCGTGAAGCTGTTGCCCGTGGCGTGGCGAAAGAAGCGCGAAAACGTCCGCTCGGGCATGTCCACCTGCTCGGCCAGCTGTTTCAGCGAAAACTGGCTGCTGTAATTGTGCACGATGAAGTTGATGGCGGAGCTGATGCGCGCCAGGGCCACGTCGTCGTCGCTCGACTGCATGGGTACCGTCGACAGCAGCTGGTAGTCGCTGGTCTGCGCCAGTTCGCCCAGCAGGCTCAAAAATTCGATCAGACGCGGCAAGCCGCTGCTGTCGCGGATGCGCCGGAAGCGCCGCAGCGACTGTTCGCTGACGCCAAAGAATTCCACGCCATGCAGGGCGCGCTGCAGCAGCGGGAAAATATCCTTCAACTCGGGCATGGCGGCGGCCATCGACGCCAGCGGCGCGTGCGAAAACTGGATCACCATGTCGCGCAAGGCCACGCCTTCCGGCGGCGTGCCGAGTGACACCCAGTTGTGCGGCACGCTCGGCCCCGTCAGCACCAGGTGGCCGGGCGCGAACTGGCCGATGTAGTCGCCGACAAACACCTTGCCGCTGCTCTCGACGATCAGGTGCAGCTCATACTCGTCGTGGTAATGCCAGCGCACCAGCGAATTCGGAAAGCCGTGCTCCAGGTAGCGGATGAAGCCGAAACTGCCTTTCGGTTCGAAGCCGGGCGTGGCGTCGCGCTGCTGTTCCAGCTCCATCTGCGGTTGCGGATATTCGGCCTTGCGTTGCATGGCGCGCCCTCCCCCGTCAGGCGACGATCTGTTCCAGCGCCGCGCGCGCGCCCAGCCCATACAGGCTGGCCAGTGACTGCCCCACCGCCTGCGTGAAGGCCGGTGTGTCGCTCAGGTCGCCGAACAGCTCGCGCAAGGACAGCAGCGCCGCGGCGTCCGCCCCGCCCTGCAGCGCCAGCGCACGCAGGCGCGCCGCGTACGGATCGCTCAAAGGCATCTCGCGTCCCTGCTCGTCGTGGCCTTCCAGGTAGCGGAACCAGCATGCCACGGTAAACGCCAGCAGCGTGATGGCGCCGCCCTGCGCCAGCGCTTCGCGCACGGACGGCAGCACGAATTTCGGGATGCGCGCCGAACCTTCCGTGCCGATGCGCGCCAGCTGGTCGCGCACGGCCGGATTCGAGAAGCGCTCGATCAGCGTGTCTTTGTAGCTGTCCAGATGTATGCCTTCCACTTCGCCGAGCAAGGGCGTGACCTCGTCATCCATCATGCGGCGCACGAGCGCGCGGATGCCAGGGTCACCCATCGCTTCATGCGCAAACGTGTAACCGAGCTGCATGCCAATGTAGCACAGGGCCTGGTGGCTGGCATTGAGCAAGCGCAGCTTCATCTTTTCATACGGCAGCACGTCGTGCGTCATCTGCGCGCCGACTTTTTCCCAGGCGGGACGGCCCTGCGGGAATTCGTCTTCGATGACCCACTGGCGGAACGGCTCGCACACGACGGGCCAGGCGTCGACGATGCCGAAGGTCTCGCGCACGAGCGCCCGGTGTTCGTCCGTGGTGGCCGGCGTGATGCGGTCGACCATGCTGTTGGGGAAGCTGCCGTGCGTGGCCAGCCAGCGCGCCAGCTCCACGTCGCGCAGGGTGACAAAGGCCAGCAGCATCTTGCGCGTCACGTCGCCATTGTTTTGCAGGTTATCGCAGGACATGATGGTAAACGGCGCCTGGCCCCGCTGGTGGCGCAGGGCCAGCGCCGCGGCCAGGTAGCCGAACGAGCAGCGCGGCGCCTCCGGGTGCGCCAGTTCGTACGCGATGTCGGCATGACCGGCGTCAAACTCGCCCGTGCCCTGGTTCACGTAGTAGCCGCCTTCCGTGATGGTCAGCGCGACGATGCGCGTGCCAGGGTCGGCCAGCTTATCCAGCACGGCTTGCGGCTCGTCGGGCGCATACAGGTATTCGGCGATGCTGCCGATGATGCGCGCGCTATCGCCGGCCGCGCTGCGCTCGACCACCGTGTACAAGCCATCCTGCGCCTGCATGGCGTCGCGCATGGCCGCGTCATGCGCCAGCAAGCCCACGCCGCAATAGCCCCACTGCGCATGCTCCTGGCCTTGGAGCGCCAGCAAGTCGTCGAGGTACACGGCCTGGTGGGCGCGAAAAAAACCGCCCACGCCGATATGCACGATGCTGGGCACGAGCGCGCCGCGCGCATACGCTGGCACGGCCACGGTCCCTGGCAGCGTTGCCAGGTTTGCCTGGTTCAAGGCGATGGCGTCCATTACAGCGCTCCTTTCGCTGCCGCGTAGGTCTTGCCGGCGCGGTCGAAATAATGCACGAAGCCCGGCTCGAACGTCAGGTGCGTCTGCTGGCCCGGCTGCAGGCTGCTGCGCTCCGCGCCGCGCGACACCAGCTGCACATTGTTCGGCAGGCGCACATAGGTGAGGGTTTCCACGCCCAGCGATTCGACCAGGTCGACGGTGACGGGCACGCTGCCCGGCTGTGCCGCCCCCAGGTGCACGTGCTCGGGGCGGATGCCGACAAAACCATCGGCCTGCGCCGCGCTGCCCGCCTGCGCCAGCAGCTGCGGCGCCGCGTCGGCCGGCACCACGTTCATGCTGGGCGTGCCGATGAATTGCGCGACGAAGCGGTTGGCGGGACGGTCGTACAGTTCCAGGGGCGAGCCATGCTGCTCGATCTGCCCGTCGCGCAGCACCACCACGCGGTCGGCCAGGGTCATCGCCTCGACCTGGTCGTGCGTGACATAGATGGTGGTGGCGCCCAGCTCGCGGTGCAGCTTGGCGATCTCGATGCGCGTCTGCACGCGCAGGGCCGCGTCGAGGTTGGACAACGGTTCATCGAACAAGAACACTTTCGGGTCGCGCACGATGGCGCGGCCGATGGCCACGCGCTGGCGCTGCCCGCCCGACAATTCTTTGGGCGTGCGTTCCAGGTATTTCCCCAGGTCGAGGATGGCGGCCGCCTTGTCGACTTTTTCGCGGATGATGGCCGGATCGACGCCGGCCAGTTTCAGCGCGAACGACATGTTCTGGAACACCGTCATGTGCGGGTACAGCGCATACGACTGGAACACCATCGCCAGGTCACGCTTGGACGATGGCAGCGCCGTGATGTCGCGCCCGTCGAGCGACAGCTTGCCGCCGTCGATCGGTTCGAGGCCCGCGATCAGGCGCAGCAAGGTTGATTTACCGCAACCCGAAGGTCCCACGAAGACGACGAACTCGCCCTGCCGGATCTCCAGGTCGATGCCCTTGATGGCGCGGTGCTCGCCAAAGAATTTCTCGATATTGCTCAGTTGAAGGTAAGCCATGATGTGTGTCTCTATTCTGTAGTTTATTTGACTGCGCCAAAGGTCATACCCTGGACTAACTGCTTCTGGCAGAACCAGCCCAGCGCCATGATGGGCGCGATGGCCATCAGGGAAGCGGCCGACAATTTCGCCCAGAACAAGCCTTCCGGGCTGGAATATGAAGCGATGAGCCAGGCCAGGGTGCCCGCGTTGGACGCGCCCAGGTTCAGCGACCAGAACGATTCATTCCACGACCACACCATGCACACGAGGGCCGTGGAAGCGATGCCGCCCACGGACAGGGGCAGCACGACGTGGCGGAATTCGTCCCACACGGTGGCGCCATCCATGCGCGACGCTTCCAGGATTTCGCGCGGCAACTCCTTCATGCTCGTGTACAACAGCCAGATCATGATGGGCAAATTCATCAGCATGAACATGATGGTCAGGCCGATGCGCGTGTCGAGCAGGCCGAAGTACTGGTAGCAGATATAGATCGGCATCAAGGCGCCCACGCCGGGCATGTAACGCGAGCTGAGCATGAATTTCAGCAAGCCGATGGTGCCGCCCGTGGGAAAGAAAGCCATCGAATACGCGGCCGGGATGGCAATCAGGAGGCCGATGGCCGTCGACAGCACGCTGGTAAACAGCGAGTTCCACGCGTAGCCGAAGTAATTGTCGCGCGCCAGCACTTCGCGGAAGCTGTCGAGCGTCGGCGTGAAGAACAGCAGCGGCGGCGTGGAAATGGCTTGCCCTTCCGTCTTGAAGGCCATCAGGCCCAGCCAGAAGATGGGGAAGAACAGCAGCAGCGCGAACAGCCAGGCGGCAGCCGTGCGGCCATATAAGTTAAGTTTGCTATGCATCAAGGTCTCCTTATTTCGACAGATTCTTGCCGATGACGCGCATCAGGAAGAAGGCGGCGATGTTGGCGATGAGCACGGCGAACAGGGCGCCGGCCGAGGCCGCTCCCACGTCATAGGACAGCAGTGCCTGCTGGTAAATCATGAAAGTGATGGTGGTCGTGTCGAAGCCGGGACCGCCGCCCGTGGTGGTAAAGATTTCCGCAAAGATCGACAGCAAGAAGATCATTTCGATCATCAGCACCACCGAGACGGCGCGTCCCAGGTGGGGAATGTAGAGGTAGCGCAACTGCTGCAGATACGTGGCGCCATCCATGCGGGCCGCTTCCAGCTGTTCCCGGTCCATCGATTGCAGCGCCGTCATGAAGATCAGGCAGGCAAACGGCAGCCATTGCCACGAAACCATCATGATGATGGAAAACAGGGGGTGGGCCGACAGCCAGTCGACGGGCGTGGCGCCAAAGAACAGGCTGATCTGCGCGAACAGGCCGTAGATCGGGTTGAGCAGCATGTTCTTCCACATCAGGGCATTGACGGCCGGCATGACGAGGAACGGCGAAATCAAGAGCACGCGCACGACGGCGCGCCCCGGAAACGCTTCATTGATCAGCAAGCCCAGCGCCGTGCCCAGCACCACCGTGATCAGCATGACGGAAAACAGCAGGGTAAACGTGTTCTGCAGGGCCGGCAGGAACGAGGCATCCGTAAAGAAAAAGTGGAAATTGGCCAGGCCATGGAAAGGATGGCCGCTGGGATCGAGCATGGAATAACGCACGAACGAGTAATACAGGGTGATCAGCAGCGGGATCACGGAAATGACGGAGACGGAGACCACGGCCGGCGTCAGCAAAGTCCGGGGGATAATGCGTTTCATAGGATACTCTTGGGACGTGAGGGAGTGACGGCCCGCTGAACAGCAAGGCCGATCACATCACCTGTTGACAAAGCAAATGGCACAGCAAGACCGGAGACGTCTTATTTGTAGTACCCGCCTTTGCGCATTTCTCTTTCAGCCGTCTGCTGCGACAATTCCAGCGCCTGGTCCACCGTCACCTTGCCCAGCAGCGCCGCCGCCATCTGCTGGCCGGCCGCCACGCCGATCACCTGGAATTCGGGAATCGACGCAAATTGCACGCCCACGTACGGCGACGGCGGCAAGGTGCTTTGCACGGCGCGCGTGGTGGCCAGGGCCTTGCCTTCGGCGGCGGCAAACTTCGCCACTTTCTGGAATTCGGGGCTCGCATACGTCGACTTGCGCGTGCCAGTCGGCACGTTGGCCCAGCTCGTTTCCTTGGCAACCAGTTTCACGTAGTCGGGCGAGGTGGCCCAGTTGATGAAGCGCTGCGCCTCGTTCGGGTGCTTCGAGCTGGACGGGATGGCAAGCGACCAGATCCACAGCCAGTTGGCGCCCCGCTCCGTCACGCCCACGGGCGACTGGGCGAACGCCACCTTGTCGGCCACCTTGCTTTGCTTGGGGTCGGTGATGAAGGAAGCGGCGATGGTCGCGTCGATCCAGATGCCGCACTTGCCCTGGTTAAACAGCGCCAGGTTTTCATTGAAGCTGTTGGCGGCCGCGCCCGGCGGGCCGTATTTCTTCATCAGGTCGACATACATATTGACCGCGTCTTTCCACGGCTTGCTGGTAAATTGCGGCTTCCATTGCATATCGAACAACTGGCCGCCATAGGAATTGGCCATGGTGGTGATCAGCGCCATGTTGTCGCCCCAACCCGGCTTGCCGCGCAGGCAGATGCCGTACACGCCGTTGGCCGGATCGTGCAGCTTGGCCGCCACGTCGCGCAACTGGTTCCAGGAAGGACGGTCCTCGATCGTCACGCCCGCCTTTTTGACTAGGTCGCTGCGGTACATGATCATCGAGCTTTCGCCATAGAACGGCGACGCGTACAGCTTGCCGTCGCCGGACAGGCCTTCGCGTATGGCGGGCAGCAAGTCGTCGATATCGTATTTGGCGTCCGGTTTGATAGGGATCAACCAGTTTTTCTTGCCCCAGATGGGCGTTTCATACAGGCCGATGGTCATCACGTCGAACTGGCCGCCCTTGGTGGCGATATCGGTGGTCATGCGCTGGCGCAAGACGCCCTCTTCCAGGGTCACCCATTTGAGCTTGATGTCGGGATTGGCCTGCTCGAAGAACTTGCTGAGCTTTTGCATTTCGATCATGTGGCCATTGTTGACGGTGGCGATGACGAGGTCGGTTGCGGCGAAGGCGGACGAACTGAGGAAGCCGGCGCACAGCGCGGCAATGGCGGAACGTTTCATTGTGTGTCTCCAGTGTTTTTTGTCGTTGGCAATGCTCAGGTACTTAGCACCACGACCACAATGTAGCACCAGACTTTGATACTTTCTGATACTCCAAAACCGCAATTCGATACTCCTTTGCAAGCCCACTATGCGCAAGAGTATCGACATTGGATAAAAACAACACTTTGAAAGAAAGTATCGTCACTTGTTCGTTTTGTATCAGGGTGGTTAAAAAAGCGCTGCTAGACTTGGTTTTCGGCATTAGACCGTGTGCGGTGACAGCCTTCCGGGGCGCCACCGCTACCACCTACATTTTTCTGGAGACCGCATGAACCGCACTGCCTTGAAAACCTTGCCTGCCCTGCTCCTCGCCATCGCCAGCGCTTCCGCCATGGCCGACCCGATGTACCCATCCGACTCCGAAGGCTTCCACGGCTACCTGCGCGCCGGCGCTGGCAGCAATACGTCGGGCGACGGCGGTTCGCAAGGCTGCTTCGGCCTGGGTGGCAATACCATGAAATACCGTCTGGGCAATGAGTGCGACGCCTACACGGAATTCGGCTACACCAAGTCCGTCGCCAAGTCCGGCGGCGTGAACTACCTGGCCACCATCTGGGTCAACGCCTACGCGCCAAACTCGGATTTCGGCGACAACAAGCTGGGCATCGTCAAGGCCTACGTCGAAGCGCAGGGACTCGATTTCCTGAACGGCGGCACGGCCTGGATCGGTAAACGCTTCTACTACCGTCCTGACATCCACATGTTGGACTTGCAATACATCAATATGAACGGCACGGGCGCCGGCCTGGACCGCATTCCCGCTGGCCCGGGTAAATTCTCGTATGCTTTCTTCAAGGACAACGACGTCAAGGTCGCGTTGCCGAACGGCGGCGTCAACACCAAATCGGCCGTGCGTCAGAACTTCATCTTTGGCGAGATTCCCGTCAATGAAAACGGCACCCTGGACCTGGCCGCGACCTACATCATCGGCGAAGGCAAGGATGACGTCGCCACTGGCAAGCGCAATAATGGCTGGCAGCTGTCGGCCTTCCACCGTCAAGGTAAAGTGTTTGGCGGCGGCAATACCTTCGGCGTGCAGTACGGCGTCGGTCCCGGCACCGGCCAGGGTGCGCAGTTCGGCGCTTCGGGCGACACCAATTTCGGTTCGGACGTGAAACGCACACGTATCTTCAATGACATGGCGATCCAGCCAATGGCCAACTTCGGCATGGAATTCGTCGCCCTGTGGCAAAAAGACGAGTCGAACGCCAAGGGTTCGTCGACCTGGACCTCGGTCGGCGTGCGTCCCGTGTACGCATTCACCGACAATTTCAAGCTGGTGGGCGAACTGGGCACGGACCGCGTGACGCAAGCGGGCGGCCTGCCGGCCAAGCGCCTGACCAAGCTGACCATCGCCCCGACGATCTCGGCCGGTCCTGGCCTGTGGTCGCGTCCTGAGCTGCGCGCTTTCGTGACCTACGGCAAATGGAACGATGCGGCCACCGCCTCGGTCAATGCGTCGAACAACGGCGGCCCGATCTACAACAACAATACCAGCGGCACCTCGTACGGCTTCCAGGTGGAAACGTGGTTCTAAGCCAGCTTAGCTAACGCCAGAAACTAAAAAGGGCGGAACCGCGGTTCCGCCCTTCTCTGTTTACACTACCGGATTCAACTTACGGCAGCGCCACCGGCAATTCCGGATACTCTTGCGTCAGTGCATACTTGGTGCCGCCCACGGTGACCGTGTAGTTGGCAGGTCCCGAGATCGGCAAGCGGTAATTCAAGGTCAGCGCCACGGAGCCGCCCGGCGCCAGCGATTGCCAGGCGGGAATCGCAAAGCGGGCCCGGTTGTAGTTCTTCGTGAAGCCGCCGATATTGTTCGGCCCCGTGTAGCCGGCATTGATCACCGTCAAGCCGAAGCCGGACTGGTCGCTCATGTCCGACGGCGCCGAGACGGGATAGTCGAACTCCACCACGGTGCCGCCCGGCAAGGTCGATGCCGTGTTGTTCTTCACCGTCATCACCGGATTGATGGGGAAGTTGTTGTCGCCCAGCTTCCAGCCGCCCAGGGTGATGCTGACATTGGCCGCCGTGCCCGGCATGGCGATTTCGGCGCGCTTGTTGCCATACACGCCAGCCGTGCGGAAAGCCTGGTACAGCACGTCCGTCAGGGTGGTGCCCATGAAATACTCGCCCTTGCCGCCATTGCGCGTGGCATCCCAGGCATAGTCGCCCGCCATTTCCCAGATCATCACGCCGCCGATATTGTTGTTGACGATGTACTGGGCCTTGGCCGCGATCGACTGCGTGGTTTCCGTGGAAATGAATACTTTCTTGGTCGCATTCCACAGCCACGGCGCCACCATGGTGCTGCTGTAATACGGCACATACGTACCCACCAGCGCCTTGTCCGTGACTTTATAGGCATCCAGGTAGCTCGGCACGATACCGTTCTGCAAGTTCAGCGCATGCCAGATGGGGTTGCCGCCGCCTGGCGTCGGTTTGCCCTGCGAATCCAGGTCATACCACACGTTGTCGATGCCGGTGGCGCCCGTGCCGCACGTCTTGGTGCCGGCACAGGTGACCGTGGAACTGATCAACGGCGTCGTGCCCCACAAGCCATTCGTGCCACCCGTCACATCCTTCCAGCCCCGCGTGTAGAACGGCACGCCGATATTGATGCGCCCCGCCTGCATGGCGCCACGGTAATAGCGGTAGGCCCAGTCCGTATTCAGATAGCCGATGTTCTGGAACTGGTAGGCGTTGCCGGCGCGCAACTCACCGTCGTTGCCGTCGTCAAACAGCGCCGCGTTCGGTCCCACGTACTGGTTCCACGCGCCGTGCAAGTCATACGACATCAGGCTGGCGTAATCGAGATATTTCAATCCCGACATGTTTTCCTCGCCCCGCAAGACCCAGCCCGAGGCCGAGCCGGCGATGGTCAGCAGGTAATATTTATTGTCCTGCACGGCCGCTTCGTCGAGCTTCTGGCGCAGCACCTTCAGCAGCACGTTGTAGCTCGTCATCAAGCCGGCCAGGCGCGGCTTCGAGACGGCGAAGTCGTTCGGATTGCCTGCTTCATTGTTGGTGGTCGGATGTTCGTAATCGACATCGACGCCATCGAAGAAGTTGTATTGGCGCACGAAGGCCACCATGGAATCGGCCAAGGTGTTGATGCCGGCCGTGTTGATGCTGCCGTCCGCGTTCGTCGTGGCCGTATAGAAGCCGCCGCTGCCGGCCCAGCCGCCCACGGAAATCATCAGTTTCACGCCCGGATACTTCTTCTTGTATTGCGACAGCAAGTTGAAGTGGCCCTTGTACGGCAGCGACGGGTCCATGGCGGCGGCAGGCACGTTCGGCCACGTGAGGCCCGTATCGGGATTGGCCGCACCGCTGCCGATGGCGATTTTTGACGTGGCCGGATCGACGGAGGCAAACGCATAGTTCAAGTGGGTGATCTTATCCCACGGCAAATTGTTCACCAGGTAAGTCGGGCTGCCATCGGCGCCCGTGCGCCAGCTGGCGAAATAGCCGACGATGCGCCGGTTCAAGCCATTGCCCAGCACTTCGCGGCCATTCGCGTCGTACACCTTGCAATACGGCACATTCGGCACGGCCGAGATCAAGCCGTCCGGACGGCAAGCCGTGGGGGTTGGCGTCGGTGTGGGCGTTGGAGTCGGTGTCGGCGTCGGGGTCGGTGTCGGCGTTGGCGTCGGGGTCGGCGTTGGTGTCGGTGTCGGTGTCGGTGTCGGTGTCGGGGTCGGGGTCGGGGTCGGGGTCGGTGTCGGCGTTGGGGTCGGTGTCGGCGTCGGGGTATCCGTCACGGCCCATGGGCCCCACTGGTCGGTGGCGCTGGGGACATTGCCCTGCGTCCACCACTTGGCCTTGTAGGTGACGCCCTGGTACAGCACGCACTGGCCGCCCGTGTAGACGGTGGCGGCATCCCAGACGGCGCACGCTTCCGCGGCGGCCAGCAAGGTGTTGGGCGTGGCGGTCGTGCCTTCCTGGCCGCCGCCGCAAGCGACGAGCACGCCGCTGAGCAGGGCCATCAATAATGCATTCGATTTCATGTTGTATTGGTCTCCGTTATGGTTGTACAGGTTGTACGTTGTGAGCTGTTGCAGGCCCCTGAAGGGGCTCTTGTCAACTGTTATCCCTGGCCGGCTATTCCTGCATTTACTGCTACTGCAACTTCACATTCCAGTTGGCTTCCACGCATTTCACGTAGTTTCCGGCCAGCAAGGCGCTGTACGGGGTTTGGTAACTGACCAGCTGGCATTGGTTCTCGCCACCCGCGCTCCAGTTCTTTTCCCAATAGATGTTGTAGGAGGCGGAACTGGCCGGGGTGAAGCGCTGCATGTTGGCGCAAGACAATTGTTCGCCGGAATAATCCCAGCCCATGTCGGCGGCAAATTGCTTGTAGTAATCGATGCGGTTTTGCGCGGCCTGCTTTTCCGTGCCCTGCCCGCATTCGGCGTTGATGATCATGATGGTGGTGGCAAAGTTATTGCCCGCGCCAGCCGTCGTATCGGCCGCGTTCGGCACCCACGTGCCATCGAGCACATGCAGCATCGACGGTTTCGGCGGTTGCGGATAGACGAAGAAGAACGTGGCCGACGCCAGGTTCAGCCACGTCGAGGCCACCAGGTCCGGATTTTTCAGCAGCACGGATTGATCGCCGTCATGCATGGCTTGCGAAAACGGCCCATAGTTGTAGTTGTACGACAGCTGCTTGGCGCCACGGCCGAAATACTTCTTGAAGCTGCCGTCGGCATTCTTGCCGCAGGTCCACACCTTGTTGAAGACGGGATCGGCGCACTCGATGTTGTAACCGCAGCCGGCGCCCGTCTCGTCGCAGCCCAGTTCGCGCAAATACTTCAAGCCCTGGCGCCATTGCGGCAGCGGGCTGCTGGCGTTATGGTCGCCCGTTTCCTGCCCGAAATGGGCGAACATGGTCGCCAGGCTGTGGCGGCAGATGGCGTCCGCATTGCGCCCGTCGCTGTAGTCGTCGCACACGGCCGGGAACTTGGCCACCGCTTGCAGGAAGCGCTGATACGTATAGCTGGCGTCGCGCGCGGCAAAATAGTAATCCCACTTCGCCGCCGGCAACAGGCGCTCGACGCGCTTGACATTGAGGGGATTGCTGGTCAGGCCGGGCTGCACGGCTTCGACGGCCGCATTGCCCAGGGTGCGGATCGAGGCCTTGACCTTGCGGAAGAAATCGTTATTCGTCAGCGCCGCCTCGTTCGCTTCGGCCTGGGCCTTGGTGGGAATGCCGGGCGTAGGCGTAGGCGTCGGTGTTGGAGTGGGCGTCGGGGTGGGAGTCGGTGTCGGGGTCGGCGTGGGAGTCGGTGTCGGCGTGGGAGTCGGTGTCGGCGTGGTGCTATCGAGGCTCCACGGTCCCCACTGGTCGTTGTTCGGCGCCGTGCCCTGCACCCACCATTTGGCCCGGTACACCTTGCCGTCGTAGACGGCGCACTGGCCCGCCGTGTAGACGGCAGCGGCGCTCCAGGCCGCGCAACTGTCGCTGGCGGCCGTGGCGGCCAGCAGGGTCGATGGGGGTTCGGTGGTGGAATTGCCGCCGCAAGCGAGCAGCGCGCTGCCCAGCAGGCCAGCCATCAAAGGCGAGGCCAGCCGGCTAATTTGCCGTGTCTTCACAATGTCTCCTGAACGTTATACGAAAACTATCGAAGTAGCTTTTATGTTGTACGTAAAGAAAGCACAGCGAAGCGTCGGCTTTCTGCACAGAGAATGCGACGCTAAAAATTGGTAGTCAAGTGGTTTTATATAACGGTGTTTTTTACAACACCAGTGACTTCAGGCGGTCTGGCCACGCTGTGGCAGGCGAAGAATGAGGAAAGGAAAAAAAGAAGATTCTGCGAGCGGTAGCGGCAATACCGCGCAAACGATGGCGCGGCAAGTGGTATTAGCACTGCCGCGCCAGAATCAGGCCGGTTTCGGCGCCGCCTGCACTCTTTCCGGATAATACAGCTCATAAAACCAGCCGTACGCACTTTCGATTTGCGCCTGGATGCGCGGCGGAATCGCATGCTGCTTGGGCGCACTGATGGTGGCTTGCTGGCGGTGCGTGTATTTCATGCGGTAGTGGCTGTCGCTTTCCTGGATGCCGACCGCCAGCGCCTGCGGATCGATCTGGAATGGTGCCAGCCCCAGCCATGTATACAGGTGCGACATGCATTCCACTGGCCGCGCCATCAAGTCCTCGAAGCGTACGAAATACAGTTTCTGCTGCACCTCGATGGGCAGGTCCAGCACGGCATGCAGCGAACTCAATGGGGCACCGATGGTGCGGTCCTTGGCAAACAGCATGTCGGCCCGCCCCAGGCGGTCGAAGTCGGCCAGGTGATCGACGAAGTCGAGCAGGATGGTGCGCTGGTGCTGGGCCTCGATGGAGCCATAGACTTGCCCCAGTTCGCGCACGCAAACGATGATTTTCGCTTCCGGCGCCAGTTGCAGCAGCATTTCCACGCAGTGCAGCCAGGCGCGGTTCTTGTCGACCACGCCCTGCTTGCCGCAGTCCTGGTACCAGCCGCGCAAGAAACCCTGCATGGCCGTTTTCAGGTGACCGTAGCTGGTCTCGAATGTCGTATCGAGTTGCGACAGGAAGAAAGCATCGTCGCTGACCATGCGCCGCATGCCCAGCAAGGCGTTGCACAAGGGGGAACTATTGCCTTCGCAATGCAGGTCGGGATGCTGCGCCAGCAACTGGCACAGCAAGGTGGAACCGGCGCGCGGCAGGCCGGCCACGCCGATGAAATTGGATGTCATGCGATTGTACTTTCAGTTCAGCGCTGCGCTTCTGATGGAAAACAACGATGGTGCAGCAATTATATGAGCGTTGCAACGGCGCGCCGGCATAAAAAATGCCGCTTCGAAACACGAAGCGGCATCTCCGGCGTCCCCGCAAGGAGACGCCACGTGCCTTACTGGCTGTCCTGGCGCGTGTTGCCGCCAGCTTCGACCGGCAGGCGCAGCCCGCTATCGACCACGCTCAGGCGCAAGCCGGGCAGGACATTGTTGACGACATTGCCCGCCAGCTGCACCACCGGTGCGCTGCCCGCGGCGCCCTGCTCTGCCTCGCGCGGCGCATCCTGCGTGGCGGCGGACTTGCCTGGCGCCGCCTCGCCGCTGGCGATCATGTCGGCCTGCACCATATTACCCTGCGACGGCGCCACGGCAACAGCCGCGATCACGCTCGCGACCGCGCTTTGCAGCGCTTCCGTCGGCTTGACTGTCAGCACGCCGTCAACATAGTTCAGCGCGTAGTTGGTCGACGCCTGGCCCGATGCCGACACCAGATAACTGCCTGCCGCGGAAGCCGTCGTCGCCGGCGTGCCGAACGCCAGCTTGCCGCTCACTTCAGCGGCCAGCGTATCGCCACCGAGCAAGCCGCTGTAGCCGGCGCTGAAGTCGGGATTGGCGCGTCCCTGGTCTTTTTCGGCGTTATCGACCTTCACCGTCAGCGCTGCCTGCGTAATCGTGGCCGTGGTGCTGGCGGTGCCGTTGACCACGTAATTGCCCGCGTCCGCGCCGCTCAGGCGTATGCCGGCCACCGTCACCGTCTTGCCCACGCCCGCATTCTTGTCGCCGAAGCTGGCGCCATTGCTGGCAATACTCAGCTGATCATTGCCGATGCGGTTGTCGCGCAGGGAGACGACGGCATTCGTCGTGGCGTCATACACCTTGTTGACACCGCTGGCGCTCACCGTCAGCGTGGCTGGCGTGATATCCGCCGTGGTACTGGCCAGGTTGCTGGCCAGCACATAGTTGCCTGCATCGGCGCCGCCCAGGCCCAGACCGCTGATGGTCACGGTCTTGCCCGTTGCGGCATTCTTGTCGCCGAATGCGCCAAGGACGGGGCCGCCAGCCAGGCTCAAGGCGTCGCCGGCCACCATGCCATTGAAGCTGGCGCCCGCCAGGTTCAGGCTGGCTGCCGTGCCGCCGTCGTACACCTTGTTCGCTGCCACGATGCCGGAAATGGCGCTGATGGACGCCGGCGTGATGTTGGCCGTCAAGCCTGTGGGATTGCTGACCGTGTAGTTGCTGGCCGAGCCGGAGCCGTCCAGCAAGGTGGTGCCGCTGACCGTCACGGCCTTGGCATTGCCCGCGTTCTTGTTGCCAAACGCTGCCGTCTGTCCGGCGATGGCCAGGGTTTCGCCCGCCACCAGGCCGGACAGGCTGCCGCCGCTCAGCTGCGCCACCGCATTGCCGTCATACACCTTGTCGCCCGCTAGCTGGCCCACGAGCGTCAGGGCTTTTGGCGTGATATCGGCCGTGCCACTGGCGGTATTGCTGCTCAGAATGTAGTTGCCCGCATCGGCGCCAGCGAGCGTGATGCCGCTGATCGTCACCGCCTTGCCCGTGCCCGCATTCTTGTCGCTGAAGGCACTGGTGCCGGCCAGCGTCAGCGTATCGCCGCCGATCTTGCCATTGAAGGTCGCCGCGCCGTTCAGCGTGGCCGTGCTCAAGCCATCGTAAGTCTTGCTGTTCACGCCCACGTCCGTCACGCTGCCGATAGTTGCCTTGCCGATATCGGCCGTGCCGCTGGAAGCATTGCTGACAAGATTGTAGTTGCCCGCATCCGCGCCACCGAGGGTGATGCCGCTGACCGTCACCGTCTTGCCCGTGCCCGCATTCTTGTCGCCGAAGGCGCCGCTGCCGGCCAACGTCAGCACATCGCCGCTGATCTTGCCGTTGAAGATAGCCGCGCCATTGAGCGTGGCCGTGGTCAAGCCATCGTAGATCTTGTTGTTGACGCCCACGTTCGTCACGCTGCTGATGTCCGCCTTGGCGATGTCGGCCGTGCTGCTGGCAACAGTGCTGACAAGGTTGTAGTTGCCCGCATCGGCGCCAGCGAGGGTGATGCCGCTCACACTGACAGTCTTGCCGGTACCCGCATTCTTGTCGCTGAAGGCGCCATTGCCGGCCAGCGTCAGGCTGTCGTTGCCAATCTTGCCATTGAAGGTCGCCGCGCCGGTGAGCGTGGCATCCGCCAGGCCGTCGTAAGTCTTGTTATTGACGCCCACGTTCGTCACGCCGCTAATGCTTGCCTTGCTGATGTCGGCATTCACATTGCCCGGGCTGCTGAAGGTGTAATTGCTGGCCAGGCCAGTGCCGTCCTGCAAGACAGTGCCGCTGATCGTGACCAGCTTGCCTGTGCCCGCGTTCTTGTCGCTGAACGTGCCGACGCCGCCGCTGAAGCCCAGCGTTTCACCCGCGACCATGCCGCTCAAGTTGCCGCCCAACAAGATTGCCGCCGTCGTTCCATCGTAGACCTTATTGCCTGCCGTCACACCGGAAAGCGTGACGGCCTTGGGCGTGATACTGGCCGTGGCAGTGGCAGAATTATTAGTGAAAATATAATTTCCCACGTCGCTGCCGGACAAGGCGATATTGCTAATATTGACGGCCTTGTTGCTGCCCACGTTTTTATCCGTAAATGCGCCGCTCGCACTGAACAGCTGCACATCGTCGCCGGCAATCTTGCCATTAATCACGGCCGAGCTGGGGCTGAGACTGACGTTGAGGTTGCCGTTATAGACCTTGTCCAGGGCGCTCAAACCGCTAATGCCGGAAATCGTTGCCTTCGCAATATCCCCCGTCAGGCTGGCAGGCGCATTCAGCGTGTAGTTGCCGGCCAGGCCAGTGCCATCGCTCAAGGTCACGCCGCCAACCGTAATGGTCTTGCCCGTGCCCGCGTTCTTGTCGCTGTAGCTGGCGCCCTGGACGATAAAGGCCAGGGTTTCCGAATTGACCAGGCCATTCAAGGTGCCGCCGGCCAGGCTCGCATTGGCCGTGCCGTCGTAGACTTTATTGCCGCCACTCAAGCCCGTCAATGTCAACGCCTTGGCGCTGATATTGGCGCTGCTGGCGGCCGTGTCGCTGGCCAGGTTGTAATTGCCTGCATCCGTGCCGCCCAGCACGATACCGCTGACATTGACGACCTTGCCATTGCCGGCGTTCTTGTCGCTGAACGTGCCGACCGCGTTGGACACCGTCAGGTTGTCGCCGGCCACCATGCCGCTGAAAGCGGCGCCTGCAGTGTTCAGGCTGGCGGCCATGCTGCCGTCATACACCTTGTTGCCGGCCGCCAAGCCGCTCACGCTGGCGATGGTGGCCTTGGCGATGTCGGCGCTGCTGCTGGCCGTGCTGCCGGTCAGGTTGTAATTACCCGCATCCGTGCCGCCCAGCGCGATGCCGCTGATGCTGACCGTCTTGCCATTGCCCGCATTCTTGTCGGCAAAGCTGCCGCTGGCGCCCGACACGCTCAAGCTGTCGCCGGCCACCATGCCCGCAAATGCGGCGCCCGCCGTATTCAGGCTGGCAGTGGCATTGCCGTCATATACTTTATTTTCAGCAACGATGCCGGTCACGCCATTGATGGTGGCCTTGCTGATATTAGCGCTGCTGCTGGCCGTGCTGCTGGCCAGGTTGTAGTTGCCCGCATCCGTGCCGCCCAAGGTCATGCCGCTGATATTGACCGTCTTGCCGTTGGCGGCGTTCTTGTCGGCAAAGCTGCCGCTGGCGCCCGACACCGTCAGGCTGTCGCCGCCCACCATGCCCGTAAACGAGGCGCCCGCCGTATTCAGGCTGGCGGCGGCGCTGCCGTCATACACCTTGTTGCCGGCTACGATGCCGGCCACGCCGCTGATGGTGGCCTTGCTGATATCGGCTGTGCTGCTGGCCGTGCTGCTGGCCAGGCTGTAGTTGCCCGCGTCCGTGCCGCCCAGCGCGATGCCGCTGATGCTGACCGTCTTGCCGCTGGCGGCATTCTTGTCGGCAAAGCTGCCGCTGGCACCCGACACGCTCAGGCTGTCGCCGCCCACCATGCCGGCAAATGCGGCGCCCGCCGCGTTCAGGCTGGCAGCGGCATTGCCGTCATACACTTTATTTTCAGCAACGATGCCGGTCACGCCATTGATAGTGGCCTTGCTGATGTTGGCCGTCGTGCTGGCCGTGCTGCTGGCCAAAGTATAGTTATCGGCGTCCGTGCCGCCCAAGGTCATGCCGCTGATATTGACCGTCTTGCCGTTGGCGGCATTCTTGTCGACGAAGCTGCCGCTGGCGCCCGACACCGTCAGGCTGTCGCCGCCCACCATGCCCGCAAACGTGGCCCCTGCCGTGTTCAGGCTGGCGGCGGCGCTGCCGTCATACGTCTTGTTGCCGGCCACGATGCCGCCCACGCTGGCGATGGTGGCCTTGCCGATATCGGCTGTGCTGCTGGCCGTGGTGCCGGTCAGGTTGTAGTTGCCCGCGTCCGTGCCGCCCAGAACGATACCGCTGATGCTGACCGTCTTGCCAGTGCCCGCATTCTTGTCGCCGAAGCTGCCGCTGGCGCCCGATACGCTCAGGCTGTCGCCGCCCACCATGCCCGCAAACGTGGCGCCTGTCGTGTTGAGGCTGGCGTTGGCGCTGCCGTCATACGTCTTGTTGCCGGCGACGATGCCGGTCACGCCGCTGATGGTGGCCTTGCTGATATCCCCCGTCAAGCCAACGACAGGCGCGAGCGCATAGTTGCCGCCGGCGCTGCCGCCCAGGGCGGCGTCGATCGTCACGGCAATGCCGTTGCCCGCATTCTTGCTCGCATACGTGCCATTCACGGTCGAGCTCACATTGGCCAGGTCGCCGGCCAGCACGCCGCTCAGGGTGCCGCTGATGGAAGCCGTGGTGGTGCCGTCGTACACCTTGCCGCTCACGGCCGCGCCATTCAGGGTGACGGACTTGGGCGTGATCACCAGGCCGCCGTCGATATAGCTGATCGCATAGCCGGACTGCCCGCCCGAAGAGTACAGGCCGCTGGCCGACACGCCATACGTGCCCGCATTCACGGCGCCAGCGGCATTGCCCGCATACACGGGCGTGCCCAGCAGGCTGGCGCCTGCCACCGTATTCGAGTAGCTGACGCTGTTGCTGCCGCCAGCGTAGGCCACGCCGTCATACACCTTGCTGTCGTAGGAAACGCGCACGGTGATCTGCTTCATGAACGAGCGCAAGAAAGGCGCGCTCTGGCCATCGTAGACTACCCACATCTGCGCCAATTCCCAGCCGGCGCCCGTGTAGTTCGACAGCGTTTTGAGCCCGCTCGTGGTCAGGTCCGTGCCGCCCGCACTCGTTGCCTTGCCGCTGGCCGTGGTATCCCAGTAACTACCCGTGACGCTGCCCGCGCCCGCGCCGACCAGGCCGCCGCCCGCGCCGCTCACGCTGCCATTCGCATAGCTGGTGGCGACGGTGCCGCTGTTGCTGCCCACCAAGCCGCCCGCGCCACTGCTGCCAGTCACCGCGCCGCTGGCATAGCTATCCTTGAGCGTGCCCGTACTCGTGCCCACCAGGCCGCCAACGTTGTTGGCGCCCGTGACGGCGCTGGTGGCAAAGCTGCCGCTGATCGTGCCCGCATTGCTGCCGGCCAGGGCGCCCGTGTTGTCGCCGCCGCTGATTGCGCCGCCAGACAAGCCCACATTGGCGATCACGCCGCCGCTACCGACGACGCCAAACAAGCCCACGCCCGCCACGCCCGACTTGATAATATTGAGGTTGGAAACAATATGCCCGGTACCATCGAGGCTGCCCGTGAAGGCCGAACCTGCCGTACCGACGGGAATAAAGCCAGTGCTGCCCCACACGTCGTTGCCGTTCGCGGCCGTGCTGGCTGCGCTGAAGCTGCTGCCCAGCGTGTAGCTGGCGGCCTTGTTCATTGCCATCAATTGCAGCTGGTGCGTGGAATTGATGGTGTTCGACCATTCCGACGCCAGCATGGGGCGCGTGCCGGCGCTCGCGCCATTGATGGAACCGTCGCCGCTGACGATCACCCAGTTGTTGCCCGCCGCACCGGCCGTGTTGGTGAAATTGAAACCTGCGAAATTACTGCCTTGCAACATCTGCGCGCTGGTCAGGCCCAGCGCGTTCGAAGTGGCCGCGTTGCCAGTCGCGCCGATGGCGGCGATCGCGCCATTCAAGCTCTTGTCGAAATAGGCATTCGTCACCGTGCCGCCGTTGTTATCGCCGACGATCATGCCGACGCTGGCGCCCCCCGCCGTGAGCTTGCCAGAGTAATAGACGTTCGTCATTGTCGATAGGTTGTAGCCGACGACACCGCCCACGGTGGAATTGGCAGTCACATTGCCGGTGGCGTAGCTGTTGCGTATCGGGCCATACGACAAGCCGACCAGGCCGCCGATGTTATTGCCAGTGCCTGTCACATTGCCGGTGGCATAGCTGTTATCGACCGTGCCGCCCGACTCTATCCTGCCCAGCAGGCCGCCCAGGCCGGATACACCCGTGACATTGCCCGTGGCATAGCTGTTCGTCACCACGCCGGTGGCGTCGTTAATGGCGGCCAGGCCGCCGCCATAGCTGCCGCCAGCACTGCCGACGCTGACGGCGCCCGTGGCGTAGCTGTCGCTGATCGTGCCGCGGTTGAAGACCGCCAGACCGCCGGCGAAATAATTGGCCGAGGTGGTGGCCACGGCGCTGGAACTGCCCTTGATCAAGCCGCCTGCCGCATTCACGCCCACCAGGCCGCCGGCGGCGCCATACGCGCCGGCAACGACGGTGCCGGCGGCGCGGCTGTTGCTGAGCGTACCGGCATTGGTGCCCACCAGCGCGCCCATGTTGATATAGCCGGAACCATGCACGGCGCCGCTGCTGGACACGTTCTCGATGGTGCCGTTGTTGCGCCCCGCCAGCGCGCCGATGTCGGTATACGCGGCGCTGAACACGGCTTGCGAACCCGAAATATTGACATTGCTCAAGCTCAGGTTGCGCACGCTGCCGGCGGTACCGATGTTGCCGAACATCCCCACCGGCATCTCGGCGCGGTTGATGGTCAAGCCATACAGCTCATGCCCCAGGCCGTCAAACTTGCCCGTGAACGGCGTCCCGGCGCTGCCGATGGGCACAAATCCCTTGCCAATGTCCCAGCTGCCCGTGGCGCTGGCATCGATATTGCTGCCCAGTACATAGTTGCCGGACAAATTGCCCTGCATGCCCTGCACATCGTTGCCGCTCGTGCTGTTGAAAGCGCCCAGGCTGTTGATCACCTGATACACGGTCACGCTGCCGTTACTGCCCAGCTTGGTGCTGAAATTATTGCCCGATGGCAAATCGACTTCCGCCTTGACGTTATAGGTGGACAGATTGCCGGCCGCGAGCGCGCTCTGGCCATATTCGAGGGCCAGGCTGGCCGTGCCCGCGCCGCGCATGGCCTTGTTGATGTTGATATTGTTTTGCGCCGTCAGGGTCAGCTTGTTGGCCGTCCAGTTGATATTGTCGTTGACGTTGATATTGCCTTGCGTGCCGCTGCCGCCCGACACGCTCTGGATCTGCACATTGCCCGACTTCAAGGAGTTGCTCAGGAAGGCGCCCGTCATGTCGCCGCCGGAAACGGCGATATTGAAGTCGGTCGGATCGATCAGCCAGGTGCCGGACAAGCCCTTGGCTGCCGCCGTCGTCACCTTCAGCGCATCGTCGATCTTCACGTGCGCGGCCGAAGTGTCGATGAAGCCGCCATTGCCGCCCGCAGGCGCGCTGGCGTCCAGGGTGCCCGCCGCGTTCACCGTGCCGCTTTGCATAT
>NZ_JAPWIC010000004.1:0-593811 GCF_030587315.1 Janthinobacterium sp. SUN211 | reverse complement strand
TGCAGTAATGCATTAAGCTAACCAGTACTAATTGCCCGTACGGCTTGTCCCTATAACCTTAGCAGGTACAGAGGATAAGACGGTACAACGTTGCGTGTGTGTTGATACAACCAGTCATTACCCAATCTTTGCTTCTTCCAGATTCAGGCTTTGTCGCTCCACTGAGGACAAACGCCAGTACAAGTTATGCCTGATGACCATAGCAAGTTGGTCCCACCCCTTCCCATCCCGAACAGGACCGTGAAACAACTTTGCGCCGATGATAGTGCTGCAACCAGTGTGAAAGTAGGTTATCGTCAGGCTTGTTATTCGAAAAAACCCCTTCCGGTGATCCGGTTGGGGTTTTTTTACGTCTGGCGGTTTGGTTTTGCCAACAGACAGGCGTAAAAAAAGCAGCGCTGCGCGCTGCCTTTGTCATGTAACGTCGCTTAACTTCCGCGATAGGTCGAATACGACCACGGGGACACCACCAGCGGCACGTGGTAGTTCTCGTCCGTATGCGCAATGCCGAAGGCCAGGGTGACCAGATCGATGAAGCGGGGCGAAGGCAGTTCCACTCCCTGGGCGGCGAAATAGTCGCCTGCGTTAAACACCAGTTCATATTGACCCGCTTTCATGCTCTCGCCTTCCAGCAAAGGCGTGCTGCAGCGGCCATCGCTATTGGTCATATCCATCTTCAATAGCACTTTTCCTTCCGGCGCGACTGAAAACAGGGCCACCTTGACGCCGGCTCCCGGCCTGCCGTGGGCGATATCGAGTACATGCGTGCTGAGTTTTCCCATTTGCTATCCTGTATATAGGGTGAGTGAATGTGCTTATCGTGCAAATCATATACCGGTGACTGCGCCTGGCTATATGATTGGGCATATAGCCAACATTGTCCTCCTATAGGCGCGCCTCCGCATGAACAATTACGAAGATTATCCACGCGACTTGATCGGCTATGGCCGCACGCCCCCGCATCCGCAATGGCCGGGCAAGGCCCGCATCGCCTTGCAATTCGTCCTCAATTATGAGGAAGGGGCGGAAAACAGCGTGCTGCATGGCGATCCTGCCTCGGAAACCTTTTTATCGGAAATGATCGGTGCGGCCGCTTTTCCCGCGCGCCACCTGAGCATGGAGTCGATCTACGAATACGGCTCGCGTGCCGGATTATGGCGCTTGCTGCGCATGTTCGAGGAGCGGCGCCTGCCGCTGACCGTATTCGGCGTATCGATGGCCTTGAAACGCAATCCGGAGGCGGTGGCGGCTTTCCAGGAACTGGGGCATGAAATCGCCTGCCATGGCTTGCGCTGGATTTCCTACCAAAACATGGATGAAGCAATGGAGCGCGAACACATGCGCGAAGCCGTGCAGATTATCCGCGAATTGACCGGTTCCGCCCCGCAAGGCTGGTACACGGGGCGCGATTCGCCCAATACGCGCAAACTGGTGGTCGAGCATGGCGGTTTCCGCTACGACGCCGATTACTATGGCGACGATCTGCCATTCTGGGAGAAAGTGGCGTACACGGATGCCGCTGGCATGCCGGCCGTGCAGCCGCAGTTGATCGTGCCTTACACCCTGGACACGAACGACATGCGTTTTGCCGCCATGCAAGGCTTTAATTCGGGCACGCAATTTTTCGATTATCTGAAGGATGCCTTCGATGTGCTGTATGCGGAAGGCGATCCGAACGGCTTGAATCAGCCGAAGATGTTGTCGGTGGGCTTGCATTGCCGCCTGGTGGGACGTCCGGGACGGGCCGCGGCGCTGGCGCGCTTCCTCGATTATGTGCAGGGCCATGAGCAGGTGTGGATCACGCGCCGCATCGATATCGCCGAACACTGGCATGCGACGCATCCCTATGCAGTTTGAAGGGTATTGATATTGGATGATAAGTAAAATCAGTCTTTGCATATAGTTGTCCCATATGCCGGTGTTAATCTCCTATACTGGGACTATACCGAGGCCAGCATGTCAGAACCGATCCGCTTTTATTACCGTGGTGCCGTACAGGAAGTACGCAACGCCGCCCCTACGCAGACTGTGTTGCAGCACCTGCGCGAGGATTTGCATTGCACGGGCACCAAGGAAGGCTGCGCCGAAGGCGATTGCGGCGCCTGCACCGTCGTCATCGGCAGCCTGGTCGATGGCCAGGTCGAGATGAAGGCCGTCAACGCCTGCATCCAGCTCACGCCCACCCTCGATGGCAAGGCCCTGTTTTCCGTGGAAGACTTGCAGCAGCCGGACGGCGCCCTGCACCCGGTGCAGCAGGCGATGGTCGAATGCCACGGTTCCCAGTGCGGTTTTTGCACGCCAGGTTTTGTCATGTCCTTGTGGGGCATGTATCTGCAGAAAAACGGCGAGACGCCCACGCGCTGCGAAATCGACGACACCCTGTCGGGCAATCTGTGCCGCTGCACCGGTTACCGGCCCATCATCGATGCCGCCAGGCGCATGGGGGAATTGCCGCACGTCACGTTCGATCGCGATGCCTTGAGGGAGCAATTGCAGGCGCTGCAGCGCGGCATCCTGCATACGTATGAACATGGCGGCCAGCACTTCCACGCGCCGCGCAGCATCGATGAACTGGTGGCGTTGCGCGCGGAAAAGCCGCAAGCGTGCCTGCTAGCCGGTTCCACGGACGTGGGCTTGTGGGTGACCAAGCAATTGCGCGACCTGGGCGACATCATTTATCTGGGCCACGTGGCTGCGCTGAAAACCATCTCCGTGGACGACGGCAAGCTGCACATCGGCGCTGGCGCCAGCCTGAACGATGCTTACGGGGCGCTGTGCCAGCATTACCCGGAGGAATTGTCGGAACTGTGGCAGCGCTTTGCCTCCTTACCAATTCGTAACGCGGGTACCCTGGGCGGCAATGTGGCCAATGGTTCTCCCATCGGCGACTCGATGCCGTGGCTGATTGCGCTGGGCAGCGAGATTGTGCTGCGCAGCTCCGCCGGCCAGCGCATCATGCCGCTGGAAAACTTCTATCTGGGGTACCAAAAGAAAGATCTGCAGCCAGGCGAATTCGTCGAAGCCGTGCGCGTTCCCTTGCCACGTGCCGACGTGCAATTTCGCACCTATAAACTGGCCAAGCGCTTCGACCAGGATATTTCGGCCGTGTGCGCCGCGTTCGCGTTCCAGCTCGATGGCGAACATATCGTCGATGCGCGCATCGCCTTTGGCGGCATGGCGGCCACGCCGCAGCGTGCCGCGCAAACGGAAGCATTTTTGCGTGGACAGGCGTGGACGGAAGAGAACCTGGTCATCGCCATGCGCTTGCTGGCCGACGATTATGCGCCGCTGTCTGACATGCGCGCGTCGACTACCTATCGCATGACGACGGCGCAAAACCTGCTACGCCGCTTCTGGCTGGAAACACGCCCCGCTGCGCCGCTGTTGCGCACGGCCGTCAACGCCTACGCTTGCCGCGCTTGAAAGGACCAGCATGAACCATCCTGCCACGCCCGAACTGCAAGCGGCTGCCTGGGCCGCCGTGGGCAAGCCCAGCCCGCATGAATCGGCACAATTGCATGTGCTGGGGCAAGCCACGTACACGGACGACATCGCCGAGCTGCAGGGTACCTTGCATGCGGCGCTGGGGCTGTCGCAAAAGCCCCATGCGCGCATTACGGCCATGGATTTGTCGGCCGTGCGCGCCGCTGGCGGTGTCGTTGCCGTCTATACGGCGCAGGACATTCCCGGCACGAATGATTGCGGTCCCATTATCCACGATGATCCCATCCTGGCTTTTGATCTGGTGCAATACGTGGGTCAGCCCATCTTCATCGTCGTGGCCGATACGCATGACCATGCGCGCCGCGCCGCCCGCCTGGCGCAAGTGTCATATGAGGAATTGCCCGCGATCATGACGCCGCAAGCGGCCAAGGCCGCGCAATCGTACGTGCTGCCGCCGATGCAGCTGACGCGCGGCAACTACCAGGCCGCGTTCGAAGGCGCGCCGCATGTGGTCAAGGGCCAGCTGTATGTGGGCGGCCAGGAACAGTTTTATCTGGAAGGACAGATTTCCTACGCCATCCCGAAGGAAGCGCAAGGCATGCTGGTGCTGTGTTCGACCCAGCATCCGAGCGAGATGCAGCACGTGGTGGCGCATGCGCTGGGCGTGCATTCGCACAACATCACGGTCGAGTGCCGGCGCATGGGCGGCGGCTTCGGCGGCAAGGAATCGCAATCGGCCCTGTGGGCGGCGGCGTCATCGATCGCAGCGGCCAAACTGAAGCGTCCCGTGAAATTGCGCGCCGACCGCGACGACGACATGCTGGTGACGGGCAAGCGCCATTGTTTTTACTATGAGTACGAAGTGGGCTACGACGACGAAGGCCGCATCCTTGCCGCCAAGGTCGACATGACCACGCGCGCGGGCTATTCGGCCGACTTGTCCGGCCCTGTCGCCACGCGCGCCGTCTGTCACTTCGACAATACATATTACCTGTCCGACGTGGATATCCGCGCCGCCTGCGGCAAGACGAATACCCAGTCGAACACGGCATTCCGGGGCTTTGGCGGGCCGCAGGGCGCCATTGCCATCGAGTACGTCATCGATGAAATCGCCCGCCACTTGCAACGCGATGCGCTCGATATCCGCCTGCTCAATTTCTATGGCCGCAACGATGCCGAGGGACGCAACGTCACGCCATATGGCCAGAAGATCGTCGACAACGTGATCCATGAACTTGTTGCCGAACTGGAAGAGAGCAGCGATTACCGGGCGCGCCGCCGCGCCATCGACGCCTTCAACGAGGCCAGCCCAGTCCTGAAGAAGGGTCTGGCCTTCACGCCCTTGAAATTCGGCATCGCTTTCAACGTCACGCATCTGAACCAGGCCGGCGCCCTCGTGCACGTGTACGTGGATGGCTCCGTGCTGGTCAACCATGGCGGCACGGAAATGGGACAGGGCATCAATACCAAGGTCATGCAGGTGGTGGCGCACGAGCTGGGCCTGGACCTGGACCGCGTGCGGGCCACGGCCACCGATACCAGCAAGGTGGCGAACACGTCGGCTACGGCGGCGTCCACCGGCGCCGACCTGAACGGCAAGGCGGCGCAGGATGCGGCGCGCCAAATCCGTGAACGCCTGGCCGATTACGCGGTCAAACTGTACGGCGGCGACGTTGCTGCTGTGCGCTTCTTTGACAACCATATTCACGTGCATGGCCATGTCGTCGCGTTTGCCGAACTGGTGCAGAAGGCGTATCTGGCCCGCGTACAACTGTGGTCAGACGGTTTCTATGCCACGCCCGGCCTGTCGTGGGATGCGAAGACGATGACGGGCCATCCGTTTTCGTATTACGCGTATGGCGCGGCTGTGGCCGAAGTGGTGGTCGATACCCTGACGGGCGAATGGAAATTGCTGCGTGCGGACGCCCTGTACGATGCGGGCCAGTCATTGAATCCCGCGATTGATCTGGGTCAAGTGGAGGGGGCATTTATCCAGGGCATGGGTTGGCTGACGACGGAGCAACTGTGGTGGAATGCGGCGGGCAAGCTGATGACGCACGCGCCATCGACGTACAAAATTCCGGGTATTTCCGATTGCCCGGAAGATTTTCGCGTGAAACTGTTTCAGAATCGCAATGTGGAAGACAGCATCCACCGTTCCAAGGCCGTGGGCGAGCCGCCGCTGCTGTTGCCGTTTTCCGTGTTCTTCGCCATCCGCGACGCCATTTCCAGCGTGGGTCATCACGCCGTGCAGCCACCGCTCAACGCCCCCGCCACCAGCGAGGAAATCCTCAAGGCGGTCATGGCCGTGCAAGCGGCGCATGCGGGTGCCTAGGAGCAGAGCATGAGCGACTGGCTGACAGCGATGGAGAACGACACGCAGGCATCTGTGCTGGTGACGGTTGCCCTGGTGGAAGGTTCCGGGCCGCGGGAGGCGGGGGCGAAGATGCGCGTGACCCTCGATGGCCAGCTGGACACCATCGGTGGCGGCCACCTGGAATTGCGCGCCGTGGAAATCGCCAAGACCATGCTGGCCACGGGCGAGACCCATGCGCGGCTCGAGCGTTTTGCGCTGGGCCCCAGCCTGGGACAATGCTGCGGCGGCGTCGTCCACCTGGCATTCGAATATGTCGATGCCAGCCTGAACGAATTGCTGGCCACCTTGCGCGAACGCCGCCAGCAAGACAGCTGGCGTTTGACGGCGCTCGACGGTGAAGCCGTGTCGGCGCTGTTCGATGCTGCCGGTCGCCTGATCGCCGGTACAGGCGCACAGGCGCCCGACACGTTTTCGCGCGAACGCAGTACCCATGTCGCGCAGGATGGCAAGGGCCGGCGCTGGCTGGTCGATCCCTGCCTGGCGCCGCGCGCCCATTTGACCTTGTTTGGCGCCGGCCATGTGGGTGCCGCCATCGTGCGCGCGCTGGCCCACTTGCCCTGCAATATCACCTGGGTCGATGAACGCGAAGACATGTTTCCTGCGCAACTACCGGATAATGTGCGCATCGCCGCCACCGATACGCCCGAGGAATTTGTCGCCATGGCGCCGCCGGGCGGCAGTTTTCTCGTCATGACGCATAGTCATGCGCTCGATCAGCGCTTGACGCAAGCCATCATGGAGCGCGAGGATGCGGGCTGGTTTGGGCTGATCGGTTCGCACACGAAACGCAAGCAGTTCGAGCACCGCCTGCAGGCGCGCGGCGTGCCCGACGCGCGCATTGCCGCCATGGTGTGTCCGATCGGCATGCCCGGCATCCGCAACAAGGCGCCGGCCGTGATCGCCGCGTCCGTTGCCTGTCAACTACTCATGGTGTGGGAGGAAGCGGCCGCGGCCGCCCTGGCCGCACCGCTGCGGCTGGCCTCGGCCAGCGCGCCACCGCGACGCGAGAAACGCGCCGCCATTCACCCGTTATAGAAAGAAGTCATGCCGATTGTTCCTGCTACATTGCAAGCTTACCGTGCCAGCTTGCTGCACTTTCACGCCGATCCCGCCTTTAGCGAGGAGGCGCACGCCTGGCATGCGGATGGCTTGCTGATCGTGGCCGATGGCAAGGTCGTGGCCGCCGGCGATTATGCGCAACTGCAAGCGACTTTGCCGCCCGGCACCGAGATCGTCGATTACCGCGGCAAGCTGATCGTGCCGGGTTTCATCGATACCCATCTGCACTTCCCGCAGACGGAAATGATCGCCTCGCCCGCTCCCGGTTTGCTGCCGTGGCTGGAAACGTATACGTTTCCTACCGAACGCGCGTTTGAGAATCCTCAACATGCGCGCGATGTGGCCGAGTTTTTCCTCGATGAACTGCTGCGCTGCGGCACCACGACGGCCATGGTGTATGGCAGCGTGCATCCGCAATCGGTCGATGCCTTCTTTGGCGCCAGCGAGGCGCGCGGCTTGCGCATGGTGGCGGGCAAGGTCATGATGGACCGCAATTGCCCCGAGTTCCTGCGCGACACGGCCGAGTCGGGCGCGCGCGAAAGCGAAGAGCTGATCCAGCGCTGGCACAAGCACGGCCGTTCGCTGTACGCGATCACGCCCCGTTTCGTGCCGACCTCGACAAATGAACAGATGCACCTGGCGGGCGAGCTGGCGCGCGCCTATCCGGATACGTATTTGCAGACGCACGTGTCGGAAAACGCGGATGAATGCCGCTGGGTGCGCGAATTGCATCCGCAGGCGCGCAGCTATCTCGATGTATATGACCAGTACGGCATGCTGCGTCCGCGCGCCATGTTCGGGCATTGCATCTGGCTCGACGAGCGCGACCGGGCGCGCATGGCGGAGACGTCGTCGGCGGCCGCCATTTGTCCTACATCAAACCTGTTCCTGGGCAGCGGCCTGTTCGATTTCGAGCGGGCCGATGCGGCGCGGGTGCTGCTGTCGCTGGCCACCGACGTGGGCGGCGGCACCTCGTTCTCGATGTTGCAAACAATGAACGAAGCCTATAAAGTAGCACGCTTGAAAGGCAGCTATCTGCCCGCCTTGCGCATGTTTTACCTGGCGACCCTGGGCGCTGCACGGGCCATGCAACTGGAAGGCACCCTGGGCAATTTCGCGGCAGGCACGGAAGCGGATTTTATTGTGCTCGACAAGCAATCGACGCCGCTGCTCGAGCGCCGCACTGCCGGCTGTCAAAGCCTGGAGGAATTGCTGTTTGCCTTTGCGCTGCTGGGCGACGACCGTGCCGTGGCCGCCACCTATTCAGGCGGTCGATGCGTGCATGTGCGGGGGCAGGGCTGACCTACCCGTTGTTCAACACGAATTATCCTGAGCGAGAACGCGAATGCACAAGAAACTCACTGGCCTGGCGCTTGGCGCCGCGCTGGCCTTGACCGGAACGGCGCAGGCCGCCCCGTCTTCCAATGAAGCAGCCACCGCGCGCCATTTTGCCGCGCTGGTTGCCGGTGCGCAGCCGAAGACAGCCGAGTTGAGCCTGTTCTTTTCCATGATGCCCAAGGGCGGTGACTTGCATCACCATTACTCGGGCGCCATTTACGCCGAGCAATTCCTCGACTGGGTCGACAAGGAAAACTATTGCGTCAACAAGACAACGTATCGCATCGAAAGCAACAAGGACGTCGTGGCGGCCGAGCACGCCAAGCCGGCCACGCAGCGTGGATGCCTGTCGTCCACGGAAGTGTTTGCCGATGCGGGCCTGTATGCGGAATTGCTGCAGCGCTGGTCGACCAAGGATTTCTATAATCACGGCGCCATCCAGACGCCGCCGGACCGTACCTTCTTCGATACCTTTGGCTATTTCGGCCCCGTGGCATCCACGAACACGGCCGATGGCCTGAAAACCCTGAAGCAGCGCGCCATCGCGGAAAACCTCAGCTATATCGAAACGATTTTCGAGCTGTCGCCATTCGTGCAAAACGCGCAGTTCGACCAGCAAGTGCTGGCGCCGGGCTTGCAGCCGGCCGCGTTGCAAGCGCTGCTGGCCAACTGGACAGGCAGCCTGGAGCAGGATGCCGGCTTCCAGAAAAGCATCACCGCCTACAACGACAACGTCAACGTCAGCAGCGCCGGCATCGACGATGCGCACTTCACCATGCGTTACCAGGCATATGTGTTGCGTTTCCTGTCGCCATCGCAAGTTTTTTCCTCGATGGTGGCCGCGTTCAAGGCAGCGAGCCTGAATCCCTTGCTGGTGGGCGTGAACATCGTGGGCCAGGAAAGCGTGAACGTGTCGATGCGCGATTACAGCCTGCACATGGAAATGTTCAAGTTCCTCAAGGCAAAATATCCGAACGTTAAGATCGCCTTGCACGCCGGCGAGCTGGCGCTGGGCATGGTGCCGCCGGAAGGCATGGCTTTCCATATCGCCGAAGCCGTCGATGTGGCGGGCGCCGACCGTATCGGTCACGGCATGGATATCGCCTACGAGCACAATGCGCTGGCGACCATGCAAAAGATGCGCGAACGGGGCATACCCGTGGAAGTGAACTTGACCAGCAACGATTACATTCTCGGCATCAAGGGCCAGGCCCATCCGATCACCCTGTACCGCAAATATGGCGTGCCCTTCGTCATCTCCACCGATGACGCGGGCGTCTCGCGCAATACCCTGTCGAATGAGTACGTGCTGTTTGCCAGCCAGTACAAGACCGATTATGCGGAAATCAAAAAGCTGTCGTATAACAGCTTGCGGTACTCGTTCCTGGCGGAAGCGGACAAGCAACGTTTGCTGAAAGCACTCGATGCCCGTTTCACCCGCTTTGAAGCGCAAATTGCCGCGGCCGACAAGGCAGGCAAGAGCAGCAAACCGTAAGTTGCGCGACGTTCACAACTGATACTCTCAGGACGGCCGGATACTCCGGCCGTTTTCATTTCTCCCCCCTCAAATCCCGGTAATGTATTTTTGTTAATTTTGTGGCGGCCATGCGACACAATTAACGGCAGATGCACGACTTTGTCCAATTTCTTGGATGAATCAATTTCAAGTACATATTGCTCATTTATAATCACGCGCCATAAGCCCGGACGCTGTCAGCACGATATCAATCCAGCTAGTTACCCCACGCTATTTATACTTAAAATATATAAATATGTAAAAAAAAACGTATTTGTCATCCATTTTTTGATGATGCATAGTGGGATGAATGTGATATTAAAAAGTCACAATTCATATGGCTGATAGCGTATGAAGATGGGTATTTGCAGTAAATAAAGGTGAGATGCAGAGTGAAACAAACAGTCGCGCAACTAAATGACGACATTCCTCTGCATTTTGCCGCCGTGTCACAGTCTTGAAATATTTAACAATTACACTCGCGGCTTGCCATGTTCGCCGGGTAAGCCTGTCGGGTGAATGACACAGGAGCTAGCGCCCTGGGTCGTACGGATCGGTCGCAGTTTTTTCCGCCGTTATTGTCTGAATAGGAATGGTTGTGATGTGTGGAGCGGCGTTTTGTGACGGTCTTGTCAGGACCGCAGCCAGTCCCGCCGGCGTAACAGTTGCAGCATCGTAAAGAGGAAATGTTGTGTTTGTTTTGCTGTGCGGCGCAGCCGGACGGTGGGGCAAACCAGGATTTTCAAAAATAATAGTCTTTTCTGGGGTTAAAGATGATCAATCACAAACGACTTCGGCTAACGCAAATCGCGTTCAGCCTGTCTATTGCACTGGCGACGATACCATCGATCGCACAGAACACTACCTCCTCCATTGGCGGACGCATTTCCTCCACCGACGGCCAGCCGGCAGCCGGCGCCACTGTCACCATCGTGCATACCGAGTCGGGTTCCGTCAGCAATGTGACGACCGATGCGGAAGGCCGCTACGTCGCGCGCGGCTTGCGTGCCGGTGGCCCTTACACGATCACCGTGACCAAGAACGGTCAAGTTGAGAAACGCGAAGGCGTGTACGTGCAACTGGCTGAAACGGCCAGTGTGGACGCCACCCTCGGCGCGCCGATGCAAACCGTGAGCGTGACTGGCAGTGCTGGCCGTTCGGATAAGTTCAGCAAATCCAACATGGGCGCCGGTACCAGCATCGGTCCAACCGAGCTGGCCATGCAAGCGTCGATCCAACGTAATCTGCAAGATTATGCCCGTTCCGACCCACGCGTATCGCAAACCGACAAAGAGCGTGGCGAATTGTCCGTCGCCGGTCAAAACTCGCGCTACAACTCGATGACCATCGATGGCGTGGCAGTGAACGACACCTTCGGCCTGGAATCGAATGGCAGCCCGACCGCCAAGCAACCGATTTCGATCGAGGCGATCCAGTCCGTGCAAGTCAACGTCGCCAACTATGACGTGACGCAAAAAGGCTATACGGGCGCCAACATCAATGCCGTGACCAAGTCGGGTACCAACGAATTCAAAGGCAGCGCCTATTTCGTTTTCCGTAACGACAAGATGGCTGGTGATCGTTATGATAATAACAAAGACACCTATAGCTCCCCTGAGCCATTCCGCGAAACGACCAAGGGCGTTACCGTCGGCGGCCCATTGATCAAGGACAAACTGTTCTTCTTCGCCAATAAAGAGCGCCTGGAAAGCACGCGCACCGCGCCATCGTTTGGCCCACTGGGCAGCAACAAAACCAACGTCGGTATTTCCGATGCCGCAATTGCGGCAGCGCAAGCGATCGCCAAGAATAACTACGGTGGCCTCGATATCGGTACCACGGCAATCCCAGCTGGCACTCAGCTGCTGGTGAACGATACCCTGTTGAAACTGGACTGGAATATCAACGATAACCATCGCGCCATGGTACGTTATTCGAAAACGGACCAATCCGAGCCGATGTTCCCTGGCGTGTCGGCCACTGGCCTGTCGCTCAATTCTTACTGGTACACGCAGAATAAGAAGATCGAAACCGTTGTCGGCCAATGGTTTGCTGACTGGACGCCGGCTTTCTCGACCGAGTTCAAGGTGTCGTCGCGCGATTATGAAAGCACGCCAACGAACAACGCACGCCTGCCAGCGATTGGCCTGCAATTTAGTGGTGCCAATCCTGCCGGCACGCCAGCCGGCGTTCCTACCGATAACCGTTTCTTGAACTTCGGTACGGAAATGAGCCGCCAGCTGAATGTGCTGACCACCAAGACCAAAGATGCCTATCTGGGCGCGAACTGGGCTGTGGGTGATCATGAAGTCAAGTTTGGCGGCGATTACAGCAAGAACGATGTGTATAACCTGTTTGCCCAGAACATCAACGGCAATTACACATTCAATTGCACGAATAGCTCGGCAACCTACAAGTATTCGTTTGGTAGCGTGACCTGCGGCGGCAAGACTGCTTCGTCGCCCGAAATTATCCAGCAAGCGATCCTGGAAAACTTCCGCCTTGGCCGTCCTAGCTCGTACCAGGTGCAGATTCCAGTCGTGGGCGGCACAATTGAAGGCGCTGCCGCCGATTTCAGCCTGAAAAATTATGGCTTGTTCCTGCAGGATGTGTGGTCTGTCAACAAGCGCCTGACCGTCCAGTACGGCGTGCGTGTGGATAAAGCCGCCATAGGCGAGCGTCCTGCGCGCAATGCGGCCGCAGCCGCGCCGATGGTGGCAGGCGTCGCCACGGGGGGCCGCACGGGCCTGGGCGGTACGGCGCAGACAGGTGGTTTTGGCCTGGACAATACCCAGACCATCGATGGCCAGACCCTGGTACAGCCGCGTGTCGGCTTTAACTATACGTTTGACAGTGCCCGTCCGACGCAAATCCGTGGTGGTGCCGGCCTGTTCCAAGGTGCGGCGGCGACCGTGTGGATGTCGAACCCGTTTGCAAACTCCGGCATGGCGACCCGCGTCGTCGGTTGCGGCGGTAGTTTCAAGCCGTGTACGACCGTAGGCGGCCTGTTCAACCCTGATCCTGACAAGCAACCAGTCTTTATCGGTGATGGCGCCGCCAACGTCGACTTCCTGTCGCCAAACCTGCGCCAGCCATCGATCTGGAAAGCCAACCTGGCGTTCGAACATGAATTGCCATGGATGGGTCTGGTTTTCGGTGCCGAATACCTGCGCACCAAGAACAAGGATGCGATTTACTACGAGCACCTGAACTTGGGTACACCGACGGCAAAGGGTTCGGATGGACGTAATCTGTACTATTCGGCCAATGCCTATAATACCGATTGCTGGACTGCCACTGGCTCGTTGAGCTCGTCGGCGGCTCCGGTTTGCGGGGGGGCTGTGTCGCGTGCTCTGAAAAATACGGCCTACAACAACGTTCTCGTTGCCAAGAAAACGGACAAGGGAGAAGGCAATCTGGTGACTCTGTCGCTGAGCCAGCCAATGACCAAAGGCTTCGGCTGGTCGGTTGCCTACACCTACACGGATGCAACGGAAGTGTCGCCACTGACGTCGTCGGTTTCGAATTCGAACTTCAACGCCCGCAGTATCTTCAATCCAAATGAAGAAGTGGCGGCGAACTCGAGCTACCTGGTGAAAGACCGTTTCAATGCCATGATCAACTGGCAAAAACGTTTCTTCGGTACCTACAAAACAAGCTTCGGCCTGTTCTATGAAGGCCGCAAGGGCAAGCCTTACAGCTGGACCGTCAACAATGACTTGAACGGCGACGGCGTGCAGGGTAACGACCTGATGTACATTCCATCGAAACCAGGTTCGGGTGAAGTGGTGTTCCGTAACGACACCGCGACCAACCATGCCAACGAAGACCGTTTCTGGGCTTTCGTCAACAGCAACCCGGATCTGAAAAAATCCGCTGGTGGTGTTGCTTCCCGTAATGGCAGCTTCGCACCATGGACCAACAGCTTCGATATGCGTATCAGCCAGGAAGTACCAGGCTTCTTCAAAGGCAATAAAGGCGTGTTCACGATGGACTTCTTCAACGTGGGCAACATGATCAACCGCAAGTGGGGCCGTATCAATGAAATCGGCTTCCAATCCGGTGGCGGTCAGGCACGCAGCTTTGTTGACTTCGCAGGTCTCGATGCTCAAGGCCGTTACATCTACCAAGTCCGCGACAAAGTGGAAAACTATGATGTGCGTCAAAACAAGGGTGAGTCCCAATGGGCGATCCAGGCTACGGTCAAGTACGAGTTCTAATCTCGACGCTTGATTGAAGTTGCAAACGGCTGGTGGCGACACCGGCCGTTTTTTCGTTTATGTTCTGCTTTCTTGTAATGCTCGGATGGGCTTGCGGCGCGCGGCGTCCCCCCGGATGAGACAGATTCTTTTGACAACGATGACTACGTGGGGACCATGAAACATCATCTGACACCACTCGCCGCAGCGGCGGCCCTGACCTTGCTGCTGGCCGCCTGCGCCACGCCTCCCACGCCTTCCGCGGCGCCCGTCGATATCAACCTGGTCGCCCTGAACGATTTTCACGGCAATCTCGACCGCAGCAAATTTACCTACACGAGCGTCGCCGATGCCGAGCGCAAGACGGTGCAGGCCGGTGGCATCGATACCTTGTCCGGCGCATTGACGGCGTGGCGGCGCGAAGACGCGCAGCTGATTTTTGTCGGCAATGGCGACCTGGTCGGCGCCAGCCCCGCCATGTCGGCCCTGTGGGCCGATGAACCGAGCATCGTTGCCATGAACATGCTGGGCATGAAGGCCAGTTCCGTCGGCAACCATGAATTTGACCAGGGCAAGGCGGAATTGCTGCGCCAGCAGCGCGGCGGCTGCGACTCGTCGCGCGCCGACAAGGCGTGCAAGTTCACGCCCGATTTCAAGGGCGCCAGCTATACCTATATGGCGGCCAATGTCATCGACACGCAGACGGGCAAGTCCTTGCTGCCCGCCTACCGCATCGAAGAGGCGCATGGCGTCAAGGTGGGCTTCATCGGCGCCGTGCTGAAAGATACGCCGTCCGTGGTGACGGCCGCCGGCATTTCCGGTTTGCAATTCGGTGATGAAGCGGATGCCATCAACGCCACCTTGCCGCAGCTGCGCGCGCAGGGCGTGGGCGTGTTCGTCGTGCTGCTGCACCAGGGCGGCGAGACCAAGGAAGCCGTCGACCAGCCCGATTGCAGCCAGCTGAAGGGCGAAGTGGTGGATGTCGTGAAACGCCTCGATCCGGCGATTCAGCTGGTCATCAGCGGCCATTCGCACCAGGGTTATCTGTGCCGTGTCGATGGCCGCCTGGTGACGCAAGCGCAAATGGGCGGACACATGTTGACGCGCATCAAGCTCAAGGTCGATCCCGTCAAGAATGCGCTGATCGATGCCAGCGCGCAAAACGTTGTCATGCTGCCAGGCATGTATGAGCCAGACCCGGCAGTAGCAGCCTACCTGGAATCGGTGAAGCAGCGCAGCGCGGCCGAATTGTCGCGTCCCGTGGCCGCCATCGCCGTGCCCACCGTGGGCCGCAGCACCAAGGGCGGCGGCGCATCCCCGCTGGGCGACCTGGTGGCCGACAGCACCTTATTTGGCGCGCGCGCAGCCGGCGCGCAAATTGGCCTGATGAACAATGGCGGCATCCGCAAGGACCTGGAAGCGGGCGCCGACTTGATGACGAACGTGGGCCAGAATCAGGCCGTGGTGCCGTTTGGCAATACCCTGATCGTCGTGAGTCTTTCCGGCGCGCAAATCCGTACCTTGCTCGAGCAGCAATGGCCGGGCGAAGAGGCCGGCGAGGGCAATCTGCTGCAAGTGTCCCAAGGTTTTAGCTACCGTTGGGACAGCACGCAGCCGCAAGGCCAGCGCGTGCTGCCGGGCAGCATCATGCTAAATGCCATTCCTCTTGAAGACAATCAACAATACCGAGTCGCCGCCAACAGTTTCCTGGCCGGTGGCGGCGACCGCTTCACCGTGCTGGCTGCCGGCACGCGCCGCCTGGACACGGGCGTGCGCGACATCGACGCCTTCAGCAATTACCTGATCGACCGCGCGCGCGCCGGCAAGCCGGCTGGCAGCGCCACGGCGGCCGGCCGCATCGTGCGCGTCAAATAACATTACAAGGAATAACCATGCGTCGCTTATTTGTTTCTATCGTTCTCTCCAGTCTGTTCGCGGGCACGGCCCATGCCGATTTCACGATTCCCGGCTTTGAGCTGGTGCACACCTCGCCCGTGGAAACGAGCTTGACGAATCCCGACCTGCGCGAGCCCGTTACCGTGTGGAGCGAGCTGTTTGATTCAGCCAAGAAAGAAATCGTCATCGCCCAGTTCTATGCTGTCAGCAAGCCGGGCACGGCCTTTGAAAAAGTGCTGGCGAGCCTGACGGCCGCGGGCCAGCGCGGCGTGAAAATCCGCTTCCTGCTGGACCAGAAGGGCGTGGGCCTGTCGGAAGCGGCGACCATCGACCGGATCAAGGCGATTCCGAACCTGGACTTGCGCCTCATCGATTTCAATAAAATCACGGGCAATGGCATCGTGCACGCGAAATACCTGGCCGTCGATGGCCAGGTGGCATACATCGGCAGCCAGAATTTCGACTGGCGTTCGTTCGAGCACATTCATGAGACGGGCTTGAAGATCACGGAGCCAGGCATGGTGAGCCAGGTGCAAGCGATTTTTGAACAGGATTGGCAAGCCCAGGCATTGACGTCGCAAGGCAGCCGCGCCACGGTGCTCAACAGCAAGATCGTGCCTGCCAATTACGCGCAAAACGCCTTCCTGCTGGCCAGCCCGAATGCCTACAACCCGGCCGGCGTGGGCGACTCGGAAGCGGGCTTGCCCGCCTTGCTGGCGGAAGCGAAAAGCGAAGTGCGCATCCAGTTGCTCGACTACGCCCCCCTGTCCTACGGCCCGAACCGCACGCGGCCGTACTACGCCGTGATCGACAACGCCGTGCGCGCGGCTGCCCAGCGCGGCGTGAAAATCAAGCTGATGGTGTCCGCCTGGAACACGGAAGCGCCTGCCATCGCTTACCTGAAAAGCCTGGCCCTGGTGCCGAACGTGGAAATCCGCATCGTGACGATACCCACGGCGTCGACGGGTTTCATTCCGTTCGCGCGCGTGATCCACAGCAAGACCATGAGCATCGACGGCAAGCTGGCCTGGGTCGGCACGAGCAACTGGGCGGGCGGCTATTTCGACCTGTCGCGCAACCTGGAAGTGGTGCTGCGCAACGATGCCATGGCGCAGCGTATTGCCGCGCTGCATGAGCAGACGTGGAGCTCGGCGTATGCGCAGCCCATCGATATCAACAAGCAATATCCGAAGCCGGCTAAGGCGGCGCCGCAAGGCAAGGAGTGAACATGAAAAAACTGTTGACGGTGCTGGCGCTGGGTGCGACTTTCTCCTCCGGCAATGTGCTGGCCTGGGGCAACGACGGCCACCGCGCCGTGGGCGCCATCGCCGATCAGTTGCTCAAGGGCAGCGCGGCGCAGGCGCGGCTGGGGAAATTGCTGTTGCCCGGCGAAAGCCTGGAAAAGATCGCCAACTGGCCCGATTGCGTGAAGGGCACGTATTGCGGTCCGCAATCGCCCGAAATGTTGACCTATGTCGCGGCGAATCCCAAGCATGGCGAATACCATTACACGAACGTGCCTTTTCAAAACGCGCATTACCACGACCATGGCGTGGGCACGGCCGACGACGATATCGTGCAGACGCTCAAGCAGGCGATCCTGGTGTTGCAAGGCAAGGATGATGCGGCCAGTAATCCGCACGGCTTCAGCCAGCGCGAAGCTTTGATTTTGATCACGCACCTGGTCGGTGATATCCACCAGCCATTGCATGTGGGCAATGCGTTTGTCGGCAAGGATGGCCAGTTTTTCGTGCCCGCCACGCAGGCGCAGATTGACGATGTCACCATTTTCAATGCGCGCGGCGGCAATGACTTGCTGCTCGACGATGCGAAGATGACGGCGCTGTCGGATGCCGTGATTCCTGCGCCGCTGCCGGCTGAGGATGGCGCGGCCAAGCCCTCCAGCGCGTATCCGAAGTCGCCCACCAAGCCCCTGCATTCATATTGGGACACGACCGTCGTCGATTACGCCATGCGCCGCCTGAGCACGCGCACGCCGCAGCAGTTCGCGCGCACCGTGATCGCCAGCGCGCCTGTGGTCAGCGCCAATAGCGGCGACCCCGCCACCTGGCCGTATCAATGGGCCGATGCCTCGCTGGCGGCGTCAAAGATTGCCTTCACGGACGTGGTGGCCGGCCCGGCCACGCAGCAGACCAGCCGCAAGGGCGATGTCTACAACGTGTGGAACTTGAACGTGCCGGACAATTATCCCGTGCCCAGCTCGGCGCTGGCGAAGCAGCAGCTGATCGAAGCGGGCTATCGTCTGGCCGCCGTTCTGCAGGCGATCTGGCCGCAGTAAAGTGTCATGCGAAAGCGGCCTGCGGGCCGCTTTTTTCATGCCAGGGTGATGCTGATCCCCATCTTGCGGTAGGGCGCGATCAGGGCGTCTTCCATGTCGCGGTGCACGATGATGTCGTTGACCTGGCTCAAGGGGACGATTTGAAACGGCGAGGCCGTATTGAACTTTTCCGGCGAAGCCAGCACGATGGTGCGGCTGGACGCTTCGCTCAGCGCGCGTTTCACGCACGCTTCTTCATGGTCCCCCGTAGTGATGCCCGCTTGTGGATGCAGGCTGGACACACCCATGAAGTACAGGTCGGCGCGGATGCGGCCGATGGCTTCCACGGTGGCCGCGCCGACACCCACGATCGAGTGCTTGTACAGGCGCCCACCCAGCATCAGCACCTCGACGCCGGGGTGATTCACCAGTTCGACGGCAATCGAAGGGCTGTGCGTGACGATGGTGGCGCGCAACTCCCGCGGCAGCTGGCGCGCCAGTTGCACGGCAGTCGTGCCTCCATCGAGAAACACCACTTGTCCCGTTTGTATCATGGCGCCCGCCGCGCGACCGATGGCGGGCTTGGCTTCCAGCGAAAGCTGTTCGCGCCCCACGAACGGCGCTAATGCGGGCGAACGGGGCAGCAAGGGCAGGGCGCCGCCGTGCACGCGCTCCAATAGACCCTCTTTCGCCAGTTCGCGCAGGTCGCGGCGTATCGTGTCTTCCGACAAGCCCAGGCTATCGCTGACGGCCTTGGCGACGATCTGGCCTTCGCGCTGGAGCAAGTCCAGCAGGTATTGTTTGCGTTGATGTGTCAGCATGATTTTTCTTGTATTTTCTTGATATTGCACGAGTTTGCATGATAAAGTCGGCAAAGGCAAGCATATACAAGCACAAGGAGACACTATGCGTGAAGAAAATAGCAAGCAGGAACGGGTCCGCATCCACGGCGTGCAGACCCTGTCGCACGACTGGTATTTATTGCAGAAAACCACGTTCGACTATCTGCGCCGCGATGGACAGTGGCAGACGCAGACGCGGGAAACCTATGACCGGGGCGATGGGGCCACCATCTTGCTCTACAACAAAGTCAAACGCACGGTGATTTTGATCCGCCAGTTCCGCTTTCCCACCTACCGCGAAGGCCACGACGGTTTCCTCATCGAATCGGCGGCCGGCTTGCTGGAAGAGGCCAGCGCGGAACAGCGCATCCGCGCCGAAGTGGAAGAAGAAACGGGCTATACGGTGGGCGCCGTGCATAAAGTGTTCGAGGCTTTCATGAGCCCCGGTTCCGTGACGGAGCGCCTGCATTTTTTTGTGGCCGAATACGATCCGGCCAGCCGCATCGGCGATGGCGGCGGCCTGGCGCACGAGGGCGAGGATATCGAAGTGCTGGAACTGCCCCTGGCGCAAGCGCTGCAGATGGTGGCCGATGGCCGCATCTGCGACGGCAAGACCATCATGCTGATGCAGCATGCGCAGTTGCACTTGATGCCGCGCAAAAGAGGACTGCAGATTTTAGTAGCTGGCCCGTATCGTTCCGGCACGGGCGACGACCCCGTCTTGATGCAGCGCAATGTGGACGCCATGCAAGCTGTCTGCCTGCCGCTGTATGCCAAGGGACACATGCCCGTGCTCGGTGAATGGCTGGCCTTGCCCATGCTGGCGCTGGCCGGTTCCACCCGGGTGGGCGACGCCGTGTATGAAGAGTTGTTCCACGCGCATGCGACGCGTTTATTGAGCCATTGCGATGCCGTGCTGCGCATCGGTGGCGCTTCCCAGGGAGCCGACCAGATGGTGGCGGTGGCGCTAGAGCTTGGCTTGTCCGTGTATTTCTCGCTGGACGAGATTGCGCAGGCGTAAAAAAAGCGAAGCCCGCGGGCTTCGCTTTTTTTATGATGTGATAGCCTCTTAACGGGACTTCACAAAGGGGATACCGATGGCCTTCGGCGCGATGGATTTCGCCATCAAGCCCGCCAGCACGATCACGGTGACCACGTACGGCACCATCTGGATCAGCGAGCCGGGGATGCGGCCCACGACGGGCAAGTCCACGCCTTCAATCTGGATCTGGATGGCGGCAAAGAAGCCGAACATCAAACAGCCGAGGAAGGTGTAGACGGGACGCCAGTTGCCGAACACCATGGCCGTCAGGGCCAAGTAGCCGGCGCCGGCCGACATGTCGCGCAGGAAGAAGCCGCTTTGCACGATGGCAAGATATGCGCCCGAGAACGAGCACAGGATGCCGGCCACCAGCATGGCCAGGTAGCGCGTCGCTTCCACGCTCACGCCGGCCGAGTCGGCCGCGTGCGGGTTTTCGCCGCAGGCGCGCAGGCGCAGACCGAAGCGCGTGTGGTACAGCAGCCAGTGCACGAGCGGAATCAGCAGGAACGCCACGTAGACGAGGATGGAATGGCCGCCGATCAGGTGGGCGTACACCCAGCCGATGAAGGGGATGTGTTCCACGTATTGCGTACCCGGCAAGACCACGTCGAACAGCCGCGCCGAACCGAGGTCGGGCGTGCGGCCGCCTTGCTGGAAGAAGAATTGCGCCAGAACAAACGTCAGTCCGCTCATGGCGATGTTGATCGCCATGCCGGCCACCAACTGGTTGCCCTTTTGCGTGATGCTGACATAGGCTTGCAGCAGGGCCAGGGCGACGCAGACGAGCATGCCGGCAGCCATGCCGTAATACGGGTTTTGCGTCGTGTAGGCCACGGCGGCGGACGCGAAGGCGCTGGCCAGGATCTTGCCTTCCAGGCCGATGTCGATCATGCCGCTGCGTTCGGCAAACAGGCCGGCCATGGCGGCAAAGATCAGGACGGGCGCATTGCGCACGGTCGATACCAGGATGCTGGCGAATTGAAAGTCGTCGAGTGTCATGGTGTTAGCCTTTGGTGCGCTTGAGCAGGGCGGAAATGGCCGGTGCGTAGAAGTTTTCCATGGCGCCGCAGAACAGGATGATCAAGCCCTGGATGAAAATGAAAGTTTCCGTCGGGATATTCGGTTTTTCCAGCGACAAGTCGAAACCACCCTGTATCAGCGCGCCGAACAGCACGGCCGACAGGAAGATGCCGACCGGATGCTGGCGGCCCATCAGGGCGATGGCGATGCCGATAAAGCCGGCGCCGCCGACGAAATTGAGCGACAGATAGTGCGTCGAACCCATGATGGAATTGACGGAACCCAGGCCCGCCAGCGCGCCGGAGATCAGCATGACGATGATGATCATCTTGCTGATCGACACGCCCGCATAGTGGGCCGCGTGCTTGTTGAGGCCCGTGGCGCGCAGCTTGAAGCCCCACGACGAGCGCCAGACCATCACGCCGTAAATCACCAGCGCGGCAATCGCAAGGATAAAGCTGATGTTCAGCGGGGTGTCGCCCAGCGACGGGAACCAGGTGGACAGGCGCGGCATTTCGCCGCTTTCCGCAAACACGCGGCTGGCCGTGTTCTGTTCGCCTGGCGGGATCAGGTATTTCACGATCACGAAGTTCATCAGGCTGGCGGCGATGAAGTTGAACATGATGGTGGTGACGACGATATGGCTGCCGCGCTTCGCTTGCAGGTAGCCGGGCAGGAAACCCCACAGCGCGCCGAACAGGGCCGCGCCGATCATGGCGGCCGGAATCAGCAGCCAGGCGGGCAGGGTCTGGTCGAAGGCCAGCATGGCGACAGTGAGGCCCAGGCCGCCGATATACATCTGGCCTTCGGAACCGATATTGAACAGGCCAGCCTGCATCGCCACGGAGACCGACAGGCCCGTGAAGATGAAGGTGCTGGCGTAGAACAGGGTATAGCTCAAGCCTTCCGGATTGAGGATGGCGCTGTGGACGAGGATCGACAGCGATTCGGCCGGGTCCTCGCCCAGCATATAAATCACCAGGGCTGCGACCAGCAAGGCCGACAGCAGGTTTAACATGGGCATGACAAAGGCTGTCGCCCAGCGTGGCAAGTCGTTATTCATGATTTATGCATTCCCCCCATCAACAGACCGATGCGGGTGGTATCGAATTCTTCAATTTTCAGTTCGCCGGTGATGCGTCCGCCGCACATGACGAGGATGCGGTCGGCCAGCGCCCGCACTTCTTCCAGTTCGACGGACACCAGCAGGATCGCCACGCCCGCGTCGCGCAGGGCCAGCAATTGCGTATGGATGCTTTCGATGGTGCCGATGTCGACGCCGCGCGTGGGCTGGCCCACCAGCATCAGTTTCGGCTTGGCCAGCACTTCGCGCGCGATCACCACCTTTTGCTGGTTACCGCCGGACAACAAACCGATGCGCAAGTCCGGATTGGCCGGGCGCACGTCGAAAGTCTTCAGCAATTGCGCGCAGCGGGCGCCGATGGCCTTGAAGTTGAACAAGCCCCAGCGGTTTTTCAGGTGGTCCTGGTAACCGAGGATGGTGTTTTGCATGACGGAAAAATTTTTCACCACGCCATCGCGCAAGCGGTCTTCCGGAATGTGGGCGATGCCCAGTTCGCGGAAGGTCAGCGGCAAGCCGTCGGCATCGTGGCGCTTGGCAAACGGCAAGTCCTTGTCCAGGAAGCGCAGCTTGCCCGACGTCGGCAAACGCATGCCGGACAGAATTTCCAGCAGTTCGCTCTGGCCATTGCCCGAAACCCCCGCGATGGCGACGATTTCGCCGGCGCGCAGATTGAAACCTATGTCGGCCAGCAATTTGACTTGCTGGTCGTCAGCCAGTTGCAAACCGTCAACTTCCAGCACCGTGGCGCCCGGATTGTAGGGCGCGCGCGGCAAGTGGCTCTGGATGGGGCGGCCGACCATCATGTTAGCCAGTTCCTCTTTCGAAGTGCCGGCGGTCGCCACGGCGCCCACCACCGTGCCGCCGCGCATGACGGTGACGTTGTCGGTGATTTCCAGGATCTCTTGCAGCTTGTGCGTGATCAAGATGATGGTCTTGCCTTGTTCCTTGAACAGGCGCAAGATTTCAAACAGCGAAGCTGTTTCCTGGGCCGTCAGCACGGCTGTCGGCTCGTCGAGGATCAGGATATTGGCGCTGCGGTAAATCTGCTTGAGGATTTCCACGCGCTGCTGCGCACCGACGGAGAGGTCTTCGATCTTCGCCAGCGGGTCGACATCGAGGCGGTAGCGGGCGCAAATCTCGCGCAACTTCGCTTCCGCTTCCGTGCGGTGGCTGGCCAGGCGAAAACCGCCTTCCGTGCCCAGCATGATATTGTCGAGGACGGTGAAGTTCTCGACCAGCATGAAGTGCTGGTGCACCATGCCGATGCCGAGGTTGATCGCTTCCTGGCTGTTGCGGATCGGTTGTACTTTTCCGTCGAGCAGGATTTCCCCGCCGTCGGCACGGTAATACCCGTACAGGATGCTCATCAAGGTCGATTTGCCGGCGCCATTCTCCCCCACCAGGCCGTGGATACTGCCCTTGGCGATGGAGAAGTTGACGTCGGCGTTCGCCTTCACATGTCCAAACTGCTTGGAAATGCTGCGAAATTCTACTGCTGGCTGCATAGGTTCATAACTGGATAGTTTCATGGAAACGCGCCGCGCGGAGACTGGCCCCGGCGGCGCGCTAAAAGATACGGAGAAAAATTAAACCGGGCAGCTGCTGCCGACGCGGTAATCGATCACTTTGATCTTGCCATCGATGATGTCCTTACGCGCACCCAACACGCGCTTTTCGATTTCCGGCGTAATCAGCTTGCGGTTGTTCGCATCGAGCGCCCAGTCCACGCCGCCTTCTTTCAAGCCTTTATAGCTGACGCCGCCCTTCCAGGTGCCGTTCTTGACTTCCATGAAGCTGTCATAGACGGTGTTGTCGACGCGCTTGACCATCGAGGTCAGGATGCTGCCTGGATACAAATGGTTCTGGTTCGAATCGACGCCGATGGCCAGCTTGCCTTTTTCCTTGGCCATTTGCAGGGTACCCATGCCGCTGCCGCCTGCGACGGCGAAGACGACATCGACGCCGCGCTCGAATTGCGAGCGGGCCAGTTCGCCGCCCTTGGCCGGGTCATTCCAGGCGCCGGACGTGGTGCCGACCATGTTTTGCGTGATTTCCGCTTTCGCATTCACTGCCTTGACGCCTTGCGCGTAGCCGCAGGCGAAGTTGCGGATCAGGGGAATATCGATGCCGCCGATGAAGCCGACCTTCTTGCTCTTGCTGGCCATGGCCGCAGCCACGCCCACCAGGTAGGAGCCTTCTTCTTCCTTGAAGACGACGGAATTGACGTTGCTGCCGGCGGCCTGGCCGTCGATCAGCACGAATTTTACGTTCGGGAATTCCTTGGCGACCTTTTGCACGGCTTGCGTTTGCGCAAAGCCGATGGCGGCGATCATGTCGAGTTTCTTGCGGGCCAGGCCACGCATGACTTGCTCGGCTTGCGTATCGCTGGAGGCTTGCACTTCGATGAAGGAAATGCCCGTGTCTTTTTTGAAGCGCGAGGCGCCTTCGAAAGCGGATTGGTTGAACGACTTGTCGAACTTGCCGCCCGCGTCATACACGACACCCAGTTTTGGGGTAGCCGCGGACGCTTGAGCCGTCAGAAATACGGCTGCGATCGTCAAACTAAATTGTGTAAGTTTCATGAATTGGCTCCTGGAAGATCGATATTGTATATTTTTTATAGGTGAAACATATAATTTGGGGCCGATTTAGCCTGTTTTTGATGCACGAGGTGATAATTCCTTATCAACATTGCACTGTATTGCACAAGATCATTGCTGACCTCGACTGCTTTTATGTCGACAATGTGATGCTCATGCAACAGTCGCGCCCCGTCTATAGGTACAACATCGAAGGGGGCTGCCGGAGCGGGCTGGGATGCGCCGTCAGTTGACGGGCAGGGCAAGCACGGGACCGGCGCCGCGATGGGCGTCCGAATCACTATGCATCATGCCAGATATGTATGACAAATACGTTTTTGTTTAGTTATTTATATGAAAGCCATATAAATTGCGGCTTCAAGCGGCGGGGGGATTCAGGATATTCAAGAAGGCCCGCACGACGGGCGCGTCGTCCAGCGTGGTGTAGCTGATATACAGGTTGGCCGACGGCGGATTGGTCTTGATCGGCAGAAACACCACGCCGGGCCAGCCGATGCGGCTCGTCGTTTCCGGCACCAGGGTCACGCCCAGGCCCGCGCCCACCATGGCCAGCAGGGTTTGCGGCTCGCTCGCTTCCTGGAAGATCACGGGTTCGAAGCCGGCATTGATGCAACATTGCACCAGGTAGCGGGGAAACGCGGATTTGTCGAGGTTCAGGGTCAGCATCGGTTCGTGGGCGATGTCGATCAGTTCGATGGACGTGTTTTTTGCCAGCGGGTGGTGTTCATTGACGGCCACGCAGACGTTTTCGCGGAAACACAGTTCCTGGCGTAAATTGTCGTGACGCAAGTCGTCGTCGTTGAGCTTGGGTTCGCGCCAGAAGCCCACGTCGATTTGCTTGGCGCGCAAGGCTTCGTATTGCACCGTGGGACCAAATTCATGGATGGTCCAGCTGACGCGGGGAAATTTGGTCTGGAATTCTTCCAGCAGGCTGGGGATGGGGCCCCACATGGCCGAGCCGACGATGCCCACGCGCAAGCGGCCCACCTCGCCGCGGTCGATCTGGCGGATGGTGTCGATGGTCATGCGCATCTTGGCCAGCAGGTCGGCCGCCTCGTTCATCAGCGCCTTGCCCGCCACGGTCAGCTCGAACGTGCGCGTGGTGCGCGCAAACAGGCGTACGCCCAGTTCGCTTTCCAGTTTCATGATCTGCTGGCTCAGCGGCGGCTGCGAGATATGCAGGCGCTCGGCGGCGCGGCTGAAGCTTTTCTCCTCGGCAACGGCAAGAAAATACTTTAACTGTTTCAGATCGATGGACATGCTTTCCTTGGCGTTGCGTGGTGCTAGGCGATGGAACGGCGCGCAGGCCTGGATGCCGGCATGCGCGCTTTCTTTACAGCAGTCCTATTATCGTGCCACGACTGCCTGCATGGCAATGGCCAGCGCCGTGCCGACCTGGGCATTGTGCTTGACCAGGGCGATATTCGTCGCCAGGCTGCGTCCATCCGTCAGCTGCTTGATGCGCGACAAGAGGAATGGCGTGACTTGCTTGCCCTTCACGCCACCCGCGTCCGCTTCCTGCAGCGCCTGCGTGGTGATCGCATCGATTTCTTCCTTGGGCATGGCTTGCGCGGCCGGCACGGGGTTGCTGACGATCACGCCGCCTTTCAAGCCCAGTTGCCACTTGGTGCCGATGAAGGCAGCCTGTTCGGCGGCCGTATCGAGGCGGAAATCGGCCTTGAAGCCGCTTTCGCGCGTGAAGAAGGCGGGGAAGCCTTCCTGGCCCACGCTGATGACGGGCACGCCATGGGTTTCCAGGTATTCTAGGGTCAGGCCGATGTCGAGGATGGATTTCACGCCCGCGCAGACGACGGCGACGGACGTTTGCGCCAGTTCCTGCAAGTCGGCGGAAATGTCGAAGCTCGTTTCGGCGCCGCGGTGCACGCCGCCGATGCCGCCCGTGACGAACACGGAAATACCCGCCAGTTCCGCGCAGATCATGGTGGCGGCCACGGTGGTGGCGCCCAATTTACCCTGCGACAGGACGAACGGCAGGTCGCGGCGGCTGACTTTCATGGCGTCGGGCGAGGTGCCCAGCAATTCCAGTTGCTCGGGCGACAAGCCCACGCAGATCTTGCCGCCGATGATGGCGATGGTGGCCGGCACGGCGCCGCCGTCACGGATGATCTGCTCCACTTCGCGCGCCATTTCCACGTTTTGCGGATACGGCATGCCGTGCGAAATGATGGTTGATTCCAGCGCCACGATGGCCTTGCCGGCGGCGCGCGCGTCGAGCACTTCTTGCGAGAACAAGAGGAAATTCTGTAATTGAGTCATATTATTAATCCTGTTGAAAGAGGGTAGGTGGGGGCGGCGCCAGGTCGGCGTCGTCAATGTTGTCGAGCGCGCCGGCGGAAATCTGGGGGGAGACGGTGGCCGCGGATTCCAGGGTCATGGCGGCCAGTTTCAGGCCGCGCCGGCACGCCAGTTTCAAATTGCCGCTGTCGTGGTACAGCGACCAGCAGACGGCGGCGGAGAACGCGTCGCCGGCGCCCGTCACGTCGACGGCGTCCACTTCGCGCGCGGCCAGGTGCACGACAGGCGCGTCCAGGCTGTCGCCATCCGTGAAGTACACGCCTTCGCCGCCGCAGGTGACGATCACCTGGCGCGCGCCCTGGCGCTGCACTTCGCGGCAGGCGGCGCGCACTTCGAACGCCGTGGGCAAGGCCCGCGCCACGCGCGTTTCCAGTTCGCCACGGTTGAGGATCAGCAAATGCAAGCCTGTCAGGTCTTGCGGCAGGTGCGCCATCTTCGGCTGCGAGACGGCGACGATGACCAGCGGCGTCGCATGGGCGGCGTCCTGGCGCGCATCGGCCAGCAGCGCCTGCACGCTGTCGTGGCCCAGGTTCAGGTCGCAGACGGTGAGGGCGGCGGCCGCGCGCTGCGGCTGGCGGCTGTGCAAAAAGGCGGGTGTCAGCTGTTCGTAGAGTTGCATGTTGGCCATCGCCAGCAGCATTTCGCCATGTTCGTCGAGCACGGCCGTATAGGTGCCGCTGCTGGTGTTGCTCAAATGCAAGCTGCCGCGCATGTCGATGCCTGCGTCTTCCGCGTGCGTCTGCAGCGCGTGGCCGGCCGCATCGTCGCCCAGCGCCGTCAGCAGGGCGACGGGAATGGACAGGCGGGCCAGGTTTTCCGCGATGTTGCGGCCGACGCCGCCAAACACTTCTTCCGAGCGCACGGGGTTCGAGGTGCCCATCTGCAAGGTCGCCAGCGTGCGCATCTTGCGGTCGAGGTTGGCGGCGCCTATGCACAGCACGGGGCGGCTGTCGGGCAGCACGTAGGCGCGTCCCAGCAGGCGTCGTTCGCGGATCAAACCGGCGATGTGGCCGGCGACGGCCGAGCGCGACAAGCCCAGTTCGCTCGCCAGGTCTTGCTGCGAGATGAAGGGGTTGTTGCGGATCAGCGTGTACAGCTGGTCTTTTTTATTGGTGTCGGTCACAAGGTTTTCGCTGAAGGTTTAAACATTTGTCTGCGACTGTAAACATTTGTCTTTCATGTGTCAAGCCCATGTCAAGCCCGTGTCAGGCGTGCGCGAAAAGCGGTCGTATGGAGCTTGTATGCATGCATTTTCGGGGCATGGCAGGTCAGGGCTTGCCTGGACTATAATGTCGGCCATTTATATTTGAATTGTATAAATGGGCAAGAAAAATGGTATTTGCCATACATATTCCGTTTGATGCATAGTGGCGGCAAATAGTGGCAATACGCATTTCGATATACCTGTAACACCATACTTAGCCGATACCTGGGCCGCAGTCCTTCACCGGGCACGGCCGCGCAGGCAGCAACCCATCATCATTAGTCAATCAGAGGATAACCATGTCGAACAACAGCCCTTTCCACGCCGCCGAAATCATCCGTGCCCGCGCTCCTGCAAATTTCAAGCCGCGCGTGGCGATGATCCTCGGCTCCGGCCTGGGTGTGTTGGCCGAGCAGATGACGGATGCCGTCAGCATCAGCTTTGACGAATTGCCAGGCTTCCCGATCAGCACCGTGCACGGCCACGCCGGCGAACTGGTGGTCGGCACCCTGTCGGGCGTCGCCGTCGTCTGCATGAAGGGCCGTGGCCACTTCTACGAAGGCTATGGCATGGGCGTCATGACGAGCGCCATCCGCACCCTGAAACTGCTGGGCTGCGAAATGCTGTTCGTCACCAACGCCGCCGGTTCCCTGCGCCCTGAAGTGGACGCGGGCAGCCTGGTGGCCATCAGCGACCACATCAACCTGTTGCCAGGCACGCCGATGGTCGGCCCGAACGACGACCGCTTCGGCCCGCGCTTCTTCAGCATGGCCAACGCCTACGATGCGGACCTGCGCAACCTGGTCAAGGACACGGCCGCCACGAACGGCATCACCCTGCATGAAGGCGTGTTCGTCGCCTACCCAGGCCCGAACTTCGAGACGGCTGCGGAAATCCGCATGATGGCCCGCCTGGGCGCCGACACGGTCGGCATGTCGGTGGTGCCGGAAGTGGTGTCGGCCCGTCATTGCGACCTGAAAGTGGTGGGCGTGTCCGTCATCACCAACCTGGCCGAAGGCATGTCGCCATTCGCCCTGTCGCACGAACAAACCCTGAAATACGCGGCCATCGGCGCCAAAGACCTGGTCAAGCTGATCCTGGCTTTCCTCTCCAAAGTCGCTGAAAAACCGCAAGCCTAAGCACTTTTTTATGCAGTAGCGGCGCGCCGGCCAACGGCGCTGCCGCGCGGCAGGCCGGGAAAATCCGGCCTACACTGTTCGCATCATCTTCGCATCACTCCTAAAGCGAGCCTTATCATGTCACGCGCATTTATCCTCCTGCTTGATTCCTTCGGCCTTGGCGCGACGCCAGACGCCGCCAAGTATGGCGACGCAGGTGCCAATACCTTTGGCCATATTGCCAGCACTGTCGCCAAAAGCGGCAAGACCTTGAAACTCCCGAACATGGAACGCCTGGGCCTGGGCGCCGCGGCGCACCTGGCCAGCGGCGAATGGGCCACGGGCTTCGACCAGCGCGACGGTTTCACCGGCGCCTACGGCGCGGCGCGCGAGCGTTCCACCGGCAAGGACACGCAGAGCGGCCACTGGGAAATCGCCGGTGTGCCTGTCGAATTCGACTGGGGCTACTTCCCCCGCACGACGCCGTCGTTCCCGGCCGACCTGACCGATAAGCTGAAAGCCATGTCCGGCGTGCCGGGCTTCCTCGGCGACTGCCATGCCTCGGGCACGGACATCATCAACAAGCATGGCGATGAACACGTCGCCACCGGCAAGCTGATTATCTATACCTCGGGCGACTCGGTGATGCAGATCGCCGCGCACGAAGAGTCGTTCGGCCTCGAGCGCCTGTATGAAGTGTGCGAAATGGCCTTCAAGCTGGTCGAACCGTACAACATCGGCCGCGTGATCGCCCGCCCGTTCACCGGCAGCAATGGCAACTACACGCGCACTTCCAACCGCCACGATTACGCCGTTGCGCCGCCAAGCAAGACCCTGCTCGACCACGTCAAGGATGCGGGCGGCGAAGTCGTCGGCCTGGGCAAGATCAGCGACATTTTCGCCACCCAGGGCATCTCGCGCGTCGTGAAGGGCGTCGACAACATGGCGCTGTTCGAAGCGCTGTTGAAGACGGCCGATGAAGTGCAGGACAAGTCGCTCACTTTTGTGAACTTCGTCGATTTCGATCAGGCTTTCGGCCACCGCCGCAACACCGAAGGCTATGCCGACGCGCTGCGCGAAATGGATGCGCGCCTGCCGGAATTCATGGCCAAGCTCAAGGAAGGCGACCTGGTCGTGATCACCGCCGACCATGGCTGCGACCCTACCTGGCACGGCTCCGACCACACCCGCGAACACATTCCGATGATCTTCTTCGGCCCCGGCGTCGCTCCGCGCGCACTGGGCATTTCCGAGACGTTCTCCGATATTGGCCAAACCCTCGCCAAGCACCTTGGCGTACCACCACTTGCTAATGGAACCAGCTTGTTATGACACTTATGCACCCCGAATTCAAGCGTAACGAGGCCGTTGGCCTCGACCTGGGCTGGATCAACCAGATCCGCGTCAACCGCGCCGCGACGGACCGCCGCGCGGCCAGCCTGGCGAACCGCCGTACGGTGAAAAAGGAATACCAGGCCGCCTGGCTGGTGAAAGCCATCCAGATGATCGACCTGACCACCCTGGGCGGCGACGATACGCCGGGCCGCGTGGAACGCCTGTGCATGAAGGCCATGCGCCCGCTGCGCGCCGACCTGATGGAGGCACTGGGCTTGACGGAACTGAGCACCGGCGCCGTGTGCGTGTACCACGAGATGATCCAGCCGGCCGTGAAAGTCATCCAGGGCCGCCTGCCCATCGCCGCCGTGTCGACGGGTTTCCCCGCCGGCTTGACGAGCATGGAAACGAAGCTGCGCGAGATCGAACTGTCGGTCGCCGCCGGCGCCTCGGAAATCGATATCGTCATCACGCGCCAGCACGTCCTGAACGGTAACTGGCAAGTGCTGTACGACGAAATGCTGGCCTACCGCAAGGCTTGCGGCGAAGCGCACGTGAAGGCGATTCTCGCCACGGGCGACTTGCTGACCATGGAAAACGTGGCCAAGGCGTCGTGGGTCTGCATGATGGCCGGCGCCGATTTCATCAAGACTTCCACCGGCAAGGAAGGCGTGAACGCCACCATTCCCGTGGCCCTGACGATGGTGCGCACGATCCGCGAATACCACGAGCAGACGGGTTTCCAGGTGGGCTTCAAGCCGGCCGGCGGCGTCAGCTCGGCCAAGAGCGCGCTGCAATACCTGATCCTGATGAAGGAAGAACTGGGCAATGAATGGCTGCAGCCGCACCTGTTCCGCATCGGCGCTTCCAGCCTGCTGACCGACATCGAGCGCCAGCTCGAGCACTACGTCACCGGCAGCTACTCGGCCAATCATCGTCACGCACAACCTTAAAGAACAATCGTCATGCCAACAATTAACGAGATTCTCAATACTATGGACTACGGCCCTGCTCCCGAAAGTCAAAAAGAAGCGCAGGCGTGGCTAGCTGGCCACCAGCGCAAATTCGGTTTGTTCATCGACAACGCCTGGAGCGAGCCGGCCGAGCTGTTCGCCTCGACCAATCCTGCCGACGGCACGCAACTGGCCGAGCTGACGCAAGCCACGGATGCCGACGTGGAACGCGCCGTGGAAGCGGCGCGCCGCGCGCTGCCCGTATGGCAAGGCATGGGCGGCCATGGCCGCGCGAAGGTCATGTACGCGCTGGCCCGCCTGCTGCAAAAGCACTCGCGTCTGTTCGCCGTGCTGGAAACCCTGGACAACGGCAAGACCATCCGCGAAACGCGCGATATCGACTTGCCGCTGGCCGCGCGCCATTTCTACCATCACGCCGGCTGGGCGCAGTTGCAGTCGGAAGAATTCGCCGACTACCGCGCCGTGGGAGTGGTGGGCCAGATCGTGCCGTGGAATTTCCCCCTGCTGATGCTGTCGTGGAAAATCGCCCCGGCCCTGGCCGCGGGTAACACGGTGGTCTTCAAGCCGGCCGAATTCACCTCGCTCACGGCCATGCTGTTCGCCGAACTGTGCCTGCAGGCGGGCGTGCCGGCCGGCGTGGTCAACATCGTCACGGGCGACGGCCGCGTGGGTTCGGCTATCGTCAACCACCCTGGCGTCGACAAGATCGCGTTTACGGGTTCCACGGAAGTGGGCCGCCTGATCCGCGAGGCGACGGCCGGCAGCGGCAAGAAGCTGTCCCTCGAATTGGGCGGCAAGTCGCCGTTCATCGTCTTCGAAGACGCGGACCTGGACGGCGCCGTGGAAGGCCTGGTCGATTCGATCTGGTTCAACCAGGGGCAAGTATGCTGCGCCGGTTCGCGCCTGCTGGTGCAGGAGTCGATCCAGGAGCGCTTCCTGAACAAGGTACGCGCGCGCATGGAAAACCTGCGCCTCGGTTCGCCCCTGGACAAATCGATGGACGTGGGCGCGCTGGTCGACCCTGTGCAGCGCCAGCGCATCGCTGCGCTGGTCGATTCGGCCCGTGCCGAAGGCTGCGACGTATGGCAGCCCGCGTGCGAATTGCCGGCGGACGGTTCGTGGTTCCCGCCGACCCTGATCACGGGCGCGTCCACTTCCGCCGCCGTGGCGCAAGCTGAAATCTTCGGCCCCGTGCTGGTGGCGATGAGCTTCCGCACGCCGCCTGAAGCGGTGCAACTGGCGAACAACACGGTGTATGGCCTGGCCGCCAGCGTGTGGACCGAGTCGATCAGCCTGGCGCTGGACATCGCGCCTGCCATCAAGGCCGGCGTGGTGTGGATCAACAGCGCCAACCAGTTCGACGCTGCGTGCGGCTTCGGCGGCTACCGCGAATCGGGCTTCGGCCGTGAGGGCGGCCGCGAAGGCATGCTGGAATACATGACGGCCCTGGCCGAAGATGCGCGTCCGGCCTTGCCGGTGGTGGAGGCGAAAGCCAAAGGTAATGTGAAACCGGCGGCAGCTGACCCATTCGCCATCGACCGCACGGCCAAGATGTACATCGGCGGCAAGCAGGCGCGCCCTGACAGCGCTTACAGCACCCCGGTATTCGGCGCGAATGGCGCCCTGCTGGCCGAAGTGGGCGTGGGCAGCCGCAAGGATATCCGTAATGCCGTCGAAGCGGCCCATAAAGCGTCCGGCTGGACCAGCGCCACGGCGCACAACCGCGCGCAAGTGCTGTACTACATCGCCGAAAACCTGGCAGCGCGCGCCGACGAATTCGCCGCCCGCATCGCCGCCATGACGGGCAGTAAAAATCCTGAGAAGGAAGTGCAGGCATCGATCGAACGCCTGTTCTACTACGCGGCCTGGGCCGACAAGTACGACGGCCTGGCGCACCAGCCGCCAACCAAGGGCATCACCGTGGCGCTCAATGAAGCGGTCGGCGTGATCGGCATCGTCTGCCCGAACGAAGCGCCTTTGCTGGGCTTCATTTCGCTGGTAGCGCCGGCCATCGCGCTGGGCAACCGCGTGGTGGTGGTGCCGTCGGAAGCGCATCCGCTCTCCGCGCTGGACCTGTACCAGGTGTTCGACACGTCCGACTTGCCGGGCGGCGTCGTCAACATCATCAGCGGCAACGCCGATGAACTTGCGCGCACCCTGGCCACGCACGCTGACATCGACGCCGTCTGGCGCCATGACGGTTCGCTTGACGGCTGCGCCGAAGTCGAGCGCCTGTCGGCCGGCACCCTGAAGCGCACCTGGGTAGGCGGCGCGAAGGGCCGCGACTGGTACAGCGCCGCGCAAAGCGGCGGCCGTGCCGTGCTGGCGCATGCGTCGCAAGTGAAAAACGTGTGGATTCCTTACGGCGTCTGATAAGTAGCTAGCGTTACAAAGCTGGGGTCAGATCCGCAGGGACTGACCCCAGATCTCATGATTGGAGTTATTCCATGTTGTTAACCCAGGAAATCATTCGCAAGAAACGCGACAAGGGCGTGCTGAGCGCCGAGGAAATCCAGTTTTTCGTGCGCGGCATCACTGACGGCAGCGTCAGCGAAGGCCAGATCGCGGCGCTGGGCATGGCCGTCTATTTCAATGACATGAACATGGACGAGCGCGTGGCGTTCACCCTGGCCATGCGCGATTCCGGCCAGGTGCTGGACTGGCGTTCGCTGAACTTGCCGGGCCCCATCGTCGACAAGCATTCGACGGGCGGCGTGGGCGATGTCGTCTCCCTGCTGCTGGGCCCCATGGTCGCCGCGTGCGGCGGCTACGTGCCGATGATCTCGGGCCGCGGCCTGGGACACACGGGCGGCACGCTGGACAAGTTCGACGCCATTCCCGGCTATTGCACGGTGCCGGACAATGAACTGTTCCGCAAGGTGGTGCAGGAGATCGGCGTGGCCATCATCGGCCAGACGGCGCAGCTGGCACCGGCCGACAAGCGTTTCTACAGCATCCGCGACGTCACCGCCACGGTGGAATCGGTGGCCATGATTACCGGCTCCATCCTGTCGAAGAAACTCTCGGCCGGGCTGGACGCGCTGGTGATGGACGTGAAAGTGGGCACGGGCGCCTTCATGCCGACCTACGACAAGTCGGTGGAACTGGCCGAAAGCATCGTCGCCGTCGGCAATGGCGCGGGCATGCAGACGTCGGCGATTTTGACGGACATGAACGAGTCGCTGGCGCCGTACGCCGGCAATGCGCTGGAAGTGCGTGGCGCCATGGATTACCTGACGGGCCGTTCGCGTCCCGCGCGCCTGCATGAAGTCACCCTGGCGCTGTGCGCCGAGATGCTGGTGCTGGGTGGCCTGGCCGCCACCGAAGAAGAGGCGCGTGTGAAATTGATGGCGGCCCTCGATTCGGGCGAAGCGGCCGAGCGCTTTGCGCGCATGGTGTCCGCACTGGGCGGCCCGGCCGACCTGGTCGAACATCCGGACAAGCACCTGGAACAGGCGCCATTCATCGTGCCGGCGCCTGCACTGTCGTCCGGTTACGCCAACGTGCGCGATTGCCGCGCCATCGGCTTGGCCGTGGTGGCCCTGGGCGGCGGCCGACGCCGTCCGACGGACAGCATCGATTTCGCCGTCGGCCTGACGGATCTGGTGGGCCTGGGCGAGCAGGTTGCTGTCGGCCAGCCGCTGGCCATGGTGCACGCGCGCACGGCAGCGGCGGCGCAGCAAGCCGTCAAGGAAATCCAGGATGCGTATGCCATCGGCGCGGTGGCGCTGGCGGCCAATCCGGTGATTTACCGTACCATTCGTCCGTAGTTGAAAACCAGGGGCAGACCCCCGCTTGCGATAGCGCTGTGCTATGTGCCGGCGGTGGTCTGAGCCCAGTCTTATGAATTCAAGGGTATTGCAGAAAAAATGAACAACCAAGAACTGATCGCCGAAGCCAATGCCGGCCGTGAACTGGCCTACGCACCCTACTCGCGTTTCAAGGTGGGCGCGGCGCTGCTGTGCAAGGATGGCCGCGTCTTCCGTGGCTGTAACGTGGAAAACGCCGCGTATGGCCTGTGCAACTGCGCCGAGCGCACGGCGTTTTTCAGCGCCATCGCGCATGGCTGCAAGCCGGGCGATTTCGCCAAGCTGGCTGTCACGGGCGACACGGTGGAACCGATCTCGCCATGCGGCGCCTGCCGCCAGGTGATCTTCGAGATGGGCGGTGCCGACCTGCCAGTGATCCTGACGAATCTGAAAAACGATGTCATGGAAGTGACGGCGGGCTGGCTGCTGCCGCATGGCTTCGGCAATTCCGACCTGGACATGAAGTAACAGGATCCGCTTGAACAAGACGATCGACATCCAGGCCGCCGTGGCGATTGCCGCGGCCGAAGCCATGGCCGCCAAGACGCAGGGCACCTTCGGCGTGGGCGGCGTGCTGCTCGATGGCGCCGGCAATGTGCTGCAATCGATGCACAACAACGTCGTGCGCCAGGGCCTGGTGTTCGATCCCACCGCGCATGGCGAGCGCCAGCTGGTGGACTGGTATTTTGCCGAACGGGCCAAGGGCACGCCCTTGCCGCCGCCGGGCGAACTGACCATCGTCACCTCGCTCGACCCCTGCTGCATGTGCACGGGAGCGATTCTGGCGGCCGGTTTCAACGTGGTGGTGGCCGCGCCCGATGTCAAGGCCGGCATCAATTACGATGGTAGCGCCACGTTTACAGCTTTGCCGGCGCCCCTGCAGGCGCAGGCCGGCCGCAGCTTTTGCTATCCGGCCGTGCGCGGCGCCACCGAGTATGCGCGCCTGCCTTCCGGCGCCACGCCCAAGTCTTTTTTCATCGGCAAGAGCATCCACGAGGCGACGCAGGCTCTGTGCTCGCTCGTGTTCGAGTCGACATCGGCGCAGGTGATGCAGCGGCTGAACGCCGGCGACGACGTGTACTTGCGCGATCCCGCCACCTTGCCATCCGAGCATGCCGTGGTGCGCGCCCTGCGCCGCCGCTATCCCGATGCCCTCACTTACCGTTGCGACCCGCACGCGCCCGATGCGGGCCTGGCGCCATTCCTGCAGGCGGCCATGGAGCAGGATGTACGCGATGGTGGCCAGGGCGACGCGGCCGCTTTGCTCGATTCCTTCGGCAACCTGCTGCTGTGCATGCCGGGAAACGTGGCGCAATCGGCCATCCGCACGCCGTTCATGGAATGCACGCGTCAGTACGCGCAGCTGCGCTTTGAGCTGATGGCGAATGCGGCGCCGGCGCTGCAGGAAGAATTCAAAAGCTATCTGGGCCACCCCAAGCACGGTACCTTCGTGCTGGCCATCGGCCCGGACGACAGCGCCGCCAGTTTCATGACCCTGGGCGCCTACGGCTCCACCATGGAGGGGGCACTGCCGGAGAATAATCCGGCGCAATTCCAGTACGTGCGACCCGCCATGGCGGAAGACGCGCTGCTGGCGCTGTGCGAGTCGATGCCGCCGCTGTACCGCAAGCTGATACGCATCCGGCCGCGCCAGGTGGCCGACCAGGCCCTGGTCCAGGCGCTAGGCTAGCCTAGGCGTCATCGTCCGGCAGGTTTTTCAGTAAAAAGTCGCGCACGTTTTCTCCCGCCACGCGGCGGATCTGCGCTTCCGACAAGCCTGCGTCGAGCAGGGCTTGCGTCAGGCGCGGCAAGCCCGTCGCATCGATGGCCGTGGTGACGGCGCCGTCGAAGTCCGAGCCATAGGCCACGTGCTCCGCACCGATCAGTTTTACCGTGTACTTGATGGCGCGCGCGATGGACCCCACGTCCTTGCCGCAGACGGCCGTATTCCAGAAACCGATGCCCACCAGGCCACCCTGGGCGGCGATGCGTTTCAGTTGTGCGTCGCTCAGGTTGCGCCCGTTGGCGCAAGTGCCGCGCACGCCCGTGTGCGACACCATCACGGGGCGTTTCGCCAAGGTCAACACGTCGTCGATGGCGGCCGGCGAGGCGTGCGCCAGGTCGACGATCATCTTGCGCTGCTCCATGGCGCGCAGCCATTGCCGGCCCAGCGGTGTCAAGCCGCCTTTCTTCAAGCCGTGCTGGGAGCCGGACAGTTCCGTATCGAAGAAGTGCGTGGGCGCGGCCATGCGGTAGCCGGCCCGGTACAGGGTATCGAGGTTGTTCAGCTTGCCTTCGAGCGCATGCGCGCCTTCCAGCGTCAGCCAGCCGGCCAGCAGGGTGGGATCTTGCTCGCGCGCGGCGATGAAGTTGCGCAGCTGGGCGCGGCTGCCGATGACCCTGACCTTGCCCTGGCTCTTGGCCGCTTGCTGGCGCAGCTCGTCGGCCTGGTAGGTAGCGCGCGCCAGCAGGCTGTTCCAGGTGGCAGGCGGCAAGCCTTGCGCTACCACCAGGGCCGTGATGTTGTCCGTGTCGCTGCCATTGCGCTCGATATTCATCTTGCGCGGCGTCTTGGTGACGACGGAAAAGGCTTGCAGCGCCACGTTGGCCCGCTGCAGGCGGGGGAAGTCGACATGGCCGCGCTGGCTGTCGCGGTTCAGGTTGCGTTGCCACAGCAGGCTGTCCGCGTGCAGGTCGGCGATCCACAGGCTTTGGTGCAGGGCCACAGTGGCTGCCGATGGCGCCTTGCCGGACGGAGGATGGACACGGTTGAGGTGCTCGTCGACGAGGACGGGAGCGGACAGGAAACCGCCGATCAGCGCAAGGCTGGCGGCGGCGAGGGTACTGATAATCATTGTTCTCCGTCTTACCATGGATCGTAGGTGCCCAGGCTCCAGATATGGCCTTCCGGGTCGCGGCAGGTAAAGCCCCGTCCGCCGTAATCTTCATCCTTGATGTCGAGCACGATTTCGGCGCCCGCTTCGCGCGCGCTGCGGTAGACGGCATCGGCATCGCTGACGACCAGGTAGCAGTTTTGCGTGTTCGCGCCACCGACGTCGCCGGGCAGTTTCATCAGGCGGCCATAGTCGCTGTCGATGGCCGGCGCCACCATGACCATGCCATTGCCAAAGCTCAATTGCGCATGGGCGACGCCGCCGCTTCCGTCAGGCACAATCAATTGTTTTTCAAAGCCGAGCGCCTTGCACAGCCATTCGATGGCGGCGGGCGCATCGCGGTAGCGCAGGCAGGGAATGGTCGTGCCGGTTGTGGCTTTTGCAGTCGAGGTCATCAGAAAACTCCTATGGCTGTGGGGGAGTAGCTTCGATTGTTAATCTTGCGTAGCGTTCCGTCTCAATACCATCCATCGGGAGGGGTTTGATGCCCGTCAGTGCCGCGCCCATCCATAGTGCCATAGAATAATCATTGCACTCTTGCTACTACGCAAATTTTTATTGCGGCGACTGCGAAGAGTTCGCTGCCTTCGTGTCCGCGTCCATGTCATCGCTGTTGCTTGCCCATCTCAGCAGCATGACGAGGGCAAACAGCATGATTGCCAGCGGCAAGATGGTGATCACGAACGCCAGGCCCAGGCAGCATGCCAGCAGCATGGGCCAGGACATGGCGCGCAGGGCGGCCATGCCTTGGCGCGTGTAAGCGCACAGCTCGTTCCAGAAAGCGGTGAAGGAAGTGCTGCCCGGTGCCGAATTGAGGTCTTTCATGCCATTCTCCTGTCGTGTGGGTGCCGCTGCGTATGCAAGCTGGCGATGGATCCACTATAGGCAAAACCCCGCTGCCAGACATCGCGTATGCGACGAATGGCAGGAATGGCGGACCGAACGGCGACAAATCAGGACAAACGGTTATTCAAACACCTTGAGTTTCAGCTGGAAACTGAGGGCGCCATACAGGCGATCCTTGTAGGATGGCACGATGGCGATATTGACGCCCACGCGCTGGTATTCATAGCTGATGGTGGGGACCAGGGCCGGGAACCAGCCGCCATCGCGCATCTTCGGATAGCCGCTGAAGCCGCCAACGACGGCGCCGACGCGCAGCGGGCCCACCTTGATGGGCTGGTAGTACACGCCCAGGTAGTTCGAATAGGCGCGGTCGCTATTGTAGAAGCGGCCGGCCGTGACCGAGGCGACGGTGGAAAAGCGGTACTCGGCGCCCAGGCCCGGATTGCTGTCGTTCAGGTTCTTGTCGCGCTGGAAATGATACGAATAAAAGCCCGCGTTGAGCCAGGTTTCGCTCAGCGGCTGGTTATCTATCATGCCGACTGTCTGCGCCTGTGCCGCGCCCGCCACTGCCAGCAGCGTCGCGCAGGCAGCTTTGCCCAGCAATGACGCGGTGCGCGCCGATGACCATTGTTTCATGCCTGTTCCTTATCCTGTCGATATTGCGTCGCCATTGCAAACGCTTCAGCGCGCCATGCTATCACTGTCAGATTGTTCATTGGAAATTTCATCACGTGCCGGGCACTGCTCCGGGAAGGGCGATGGCCGCCTGCACCATGTGCGTGAGCAGGATTTCGGCATCCTCGTAATCCTTGCGCGTGAGCTGCTTGCGCTCCAGCACCAGTGCCATCTGCGCTGAAAAATCCGCATACGATTGCGTCATGGCCCAGATGGCGAACATCAGGTGCGTGGCGTTGACGGGCGCGATCCTGCCGGCGGCGATCCAGGCTTCGAAGACGGCGATATCCTTGCGCAGCAGGGGCACGACCCGGTCGCGTATCTGCGCGCCGTACAGGGGCGCGCCGTTGATCACTTCCAGCGCATACACGCGCGAAGCCCACGGCTGCTCGCGCGAAAAACGCAGTTTGGCGCCGATGTACGCGCGCAGCACGTCGCGCGGCTCGTCGTGTTCATTGGCCAGCGATTCCATGCGCGCCAGCCAGTCGTCGAGCACGTCGTCGAGCACGCGCTGGTACAGCAGCTGCTTGGATGGGAAGTAATACATCAGGTTTTGCTTCGACAGGCCGGCCCGCTCGGCGATGGCGGCGATCGACGCGCCCTCATAGCCGCTTTCCGCGAACACGCGCACGGCTTGCTCCAGGATGTCCGCTTCCAGGCGGTCGCGGTTTTGCAGGCGCCGGCCGCCGGCATTTTTCACGGAAAGGGCAGGGGATTTGTCGCTGGCCATGGCGGATTCTTTAGCGTGGGCGGATCGATTGCAGGAAGGCTTGCAGCACGGGGGTATCGGTGTAGGCCACGTTGAAGCGGAACCACACCGTCTCGGGCGCGCGCAGCATGAAAAATTCGTTTGGCGACAGCAGGATGCCGGCCTTCAAGGCCATGTCGGCGATGATCTTGCCGTTCCATTCCGGCGTTTGTACATCGGGCCAGCCGGCGCTGACGAACATGCCGCCGCGCGGACGCGCCACGGGCGCCATCCCCGCCTGCGCCAGGTAATCGATGCTGCGCTCGCGGGCCGCATCGAGCTGCGCCACCAGCCGCTCGACCATGCGCTTGTAGGGCCGCGCGGAGATGGCGTGGTAGACGGCGCGCTCATTGATTTCCGACGTCGTCAGTCCCGCCAGCATTTTTACGCGTACCAGTTCGGCCACCAGCGATGGCGAGGCGCAAATCGATCCCACGCGCAGCACGGGCGACAGCGTCTTGGAAAAGCTGCCCACGCGGATCACGCGGCGCAAGCCATCCATGGCCGCCAGCGACGCCTCGCCGCGCGCGGCCAGTTCGCGGTAGATATCGTCTTCCACCAGCCAGAAATCGAATTGTTCGGCCAGTGCCAGCAAGCGGTGCGCCTGCGCCTGGCTGAGCGAGGTGCCGAGCGGATTTTGCAGCACCGTGTTGACGAACATCAGCTTGGGCTGCGTGCGCGCAGCCTCGCTGGCCAGCGCATCGAGGTCCAGGCCCGCCTCGCCGCGCGCAATGCCCACGGGGATGCAGCCATGGTGGCGGATCAGCGACTGCAGATTGCTGTAGCCTGGGTCTTCCACCAGCACCGTGTCGCCCGGCTTGGTCAGGCTGCGCAGGACCAGGTCAAAGGCGTGCGTGGCGCCATGCGTCAGCAAGACCTGGTCCGGCTCCACCTGGAACAGCTCTTCCGACAGGCTTGTCGCCAGGTGCTGGCGCAGCGAGGGAAAGCCCAGCGGATGGCCATAGCCGCGCAGCCGGCTGGCGGGAATGCGCATGGCCTGGCGCACGGCGTCGAGCACGGTCGCTTCGCCATACATCTCGGGCGGCAGCCAGCCCGCGCCCACGGGCAGGGCGTCGGACACGCCCGAATACAGGTCCGGCGTGAGGGCGTCGATCGCGGTGGGACTCGTGTGTACGGCCGTCTGCGGCGAGGCGGCGATATCGTGGCGTGCGACGAAATAGCCGGAACCGCGGCGCGACGACAGCAAGCCCAGGTTGACCAGGCGGTCATACGATTCGACGACGGTAAACGTCGACACGCCATTGCAGCGGGCGAACTGGCGCACGGACGGCATGCGCGTGCCGATGCGCAGGGTGCGGCTGCCTACCATGACGCTGATGGCGATGACGATCTGTTCGACGAGGCCGCCCTTTTTCTGGCGGTCGATGTCCAGCACGAGCCAGCCGCTGGTCTGTTCGGGGGCATCGTCTGCGCTGTCGCTGTGCTTCACGGTGGCTCCTTATGCTGCCTTGCACAAAACTGTAGTGGTTTTTCGACCTGTACGGTTGGGATACTTTGCCGTTTGTGTATCTGTGCCATTGGGGATGGCCTGTCTATTATTACATCAGCTTTTTGCCAACTGGTAAATTATTTTACGCTTCGTCAAAAACGATCCTGGCCCCGCGCCAGCCCATCCCAAGGAGAAGGTCATGAACGAAACAAGGCCGGAATCGATGTCGGCATTCTGGATGCCGTTTACGAACAACCGTGATTTCAAGGCCAACCCGCGCTTGCTCGTGTCGGCCGAAGGCATGTACTACAAGGACGTCGATGGCAACAGCATCCTCGATGGCACGGCCGGCCTGTGGTGCGTGCCATGCGGTCATGCGCAGCCGAAAATCGTCGGCGCCATCCGCGACATGGTGGGCCAGCTCGACTTCGCGCCCACCTTCCAGATGGGCCATCCGGCCGCCTTCGACCTGGCGGAAAAACTGATGGACTACACGGGGCATAAATTTGGCCATGTCTTTTACACCAACTCCGGTTCCGAAGCCGTCGACACAGCCCTGAAGATCGCGCTGGCCTATCACCGGGCGCGCGGCGAGGGCGCGCGCACGCGGCTGATCGGCCGCGAACGCGGCTACCACGGCGTGGGTTTCGGCGGCATTTCCGTGGGCGGCATCGGCGGCAACCGCAAGACCTTCGGCCCGCTGTTGCCCGGCGTGGACCATTTGCCGCACACGCATAACCTGGACAAGAACGCTTATACGGTGGGCGAGCCCGAATACGGCACCCACCTGGCCGACGAACTGGAACGCATCGTCGCCTTGCACGACGCGTCGACGATTGCCGCCGTCATCGTCGAGCCGGTGGCCGGCTCCACGGGCGTGCTGATTCCGCCGAAAGGCTACCTGAAACGCTTGCGCGAGCTGTGCACCAAGCACGGCATCCTCTTGATTTTCGATGAAGTCATCACGGGTTTCGGGCGCATGACGACGCCGTTCGCGGCTGACTATTTCGACGTCGAGCCCGACCTGATGACGACGGCCAAGGGCCTGACCAACGGCATGGTGCCGATGGGCGCCGTCTTCAGCAAAAAGTATATCCACGACGCCTTCATGGATGCGCCGGCCGGCATCGAACTGTTCCACGGTTACACGTATTCCGGTCACCCGCTCGCCTGCGCCGCCTCGCTGGCGACCCTGCAAGTGTTCGAGGAACAGGACATTCTCGGCCACGCGAAAGCGATGCAGGCGTATTGGAGCGACGCCGTGCATTCCTTGAAAGGCTTGCCGCACGTGATTGACCTGCGCAGCATTGGCCTCATCGCTGGCATCGAGCTCGATCCCATCGCCGGCAAACCCGGTGCGCGCGCCTTCAACGCCTTCAAGCAGGCCTTCGCCGACGGCGTCCTGATACGCACGACAGGCGACATCATCGCCCTGTCGCCGCCGCTGGTATTGGAAAAGCAGCATATCGACGAACTGTTCGGCAAGCTGGCGACGGTGCTGAAAAATCTCGACTAAGGAACACCATGAACGATCTCGACACCATCACCCACTTCATCAACGGCGCCAAAGTCGACACGAATAGTGGCCGCTATGGCGACGTCTACAACCCTGCCCTGGGCGTACCCGTGGCCCGGGTGGCGCTGGGCACCGTGGAAGACGTGGATGCGGCCGTGCAGGCGGCCGCCGCCGCCTTTCCTTCCTGGTCTGCAACGCCGCCCTTGACGCGTGCGCGCGTGCTGTTCCGCTACCTGCAGCTGTGCCAGCAGCACACGGACGACTTTGCCGCCATGCTCACGCGCGAGCACGGCAAGACTTTCGCGGATGCGCAGGGTGAGGTGGCGCGCGGCATCGAGATGGTGGAATTTGCCGTCGGCATCCCGCAATTGTTAAAGGGCGAATTCACGGACCAGATTTCGCGCGGCATCGACGCCTGGTCCATGCGCCAGGCGCTGGGCGTGGTGGCCGGCATCACGCCATTCAATTTCCCCGTGATGGTGCCGATGTGGATGTTCCCCGTCGCCATCGCCTGCGGCAATACCTTCGTCCTGAAACCGTCCGAGCGCGATCCGTCGGCATCCCTGCTGCACGCGAAATTGTTGAAAGAAGCGGGCTTGCCCGACGGCGTCTTCAACGTGGTACAGGGCGACAAGGTGACGGTCGACGCCTTGCTCGATCATCCTGTCGTGCAGGCGATCAGTTTTGTCGGTTCCACGCCGATCGCCGAATACATCTATGCGCGCGGCAGTGCCAGCGGCAAGCGCGTGCAGGCGCTGGGCGGCGCGAAAAACCATATGGTGGTGATGCCCGATGCGGACATGGACATGACGGTCGATGCGCTGATCGGCGCTGCCTATGGTTCGGCGGGCGAGCGCTGCATGGCCATCTCGGTGGTGGTGGCCGTGGGCGACGCGGGCGACAAGTTGATCGATGCACTGGCAACGCGCACGGCCGCACTGAAAGTGCGCGACGGCATGGCCGATGGTGCGGAAATGGGACCCGTCGTGTCGCTGGCCGCCAAGCAGCGTATCGAAAAACTCATCGCCTCGGGCGTGGAGCAGGGCGCGACCCTGGTCGTCGATGGCCGCAACCATGTGGTGCCGGGCCGCGAGAACGGATTTTTTGTGGGTGGCACTTTATTTGACCACGTCACGCGCGACATGAGCATCTACAAGGAAGAGATTTTCGGTCCCGTGCTGTGCGTGCTGCGCTGTCCTGACGTGGTGCATGCGGTGGAGCTGATCAACGCCAACGAATATGGCAACGGCGTGGCCATCTACACGCGCGACGGCGGCGTGGCGCGCGAATTCGTGCGACAGATCCAGGTCGGCATGGTGGGCGTCAACGTGCCGCTGCCGGTGCCGATGGCCTTCAACAGCTTTGGCGGCTGGAAGCGCAGCATGTTCGGCGACCACCACGCCTATGGTCCCGAAGGCGTGCGTTTCTACACGCGCCACAAGGCCGTGATGCAGCGCTGGCCGAACACGGCAAGCGCTGGTGTGGAATTTGCTTTTCCCCAGATGAAGTGAAGGTTTCACACTGAAAATCCACCGCAGGATCAAAGAAGGAAAACGCGATGATCGAGTCCCTCAACTATTTGCCGCATCCCACCCTGCCCAACGAGGAACTGGCGGGCCATTTCACGGACTTGGCGCCTCCTTTGAGCGCGCGCCAGGCCGCCATCGAAAGCGCCCGGTGCCTGTACTGCTACGACGCGCCGTGCAGTCGCATCTGTCCGTCGGAAATCGACGTGGCCAGTTTCATCCGCAATATCCACGACAAGAACATCAACGGTGCCGCCGCCGGTATCCTGAAGCAGAACATCCTGGGCGGCAGCTGCGCCCGCGTCTGCCCGACGGAAATCCTCTGCGAAGACGTCTGCGTGCGCAACCACGACGCGGAAGGCCAGCCCGTCAAGATAGGCCTCTTGCAGCGCTACGCCATCGACCACATGCATTTCGCTGCACACCCGTTCAAACGGGCGGCAAGCACGGGCAAGACGATTGCCGTCGTCGGTGCGGGTCCTGGCGGCCTGTCGTGCGCGCACCGCCTGGCCATGCTGGGACACGACGTAGTGATCTTTGAAAAGGAAGGCAAGGCAGGCGGCTTGAATGAATACGGCATCGCCAAGTACAAGCTGACGGACGATTTCGCGCAAAAGGAAATCGACTTCCTGCTGGACATCGGCGGTATCGAGATCCGATGTCGCCAGGTGCTGGGTGAGAACCTGCAGCTGCGCGACCTGCATACGCAGTACGACGCCGTGTTCCTCGGCCTGGGCCTGGGCGCCAGCCGCAAGCTGGGCTTGACGGGCGAAGACGCTCCTGGCTTGCTGGCCGCCGTCGATTACATCAGCGCGCTGCGCCAGGCCGACGACCTGGCTGCGCTGCCCGTGCCGAAACGGGCGATTGTGATTGGCGCCGGCAATACGGCCATCGACATGGCCGTGCAGATCCAACGCCTGGGCGCCGAGGAAGTCACCCTCGTCTACCGGCGCGGTTTCGACGCCATGACGGCCACCCACCATGAACAGGACATCGCCAAAGCCAACCAGGTGCGCATGTTGACGTGGGCTCAGCCGCAGCAGGTGCTGCTCGATACTGACGGCAAGGTCGCCGGCATGCGTTTCGAGAAGACGGGCATGCAGGGCACGCGTTTGGCGGGGACGGGTGAAACGTTCGACGTGGCGGCCGACGCCATCTTCAAGGCCATCGGCCAGAGCCTCGACACCGACGTGCTGCATGATCCGATGGCGTCGCTGCTGCAGCGCGAAGGCGACAAGATCGCCGTCGATGCGGGTTTTTGCACGGTGCTGCCGGGGATCTACGCGGGTGGCGACTGCGTGGCGCCGGGGCAGGACCTGACGGTGCAAGCCGTCCAGCATGGCAAGCTGGCCGCACTGGCCATCCATTCCGATTTGTTGAATAAAGTGGAGGCTGCATAATGGCTGATCTCAGCATCGAATTTTGCGGCATCAAGGCGCCGAATCCCTTCTGGCTGGCGTCCGCACCGCCGACCGACAAGGCCTACAACGTGGTGCGCGCCTTCGAGGCGGGTTGGGGCGGCGTCGTGTGGAAAACCCTGGGTGAAGACCCGGCCGCCGTCAACGTCTCGTCGCGCTACTCGGCCCTGTATGGCAAGAACCGCGAAGTGATCGGTTTCAATAACATCGAGCTGATCACCGACCGCTCGCTGGAGATCAACCTGCGCGAGATCACGCAGGTGAAAAAGGATTGGCCCGACCGCGCCATGATCGTCTCCCTGATGCTGCCCTGCGAAGAGCACTATTGGGCCGACATCCTGCCCAAGGTGGAGGCGACAGGGGCGGACGGTATCGAGCTTAATTTCGGCTGCCCGCACGGCATGCCGGAGCGGGGCATGGGCGCGGCCGTGGGCCAGGTGCCCGAGTACGTGCAGATGGTGACCGCCTGGTGCAAGAAGCACAGCCGTCTTCCGGTCATCGTCAAGCTCACGCCGAATATCACGGACGTGCGCATGCCGGCGCGCGCGGCCAAGGCGGGCGGCGCGGACGCCGTCTCGCTGATCAACACCATCAATTCCATCACCTCGCTGGACCTAGACCGCATGGTGGCCTTGCCGATTGTCGGCGGCGCCAGCACGCACGGCGGCTATTGCGGGTCTGCCGTCAAACCGATCGCCCTGAACATGGTGGCGGAAATCGCCCGCGATCCGCAGACGCGCGGCTTGCCCATTTCCGGCATCGGCGGCATCGGCAACTGGCGCGACGCGGCCGAATTCATCGCCCTGGGCGCGGGCTGCGTGCAGGTGTGCACGGCCGCCATGCTGCATGGCTTCCGCATCGTCGAAGAGATGAAGGATGGCTTGTCGCGCTGGATGGAGGAGAAGGGCTATGAGCGCATCAGCGACTTTTCCGGCAAGGCCGTGGCCAACACGACGGACTGGAAATACCTGGACATGAATTACCAGGTCATCGCGCAGATCAATCAGGACGACTGCATCAAATGCGGCAAGTGCTACGTGGCTTGCGAAGACACCTCGCACCAGTCGATTGCGCAGCTGATCGACGCTGCCGGCACGCGCACGTATGAGGTGATCAAGGAGGAATGCGTGGGCTGCAACCTGTGCGAAATCACCTGCCCGGTGCAGGGCTGCATCACGATGGTGCCGCAGGTCACGGGCAAGCCATACATGAACTGGACGCAGGATCCCAGGAATCCACGGGCGTTGGCGGAAACGGCGTAGGGCACGTTTTTTGCGTGCGTTTTATTTGTAAACAGCGGCCGGGCTTTGCGGTAAGCTAGGTTGACTTAAAAGTCGAGCCGTTTCTATAAAACCGATCCTCTCCCAACCGATGGAGCATACCTGTGAACCACGACTATTCAGGCAACACGCAACTCTGGAATGAAGACCTGGCGCCCACCACGGCGGCACAGCGCACCTGGCGCTGGTATCACTTCGCCGCGCTGTGGGTCGGCATGGTGATGTGCATTCCCGCCTACACCCTGTCGGCCAGCCTGATCGACAGTGGCATGTCCGGTTACCAGGCCGTGCTCACGGTTTTTCTCGCCAACGCCATCGTGCTCTTGCCCATGCTGCTGATCGGCCATGCGGGCACCAAGTACGGCATCCCGTATGCCGTGCTGGCGCGCGCCTCGTTCGGCACCATGGGCGCGCGTCTGCCGGCCTTGATGCGCGCCATCGTCGCCTGCGGCTGGTATGGCATCCAGACCTGGTTCGGCGGGCAGATGATCTACACCCTGATGGGCGTGCTGGTAGGCCATGAACTGGGCGGCGAGAAGATTGCGGGCCTGGGCATCAACGGCAGCCAGCTATTGTGCTTCCTGGCTTTCTGGGCCATCCAGTTCTATTACATCCTGCATGGCATGGAGTCGATCCGCAAACTGGAAACCTATACGGCGCCCTTGAAAATCCTCATCTGCTTCGTGCTGCTGTACTGGGTGCACAGCAAGGCCGGCGGCGTGGCCAGCCTGCTGGATCAGCCATCGCAATTCATCCCCGGCGGCAAAAAAGCGGGTCAGTTCTGGAGCGTCTTCTGGCCGTCGTTGACGGCCATGGTGGGCTTCTGGGCCACCCTGGCCTTGAACATTCCCGACTTCACGCGCTTCGCCAAGACGCAGCGCGACCAGGTGATCGGCCAGTCGATCGGGTTGCCCGTGCCGATGGGATTGCTGGCCATGCTGGCCGTGATCGTCACGGCAGGCTCCGTCGTCATGTACGGCAAGGCCATCTGGGATCCCGTCGACCTGGCCAGCCGCATGACGGGCGCCGCCGTGCTGATTGCCTTGATCATCCTCTTGATCGACACGGTTAGCGTCAACCTGGCGGCCAATCTGGTGGGCCCCGCGTACGATTTTTCTTCGCTGGCGCCGAAGCAGATTTCGTACAAGATGGGCGGCTACATCACGGCCTTCATCGCCATCGTCATGATGCCGTGGAAGGTGCTCGAGTCGACGCAGGGCTATATCTTCACCTGGCTGATCGGCTACTCGGCCCTGCTGGGTCCCATCGCCGGCATCCTCATCGTCGACTACTACTTCGTGCGCAAGACGCAGCTCGACGTCAGGCAGCTGTACCGCGACGATGGCGTCTATTCGTATGGCAGCGGCTGGAACATGGCGGCGCTGATCGCCTTTGTCATCGCCGTGCTGCCGAATATCCCGGGCTTCCTGAACGCGGCGTTTCCCGCGGCCTTCCCGGACGTGGCCGCAGGATTTAAAACCATCTATACCTACGCCTGGTTCGTGGGCGTGGCCATCGCCGCCGTCGTCTACGGCATCATGATGAAGGGCAAGGTGACGGCGCGCGTGCAGCAGGCGCCGCAATCCTGAGCTGTTCGAGTCTGTTCGAGTAAAGGAGACAAGATGACTACACTGATACGTGGCGGTACCGTCGTCAACGCCGACCGCGCCTTCCGCGCCGACGTGCTGATCGAGGGCGGCACGATAGCCGCCGTCGGCGAGAACCTCGCCGTGCCATCCGGCGCCACCGTGATCGATGCGGGCGGCCTGTACGTGATGCCGGGCGGGATAGACACCCACACGCACATGAATCTGCCCTTCATGGGCACGGTGACGTCCGACGATTTTTTCACGGGCACGGCGGCGGGGCTGGCGGGCGGCACCACCACCATCATGGACTTCGTCATCCCCGCACCGAAGCAGTCGCTGATCGAGGCGTATCACCAGTGGCGCGAGTGGTCGGCCAAGGCGGCCGGCGACTACACCTTCCACGTGGCGATCACCTGGTGGAGCGAGCAGGTGCACGAGGAAATGGGTACCCTCGTGCGCGAACATGGCGTGAACAGCTTCAAGCATTTCATGGCCTATAAAAATGCCATCATGGCCGACGATGAAACGCTGGTGAAAAGTTTTACACGTTCGCTGGAACTGGGAGCGCTGCCCACTGTGCATGCGGAAAACGGCGAGCTGGTTTTTCAGTTGCAGCAAGCTTTGCTCAAGAAGGGCATCACGGGGCCGCAGGCACACCCGCTGTCGCGCCCGCCGGCCGTGGAAGCGGAGGCGGCCAACCGCGCTATCGCGATTGCCAACGTCCTCAATACCCCCGTGTACATCGTGCACGTGTCGTGCGCCGAGTCGCTGGACGCCATCACGCGGGCGCGGGCGAATGGCCAGCGCGTGTATGGCGAAGCGCTGGCCGGGCACCTGGTGATCGACGACAGCGTCTACCAGAGCGACGATTTCGACTACGTGGCCGGCCACGTCATGAGCCCGCCGTTCCGCGGCAAACACCATCAGGCGGCCCTGTGGCACGGCTTGCAAAGCGGCAACCTGCACACGACGGCCACGGACCACTGCACTTTTTGTGCCGAACAGAAGGCGGCGGGCAGGCAGGATTTCACGCGCATCCCGAACGGTTGCGGCGGCGTGGAGGAACGCATGGCCGTGGTGTGGGATGCTGGCGTCAATTCCGGCATGTTGACGCCCTCCGAATTCGTCAAGGTGAGCTCCACCAATGCGGCGCAGATCTTCAATATGTATCCGCGCAAGGGCCTCATCGCCGCAGGCAGCGACGCCGACATCGTGCTGTGGGACCCGCAAGGCACGCGCACCATTTCCGCCGCCACGCAGTTCGCCAAGGGAGGCTTCAATGTCTTCGAAGGACGTACCGTGCGCGGCATCCCCAGCACCACGATTGCCGCCGGCAAGGTGGTCTTCCACAAGGGTGAACTGATGGCGGTGGAAGGGGCCGGGCGCTATGTTGAGCGGCCCGCGTTTTCCGCCACCACCGCATAAGGAGTTGACGATGGATGCATTGCGTATCAATGGCGAACGGCTGTGGGCGGCCCTGATGGAACTGGCGCAAATCGGCGCGACAGCGAAGGGCGGCGTCAAGCGCCTGGCCCTGACGGACCTGGACAAGCAGGGGCGCGACCTGGTGGTAGGCTGGGGTAAGGAAGCCGGTATGAGCATCACCATCGACCAGATAGGCAATGTCTTCATGCGCCGTGACGGCACCGACAATAGCTTGCCGCCCGTGATGACGGGCAGCCACATCGACACGCAGCCCACGGGCGGCAAGTTCGATGGCAATTACGGCGTACTGGCCGGCCTGGAAGTGGTACGCACCCTGAACGATCTTAAGATCAAGACGCAGGCTCCCATCGAAGTGGCCTTCTGGACCAATGAGGAAGGCTCGCGCTTCGTGCCCGTGATGATGGGCTCGGGCGTGTTCTGCGGCGCCTTTTCGCTCGAAACCGCGTATGCGGCGAAAGACACGGAAGGCAAAACGGTGGGCGAGGAGCTGGCGCGCATCGGCTATCGTGGCGTCCAGGTGCCGGGCGACCACCCGATCGGCGCCTACTTTGAAACGCACATCGAACAGGGGCCCGTGCTGGAAGATGCGGACAAGGTGATCGGCGTGGTGCCGGCCGTGATGGGGCTGTCGTGGTACGACTGCGTGGTGACGGGCATGGAGGCGCATGCGGGCCCCACGCCCATGGGCTTGCGCAAGGATGCGCTGCAGGTGTCCACCACCATCATGCAGGAAGTCGTCGCCATCGCCAACCGCTACCCGCCGTATGGCCGCGGCACGGTGGGCATGGTGCAGGTCTTCCCGAACAGCCGTAACGTGATCCCCGGCGAAGTCAAATTCAGCATCGACCTGCGTAACGTGAATGATGAACTTCTCAACACCATGCATGGCGAAATCACGGCCTTTATCGACGCCACGCGCACCGGTACGGGACTGGATATCTCTCTTGAGCGGGTTTCCTATTACCCGCCATGCCCGTTCCATCCCGACTGCGTGGGCGCCGTGCGTAACGCCACGGCAAAGCTGGGCTACTCGGTGATGGACGTGGTGTCCGGCGCCGGCCACGATGCCATCTACGCGGCCAGGCTGGCGCCGGCCGGCATGATCTTCGTGCCGTGCAAGGATGGCATCAGCCACAATGAAATCGAGGACGCCAAGCCCGAGCACCTGGAAGCGGGCTGCAACGTGCTGCTGCACGCGATGCTGGAGCGGGCCGTGGCTGTGTAGTCTTACGGCTTGGGCTGGAAGTTGCGCAAAAACACCAGCAGGGCGCGCGCCGCGATGTCGGCGTCGTCGGCCGTCATGGTTTCCAGCGGGTTGTGGCTGATGCCGCCATTGCCGCAACGGGTAAACAGCATGGCCACGTCGGTGATGGCAGCCATGGCCATGGCGTCGTGGCCGGCGCCAGACAGCAGCGCGTATGGTTCGACGCCGACCGATTCCACGGCTTGCGCCAACTGCGCCATCAGCCACGGCGCGCACGGCGCCGCACGCGCCGACAGCAGCAGTTCCAGCTGGTAGTCGATCTGGCGCCGTGCACAGATGGCGGCGATGCCATCGAGAATATCGTCAACGGCTGCCTGGCGCACGGCATCAACGGCCGCGCGGATGTCGAGCGACAGGGTGCAGGCGCCGGCGATCACGTTGACGGAGCCGTTGGGCACGTGCAGCTGCCCCACGGTGCCCACCAGCGCCTCGCCCTGGTTACAGCGCCGTTCCACCAGCAGGATGATTTCGGCCGCAGCGCTGGCGGCATCCTTGCGCATGGTCATGGGCGTAGTGCCCGCGTGGCTGGCCACGCCGCCAAGATTGACCAGGTAGCGCGAGCTGCCGGCAATCGCCGTGACGATCCCCAGCGGCAGGTCGTGTTCCAGCAGCACGGGACCCTGCTCGATATGCACTTCCACATAGCCGAGCAAGTCGGCGGGATCGCGTGCTATGGCGCCGATGGCGCTCACTTCGTGGCCGGCGGCGGCCAGTGCGTCGCGCATGCTCACGCCATCCGCATCAAGCTGCTCCAGCAGCGATACGTCGAACTTGCCCGTGACGGCCGTACTGCCCAAAAACGTGCTCTTGAAGCGCACGCCTTCTTCCTCGGCGAAGCCGACAATCTCGAAGTGAAACGGCAGCCTTTCTCCCCGCTCATGCAGGTGGCGCACGACGGCGATGGGCAGCACGATGCCCAGGCGGCCATCGTACTTGCCGCCGTTGCGCACCGTGTCGTAATGCGATCCCGTCATCAGGGTTTTTGCGCCGGGCGCATCGGACAGATAGCGCCCGACCACGTTGCCGACGGCGTCGATGTGCACCTGCATGCCCGCGTCCCGCATCCAGTCGGCCAGCTGTGCTGCCGTTTTCTGGTGCGCCGGCGTCAGGTAGGCGCAGGTCAGGTTGTAATCGCTGTCGCTCCAGCCGGCCAGGGTTTCTGCCTGCTGCATGATGGCCGGACCGAAGTCCAGGCGCACGTCGAACAAGTCATTCAGGCGCAGCTCGGCGATGCGCTTGATCTGCCGCAGCGACTCGGCCAGTTCATCGGCGCGCCGGTTTTTCAGGCGCCGCGCAAACGTGGCGATGATGTCCTGGCGCGTCAAGCCTTCGCCTGTCGGGCCCTTGACGGCCAGGATGAAGGGAAAGCCGAACTTGGCGTTGTACTCGTCGTTCAGGCGCTGCAGGGTGGCGAATTCATCGGCGCTGCACAGGTTCAGGCCGGACTTGGCCTGCTCGCGCGTCGATTCCGCCGTCAATTGCCCTGCGATGGCGGCCTTGCCGGCCAGCTCCGGGTGGGCGCGTATCAGCCCCAGCTGCTCTTCGGGCGAAGCTTGCGCCAGCACGTGCTGCAGCTCCGTCTTGAGTGCCGTCAGGCTGGCAAATGGCCGGGCGGGTGCCGCGCGCTGGGCGATCCAGGGCGAATGTTCATAGATGCCGTGCAGCCGTGCGATAAAGTCTGCCGTGCTGCCGGCGTTCAGGTCTGAAAGGGTGGTCATGGTTTTCCGATCATGCAAGCGGTGATGATAGCGCCCTGTTCCTGTCTCCATTATATGCGCTTGCTGATAGCGGCTATCGCTGCACCAGCGCCTTGGCGGCCGCGCTGACCTGGTCGCGCAGCCATTTGTGTTCGGGCGCCTGGTGCACGCGCTGGTGCCACAGCTGGTAAAAACGCATGGGCGGGAATTTCAGAGGTACGGTATAAGTTTTCAGCGGCAGCGTCTTTTCATAGAAGCGCATGAATTGCCGGCCCGTGGTCAGCACCAGGTCCGTCTGCGTCAGCATGTAGGGGATCAGGCCGAAATACGCCGATTCCACTACCACGTTGCGCTGCAGGTTTTGCCGTTCGAGGAAGGAATCGATCACGCCGTGGTAGCCGGGCATCATCTGCGACGGCGCCACGTGGGGCAGGCTCAGATAATCGTCGAGGGTCATGGCGTCGCTGGCCGTGCGCCGCGCATAGGCGTTTTCCGCATGCATGGCGCAGATGATGGGGTCTTCGAACAGCTTCGAGATGTGCAGATGCGCGGGCGGCTCGTCCCAGTTGGCGATCACCAGATCCAGGCCCCCATCGGACAGTTGGCGGATATGGTCGATGCCGGGCCCCAGGCTGTGCAGCACGACGCGGCTTTTCGGCGAACCGCGGCGCAGCAGGGCCACCACGTTGGGCAGGAACTGGCTATCCAGGTAGTCGGGCGCGGCGATGTGGAAAGTGCGCGCTTCTTCCTGCGCCACGAATGGCGTCTTCTTGACGAACAGGCTCTCCGTCTGGTCGAGGATGCGCTTGGCCGGATTGAGCAGACTTTCGCCATGCTGGGTTGGCACCATGCCGCGCGCGCCGCGCACGAGCAGCGGGTCGCCCGTCAGTTCGCGCAGCTTGCGCAGGGAGGCGGAAATCGAAGGTTGCGGCTGATTGAGTTTCAGCGCCACGCGCGAGACATTCTTTTCCACCAGCAGCAGGTAGAGGATGCGGATCAAGTGCAGGTCGAGGTGTTGCGGCAGGCTGGACATGTGGCGGCGGCTCTGTTGTATATCGATTTGAATATGTCAAATATACGATATTTTTCATGTGATGGGCGGTAAATCCGTTTATCTTGTGTAGATTGGCACGAATATTGGTTCGGTCTGACTAGAGGAAATTTATGGAAGTATTTGCCTACCTGATTCCGTACGGCCTGGAGTGGCTGAACCTGATCGTCCGCTGGCTGCACGTCATCACGGGCATCGCCTGGATCGGCGCTTCCTTTTATTTCGTCTGGCTCGACAACTCGATCCGCCCGCCCGCGCCCGGCTCGGAGCTGGCGAAGAAAGGCGTGTCGGGAGAATTGTGGGCCGTGCACGGCGGCGGCTTCTATAACCCGCAAAAATACCTGGTGGCGCCCGCGGAACTGCCGAAGGAACTGCACTGGTTCAAGTGGGAAGCGTATTCCACCTGGCTATCCGGCTTTGCGCTGCTGACGATTGCCTACTACTTCAATGCCCAGGCCATGATGATCGACAAATCCGTGGCCGACATCAGCAGCGGCCAGGCGATCGGCATCGGCATCGCCACCCTCGTCATCGGCTGGACCGTGTACGACCTGCTGTGCCGATCAAAGCTGGCGCAATACGAGCTGTGGTTCGGCGTGACGGTGTTTGCCCTGATCGTCGGCGCCGCATATGTGCTCACGCACTTGCTCAGCGGGCGCGCCGCCTACATCCACGTGGGCGCCATGATCGGCACCATCATGGTGGCCAATGTGCTGATGCTGATCATTCCCGGCCAGCGCAAGATGGTCGAAGCCATGGCCGCCGGCAAGCTGCCCGACCCCAAACACGGCCTGAAAGCCAAGCAGCGCAGCGTGCATAACAATTATTTTACGTTGCCCGTGCTGTTCATCATGATCAGCAACCACTACGCGATGACCTACCGCAACGATCACGCCTGGTTGGTGCTGGCGCTGATCATGGCGGCCGGCGTTTTCATCCGTCACTTCTTCAACCTGCGTCACAAGGGCCGGGTCGAGTGGCGCTATCCGGCCCTCGGCGTGGCCTTGCTGGTGGCCGTCGCCGTGGCCATCGCGCCCAAGGCGCCCGTGGCTGTGGCGGCCGCGCCGGCGGTGGACCCGGCCGCGCAGTTCAAGGCCGTGCATGCCATCATCGCCCAGCGCTGCGCCACCTGCCATTCGGCCCAGCCCACGCAACCGGGCTTCGCTACGGCGCCGGCCGGCATGATGCTGGATAATGAAGTCGAAATCCGCCAGCATGCGGCGCAGATCTACAAGCAGGCCATCGAACTGAAGGCCATGCCGATCGGGAACCTGACCAATATGACGGACGCCGAGCGCAGTGAGCTGGGCGCCTGGCTGCAACAGACCATGCAAGGAGCAAAATGACAACGCACGTAGAACAGATTACGGCCTGGATCGACAGCCATTTTGACGAGGAAGTCGCCTTTTTGCAAAAGGTGGTGCAGCAGCCGACGGATACGCCGCCCGGCAATAACGCGCCCCATGCGGAACTGGTGGCACAGCTGCTGCAGGCGTATGGCTGGCAGGCGGAAAAGCACGCGGTGCCAGCGGCGCAGGTGGAAGCGTACGGCATGCAAAGCATCACCAACCTGATCGTGCGCCGGTCGTATGCCGCGGGTGGACCGACGGTGGCCCTGAATGCGCATGGCGACGTGGTGCCGCCTGGCGACAACTGGACGTATCCGCCGTATGGCGGCCAGATCGACGACGGCTATATCTACGGCCGCGCGACGGCCGTCTCGAAGGGCGATTTCGCCACCTATGTGTTTGCCGCGCGCGCGCTCGAGGCGCTGGGCATTCCCTTGAAGGGCCAGCTCGAGCTGCATTTTACGTACGACGAGGAATTCGGCGGCTTGTTGGGGCCGGGCTGGCTGCTGGAGCAGCAGCTGACGAAGCCCGATTTTGTCATCGCCGCCGGTTTCAGCTATGGCATCGTCACGGCCCACAACGCCTGCCTGCAGCTGGAAATCACCGTGCACGGCAAGTCGGGCCACGGCTCCATGCCGGAGACAGGACACGACGCGCTGCAGGCGGCCAACAAGATCCTCAACGCCATCTACGGCCAGTTGCCGGAGCTGAAAAAGGTCAGATCCAAAGTGGCGGGCATCGATTCGCCCACCATGCTGGTGGGGCGCATCGACGGCGGCACGAATACCAATGTGGTGCCGGGCAAGGTCGTCATGAAGATGGACCGCCGCATGATTCCCGAAGAAGACCCGGTGGCGGTGGAAGCGCAGGTGCGCGCGCTGATCGAGGACGCCGTGCGGGGCGAGCCCGGCATCCGCCTCGAGATTCGCCGCCTGCTGCTCTCGCACGCGCTGCGCCCCTTGCCCGGTTCCGAACAGCTGGTGGGCAGCCTGCAAAAGAATGCGCAAGCCATCCTCGGCGAAACGATTCCCGCCGTCGGCACGCCCCTGTATGCGGATGCGCGTCTGTATGGCGAGCGGGGCATCCCCGCCGTGCTGTATGGCGCCGGTCCGCGCACGGTGCCCGAATCGAATGCGAAGAAGGCCGACGAGCGCCTGGCGCTCGACGATTTACGCAAGGCCAGCAAGATCGTCGCCCTGACTTTGCTCGATTTCCTGGGCAAGAAATAGGGCGGGGCGCTTTGGCTTACAATGGGGCGGACATTCAAACTGTGAAGAAGAGCCCCATTGAATACCCGTTTTCTCGAAGCGTTTGTCTGGGCTGCGCGGCTGGGCAGCTTCCGCACGGCGGCCGACAAGCTGCACATCACGCAGGCGGCCATCTCGAACCGCATCGCCTCGCTGGAGCAGGATTTCGGCACGCGGCTGTTCGACCGCGACGCGCGTGAAATCCGCCTGACCTTTGCCGGACGCAACCTGCTCGTGTACGCCGAACGCATGCTGGAACTGTGTCGCGACATGTATGCGGCCAATTCCTCGCCCGCGCTGATTACGGGCGAAGTGCGCATCGGCGTCATCGAAACCATCGTGCATACCTGGCTGATCCCGTTCCTGCAGCGGGTGCAGGAGCGCTATCCGGGCATCGAGATTCAACTGACGTCGGAATCGACGCGCCGCCTGCACGAGCAGCTGCAGCAGGGCGAGCTCGATATCGCGCTGCAGACGGACATGCTGACGGGCGACCATCTCCGCAGCACGGGCAGCGGCGCCATCGCCATGGGCTGGGCGGGCAGGGCCGCCGACTGGCCCGACACGGGCAAGCCGTTCACGGTGGCGCAACTGGCGCAGCATCCGATCATCACCATGAACCGGGGCTCGCAGCCCCATTCCGCATTAAAAGCGCTGTGCCAGGACGAGGGCGTGCAGCTGGGCAGGGTGCATTGCGTCAGTTCGATTTCCGCCATCGTGCGGCTGGTCAAAGCGGGTTTCGGTATCGCAGTGCTGCCGCTGGCGCCCCTGCGCGAGGAAATCGAGCAGGGCCACATCGCCCTGATTCCCTGTACCAGCAGCCTGGCGCCGCAGCGCATCGTCATCAGTTACAGCGAAGACCTCACCACGGAAGCGATTCAATTGGTGGCCATGCTGGCATGCGAGGAGGCGGCCAGGTTCACTCTGGGGCTGGGCGAAGAGTATGGCGCCGGTGCGCGGACGTGAGAATTAAATTGCAGTTGTCACCGCGACCCATAAGAAAAACTTATCAGTCGCGTTCAGAATAACCCGTTTGCCAAGTGATGGCGTGCCACCTATTCTGGGCTGGCATACCACCCATAACGCAGAACGGAACCATCATGACGACGTCACCTACCTTGCCAGGCATCCTGTTTGTCTGGACCAGCGCAGACCCGGAACACGAACGCGATTTCAACCGCTGGTACGACCGCGAACACGTGGAAGAGCGCGTGCGCATTCCCGGTTTTGTCAGCGGCACGCGCTACCAGAGCGTGCGCGGTTCCCGCAAATATCTGGGCCTGTACCGCACCGTCTCGCTCGACGCCTTCCAGACGCCGGACTACTTCAAGGCTTTCGGCCAGCAGACGCCATGGTCGGTGACGAATCTGCAGCGCATGGTGGACCCGATGCGCCGCGTCTGCGCCATCGAGGCGGAAACGGGCATGGGTACGGGCGCCTGGCTGGCCGTGCTGCGTATGGGTGCGTCGGCCATCGACCAGGATGCGCAAGCCGTGGTCGCCATGGCCGCTCTGGGGGCGACATTGCTGCAGATCGACGGTGTCATTGCCACGCGCTTGCTGACGCCCGACGCCAAGCTGTCCGGCCCCCTGCCGGCGGAGCAGAAGGAGGGCCGCGTGCTCGACCCGATCTTCCTGATCGACGCGTCGTCGGAAAGCGCCGCCATGGCCGCCGCCGATGCCGCCAGCGCGGCGCTGGGCCTCGACGGGGAACAGGCGGCCATCCTGCAGCTGTCTTGGCAGTTGCGCGAGGCCGACCTGCACGCGGCCTGACACGCACGCGCATCTTGCCGGCACTGATAACACGAGACACGGGCGACGGCGCAGGGCAAAGCATCCTGCGCCGGACCTGCAATAAAACTGACGAGAGAGGTAGGCAATGACCACATATACAACGGCAAACGCTGCGCATCCGGCGGCTCAGGCACCGGGCGACAAGCCAAAAACGGGACGCCTGGCTACGGCCAGCATGGTCGGAACGACCCTGGAATGGTATGACTTCACCGTCTACAACACCATGGCGGCGTTGATCTTCAACCACCTGTTTTTCCCTTCTTTCGATCCGCTGACGGGCACCATCCTGGCCTTTTCCACGTACGCCGTCGGCTATATCTCGCGTCCCATCGGCGGCGTGATCTTCGGCCACCTGGGCGACAAGCTGGGACGCCGCTGGGTACTGGTGGTGACCCTGATGCTGATGGGCGTGACGACGGGCTTGATGGGCCTCTTGCCCACGTATGCGACGGCTGGCATCTGGAGCCCGGTCTTGCTGGTGGCGCTGCGCTTCGTGCAGGGCATAGCGCTGGGTGGCGAATGGGCGGGCGCCGTGCTGATCTCCGTCGAACACGGGGCAGCGGACAAGCGGGGACGCAACGCCTCGTGGACGCAGGTGGGACCGTCGTTCGGCACCTTGCTGGCGACGGGCTGCATCGGCCTGATCACCTATCTGCTGCCGCATGAAGCGTTCATGGACTGGGGCTGGCGTATGCCGTTCATCGCCAGCCTGCTGCTGGTGGCCTTCGGCATGTGGATACGCAGCGGCATCGAAGAAACCCCGCTGTTCAAGGAACTTGACCAGAAGGATGCGAAGGCGGAAGCGCCGATAGGCGAGGTGCTGCGCCTCTACTGGCGCCGTTTGCTGATCGCCGGCGGCGTGCGCATCGGCTCGGACGTGCTGTATGCGCTGGTGGTGGTGTTTACCCTGACGTATGTGACGACGGTGTTGCACCTGTCGTCGACACTGGCGCTGACCGCCATCATGATCGGCACGGCCTGCAATGCGCTGTCGGTGCCCGTGTTTGGCGCGCTGTCGGACAAGATCGGCCGCCGACCCGTATATGCGCTGGGCGCCGTGCTGGGCCTCGTGTGGGCGTTTGCCTTCTTCACCCTGCTCGACACGGCCAGTCCGGCCGCCATCGTCACGGCCGTTGTCGTAGGCCTGGTCATCCACGCCATCATGTACGGCCCGCAAGCGGCCTTCGTTATCGAGCAATTCCCCACCAAGGTGCGCTATGCGGGTTCCTCGCTGGCCTATACCCTGGCCGGCGTCATCGGCGGCGGCTTTGCACCGCTCGTCATCGCCAGCCTGTACCGCTCGTACAACAGCACCATGGCCGTCTCGCTGTATGTGGCGGCGGCCCTGCTGATCACCGGTGCCGCCGTCTTCGCAGCCAGAGAAACGGGTCGCGGCCCCCTTGAGGAGTAAAGAGATACCATGACTACCCATACCTTCAACCTGGCGGGCCACGGCCCCGTCACCTTCGACATCGACAACCTGATCATCGCCGGCTGGACGGGCCGCGACCTGGCCATGGTCGAACACCATATCGCCGAACTGGAAGCCATCGGCGTGGCGCGCCCGAAAAGCGTGCCGACCTTTTACCGCGTGGCGGCGGCGCTGCTGTCCAGCGATGCCGCCATCGAAGTGCCGGGCCGCGATTCGTCCGGCGAGGCGGAATTCGTGCTGTTTTCCACGGAGTACGGCCTGCTGGTGGGCATCGGCTCCGACCATACGGACCGCAAGGTGGAAAGCTATGGCGTGACGGTGTCGAAGCAAATGTGCGGCAAGCCCGTGGGCGATACCCTGTGGCCTTATGCCGACGTGGCCGGCCACTGGGACCAGCTGCAGATGCGCTCCTGGCGCGAGCGCGCCGGCGTGCCGGCCCTGTACCAGGATGGCCCCGTGACGCGCATGCTGTCGCCGGAAGACCTGATCCTGCGCTACACGGGGCAGGCCAGCCTGCCCGTGGGCAGCGCCATGTTCTGCGGCACGCAGCCGATCATCGGCGAGATGGGCCATGGCGACGCGTTCGAGCTGGAGCTGTATGATCCAGCCTTGCAGCGCCGCCTGCAGCACCGCTATGCCGTGCAAACCCTGCCCGTGGAAGGATAAGAGAATGACCCAACAGACCAAGACCATCCGCGACCTGGCGGCCGACCTGGCCGCCGGCCGCATCACCAGCGTGGAATTGACGCAGCGCATGCTGGCGCGCGCCGAGGCGCACCGGGCGCAGGGCGGCTATGCGTATGTCAGCCTCGATGGCGAACAGGCGCTGGCCGAGGCCCGTGCCAGCGATGCGGCACGCGCGGCCGGCTGGGTGCCTTCGCCGCTGGCGGGTGTTCCCCTGTCCATCAAGGACCTGTTCGACGTCAGGGGACAGGTCAGCAGCGCCGCCTCGCTGGCGCTGGCTGACGCCCCGCCCGCCGTTGTGGATGCCGGTGCCGTGGCGCGCCTGCGCGCTGCCGGCGCCATCCTGCTGGGCCGCACCAATATGAGCGAATTCGCATTCTCCGGCCTGGGCTTGAATCCCCATTACGGCACGCCGCGCAATCCGCACGACCGCGCGCGCGTGGCGGGCGGCTCCACCTCGGGCGGCGCCGTGACGGTGGCGCTGGGGATGGCTGCGGGAGCGCTGGGCACTGACACGGGCGGCTCGATCCGCATCCCGTCCGCCTTTTGCGGCCTGACCGGTTTCAAGCCGACGGCGGCTTCCGTGTCGCTGGCCGGCACGGTGCTGCTGTCGCGCTCCCTCGATTCGGCCGGCCCCATCGCGCACAGTGTCGATTGCTGCGCCATTTTGTACGCAGCGCTGTCGGGTCATGATATCGGCGCGCAGGCGCCAGCACTGAAAGGCTTGCGCTTCGGCTTTACCCTGGACTACGTCGGTACGCACGTGGCACCGCAGGTGCAGCAGGCTTTCGATGCTGCCCTGGACAAGCTGCGGCAAGCTGGCGCCCTGGTGGAACAGTTCGATTTCCCCGAATTGCTGGAGCTGCCGACGATCAATGGCGGTGGCGGACTGGTGGCGGCGGAAGCCTGGCACTGGCACAGGGTGTTACTTGAAGAGAAGGGCGCGCAATACGACCAGCGCGTGGCGGCGCGCATCCGGCGCGGCCAGCAGCAGGGAGCGGCCGACTACATCGATTTGCTCGATGCGCGCGCGCGCCTGATCGCTGTCGCCCGACGGCGCTTGGCGCCGTTCGACGCCTGGCTGATGCCCAGCGTGGCCATACAGGCGCCGGAAGTCGCGCCGCTGGAAGCGGATGACGCCACTTTTTTTGCCTCGAATGGCCTGGTGCTGCGCAACGCCAGCGTGATCAACTTCCTCGATGGCTGCGCGCTGTCGCTGCCTTGCCACGCCGACGGCGAGCTGCCCGTGGGACTGGGCATTTGCGGCCTGGCGGGTGCCGACGATACAGTGCTGCAAATCGGCCGCGCCGTGGAGGCGCTGCTGCGGGAGCGTGGAAAAGAATAATGCTGTAGTGCAGAAAAATGCCAACTCTGTCATGATGGCTGGCATTGACATGGGATAGTCGCGCTTCGGGCGCCGGCAAACTTCACACTGTGCACCGATACGACCTGATTAGTTGTCATGACTGCGGCGTGCTGTACCGCAAACGTCCGCTGCGTCCCCGCGAAAAGGCGCGCTGTATCCGTTGCCGCTCGGTGCTGTATCGCGGCGCCCACGCGCGGGGTGCATCGGCCGAATTGACCAAGGTGGTGGCGCTCACGCTGGGCGCCGCTTTTGTCTTCCTGATCGCCCAGTTTTTCCCTATCGTCGAACTCGACGTCAATGGCCTCACTTCCAGCGCTACCTTGCTCGGTTCCATCCGCGTGCTGTGGTCCGAGCAGATGCACATCGTGGCGACGATGGTCTTCCTGTTTACCATCCTCTTTCCCGCCATCGAACTCGGTTCCCTGCTGTACGTGGCGCTGGGCTTGCGCGGCGGCGTCAAGGTGCCCGGCTTTAACCGCGTGCTGCGCGCTGTGCAGACGGCGCGCGAATGGGGCATGACGGAGGTGCTGATGATCGGCATCCTGATCACCGTCGTCAAGATGACCAGCCTGGCCACGGTGCTGCCGCAACCGGGGCTGTTCGCGTTTGGCGCGCTGACCCTGATGCTGGCCATCGTCGTCTCGTTCGACCCCAAGGCCCTGTGGAACCTGGGCGACGACCTGACCCGGCAAGCGCTGCCGGGCATCCGCTACAAGGCCTTCGCGCCGGGCGAGAAAGTGCTGCCTTGCCATGCCTGCGGCCTGGTGGCGCCACCGCTGGGCAAGGGCAGGCACATGGCTTGCGTGCGCTGCGGCACGGCCCTGCACGTACGCAAACCGGACAGCATCAACCGCACCTGGGCCTTGCTGATCGCCGCCATGATCCTTTACATTCCCGCCAACCTGCTGCCCGTGATGGTGACGCAATCGTTGTTCGGCGCGCAGGACGACACCATCATGAGCGGCGTGGTGCTGTTCTGGAGCAGCGGCTCGAAAGGCCTGGCCATCATCATTTTCATCGCCAGCGTGGTCGTGCCCATGCTGAAGCTGGGCGTGCTGGCGCTGCTGGCATTCACCGCGCAGCGGCGTTCGCGCTGGCGGCCGCGCCAGCGCACCATCTTGTACCGCATGGTCGAATTCATCGGCCGTTGGTCCATGCTCGACATCTTTGTCGTCACGCTGACGGTGGCGCTGGTGCGCTTCAAGTCGCTGGCCGTGATCACGGCCGGTCCTGGCGCGCTGGCCTTTGGCGCCGTGGTGGTGCTGACCATGTTGGCGGCGATGCAGTTCGACCCGCGCCTGATCTGGGACCCCGTCGACGGGCAGGTGCCCGGCGAGGAAGAACCCGTGGTGGTGACAAATACCGAAAACAATACAGTGATTGGAGAACAGCATGTCTGACAAAGAAGCAGGCGACCTTGCCGAAGCGGGCGGCCGTCCATTGCCGGAGCCTGATGTGGAACAGGGCAGCCGCTGGCTGCCGTCGCTGGTATGGCTCATCCCGTTGCTGGCCGCGCTGATCGGCGCCGGCTTGGCCGCCAAGTCCATCCTCGACCAGGGGCCTACGGTGACGGTCAGCTTCAAGAGCGCCGAAGGACTCGAGCCTGGCAAGACCAAGGTCAAATACAAGGATGTCGATATTGGCCAGGTGCGCGCCATCACCCTGGGCGAGGACTTGAGCAAGGTGCTGGTGACGATCGACATGAGCAAGGAAGCGCGCCGCTTCGCTACCGCCGATTCGCGTTTCTGGGTGGTGCGCCCGCAGATCGGCGCCAGCGGCGTGACGGGGCTGGGCACCTTGCTGTCGGGCGCCTACATCGGCGTTGACACGGGCAAGTCGGAAGCCAAGAAAGACAACTTCATCGGCATGGAAAGTCCGCCCGCCGTGGCCGGCGACCAGAAGGGCAAACTGTACACCCTGCATGCGGAAAGCCTCGGCTCCGTCGACGTGGGTTCGCCCCTGTTCTTCCACCGCCTGCGCGTGGGCAAGGTGGTCAGCTTTGCGCTGGACAAGGATGGCAACGGCATCACCATGTCCGTCTTCGTGAACGCGCCGTACGACCAGTTCGTCGGCAAGAACGCGCGCTGGTGGCATGCCAGCGGCGTCGATGTGCGCCTCGATTCCAACGGTTTCAAGCTGAACACCCAGTCCCTGGCGGCCATGCTGGTGGGCGGTATCGCCTTCGAGGCGGAAAATGGCCGCAAGCCCGAAGAGCCGGCACCGGCCAATACCAATTTCCGCCTGGCGGCCGATGAGGCCAGCGCCATGCGCGAACCCGATGGCCAGGCCATCACCACCGTGTTCTATTTCGACCAGTCCCTGCGCGGCTTGCAGCCCGGCGCCACGGTGGACTTCCGCGGCATCGTGCTGGGCGAAGTGCGTTCGGTCGGCATCGAGTTCGATCCCGTGAAGAAGAACTTCCGCATGCCCGTCACCGTCAATCTGTACCCGGCCCGCCTGGGCATGCGCTTCAAGGCCGCTGTCGACGATGAGGAAGGCTCAGCCGGCCACCAACTGCTCGAACGCATGGTCAGCCGTGGCTTGCGCGCCCAGCTACGCACGGGCAACCTGCTGACCAGCCAGCTGTACATCGCGCTGGACTTCTTCCCGAAAGCGCCGAAGGTGGTGCTCGACGCGAACAAGTATCCGCTGGAAGTGCCGACCGTACCGAATACCCTGGATGAACTGCAGACGCAGATCGCCAGCATCGCCCGCAAGCTCGATCAGGTACCGTATGCGGAGATCGGCAATAACCTGAACGTCACCATCAAGCAGGCCAATACCCTGTTCAAGCAGCTCGATGGCCAGGTGGTGCCGGAAATGCGCGATACCTTGACGGCGGCGAAACAGACCTTCGGCACGGCCGAACAGGTGCTGCAAAAGGATTCGCCGCTGCAGTCGGACGTGCGCCAGGCCTTGCAGCAGCTGACGCAAACCCTGCAATCGCTCAATGCCCTGTCGGATTACCTGGAACGCCACCCCGAGTCCCTGATCCGCGGTAAAAAAGGAGATGAGAAAAAATGAAGCAGCCAATTTTTGCGCTTTTGATGACAGCCATCCTGCTGGGCGCCTGCTCCACGCCCCAGCCCGAGCATTTCTATACGCTCAGCGGCGGCGCCGACGCGCAGCCGGCCAAACCCGTCAAATACTATGTCGAGGTGCTGGCCGTCAGCGTGCCGCAGCAGGTGAGCCGCAACCAGTTTGTTGTGACGGCGCCATCGGGGCGCATCGAATTGCTGGAGCAGCAGCGCTGGGCGGGGCCGCTGGCCGGCGAGATCGGCCAGGCCCTGTCGACGGCCGTGACGAACGACCTGGGCGCCATCGACGTGTTCCGCACGCCGCATCCGGACAACTTGCCCGTGTACCGCATCAGCACCAATGTGCAGCGTTTCGAGTCCGTGATGGGCCAATATGCGCTGATCGATGCCGTGTGGAGCGTGCGCCAGCTGGCCAGCAGCAAGGTGGTGACTTGCCGCACGATAGCCAATGAAAAGGTGGGCGCCGGCTACGATGAACTGGTGCTCGGTCACCGCCGCGCCGTGAACCGCATCGCCGCCGATACGGCGAGCGTCGTGCGCGCTTTTGACAACGGCAACGCCGCCTGCCCGGCCGCCTGAGCCGCTTTCCGCTATCCAGTCCCGGCGGCCGCTGGTAAAATACGGCCATGGGAATGACCTTGTTCACGCGCCGCTTTGCCGCCTGGATCGCCTGTTTCGCGATCCTGCTGGCGGCGCTCGCGCCATCGATTTCCCAGGCCGTCGCCACCGCCAAGCAGGAATCCGGCTCCGGCTGGGCGGAAATCTGCTCGGTGGCCGGTATCCGTTTCGTCCAGGTCGACAATGACGGCGCCGCCGACGAGAAATCCGGCGGCAAGGCCATGCAGATGGAGCATTGCGCCTTCTGTTCCACGCATGCAGGTTCCGTCGGCCTGCCGCCCGCCAGCCCCGTGCTGCCGCTGCTTGTGGCCAGCGGCACGGCCATTTTCCCGGCCCTCTACTACCAGTCTCCCGCACCGCTGTTCATCTGGTCCACCGCGCAGTCGCGCGCGCCGCCCATCTTCGTCTGAGTTTTTGCTTTTTCAATGTTGGCGCTGTCCACCTTGCGGTGTGATGCGCCGCATCCGCACACTTAAACGAGAATCACATGAACGAGAATTTATTGGTGCTGGCCGTCGCCATCACCGTGGCTTACCCTTGCGCGCGGGCGCAGCAACTTGACCACGCCATCGACACCGTCGTCGTTTCCGGTTCGCGCGCGCAAGCGTGGCTGTCTGAGACGCCACAAGCCATCGGCGTCGTCAATGCCACAACCCTGGAACGCGACAAGCCCAAGACCATGGGCGATATCCTCAACCGCATCGCCGGCGTGTACTGGAATGACCTGGGCAACGAACAGCACAGCATGAGCATCCGCCAGCCCATCGGCACGAATGCCGTCTACCAGTACCTGGAAGACGGCATTCCCATCCGCCCGCTGGGCGTCTTCAACCATAACTCGCTTAACGAGATGAACATGGCGGGCGCCAGCGGCGTGGAAGTGGTGAAGGGCGCCGCGTCCTCGCTGTACGGCAGCAATGCCGTCGGCGGCGCCGTCAATTTCCTCACAGCCGGCGCCAGCGCGACACCCACGGCAAGCGTGGGCGTGCGGCGCGATAACGTGGGCGGCTACACCCGCTACGACACTTCCGCCAGCGATACCTGGGGGCCGCTGGGACTGCGCTTTTCCCACTACAGTTCGCGCCGTTCGCGCGACAACTGGCAAGAGTACAGCTACGGCGACAAGGATTCGTTCTCGCTGCGCGCCGACTATGCGCTCAGTTCCACCTCGCAGCTGCGCGCCACCATCGTCCACACGGATCTCGATGCGGCGATGACGGGCAGCCTGTTCGAGAACGACTACCGCACTGACCCCGGCAAGAGCCTGAACACGTTTACCTACCGCAAGGACAAGACCACGCGCATGAATCTGGCGTGGGAGGGCGCGACGACGGCCAATGGCACGAGCACCGTCACCGTGTTTACGCGCAAGAATGACCATGGACAGATTCCCGCGTATTCCATCGGCAGCTGCGCGGGTGTGCTGTGCAAGGGCGTCATCAACAATAACCACGTCGATTCGCTGGGCCTGGACGTGAAGCACCAGCAGGAATTCGCCTGGCTGCGTTCGCGCCTGATCGCCGGCGTGTATGTGGACAAGAGCGACAATCCCTTTGTCAGCGATAACCTGTCCATCGTGCGCGATGCCGCCACGGGCCGCTACCTGCGCTACACGCTGGCCAATGCCAGCAATCCGCAGGGCGTGCGCGACTACCAGACGGATATCCTCAATACTGCCGTTTTCGCGCAATGGGAATTTTCTCCGCTGGCGGGCACGCGCGTGGTGCTGGGCGGCCGTTCGGACGCCATCCGCTACGATTACCATAACAGGCTGGCGCCCGGCGGCAGCGTCAATTATGGCGCGCCCGACGAGTCGCGCAGCTTTTCGCACGTGAGCCCGAAGCTGGGCGCCACCTATGCCATCGGCCATGCGGGCAGCGCGTATGCGAACGTCAGCCAGGGTTTTACGCCGCCCGAGGTGAGCCAGCTGTATGGCAAGACGGGCATCGCCGACTTGCAGCCGTCCGTCTACAACAACTATGAATTGGGCTTACGCTGGGCGTTCCTGCAGGGCCGTTTGAAACTCGATACGGCCCTGTACCGGCTCGATGGGCGCGACACCATCGTCAGCTACACGCTCTCGCCCGGCAACAGCGAAAACCGCAATGCGGGGCGCACGCGCAGCGAAGGCCTGGAGCTGGGCCTGAACTACGACAGCGGCCCCTTCGACGCGCGCTTCGCCACGGCCATCGCGCGGCACCGCTACTTGCGCTACCAGCTCTCCAGTACCCTCGATTACAGCGACCGCGCCATGCCGCAGGCGCCGCGCGACATCACCTCGATCGAGATCGGCTACAAGCCCGTGGCCGGGGCGCGTATCGCGCTTGAAGCCGTGCACCAGGGGCGCTACTGGATGAACAATGCCAACACGGTGGAGTACAAGGGCCACGCCTTGCTGAACCTGCGCGCCAGTTACCAGCTCGCGCGCGGGCTGGAAGCGTGGGCGCAGGTGCGCAACATGGCCGACAAACGCTATGCCGATTCGGCCAGCAGCAGTTATGCGGGCACGGGCAGCTATGCGCCGAACAGCCAGAACCAGTACACGCCCGGCGCGCCGCGCAGCGTGATGCTGGGCCTAGGCTATACCTTCAACGCACTGTGAGGATGGCCATGGACGACGCAACTTTTCTCATCGCACGGCGCAAAAGCCTGTATTGGCGCATCCACTTCTGGGCCGCGCTGATCGCTTCACCGTTTGCCCTGGTGGCCACCCTGACGGGCATTTTGTACGTATTCACGCCGCAGATCGAGGCAAGGCTGTACCAGCACCTCGACCATGTGGCGCCGCAGGGCGCCATGCTGCCGCTGGATGCCGCGGTGGCGGCTGCCGAACGGGCGGCGCCGCGTGGCTGGGCGGTGCAGCACGTGGTGCCGCCGTTCCAGCAGGACGACGCGGTGCAGGTGGCGTTCGCGCCGCCCGGCGGCGCGCAGGATGAGCATGCGGGCCATGGCGGACATGCCGCGCCGGCCACGCCCGCCAGGCCGAAGTTCGGCCTGCCCGCGCAAGCCGTCGTCGTATATGTGAACCCCTATGACGCGCGCGTGCTGGGTAGCCTGGCCAGTAGTGAGCGCTTCGGCAACTGGGCGAAAAAGCTGCATTCGCGCCTGCTGCAAAACGATGGCTGGCGCTGGATGATCGAGCTGGCGGCAAGCTGGCTGATGGTGATGCTGGTAACGGGCGTGGTCCTGTGGTGGCCGCGCAGCGCGCAAGCGGGCTTGCCGAAGCGGGGCGCGCGCGGGCGCAATGGCTGGCGCCAGTGGCATGCTTTTCTCGGCGTGGCGCTCGGCATCGTCAGCGTCGTCATCCTGACGACGGGGCTGACGTGGAGCCAGCAGGCGGGCGGGCGCATCCGCGCGCTGCGCGACATCAGCGGCCAGGCGCCGCCGCCCGTGCCGCGCGGCCTGCACTCAAACGAGGAGGGCGCTCCGCTCGACTGGCAGGATGCGTGGCAGGTGGCGCGCAGCCATGCGCCCGCCATCGCCGTGCAGCTGACGGCGCCGGCCAGCCAGGACGATGTGTGGCGCGCCACCATGGCCGACCGCAGCCAGCCCACCTTGCGCTTCGACCTGCAATTCGATGCCTACAGCGGTAAGCCTTTGTATTATGCGGGGTGGGAGGCGCAGACGGCGTTCGGCAAGGCGACGGCCATCGGCATTCCGTTTCATCGCGGCGAATTCGGTTGGTGGAACCAGGCCGTGCTGCTGCTGTTCGGCGCCAGCGTGCTGTTCTCGCTGGTGTCGGGCTGGGTGATGTTTTTCAAACGGCGCTTGCCTGGCTCGCTGGGTTTACCCAAGCTGCTGCCGGGCGCCTGGACGTCGCCCTCGGCCCTGGCCTGGCTGACGGCGGCGGGCATGTGTGCGCTGATGCCGCTGCTGCTCGTTTCCGGCGGCATGCTGTTGCTGCTGGAGCTGTTCCTGGCACGGGCTAGCCGCCGACGATGGGCTGCGCGATGATACAGAGACTGAGCAAAGTGTAGGCGATCATCAGGGCCAGCATCGGATACTGGCTGCGCAGGGCCGCGCGGCGACTGGCGTACAGGCGCAGCGCGCAGACATGAGCCAGCCAGACGGCCGCCACGTGGCCTGCGACGATGGCGAATAGCGATACGTACCACACCACCTTGGCGTCAACGATGCCAAGGCGGATGAAGTACAGCTTCGTGTCGAACAGGTCCCAGTCCAGGCCCAGCGGGTCCGACGCCAGCGGAATCAGGTACTGGCCCGCCATCGCCAGGAAAGACAGGTAGTGGGCGAAATGGTAGGCGATGGCGATCGGCACCAGGGTCAGCACGAAGTGGCCGGCCACGCGCAGCAAGGGTATGGCCGGCTGGCCATCGCTGGCACCGCAGCGGGCGATCAGCGCGCAAAACAGCAGGAACACCAGCAGGAACAGGGCCGGCATCAGCAGCAGGGCGGCCGTGGTGATCCATGCTAGCGCACCAGGCGCCACGGCGAGGACGGCGTCGACGATGTCGTACCACGTTTGCGTTTCCATCATGCCGTCGAAGCTGACGGAGGCCAGCATGAGGATCACCAGCACCAGGCAGGCGGGACGCACGGGTTCCACCGTCAGCAAGCCCGCCGCATACGGGCGCACGTAGCAGGCGCCGTCGCGGAATGTCACGGGCGCGAAGCGGGCCAGCAGACCGAAGACGACGTTGAAAACTTCCGCATGGCGCAGCCAGGCGGCGCGGCCGAACAGCGCCATGCCTGCCCACGTGCAGGCAGAATACAGCAGCATGGTCCAGGCCAAGCTGGCCGGCTGCTCGCTGCCTTCCCAGTTCAGCTCCATCCAGATAAAGCCGAAGAACAGGGCCGCCGCCGGCCAGCTATCGAGCCAGCGCGGCCACGCCAGCGGTGCGCGCCAGCGGGGGAACAGTTGCTGCGCCGCGCGCGCCACGCTGTCGAGCGGATTGACCAGCGCCCACAAGTCGCCCAGCAGCGCCGACACGTAGGCCATGCCGACCCACCAGATGGCCCACACCATGGCGGGCGCGATATTTTTCACGGGGTTTTGCACGCCCACCAGTCCCGCCACGATCACCAGAATATACAACGCCAGCACCAGCAGGCGCAGTGCGAAAGCGATGGCGCGTGCGCCAGGAACCTGCCGCAGGACGAGGCGCGCATAGTCGCCCTGGCAGGTCGCTGTGCCATCCCGGCGCCACAGTGCCAGGAAGGCAAACGACAGCGCCACCGTCAGTCCCGCGCCCAGCAAATATAGCCAGAGCGGCAAGGGCAGGTCGTAGCGCTGGCCAAAGCCGTGCGCATGGGCGATGCCTGGCGCGGCCAGCAGGACGAAAGCGATGGCGCGCCGCATCATCGCGGCAGCACTTCCAGGTACATCAGGGGCGCCTCGCGGTGATGCTTGTGCTGCTTGCCCTTCTTGCCATCCGTTTGCGCGCCATAGCCGTGCGCGGAAACAGGGAAGCGTCCCGGCACCGTGGCGTCGATGCGCATGGCTTTTGTCTCGCCCGGCTTGACTTCCAGCAGCTGATCGTAGCCATGCAAGTGGATACTGACTATTTCGTCGGTACTCCAATCCACGGTGATCCGGGCGTCCTGCCGGACCCGTATCGTCGGTGGCTTCGCGGCGATTTTGCGCTGCGCGATGGCCAGAGCCACATGCTGTTCCTGTTGTTGCGGTTTTGCCGCAGAGTCGCTCTGCGACTGGCTTTGCGCCGATATGCATAGCAGGAAAATGGCCAGGCCCAGGCTGGCAAGCGGAGGGAGGAATGAGTATTTTTTCATGCTTAAATTTTAGGAAAGATTTCCAGCATTGGCCATCTGAAAAAAAACACCAGTTTGAAAAAGTGCGGCCGTAGAATGATCGGCGCGGATCCGACGACACTTGGAAAAGGCGGGGGAGATGATGAAAAAAGTGATGTTTGCACTGGCCGTGACATGCCTGGCGGTGTTGCCTGCGTCGGCCGAAATCCTGGCCATGGTCAATTACGAGAGCAAGGCGCCCGAGTCATTGAAGTCGCTGAAAAGCCCTGTCGCGCCGCCGTCGCGCAAGGAGGGTATCGCCATCATCGATGTCGATCCCGAGTCGAAAAACTTCGGCAAGATCGTGCGCGACATCGCCCTGCCGCCGGACCTGGTGGCGCACCATATCTTCTACAACCACGACATGAGCAAGGCTTACATCACGGCGCTGGGCAAGACGCAGCTGCGCGTGATGGACATGCGCCACAAGGACTTTCCCATCAAGGTGATCGAGGTGCCGACTTGCCAGGTGGGCGAGGACATCGTCTTTTCGGATGACCACAAGCGCTGGTATCTGAGCTGCATGGGATCGCAGGCCATGCTGGAAGGCGACGCCGTGCACGACAAGCCGGGACGCACCGTCAGGCTGCCGGCGCCATATCCGCATGGCCTGGCCGTCCACGATGGCATCGACCGCACCCTGCTGACGAGCACCATCCGCCCCACGGACCTGGGCGACGCGGGTGAAGTGATCAGCGTGCTGGAAACGAGCACGGGCAAGGTGCTGGGCACGCACAAGCTGTCGAAAAAGCCGTCGCCGTCTGGCGAAGCGCCGGTGGAAGTGCTGTTCGTCCCGGGCAGCAAACTGCCTGTCGCCTACGTCGCCAATATGTACGGCGGCACCGTGTGGACCGCCACGTGGAATCCGACAACCAAAGATTTCGACACGGCCCAGGTGCATGACTTTGCCGAACAAAAGGCGGGCGTGCCGCTGGAGCTGTATTTCAACAAGGGCGCGACGCGGCTGTACCTGACGACGGCCAAGCCGGGCCACCTGCATATCTTCGACCTGACGGGCGGCATCGGCAAGCCCCGGCTATTGAAATCGATCCCTGCCGCCGAAGGCGCGCACCACGTGGCGTTCACCAGGGATGGCCGCTATGCCTTCGTGCAGAACGCGCTGCTCAACCTGCCGGGCATGAGCGATGGCAGCATCACCGTCATCGACATGAAAAAGGAGGTGGTGGCGGGTAGTGTCGATACCTTGAAAAACAAGGGGCTCAATCCGAACAGCATCGTGCTGCTGCCGAAGTGGAATGACTTCATGGGGCATTGAAAGATGCATTCCGCTAGAATGAAAGGGCGCGGCCAGGCTCGTTGCCACAGGCCGCACCATTTGCAATGGCTGAACATGATATTCCTCGACTTTCCCGCCTTGTCCGCGCTGGCCACCGCTTCGGCCACGATTACCAAAAAATGCAGCTGCTGCGTCGTTCCGCTGGACGCCTGGCAGCGCCTTCCCACCTCGCTGGAGCTGGACCGCTTTGAAGAAGTCGGCACCCTGCGCGAAGATCCGTACGAGGAACCGACGTTTGACGAGTATCACCCGCACGGCACGCGCTACGACAGCGTCGATGCGCCCATCGCGCCGCGCTTTTATCCCGCCAATCTGAGCCAGGTAGCCCGTTGCCTCAATTGCGGCCGCCACTACTTGCGCTACAACGAGGCGGGCGGTTATTTCACGGAACTGCGCATCCGCGCGCTGCGCCCGGCATTGCTGGCCGACGCGCCGCTGTCTGCCTGAGGGCTACAGGCTTTCCTTGACGTGCGCGATGCCGTGTTCATCGTAGATCGAATACACGGCAGCGAGGAGATTGTCCAGTTCCGGCGAGCGATCCATGTGCCGCATGCTGAATAAAATGGGCGAGAACGCATGCTTGTCGTCCAGCTTGCGGTACACGACGTTCCGGTGATGCATGGCTTGCACGCTTTCCGGTACGATGGAAATGCCTTGGCCGGCCGCCACCAGTCCCATGGAAATCTGCAGCTCGCGCACTTCCGTGACGGGGCCGGGCGTGACATTGCCCTCGCTGAACATGGCCAGCACCTGGTCGGCGAAGCTGGGGCGGGGCGCTTTCGGATACACGAGCAGGGTTTCGTGGATCAGGTCCGTCAGGCGCAACCCGCCTTCCCCCTTGGCCAGCCGGTGGCCGGGCGGCAGGGCCACCACCAGCCGCTCTTCGCGCAGCAGGATGCGGCGGATGCTGGGGTCTTCGCTTTTCAGGCGCCCGAAACCCACGTCGATGCGGCCTTCCTTCAGGGCCTTGATTTGCTCCACTGTCGTCATTTCATGCAGGGTCACGTCGACTTCGGGATGGCGCTCGCAATAGCGGTGCACGACATCGGGCAATTCCCCGTACAGGGTCGAGGCGACGAAGCCGATCGACAGCGTGCGTTCCAGCTTGCCGATGCGCTGGGTCATCGCCTTCAGGTCGCGCACCTGGTCGAGCAGCGGGCGCGCGTGGGCGAGAAAAAACTCACCCGCTTCCGTCAGCCGCAAGGGCCGCGAGCCTTTCTCGATCAGCGCCACGCCCAGGGTTTCTTCCAGCTGCTGCATCTGCCGGCTCAGTGGCGGCTGCGCGATATGCAGGCGCGCGGCGGCCCGCGTGAAGTTCCTTTCCTCTGCTACTGCCACGAAGTAGCGCAAGTGTCGTAATTCCATCTTCATACCTTTCAGGTATAGGTTTGATACCAACTCGGTGTTGGACGTGGGGACATTCGGGGAATATCGTGTCTCCACTCTACAGAATTATACGGAATAAATATGATTCAAAATATCGAGACCTACCTGGTCGATGTGCCAACCATCCGTCCGCACAAGCTGTCCGTCGCCACCATGAATACGCAAACCCTGGTGCTGGTACGGCTGCGCTGCGCCGACGGCATCACGGGCTGGGGCGAGGCGACCACCATCGGCGGCTTGAGCTACGGCGGCGAAAGCCCGGAAAGCATCAAGACGAATATCGATACCTACATCGCACCGCTGCTGGTCGGCATGGAAGCGAGCGAAGTGGCCAAGGCGATGGCCAGGGTGCGCAAGGTCATCCAGGGCAACCGCTTCGCCAAGTGCGCGATCGAGACGGCCCTGCTGGACGCGCAGGCGCGCCGCCTGAATGTGCCGCTGTCGGAATTGCTGGGCGGCCGCGTGCGCGATGCGCTGCCCGTTGCCTGGGTGCTGGCCAGCGGCGATACCGCGCGCGATATCGCCGAAGGGGAAAAAATGCTGGAATTGCGCCGCCACCGCATCTTCAAGCTGAAGATCGGCTTGCGCGACGTGATGGATGACGTGGCCCACGTGCTGGAGATCAAGCGGGCGCTGGGCGAACGGGCCAGCGTGCGCGTCGACGTCAACCAGGCCTGGAGCGAGACGGACGCCGTGCGCGGCATCGCCGCGCTGGAAGCGGGCGGCATCGACTTGATCGAGCAGCCCGTCAAGGCGGGCAACCGCGCCGCGCTGGCGCGCCTGACGCAGCGCTTCGACGTGGCCATCATGGCCGACGAAGCCTTGCACGGTCCCGCCGATGCGCTGGCGCTGGCGCAGGCCGATGCGGCCGACGTGTATGCGGTCAAGATCACCCAGTCTGGCGGCTTGCTGCCCGCGCTGGAAGTGGCCACCGTGGCGCGCCTGGCCGGCGTCGGCCTGTACGGCGGCACCATGCTTGAAGGCGGCGTCGGCACGGCGGCCACGGCCCACGTCTGCTCGACCTTTGCCGAACTGGCCTGGGGCACGGAACTGTTCGGGCCATTGCTGCTGACGCAGGAAGTCCTGCGCGAGCCGCTCGTGTACCGCGACTTCATGCTGCAGGTACCGACTGGCCCGGGCCTGGGCGTCGAGATCGATATGGACAAACTGCGCGCCATGCAGCGCGCCTGAAGACGCCTATCAAAACCTACTGCGCGTCGTGATTTACGGTCTGCGATGCTCACTGTACCTTCGTACAGTTGCGCTTCTCGACCGCAACTCTCTTCCGCTCGCTACGGTTTTGTTAGGCGTTGTAAGTGCCTATAAAAATCTTAAGGAGACACCATGTTATTCCATGTACGCATGAACGTGAACCTGCCATTGGACATGCCCGCCGAACAGGCGGCGCAGCTCAAGCAGACGGAGAGGGAACTGGCGCAGCGCCTGCAGCACGAGGGCAAGTGGCGCCACCTGTGGCGCATCGCGGGCCAGTACGCCAACATCAGCGTCTTCGATGTGGACAGCGTGGACGAGTTGCACAACTTGCTCACTTCCTTGCCGCTGTTCCCCTACATGCAGATCGACGTGATGCCGCTGTGCCGTCACCCATCGTCGGTGCGCGACGGCGATGCCTGACCCGCAGAGCAAAGGAGACATGCCATGAAACACACGGATACGGGAATTGTCGTGACCACCTGGAACGGGGAAGATACGCTGCTGCATTACCGCACCGACGGCGAGCGCGGCAAACCGTGCCTGGTATTGTCGAATTCCCTGGGCACGGACCTGTCCATGTGGGATGCCCAGGCGGCGGACCTGGCCAGCGACTTTTATGTCGTGCGCTACGATACGCGCGGCCATGGCCGCTCGGCCAGCGGCGGCGCGCCGTTCGGCATCGAGCGCCTGGGCCTGGACGTGGTGGCGCTGCTCGACCACCTGGATATCGCCCGTGCCGCGTTCTGCGGCATTTCCATGGGCGGCTTGACGGGGCAGTGGCTAGGCATCCACCAGCCGCAGCGCTTGACGAAGCTCGTGCTGGCGAATACGGCGGCGCGCATCGGCACGGCCGACGCCTGGCTGGCGCGCGCGGCGCAGGTGCGCCGCGACGGCATGGCCACGGTGGCCGACGGCGCCGCCGCGCGCTGGTTCACGCCAGCCTTCATCGCGCGTGAAGCGGCCACGGTGGCGCGCATGATCGCCACCCTGCGCGGGCAGGATGCCGAAGGCTACGCGGCCTGCTGCGCAGCGCTGGCGCAGGCGGACTTGCGCGCGCAGGTGGCCACGATTGCGGTGCCGACCCTGGTCATCGCCGGCGAGCACGATCCCGTCACCACGGTGGACGATGCGCGCTGGCTGCAGCGGCAGGTGGCAGGCGCACAGCTGGCCCAGGTACCCGCGTCGCATTTGTCGAATGTCGAGGCGGCGCCAGCCTTCACGGCGCAGCTGCGCGCCTTTGTCGCGTCGCCGGCAAGGTAAGATTTCGCTTTGCCCCTGAGCACCGCCACCGGCAAAGACCGGCACGCGGCAGGGGAAGCTTTTTTGAAAAAATAATAAGAAAAAAAGCAAACTTGGAGTAGATAGATGGAAAACAGATTGATCATCATCGCGGCGGTCACGGTGGGCTATTTCGCTCTCATGTCGTACATTACGTATAGCGTGCGCAAGCATGCCAACAGTGCCGAGGGCATGACGGCGGGAGGACGCAACTATCCCGCCTACCTGATCGGCGCGCTGCTATTGTCGGAATTCATCGGCAGTTCCGTCAGCATCGGCACGGCCCAGAAGGGCTATGAACTGGGCATTTCCGCCGCCTGGAACCTGGTGGCGCTGTCGCTGGGATTTTTGCTGCTGGCCATCGTGCTGGTGAAAAAATACAAGGAAAGCGGACAGTCGACGATTTCCGGCATCCTGGCGCAGACGTACGGCGAACCCGTGCGCTATGCGGCGTCTATTCTCACCATCGTCGCGCTGAGCATCGTTGCCGTGGCCCTGTATGCGAGCGGCGGCGCCGTGCTGGCGGCCGTGCTGCACATCAACAAGACGGTGGCCATTTTGCTGGTGGGCGCCATCACCGTGATCTATGTCAGCCTGGGCGGCATGCGCTCGGTGGTGTACACCAATTTCGCCCACTCCATCGTCAAATACCTGGGCGTGATCCTGGCGCTGGCGTATGCGCTGGAAGCAAGCGGCGGCATCGGCGCGCTGCAGGCGCAGCTGCCGGCCAAGATGTTCAACTGGGTAGAGATCGGCTGGGGCCAGATCATCGCGTGGATGATCGGCGGCATCGGTTCCATCTTCGCCACGCAATACGTGATCCAGGCTCTCGTCAGCACGGACAACCCGGCCGTGGCCAAACGCGCCTGCTATTACGTGTCTTCGTTGATGATTCCGTTCGGCCTGATGGCCGCGCTGATCGGCATGTGCAGCGCCGTGCTGTATCCGGGCATGAAGTCGATCGACGCCTTCCCGACCCTGATCGCCCACATGCCGGCGTTTTCCGCCAGCATCATGATCGTCGGTCTGGCCGGCGCCCTGTTCGGCGGCATTTCCGCCACCACCCTGGCATCGGCCACCCTGGCCATGAAGGATTTTTATGACCCCTGGTACAACAAGGCAAAGAACGATGCGAAATCGCTGATGTTCCTGCGCATCGCCATCGTCGTGGCCGGCTTGCTGCCGCTGGTGCTGGCGCTGTATGCGGAAAAACTGCTGATGATCGCCTTCCTCGGCAAGGCCCTGCGCGCGACCCTGGCCGTGCTGGTGCTGATGGCTTTCTATGCGCCGAAATTCGGCACGCCGCGCGGCGCCTTTGTCGGCGTGATCGTCTCGGTGATCGCCACCATCGGCTGGTTCCTGGCAGGCAATCCCTATGGCGTGGACAGTTCCTACCTGGCGCTGGCCGGTCCGCTGCTGACCATGGGCATCAGCCATCTGTTCAAGCCGGCGCAAGCGGCGTCGGAGAAATCGTCCGCCGCGTTGCCGTAGTGCACGCCAATTCTTACACCAGCCCCGTCAGGTAATACAGGGCAATGACGAGGAACACGGCCACCGTCTTGATGACGGTGATGCCGAAAATGTCGCGGTAGGACTGGCGGTGCGTGAGGCCCGTGACGGCCAGCAGGGTGATCACGGCGCCATTGTGCGGCAAGGTATCCATGCCGCCGCTGGCCATGGCCACCACGCGGTGCATCACTTCCAGCGGAATGTGCGCCTGCTGCGCGGCCTGGATAAAACTGTCCGACATGGCAGCCAGCGCGATGCTCATGCCGCCCGAGGCCGATCCCGTAATGCCGGCCAGGGTCGTCACGGACACGGCCGCGTTGACGAGCGGATCGGGTACGCTGCGCAAGGTGTTGCTGACGGCAAGAAAGCCGGGCAGGGCGGCAATGACGCCGCCAAAGCCATATTCGGAGGCCGTATTCATGGCCGCCAGCAAGGCGCCGCCCACGGCCGCCTTGGTGCCTTCTGCAAAGGCGGCGCGGATGCGCCCGAAAGCCGTTGCGCACACGAGCAAAATTCCCAGCAACAAGGCGCCTTCCACGGCCCAGATACCGGTGACGGAGGCGATCGACGTGGTCACGGGCGCATGCAGCCCTGGCAACGCCTCGGCGGTGAGCGAGTAGCTGGCACCGTACCAGTGGGGAATCAGCCGGGTCAGCGCAAAGTTGGCCACCCCCACCAGCACCAGAGGCGCTACCGACAGCAGCGGATGGGGCAGGTCGCCCACGTCGGCCTTGGCCTTTTCGGCCTCGGCCCCATAGCCTTCGCCCGTCGCCATGACGGAACGGCGGCGCCATTCGAGGAAAGCCAGCCCCATGATCACCGTCAGTACGGCGCCGATGGTGCCCAGCCACGGCGCGGCCCAGCCCGTCGTATTGAAAAAGGTGGTGGGGATGATGTTCTGGATCTGCGGCGTGCCGGGCAAGGTATCCATGGTGAACGAGAACGCGCCCAGGGCGATGGCGCCCGGCATCAGCCGCTTGGGGATATTGCTTTGGCGATACAGCTCGGCCGCAAACGGATACACGGCGAACACCACCACGAACAGCGACACGCCGCCATAGGTCAGGGCCGCGCACACGGCAACGATGACGGCGTTCGCGCGCGCGCTGCCGATATAGCGAATGGCCGCCACGACGATGGACTGGGAAAAGCCAGACAGCTCGATGAGTTTACCGAACACGGCGCCGAGTAAAAAGACGGGGAAATACAGCTTGATGAAGCCCACCATCTTTTCCATGAAGATGCCGCTGAAGACAGCCGGCACGGCCGACGGATCGGTCAGCAGCACGGCACCGAGCGCGGCGACGGGCGCAAACAGGATTACGCTATAGCCGCGGTAGGCGGCCAGCATGAGAAAGGCCAGTGCGGCCAGAACTATCAGGAAAGACATCGGTCAGGCCCTTGCGCGGAAAGTGATCAGGATACTAATGATGCAATTAGTATCATACTTTTCGGCAAGACACCAACGCGCAGGTCAAGGTGCAAGCAGTTGATGCAGGCGCAGCAAGGAAGAAGGGCTGGTCGGGGTGAGAGGATTCGAACCTCCGGCCTCTGCGTCCCGAACGCAGCGCTCTACCAGGCTGAGCCACACCCCGCTTTCCTTCATTACAGCAGATGGCGGGGTGGCTTTCAAGCGCCTGCATCAAGGTCTATTTCTTTTCCTGCTGGGCCTTCCTGATGTCCGCTTCGCTCACTGTCTTGGCTGGCGCGTTCGTCGTCGGCGAGGCGGGGGCCTTGCGGGTGGCGTTCGCTTGCGCCATGACGGCGGCGCAGTCCGTGTCGGGCGCCTTGTCGACGTTGACCAGCGGCAGCAGGGCGGCCAGCGGCGTGACGACGGTGGCCAGGGCCACTGCGGCGCCCGCTTTCAGGGCCAGCGGGCCTTTTTGCGGACCCACGTCCGGGTTCTTGAACGTGCCTTTCGCGTACAACGGCGTGCGCAGGGTGATGATGCGGGCGCCCTTGGTGCGTGGGCGCACGTCGAGGTCCAGGGTTTCGTGGGCCAGGTTGACGTTGCCCGTGACATTCACGACCGCCGTGTCCGTATCGAGCACGAAGCGGCGCACGTCGGCCTGGCCATTCGTGACGGCGAAGTCGCTGGCCATGCAATTGAGGTGTACTTGCTTGTCGCCAAAGATTTTGACGAAGACGGCGTTGGCCAGGTTCAGGCCGGCCAGCTCCAGCATGAATTGGCTGACGGAGCCTTCACTGACGGTGGCCGCCAGTTCGCCATTCGCGCTGGCCAGCATGGCCGAGACGGAGTTGCCGTGGCCCGTCAGCGCCGCGTCGCCATACACTTCGCCGAAACTCGCTTGCATCGATTGCAGCTTGGGAAACAGTTCGCGAATTTTGAGGTGACGCGCCGCCACCTTGGCTTGCGCGGCAATGGTCTTTTGACGGCCGTCGAGCGTGATATTCGAGGTGATGTCGCCGCCGGCCATGCCGAAGTTGAGCGGCGTCAAACTCAACACCTTGTCTTTCATGTGGATATGGGCGACGATATCGTTGAACGGAATGTCATGCGTGCGCACCAGTTTCTTGCCCGTGAATTTCACGTCGGCATCGAGCGCATTCCATTTGGCCGTGTTGAACTGTTCCACGGGCAAGGCTTTGTTGTCGGGCTGCACGGGCGCCTTGCCGCGCGCCTGTTTCTGCGCATTGCTGTCGGCGCCGATGGTGGGACCCAGGTCTTCCAGACGCAATTGCTGCGACGTCACTTCACCGCGCAGCAGGGGACGCGGCTGGCGCGGCAAGTATTGCAGGGTGCCGGCCAGGTCGCTCTGGCCCACCGTGCCCTTGAAGTCTTGATAGGTCCAGTTCCAGGTGGCGCCGTCTTTCTTGCCCAGCAAGCGTCCCTTGGTGGCGTAGTCCGGCGTTTCCGGCAGCAGCACGCCCGTCAGCGGATACAGGTCGGCCATGCTGGCGCCGGCCAGACTCAGCTGCAAGTCGATGCCGGACAAGGAGCGCGGGTCCGTCAGGGTGCCGTCGATGCTGGCCTTGTTCTTGCCCAGCACGGCATGTGCCTGCACGGGATAGACGGTGTTGTTATCGGTCAAGGACAGCACGGCGCCCGCCTTGCCGCCGCCCGTCACGGGCGCCTTGCGATAGGTTCCGCCCAGGGTGAATGCGATGCCGTATTTCTGCATGGGCGCGCTGCCTGGCGCGTCGCCCGGCGTCGCATCGGGCGCCGTCGAGCTGACCTTGGCGTGCACGTCCAGCGCGATGCCCTCGTCCAGATAACGGATGGCGCCGTCGCCGAAGGCCATGCGCTGGATTTCCACGTCCCATGCCGAAGGGCCGTTATCCTTGAAGGTCCAGCTGTTGCTGCCATCGGCACGCCGCTGCAGGGCGATGTTCGGCGCGTCGAGCGCCAGGTCCGTCAGTACCACCTTGTGCTGCAGCAAGGGCAATGGGTGGAGGGCCACATCGATGCGTTTCGCGCTGGCCAGCTGCGGGCCGGCCGTGGCCCAGTCCGGGTTGCTCATGCGCACGTCCTGCGCGCTGATGATGGGCCGCGGCACGTAGCGGCGCCAGCCGGGCTCCGTTTTCAGCCCTTGTTTCCATTTCACCTGCAAATCGCCGCCGATGACGAAGGTGCGGCCCGTGCTTTCCGACACCTTCTCGTTGATGTAGGGGCGCGCGCGGTTCCAGTCGAAGGTCAGTACAAAGATGACCACGATGGCAACCAGGGCCAGCAGGGCGGCCAGGCTCCAGCCGAGGATTTTCAGGGGTGTCGAGCGTGTCATGGGATGCCGATCGCAGTGATTTTTCATCAAGGTAGACCGATAGGCCATGACAGTCGGTGCGCTAGGTTACGTAAGATAGGTTGCCAAGACGTATGGCTTGAAATGATTCAATAATTCGACTATTATTGAAATATGGAAAATACACAGCAAATAGCGAGCGGAGCGACACCGCTGACGAGTACTTCCGCCATCGTGGCCCTGGCCGCGCTGGCACAGGAATCGCGGCTGGCCGTGTTCCGCCTGCTGGTGCAAGCGGGGCCGCAAGGCATGGCGGCGACGAAAATCGCCGAAGCGCTGGCCATTGCGCCCTCGTCGCTGTCGTTTCACTTGAAAGAACTGGCGCACGCCAATCTGGTAACGGCAAGCAAGGCGGGCCGTTCCATCATCTATGCGGCCAACTATGCGGGCATGAACGGCTTGCTGGCCTTTTTGACCGAGAACTGCTGCGCTGGCGCGCCTTGCTGCGTCAGCGAACCACATTTACTGAAGGACATCACGACATGACGATCACGATTTACCACAACACGGCGTGCGGCACCTCGCGCAATACCCTGGCCCTGATCCGCAACACGGGCGTCGAACCCGTCATCATCGATTACGTCAAGCATCCGCCTTCGCGCGAGGAGCTGGTCGACCTGATCGCCCGCGCCGGCCTGACCGTGCGCGCCGTCATGCGCGACAAGGGCGCCCTGTACGACGAACTGGGCCTGGCCAATCCGGATTTGCCCGATGCGGCCTTGCTCGACGCTATGCAAGCCCATCCTATCTTGATCAACCGCCCCATCGTCGTCACGGAACTGGGCGTGCGCCTGTGCCGGCCTTCGGAAAAAGTGCTGGAAATCCTGCCGCTGCCGCAGCAGGGCGCGTTTGCCAAGGAAGACGGCCAGGCCGTGGTGGGCGCCGACGGCAAGCCGGTGGCCTGAGATGGCAGACCTTGCCAACGAATTGCCGAACATCAGCGCCGCGCACCTGGACGTGCCGGACCTGGACAAGCTGGCGCCGGCCAGCGTGTCCACCCACGCGCCGCGTATCCTGCTGCTGTACGGCTCCTTGCGCGAGCGCTCGTACAGCAAATTGCTGACCCTGGAGGCGGAGCGCATCCTGCGTCACTTCGGCGCCGACACGCGCGTGTTCGACCCGCATGGCTTGCCCATGGTCGACAGCGTGTCGCCCGAGCATCCGAAAGTGCAGGAGTTGCGCGCGCTGTCGCTGTGGTCGGAAGGGCAGGTGTGGTGCAGCCCCGAGCGGCACGGCGCCGTCACGGGCGTGTTCAAATCGCAGATCGACTGGCTGCCGCTGGAAACGGGCAGCGTGCGGCCCACGCAGGGGCGAACTCTTGCTGTGATGCAAGTGTCCGGTGGCTCGCAATCGTTCAATGCCGTCAACGGCTTGCGCGTGCTGGGACGCTGGATGCGCATGGTCACCATTCCGAACCAGTCTTCCGTTGCCAAGGCGTACCAGGAATTCGACGATGACGGCCGCATGAAGCCGTCGCCGTATTACGAGCGCCTGGTCGATGTGATGGAGGAATTGTACAAATTCACTCTGCTGGTGCGCGACCGGCGCGATTACCTGGGCAGCCGCTACAGCGAACGGCTGGAAGCGGCGCCGGCCATCGTGCAGGCATTGGCGGGCGCGGCAATGGAACACGAGCGCACCTAGCTTTTCGGCAGTGCATAAAAAACGGCGCCATCGGCGCCGTTGTCTTTGCTGTAGCGCAAATCGCGATCAGTGATTGCGGTCCACGGCAAACGAGCACAGTTGCAGCATGGATTGCTTGTAGACGCTGTCCGGCCAGCCGGCGATGGCATCGGCGGCGCGCTGGCCGGCGATTTCCGCCTGCTTGCGCGTGTAGTCGAGGGCGCCGCTGCTGGTGATGGCCGTCAGGACGGCGTCGAAATGCTGTTCGTCGCCTTGCTCGATGCAGCTGCGCACCAGTTCGCGTTGCTCTGGCGTACCGTTTTCCATCAGCCAGATCAGCGGCATGGTCGGTTTGCCTTCGCGCAAGTCGTCGCCCACGTTCTTGCCGATTTCGGCAGCGTCGCCTGCATAGTCGAGCACGTCGTCGATCAGCTGGAAAGCCGTGCCCAGCGAGCGGCCGTATTCGGCAGCCGCTTCGATATCGTCTTCGCTGGCGCCGGCGATCAGGGCGCCCAGTTGCGCCGACGCTTCGAACAGCTTGGCCGTCTTCGAGCGGATGACGTTCAGGTAGCTGTCTTGCGTCACGTCCGGATCGTGCATGTTCAGCAACTGCAGCACTTCGCCTTCGGCGATCACGTTGGTGGCGTCGGACAGGATTTGCATGACGCGCATATTATTCAGCGACACCATCAACTGGAACGAGCGCGAGTGCAGGAAATCGCCCACCAGCACCGAGGCGGCATTGCCGAACAGGGCGTTGGCCGTCTGGCGTCCGCGGCGCATCGACGATTCGTCGACGACGTCGTCGTGCAGCAGGGTGGCGGTATGGATGAATTCGACCACGGCGGCCAGTTCATGGTGCGCCGTGCCGCGATAGGCGTGGGCATTGGCCACCAGCAAGATCAGCACGGGACGGATGCGTTTGCCGCCTGCGCTGATGATGTATTCAGCGATCTGGTTGATCAGAATCACATCGGAGTGCAACTTTTGGCGGATCACCGTATTGACTGCGTCCATATCGGCGGCAATCGTTTGCACGATGGTGTTTTGGTTAACGTGTTTGTTAGCGTCAGACAAGGCGAACCTGCATTAGATTGTGGGTGCCGCGATTATACGACAAGGCTTGCGCGTGCGTGACGTTTGCCTATGACTGTAGGGCAATTGATTGATCTGCTTGGCACTGGCGCGCGTTTTGCTGTCCGCCTGGCGCAAGCCTGACATGATGGTCAGGTTGTCGACATACCACGATCGTCAAGCTTTGTGAATACTTTTTGACGCAATTTCTCAGTCCGTGTATAATCGCTGGTTCCCCCTGTTGTGCACGGCTTGCTTTTCATGGCAGTGGGACAAATTCTTTCAACATTTGATGAGGTTTCAAATCATGTACGCGGTCATAAAAACCGGTGGCAAACAATACAAAGTTGTCGCTGGCGAAAAACTTAAAGTAGAACAGATACCGGCAGACATTGGTTCCGAAATCACCATCGATCAAGTGCTCGCAGTAGGCGCGGGCGACAGCATCAAGTTTGGTGCTCCATTGGTCGAAGGTGCAACGGTACTGGTTACGGTTGTGGCGCATGGTCGCCATGATAAGGTCAAAATTTTCAAGATGCGTCGTCGTAAGCACTACCAAAAGCATCAAGGCCATCGCCAGAATTTTACCGAAATCCAAATCGTTTCGATCAACGGCTAATCGCCGCTGTTTGAATTAATCAGCTATCAAGGAGTCTTAAATGGCACATAAAAAAGGCGGCGGCACAACGCGAAACGGCCGTGATTCAGAATCAAAACGTCTGGGCGTTAAAGTCTACGGCGGCCAAGCTATCAATGCTGGCGGCATCATCATTCGTCAACGCGGCACCCCAGTGCGCGCCGGCGAAGGCGTAGGCATGGGCAAGGACCACACGTTGTTCGCGCTGATCGCGGGCAAAGTGAAGTTCGTTGTCAAAGGTGCTGGCTCGAAGCAATTCGTGACCGTTGTACCAAACGAAGCAGTACCAGCGTAATTCATCGCGGAGCGCCAGTTCGCTCCGCCATGATCGCATGATGTAAGGCGCAAGCCTTCAATCGAAAGGCTCTGCCCAAGGTAGAGCCTTTTTAGTTTTATGGCGGCAAAATTATGAAGTTTATCGACGAAGCAAAAATCGAAGTCATCGCGGGCGATGGCGGCAACGGCTGCGCATCTTTCTGCCGTGAAAAATTCCGGCCTTTCGGCGGTCCCGATGGCGGCGATGGCGGCAAGGGCGGGTCCATCTGGGCTGTCGCCGACCGCAATATCAACACGCTCGTCGATTTCCGTTTCTCCAAAATGCACAAGGCTCGCAATGGCGAGCCTGGCCGTGGCGCAGATTGCTATGGCAAGGGCGCGGATGACATCCACCTGCGCATGCCTGTGGGCACCTTGATCATCGACAACGCGAGCGGCGAAATCCTGGCCGATTTGACCGAACACGGCCAGATCGAATTGCTGGCCAAGGGCGGCGAAGGCGGCTGGGGCAATATCCACTTCAAGTCCTCGACCAACCGCGCGCCACGTCAAAAAGGCGAGGGCAAGGAAGGCGAACGCCGCGAACTGCGCCTGGAACTGAAAGTCCTGGCCGATGTAGGCCTGCTGGGCATGCCGAACGCCGGCAAGTCGACCTTCATTTCGGCCGTCTCGAACGCGCGCCCGAAAATTGCCGATTATCCATTTACCACCCTGCACCCGAACCTGGGCGTAGTGCGCGTGTCGCACGAGAAGAGCTTTGTGATCGCCGATATTCCCGGCTTGATCGAAGGCGCTTCCGAAGGCGCGGGCCTGGGCCATCAATTCCTGCGTCACTTGCAGCGCACGGGTCTGTTGTTGCACATCGTCGACCTGGCGCCGTTCGAAACCAACGTCGATCCTGTCAAGGAAGCCAAGGCGCTGGTGAAGGAATTGAAGAAGTACGACGAGTCGCTGGTCGACAAGCCGCGCTGGCTGGTGTTGAACAAGCTCGACATGGTGCCGGAAGAAGAGCGCAAGAAGATCGTCAAGGACTTCCTCAAGCGTTTCGCCTGGAAAGGTCCCGTCTTCGAGATTTCCGCGCTGAACCATCAAGGTTGCCCGGAACTGGTGAATGCGATTTACCAGCATCTGGAAGCGAAGAAACACAGCGAAAGCCGTGCCGAAGAAACGCAGATGACCGAAGAAGCACGCGGTATCTCGTCGATCGACCCGGATGATCCGCGTTTCAAGATCCTCGACTAAGGCTTTACCCTGATGTCGGTACAGACGGCCGCTGCCGCGCCAGCGCGCAAGCAAGCGTGGCAGCGCCGTGTATTGCATCTGATCGCGTATGCTTACGGGCTGAGCGCGGTCGCCTGCCTGTTGTTCGCCGATGAAATGGCGGCCGGCATGGGCATCTTCCTCAATGGCGTCAATGGCTACAGCCAGTTCTACGCCACGCATGTCGGTGTCTGGGGCGCTACCGCGCTCCTGGCGCTGTTCGCGGCACGGCAGGGCGAACCGCCTGTGCTCGGCGATATCACAGCAATGTTGGTCCTGGCGCAGCCCGCCGGCCGTCTGTTCGCGGCCATCAGCTTCGGCTTGCCCCAGGGTTTTGTGTTGTTCATGTGCGCAATGGAGCTGACGGCGGGGCTGGCCTTGCTGCTGCTGCGTCCTGCGCGCTGACGTCTAATAAGTGAAGAGCGCCGCCCCATGGATTCCGTGATTCAAAAAGCTACCCGCATCATCATCAAAGTCGGCTCTTCGCTGGTCACCAACGATGGCCGCGGACTCGATCATGCCGCCATCGCGCGCTGGGCCGCGCAGATTTCCGGCTTGCGCGCCCTGGGCAAGGAAGTGGTGCTCGTCAGTTCCGGCGCCATCGCCGAAGGCATGCTGCGCCTCGGTTTCGAGCAGCGCCCCACCGATATCCACGAATTGCAGGCCTGCGCCGCCGTCGGCCAGATGGGCCTGGCACAAATCTATGAAAGCAGCTTCCGCGCGCACAGCCTCGGCACGGCGCAAGTGCTGCTCACGCACGCCGACCTGGCCGACCGCGAACGCTACCTGAATGCCCGCTCCACCCTGACGACCCTGCTGCGCCTGGGCGTGGTGCCGATCATCAATGAAAACGACACGGTCGTCACCGATGAAATCAAGTTCGGCGACAACGATACCCTGGGCGCCCTGGTCGCGAACCTGATCGAAGCCGATGCGCTCGTCATCCTGACGGACCAGCACGGCCTGTTCTCGGCCGACCCGCGCAAGGACCCGACCGCCTACCTGATCACGCAAGGTATCGCCGGCGATCCGGCCCTGGAAGCGATGGCCGGCGGCGCCGGCAGCAGCCTGGGCCGTGGCGGCATGCTGACGAAAATCCTCGCCGCCAAGCGCGCCGCCAAGTCCGGCGCCCACACCATCATCGCCTGGGGCCGCGACAGCGACGTGCTCAGCCGCCTGGCCCAGGGCGAAGCGATCGGCACGGAGTTACTGGCACAAACGGGGCAATTGACGGCGCGTAAGCAGTGGATGGCCGATCATCTGCACACGGCCGGCGCCGTCGTGCTGGACGCTGGCGCCGTGCAAAAGCTGCGTCAGGAAGGCAAGTCCCTGCTGCCGATCGGCGTGACGGGCGTGAACGGCGAATTCGGCCGCGGCGCCGTCATCACCTGCGTCGACGTGGATGGCGTGCCCGTGGCGCGCGGCCTGTCCAACTACACGAGCGGTGAAGCGCGCCGCATCATGCGCAAGCCGTCCACCGAGATCGAAGCGATTCTCGGCTACATGGAAGGCCATGAGCTGATCCACCGCGACAATATGGTGTTGCTGTAAGCGTCCGCTTGCTGCGAATGACAAAAACGGCCCTCGCGGGCCGTTTTTTTTGCCTTACACCACGGCCGGCATCGGCGACTTGTCCTTGTAATCGCACAGGTCGGCAATCATGCAATTCCAGCATTGGGGCTTGCGCGCCGTGCACGTGTAGCGGCCGTGCAGGATGAGCCAGTGGTGGGCGTCGTGCAGGAATTCCTTGGGGATGAATTTCAGCAGTTTTTGCTCGACGATATCGACATTCTTGCCTGGCGCGATGCCAGTGCGGTTCGAGACGCGGAAGATATGCGTGTCCACGGCCATCGTCGGTTCGCCAAACGCCGTGTTCATGACCACGTTGGCCGTCTTGCGGCCCACGCCGGGCAAGGCTTCCAGCGAGGCGCGGTCGCGCGGCACTTCGCCGCCGTGCTGCTCGAGCAGGATCTGGCAAGTGGCGATGACGTTCTTCGCCTTGGTGCGGAACAGGCCGATGGTGCGGATGTAGCTGGCCAGCTCGTCCACGCCCAGCGCCAGTATCGTGGCTGGCGTATTGGCGACCGGATACAGCAAGCGGGTCGCCTTGTTGACGGACACGTCCGTCGCCTGTGCCGACAGCAGCACGGCGATCAGCAGCTCGAACGGTGTCGTGTAGTCGAGTTCCGTTTTCGGGGAAGGATTGGCGGCGCGAAAGCGCGTAAAGATTTCCAGGCGTTTGGCGGCGTTCATGCGTCTTTTTTCGGGGTGGTGGGGGCTGGCTGGGGGATATCCGTGCTGGCGGCAGCGGCCTTGGCGCGCGCGCGCTCCATGGCCGCGGCGATGATGGCGCGCTTGCGTTCCTTTTCCGCCTGTTCGTCGGGCGTGACGGGCACTTCCTGCGTCACTTCGCGCATCTTGGCGACGGCCTTGGCAGTCAGGCGCGCTTCGTTTTCCTCCGTTTCGCGGCGCAGGCGCTGCGTGCGGAAATCGTGGCGCGCGCGCGCGTCGTCTGCTTCTGCCTGGCTCCAGGCATCCCAGCCCGTGGCGTCGCCGCTGACCGGGTACATGACGATGCAATCGACGGGGCAGGGCGCCACGCACAAGTCGCAGCCCGTGCACAGGCTTGTCACCACCGTATGCATCTGCTTGGCGGCGCCGACGATGGCGTCCACCGGGCAAGCCTGGATGCACAGGGTACAGCCGATACACAGCGATTCGTCGATATAGGCGACAGATCGCGGACGTTCGAGGCCGTTGACGGGATTGAGCGGGATGACTTTTTTGCCCAGCAAGCCGGCCAGGCGCACGATGCCTTGCGCGCCGCCCGGTGGGCACTGGTTGATGTCGGCGCTGCCGGCGGCAATCGCTTCCGCATACGGGCGGCAACCGTTGTAGCCGCATTTGGTGCATTGCGTTTGCGGCAGCAAGTCTTCGATCTGGTCGGCAAGTGAGGGAGGGGCAGGGTGCGGCACGGTCATCTTCCACGGTAAAACGCCATTATCGGCCATCCGGCGCGCGCACAAGTAAAAACCTGTTGCGCGAGAGGGGATAGCCGGCGCCATGACAGCCTGTTGCAGGCGCGCCGCAATCGTATTTTATTTCCCGTGGGAATGTCAAAGTGCAAATAAACAACTTTGCAATTTCTTTTTTTTGTGGGAGCATGATTTTTATCAAGCCAGTGATCAAAAAAAGCCGACCGCCAGTCCTGTTGCCGCGCCTGCATTGCACGGTGCGCCAGGCCATAGGAGCCAAACATGCGTTTCCTCCGGACAGTTGGTTTGCCCTTCTGTTTGTTCATGCACTCTGCACTTGCCCTTGCACACGGGCAGGCTAGCTCCCCCATGGCAGCGCCGGGCGCTGCCAGCTCGCGCATCGTCCGCTTCGCGGCGGAAGACTGGCCGCCCTTTATTTCCCGCACTCTGCCGGCCGATGGCATGTCGGGCGCCATGGTCAGCGCCGTTTTCGAGCGTCTCGGCTATACGGTCAAATATGACTATTTTCCCTGGAAGCGCGCCATGCAGTTTGGCTTGGCCAGTTCCCGCTATGCTGGGTTTCTGGCCGTGTGGCGCACGCCGGAACGGGAAAAACTCTGCCACTTTTCTGTTCCGGTTGGTAACACGCAGGGTGTGCTGGCCTACCTGAAGGAGGACGGCGTGCCCGGTGCCAGCCTGGCCGACCTGGGCAAGCTGCGCATTGGCACTGTGGCCGGCTACTCGAATGGGGAACAGTTCGACGGCATGGTGGCGCGCGGCGAGCTGAAGACGGAAGAGGGCTTGAACGACGCGACGAATCTGAAGAAACTGTTCATCAAGCGTTACCGCGTGATCGTCATCGAGCGCCATGTCCTGCAGCACTTGTTGATGGGGCGCAACTTCAGCAAGGCCGAGCGCGAACGCATCGCCGTCATCGATACCGTCTTCAAGGAGCGTCCCGTGCATGTGTGCTTCCAGCGCGATGCCGGGGGGGCGGCGTGGCAAAAACGCTTCAACGAGGCGGCGCGCGATATCGATACGGCCCGGCTGGAACGCGATTACTGGAAGCGGCTCGACCAGAGCCTGGCGACCGCCCCGGCGACTCCCTGACACGGCGCGCCGCCGCTGTTGTTAGTTGCCAAAACGAAATATCTAAATACGAAACCATTCGTTCTTGTTTGTTTGTCCATCCTTTAGTCTGCAGCCACTGTGTTGACGACTTTGAAAGGATGTTTTCGTATGCTGGAACCGATTCACAAGCATGACCCCGCCCCGCGTTTGCGGCAACTGGCGCACGCCGTCTCCGCCGCCGTACTGCTGCTGGGGGCGCCTGGCGTGGTCCACGCGCAGGCCGCGCCGGACGGCGCTGGCGCACTGGCCGCCGCGCCGTATGACACCGTCATCGTCACGGGGGCGCGCGGCACGGGCCGCACGGTGGCCAACAGCGCCGCCCCCATCGACGTGATCAGCGCGCAGCAATTGCAGGCCACGGGCAAGCTGAACTTGCTCGATGCGCTGGATACGGCCTTGCCGTCGTTCAACTTGCCGGCCCGTGTGCAGCCGGACCTGGGCAGCATCGTGCGCGCCGGTCAATTGCGCAACCTCGACCCGTCGCATACCCTGGTATTGGTCAACGGCAAGCGCCGGCATACGACGGCCATCGTCAACGAGGATGGTTTTCCCGGTTCCGTCGCCACCGACCTGGCCCTGATACCCACGGGCGCCATTGCCCGCGTGGAAATCCTGCGCGACGGCGCCTCGGCCATCTACGGTTCCGACGCCATCGCCGGCGTCATCAACATCATCCTGAAAGCGGATGACAAGGGCAGCTTCAGCACGCAACTCGGCTCCACCTATGACGGCGACGGCACGAACGGTTCCGTGCGCATCGATGGCGGCACGCGCCTGGGCGAACACGGCTTTGCCCACTTCGGCGCCGAAGTCCAGCGCCAAGGCATCGCCGTGCGCAATTTCGGCCTGAATCCCGGCTATCTGTCGTATCCGGCCGTGCGCAACAGCGATGGCCAGCTGGTGAAATTGGGGCCGAACAACAGCTTGCCGGCCGGCGCCTCGCCGAACCCGGCAGAAGCAAGCCGCAACAGCAATCCATGGCGCAATACGGGCGTGCCGCAAAGCACGACCGCTTCGCTCAGCGCCAACTTCGGCTATGACGTGTCGAACGAGGTACAACTGTACGGCTTCGGCACGTATGCGCACCGCAATGCCCGCTCGGCGCAGAATTTCCGTCTGCCCAATACCATTTTCAATAACAACAAAGGCTTGCTGTCCGTGTATCCCGATGGCTTCACGCCGTATGAAACGACGAGCGAAAACGATTTTTCCCTGACGGGCGGCGTCAAGGGCGAGACGGCCGGCTGGAACTGGGATATCAGCAGTACTTACGGACGCGACGATATCGACGTGGGCGTGGAACACTCGGCCAATTATTCGCTGAGCTATCCAGGTGGTAAGACGGATTTCACCATCGGCAATCAGCGTTACAGCCGCTCGACCACCAACGCCGACGCGCGCCGTCCCGTGCCGCTGGGCTTGAGCGAGCCGGCCGACCTGAGCGTCGGTCTCGAGTATTCGCATGAAACGCAGCAACGCAGCCCGGGCGAACCCGCTTCCTGGCAGGGCAGCGGCTCATCGGCGCTGGCTGGCTACCTGCCCGTCGACGCCTCGGACACGGCGCGCCACAGCTATGCGGCGTATATCGGCCTGGGCGCGAAACTGACGCCGCAATTGCTGCTCGACACGGCACTGCGCGCCGAGAAATATTCCGATTTCGGCAGCAAGACGACGGGCCGTTTGTCCGCCCGCTATGACGTCACGCCCACGGTGGCCGTACGCGGCACCGTCAGCAATGGTTTCCATGCGCCGAGCCTGGTGACGCAATCGTATTCGAACACCTCCGACCATGCGGGCGTGCCGTATACCCTGGCGCAGCCGAACTCGGCAGCAGCGCGGGCACTGGGTGCGCAAGCGCTGAAACCGGAAAAATCGACGAATCTGTCGGCCGGGCTGACCTTCAATCCTACGCCCACCCTGCGCCTGGCCGTTGACGCGTATCAAATCAAGGTCAGTGACCGCCTGGGCGTGTCGTCGAACATCGGCATCGACCGCAGCTCGGGCGTGGCGCTCGACGGCAGTGGCCGGCCGCTGACGGCCGCGCAAGCAAGCGTCATTGAAAACCTGCTGCGCTCGGCGGGGTTGACAGTCGGCAATGGCCTTGTCGCGCATTACTTTGCCAATGTGGGCGACACGCGCACGCGCGGCATCGATTTGACGGCCGAGGATGTCTTACGCGTGGCCGACAGCAAGCTGCGCTGGACGGCGGCCGCGAATATCAACCATACGAGCCTGGTCGGCAAGGCGGCCTTGCCGACGGTGCTGCAAGGCTTGCCGAATATCGGCACCCTGAGTAAATCGGCCGAGTACGACTTGCTGTACCGGGCGCCGCGCGACAAGGAAATCGTCACCCTGGCGTATGAAAAGGCGGGCTGGACGTTCAACGTGCGCGAGACGCGCTACGGCAAGCTCAAGCGCCTGAACGCCATCACGGGCGGCGATTACCAGCTGAAAGCCGCCTTCGTGACGGATATCAGCGTCGGCTACGACATCAGCAAGCGCATCAACGTGACGGTGGGCGCCAACAATGTCTTCGACCAGAAACCGGACCAGGTGCCGCGCGACGCGCGCAGCGCCGCGAATCTGGCGCAGTACACGGGCGCGTATGACAACTCGGGACCGTTGGGCGTACTGGGCGGTTATTACTACGCCCGCGCCACCGTTCACTTTTGATCTGCCTTCTCTCCATACTCATAATCAAGAACAGGAAATCCTATGTCTGACAACACTCAACACGCGGCCATCGACCTGGAATGGGCCAATCTCCTCTCGCCGCAGCGCCGCACGGTCTTGCGCAGCGGCGGCCTGGTGGCGGCGCTGGCCGCTTCGGGCCTGGCCGGCACGGCCCTGGCGCAGGATGGCGCCGTCAAACGCGCCAAACCAGCACCCGGCAAGAGCCCGTGGGGCGAGCATACGGACACGGCGCCCACGCCGCGCCCTGTCAGCGTGCGGCCCGGCGAGGAAACCTTGCCATCGAAGCCGCGCGCCTACACGGATATCGAGAGTTATCACGCGCATATCTATTTTGACGAAGACAGTTACCAAAAGGCGGCGCTGATACGCAAGTGGGCGGCCGAGCGCTTCCAGATCGAACTGGGCGACTGGAACCTGGAGCCGCGCGGCCCGCACGTGACGCCGTCGTTTTACTTTGGCTTTACGAATGACTTGCTGCCCGTCATCGTGCCGTGGCTGCAGCTCAACAGCCTGGGCCTGACGATACTGATCCACCCGAACACGGAAGATCCCCGCGCCGACCATTTGTATTACGCGCTGTGGGTGAACCGCTCGCAGCCCGTGAATGGCTATGCGATGAAGAAGCCGGGGCCGGGCGAGCCGCGAGTCGAGCAAATCTTTGTCAATACGCGTCCGACGGTGAAGGTCGAAACGGCACGCGCATGAGCCGGGCATAAAAAAAACGGCACGCCAGGGTAGCCTGGCGTGCCGTTTTGTCTGAAATACTGCGGATCAGGAATGTTTCTGGATGAATTCGCCGATTTTCGGGCAAATGATTTCGCGCCAGCGGCGGCCCGAGAAAATGCCATAATGGCCACATTTTGGCGCCACGAAATCCTGCTGCATCTCGGCAGGGATGCCGGAACACAGGTCATGCGCCGCCTGCGTCTGGCCGGCGCCGGAAATGTCGTCCAGCTCGCCTTCTACGGTGAACAGCGCCACATTCGTGATGTCTTGCGGGCGCACCAGCTGGCCGCCCACTTTCCACGTGCCCATCGGCAAGCTGAATTCCTGGAAAACCGTTTTAATGGTTTCCAGGTAGTACTCGGCCGGCATGTCCAGCACGGCGTTGTACTCGTTGTAGAACTGGCGATGGCCTTCCGCCGGCTCGTCGTCGCCCGTCACCAGGTGCATGTAGAACTCGCGATGGCTTTGCGCGTGACGGCCCGGGTTCATGGCGATGAAGCCGGCGTGCTGCAGGAAGCCCGGATACACCTTGCGGCCAAAACCCGGGTAGTTCGGCGGCACCGCGTAGATCACGGTGTTTTCAAACCACGAGAATTTCTTTTCCGTCGCCAGGTTGTTCACTTGCGTGGGTGAACGGCGCGGGTCGATCGGGCCGCCCATCATCGTCATGGTTTTCGGCATGTGCGGATCTTTGGCCGTCGCCATCAGCGAGATGGCAGCCAGCACGGGCACGGTCGGTTGACAGACGGAAATGACGTGCAAGTCAGGCGCCAGCAGGCGGATGAATTCCTGCACATAATAAATGTAGTCGTCCAGGTGGAACGGGCCTTCCGTCAGCGGTACCATGCGCGCGTCCGTCCAGTCGGTGATGTAGACATCGTGCTCGGCCAGCAAGCCGCGCACGGTATCGCGCAGCAGGGTCGAGTGGTGACCGGACAGGGGGGCAACCAGCAAAACTTTGGGCTGTTGCAAGCCAGTGGCTTCTTTCTTGAAGTGAATCAGACGGCAAAACGGTTTTGTCACGACAACGTGTTCGCGGATGTCGACGTTCTCGCCTTGGACGAGAACGGATTTGATGTCAAATTGTGGTTTTTCGTAGTCTTTGCCAAGGCGGTACATCAGCTCGTAGCCGGCTGCGATGCGTTGCGAAAACGGGGTGTGGGCCAGTGGAGAAACCGGGTTGGTAAATAACTTGGAGGACATGTCTGCCCATTGCATCACCGGAGTGAGGAAGGAGCGTTGCAGTTCGTGCAGTTGGTAAAGCATATATAGTCCTTGTTTAATTCCAAGCGCCAATATCGGCTCAAATATCATAATCCAATTTTACGATATTTGTTGAGGACAAAATGTGCATTACCGCGCATAGGTCCACAGTTTGCGCTTTGGTGTGACAGCGCGCCACACTTGCGTGGATAGACCTGCAACGATGCTCTAAAAGCAAAAAAAGCAGCGTTTCCGCTGCTTTTTGTACATTTTTTCGCCGCCACGCCCCTGCGGAGAACAGTGTCTCCGCCGGAAACGGCGCAGCAAGTGCCGTGCGCTTAGCGCACCAGCATGTCGAGCTTGTCCTTGACGTCCTTGTATTGCTCGGCTTCCGGCAAGGCAGCCTTCGTCTTGGTGATCGAAGGCCAGTTACGGGCCAGGTCGACGTTGATCTTGATGAAGGCTTGCTGGTCGCCCGGCACGTCTTCTTCCGCGAAAATCGCGTTCACCGGGCACTCTGCCACGCAGACTGCGCAGTCAATACATTCGTCCGGATCGATTGCCAGGAAGTTCGGGCCTTCCCGGAAACAATCTACCGGGCAGACATCGACGCAGTCGGTATAGCGACAGGCGATGCAGGATTCGGTGACAACGTGGGTCATAACAGTCCTATCAATTTGGGGGGAGGTGCTGTAGCGCCTGCAGGAACCTCGGCGGCGCATACTAAAGCAAAGCATTGTATTTTAAGGCAATTCGCTATTTCTCACAAATCCCGCTTATATACAATACATATAAGCAAATTCATTTTTTGGCAGCGCCGTTGCCGCGCAGAGCGTGCAATTCAGCGACTATCCGGGACGTTACCATGAAGAACGCGGCAAGAAAGCGACAGTCGCCCGATGCTGCAGGGAGCAGGACGGGCGAGGCGGAAGCTCGCCGTGTGGTGTTTTTGTTTTACCCAAATCAAGATCGGTAAAAATAAGTGCCGGAACAATCAGGCGCTGGCGCGTATTTGCGTCAGCAACTGTTGCCAACGTGCATTTTCAGCACTGCCATCCTCGGCAAACGTGATGGTGCGGCGCGCGGCCGGTGCCTCGACGGTGATCTGCCAATGGGGGATATCGGCGCCCACCTGTTCGCCCGTGCCCTGCGGGTGCGTGAAAAAACCGCTGCTGGCCAGTGCCGCTTCCAGCCCGGGGCCGGCCGGGTGGGCCTGCGTATCGATGTCGTATTGTTCGCTCAGGCCGGCAAAGCCGCCGCTGCTGCGGGCTGAAATTTTCATGCTGCTCCTTCTTGGGGACGGTGGTGGGGAAATGATGCGGCATGCCGTCGCCTGCGGCTGACCGCTGGCGGGCTTGCGGCGCGGAGCGTTTACCGGGGGGCGTAACTGCGGCACCAGGCCGCCAGCGCTTCGCGCTCCGCTTCCAGCAATTGATCCGATTCGCTGTATTCCGCATGGTTCATGGTACCGCAGCAGGCGCGCCTGTCTTGCACGGCGCCCGCTTCATCGACGACATCGGGGGCAAAGGTCATTTGTCCATCCTCCGTCATGGCATTGTCCTTGAGTACTTCGCGCATGGTAAAGCTGTTGCGGATGAAATCGAGGTAGCTGGTAAAGCCGTCGGCTTGCGCCAGGGTCAGCATGTGGCCGGCCACGTCGGCGTACGTGGCCGCCTGGTCGGGGGACGCTACCAGGGCGCGCAAGACCAGGCTGCGCAGGTAGTCGCCGCAACGGTGCAGCACGGCTGCGTCATCTTCCAGCTGGGGCTGGCGTTCGTGGGCAAAGATGTCGGCCAGGATGTCGTAGATAGCGCCTGTAAACACTTGCGAGATGGCGTGCACTTCCGTGCCGGTCTCCGACAATTTGATGTCGTTATCGGCATTGCGCAAGCCGTTCGGCCGGCCCAGTGCCAGGCCGAACTGTTCCGCCAGGTCGGCCAGGAAGGTTTTGTCGTGCAGGTCGGACTTGGTTTGCGCGATCACGGCTTCGACCTGGTCCAGCTGCGACAGGGCCAGGAAGATGGCCGTCAGGTCGCCGAACGATTCGTGCAAGCCGCCCGTCTGCGGTGGATTATTGTTGAGCAGCCAATTCGGCTTGAGGCCATCGAGGATGGCGTGCCCGGTTTCATGCGAGACGATGTCGAGCGAGCGGCAAGTGTAGACGCGCTCGGTGGCGCCGCTGGGAATGAAGTCGCCGAACTTGAGGGCCTTGTCGCTGCGGCTGTAATAGGCGTTCATGACATTGGGCAAGCCGTGCGGGAACACGCGCAGCGGTGCCGTGTTGCTGGCGCTATTCCATTGCCAGGGCAGGGGCGGCGCCGTATTGTTGCTGGCCATCGCGCGCTGGTACATGGTCAGCGTCATGCGCACGATGGCAAAGGTGTGCACGGCGTCGAACTGGTCGGTGTTGGGCGAGACGATGAAGTCGCCAAAGGCATTCGGGCTGACCTGGGCGATGCCCGGCTCGCCAAAGGTGATGCGCGCGTCGCGCGGGCCTTGCAGTATCAGGCCGGGCAGGAAGGACTTGCGCGTGCCCAGCTCGCTCACGGACGGGTCTTGCTTCCAGATCAGCACGCGCGAACCGACGGGCACGGCGGCCAGGTTGCGGACCGTGGCGTCCGTCAGCCGGGGCGGACCCGGCTGCAGGGTCAGTTGCGCATTCTTGCGGTGCAGGCGGTAGGGCGCCGAGGGGGTAGGGACATAGCCGACAGGCAAGGACACGCATTTGGTCAGCACGGCTTCGACCGGCACGATGACTTTCTGGTCCATGGTAGCTCTCCAATACACTCGCAACTGGAATGGAGATAGTCGGCCTGCTTCGGTGGTTGCGGTTTGATGCGGCGCAAGTGCGGCGCAAGAAAGCGCGGTTTTTTCCGGGTGCCGGCGTTCCCCATGGCTGCGGCTGCCGCGTGGCGGCTGGTATGATGCTGGCCGTATGGCACCCGTTTTTATAATAAAAGGATCGTTTGATGGCGGATATAAATATAGTTCAGCAACATAAGCTGACAGCAGCAAAGGCGCGCGAAGCGGCGCAGCAAGTGGCCGACAAGCTGGCCCAGGAGTATGACCTGGCGTGCGCCTGGGATGGCGATGTGCTGCGCTTCGAGCGCAGCGGCGTCGATGGTTCGCTGACTCTGGAAAAAGAGCAGGCGCAACTGCAAATCAAGCTGGGCTTCATGCTCAGCGCCTTCGCGTCCACGATTGAAGGCAAGATCGCCGAAAAGATGCGCAAGGTGTTTACCGAGCCAGTTTGATCCGCTTGTCTGGCGCCATGTTTGGTGCTAGAAAACGTGTCGCAGCGATGGGCGAAAAGACGATGAAAACACGTCGCTTTTCGCCTTTTTCACGTCTGACTGTACGCTGGCGAACATTGCTAGCACATTTCTATTTGGAAAGCCATTGGACTTTGGCGGCTTTTTGCGTTATACTTGAGTCATATTTACAACAGCTACACCGCGTTTCACCATCTGCTTCGCAGTACTCCCCACTCGCTGAGTGGTGAATAATTCATTGGGTTTTACACCCGCATCCAGTTAAAAGTAGCTTGGTCGATTTTTTTCGGTCAAATACATTTGGTGCCATGTATTTGCATGGCGCTAGCGTTGTTAAAAGTCCTGAACCACAGCCTCTTTTAGCACGCACACGGCACCCCGGCACCGGCTTTGGCCATCCGCTGGTCACATGCGTGTCACCCCCTGTTTCCTGTCGCTCCCGTGCGCTTTTGCGCCGTGGCGTAGCCGACGCAACAGGGTTTGCTGATTCCCGCCGCAAGCTAGCAGCTTGCTGGGTTTCATTCCATTCGTCAAATCGAGGGAGAACCACATCGTGGCAAAACAAATCATTATCGACCATGTGTTCAAAGTGTTCGGCGACAAGCCAGAAGAAGCACTTGAACTCGTCCATCAGGGCGCCAGCAAGCAGGATATCCTGGCCCAGACCGACTGCACCATCGGCGTTTTCGACGCCACCTTTACCATTGAAGCGGGCGAGATCTTCGTCATCATGGGCCTGTCCGGTTCGGGCAAGTCGACCCTGGTGCGCATGCTGAACCGCCTGATCGAGCCGACCGCCGGCCGCATCCTGATTGACGGCAACGACATCAATACCTTGCCGGACGCCCAGCTGCGCGCCCTGCGCCGCAAGGACATCAGCATGGTGTTCCAGTCGTTCGCGCTGCTGCCGCAAATTACCGTGCTCGACAACACTGCCTTCGGCATGGAACTGGCCGGCATGCCCAAGGCTGAGCGCCATGCGCTGGCCCAGCAAGCGCTGGAACAAGTGGGCCTGGACGGCTACGGCGCCAGCTATCCCGACGAATTGTCGGGCGGCATGCAGCAGCGCGTGGGCCTGGCCCGTGCGCTGGCGTGCGATCCATCGATTCTGTTGATGGATGAAGCGTTTTCCGCGCTCGATCCGATTATCCGTACGGAAATGCAATCGGAACTGCTGCGTTTGCAGCAAATCAAGCGCCGCACCATCGTCTTCATTTCGCATGACCTCGACGAAGCCATGCGCATCGGCGACCGCGTTGCCATCATGAAAGACGGCCACGTGGTGCAAGTGGGCACGCCGGAAGAAATCCTGCGTAAACCTGCCAACGATTACGTGCGCAACTTCGTGCGCGGCGTCGATGCGGCGGCCGTCTTCAAGGCCAGCGATATTGCCCGCAAGAGCCAGATCGTCGTGTCCGAGTCGCCGAGCCGCGGCTCGCGCGCCGCGCTGTCGATGCTGGAAGAGCAGGATCGCGCGTTTGCCTACGTCGTCAATCCGCAGCGCAAGTTCCTCGGCGTCGTCTCGGCCGATTCGCTGCGCAGTGCGCTCGACGGCCATGTCGGACCGCTGGGTCTGGCGCATGCCTATCTGCCCGACGTGCAGACCATCAATGCAGATGAGCCAGTCGCCGGCCTGTTCGGCCAGGTGGCGCAACTGCCTTACGCCGTCCCTGTGGTGGCCAATGACGGCAGCTTCCGCGGCGCCATCAGCAAGACAACCTTGCTGAAGTTCCTCGACCGCGACACGCCAGCCATAGCCGAACAACAACAGAAAGGACAAGCATGAATCCAAGCACCGTTTCCGCAGTAGAACCTGTTGTTGAACAGGCAGCCCAAATCAATCCCTGGGCGCTGACTCCGCCTACCGACGCCAGCACCGCCTGGCTGGACGCCGCCGCGCCTGCCGTGCAGCCGGAACATGCGTCCGGCTTTCACCTGACGCAGATTTTCGACGGCTCGCTGCCGCTGGAAAGCTGGATCAACCAGGGCCTGGGCTGGGTCGTCGCGCATTTCCGTCCCTTCTTCCAGGCCGTGCGCGCGCCGATCGACAGCGTGCTGTCCGGCGTGGAAGGCGTGCTGCTGGCCGCCCCGTCGCTGACGGTGATCTCCATCATCGGCTTGCTGGCTTGGCAATTTACCAGCCGCACCCTGGCCATCGGCACCGTGCTGGCGCTGCTGGTGGTGTCGATGCTGGGCATCTGGCCGGAAGCCATGACGACCCTGTCGCTGGTCTTGACGTCGCTGGCGTTCTGCCTGGCCATCGGCTTGCCGTTGGGCATTTTCCTTGCCAGCAGCGACCGCGCGCAGAATATCCTGCGCCCCCTGCTCGATGCCATGCAGACGACGCCCGCCTTCGTCTACCTGGTGCCCGTGGTGATGCTGTTTGGTATTGGTAATGCGCCTGGCGTGATCGTGACGATCATCTTTGCCCTGCCGCCGCTGGTACGTCTGACCAACCTCGGCATCCGCCAGGTGCGTCCCGACCTGATCGAAGCGGCCCGCGCCTATGGCGCCTCGCCGTGGCAGTTGCTGACCCGCGTGCAATTCCCGCTGGCCATGCCATCGATCATGGCCGGTATCAACCAGTCGCTGATGCTGTCGCTGTCGATGGTCGTGATCGCCTCGATGATCGCCGTGGGCGGCCTGGGCCAGATGGTATTGCGCGGCATCGGCCGCCTGGACATGGGTCTGGCCACCGTGGGCGGCCTGGGCATCGTGTTGCTGGCCATCACCCTGGACCGCTTGACGCAAGCGATGGGCCAGCCACGCCGCGGCGTGCGCCACTGGTACCAGACGGGTCCAGCCGGTTTCGTGCTGCGCCTGGTGCGCGGCAATGCGGAGAAAAATAATGTTGAACAGCAAGTAACGCTGGCCAACGCACAATAAAGGATACACATGCATCAAATCGACAATTTTAAAGTGACGCAAAAATCGCAACGCAAGTTCCAGCTGTTTTCCGCCCTGGCGATCGCCGCCATGGCCCTGACCACCAGCCTGGCCATGGCGCAGACGCCGGCCGCCGCTGCCGATGCGCTGCCCGGCAAGGGCGTCAAGGTGCAGCCGCTGCAAAGCTCGATCGCGGAAGAAACCTTCCAGACCATGCTGGTCGACAAGGCCCTGGAAAAGCTGGGCTACGAAGTGCAGCCGATCAAGGAAGTGGAATACCCGACGGCGCATATTGCCATTGCCAACGGTGACGCCACCTTCATGGCCGTGCACTGGGACCCGATGCACAAGGATTTCTATAACAATGCGGGCGGCGACGCCAAGCTGTCGCGCACGGGCCAGTATGCGGGGCCTGCCGCGCAAGGTTATCTGATCGACAAGGCGACGGCGGAAAAGTACAACATCACGAATATCGACCAGTTGCGCGATCCCAACCTGGCCAAGCTGTTCGACCATGATGGCGATGGCAAGGCCGACTTGACCGGTTGCAACCCAGGCTGGGGCTGCGAAGCGCTGATCGAGAACCACATGGATGCGTATAAATTGCGCAAGACGGTGACGCACGTGCAGGGCAGCTATGCGGCCCTGATCGCCGACACCCTGGGCCGTTACAAGCGCGGCGAACCAATTTTGTACTACACGTGGACGCCGTACTGGGTCAGCGGCGTGCTGGTGCCGGGCAAGGACGTGGTCTGGCTGAAAGTGCCGTTCTCGGCCAATCCGGACAAGGTGAATACCCGTCTCGACGATGGCAGCGACTACGGCTTTGCCGTCAACACGGCGCGCATCGTGTCGAACAAGGCCTGGGCGGAGAAGAATCCGGCCGCGGCCAAGCTGTTCGAAGTGATGCAATTGCCCGTGGCGGACATCAATGCGCAGAACGAGCGCATGCGCCGCGGCGAAAACACGCAAGCCGATATCGCGCGCCACACGGCTGGCTGGATCAAGTTCCATCAGCAGACGTTTGACGGCTGGATCGCGCAAGCGCTGGCGGCGGCGAAAAAGTAAGTTTGCGGCTGAGATAGGCGTAAAAAAAGTGGCTACCGATTTGGTAGCCACTTTTGTATTTTCAGCCTGTTTTTGTGGTTTTTGGTGAGTTTTCAGCCATTTTCGGCCTGTTTCTCTGCAAAACAGGCGTTTTCAGGTTTAATCCTTCAAGTCTTCGATCAGATCGATGTATTGCTGTTGCGCCTCTTCCTTCGAGGTGCCGGCCAGGGCCGCCCAGGCGTCGAACTTGGCGCGGTTGACGAAGTCGGTCATGCCAGGACGCTCGCCCGTGGCGTCGCCGCTCGACGCTTGCTTGAACAAGGCGTAGATTTTCAACAAGGTCATATTGTCCGGACGCTCGGACAGGGTCTTGGAATCGAGCTGCGCTTGTTCGAATTGCTCTTGTAAACTCATGATGGCTCCTGTGTGCTGATGGAATCGCTGGAAAAGTGCGGCAGGCCCGGCGGAGTGGCCACCGTGCGTGCTGCAGTGCCTGACATCATAGTGAAAAAAGCGCGCCGTGCATTAGAGGACACACTCAAAACAAAAACGCCGCCGCTGCGTGAACAGGGGCGGCGTCGGTACAGTCGCTTGAGCGCTGCGGAGTCGGTGCTTATACGCCCAGCAGTTCGACGTCGAAAATCAGGGTGGCGTTCGGAGGAATCACGCCGCCGGCGCCGCGTGCGCCATAGCCCAGTGCTGCCGGGATGATCAGCTGGCGCTTGCCGCCCACTTTCATGCCTTGCACGCCTTCGTCCCAGCCTTGAATGACGCGGCCGGCGCCCAGCGGGAATTCGAATGGATCGTTGCGGTCCTTGCTCGAGTCAAATTTCGCGCCGGCGCTGCCGTCGTCGTTTTGCAGCCAGCCCGTGTAATGCACGACAACATTGTTGCCGGCTTGCGCTTCAGCGCCTTCGCCAACGGTGGTGTCGATGTATTGCAGGCCGGAGGCGGTAGTGGTGGTGGTCATGATTATCCTTGTGTAGGCGATGAAAGCTTCAGATTGTAGAGCAATGAGTTGCAAAGCGCCATTCCAGGCCTGGGACGGGGAAAAAACGGAAATTACTGCGATGTGTGGCTGCCGGCAGCATTTAAGGGGGGATTTCACACAATAAATACAGTGTTCCACGTAAAATGCATGTTTTGTATTTAACAGTGATTTTTGCCATGTTCCGCAGTCTACGCCGCCTTGTTTTTTCCTCGCTGTGCCTGGTTTCCGCAATATCGACGGCGCAAGCCGAAGTGGTGGTGGTGCTCAATTCCCGTGATGCTACGGTGCAACTGCTGGACCAGAAAACCTATGCTCCCCTGTCCACCTTTGCCGTCGGCAAGGAACCGCACCATCTGATGGAAACGCCGGACGGCAAGTCGCTGATCGTCGCCAGTTCCGTCGGCAACGAGCTGATTTTCCTCGACCCCGTGTCGGGCCAGATCCAGCGCCGCATCAGCAACATCCTCGACCCGTACCAGATCGGCTTTTCGCCGGACCAGAAATGGTTCATCTCGAACTCCTTGCGCCTGGACCGTATCGACCTGTACCGCTATGACGGCAAGAACCTGACCCTGGCCAAGCGCATTCCGCTGCCAAAGTTGCCCAGCCATATGGCGTTCACGGCCGACAGCACCATGGCTTTCATTACGCAGCAGGGCAGCAACCAGGTCAGCGCCATCGACTTGGCCACGCAAACGGTGAAATGGACCATGCCTGTCGGCCCGGCGCCGGCCGGCATCACGATGACGCCCGATGGCAAGCATTTGCTGGTGGGCATCATGGGCAGCGATTACGTGGAAGTGATCGACTGGCGCACGCAAAAGACCGTCAAGCGCATCAAGGCGGGCGCCGGCACGCACAATTTCCGCGCGCTGGGCGACAACCGCATGACATTCGTCTCGAACCGCGTGTCGAACACCATCAACATCATCGACCAGCAAACCCTGGAAAACGTGGGCACGATCAATGTGCCGGGCGGCCCCGATTGCATGGAAATCACGCCGGACGGCAAGACCATGTGGGTAACGTTGCGCTGGATCAAGAAAGTGGCCGTGATCGACTTGACCACGCGCAAGGTGATCAAGACCATACCGGTGGGCCGCTCGCCCCATGGCGTGTACTTCGCCACCCACTCGCCGCGCATGTGATGAGCAGGTGATGATGAAACGCTTCATTTTCGCGGGCCATGCGCCCGCCATGCTGCTGTGCGCCAGCGCCATGCTGTCGCCCGCACATGCCGCCGCACCTGCTGCCGTACCTGCCGCCGTATCTGCTGCCCCAGCCGCATCTCCAGCTGCATCTTTAGCGCCAGCCGCCTGCAAGGGCACCATCTACATGACGTTTGACACGGGTAGCCAGTCGCAAGCGCAGCTGATCGCCGACGTGCTGAACAAGCGCCATGTGAAGGCAACCTTCTTCCTGGCCAATGAAAAGACCACGCGGGGCGACTATTCGCTCGATGACTCGTGGGCGCCGTACTGGAAAGCCCGCGTGGCCGAAGGCCATGCGTTCGGCACGCATACGTTTGACCACGTGTACTGGAAGAAGGATCTGGCCAACGGCTTGATCCAGGTCAAGCCCCAGTTCGGCAAGGATGGCGGCAAGCTGGCGTCGTTCACGGATCAGCAATTCTGTGAGCAATTGCGCCGCGTCGATACGCGCTTCCAGGAGCTGACAGGCCGCAAGCTCGACCCGTTCTGGCGCGCGCCGGGCGGCTACACGTCGCCGCGCACCCTGGCGGCCGGCAGCGCCTGCGGCTACCAGCACGCGGGCTGGGCGCCGGCGGGGTATTCCGGCGATGAGCTGCCCAGCGATAAGTATCCAAACGCCACGCTGCTGAAAAAAGCCCTGGCGAACTTGCGCAGCGGCGACATTTTCATTGCACACATGGGTATCTGGTCGCGCAAGGAGCCGTGGGCACCGGCCAACCTGGACGCCTTGATTTCCGGCCTGCAAGACAAAGGTTTCTGCTTTGCCACCCTGCGCGAGCATCCTGCCTACGCGCGGAAGAAGGGCCAGCCATGATCGCCGCCGACATCGTCAGCTTCGTTACGCCCGTCATCGATGCTGTGGTCGACGTCTTTGGCGCGGCGCAAGGATGGCTGTTCCAGACGGTGGTGAACCCGCTCGTATATCACCTGGGCTTTGGCGAATTTACGGAAGAAGCGTTCGAGGGCACGGAGTGGCTGCTGATCGGCCTGTGCGAACTGGTGCTGCTGTTTCTCGTGCTGCGTCCGCTCGAAGCCTTGATTCCCGCGCAAAAGATGACGGATCCGCGCGCCCGCTGGAACGATTTTATCTATACCGTGCTGCACCGCGTCGGCCTGTTTTCCGTCGTGGTCTTCTTCACGCTCGATCCGCTGATGGATGCATTGGCAGGCGCCTTGCGCTTCGACAATATCCATCCATTGAACCTGGAATCGTTGTTGCCCGGCATCAGCCCCTTGCTCAGTTTTATCATTTATTTTGTGATACTGGACTTCGTCGACTATTGCTACCACCGGGCCTCGCACCATTTCGGCTGGTGGTGGGGTTTGCACAGCCTGCATCACAGCCAGCAAAACATGAATTTGTGGAGCGATGACCGCAATCACTTGCTCGATGACTTCTTGCGCGACGTGGTGATGGCCCTGGTGGCGCTCGGCATTGGCGTGCCGCCGGGCCAGTATGTGCTGCTGGTGTCGATTTCGCGCATTTTGCAAAGCTTGCAGCATGCGAATGTGAGGATACACTTCGGCCGCATCGGCGAGCGGCTCTTGATCTCGCCCCGTTTCCACCGCACGCATCACGCGATCGGCGTGGGGCACGAGTCGAAAGGCAAGGGCAGCATGGGTGGTTGCAACTTCGGCGTGGTCTTGCCGATTTGGGATATGCTGCTGGGCACCGCGAATTTCTCGGCGGGCTATGCGCGCACGGGCGTGCGCGACCAGCTGGCCCGCATCGACAGCAACGGTGTCGGCCGGCCGGGGCGCAACTATGGCCGCGGTTTCTGGCAGCAGCAATGGCTGGGCCTGCGCCGCATGGTGGAATTTGCAAGAATTAAACGAAAAGGACGCCGTTGATGCGTAATGTGTTGAATTCGTATGGCCGTGCTTTCCTGTCGCAATTGCATGGCAGGATACTGCTGCTGAGCGTGGCGCCGTTCATCCTGTCGCTGGTGCTGTGGGGCGGCTTGCTGTACGTGGGCTTGCAGCCGCTGATCGACAGCCTGCATGCGCTGTTCACGCAGTACGATTTCTTCCGCACCAGCGGCCAGGTGCTGACCACCTTCGGCCTGGGCGTGCTGAAAGCCGTGATCGTGCCGCTGATCGCCATGTTCATGCTGCTGCCGCTGATGATCCTGACGGCGCTGATCTTCATGGGCCTGTTCGCCATGCCGGCCATCGGCCGCCATATCGGCGGGCGGCACTTTCCTCAGCTGGAAAAGAAACATGGCGGCAGCCTGCTGGGCAGCGTCGGCACTTCGCTGGCCACGTTTTTACTCTTTATCGTCGCCTGGGTCATCCTACTGCCCCTGTACGCGTTTCCGCCGGCCGCCCTGGCGGGGCAAGCCGTGCTGTGGGGCTGGCTGACCTACCGCGTGATGGCGTATGACGCCATGGCCGACTACGCCAGCGTGGACGAGCGCCACGCCATCATGCGCACGCAGCGCTGGCCCCTGCTGGCCATCGGCATGGTATCCGGCGCGGCCGGCGCCGTGCCGGGCTTGCTGTGGATGGGCGGCGCGATGTCGGTGGTGTTCTTCCCCTTCCTGGCGGCGTTCGCCATCTGGCTGTACGTGCTGATCTTCATCTTTACGGGGCTGTGGTTCCAGTATTACTGCCTGGAAGCACTGTCGCGGTTGCGGGGCGTACGCGGCATGACCGACGTGGCGCCGGCGGACGCTTGAGTATTTTTATCGAATTCTACGAGGAAGCTTCATGGCTATCGGATTGATCATCATCGGCGACGAAATCCTGTCGGGCAAGCGCACGGACCAGCATTTCCCGAAAGTGGTGCAAATGCTCAAGGCGCGGGGATTGCAGCTGAGCTGGGCGGAATACGTGGGCGACGAGCCTGCCCGCCTGGTCGCCTTGCTCAAGCGCAGCTTTGCCAGCGGCGACATCGTCTTCAGCTTCGGCGGCATCGGCGCCACGCCGGACGACCATACGCGCCAGGCGGCGGCCGATGCGCTGGGCTTGCCGCTGGTGCTGCATCCGCAGGGCAAGATCAATATCCAGCAGCGCATCACGGAAATGGGCGTAGAGGCGGGCGTGCCGGCCGATCTGAACTCGCCGGAAAACCTGCACCGCCTGAAAATGGCGGAATTTGTCGAAGGCGCCGAGCTGATTCCGAACCCGTACAACAAGATTGCCGGCTTTGCCGTGCGCGAGCATTACTTCGTGCCGGGCTTTCCCATCATGTCCTGGCCCATGATCGAATGGGTGCTGGACACGCATTATGCGCACCTGTTCAACCAGGTGCCGCACGCGGAACATGCCTTGCTCGTGTACGAAACGGCCGAATCCCTGCTGACGCCGCTGATGGTGCGGCTGGAAGCGGAGTTTCCGTTGATCAAGGTTTTCAGCTTGCCCAGCGTGGGCGATGCGCAGACGCGCCGGCATATCGAACTGGGCGTCAAGGGCGAGCCGGCGCAAGCGGCGGCCGCCTTCGCGCAGATGTGCGCCGCACTCGATACCTTGCAGGCGGAATACACCACCATCTGACATGCAGCCAGCCCGGCGCCGGCGGCTTTTTTGCCGGCGTCCAGCCCGCCGTGCATCTATGTACGCAAGCGTACATTCCAAGACGTTGTTTTTTTGCGAAAATCTTCAATGAAGCAAGATTTTTGTGCGCGCTCGTCAGTCGTTTTCATGCCGATGTGGTGGAATGGTGAACAGGGGCCTTGCGTGTCAAACGCGGGGTCGCCTGCCTGTGCAGTAGCGTGTTTTTTCGATTTACCGGTATGGACATCATGTTAAGCAAGCTTTGTTGTGACCGGCCCTGGCTGGCTCTCGTCTTACCCTGCGCGGAGCGGTATCGCTGCCGCATTTCCCGCGCCGTCCAAACCCAACCTTACCCCAGCATCCCATGAAAGACACAGGCGTCAATCTGGCCGCGCAAGAGCGGCCCCCCTCTGATCCAGCTGCCGAGGCGCCGCCGCCGGCGAGCCCGCCGAAGAAGCGCCGTTCGCGCATCTGGCCCATCTTTGCCATCATCCTGCTGGCGCTGATCGCCGGCGTGGCCTGGTTCGTCATGCGCGAAGTGCGCACCTCGGCCCTGCAGGCGGAATTTTTCACGCGCCTGGACCGCCAGCTGTCGTTCAAGGTCGAGCCCGGCCCCGCACCGGCGGGCGCCATCCGCTATCCGCAGCACGGCCCGTATGACGAGCGCCTCGGCTATGCCAGCTTGCCGGATTTTATTAGCAAGCTCAATGCGCGCGACTATGAAGTGACGGCGCAGGCGCGCATGTCGCCGAAAATGGTGCAACTGGTCGACCGGGGCATCTTTGCCACGTATCACGAGAAAAACCGCGCGGGATTGAGCATCCTCGATTGCCGCGCCGCACCCCTGTTCGCGGCCAGCTATCCCGAGCGCATGTTCGACGGCTTCGCCGAAGCGCCGCCCGCGCTCGTGCAAAGCCTGCTGTTCATCGAAAACCGCGAATTGCTCGATCCGGGCACGCCCGAGCGCAATCCGGCCGTGGAATGGGACCGCCTGAGCAAGGCGATTCTGGACAAGGCGCTGAACCTGTTCGGCGGCCACCGCGGCGGCGGCGGCAGCACGCTGGCCACGCAAATTGAAAAATACCGCCATTCGGAAGACGGCCGCACCAGTTCCATGCAGGACAAGCTGCTGCAGATGCTGTCGGCCAGCTTGCGCTCGTACCAAGATGGCGAAAACACCATGGAAGCGCGGCGCAAGATCGTCGTCAATTACCTCAATACCGTGCCGCTGTCGGCAAAGAGCGGCTTTGGCGAGGTCAACGGCATCGGCGACGGCATGTGGGTCTGGTATGGCCGTCCATTTGCCGAAGTGAAAATTTTGCTCAAAGGCAATATGGACCAGCCGGGCAGTGCGCTCGCCTACAAGCAGGCGCTGAGCTTGCTGATCGCGCAGCGCCGTCCCTCGCATTACCTGGTGGCAGGCGGCGCCGACCTGGAAGAGCTGACCAACAGCCATCTGCGCCTGCTGGCGCAAGCGGGCGTGATCTCGCCGCAGCTGCGCAATGCGGCCATCGCCGAGAAGCTGCGCCCGTCGACGGCCTCGGGCGTGCAATCGGAAGCGTCGACCTCGTTCGTCACGCGCAAGGCCTCGAATGCCGTGCGCAACCACCTGGCCAGCATGCTGGGCGATCCCCGTTTGTACAACCTCGACCGCCTCGACCTGAAAGTGGTCAGCACGCTCGATGCGCAGGCGCAAAACGCCGTCACCAAGGTCTTGCGCGAGCTGCGCGACCCGGAAGTGGCGAAAGCGGCCGGCTTGACGGGCAAGGGCATGCTGGGCAATGGCGACCCCGCCAATGTGGTCTACAGTTTTACTTTGCTGCAAAAGGGCGAGCAAGCCAACTTGCTGCGCGTGCAGACGGATAACTACGACCAGCCGCTGGACATCAACGAAGGCGCCAAGCTGGACCTCGGTTCCACGGCCAAGCTGCGCACCCTGGTGACGTATATGGACATCATCGACCAGTTGCACCAGCGCTACAGCGGCATGGGCGCCGCCGAACTGGGCAAGATTGCCGTCGATCCGAAGGACATGCTGTCGCAGTGGGCAATTGCTTATTTGAAACCTTTGCCGCTGGGCGAGGCGCGCAATCTGCCCGCCATGCTGGCGGCCGCCATGGAACGCAAATACTCGGGCAACCCAGGCGAAGGCTTCTTCACGGGCGGCGGCTTGCATCATTTCGGCAACTTCTCCAAGCTCGACGACAGTCGCATCATGACGGTGCAGCAGGCGCTGCGCCAGTCGACCAACCTGGTGTTCGTGCGCCTGATGCGCGACGTGGCCCGCTACTACATGTTTTCGCGTCCCGATTCCTCGGCCTCGCTGCTGGCGGACGCGGACGATCCGCGCCGGGCCCAGTACCTGAGCCGTTTTGCCGACAAGGAAGGGCGCGAATTCCTGCACCGCTTCTACCAGAAGTACCGCGGCAAGAGCGTGGACGAGCAGGAAAAGATCCTGTTGGCCAGTATCCGCCCGACACCCGTGCGCCTGGCGAATATCTTCCGCACCATCAATCCGAAGGGCACCGTCGCGGAATTCGGCGATTTCCTCAACGCCAATCTACCGTCGCAAAACGAAGTACCGCCCGAGCGCGTGGCCAAGATGTACCAGCAGTATGCGATGGAAAACTGGTCGCTGGCCGATCGGGGCTACCTTGCCAATGTGCATCCGCTGGAACTGTGGATGGTGGCGTATCTGCGCCAGCACGAAGGTTCCACCCTGTCGCAGATGGTGGCGGCCAGCGAAAAGGAACGCCAGGAAGTGTATAAATGGCTGTTCAATACGCACCGCAAGCATGCGCAGGACCGCCGCATCGCCAACTTGCTGGAAGTGGAAGGTTTCCTGGAAATCCACCGCCAGTGGAAGAAGATGGGTTACCCGTTCGATTCGCTCGTGCCGTCGTATGCGACCACCCTGGGCGCTTCGGCCGACCGTCCCGCCGCGCTGGCCGAGTTGATGGGCATCATCATCAACGATGGCGTGCGCAAACCCAGCGTGCGCATCGATTCCATGCATTTCGCCGCCAATACGCCGTACGACACCATGGCCAAGCGGGGCACGAAGGTGGAAGCGGAGCAAGTGCTGTCGCCGGACGTGGCGAAAGCTGTCGCCAAGGCCATCCGCGAAGTGGTGTCGGACGGCACGGCGAAACGGGCGAAGACGGCATTTGTCGGCGCCGACGGCGTGCCGATCCCGATGGGCGGCAAGACGGGCACGGGCGACCAGCGCTTCGACGTGTATGGCGCCGGCGGCCGCCTGATCGAGTCGCGCTATGTGAACCGTTCGGCCACGTTCGTCTTCAATATCGGCGAGCGCTTCTATGGCAGCATGACGGCGTATGTGCGGGGGCCGGAATCGAAGAACTACGATTTCACCAGCGCCTTGCCCGTGCAACTGCTGGTGTCGCTGGCGCCGAGCCTGATGCCGCTGATCGAGCCGCCTGCGCCAGCCGAAGGCGTGGCCAAGCAGTGCACGAATTAAATCGTTGCTGCATTAAAAAGCCGGCCTGAATGGGCCGGTTTTTTTATGGAGGAGAAAGAATCCATGGAAAGAACACAGCAGATCTTTGCGCAATATCACCGTTTTGACGATGGCGCGCTCGTATCATTTGAGCAAGCATATGGACCCCGAGGCGTGCAGAGCGTGCGCATCGTGTTGTGCGCGAGGAATCATGAACTGGAGGGCAACATCTGGCGCAAAGTCGCCATCACGGTGGGTGACGTGCGGGAATTGATGATGAAGACGCCGGGCAACTTCATCAACCGCATCTGCTGCGGCGTGAAGCTGTTGCGCTTTGGCGACGTGTGGTGTGTCGATATCGACGGCACGTATGCGCACGACGAGCCGGCGACCCTGGAGGAAGTGCGCCGCGATGGCGATTGCTACGTCATCGGCGGCACGGTCGAGGCAATCGAACTGGATTAACCGGCAAACACGGCCGTTTTACCTTCCAGGCGCGCGTGATACGCGGTGATGGCCGGATACTCGGGGCGCTGCATGGGCGCCATCAGCCAGCGCTTGACGGACAGGCCCAGCACGATATCCGCCAAGGTAAATTGCTCGCCGCACACATACGCGCCCGTGCGCTGCAACTGCTGTTCCAGCACGCCCATCATCTTGTTCCATCCGGCAATACCTGCCGCCAGTTGGGCCGCATCCTGATGTGCCGGGCTGTGGCGCACCAGCGACATGAAGGCGTAGCGCCAGCTATTGTTGAGGTCACCCATTTGCCAGTCCATCCATTTTTCCACTTCCGCGCGGGCGCGGGGATTACTCGGCAGCAAGTCGTCGCGGCCCGCCTGCGCGCACAGGTAGCGGCATATCGTGTTCGATTCCCACAGCACCAGGTCGCCATCGAGCAGCACGGGCACCATTGCGTTCGGGTTCAGGGCCAGGAAGGCCGGGTCGTCCGTGGCGCGAAAGCCGCTGCCCCAGTCTTCGCGTTCGTACGGCAGGTCGAGTTCCTCGCACGTCCACAAGACTTTGCGGACATTGATCGAGGCGGCTTTTCCAAGAATTTTCAGCATGCAGGGCTCCCGAGGGCAGGTGGTCGATCCAGCACTGTAGCCGAATTGGCCACGCCATGCATGTGAAAGTGCCTTGCATAGTTGCGCTTTTCTTGGCATCGTAGCCACCCATGAAACCTATGCGCCACCACATGTCCAAAATCCTCGCGTTCAGCCGCTTTTCCGTGCGCGATTTCCTCGCCACCGCCGGTCCCACCTTGCTGCTGGTCGGCGCGTTTTGCGCGCTCGCTTACTGGCTGGTCGACCCGGCGCCGCCGCGCAAGGTAACCCTGTCGACAGGGCAGGACAATAGCGCCTACGAAGAGTTCGGCAAGAAGTACGCGGCCACCCTGGCCAGGCACGGCATCAAGGTGACCTTGCAGCCGTCGCTGGGCTCGCAGGAAAACCTGCAGCGTTTGAATGCGGGCAAGACCGATATCGCCTTCGTGCAAAGTGGCTCGACGGAACACGAAGATGCCGAGCGCCATGGCCTCATCTCCCTGGGCAGCCTGTTTACGGAACCCGTCTGGCTGTTCATGCGCGAAGACAAGGCCGTGACGGAGCTGACGCAATTGAAGGGCATGAAGATCAACCTGGGGCCGGAAGGCACGGGCGTGCCCGGCCTGTTCCGGCAGTTGCTGTCCGTCAATGGCGTGGAAGCCAAGGAACTGACGGTGAGCGACTTGCAGAACACGCCCGCCACGGTGGAACTGCTGGAAGGGCGCATCGACGGTCTCGTGTTCAGCTCGGCGCCGGAAGCGCCGCTGATCCAGATGCTGCTGCAAACGCCGGGCATCAAGCTGTTTGATTTTTCGCAAGCGGAGGCGTACACGCGGCGCCTGCCTTTCCTCACGCATGTCGTTTTGCCGCGTGGCATCGTCGACCTGGGGCAAAACATTCCCGCGCAGGATTATCACCTGATCGCACCGACGGCCACCCTGGTCGCGCGCGAAGACTTGCATCCGGCCCTGGTCGACCTGTTCGTGCAGGCGGCGGCCGGGATCCATGGCGGCACGGGCTGGTTCCAGCAGCAGGGGCAGTTCCCGTCCGCGCGCTACACGGAAATTCCCGTGGCGCCGGAAGCGTTGAAATTCTACAAGGATGGCGCGCCCGTGTTGCAGCGTTACATGAGTTTCTGGCTGGCCAATTTCTTTGACCGCATGTGGGTGCTGGTGGTGGCGCTGGGCGCCCTGATCCTGCCCCTGTCGCGCGTCGTGCCGCCCCTGTACGTGTGGCGCATCCGTTCGCGCGTGTACCGCTGGTATGGCCAGCTGCGCACGGTGGAGCAGGCGCTGGAAGACGTGCCGGAAGGGCAGCGCGCGCACGTGTATGCGGAACAATTGAAACGGCTCGACCAGATCGAGGAAATGGTCAACCAGATATCGATTCCCCTGTCGTTTGCCGATGGCTTGTATGGCTTGCGCAGCCACATCAATTTCGTGCGCAAGCGCATATTGACTCTGATGGGCGAGCATCCGGCCGCGGAGGCGGCCGAGCCGGCCTGAGCGCTTAACCCGCTTAAACGAGGGTGATCGACAGCTTGCGCCCGAGCAGCGCGGCGGCCCGTTCCAGGGTGGAGAGGGTCACGTCGCTGCTGGGGTCGAGCAGGCGGTCGAGTTGCGAACGGCTCGTCTGCAGCAGCGCCGCCATGCGCGTCTTCGACAGCGATTGTTCCTGCATGGCCTGCGTCAGTTGCCACGCGATCACTTCCTTGATGGCGCGGGTTTGCGTTTGCTCAAAGATGCCTTCTTCCTTGAGGAAGTCGTCGAGACTGCTGCCGAGGTGGGGAGCGGTGGCGTTCATGTCAATTCCTTGTGGCGTTTGCGGGCCAGCGCCAGGTCGTCGTCCGGCGTGGCAAAAGCGGGCGCACATGGATGGTTGTAGCCGATGGCGGACCGCATGGTGGCCCGCCAGATCAAACACTGTTCAGATAATTCGGCGGCCAGCGTCAGGCGCCCAGCCACGGCAAGCCCGCCTTGCACCAGCCGCCGATCTGCTTGCGGTGGCCGTCGGCGTCCTTGTCGCCCTCGAAGCCTTCGAGGATGTCGAAGCAGTTGATATAGCCGTGTTCGGTCGCCAGCTTGGCCGCATGGCGCGAACGCACGCCGGAGCGGCACAGGAACAGCAGCACCTCATCCTTGCCGGTCTGGGCCGCCAGTTGTGCGAGGAAGTCGGGATTCGGCACGCCGCCCGGATACGTGGCCCACTGCACCGCACCATGCTGGGTATCGGCGATGTCGACCCGGCCCACCCAGTCGCGCTCGGCAGTCGTGCGCACATCGATGAGCTTGACGGCGGCATCGCCTTGCAGCAAGTCATACGCTTCCTGCGGCGTGACGGCGCCGGCATACGGCGTACCTTCATTGGCCCGGCTGCGGGCGGTGGTCAGGATGTCGGCGGCGGTGGTCATGGCGTCCTCGATGAAAGTGGGCAGGTGTGTGTACGATTATAGTGCGCCGTCCGCGCCCCGCAAACGGGAATCCATGGTGCACGGCGCATGCACCACAAGGAGGCATTTTTCGGTAATCCGCACAAAATGCACGATAATGGTGCGTTCTTCGTTTTTTGCACTTGCTTAGTGCATTCTTGATTTGACGCAAACGCGTGTCAAAATCGCGGGCAGGAAAACTTTCACGGGGATGGCAGTCATTTTGTTGCCGGCACCAGGGGGCTCCGGGAGCTGGCATGGAATCTGCTATGATCCTTATGAGTTTTGGTGGCACGCAATGTTTGCTTCGCTTCATCAGCCCAGACGCACTAAGGTCGGCTCACCCCACATTCATTTAGGAGATACGCATGGCAATGACAGCCGCAGAAGTCTTGAAGATGGTAGAAGAAAACGAAGTCAAATTCGTTGATTTCCGCTTTGCCGATACCCGTGGTAAAGAGCAGCACGTGACGGTTCCCGTGTCGCACTTCGACATGGACAAATTCGAGTCGGGCCACGCCTTTGACGGTTCTTCGATCGCTGGCTGGAAAGGCATTGAAGCGTCCGACATGATCTTGTTGCCGGATCCAAACACGGCCAATATCGACCCGTTCATGGAAGAAACGACCCTGTTCATGCAGTGCGACGTGATCGAACCGTCGGACGGCAAGGGCTACGACCGCGACCCGCGCTCGATCGCGAAACGCGCCGAAGCCTATCTGAAATCGTCGGGCATGGGCGACACCGCCTACTTCGGCCCTGAGCCGGAATTCTTCATCTTCGACAGCGTGCGCTGGAAGATCGACATGTCGGGCTGCTTCGTCAAGATCGGTTCGGACGAAGGTTCGTGGTCGACCGGCAAGGACATCGAAGGCGGCAACAGCGGCCACCGTCCTACCGTCAAGGGCGGCTATTTCCCAGTGCCACCAGTGGACAGCTTCCAGGACATGCGTTCGGAAATGTGCCTGATCTTGGAATCGCTGGGCATCCCGGTTGAGGTACATCATCACGAAGTGGCCGGCGCCGGTCAAAATGAAATCGGCACCAAGTTCTCGACCCTGGTCGAGCGCGCCGACTGGACGCAAAACCTGAAATATGTGGTGTGGAACGTGGCGCACAGCTATGGCAAGACCGCCACCTTCATGCCGAAACCTATCGTTGGCGACAACGGTTCGGGCATGCACGTGCATCAATCCGTATGGAAAGATGGCAAAAACCTGTTCGCCGGCGACGGCTATGCCGGCCTGTCCGATTTCGCCCTGTACTACATCGGCGGCATCATCAAGCACGCCAAGGCACTGAACGCGATCACGAATCCGGGCACCAACTCGTACAAGCGTCTGGTACCAGGCTACGAAGCTCCAGTGAAACTGGCGTACTCGGCGAAAAACCGTTCCGCCTCGATCCGTATCCCGCACGTGGCCAATCCAAAAGGCCGCCGCGTCGAAGCGCGCTTCCCGGATCCACTGGCGAACCCGTACCTGTGCTTCGCCGCACTGCTGATGGCCGGCCTGGACGGCGTTGCCAACAAGATCCATCCGGGCGAAGCCGCCTCGAAAGATCTGTACCATCTGCCGCCGGAAGAAGATGCACTGATCCCGACCGTGTGCGCTTCGCTGGAAGAAGCACTGGAAGCCCTGGACAAGGACCGCGAGTTCCTGACCCGTGGCGGCGTGTTCAGCGATTCCATGATCGACGCTTACCTGGAACTGAAAATGCAGGACGTACAGCGCATGCGCATGACCACGCATCCTGCCGAGTTCGACATGTACTACTCGCTGTAATGGCGCCACGCCGGCAATGTGCCGGTGGTGAATAAAAAACGCGGGTGAGGCGATGGTCTTGCCCGCGTTTTTTTATGCAAGGCGCCAAGGCGGTGACAGTGCGGTGTTGTATAGTCGGCCCAGGAACGATGCGGCACGAGCCGACAGGAGTGAAGATTGACCAAGCATTACAGAATGGCGCTGATGGCAGGATTGCTGGGCGCGGCGGCACAGGCGCACGGGCAGCTGTATGTGTGCGCCGATGCGCAAGGACACAAGACGTACACGGACAGGAGTGCTGGCAAACATTGCCAGCTGCTCGATTTGCCGGGCGCCATGACGGAGCCGCCACGCAGGACGGCGCCGCTGGCCGGTGCGCCGGTACGGCCTGCCCTGCAGGCAGCGGCCACCGCGGCGCCTGCCGCCGGCGCGTTTCCCAAGGTCGATGGCGCCGAGCAGCGCGCGCGCGACCTGGACCGGCGCCAGATCCTGCAGGACGAATTGCGCAGCGAAGAGCAGAAACTGGCGGCGCAGCGCCTGGAATTTAACGGCGGCCAGCCCGAGCGCCAGGGCAATGAGCGCAACTACGCGAAATACCAGGAAAGAGTGGCGCAGTTGAAGGACAACATTAGCCGGACACAGCAAAACGTCGAGGCCCTGAAACGCGAGATCGCGAATATCCGGTAAAGCACATGACACTAGACAACCATTCCAGCCGTCCCGCCCACCTGGCCGGCCTTGATTTGCTGGCCTCGGCCGTGATCCTGCTCGATGGCGACGGCCGCATCAGCTACGCCAACGCGGCGGCGGAAAACCTGCTGGAAAGTTCCCTGAAAGCCCTGTCGCGGCAAAAACTGACGGCGCTGTTCCTCAATCCCGACGAGCTGGCCGGCATTTGCGCGCAGGCGCTCGAACACAAGTTTTCCGACCTGCGCCAGGACCTGAGCCTGGAGCGCCTGGGGCGCGAGCCGCTGCGCGTGCACAGCATCGTCAGCGCGCTCGACGCGCCGCGCGACGGCGTGCTGATCGAGCTGCGCGAGAACGTGCAGCAGTTAAAGCTCGACCGCGAGGAGCGCATCCTCGACCAGAGCCAGGTCAACAAGGAGCTGATCCGCAACCTGGCGCATGAAATCAAGAACCCGCTGGGCGGCATCCGCGGCGCGGCCCAGCTGCTGGAACTGGAATTGCCGGCCCTGCACCTGAGCGAACTGCGCGAATACACGCAAGTCATCATCAAGGAAGCGGACCGCCTGCAAACCCTGGTCGACCGCCTGCTGGCGCCGCACCGCCGTCCGCACATCGTGGGCGACGTGAATATCCACGAAGTGTGCGAAAGGGTCCGCAGCCTGATCCTGGCCGAATTCCCCAGCGGCCTGATCATTGCGCGCGATTACGATGCTTCGATCCCCGAGTTTCGCGGCGACAAGGAACAATTGATACAGACCGTGCTCAATATCGCGCACAACGCGGCGCAGGCCCTGGCCGAGCGCATCGAGGCGGGCGATGCGGAGCTGATTTTCAAGACGCGCGTGGCGCGCCAGGTGACCCTGGCCAAGGTCCGTTACGGCCTGGCATTAGACTTGCATATCATTGACAATGGACCGGGCATCGCACCCCAGATCCGCGACCGGATTTTCTACCCGCTGGTGTCGGGCAGGGAAGGCGGCAGCGGGCTGGGACTGACCTTGGCGCAAACCTTCGTGCAACAGCACCTGGGCGTGATCGAGTGCGAAAGCCGGCCTGGATACACCGATTTCAGGATCGTTCTACCCTTGCCATAAGCGAGGAGGTATCCCACCCATGAAATCCATTGCGGGACGCACACACTAATGAAGCCAATCTGGATAGTTGACGACGACGAATCAATCCGCTGGGTGCTGGAAAAAGCCCTGGCGCGGGAAAATCTCGCCACCAAGAGTTTTGCCAATGCGCGCGACGCCATCGCCGCACTGGAATTTGACACGCCGCAAGTGCTCGTGTCCGATATCCGCATGCCGGGCGCCTCCGGCCTGGAATTGTTGCAGACGGTCAAGTCGCGCTTTCCTGGCTTGCCTGTCATCATCATCACGGCCTTTTCCGACCTCGATTCGGCCGTCGCAGCCTTCCAGGGCGGCGCCTTCGAATACCTGGCCAAGCCCTTCGACATCGACAAGGCTGTCGAGCTGATCCGCCGCGCGCTGGAAGAAAGCCTGCGCGAGACCAGCGTCGAGTCGGGGCCGTCGGAAACGCCGGAAATCCTCGGCCAGGCGCCAGCCATGCAGGAAGTCTTCCGCGCCATCGGCCGCCTGTCGCAATCGAACGTGACGGTGCTCATCACGGGCGAATCCGGTTCCGGCAAGGAACTCGTGGCGCGCGCGCTGCACAAGCACAGCCCGCGCGCGGCGCAGCCGTTCATCGCCCTCAACACGGCGGCGATCCCGAAGGATTTGCTGGAATCGGAACTGTTCGGGCATGAACGGGGGGCGTTTACGGGCGCCCAGACGACGCGCCGGGGCCGCTTCGAGCAAGCGGAGAACGGCACCCTGTTCCTCGATGAAATCGGCGACATGCCGTTCGACCTGCAGACGCGCTTGCTGCGCGTGTTGTCCGACGGCCATTTCTATCGTGTCGGCGGCCATCAGCCCATGAAGGCGAACGTGCGCGTCATTACGGCCACGCACCAGAACCTCGAGCAGCGCGTGCGCGACGGCCTGTTCCGCGAAGACTTGTATCACCGGCTGAACGTGATCCGTTTGCGCCTGCCCAGTTTGCGGGAGCGGCGCGAGGATATCCCCATCCTGGTGCGCCACTTCCTGGTGCAAAGCGCACGCCAGTTGGGCGTGGAAGCCAAACGCATGAGCGAACCGACGATGCAGTTCCTCAGCAGCCTCGATTTGCCCGGCAATGTGCGCCAGCTGGAAAACCTGTGCAACTGGATCACCGTCATGGCGCCGGGCCAGACGGTGGAAATCAAGGACTTGCCGCTGGAATTGACGCAGGGGCAGGGCGACGGTGCCGCCACTGCGGCGGCGGGCGAGCCTGCGCCGGCGGTCGTTGCCCATGTGCATGGTGGCCAGGTCTTCGAGGCGGCCGCGCCCGCCAACGGCGCGCCGCCGGGCTGGATTGGTTTGCTGGAATTGCAGGCGGCCGGCATGCTGGGTGCGGGACAGCAGGAAGTCATGGCCGTGCTGGGACGCCAGTTCGAGTCGGCCCTGATCAAGACGGCGCTCAAGCATACGCATGGGCGCAAGAACGATGCCGCCGTGCGCCTGGGCATCGGCCGCAACACCATCACCCGCAAGATCTCGGAACTGGGCATCGACGGCGCCAAGGACGATTGATGCAGGTCAGGACGGGGGCTCCCCCGTCCGCTTTTCCACGCGGCGTCCCTCGCACGCCACAACACGCACTGCAGGCGATAAGGTAAGCTGGCGCCTGCCGGACTGTTTCGTCCGGTGTTAACTTGAACTGTGGAATAGCATGCTCATAAACTGCGTGGCCTACCAAGATGGCAAAAAACTGGCCGACTTGCCGATCGACGACATCAGCGATTACGTCGAGCGCCCCGATTGTTTCGTCTGGGTCGCCCTGCTCGACGCCACGCCGGACGAGCTGAAACAGATGCAGCACGAGTTTTGCCTGCACGAACTGGCGGTGGAAGACGCGCAGCGGGGCCACCAGCGCCCGAAGATCGAGGAATATGGCGATTCCCTGTTTGCCGTCGTGAAAACCGTGGAAATGGTCGAAAACGAACTGGTGCTGGGCGAAGTCGACATTTTCGTGGGCGCCAATTACGTGCTTTCGTCGCGCAGTAACAGCTCGCAAGGTTTCCTCGGCGTGCGCGCGCGTGCCGAGCGCGAACCGCATCTGCTGCGCCAGGGCTCGGCCTTCGTGCTGTACGCGCTGATGGACGCCGTCGTCGACCGTTACTTTCCCGTCCTCGACGCGCTGGAATCGGAGCTGGAACTGATCGAAGACCGCATCTTCGACCGTGGCACCGAGCGCGACAATATCGAACGGCTGTATCAATTGAAACGCAAGGTCATGGTCTTGCGCCACGTGGTGGCGCCCCTGATGGAAGCGGTGGGCAAGCTGCACGGCGGGCGCGTGCCGCCCCTGTGCCACGATACCCAGGAGTATTTCCGCGACGTGCACGATCACCTGGCGCGCATCAATGGCACGCTCGACACCATCCGCGACACCATCAGCACGGCGATCCAGGTGAATCTGTCGATGGTGGCCATCGACGAGAGCGAAGTGAACAAGCAATTGGCGGCCTGGGCGGCCATCTTCGCCGTGTTTACGGCGTTTGCCGGCATCTGGGGCATGAACTTCAAGTTCATGCCGGAGCTGGACTGGCATTATGGCTATCCGGCCGCCGTGGCAGTGATGAGCTGTGTCTGCGGTTATATGTATTACTTGTTCAAGCGTTCCGGCTGGCTGTAAAAAATTCCTGTGTATCTGTATTATTAAGCAATAGCCAGGGGTACAATCGCGGCAGGTCCGCTGGGGTGGGCCATGGCTGAGAGTCGCCGCGCCGGCAGGTGTGCCTGCGCTTCCGGTGCCGTGCAGGAGCATTCATGAGTATTCCGTTGTTTGATGTGAATTCGCAAGAACCCCTGTTCGATGCCGAGCAGCGGCGCACCCTGGCGGAAGCGGCCCTGCGCTCGATTACCGCCTCGACGGCGCACGCCCGGGGCGACGACTTCCTGCGCATCCTCGTCAAGGACCTGGCCGAAGCGCTCGACGTGCACTATGTGATCGCCGGACGCCTGGTGCGCCTGGAAGATGGCAGCGAAGGCATCCGCACCCTCGCCCTGTGGGGCGGCGACGGTTACCAGCCGAATATCGAATACAGCCTGCAGCACACGCCATGCCAGGACGTGACGTGCCAGAGCATGTGTTTTCATGGCAGCGATATCCAGCGTCGCTTTCCATTCGATACCCTCCTCGTCGACATGCAGGCGGAAAGCTATGTCGGCATGCCGCTGATCGACACCGATGGCAAGACCCTGGGCATCCTGTCGGCCATCGACACGCGGCCCATCGATGAAAACAAGCGCTTGCTGGCGCTGCTGCTGCTGTCGATCTTCTCGGCCCGCGGCGCGGCCGAGCTGCAGCACCAGGAGCGCACCCAGCAGCTGGAAGAAATCGTGCGCGTGCGCACCGAATCGCTGCTGGCGGCGCAGGCCAACCTGATCGAGCAAGAGCAGATGGCGGCCCTCGGTTCGCTGGTGGCCGGTGTCTCGCATGAAGTCAACACGCCCATCGGCGTGGCGTTGACGGCCGCGTCGAGCATGGGCAGCTATGCCGACCAGCTGGTGCAGCTGCTGGGCGGCGCCAAGGTCAGCCGTGCCGAACTGATCGACATTGCCGAGTCGCTCAAGGGAGCGGCCGCCTTGATCGAGCGCAACCTGGCGCGCGCCGCCGACCTGATCGGCAATTTCAAGCAACTGGCCGTGGACCAGGTCAGCGAATACGTGGCCGACCTGGCGCTGCACGACTATGTGCACGGCCTGGTGTCGGCGCACAGCCCGGAATTGCGCAAGGCGGCGCTGGGCGTGGAACTCGATATCGCGCCCGATTGCCAGGTGCGCCTGGCGGCCGGCAAGCTGTCGCAAATCCTCTCGAACCTGCTGATGAACAGCGCCCGCCATGGCTATCCGCAGGGCGGACCGGGGCGCATCACGATACGCGCGCGCATCGAGGAGGATGACACCGACGCGGCTGCGCGCTGGCTGCTGCTCGATTTTTCCGACGACGGCATCGGCCTGGCGCCGGCCGTGCGCGAACATATGTTCGAACCGTTCTTCACTACCAAGCGGGGCCAGGGCGGCTCCGGTCTGGGCATGCACATCGTCTACACCATCGTGCAGCAACTGGGCGGCCAGGTGTGCGCCATCGACAGCACGCCCGGCTGTCATATACAGATCAGGCTGCCGCTGGCCAGCTGACCACGGCTGCGCTGTACGCTATCTTTGGGTGGCATACCTGCCTGACTTCTATTTTTTTTCACAATGTTGTATGTATGCTATACGCGACGTGAGTTCTGTTGACACCAAGAATATCGCCGTGATTCTATGTAGTTGTCTAGCTAACTTTCAGTTGGCTGGCCTCGGCTGTTGCGCCGACATCGTGGTTCGCCTTCCCTCATGCGGGAGCGGGGCTGGCACACTGTCGAACGCGCGGTGCAGGAATAGTACCTTTAGGAGAGTGGATGCAGTCCGGATAGCAGCTTTGTTGCTTACATAATGCAAAAATGAAAAGGGTTCGTCATGCTTAAAGAAACCGTCATCTCCCGTGCCGTTCGCATTGTCTGTGCCGGTGGCATGGCAGCGGCTTTGTCCCTTGCCTCGCAGTCTGCGGTGGCTCAAGATGCGCAGATGCAGCGCGTGGAAGTCACTGGCTCGTCGATCAAGCGCATCGCCGCCGAAGGTGCCTTGCCCGTCACCGTGTTGACCGCCGAAGCCATCCGCACCTCGGGCGCCACCTCGGTCACAGACCTGGTCAAGAAACTCTCTTCCGCCCAGGGGGCGACGACGGAAAGTTCTTCGGTCGGGGGCAGCACCTTCGGTTTCTCCGGCATTTCCGTGCATAACGTGGGTGAGACGCGTACGCTCGTCTTGCTGAATGGCAAGCGCCTGGCCCAGTTCGGCGGCCAGACCCTGACCGGCTTTGCGGCCGGCTTCGACTTGAATTCCATCCCCATCTCGGCAATCGAACGTGTGGAACTGCTGACCGACGGCGCCTCCGCGCTGTATGGCGCCGACGCCATCGCCGGCGTGGTCAACTTCATTACCAAGCACGATACGACGATGGGCGATGTGAGCATCGGCTATTCCGCGCCCAAAAATGGTGCGCGTGAGAAACGTATCAGCGCCACCAAAGGTTTCGGCAATCTGGACGAAGATGGCTACAACGTGGTGCTGACCTTTGGCCATGATGAACGCGACAAGTTGACCTCGGTCGACCGCTCGTTCGCCAACACAGGCCAGGTGCAATTCTCGGCCAATGGCAAACGCTATCAGAAGCAGCAGTCTTCGGTCAGCCCGATTCCCGCCAACGCCGTTGATGACAATGGCCAGTTGATCAGTCCTTACCAAAAGCTGAACGGCTCCTGCCCCGCCAGGACTTTCCGCGTGCTTGAACCGTATGCAGACCCGGATGGCACCCCGCGCTTGAATGACTACTGCGGTTATGATTTTGTTAAGGACCTGGAGATCTATCCGGAACGCAAACGCGACAATTTCATGGCTTCGGGCACGTTCAAAGTCGCCGGTCACGAAGTGTATGCCGACGTACTCTTGTCGCGCACCAAGCAGACCTCGCGTATCGCCCCCGTGCCTGGCGAGATTTCCATCGATAAAGGGACGCCGTTGCATGACAAGTATTTGTTGCCAGTCGGTATAACCGGTGACAGCGTGGCGGCCTATCGCCTGTTCGACATGGGACAGCGCACCTCGAAGGATACGGCGGATTTCGCCAGCGTGGTGGTGGGCACGCGCGGCGTGGCTGCCGGCTGGGATTACAATGCCTCCTACAACTTCTCGGAAAGCCGCGTAAAAGGCAGTATTTCCGGTTATCCTGGCGCGATTGCCGTCAGCAACCTGACATCGAGCGGCTTGCTCGATCCCTTCGTCGGTCCGGGCAAGCAGTCGGCCGCAGCGCAGGAAGCCATCAAGGCGGCCGCCTTCACCGGCTACTGGGATGGCGGCACGTCGCGCTTGCAAACCATCAATTTGAATGGTTCGACGGAAATACGACGCCTGCCGGGCGGCGCCATGATGCTGGGCGTGGGCGCCAACATCAATCGCGAGGAATTCTCCTCCAAACCGAGCCCGTTTGCGCAGGGCATCCTGGCCGACCCAGTGAAGGGCACCTTGTGCGGCGGCACGGCGGGACTGGAGTGCGACCAGCGTTTCGGCGATGCCGCCAGCAGCAATCCGTACAGTGCCAGCCGCACCTCGAAGGGCGTGTTCAGCGAAATTATCGCGCCCGTGCTGAAGGAACTGGAACTGGGCGCGGCCCTGCGTTTCGATGAATTCTCGGACTTCGGCGGCGCCACTACGGCCAAGGCCAGCTTCAAGTGGACGCCGGCGCCCACCTTGCTGATCCGTGGTTCCGTTGGCAATGGTTTCCATGCGCCGACAGTGCCACAAGTCAACGCCCTGCAGCGCGGCTATGGCGTCACCAGCGACAATTACACGTGTACGCCGGCCCTGCAAGCGATTGCCACGCGCCTCAATGCCCAATGCCAGCCAGGCAACCACCAGTACGATCAGTTGGCCGGCGGTAACCGCAACTTGCAGCCAGAGAAGTCGAAACAGGCCACCCTGGGCTTCCGCTACGAGCCGATCAGCGCCATTACCCTGGGAGCCGACCTGTGGCATGTGCAGATCCGCGATTCCTTCGGTCAGCTGACGGAGCAGCTGGTGTTCGCCAATCCCGCAGCATTTCCGAAATCGTGGGGCGTGAATACGGACGTTGGTACGGGCAAGACCTACCTGGCCTTCCTGGCCGATAACCAGAACCTCGGTAAATCGTTCGCCACTGGCGTCGATATCGATATCAGCGCTCGATACCGCTCGGGTATCGGCCTGTTTACCTCGCAGTTGAATGCGACGCAGATGTTGCGCGAAGATATACAGCTGGAACGCGGTGGTCAGTATTATTCTGCGCTGGGTAACTTCGCCGAGCTCGGTACTGTCACCTTCCGCACGCGCGGCCAGTGGACGAATACTTTGAAAACAGGCAACTGGGCCAATTCGCTGACGGTTAACTTCCTGTCCGGCTACAAGGATCAGGAAACGACGGTCGATGTGCTCGACGCTTCCGGCGCCGTGACGGGCCAGGAAGATATCCGGATGCGGGTCGGGTTCTATTCGACGCTCGACTGGCAGACGGTGTGGACACCCAGCAAGAGCTGGGTTTTCACCGCAGGCGTGCTGAACCTGACCGACAAGAGCCCGCCATTCGTGCCATCGACGTCCGGCGCGAACCGCGGCCAGCAATTCGGCTATGACGACCGCTACTACGATCCGCGCGGCCGTACCGGCTACCTGAATGCCTCGTACAAGTTTTAATCGTCAGGTACAGGTATAAAAAAACCGGCACATGGTGCCGGTTTTTTTTCGTCCCGCCGCAGGGCGGGGACGGTGTGGCCTAGCCGCGCGCCGCCATCGACAGGGCCACCGCTTCGGCCACCTTGATGCCGTCGACGGCCGCCGACAGGATGCCGCCCGCATAGCCGGCGCCTTCGCCGGCGGGGAACAGGCCGCGCGTGTTCAGGCTTTGCAGGTCGTCGTCGCGGCGCTTGATGCGGATCGGCGACGAGGTGCGCGTTTCCACGCCCGTCAGCACGGCGTCGGCCTTGTAATAACCCTTGATTTGCTTGTTGAACGCAGGAAACGCTTCACGCAGCGCCGTGATCGCGTATTCGGGCAGCGAGGGCGCCAGGTCCGTCAGGTGCACGGCCGGCTTGTACGACGGCACCACGCTGCCAAATTCCGTCGAGGCGCGGCCAGCGACGAAATCGCCGACCAATTGCCCTGGAGCATCGTAGTTGCCGCCACCCAAGGCAAATGCGCGCTCTTCCAGTTCGCGCTGCAGGGCGATGCCGGCCAGCGGGTCGCCCGGATAGTCGGCCGGCGTGATGCCGACCACGATGGCGCTGTTGGCGTTGCGCTCGTTGCGCGAATACTGGCTCATGCCGTTCGTCACCAGGCGGCCCGGTTCCGAGGCGGCCGCCACCACCGTGCCGCCCGGGCACATGCAGAAGCTGTAGACGGAACGGCCATTGCTGGCGTGGTGCACGAGCTTGTAGTCGGCCGCGCCCAGGATCGGGTGGCCGGCGCTGGGGCCGAAGCGGCAGCTGTCGATCAGGGATTGCGGGTGTTCCACGCGGAAGCCTATCGAGAACGGTTTCGCTTCGATGTACACGCCGCGCTTGTGCAGCATTTCAAAGGTGTCGCGCGCGCTGTGGCCGATGGCCAGCACGACGTGGTTGCTGGCGATGGTTTCGCCATTGTCCAGCACCACGCCGCGCACCTGGCCGCCGTCGGCGCCTGGCACGATGTCGAGATCGACCACTTTGCTGCTGAAACGGTATTCGCCGCCCAGCCGCTCGATATTGGCGCGCATTTCTTCCACCATCTTGACCAGGCGGAAGGTGCCGATGTGCGGCTTGCTCACATACATGATTTCCTCGGGCGCGCCCGCCTTGACGAATTCCGTCAAGACCTTGCGGCCGTAGTGCTTGGGGTCCTTGATCTGGCTGTACAGCTTGCCGTCCGAGAAGGTGCCGGCGCCGCCTTCGCCGAACTGCACGTTCGATTCGGGATTGAGTTCGCGCTTGCGCCAGAAGCCGAAGGTGTCGACCGTGCGTTCGCGCACCTGCTTGCCCCGTTCCAGGATGAGGGGGCGCAAGCCCATCTGCGCCAGGATCAGCGCCACGAACAGGCCGCAGGGGCCCGTGCCGATGACGATGGGACGCGGTTCAGTGCTGTGTCCAGCCAGCTGTTCGCCACCGGCAACGAATTTATAGTCGGTGTCGGGCGCGGGCATCAGGTGGATGTCGTGGCTCAGGCGTGCCAGCACGGCCGCTTCGTTCTTGACGTCCACATGCAGCGAGTAAATCAACACCACGGCGCTGCGCTTGCGCGCGTCATAGCTGCGTTTGAAGACGGTAAAGCCGAGCAAATCGGCCGCGGCGATGCCCAGGCGCGCCAGGATGGCGGCGGGCAGGGCCGCTTCGTCGTGTTCGAGGGGGAGTTTTACTTCGTTGAGTCGCAACATGGTGTGTTTTTAAAAATTGCAGGGCTCCGTATCTAGCGGAGAGTGTGCGGTGCCGAGTGAGGGCATCAGGGCGCTATTTTACCCGCATGTCCGGCTGCGGGCCATTTGCCGGCCATCCGCGCGGGTGGCGGCGCCTTGGCGCGGCAGGAAAGAAAGGTGTTGCAAAAAAGAAAAAATCCGGCGGCCAGTGCGTGGCCGCCGGATTTGTCTTGCTAACTAACTGTTATATCTTGCCTGGCGATTAGAACGTGTAACGACCGCCCAGCGTGAAGTAACGGCCCACTGCGCCTGATTGATGCAGCGATGGGTTGTAGTTGATACGGCCGTAGGTTTGCACGTCCAGTGGTGCCATCTTGTCGAACAGGTTGGAGATCGACGCGGTGAGTTCCCATTGTTTCGTGACATTCCACTTGGCAAACAGATCCGTGGTGGTGAACGAAGCGATACGGCAGTTTTTGTATGGCACGTCGTTGGCATCGATGTCCAGGCAATCGCCCTTGACATCGTTCTTGTTGCTGATGCTGCTGACGTAGTTCATGTTGGCCGTGATGTTGACCGGACCTTGATCCCAGCCCAGGGTCAGGCGGACTTTGGTCTTCGGCGTACCGCCGTTGCCGGACAGGTTGGTGTCGCCGTGGGTGCCGGCAAACTCCAGTACCGTGCCGTCGGCATTGGTACGGGTGAATTCCTTCATGTACGTGACCGTTACGCCCGAGTTAAAGCGGCCGTATTCGCCGGCGTTGTACTTGCCGCGCAAATCCAGGTCGATACCCGAGGTCTTGGTTTTGCCTGCGTTCAGGTAAGGTGCTTTGACCATCAGGATAGGACCAGCCAGGCCTGGGAAGTTGCTCGTCGGTTCGCCACGTACGATGACCGCATCCGGGTAGCCAGCCGGGTTGGCGACCACTGCGCCAGGATCGGAGCCGTTGATCTCGCCGTCACGGACGATCTTCCACCAGTCGATCGACAGGCTGATGTTCTTGATCGGCTCGAGCACCATGCCCAGGCTGTAGCTCTTCGACGTTTCTGGCTTGATGTTCTTGTTGCCGATGGTGATCGCGCCAACTTGTTGCGACGAGCAATCGATCGTCAAGTGCGTCACGGCGCAGCGCACTGGGTCGCTGGCGATGTTGGTGAACGCCGCCACGGCGCTGTTGCCGTTTTCCGCGGCGCTAGGCGCGCGGAAACCTTCCGCATACGTACCGCGGAAAGCCACGGCCGATGCTGGCGTGAACTTGAAGCCAACTTTTGGCGTGGTCGAGCGACCATAGTCCGAGTAATCATCGCTGCGCAGCGCAAATTGCAGTTCCAGTTCTTTCATGACTGGCGCGGCGACCTCGGCGTACAGGGCCTTGACGTTGCGCGAACCTTGCGAAGCGGAATAGCCCAGGCCAACGATATCGTTGATGTCGGTGTATGGCGTCGATTGGCTGTTCGTTTCTTCCTTGCGGTATTCGGCACCCACTGCGAGGCCCATCATGCCGCCTGGCAATTGGAACAGTTCGCGCGTCGCCTTGAAGTCCAGCGAGGTGCTCTTCGTCGTGCCCGAGTTGTTCAGCGTAGGCGATACCAGCGCCAGTACTTCAGGGCTGTTGATGACGCCCTTGCCGATACGGAAAGTGCCGTTGTTCAGCGCCTGACGCAAGGCGCTGGTACGGTAGTAGCCCGTTTGCGTGCGGTCGGTTTTGCTTTCTGCATACATCAAGCCAGTATCGTAATCCCAGTTGGCGTAGGTACCCTTGACGCCGGCCAGGACACGGGTGACGGTCGTTTCGAGGTTCGATACGCGTGGACGCGATGCATCGACCCAGCGCGGACGGGCGGCGACGCCCAGGATGTTGTCCGGGTGTCCCGCTGGCATCAGCAGTTGGTCCGGGCCACTGTTGGTGTTGTTGACGCGGGCATTGACCAGGTCGAAGCCAGCGCCGGTCAGGCCGGATGGGGTGGTGTAGGTGTCGGCCTTCGACTTGAAGATGCCCACTTCCGTGTAGCCTTGCGCATCGGCGCCCAGTGCCAGGGTGCCGCGCATGAACAGGTTGACGTTTTCGGTCTTTGGCTGGACGGTCGCGAACTGGACCGGATCCCACAGGCAGCCGCCGCCGCGGTTGTCGCCCGCAGTGCCGCCGGTCGGATCGAGGTTGATCGGATCGCACGAGCCCGGCAAGTTGGTGACATTGCCCAGCTTTGGCGAGATTGGACGCAGGGTGCCCAGGAAGGAGCTGCCGCCGCCGTTGCCGCTGGTCGTGGCGCCACCGCGCTGGTCGCGCCCACCCCATGGACGGGCATCGGCTTGGCCGATCCACTTGTCGCGGTTGGATTGTTTGATTTCGCCCGATTTTTTCGCATCGATGGTGGCGAAGACGTTGAATTTGTCGGTGTCCATGTCGCCGAAGCCGATGGCGCCGGAGATGCTGGTGACGGTGCCGTCGCCGTGGCCGCTCTGGCCGACGTTGGCGGAGATGGTCTTGCCGACATAGTTCTGGCGCAAGATGATGTTGACCACGCCGGCGATCGCGTCGGAACCGTAAATGGCGGAAGCGCCGTCTTTCAGGATATCGATGCGGTCCACGGCGTCGAGGGGAATCGAATTCAAGTCGACGAAGCTGCGTTGGCCGTCATCGCCGAAGCCGTACGGCGCCGTGCGGCGGCCATTGATCAGCACCAGAGTCGAGCTGACGCTCAAACCGCGCAGCGACACGCCAGAGGCGCTGCCGGCGAAACCGCTGGTGAAGGAGCCGCTGATACTGCCGTTGTTGTCGGCGGAGATGCTGCGCACGACGTCGGCGATCGATGCTTTACCGGTCTGTTCGATGTCTTTGCGGGTCAGTGTTTGAATGACCGAAATGGTCTCGGCTTCCGCGCGTTTGATGCTCGAACCTGTCACTTCAACCTTTTGAATGTTTTGGCCAGTAGTCTGTGCGTTGGCTACATGCATGCCAAACGCAAGGCTGCCGATAAACATCAAACGGATAGACCGCGATAATCCTGTTTCCACCATCATTGCAAAACTCCTCACTTTATGAATATGCGGCACGACATCTCCTTGTATTGGAAACGCTAACCATATATGTATCTATTATTTTATCGATCGTCTCATGGACGGTATCTTTGAAATCTTTGAGTATTCAAAGTTTCAAGATGTTAATGAAACCATCGTAGCTGCTTGCCTGTCAATTTTTATAGCCCGGACACATATGAAAAAACAACACACGGCAGAGCTCGGTTATTTTTTCTTGCCTGGGCGATGTTGCCATATACGGGGTGCGGGCCGCATTTTTGCAGGCTCTGAATGCTGCGGTGCGGGAGGGAAGGCGATGGTGGAAGCGTTGTTTTTTTGTACTAACACGCAGAACGATAGACGTGAGCGCCATCATGGTGCAATATTGGGTTTGTGTATCAAAAGTGTGCAAGCCCGCATCATTCTGGTGCTTAATCGCCGGGTGTTAAAGAATTTTATTTATTTAAATATTTAAAAAGATAATAATTGGTCCGTCATTTCATGAATGCGCGGATTATCTTCGTTTGTTTTTTGGATTTTTTTCGGCATTCACGCAATAAAAGAAATTCGTATTGCGGCAAGGCCGGTATTGCCGGCGCCGAATGGATGCGCGCTGCAACGGGCCGGAAAATGCAAGCGATGGAATTGGCATGCGGCTGCGTATGCGCTGGCCTGTGCTGGCGTTGGCGGCGACCCGAGACTGCTTCCCGGGTCGCCTGTGGACAAGAGCTTACTACACTTGCAGTTGCGGATATGACGGCAGCACGGGCGCGCTGTGCTGTCATGCGCGCATATTTACATCCCGCCCCACAATGCACTCAGCGTCGCCAATGCCGTCAGGCCCGCCGTTTCCGTGCGCAGGATGCGCGGACCCATGGCCAGGCCGATGGCGCCGGCGGCCAGCGCCGCCTTTTCTTCCGCGTCCGAAAAGCCCCCTTCCGGCCCCACCATCACGGTGATCGCCTGCGGCGGCTGATGACGCGCCCAGTCGGCCAGCGACTGCTCGGCGCGCGGCGTCAAAATGATGCGGTTATGTAAATCTTGCTGGCTGCTCCAGCTATTAAAATCCTGCAATGGCGCCAGCTGCGCCAGGCGGTTGCGCCCGCATTGTTCCGATGCGGACACGATGATCGCTTGCCAATGCGCGAGCTTTTTCTCGGCCCGCTCGCTGGACAAGCGCACGACGCAGCGCTGCGCCGCCAGCGGCACGATGCCGGCCGCGCCCAGTTCGATGGCTTTTTCGATGATCCAGTCCATTTTCGACGCTTCCGGCAGCGCTTGCGCCAGGGTCACGGCGTACGGCAGTTCCGCCTCGCGCGCCGTGTGGGACTTCAGTTCGGCGCTGGCGCGTTTTTTCTCGACGTTGCACAAGACAGCCGTGTACTCGCCGCCCTCGCCGTTGAAGACGGTGATGGCCTCGCCCGGCACAAGCCGCACCACATGGACGTGGTGGGCGACGGCGTCGGGCAGAGCGATGGTGGCGCCTATGGCGAGTGGCTGGGGACAGAAAAAACGCGGCATGCAACATCCTGCGGAGAGAAACAATGGGAGGTGCCGCGCCGCGCGCGGGTAGGGCGCGCGCGGCTGCGACTCGAGGGTGCAATTTTAGTACCGCTGCGCGCGGCCGGGTGAAATTCTTGCCGCCGGCCTGCGCACGGCGCATCCGGGGCGGGAAATTGCGTGGCTATAACAAGCTGATCAAAAACGAAATGTTGTTTTTTGATTTCATAAACCATTGCATTATTGACAGTGAAGCTTTTGGCGTGGTTTGATGACTATACAAGTTGTGTTGAACGACATCAATTGTTTCCAGCAATGTCGTCCGTGATGTGATTCGGTATGGTATGGGGAGACGCCGCACGTTTCAATGCTTGGGCCTATGGCCCTGGGCGCGTTGCGGCCAGCTTAAATTGGTTGGAAAGCATGACACTGTAACTGTAGCGGGAGGGCCTTGCCGTTTTTCGCAAGACCATGAGAGATTTAAGCGATTATAAAAATACAAACTAATCGCTTATCAAGTGATATCAGGGATCAAGAAAAGGAATCAGTTATGATGTTGATGTTTCGCGAAAAAAAGAGTGTGCAGGTGGTGAGATTGGCGTTGGCCGCGTTCGCCGGCGTCGCAACGATGAGCGTGCACGCGCAGGAAGCGATCGATGCGCCGGTGCCTAAGGTGCAGCGCGTCGAAATCACCGGTTCGAGTATCAAACGTATCGAAGCCGAAGGTATTTCCCCGATCACCGTGATGACGCGCGAATCGATCGCCCGCTCGGGCGCGACGTCGGTGCTGGACCTGATGCGCAACTTGACTGCTGCGGGCGGTAACGGCGGTGAGCTGGCGACGTCGAGTTCCTTCCGCAACGGCGCCACCAGCGTCTCGCTGCGCGGTCTGCCGACCCTCATCCTGTTGAACGGCTATCGCCTGCCGGCGTCCGGTTCGGACGATTACAGCGGCCAGACCTCGGTCGATCTGAACGCCATTCCGCTGGCGGCCATCGAGCGCATCGATGTCCTCAAGGACGGCGCCTCGGCCATCTACGGCACCGATGCCGTCGGCGGCGTCATTAACTTCATCCTGCGCAAGGATTACCAGGGCTTGACCCTGGACGCCAGCACCGGTTCGACCACCTATGGCGACGGACAAAACCATAAGGTGTCCGTGTCCGGCGGTTTCGGTGACCGTGACGCACAGAAATTTAACGTGACTTATTCGGCTTCGTACGAAAAAACCAAGGCCATCCATGGTGTCGACCGCGATTGGGCGAACAGTACCGATTTCACCGGTCACAAGGGCGGCCTGTATCAGGGTAGCACGTACGGCGCCAAGGGCCGCGATCCTGGCACCATTTCGCTGGGCGGTTCGCAGCGCATGGCCGATCCGGAGTGCGACGCGGCCCACCGCAAGCCCTATCCTGACGCGCCGGAATGGGTGGCTGCGCCGAACCGCAACGCCTGCTTGTATTCCACCGCCGAGTCGATAGACCTGGTGCGCCCGTCCACACGCTACGGCGGGGCGGTCACGGCGAACTGGGATTTGACGCCGGATGTGTCGCTGTTCGCCAATCTGTTCTACAACCACTTCGACACCCGCATCCAAGGCTCGCCGGCCTGGATCCAAAACGCCGACCGTTCCAACGTGCTGCGTGTGGCGGCGGACAACCCCTTCAACATCTACGGCGTGCCGGTCAACATCCGCCGCTACTTCCCCGCCGCCGAGGGTGGTACGGGCACCAATGTTGACACCACCTGGCTGGTCGGCGGCGCTACCGGCCGTGCAGCCAACTGGGACTGGACCGTGTCTGTGGGCCACAGCCAAGAGAAGGGCGAAACGCGCGTCTACGGCTCCTTCCTGCACGATAAATTGCAGAGTTACCTGGCGCAGGGCAAGTTTAACCCCTTCGGCGGCAACCACAATTCGGAGCAGGTCATCAACGAACTGACAGCCGACCAGTACACCAAGACCAAGTCCTCGACGGATTTTGCCAAGGTGACTGCTTCCAGCGAATTTGGCCAACTGCCCGGCGGCAAGATCGGTGTGGCCGTCGGTGCCGAGTACAAGCGCGAGAAGCTCAGCTACGATCCGTCGCAGGCTTGGCGCGATGGCGCGATCGGCATCTATTCGACCCTGCGCGGCATCGACGGCTCCGAGTCGCTCGGCGCCGTGTTCGGCGAGTTGGCCCTGCCGCTGCTGAAAAACCTGGAAGCGCAGGCGGCCGTCCGCTATGACCGCTACCAGTTGGCTGGCGGTACCACCAACCCGAAGCTTGGCCTGCGCTGGACCGCCTTGCCGACCTTGATGTTCCGCACCAGCTACAGCACCGGTTTCCGCGCGCCGACGCTGTCGCAGCGCTTTAACGAAGGCCGCGGCGGTTTCGTCGCAACCAAGGATCCGAAGCGTTGCATCGTGGGTGACGCGTATTTTGACACCGCTTGTAGCGGTTCGGCGCTGTCTCTGCTGTCTGGCACGAAGGATTTGAAGCCCGAAAAATCGAAGCAGTTCAACCTGGGCGTGGTTGCCGAGCCGATCAAGAACCTGACGCTGGGTTTAACCTACTGGAATATCAAGTGGAACGATCGGGTCGAGAATCTTGACAACGAAACCGTGTTGGCGGGCGAGGATGGTCAGTACAAGAATGCCGTTACGCGCTACGCCGTGACGGCGGAAGACCAGGAGAAGTATAATGCGCTGAGCGCCGCCCAGCGCGCGACGCTGGGTCCGTTGGTAGGTCGCCTGAAGCAGCTGCAGGTTGGTTTGATCAACCGCAGCAAGGTCACCACCGACGGTTTGGATGTCGAAGCGTCGTACACGCTGCGCACAGCCGAGATGGGGCGTTTCAAGGTGTTCGGCGAGGCGACCTACACACTGTCCTATGACCGCGCGCTGTTGCCTGACGATCCGGCGATCAATTGCGCCAACAACACGGCCTGCGAGGCCGGTGAATACGGCTATCCTAAGCTGCTGGCCAAGCTGGGTGTCAACTGGGATCGCGGTGCTTGGGCGGCGACGACAAGCGCCAACTTCACCTCGCATTACCACGTGGACCGGACACCGTCGGCGACGATCAACCTTTACTACGACGAGTACGCGAACGGTCTGATGATCCCGAGCGCGACCCTGGTTGACGCCTCGCTGTCCTATAGCGGCTTCAAGAACCTGGTGCTGCGCGGTGGCGTCAATAACGTGTTCGATCGTGCGCCAGCGTTCGATCCATCGTCGAACATCGGCTACGACACCGCCTACGGCAATCCGCGTGGCCGTTACATCTATATGTCGGCGTCATACTCCTTCAAATGACGTGAGGGTAGACTGACGGGCGGGGCGGGTCGATTTGCGGCGCGCTCCGCAGCGGCGTAAGTCGCGAAAAACCGGGCCTGGCCCGGTTTTTTTTCGCCCCTGCCGGGCGCAAGGGGCACAACCCGCGGCGGCGGCGTTGCGCGGTTTGATTTTTCCCCTTGTTGGTCTGGTAAAATACACAGCTCTGACTGCGCCCAGCTGCGCAGCAAACGAATTTAAACTCGCGACTGACCCATACCATCATGACAACTACGCTCCCGACTACCAAAATGGCCAATGCGATCCGCGCACTGGCAATGGACGCTGTACAAAAGGCCAATTCCGGCCATCCAGGCATGCCGATGGGCATGGCCGAGATCGCAGTTGCCCTGTGGAGCGGTCACTATCGCCACAATCCAGCGAATCCAAAATGGCAGAACCGCGACCGTTTCCTGTTGTCGAACGGCCACGGCTCGATGCTGCACTACGCGCTGCTGCACCTGACCGGTTACGAGCTGTCGATGGATGACATCAAGGCGTTCCGCCAGATGCATTCGAAAACCCCGGGCCACCCGGAAGTCGATGTCACGCCAGGCGTGGAAACGACCACCGGCCCGCTGGGCCAGGGCATCGCCAACGCCGTCGGCATGGCCCTGTCGGAGCAATTGCTGGCCGCTGAATTCAACAAGCCTGGCTACGATATCGTCAACCACTACACCTACGCGTTTGTGGGCGATGGTTGCCTGATGGAAGGTATTTCGCACGAAGTGTGCGCGCTGGCCGGCACCCTGGGCTTGAACAAACTGATCGCCCTGTACGATGACAACGGCATTTCCATCGACGGCAAAGTCGAAGGCTGGTTCACGGACGACACCCCGGCCCGCTTCGAAGCGTACGGCTGGAACGTCATCCGCGCCGTCGACGGCCACGATGTTGCCGCCGTGGCTGCCGCCATCGCCGCCGCCAAGAAGGCCAGCAAGCCAACCTTGATCTGCTGCAAGACCATCATCGGCAAGGGTTCGCCGAACCTGCAAGGCGGCGACAAGGTCCACGGCGCCGCGCTGGGCGACAAGGAAATCGCCGCCGTGCGCGAATACATCGGCTGGGATGCCGCCCCGTTCGAGATGCCGGCCGACGTGTACGCAGCCTGGGATGCCAAAAAGCAAGGCGCCCTGCTGGAAGCGGACTGGAACGAGCGTTTCGTCGCTTATGGCCGCGAATTCCCGCAGCAAGCCGCTGAACTGAGCCGCCGCATGCAGGGCGACTTGCCAGCCGCGTTTGAAACGGCGCTGTCGGCCGCCATCGCTTCCTGCGTCGAGAAGAAAGAAAACATCGCCACCCGCAAGGCCAGCCAGAACGCCATCCAGGCACTGGCATCGTCCCTGCCGGAATTCCTGGGCGGCTCGGCCGACCTGACCGGTTCGAACCTGACCAACTGGAAAGAGTGCGTGGCCGTGCGTTCGGGCCAGCCTGGCAACCACATCAACTACGGCGTGCGCGAATTCGGCATGAGCGCCATCATGAACGGCATCACCTTGCACGGCGGCTACATCCCGTTCGGCGCCACGTTCCTGACGTTCTCCGACTACAGCCGCAATGCGCTGCGCATGGCTGCCCTGATGAAACTGCGTTCGATCTTCGTGTTCACCCACGATTCGATCGGCCTGGGCGAAGACGGCCCGACGCACCAATCGGTCGAGCACGTCTCGTCGATGCGTTTGATCCCGAACCTGGACAACTGGCGTCCGTGCGACACCGTCGAGTCGGCTGCTGCCTGGGGCGCCGCCGTGCGCCGCAAGGACGGTCCGTCGACCCTGATCTTCTCGCGCCAGAACCTGCCATACCAGGAGCGTAGCGCCGAGCAGATCGAGAACATCTACCGCGGCGGCTATGTGCTGAACGACGTGGCCGACGCCAAGGCGATCCTGATCGCCACCGGTTCCGAAGTGGAACTGGCCGTCGCCGCCGCCAGCGCGCTGGCTGCCGAAGGCATCGCCGTGCGCGTGGTGTCGATGCCGTCGACCGACGTGTACGACCGCCAGGACGCCGCCTACAAGGCCAGCGTGCTGACGAAAGGCGTGCCGCGCGTGGCCATCGAAGCGGGCGTGACCAGCTTCTGGTACAAATACGTGGGCCTGGAAGGCGCCGTGGTCGGTATCGACACGTTTGGCGAATCGGCTCCGGCCGGCGTGCTGTTCAAGCACTTCGGCTTCACGGTCGAGAATGTCGTAGCCAAGGTTAAAGCCGTTATCGCTGGCTAATATTGATTTTGAGCAGACCCTGGCCATGTGCTGGCCGGGGTGCTGTGCTGATACCTTTTTTTTTAATCAGGAGCAGAGTATGACGATCAAAGTTGCAATCAACGGCTACGGCCGCATCGGCCGTAATGTATTGCGCGCTTTCTACGAAGGCGGCAAGAAACAGGATATCCAGATCGTTGCCATCAACGACCTGGGCGATGCCAAATCGAACGCCCACCTGACCCGCTACGACACCGCGCACGGCAAGTTCCCTGGCACGGTTACCGTCGAAGGCGACAACATGATCGTCAATGGCGATCCGATCCGCGTATTCGCACAGCGCAACCCGGCTGAAATCCCATGGGGCGAGCTGGGCGTGGACGTCGTGCTGGAATGCACGGGCTTCTTCACCACCAAAGAGAAAGCTTCGGCTCACTTGAAGGGCGGCGCGAAAAAAGTCATCATTTCGGCACCAGGCGGCAAGGACGTCGATGCGACCGTCGTGTTCGGCGTGAACCACTCCGTGCTGAAATCGACGGACACCGTCATCTCGAACGCTTCGTGCACCACCAACTGCCTGGCACCGCTGGTCAAGCCGCTGAACGACGCCATCGGCATCGAAACGGGCCTGATGACCACCGTGCACGCCTACACCAACGACCAGGTACTGTCCGACGTGATGCATGAAGACCTGCGTCGCGCCCGTTCGGCCACCATGAGCATGATCCCGACCAAGACGGGCGCTGCTGCCGCCGTGGGCCTGGTGCTGCCTGAGCTGAATGGCAAGCTGGACGGTTTCGCCATCCGCGTGCCGACCATCAACGTGTCGCTGGTCGACCTGTCCTTCATCGCCAAGCGCGACACCACCGTGGAAGAAGTCAACGCCCTGATGAAGGCCGCTTCGGAAGGCGCCCTGGAAGGCATCCTGACGTACCAGACCGAACCGCTGGTCTCGATCGACTTCAACCACAACCCGGCGTCGTCGAACTTCGATTCGACCCTGACCAAAGTGTCGGGCCGCCTGGTAAAAGTGTCGTCGTGGTATGACAACGAGTGGGGTTTCTCGAACCGCATGCTCGACACCACCGTTGCACTGATGTCGGCCAAGTAATCTTTTGACCGCATAAGCAAAAACGCCCTTCGGGGCGTTTTTTTCGTCTGTTGCCCGCTTATTCCTTCGGTTCGCACTGATTGCGCCACTGTTCGCACGATGCCTCGACACCCTGGTAGCACATATTGAGGATGTAGTCGCAGTTTTCCGACGGAATCCATGCGCGCACGGCGGCCGTGCTGGAGAACGAAGCGGCGGCGCCGGCGGCGATGGCAAAGACAAACAGGGCTTTTTTAATGGAAATCATTTTTCTCGCTTTCATCATTGGACAACGGTAGGGTGTCGAATCAAAAGACCAGCCAGCCAGGCTTGATCAGCCCGCCGGATGCGGAAAAATATTAGCATTAAAACCAGCTAATAATTGCCATAAAGAAAAATATTTCTACTGACGCAAGGCGCGCAGGCGGCGCCGGTAGAAGCGCCACAGCAGGCGCAAGTCGCGCAGTACGGGCACGCCGGACAGCAGGGTCAGCACGCCGGCGAGGATGATGGTGGCGGCAGGAAAGCCGATGTGCTTGAAGGCCAGTGCGCCGCTGACCCCGCCGATGAAGAAGCAGGCGATCAGCAGGCTGTGCGTCCTGAGCTTGCCCCGGTTCACCTTGACCACGCGGTCCGGCAAGGCGCGCCGGTTGTAATACGCCATCTTGCCCAGTTCGATGCCGATATCGGTCGACAGGCCCGTCACGTGCGTGGTGCGGATGACGGCGCCCGAAATCTTGGTGATGATGGCGTTTTGCAAACCCATGACAAAGCACAGCAGCAAAATGGTGACGGGGCCCAGCACGTCGGGCATGGTGGCCAGGTAATTGCCCGTCAAGCCGAACAGCAGCAATAATGCCGCTTCCAGCAGCAGGCTGGCGGCGAACTGGCTGTGCAGCCGGCGTCGCTTGCCCCAGTTCACCATGATGGCTGTCACGGCCGCGCCGCTGACAAAGGCCAGCCAGGCGCCCAGCGCCGCCAGGGCCAGCGTGATATTGCCCAGCGCCAAGTCGTCCGCCATGCCCGAGACGATGCCCGTCATGTGCGAGGTATAGCCGCCGATGGCGAGAAAACCGCCCGCATTCACGGCGCCGGCCACCAGCGCCAGCACGCAGCCCAGCTGCAGATTGGCTTGCGTATCGCGCGCCGATCCGCTCAGGCGGGACAGGTAATGAAGCGGCATGCCCGGGCCGGCCTCAGGCGGTGGCGCCGAAGATGGCTTGCCACAGAAGCATGACGTTGTCCGCATGCACGCGCACTCTTTCCGGTTCCACGCGGGCCAGGTCTTGCCCCTGCAGGCGCAGCTGGTGCTGCAGCTTGCGCAGTGCGCGGTAGGCGTCGGCCACCCGGGCGGCCAGCTGGGCGTCGACCAACCCCAGTTCGCCGCACAGGCGCAGCAGGGCGATATTGCCCGAGTTGGCCGTCAGCTGCGGGTACTGCGCCGCATGCTGGAGCACCAGGTATTGCACCATGAACTCGATGTCGATCATGCCGCCCGGATCTTGTTTCAAATCAAAGTTGCCGGGGCGGGGCGGGTGGGCGTCCAGCATCTTCTTGCGCATGGCCACCACTTCGCCCTTGAGCGGGCCGTTTTCCGGCCTTTCCTTGCGCAGGATCGTGTCGCGGATGCGCTCGAAGTGCTTGCCGATGCCGACATCACCGGCGCAGAAGCGCGCGCGCGTCAGCGCCTGGTGTTCCCACACCCAGGCCGCGCTGCCCTGGTAGCGCTCGAACGCTTGCACGCTGGAAACCAGCATGCCCGAGGCGCCGTCGGGACGCAGGGCGATGTCGATATCGAACAAAATGCCGGCCGAAGTGTGCGAGGTCATCCAGGTAATGAAGCGCTGCGCCAGCTTGGCGTACAGGCCGGGCGCTTCCTGGTCGTCGTCGTCGAACAGGAAGATGACGTCGAGGTCGGAGACATAGCCCAGCTCCTTGCCGCCCAGCTTGCCGTACGCGATGACGGCGAATTTCGGCACCTCGCGGTGGCGCGTAGGCAAGGTTTGCCAGACGGCTTGCACGGTGGCGGCGACGATGATGTCGGCCAGCTGGGACAGGTAATCGGCCAGCTTCTCCACGCTCAGGTCGCCCGCCAGGTCTTGCGCCAGGCACTGGAACAGCTGCGCGTGGTGCGTTTCGCGCAGGATATCCATCTGCCGCTCCGTGTCGCCGGGGGCGTCGTCGAGCTGGCGTTGCAAGTCCAGCGCCAGCGCGGCCGGGTCGGGCACCGTATTGCGGATGCGTTCATCGAGCAGCTCGTCGAGCAGTATCGGATGCTGCGTGAGGAAGGTGGCGGCCCAGCCGCTGGCGCACACCATGCGCACGACGCGCTCGAGCGTATGCGGGTATTCCGTCAGCAGCGACAGATAGGCCGAGCGGCGCGCGATGGCCTCCAGGAAATCGAGCAGGCGGCCCAGAGTGGCCAGCTGGCTGGCGTTGCCGTTGGACACGGAGCAATCGGTGATCAGGGGCAGGGCGGAATTGACGAGGGCCACCAAACGCGTGCGGCTCGCCTCTGGCAAGGATTGCAAACGGGGCGCCTGCCACGTGGCCAGCAGGCGGCGCGCGCAGGCGGCCGGTTCATGGAAACCCAGGGCGGCGAAGCGCGCTTCGATGGCTTCCTGCTGGTCCGAGGCGGCGCAGTCGTTCGACGTTTGCGGGTCGATGCCCGTGTCGACCGGCGGCGCGCCGCTGCTCTTGTCGCTGAACATTTCGTCAAATTGACCGGCGACAAACACGCGGTGCGCTTCCAGCTGGGCCAGCAGGGTGGGTGTGTCGGGTAAACCCATCATCTGCGCCACGGTGAGGCGGTCGGCCTCGTTCGCGGGCAAGGTATGGGTTTGCGCATCGTCAAGATACTGCAGCCGGTGTTCCAGGTTGCGCAGGAAAGTGTAAGAACCCAGCAATTGTTCCACGATGGCCGGTTCCAATAGCCCCTTGTCCGCCACCGTGCGCAGGGTGGCGCGCGTGGAACGTTCGCGCAGCTCGGCGTCGCGCCCGCCCCGTATCAATTGAAACACTTGCGCGAGGAATTCGATTTCGCGGATGCCGCCACGGCCCAGCTTGACGTTGTTGCTGCGGTCCGGGTGCAGCCGCTCCTGGCGGTTGACCTCGGCGCGGATCTGGCCGTGCATGGTGCGGATGGCATCGATGACGCCGAAATCGAGATAGCGGCGGAAGACGAAGGGGCGCACGATGGCGTCGAGCGAGGCGATGTCTTCCGGCTTGCCCGTCACGGCGCGCGCCTTGACCCAGGCGTAGCGCTCCCATTCGCGCCCTTGCACGATCAGGTACTGTTCCACCATGCCCAGGCTGGCGGCCAGCGGGCCGGAATTGCCGTTCGGACGCAGGGCCATATCCACACGGAAAGTAAAACCGTCTTGCGTGATCTCGGCCAGGGCGGCGATCAGTTTCTTGCCCATGCGAATGAAAAACTCGTGGTTGGACAGGCTGCGCTGGCCCGGCAAGGTCGCTTGCGTATCGCCATCTTCCGGGTAGACAAAGATCAGGTCGATATCCGACGACACATTGAGTTCGCCGCCGCCCTGCTTGCCCATCGCCAGCACCATCAAGGCTTGTTCCTCGCCCGATTCCTCGCCGACGGGCATGCCGTGCAGGGCCACCATCTCGGCCATGATGGCGTCCACATGCGTGCGGATGGCAAAATCGGCAAAACCCGTCATGGCGGTCACGACTTCGTTCAAGTCGGCCTGGCCGCCAAGATCGCGCGCGATCAGGCCGCAGACGAGCAGGTTGCGCAGGCGGCGCATGGCCCGTTCGGGCGGCAGCGGCGGCGTGGCGGCGTTCGCCTGGGCGGCCAGCTCGGCGGCAAAGTCGAGCCCGTCCAGCGGCGCGCGCACCAGTTGCGCCACCTGCGCGGCGCGCTCGGGGGCGGCGTCCAGCCAGCGCTGGTAGAAACGGGAGGCGGAAATCAAAGGCTGTGTGCTCATGGTATCGGTAAGGGTCTCGTGGATGCTGCGTGCATGTTCTAGTTTAACTTGGCTGCGAACGGCGGGGGATGCGGTAAAATTGTGCCGCTGGCCGTATACCGCCGGTAGTGCGTGCTCTTCCGGACGATGGTAAGGGAGGCTTTGCTCAGACGCAAGCGCAAGGATGCAGGCGCGCACCACGAATGCAGACGATTTTTGCCATTATTTGACGCCGGGCCAGTTTATTAGCTTATTGATGCAAAAACCGCCAGAAGCAAGCGTGACAGAACATGTGCCATTGGCCCTGCGCTGGCAGAGGCTGCGTGCCGCCTATCGCATGGCCAACCTGGCCACCCACCATGTATTGGGTTTTACCATCAAACTGGTGCTGCTGGCGTATTTCGCCTTCGCCGTGCTGTTTTTATTCCTGCGCTACGCTATCTTGCCGAATATCGACTATTACAAAGGCGATATCGAGCGGGCGGCCAGCCGCGCGCTGGGCAACCCTGTCAGCATCGCGCGCATTTATGCTTCCTGGCATGGCGTGCGGCCGAATCTCTTCCTCGGCGACGTGACCCTGCGCGACCAGGCGGGGCGCCAGGCGCTGAGCCTGCCGAGCATTTCGGCGACTGTGTCGTGGTGGAGTGTGCTCGGTTCCGTGCGCTTCACTACTCTGGAAATCACGCGGCCCGACCTGGACGTGCGGCGCAGCATGGATGGCAAGCTGTATGTGGCCGGCGTGCTCGTCGACAGCAGCCAGGGCAGCGACGGCAAGGGCGCCGACTGGCTGCTGTCGCAGCATGACATCATCATTCGCGACGGCAAGGTGCGCTGGACGGACGAAGCGCGCGGCACGCCGGAGCTGGCTTTAACCCAGGTCAACTTGCTGCTGCGCAACCGCTGGCGCACCCACCGGCTGGGCTTGCAGGCCACGCCGCCCGCCAGCCTGGCCGCGCCCATCGATGTGCGTGCTCACTTCACGCATCCGCCTTTCAGCACGCGCATCTCGGATGTATCGATGTGGAAGGGCGAGCTGTATGCGGACCTGAAAAACGCCGACTTGACCGCCTGGCGCCGCTACCTCGATTACCCGTTCGAGCTGAGCCAGGGCAAGGGCGCCTTGCGCGCCTGGTTGAGCCTGGATCACGCGCGCCTGGCCGGCTTCACGGCCGACGTGGGCTTGACGGATGTGCAGGCGCAGCTGGGCGAGCATATCGCCCCGCTCGACTTGCTGTCGGTCAGCGGGCGCATTTCGGCAAAAGAAGAGCTGTCGGCGCAGGTGCCGGACGGCAAGCCCACCTTTGGCGCGAATGGCCATCAGGTGGAGTTGACGAATTTCGCGGTGGAAACACGCGACGGCCTCAGCCTGCCGCCCACGACCCTGTCCGAACGTTTCATTGCCGCCACGAAGCGAAAGCCGGCGCGCACGGAAATCACGGCCAAGTCGCTCGATTTGCAAACCCTGGCCGCGCTGGCCGGCAAGCTGCCGCTGGGCGAACAGCAGCGCCAGCGCCTCGACGCCCTGGCGCCGCGCGGGCGTTTGCAGGATTTCTCGGCGCAATGGGAAGGCGAGATGGCGACACCGGCCAGCTACCGTTTGCGCGGCAAGCTCATCGACCTGGGCCTGAATGCGCAGCCGGCGCGCCTGGCCGTGGCGAAGACGGCGAGCAGCCCCGCGCAGGCGGCCGCACCGGCCATTCCCGGCTTCGACAAACTCAGCGGCACCATCGACGCCAGCGACAAGGGCGGCAGCATCGCTATCGATGCGCAGGACCTGGTGCTGCAGTTTCCATCGTACCTGAGCGAACCGGCCATGCCGTTCGAACAATTCGCCATGCAGGCGCGCTGGACGTTCGAAGCGGAGAATATGCTGCAAGTCGAGCTGGACAAGCTCGACTTCAATCAGCAAGGTTTGCGCGTCGCCTTGCAAGGCACGCACCGCATGCCGCTCGACGGCAAGAACCTGGGCCAGGTCGACTTGACGGGCACGATAGACAATTTCCAGATCAACACCATCGGCCGCTACCTGCCGCTGCAAACGCCCGAGCACCTGCGCCACTGGCTGACGGGGGCGCTGGAAGGCGGCGTGGCGCGCGATGTCAGCCTGCGCCTGCGCGGCGAACTCGAGCATTTCCCCTTCAAGGCCGACACGCCGGCCCAGCGCACCCGGGGCGAATTCCGCGTGGCGGGCAAGCTCGAGAATGGCACCCTGAACTACGCGCCCGGCGAATTTGCGGAAAGCGGCCCCCTGGCCGGTAAGGCGCCCCTGTGGCCGCAGGCGGACAAGATCAAGGGCAGTTTCGTGTTTGAACGGGCGCGCATGGAAATCCGCGGCGACACGGCCACCACGGGCGGCGTGGCCTTGACGAATGTCAAAGCCGTGATCCCCGACCTGACCGTGTTCGACACCTTGCTCGACATTGAAGGCAATGCGGCCGGCCCCATGCAGGAATTCCTCAAGTACGTGACGGCCAGCCCCGTGCTGGGCTGGATCGAGCATTTCACGGATGAAACGACGGCGACGGGCAACGCCAGGCTGGCCCTCAAATTGCACTTGCCGATCGAGCGCATGCTCGAATCGACCGTGCAGGGCAGCTTGCAGCTGGCGGGCAACGACGTGGTGCTGTTCCACGATATGCCGCCCGTACTGGGTACGCAGGGCAAGATCGAATTCAACGAAAAGGGCGTCAACCTGAACGGCTTGAACGGCAGCCTGCTGGGCGGGCCGCTGGCCATCTCGGGCGGCACGCAGGCGGACAGTTCCATCCAGGTCAAGATTGCCGGCAACATGACCATCGACGGCTTGCGCAAGACGTATCCGGCGCCCGTGCTGCAGCGCCTGGCGAAACATTTGAACGGCGGCGCGCGCTACAGCGGCTTGATCACGGCGCGCGATCACCAGGTGGTGGTCAATGTCGAATCGCCGTTGACGGGCCTGGGCCTGGATTTCCCCGCTCCCCTGAAGAAGCCGGCCGGCGACAGCCTGCCCGTGAAATTCACCTTGACGGGCAATGCGGCCAACGGCGCGGGCCTGCGCACGGACGATATCCGCATCGTGCTGGGATCCGGCATTGCCGCGCGTTACCAGCGCCAGAAGCAGGGCAAGGACGCCTGGCGCCTGGTGCGCGGCGGCATCGGCGTGAACGTGCCGGCGCCGGAACCGGACAGCGGCATGATGTTCAACGTCAACATGAAAACCCTGGACGTGGACAGCTGGATCGCCGCCGGCAGCGAGATCGCCGGCAGCGGCTCGGCATCCGCCGACAGCGGCGCCGCCGACGATGCCCCCGATATCGCGCAATACGTGGTGCCGGACATGATGGCCGCGCGCGCCAGCGAACTGATGCTGGGCGAGCGCAAGCTGGAAAACGTGGTCGTGGGCGCCACGCACCAGAAGGATGTGTGGCAAGCTAATATTGATGCAAAACAAGTGTCAGGCTATGTGACCTGGCTGGAAACGCCGTCCGGCCTGGGCAAGATGACGGCGCGCCTGTCGTCGCTGATCATTCCGGAGTCGGCCGCCAACGATGTGAAGAATTTGCTGGAGGGAAAGAACGGCGCCCAGTCGATTCCTTCGCTCGATATCGTCGCCGAGCAATTTGAACTGTTCAACAAGAAGATCGGCCGGCTGGAGTTGCAGGCCTATAACACCATGGCGGCGGGCGGGCGCGAGTGGCGCGTGGGCAAGCTGCAACTGTCGAATCCCGATGGCGCCCTGAGCGGCAATGGCAAATGGGTCATCAAGGATGGGCAAAGCACGACCAGCCTGCGTTTCGGCCTCGATATCGTCGATGCGGGCAAGTTGCTCGACCGCTTCGGCTTTGCCGACACGGTGCGCCGCGGCAAGGGGCGCCTGAGCGGCGACATCGCCTGGAACGGCTTGCCGTATTCGCTCGACATCCCCACCTTGTCGGGGCAGATCGAGATGAACGTGGAATCGGGCCAGTTCCTCAAGCAGGATCCGGGCGCGGCCAAGCTGTTGGGCGTGCTCAGCCTGCAAGCCTTGCCCCGCTTGCTGAAACTCGATTTCCACGACGTGTTTTCCGAAGGCCTGGCCTTCGACGGCATCACGGCCAACGCCAGCATCAAGCGCGGCGTGGTGAGCACCGATAACCTCAAGATGCATGGCGTGGCGGCAACCGTGCTGATGGATGGCACGGCCGATATCGCCAATGAAACGACGAATTTGCACGTGGTGGTGATTCCGGAATTCAACCTGGGTACGGGGCCGCTCGTGTACGCGCTGGCCGTCAACCCCGTCATCGGCCTGGGTAGTTTCCTGGCGCAATTGTTCCTGCGCGCGCCCGTGATGAAGGCGCTCACTTACCATATGCAGATCGCCGGGCCGTGGAAAGCGCCCGTCGTGACCAAGCTCGATGGTGGTAAATTGGACCCTGTCGCCGTGCCTGCCGCCGCAGCGGCGGAGGCCGTGGCGAAATAGGCGCGGCGTTCGAATGGAGAAGAGGTGGCAATGATGCATACAGTCGCAGCAGTACAAATGATTTCCTCACCTTCCGTGGAAGACAACCTGGCCACGGCGCGCCGCCTGGTGGCGCAGGCCGCCGCCGGTGGCGCGCAGCTGGTGGTATTGCCCGAGTACTGGGCCATCATGGGCAAGCAGGAAACGGACAAGCTGGCCCATGCGGAACAGCCCGGCAGCGGCCCCATCCAGGATGGCATGGCGCAGATGGCGCGCCAGCACGGCATCTGGCTGATCGGCGGCACCTTGCCCCTGATTTCCGGCGAGGAGGGCAAGGTCCTCAACACCACGCTGGTGTATGACCCGCAAGGCGAACCGGCCGGCCGCTACGACAAGATCCACCTGTTCGGTTTTACGCGCGGCGCCGAGTCGTACAATGAATCGCGCACCATCGTGCCGGGCGCGCAGGTGCGCTCGATCGAGACCCCGTTCGGCCGGGTCGGCCTGTCCATCTGCTATGACTTGCGCTTTCCCGAACTGTACCGCGCCATGGGCGATTGCGCGCTGATCGTCGTGCCGGCCGCGTTTACCCATACGACGGGCAGCGCCCACTGGGAAGTGCTGCTGCGCGCGCGCGCCATCGAAAACCAGTGCTATGTGCTGGCCTCGGCGCAGGGCGGCTTGCATCCGAACGGCCGCCGCACCTGGGGCCACAGCATGCTGATCGACCCGTGGGGCGAAGTGAAAGCCGTGTTGCCCGAAGGCGAGGGCGTGGTGAGCGGCGAGATCGACCTGGTGTTTTTGGCCGGCGTGCGCGAATCCTTACCAGCCCTGGCGCACCGCACTATGTGAGGGTACCTGACATAAGCTACTGCGCGTCGTGCTTTGCGGCCTGCGATGCTCACCGTGCTCAAGTACGGCTGCGCTTCTCGGCCACAAATCACTGCCGCTCGCTACGCTTCTGTCAGGTACTGAGAATGAGTTGAATATAATTAGCGAGTGCAAAGTTATGAAGCCATTTGAACCCAATCTGTCCAGCCTGGCCGTGGCGCGCGAGATTCTGCTCACGCCGTTCGGCCTGGATGAAGACAAGCTGTTGAAAGCCCTGGGCACGATGTTTACGCACAAGGTCGACTATGCCGACCTGTATTTCCAGTCGACCAAGAGCGAAGGCTGGAGCCTGGAAGAGGGCATCGTCAAGACGGGCAGTTTTTCCATCGACCAGGGCGTGGGCGTGCGCGCCGTGTCCGGCGACAAGACGGCGTTTGCGTATTCCGACGACATTTCCGAGCGTGCCCTGCTGGAAGCGGCGGCGGCCACGCGCACGATTGCCCGCGCCGGCGCCGGCAGGATCAAGATCGCGGGCCAGATGCAGCCGCAGGGCGGACGGTCCTTGTACCTGCCCAACGATCCGCTCGCCTCGCTGGATGCCACGGCCAAGGTGCAATTGCTCGAACGCGTGGAAAAGATGGCGCGGGCGAAAGATCCCAGGGTCGTGCAAGTGATGGCGGGCCTGGCCGGCGAATATGACGTGGTGCTGGTGCTGCGCAGCGACGGCGTGCTGGCGGCCGACATCCGCCCGCTGGTGCGCGTCTCGCTGACGGTGATCGCGGAACAGAATGGCCGCCGCGAAACGGGCTCGGCAGGTGGCGGCGGGCGTTACAGCTATGACTATTTCAGCGATGCCGTGCTGGAACAATACGCGGCGGACGCCGTCAATTCGGCCCTGGTGAACCTGGAAGCGCGTCCGGCGCCCGCCGGCCCCATGACCATCGTGCTGGGGCCGGGCTGGCCCGGTATACTGTTGCACGAAGCCATCGGCCATGGCCTGGAAGGCGATTTCAACCGCAAGGGTTCGTCTGCGTTTTCCGGGTGCATCGGCGAGCGCGTGGCCGCCAAGGGCGTCACCGTGGTCGACGACGGCACCCTGGCTGGCCGGCGCGGCTCCCTGAATATCGATGACGAGGGCAACCCCACGCAGTGCACGACCCTGATCGAGGATGGCATCCTGAAGGGTTACATCCAGGACACCATGAATGCGCGCCTGATGAAGATGCCCGTGACGGGCAATGCGCGCCGCGAATCGTTCGCCCACCTGCCCATGCCGCGCATGACGAATACGTACATGCTGGGCGGCGACAAGGACCCTGGCGAGATCCTCGCCTCCGTCAAAAACGGTCTGTATGCCGTCAACTTCGGCGGCGGCCAGGTCGACATCACGAATGGCAAGTTCGTTTTTTCGGCCAGCGAAGCGTACATGATTGAAAATGGCAAACTCAGCTACCCGGTGAAGGGCGCGACTCTGATCGGCAACGGCCCGGACGTGCTCAACCGCGTCTCCATGATCGGCAACGACATGCGCCTGGACTCGGGCGTGGGCGTGTGCGGCAAGGAAGGGCAGAGCGTGCCCGTGGGCGTGGGACAGCCGACCTTGCGCCTGGACGGCATTACCGTCGGCGGCACGGCTTAGATCGCCATTTCAGGAACCTACTGCGCAGCCCACTCTTGAGTTTGCGTTGCTCGCTGTACCTGAAGTACAGCTGCGCTACTCAACCCAATATTGGGCTTGCTCGCTACGGTTCCTGAAACGCCTGATACGTTGAAAATATGATGAAATTCAGAACTTGTACTTCACCCCCGCACTGATGAAGCGTCCCGCCGCGCCCGCGTAGTCGAGCGGGTTGTAGCCCGTGGCGCCATACGTGAGCGGATCGAGCGGGGCGATCTTGTCGAACAGGTTCTGTATTGTCGCAAACACTTCCAGCTTGGGCGTGGCCAGCCAGCGGGCCGTCAGGTCCACCGTGGTGAACGAGGCGATGCGGCAGCCGCGCGGCGCGTCCGTGCCGTCGGCGAAGTGCGTGGCGCAGCCGTCCGGGTCATTCTTGAACAGCAGGTTATCAAGCGGCGCGCGGTAGTTGACGTTGGCCGTGACGCGCCAGTTCTGGCGTTCCCAGGTGGCGCCCAGGTTGATGCGGTCGTCCGGCGTGCCCATGCAGTTGGACACGTCGCAATTGCCATGTGTGCCGGCAAAATCGCGCTGCGTGCCGTCCTGTTCCGTGCGCAGCCATTTATACAGATGCGTCCACTTCAAGTCGAAGGTCAGGTTGCCATAGTCGCTGCCCAGGCTGAAGCGCTGGCGCGCGTCGATATCGATGCCGCGCACCGTCGTTTGCGCCGAATTCACATAATTGGCCAGCACGGCCGTGATGGCGCCCGGATCGCCGGCGATGCCGGTGGCCGTCGACGGGTCGCGCGCCACATGGCCTTCGGCGATGGCCGTATCCGTTTGCTCCTGGTTGATTTCATTCTTGCGGCGGATTTGCCACAGGTCGACGGAAATGCTGGTGCGCGGCAACGGGTCCCACACGGCGCCCACGGAATAGCTGCGCGAACGCTCGGGCGACAGCTTGGGATTGGGCGAGGTGATAACGGCGATGGAAGCCGGATCGCAGGCCGCTTCCACGCCCAGTGCGCAGCGCAGCGGATCGCTGGCGGTGGAGAACGCGGCCAGGCCGCCGACGCCGTTTTCCGCCGCGCTGGGGGCGCGGAAACCCTTGGCGAAGGTGCCGCGCAGGGCCAGTTCGCGCACGGGCGTCCATTTCACGCCCACTTTCGGCGTATAGGAGTTGCCCACGTCGGTAAAATGGTCGGCGCGCAGGGCGCCCGACAGTTCCACGCTCTTCAGCACGGGCGCCAGCATCTCTGCATAGATGGCCGAGGCGTTGCGGCTGCCCTTATAGGCGGAATAGCCGAGACCAATGATATTGCCCCGTTCCGTGCCCGTGGTGGGCTTGAGTTCCGTCGATTCGTGGCGGAATTCCGCGCCCACGGCCACGCCCAGGGCGCCGCCGTCGAGCTTGGCCACCTCGCGGCTGGCCTTGAAGTCGATCTGCGCGATATGCGTCTTGGCGTCGTTCGAGATGCGCGGCGACAGGGCCGCGTACAGCTCGCGCGAATTGAGGCCCGCGTTTTCCGCGATGCGCCACAGGCTGCCAGCCGGCAGGGCCGCATACGCGGGGTTCAGGCTGGCCCGCTCCACATTGGCGGCGCTCGGGTTGAGCAGGGCGAAGGCGACGTCGCGCTGCAGGTAGCCGTCCAGGTCGTTCGACACCTTGTTCTGCGAGTACAGCAGGGCGCTGTCGATATCCCAGCCCGCCACGCTACCCTTGATGCCGGCGACAAAGCGCATGAAGGTGGATGTGACTTCCGACAGGCGCGGCCCCACGTCGGCCGCCAGGTAGCGCAGCCGCGCCGCCGTGCCGAAATACGGATTGTCCGGGTGGGCGGCGCCCAGCGATACGCCCGCATTGCTGACGGGGCCGCCCGGATAGCCGACCGAGCCGCTGACCGTCGAGGGCGTGGTGGCCGAGTGCGATTCGCTGTGATACAGATTCAGCTCGGCATACGTTTGCAGCTCCGGCGTCAATTGCCAGGCGCCGCGGCCGAAGAAATTGATGTTCTTTTGCTTGGGCTGGATCTGGCCATATTGCTGTGCGGCATCGGTCAGGCAGCCGCCGCCCGGATCGCCCTGCGGGTGAGTCGTGAAATTGCCACAGGCGGCGCCGGGGAAGGTGCGCGTAAAGCCCGCGCCAGCGAGGTTGCCGCGGTTGTAGTAGTCGAGCGTGTCGGGATTGCGCACATTGCCGTTGACGGCGCTGCCGGCCGCATTGTTGGTGGTGATGGCGCCCGCGCCGCTGAGGGTTTCCTGCGCGCTGAAGCCCAGGTCGCGCAAGTCGCTGCGGCCGACGGCGCCCCGCCCGGCCCGGTCGCGGTTCCAGATGGCGGCCTTTTCGCTGTATTCGAGGTTCAGCAGCACGTTGTAGCGGTCCGTGTCGATGTCGCCGAAGCCGTGCGTGATGGCGGCGCGCGCGTCGCGCCCGTCCCACTCCTTCGTCTTGCCGTAATTGCCCTTGATGGCCGTGCCCTGGTAGTCGCGCCGCAGGATCACGTTGACGACGCCGGCGATGGCGTCCGATCCATAGATGGCCGAGGCGCCATCCTTGAGGATTTCCACCCGTTCCACGGCTTCCAGGGGAATGATGTTCAGGTCGGCAAACACTTTCTGCCCGTCGTCGGCCAGGCCATATGGCGCGACGCGGCGGCCATTCAGCAGCACCAGGGTCGAGGCCGTGCCCAGGCCCCGCAGCGACACGCCGGAGGCGCCGGCGGCAAAGCCGTTGCCGAAGGTGGTGGGGACGGAGCCCTGGTTGTCGACGGCCAGGGTCTGCAGCAGTTCGGCCACGCTGGACTTGCCCGATTTTTCAATGTCGGCCGCGCTCAGGGTTTGCACGGCTGACGCCGTTTCCGCCTGCGCGCGGCGGATGTTCGAGCCGGTGATTTCCACGCGCGCAATCGGCGCGGCGTCCTGCGCCAGGACGGGTAGGCTCAGCAGTGCACTGGCCAGTGCCAGGCCCAGTCTGGGTGGTGAAAAGGCAGCGGAATGCAAGGATGGTGTAGGGATCATGCGGTTCTCCGGAAAGGTCAGGCAGTCAAAGGTCATCGATACGTCCTTGAGTTTTGTCCGTGCGGCGACGCCGGGACTAGACCTGGATCAAGGAGTGCCATGCTTGTCGTCGATAGAATGGCTGGCGTGGCGTGGTTGCCACGACGGGCACAACGGTGGCGCCGGGGATGCAGAGTCGCGGCGAGATTCACAGCGCGCAACTTTTTATGCTTTTTTGCGGGTTATGCAGTGTAAAACGGCAGCGGCATGCGGCTTTGCCGACAAATATGCTTGCCAACCCTTGCAATTTAGGTTTATAGTCGTTCATCACTTACGGATGACTCGCATGTTCGCTCGCCACTTTTTTACCGCTTATTTTTACTTTAGCAATTCCAACCCAAAGGCGGTGGAGTAGCGGTCGGTTCACGTAGCAGCAAAACGAGATCCCAGCAAATTCTAAAAAACCGCCACCGATGGCGGTTTTTTTTTTACCCAGATGTTTTACCCTTCCTTAAATTTTGGAGAAAATGATGCCCCGCACCGATGATTTGCGCATTCGCGAAATGAAGGAACTGACCCCGCCGTCCCACCTGATCCGCGAATTTGCCTGCTCGGAGCAAGCCGAACAGACTGCCGCCAGCGCCCGCATTGCCCTGCACCGTATCCTGCATGGCCAGGACGACCGCCTGATGGTGGTGATCGGGCCTTGCTCCATCCACGACACCAAGGCGGCGATGGAATATGCGCGCCTGCTGGTCAAGGAGCGCGCGCGTTTCGCGGGCGAACTGGAAATCGTCATGCGCGTCTATTTCGAGAAGCCGCGCACCACGGTGGGCTGGAAGGGCTTGATCAACGACCCGTACATGGACAACAGCTTCCGCATCAACGACGGCTTGCGCATGGCGCGCGAACTGTTGCGCGATATCAATGAGCTGGGCTTGCCGGCCGGCACGGAGTTCCTTGACGTCATCAGCCCGCAATACATCGCCGACCTGATCAGCTGGGGCGCCATCGGCGCGCGCACGACGGAATCGCAGGTGCACCGTGAGCTGGCGTCGGGATTGTCCTGTCCGGTCGGCTTCAAGAATGGCACGGACGGCAATGTGAAAATCGCCGTGGAAGCCATCAAGGCCGCCTCGCAGCCGCACCATTTCCTGTCCGTCACGAAGGGCGGCCACTCGGCCATCGTCTCGACCAACGGCAACGAGGATTGCCACATCATCTTGCGCGGCGGAAAAACCCCGAACTATGACGCGGTCAGCGTGGACGAGGCGTGCAAGGCGATCGCCGCGCAAGGCCTGGCGGCGCGCCTGATGATCGACGCCTCGCATGCGAACAGTTCGAAAAAACCAGAAAACCAGATTCCCGTGTGTGCCGATATCGCCAGCCAGGTGGCCGGCGGCGATGGCCGCATCGTCGGCGTGATGGTGGAATCGCACCTGGTGGCGGGCCGCCAGGATTTGATCCCAGGCAAGGAATTGATCTATGGCCAGTCCGTCACGGATGGCTGCATCGACTGGAGCGCCAGCGTGGCCGTGCTGGAAAACCTGGCGGCGGCCGTCAGGCAGCGCCGCCTGCAGGGCGACGCGGAATAAGGTGGCGCGCAGCATGAAAAAAAGCCCGGAAAGCTAAGCTTTCCGGGCTTTTTCAGTTCTTAGCTGATATCAGTTGCGTCTCAGCTTAGAACTTGTACGTGGCGCGCACGTAGAAAGTGCGGCCCAGCGGATCGGCGTAACGCGGATCGTAGCCGGACTGGAAGGTCTTGTACTGGTTGGTGAACGGTGGATCTTCGTTCAGCAGGTTTTTCACGCCCACGGTCAGTTCCGTGTTCTTGAAGCCCGAATACATGCCCGACAGCGACCAGATCGAGTACGCCTTGACCTTTTGCTTGAACTCGTCGTCGACGTCGTTCATGTCGTGGTAGCCGCTCATGTACTTGTTCGACAAGGTCGCGTTCCACTGACCGAGGTTCCAGTTCAGCGAAGCATTATGTCTCCAGCGGAATACCGGGCCATTTTCGCCATACACGCCGACGTTCTGCACGTATTCGCCGTTGCGCTCGTTCTGATACTCATATTTCTGCACCCAGGTGCCGTCGAAGGCAAAGGTGACGTTGCCATACTGGCTGCGTGGCATTCTCCAGTTCAAGCCCAGATCGATACCCGAGGTATGCATTTCGCCCAGGTTTTCCAGTGGGGACAGCACGTAATCGAGCGAAGTGCCGTTAGCCGAGTATACGAAGTTGTTCTGGTACTTATCGTATTTGTCGAACAGGGTTTGTTCAGCCACGGTGCCGATCTTGTCGCGCAACTTGATCTGGAAGTAGTCGAGCGAAACGGTCAGCGATTTCGTTGGTTCGAGCACGATACCGGCGCTGAACGTTTTCGATTTTTCCGGCTTGATCTCAGGATTGCCGCCCGAGCGGATGTATTGCTGCGTGCTGCAGGCCGAATTTTCATTCGCGCCAGGGATGGCTACGCCGCCTGGACACAGACGTGGATCGCTGTACTTGCCGGCCGTGAAGGTCTTGCTCATCGGGCCATGCAGGTCATACAGGGTCGGGGCGCGGAAGCCCGTGTTGTACGAGCTGCGGAACAGGATCTGGTTGGTCGGCTGCCAGCGCACGCCGACTTTTGGATTGAAGCTGCCACCGACGTCGTTGTAATGGTCGTAACGGGCTGCCAGCGACAGTTCCAGATTTTTCACGACAGGAATGCTCAGTTCAGTGAAGATGGCGGCAATATTGCGGCTGCCCGACTGGTCCTTGGCTTCGGCATAGCCCGAGCTCGACGCTTGCGAAGCGAGCGCCGTGTTGATGTCGTATTCCGCCTTCTCATTGCGGAATTCGGTACCGACGGCAAAGCCGACGGCACCCGCTGGCAGGTCGTAGATTTCACGGCTGATCTTGGCGTCCACCGCAGTGCTGGTCATCTTCGCGCTCAGGTATTCACCTTGCAGCAAGGAATTTTTCATGTAGTCCAGGCCGGCGGCGTTTTGCTGGCCGAACGGGTTGAGCACGCCACTGGCCACGCCGTCGATCATGCGCTTGTCGCCCAGGTAGCCGTTGACGAAGGCGCTGGTGGCCTTGCTCACGGAGTAGCTCAGCCCCACGTTGTAGTCCCAGCCGGCAACGACGCCTTCGGAAGCGGCAACCAGGCGGTCCGAGGTGCTGGTGTCGAAGCCGATGCGCTGGCCCATGTCCATCGGACGCCAGCTCAGGTCGAGGTTTTCACCTGCCAGGCCAGGCACGGCCGGTACGCCGGCGCTGCCGCCCGGGTAGTAGGGCGAATTCTTGTCTATGGTCAGGCCGATACGCGTCAAGGTCGGCGGCGTGATGCGCGACTCATTGGTGCTGCGGGCGTGCAAGTATTCGAGGGTGGCCAGGTGATCCTGATTGATCTTGAAGCTGGCCTTGCCCAGGAACGATTCCTGGTTGGTCTTCGGAATGTCCTGGATATACGGTGCGGCGTCAAACGCGCAGGTCGGACGGCCACTCGGATTCGGGCGCAGGTTTTCGCCCACGCAGCCGCCGGCAAAGGCTGGATTGCCGGAGAACACTTTTTCCGGATCGCTGTTGATGGTGGTGAAGTTGGCGATCGGCGTCGTGCTGCTCAGGTTATTCACGCCCTTGTTCGGCACATAGCCGTTGGCGGAGAAGGCGCGGTCGCTGGCGTTCAGTGCCGACTGGCGGTGCACGTCGACGACGCCGAAGACGTTGAAGCCATCTTTGTTCAGGTCGCCATAGCCGGCGGACAGGTTCAGGCGCGACTCGTCGCCGCCGCCCGATTTTTGTGGCTCGTAATGTTCCACGGTCACAGAACCGCCCTTGACCGAGCGCTTGGTGATGAAGTTGATCACGCCGCCGATGGCGTCGGTGCCGTAGATGGCGGAGGCGCCGTCACGCAGCACTTCCACTCTTTCCAGGGCCGAGACGGGAATGATGTTCAGGTCGACGGACGAGCCGTTGAACGGATGGCTGGCGATGCGGCGGCCATTCAGCAGGACCAGGGTTTTGTCGCCGCCGATGCCGCGCAGGTCGGCGACGGATTGGCCGCCCGTGCCCGCACCCACCGACTGGCTGCTGCCCTGGGTACTTTGATTCATGGAAATGGTGGACAGGACTTCCTGTGCCGTCGTCAAGCCTTGCTTGGCAAAGTCGCTGGCCTTGATCGACGTGATCGGCAAAGCTGTTTCCGACGACAAGCGCTTGATGCTCGAACCCGTGACTTCCACGCGTTGCATGGTGCCATCTGTTGTTTCTTGCGCATACGCGGCGTGCATGCTCAGGGCCATGCCGCCTGCAAACATCAGGCGCAGCGACCGCGATATTACATTTTCTATCATCATCTGAAATTCCTTGTTATTGTGATAAAGATGGCATTTATTTTGAAATAACATGTTGCTTGCTGACAATTTATTTGCTTATTTCAAAATTGACCAACGAAAATTCTGTAAATTTTCTTGGGCCTCATCAAAACATTCACGATTCAGATTGTCAATTTCGTGCGGACTTTTTGGACGAAATGCAACATTTTCCTGTTTTTTTTATAATCCTTCAGCAATAAAATATCGTGAACCCTTGTCAGCCATGCTCAGATGCGTAAAATAAAACGGCGCACATCATCGCTGATGGCGCCGTCTTTGCTTCCGCTGGCAAATGCTTGCCAGCGCTGTCTGTCTGATCGCGTTTCCCGCAATTTCCCCTTAAAACGTATAGCTGCCGCGCAAGTACCAGGCGCGCCCGACCGGGTCCGTGTAGCGCGGGTCATAGCCTTTCTGGAACAGGGTGCCCTGGTTCGAGAACGGCGGTTCCTTGTCCAGCAGGTTTTTCACGCCGGCAGTCAGCAGCAAGCCTTTCCACGCATAGCTGCCCGACAGTCCCAGCAGGCTGTAGGACGGCACATCGTGGCGGTACTGCGGATCCACCTGGTTCTGATCCGTGTAGCCGGACTTGAACGATTGCGACACGGTGGCGCCCCAGTTGCCCATGCGCCAGTTCAGCGCCGCCGTATGCTTCCAGCGGAAGACGGGATTGTTGTCCGCGTAGCGGCCCACGTTGGCGATGAATTCGCCGCCGCGCTCGTTCTGGTAGTCATACTTGTGGGTCCAGGTGCCGTCGACCGACACGCTGAAATCGCCATACGCGCCGCGTCCCAGGCGCGCATTCAGGCTGACGTCGATGCCGTCGGTCTTCACTTCACCGAGGTTGTCGTTCAGGTCGAGGATGGCGTAGGGCGAACCGTCGGGATTGCGCAGGAACAAGGCCTTGTATTTTTCATAGTTGCCGTAGATCGATTGTTCGGGCAGGGATGAAATCTTGTCCTTCAAATGGATGTTCCAGTAATCGACGGCGACGGTGACTTCCTTGATGGGTTCGAGCACCAGGCCAAAGGCGAAGGTGGTGGATTTTTCCGGTTTCAGCTTTTCATTGCCGCCTTGCAGCTTGAATTGCTGCAAGTCGCAATCGCGCAAGGGATTGGCGCCCGGCTGCGGCACGCCTCCGGGGCACAGGATCGGGTCGTCGTAGGAATCGTTGGTATCGTTCTTCGACGGTGGCGCATTCTTTTCAAACAGCGTGGGCGCGCGGAAACCCGTGCTGGCCGAGCCGCGCAGCACCAGCGCGCTGCTGGCCTGGTAGCGCAGGGCCAGCTTCGGATTGGTGGTGCTGCCCACGTCGCTGTAATGGTCGAAGCGGGCGGCCAGCTGCACTTCCAGGTCCTTGATCAGTGGCAAGTTAACTTCGCCGAAGACGGCCTGGATCGTGCGTGAACCGCTCTTCGACAGCGAGCCGGACAGGCCTGAACTGGTGGCTTGGCCGGCGATGTCGCGGTTCACGTTGAAGTCGGCCTTTTCGCGCCGTACTTCGCCGCCCAAAGCGATGGCCAGCGGGCCGCCGGCCAGTTGCATCAGGTCGCGGCTGCCCTTGAGGTCGAAGCCCGTGGTGGTGACCTTGGCGTTCTGCACTTCACCGCGCAGGGCAGTGCTGTCCAGATAAGCCTTGCCGGCCGCATCCTGCACGCCAAACGGGTTCAGGATGCCATTGAGCACGCCGGCGGCGAACGAAGCATCCTGCACATAGCCACCCGTAAATTTCTCCGACGACTTGCTGATCGCGTGGCTCAGCCCCGTCTTGTAATCCCAGCCGGCCAGTTCTCCCTCCAGCGCCAGCACCAGGCGGTCCGCCTTGCCGTCCGAATCGATCTGCCGCTGGCCCGCTTCCACGGGGCGCCAGTTGACGCTCAGGGGCTGGCCCGACAAGCCCGGCTGCGCCGGCACGCCGCCCGCCTTGCCCGGATAATATTTGCTGCTAATGGGCAAGATCAAGCCCGTTTGCGGCGGCGGCGCCGTGCGTGCTTTCACCTTGTTTTCCGAATGCAGATATTCCACCGTGGCCAGGTGGCCGCCACCGAGCTTGAAGGCGCCCTTGCCGAAGAAGGCCACTTGCTCCTGCGCGGGCAGATCGTCGATCTGACGCGTGTAATCCTGGCGGCAAGTGCCGTTGGCGGCCGCCACCGACAGCGGTGGCAGACAGCCGCTGGCCGCGTACGGATTGCCGGCCAGGCCCTTGCCGCCGTTGGCCGCCGCATCGAAGTAGTTGCCGGGGAAGGTGGTGCCGCTGGTGAGCGACAGGCCCCGCTCGGGAATGATGCCGGTCTTGGAAAAATCGCGATCCTGCGACGTGAGTACATTTTGCTTGTGGTAGTCGACCACGCCGAAAATATTGTAGCCGTCCGTGTCGAGCTTGCCGAAACCCGTCGACAGGTTGATGCGGTGCTCGCCTGCGCCCTTGTGTTCTGGCGCGACGACCTCGGCGGTGATATTCGTGACGTTGACGGAGCGCTTCGTGATGAAGTTGATGACGCCGCCGATGGCGTCCGTGCCGTAGATGGCCGAGGCGCCATCGCGCAGCACTTCGACCCGTTCCAGGGCGGCGATGGGAATGATGTTCAGGTCGACGCTGGCGCCGTCATATGGATGGTTGGCGATGCGCCGGCCGTTGAGCAGGACCAGGGTCTTGTCGCCGCCCAGGCCGCGCAAGTCGGCGCTGGCCTGGCCGCCCGTGGGCAAGCCGCTGGTATTGCCGCCGACGGCATTGCCGCTGCCCATGCTGGACGCATTCGAGGGGATCTTGCTGAGCACTTCCTGGGCCGTCGTCAAGCCCTGTTTGGCAAAATCCTCGGCCTTGAAGATGGACAAGGGCGTCGCCGTTTCCGAGACGAGGCGCTTGATGGAGGAACCGGTGACTTCGACGCGTTGCATGCTGCTGGTATCGCTGACTTCTTGCGCCAGCACCTGCTGGCTGAGCAGGCCTGCGGCAAGGCCGCTGGCGCAAATCAAACGGATGGAACGGGACAAGCGTGTTTCTCTGATCATGTTCAAGACTCCTGGAAAAGCGGTTGGCTAGAAGGGCAAGAACGGCCGCGCTGGTTGGCGCACCGAGAACATTGAAAAGTATTTATATCTTTTCAAGAGATTCACTGTAATGAGCTGCAAAAGTTTTTGTCAACGTGGCAAACAGGTTTGTGTGCCTAAACAACGCAGTGCATCAGAGGTACTGATTTAGAACAAAGAAGGTGCATTTTGTGCCGCATTTTTGATGAGGCTGCCATCCCCCTCGTGCGCAAAATAAAAAAACGCTCGCTGCAGTGCAGCGGGCGTTGGTGTGGATGGCATGGCGATAGTGACTTGTGCCTGCCGGATGTTCAGGCTGTGCGTGGCAGCCTGAGCGGACGCTTAGAAGAACTTGTAGCTGGCGCCCAGTTTGAAGTAACGGCCGATGGCGCCGCTGGCGTCCATCGGGTTGTAGCTCATGCCGCCATAGGTCAGCGGGTCGAGCGGCGCGATCTTGTCGGTCACGTTGTTGATCGAAGCAAACAATTGCAACTGTTTGTTGACGTTCCAGCGGGAGGACAGGTCGAGCGTGGTGAACGAGGCGAGCTTGCAACCGTTCGGCGCCGGCGTGCCGTTCGCCAGTTTGGAGGCGCAAGGGTCGCCTTCGAACTTGATATTTTTCATATCCGAACGGTAGTTCAGCACGCCGCTGACGTTCCAGTTGCCCAGGTCCCACGAGCCGGTGAGGTTGATCTTGTCCTTCGGCGTGCCGGCGCAGTTGGACGTATCGCAGTTGCCGTGCGTGCCGGCGAACTGGTAGCGCACGGTGGCCGACTCGGCCCGCACCCACGATGCGATGTGGGTCCAGGTCAGGCCGAACGTGGCGCGGCCGTAGTCGCCCAGGCGCACGCGCTGCTTGATGTCCAGGTCGATACCCTTGATCTCCGTGTAGCTGGAGTTGCGGTACGGCGCCTTGGTGATCAGCAAGGTGCCCGTGTTTGGCGTGACGACGCCGTTGATGGTCAGGTTGTTGTCGGAACGGATGGCCGTCGGCAGGGCGGCCGCTTCGTTGTACGGCAGGGGATTGATCTCGTTTTCACGCTTGATCTTCCAGCCGTCCAGCGACAGGCTGGTATCGTTGAACGGATCCCACACGATGCCCAGGGTGTAGCCCTTGGATTTTTCCGGTTTCAGGTTCGGGTCGCCGATCTTGACGGCCGCCACTTGCAGTTCGCAGTCGCTGGCATTGGCGCCCGGCAATTGCTTGCCTCCGGGGCAGCGCACGGGATCGCTGACGGTCGAGGTGCCCGTCGATTGCGAATTGGCATTGCTTTCGGCCGGGCCCGGTGCGCGGAAGCCTTCCGAATACGTGCCGCGCACGGCGAAGGTCTTGACGGGCGTCCACTTGGCGCCCAGTTTCGGCGTGGTCGACGAGAAACGGTCGTATTTGTCGTAGCGCAAGGCGCCGGACAATTCCACCGTCTTGATCACGGGTGCCAGCACTTCCAGGAAGACGGCCGAGACCTTGCTGTCGCCTTTGGCGGCCACATAGCTGGAGTTGATGGAACCGTTTTCCGTGCCCGACAACGATGGATTGTCGAGCTTGTCGCGACGGTGTTCCGCACCCACGGCCAGGCCCAGGGCGCCGCCCGGCAATTGCATCAGTTCGCGCGATGCCTTGAAGTCGATGATGTCGAGCTTGGTCGTGGAGTCGGACGTGGCGTTGGTCACCATGGCCGCGTACAGCGAGGCCGGATTCTTGTTTGCCTGTGCACCGATGTAGTACGGGAAATATTTGCTGTTCGGATTGCCCAGGGCATCCTTGACGACGGCCATGTTCAGCATGTTGCTGTAGTCGAGGTGCAGCTTCGATTCCGAATGCGTGTAGCCGGCATCGTAATCCCAGCCCATGGCATTGCCCTTGACGCCGAGCACGATGCGGTTGAACTCATTGTTGGCCTGGCGCGTGCTGGCGCCCACGTCGAAGGCCTGGTAGCGCACGCGCACAGGCACGCCATAGGGATTTTGCGGATGGTTGGCGGCCAGCACGATGGTGGTGCCAGCGCCAGAACCGTAGTTGATCACGCCAGTCGGGCTGGTGGCGTTGGGCGGGAACGCGATGGTGGGCGTGACCGATGGCGGTATCAGCGTAAACGCCGTGTCGCGCTTCGAGTAGCCCGCTTCCGCATACACCTGGGTGTCGGCATTGACTTGCCAGGTGCCGCGCGTGTACAGGTTGACCGATTCGATCTTCGGCTGCATCGAGCGGAACTGGTCATGGTGCCACAAACAGCCGCCTTTCGGATCTTGCGGCGAAGATACGGACAAGGAGGAGCAGCCTGGCAGCGACACATAGTTGTTGGTGACGGGATCGCGGATCAGGCCCGTGGGCGAGGCATTCGCATCGTTGGTGCCGTTGATGTAGCCGCCGGCGAACTGGGTGTTGATCGCGTAGCCATACGGACGCAGGTCGGCCTTGCCTATCCATTTGCGGCCGGAGCGCTCATTGTTCATCAGCATGTCCGATTTGGTGTATTCGGCATTGACGACAAAGTTGTATTTATCCGTGTCCAGGTTGCCCTTGCCGAAGGTCAGCGAGGCGCGGTGCTGTTTGGCGTCGCTGTCGCCGGAAATGCCCGTGTCGCCTTTCAGGGTCAGGCCTTCGAAGTCCTTGCGCAGGATGATGTTGACGACGCCGGCGATGGCGTCCGCGCCGTAGGTGGACGAGGCGCCGTCCTTGAGGATCTCGATGCGTTCGACGATCTGCATCGGCACCGTCGACAGGTCGGTGAAGCTTTTCTGGCCGTCATCGGCACGCGCGAACGGCGCCATGCGGCGGCCGTTCAGCAAGACCAGGGTCGAGGTGGCGCCCAGGCCGCGCAGCGAGATGGCCGTGGAACCGGCGGCAAAGCCGTTGCCGAAACCCGTCGGCAAGGAACCCGCGCCATCGGCGGTCAGGGTTTGCAGGTATTCGGCCACGGTGGCCTTGCCCGACTTCATCAGGTCGTCACGGCTGATGACCTGTACCGGTGACGCGGTCTCGGCAGTGGCCCGTTTGATGCTCGATCCGGTAATTTCCACACGTTGTACATTGGCATCTTGCGCCATTGCCGGCACAGCCATCATGCCAAGGCTGACCGCTGCTACGCTACCTGAAAAGATCAGGCGTACGGAGCGGGACATAACTGTTTCCATCATCATTCTCAAAACTCCGAAAGTAAGTTCGGCTGGTCGGTTTGCGACACAACCTCGCTAAGCTAAAAAAGATTGCTGCGTCGGCAATCGCTGTGGGTCAAACGGCAGACTGTGAGTTGCCGTGATTGATAAGACCACTTGCCGAGAAAGCTTGTCAACGTTGGGATGTGACCTTTCAGCATGGAAACAACAGTGTTTTTTCCAATATTGCGATGTTTTTAAAATGGCATTTTTTTTAATGCTGCGCTGCGATATATGCTTTCCGCCGGCGTATTGAAATGGCGCTCATTCGTGGACGTAAGGGTTTCTACCAATACGTTTTTTTGTGGCGCCGATCCGGCTATGTTGCGTTGCGGAAAATGTTCGCAACGCCGCGAGCGGACCTTGCCGCGCGTTGCACGCATGCTGCGGCTTTTTGCCCGGCGAACAGAATATGCGTTATCGTTACGCCTTTTTCCAGCGCGCCTGCATGCGGACGGGGCTGGCGATGAACAAGGCATAGATCTTGCGTGGATGGACTGGTTTTGGCGGTGGAATCCTGTATCCCAGGGGGAAGCCAGTACAAGCGCACCAATACGGTGCGACAGATAATCGAGATGAAGGGTATTACATGAAGTCACCATGGATGCGGCGCGTGGCGCTGCTCGCCTGCCTGGCCACCCTGCCGCTGGCGGCCGTTGCCGCCGATGCCCCCAGCGCCGCGGCCGCGCCGGTCAAAACCTTGCGCTATATCTTGCCGGCCGCCGAGACGGGCTTCGATCCGGCTACCGCGCGCGACCTGTATTCGAACCACATCACGCAGGCCGTCTTCGACACCCTGTACACCTATGATTACCTGGCGCGCCCCGTCAAGGTGGTGCCCGGCGCGGCCGCCGCCATGCCGGAAGTGTCCGCCGACGGCAAGACCTACACCATCCGCCTGAAAAAAGGCATCCTGTTCACGCCGGACGCCGCGTTCGGCGGCAAGCGCCGCGAACTGACGATGGCCGATTACGTGTATTCGTGGAAACGCCTGTTCGACCCGCGCCTCGCTTCGCCGCACAGCTGGCTGTTCGAAGGCAAGGTAGTGGGGCTGGACGACCTGGCCAAGGAAGCTGCCAAGGCGAACAAGCTGGACTTCAACAAGAAGGTGGCCGGCCTGGAAATTCTCGATCCGTACACCTTGCGCATCACGCTGACCAAGACGGATTTCAACTTCCCCATGATCCTCGCCTACGTGCCGACGGCCGCCGTGGCGCGCGAAGTGGTGGACAAGTACGGCGACGTGAAGGGCGAAGTGGGCTCGAATCCCGTCGGCACCGGCTACTACACGCTCGGTGAATGGACGCGCGGCAACCGCATCGTCCTGAACCGCAACCCGCAGCACTTGCCGGAAACGTGGAATTTCATGGCCGGCGATGATCCGGACGACCAGCGCATCGTGCGCCAGATGCAAGGTAAACGCATTCCCGCCATCGACCGCATCGAAATTTCCGTGATGATCGAAGACCAGTCGCGCTGGCTGTCCTTCCAGAGCGGCGGCACGGACGTGTTCTGGCTCGACGGCCCGCTGGCGCCGAAAGCATTGCTGAACGGCAAGCTGCGTCCCGAACTGGCGGAGAAGGGCGTGCAACTGTCGCGCTTGCTGGACCCGGAGATCAGCTATTACTACTGGAACATGGAAGACCCCACCCTCGGCGGCTTCAGCAAGGAAAAGATCGCGCTGCGCCGTGCCATTGCCATGGCGCACAATATCGATGAAGAAATCCGCATCATCTGGAATGGCCAGGCCAAGCGCCTCGACTATCCGATCCCGCCGGGCGTCGTCGGCTACGATCCGCACTACAAGAGCCTGCTGCAATACGATCCCGTGCTGGCCAATAAATTGCTGGATAAATTCGGCTACAAGAAGGGCGCCGACGGCTGGCGCACCTTACCGGACGGCAAGCCGCTCCTGATCCGCTACGCTTCGCGCAATGAAGCCAATGGCGTGCTGCAGGCGGAAATGTGGCGCAAGACCTACAACTCGCTGGGCATCCGCATGGAAAACGACCGCATGATCTTTTCCGACATTTTGAAGACGGAAAAGCAGTGCAAGATGCAGACGCGCACGGCGCCATGGCTGGCCGACTATCCGGACGGCGACAACTTCATGCAGCTGTTCTATGGCCCGAACACGCACCAGAACAACAATGGCTGCTACCAGGACCCCGAGTACGATAAATGGTACGCCGCCAGCCAGGCCATGCCGGCCAGCCCCGAGCGCGACGAGCTGTTCCACAAGATGGCGCGCCGCCTGGAAGTCAATGCGGGCGCCCTGATCGGCTATGCGCGCTACCGCAACATGCTGGCGCAAAAGTCGGTGCAAGGCTACAAGAAGCACCCGATCCTGTTCCAGGAATGGGCGTACATGGATATCGACAGCACGGGCACGCCAGTGGCGCCCGTTGCCGACGCGGTTAAAAAATAAGCGCAGCTTATAACAACAAGGAATCATTATGTTTGCTTATATCCTGCGCCGCTTGTGGCAGATGCTGCCCACCATGCTGGGCGTCGTCCTGCTGGTGTTTATCCTGTTCAACTGGGTGGGCGGCGACCCCGCCTACATCCTGGCCGGCAAGATGTCGAGTGCGGAAAGCATCGCCAACATCCGCCGCCAGCTGGGCGTCGACCAGCCGTATTACGTGCAACTGTGGATCTTCATCAAGCAGATCGTCACGTTCGACTTCGGCCAGAGCTGGGCGACGGGGGAATCCGTGTCGCACATCATCACCTCGCGCCTGGGGCCGTCGATGATGGTGCTGATCCCGCTGACCGTGCTGGAAACGTTTTTTGGCGTGGCGCTGGCGCTGGCCATCGCGTTTGTGCGCGGCTCGCTGACGGACCGCGCCGTTATGATCGCCTGCACGGTGGGCATGTCGATTTCCATCCTCGTCTACATCATCGTCTTCCAGTACGGCTTTGCCTACAAGCTGGGCCTGTTCCCCGTGCAGGGCTGGGGCGACAGCTTCTGGGAAAACCTGCTGCGCTATTCGACCTTGCCCATCCTGATCGGCCTGGCCGTGTCGATTGCGCCGACCCTGCGCCTGTTCCGCACTTTCGTGCTGGACGAGGCCAACCAGGATTACGTGCGCACGGCGCGCGCCAAGGGCTTGAAGGAAGGCCGCATCATGTGGGTGCACGTGCTGCGCAACGCCGGCATCCCCATCATTACCTATGTGATGTCGAACTTGCCGGCCCTGCTGATCGGCGCTTTCCTGCTCGAGCGCTTCTTTGGCATCCCCGGCATCGGGCGTGAAGTGATTCTGGCTGTCGAGCGCAGCGACTTTCCGGTGATCAAGGCGATCACCGTGTATGTCGCCGCCGCCACCATGCTCTTCAACCTGCTCACCGACCTGCTGTACCAGGCGGTCGATCCTCGCGTACAACTGAAGTAGAAAGAGACGATGTCGAAACCTCATACATCGCCCGGCCTGTGGGCCCTGGCGTGGCGCCGTTTGCGCGGCGACAAGATTGCAATGGTATCGCTGGCCGTGGTCGGCGCCTTTTTCCTGCTGGTGCTGGCTTCCGCCAGCGGCCTGGTTGCCTCGAACTGGGAAGACGAAGTGGCCGTCAGCTACGCGCCGCCCACCTTCGTCGGCGCCGACAAGGACGTCACCGCCGATGGCGCCATGCCCGTGACGGACGAGCGCAGCGCGCCGACACCAGTCAATGTGCTCGACCCGCTGGCCGACGATATCGCCGAACTGCGCGCCCAGATGGGCAGCAACCCATCGGCTGGCGTGGAAATGTACGGCGTCACGGACCCGCTGGCCGACGACTTGACGGCCTTGCGCGCTGGCATGGGCAAGGCCAAGAAACTCGTTACGCACAAGGCGGCAACCTTGCCGTTCGGCGCCGACAAGTGGGGCCACGATATCCTGCAGAAAACCGTCAAGGGCGGCGAGACGTCGATCGTCGTGGGCCTGGTGGCCGCCTTGCTGGCCGTCGTGCTGGGCACGCTCTTTGGCGCCGTGTCCGGCTATTTCGGCGGCATCGTCGATGACTTCTTCAACTGGTTCTACAGCATCTTCACGTCGATTCCTTCCATCCTGATGATTTTGACGGTGGCGGCGGTGCTGCAACAGAAGGGCGTGCTGACCATCGTGCTGATCCTGGGCTTGACGGGCTGGACGGGGCCGTACCGCTTGATCCGCGCCGAATACATCAAGCACAAGGCGCGCGAATACGTGATGGCGGCCGACGCCATCGGCGCCTCGCACTGGCGCAAGATGTTTTCCCACATCTTCCCGAACGTCAGCCACGTTGCCTTGGTGCAAATGTCCATCCTCGTGGTGGGCTTCATCAAGGCGGAAGTGATCCTGAGTTTCCTCGGCTTTGGCGTGCCGGTGGGCACCGTCTCGTGGGGCAGCATGCTCAACGAGGCACAAAATGAACTGATCCTGGGCAAATGGTGGCAGTTGACAGCCGCCGCCACGGCGATGGCCGTGCTGGTGACGGCGTTCTCGCTGTTTACCGATGCCTTGCGCGATGCGCTCGACCCCAAAGTGAAATAGGAGTTGCTCATGGACCAGAATAACCTGTTGGAAGTGCGCGACCTGCGCGTCACCTTCCGCCTGGACAAGAAGACCACGTTCGAAGCCGTCAAGGGCATCTCGTTCAACGTGCCGCGCAACAGCACCGTCGCCCTGGTGGGCGAATCGGGCAGCGGCAAGTCCGTCAGCTCCCTGGCCGTGATGGGCTTGTTGCCGCCAGATAACACCATCATCGATCCCGCTTCCAGCATCCATTTCGGCGGGCGCGACTTGCTGCAACTGTCGATCGCCGAGCGGCGCACCATGTGCGGCAAGGATATCTCGATGATCTTCCAGGAACCGATGTCGTCCCTGAACCCCGTCTTCACGGTCGGGTTCCAGATCGCCGAAGTGTTGCGCCAGCACATGGGCATGAACCGCAAGCAGGCGCGGGCGCGCACCCTGGCGCTGCTCGAGGAAGTGGGCATACCCGACCCCGCCACGAAAATCGACGCCTACCCGAGCCAGATGTCAGGCGGCCAGCAGCAGCGCGTGATGATCGCCATGGCCATCGCCTGCGAACCGAAGCTCTTGATCGCGGACGAGCCGACGACGGCGCTGGACGTGACGATCCAGAAGCAGATCATGGACCTCATCGCAGCGCTGCAAAAGAAACACCAGATGTCCGTGCTGTTCATTACCCATGACCTGGGCCTGGTGGGAGAGATCGCCGACCAGGTGATCGTCATGCGCCACGGCGAAGTGCGCGAGACAGGGGACGTGCGCCAGGTATTCGAGGCGCCGCAAGACAGTTATACCAAGGCGCTGCTGCATTGCCGCCCGTCCCTGGACGAGCGCCCTTGGCGCCTGCCCGTCATCGCCGATTATATGGATGGCAAGGCGGGTCCCGGCATTGAGGTGAAGCAGCGCACGCGCGGCTACACGCCGGGCGACGAGCCCGTGCTGGTGGTCAATAACTTGAGTAAAAGTTTTTACACGCGCGAGGGACTGTTCGGCAAGCGCGAATTTCAGGCCGTCAAGGATGTATCGTTCACCTTGCCACGCGGAAAAACGCTGGGCGTGGTGGGCGAGTCCGGTTCCGGCAAGACGACGGTGGGCTTGACCTTGCTGCGCCTGCACCAGGCGACGGGCGGCACGGCCATGTTCCACGGCAAGGACCTGATCGCCATGCCGAACAAGGAGTATTTGCCGTATAAACGCCGCATCCAGATCATCTTCCAGAATCCATATGCCTCGCTGAACCCGCGCTTCACGGTGGGACAGATCCTGCTGGAACCCATGCGCATCCACAAGATCGGCGCGACGGACCAGGAACGCATCGCCAAGGCCTACTGGCTGCTCGATAAAGTCGGCTTGCCGGAACAGGCTTTCCACCGCTATCCGCACGAGTTTTCCGGTGGACAACGTCAGCGCATCGCCATTGCCCGCTGCCTGACCATGCAGCCGGAAATTCTCGTGTGCGACGAATCCGTGTCGGCGCTGGACGTGTCGGTGCAAGCGCAGGTATTGAACTTGCTGCAGGATTTGCAGGATGAATTTGGATTGTCGTACATCTTCATCTCGCACGATTTGTCCGTCGTCAAATACATCGCCGACCAGGTGATGGTGATGCACAAGGGGCAAGTGGTGGAACTGGCTGATTCGGATAAGCTGTACCGCAATCCCGTGCATCCGTACACGCGCACGTTACTAAGCGCCATACCGAAGGGCGTGCAAATATAACGTCTGTCAAAACCTGCTGCGCGTCGCGCTTTGCGGCCTGCGATGCTCGCCGTGCTCAAGCACGGTTGCGCTTCTTAGCCACAAATCACTGCCGCTCGCTACGGTTATGTCCGACGTTTAGGTCGGGCTTTTTACGGTAAGATAGCGGCCATGCCCAACCTCATTTACCTGCTCGAACATTACGGTGTCCTGATTGTCTTTGGCATCGTGCTGGTGGAGCAGCTCGGCCTGCCGATTCCCGCCTTTCCCATCCTCGTGGTGGCGGGGGCGCTGGCCGTCGATGGCGACATGAATGGGGGACTGGTGCTGGCCGCCGCGCTCAGCGCTTGCCTGATCAGCGACTTCACGTGGTTCCGCGCGGGCCGCCATTTCGGCAAGCGCATCTTGCGGCTGCTGTGCCGCATCTCGCTGTCGCCCGATTACTGCGTCAGCCAGACGGAAGACAAATTCAAGCGCTGGGGCCCGAAAGCCCTGATCGTCTCCAAGTTCGTGCCGGGATTCAATACCGTGGCCGCGCCCATGTCGGGCGCGCTGGGCACGCCGCCGGGCCTGTTCTTCCTGTACGCGGGCCTGGGCGCCTTGCTGTGGACCGGCACGGGCATCGTCGTCGGCGTGATTTTCCATGCCAGCGTGCAGCAGGTGCTCGACTTGCTCAGCACCATGGGCAGCACGGCCTTGCTGATGCTGGCCACCTTGCTGGGCTTGTTCCTGCTGTACAAATTCCTCGAACGCCGGCGTTTCCGCCAGGCCTTGCAGATCGAGCGCATCGGCATCGATGAATTGCTCGAACTCATAGAGCAGGGCGAGGAGCCGCTGATGGTCGACGCGCGCAGCGCCACGGCGCAGGCGCTGGAACCGGCCGTGCCGGGCGCCTTGTTCTTCAATGGCAAGGAACCGGTGCCCGCCATGATCGCCATGGACAAGGACCGCCACATCATCGTGTATTGCAGCTGCCCCAACGACGTGACGGCCGCGCAAGTGGCCAAGCTGCTGCACCAGCACGGCTTCCACCGGGCCAAGCCCCTGCATGGCGGCCTCGATGCCTGGAATGCCGCCTACCGCTCGGACCAGCCGGCGCCCGCCAGCCTGCTGGGCGAAGGCTTGCCTTCCTGATCCGGGCTGCCGCCGGCACGCCAGGCTGGCAGTAAAACCCACAGTAAAAACCGGTAGTAATAATACGAAAACACCTTTGCGGCCCGGCCAGGACGGCAGCGCCGCAGCAGCGCCTCCACGTGTCAAGCGGCTTTGCGCAAACTCCGGCATACTCTGTTTTCAAGGTGATTCCTGCTGCTGTGCAGCATGCTTTTCGCGTGCCTGGCGAGTGCAAGTACTTACTATAAATCATTGTTTCTAAGCAATTTTGGCGCTGCCTGTTGCATTTGGAGTGGAACTACCAATAAAGGCTTGTTTTGATGTACTTAAACTACAAACTTTGCTTGCCTCCGGGCGCATTCATCCTTTAAGCTTGGCGTCCCATGCGTCCCACTTCATCATTTAAAATCATGAGCGCTTCGTCTTCTCCCGTACTGCCGACTTCCGCCTTCGCCGATGGACCGCGCCTGCTGGCCGACGTGGGCGGCACTAATGCCCGTTTCGCCCTGGAAGTGGCCGCCGGCCACATCACCCTGGTGGAAGTGTTGCCCTGTGCCGATTACCCGAGCCTGTCCGCCGCCCTGCAAGCCTACCTGGCCCTGCCGCACATTGCCGCGGCCGGCGGGCAAGCCGTGCGCCATGCCGTGATTGCCATCGCCAATCCCGTCGACGGCGATTTCCTCAGCATGACGAACCACCACTGGTCGTTTTCGATCCGCGCCATGCGCGAAGAGTGCGGTTTCACGACCCTGGACGTGGTCAACGATTTCACGGCCCTGGCGCGCGCCTTGCCGCAGTTGTCCAACGAGCAAAAGCACCAGGTGGGCGCGGGCACGGCCCGTCCGAACACGGCCATCGGCCTGATCGGCGCCGGCACGGGCCTGGGCGTATCGGGCCTGATTCCTTCGCACGGCGGCTGGATCGCCCTGCAAAGCGAAGGCGGCCACGTCAGCTTCGCGCCGTTCAATGAAACGGAAGTGAGCATTCTGCAATTCGCCTGGCGCGAATACGAGCATGTCTCGGCCGAGCGCCTGATTTCTGGCGATGGCCTGGAATTGATCTACCGCGCCTTGGCCGACCGCGCGGGCGTGCTGGCGGAAGACTTGCAGGCGGCGGAAATCACGCGCCGCGCGCTGGCTGGCGAATCCCAGTTGTGCGACGACGTCATCGAAGCGTTCTGCTGCATGCTGGGCACCGTGGCGGGCAACGTCGCCGTCACCCTGGGCGCGCTGGGCGGCATTTATATCGGCGGCGGCATCGTGCCGCGCCTGGGCGCGCGTTTCGACCGCTCCGGCTTCCGCGCCCGCTTCGAGCGCAAGGGCCGCTTCGCCAATTATGTCTCGCAAGTGCCGACCTTCGTCATCACGGCGCAGTACCCAGCTTTCCTGGGCGCATCGGCCATTCTCTCGGAGAAACTCGCCTCCCTGTGATGCGGGCAGCGGGCGGGATGTCGCGCCAGAGCCGGGTAAAACGCGTGTTTTACCCGGTTTTGCGCTTTTCCGCTTTTTATCAGGTACAATTGGCATCGTTGGATGAAACGACGACTGTCGCTTTCCCGTCTGGCTGCATCGTCGCCACGGGAAAAGCAGCTGCTCCGGAGTTCGTTTCATTGCTGGTTATTTAAGGCCAGCACCATGGATGGCAGGACTTTCACTGCATCCGCTTTAGTCCCGCTTTGCGCGCATCGGCCAAGGCGTCGGAAAAACAGCCTCAACTAGTAACCCAGCACGGCGTCATCATCGATGTCTGCCCTCTGTTACGTTGAAATGAACGTTTTTGATTTCTTTCTCTGCATACGAATTGCAACACACATCCGCACAGAATTGCTATGAATACAATTGAGGCTAAAAAAGTCCTCGAAACCGCGTTGCTGTGCGCTCGTGAATCGCTGACGATCCACAGCTTGAAGAAGCTGTTCGTCGATGCGGACGAGAATGGTCGCGTGCGTGGCGTCGGCGTCGGCGCCGACACGATCAAGCAATTGCTGGAAGAATTGCGCGATGAGTGGGAAGGGCGCGGCATCGAGATCGTCAGTCTCGCTTCGGGCTGGCGCTTTCAAAGCCGCCCGGAAATGAAGATGTATCTCGATCGCCTGACGCCCGAGCGGCCGCCCAAGTATTCGCGGGCGACCCTGGAAACCTTGGCCATCATCGCCTATCGCCAGCCGGTGACGCGCGGCGATATCGAGGAGATTCGCGGCGTTGCCGTCAATTCGCAGACGATCAAGATGCTGGAAGACCGTGGCTGGGTCGATGCCATCGGTTACCGCGACGTGGTGGGACGGCCGGCCTTGCTGGCCACCACCAAGCAGTTTTTGGATGACCTGGGTTTGCATTCGCTGTCCCAGCTGCCGCCGTTGCAGCAAATCAGTGAAATGCAGGGCAATGGGCTGGAAGCCCTGGAAGCGGCCCTGCAAGAGAATTTTGACAAGGCAAGCAATGAGCTTGTCCCCCAGCTTGGTGCAGGTAGCAATACGGCTGTGACAGATGTAGATGTGACAGCAAGCCTTGATGCCGGCCCCGATGCTTCGCCCACGGACGAAGCCTACACTCACGACCCTGCGCCAGAACTAACGGTTGACGCTGCGCCAGGTCAGCACAGCCAAGAAACGAAGAATGAATAATCCGAACACACCCGAGACAGTAACCGCCAGCGACGAAGCCATCGTTGCCAAGCCCAAGCGCCGCACCAAGGCCCAGATCGAAGCCGATACGGCCGCTGCCGCCGCTGCAGGCGACACCGCCGCTGCCAAGCCGAAGCGCCGCACGAAAGCCGACGTGGCTGCCGATGCGCCCTTCGTCGTCGCCGCTGCTGAAACTGAAGCGGCGCCGGCCGCCAAGAAAACCCGCGCCAAGCCGGCCTTGAAGGCCGTGGCCGACGCCGCCGAAGCGGCTGCCGAGGCGGTTGCCGCCCCGGCGCCGCGTCCGCCGCGCGCCCGCGCCGCCGCCAAGGCCGCTGCCGCCGTCGCTGAAACGGCGCCGGAAGCCGTCGCCGACAAGCCGGCCGAAGCGCGTCCGACGCGCGGTCCGCGCCAGATGCGTGGCGTGCAGGCGGAGCGCGCGCTGCGCCAGCCGCCGCGCGCCGAAGCGCCGCAGGCAGCCGAAGCCGCACCTGCCGCCGAGCAAGCTGCCGCGCCTGTCGCCGATGTGTTCGATGCCGAAGGCAACCTCGTCTCCGGCCCGCGCCTGCCGCGCGGTCCGCGCAACGACGTGCCGGGCGCCGGCAAGAATGCCGGCAAGAGCCGCAAGAAGGGAAAGGGCCGCCAGGCTGCGCCGGGCAAGCTCAGCGACGCTGATGCTGTCTTCTCGTTCGTCACCTCCGACGCGTTCGACAGCGAAGAAGGTGGCACGGGCCGCGTACAGAAAGCCGTCGTGCGCCGCGACCTGACGTCCGACGACGATGCGCCGAAGCTGCACAAGGTGCTGGCTGAAGCCGGTCTCGGTTCGCGCCGCGACATGGAGGACCTGATCATTTCGGGCCGCGTGTCCGTCAATGGCGAGCCAGCCCACATCGGCCAGCGCATCCTGCCGAGCGATCACGTGCGCATCAATGGCAAGTTGATCCAGCGCCGCGTCAGCAAGAAGCCGCCACGCGTATTGGTCTACCACAAGCCGGCCGGCGAAATCGTCAGCCATAATGACCCGGACGGCCGTCCATCCGTATTCGACCGCTTGCCGACCATGAAAGCCGGCAAGTGGCTGGCCGTTGGCCGCCTCGACTTCAATACGGAAGGCTTGCTGCTGTTTACCACCTCCGGTGACCTGGCCAACCGCCTGATGCACCCGCGCTACGGTATCGACCGCGAGTACGCCGTGCGTACCCTGGGCGAGCTGGAAGAGGGCATGCGCCAGAAGCTGCTGGCCGGCGTCGAGCTGGAAGACGGTCTGGCGCAGTTCTCGAAGATCGCCGATGGCGGCGGCGAAGGCATCAACAAGTGGTACCGCGTGGTGATCGGCGAAGGCCGTAACCGCGAAGTGCGCCGCATGTTCGAAGCCATCGGCCTGACCGTTTCGCGCCTGATCCGTACCCGCTACGGCGCCATGACCCTGCCGAGCGGCCTGAAGCGCGGCCGCTGGGAAGAGATGGATGAAAACACCGTGCGCGACCTGCTGACGGCCTACGGCATCGAAAAGAAAATGCCGGCATCGGGCGACCCCCGCGCCGCTGGCGCCGCCAAGGGCCGTGAAGCGCGCAAGGCCAGCCGCGATGACGAGCCGAATGGCAACCGCATCGATGTGAGCAACCGCAACGCCGATCCTTTCCCGGTCGCGCCGCGCCGTGGCCAGCCGCAAGGCCAGTTTGCCCGTCCGCAAGGCCAGGGTCGCCCAGGCGGCGCTGGCCGTCCAGGCGACGCGCGTGGTCCTGGCCGTGGCCAGCCGCAAGGTCCGTTCCAGGGTGGTCAGCCCCGCTCGTCGGCATCGTTCGAAGGCGCGCCGCAAGGCCAGGGTCGTCCGCCGCGTGCGGCAGGCCAGGGTCAAGGCCGTCCGGGTGGCGAAGGCCGCGCGCCGCAGCGCGGTCCGCGCCAGCCCGATCCGCTGCAAACGGCCTTCGGCTTCGCCAACACGGGTCCGCGCCGCAATACGGGTGGCGGTGGTGCTGGTGGGCAACGTTCCGGTGGTCAGCCGCGTGGCGGAATGGATCGTGGCGGCATGGATGGCATGCCGCGCCGCCGTAGCAAAGGTTAATCGGGAAGAGTTTCTTCTTGCGCGCCCGCCGATCTGCCGCGGGTGCGCGCTCTTGTAACTGTTGTAAGCCGGGCCGCTCCGCGTGTGCGGCATTGCGGCGAAGTTAATAAGAGGTTATAATCTGCAGCCTAATAAAAGTTCTCCGCAGGGTTGTTTGGTGGGGAGTGCTTTCATCTGGTTGGGGAAATACAAGAAGATGGGCAGATGCCCATTTTTTTTTTGTTGAACCGTTTGTAATGGCTCCGCAAGGGGCCATATATGACTTGAATGCGTGTTTTTGCATGTTGTAGGCGCCCGATGCGGCGCCGTCATGCCGAAAACGGGCCTTATTTCTGGAGAATTTCTTGCAGCAGTTGGGATTAATTGAAAAGACAGTTACAGGTCTGGGCTATGAGCTCGTTGATGTCGAACGTGCCGAGCGCGGACTGCTGCGCGTCTTTATTGATTTCAGCGCCGCCGATGCCGCTGAAAAAGGTCCGATCACGGTCGAAGACTGTGCCACGGTGAGTCACCAGTTATCGCATGTGTTGACGGTAGAGAACGTTCCTTACGAGCGCCTCGAGATTTCTTCCCCGGGTCTGGATCGTCCGGTGCGCAAGCTGGAAGACTTTGTCCGTTTCGCAGGTCAGGAAATCATCGTCAAGCTGATGGTGGCGATGCCGGGTACGAACAACCGGAAATCGTTCCAGGGGATCTTGCAAGAACCCGTGGGCGATAAATTGTCGTTGGAATTTGAAGGTAAGGATGGTCCGGCGATGTTGGAGTTTACGCTCGCGGATGTGGATAAGGCACGCTTGGTGCCGCAGGTGGTTTTTAAGGGACGCAAAGCATGAGCCGCGAAGTTTTATTATTGGTTGACGCGCTGGCGCGCGAAAAAAACGTCGATAAAGATGTCGTCTTCGGCGCCCTCGAATTCGCGTTGGCGCAAGCCACGAAGAAACGGTATGAGGGTGAGGTAGACATCCGCGTTTCGATCGACCGCGAAACGGGCGAATTCGAATCGTTCCGCCGCTGGCACGTGGTGCCCGATGAAGCGGGCCTGCAATTGCCGGATCAGGAGATCCTGCATTTCGAGGCAAAAGAACAGATTCCGGATATCGAAGTCGATGACCACATCGAAGAACCGATCGAATCCGTCGAATTCGGCCGCCGTTTCGCCCAGGATACCAAACAGGTTGTCCTGCAGCGCGTGCGTGACGCCGAGCGCGAACAGATCCTGGTCGACTTCCTGGAACGCGGCGACTCGCTCGTCACCGGGACCATCAAGCGCATGGAACGCGGCGACGCCATCGTCGAATCGGGCAAGATCGAAGCGCGTCTGCCACGCGACCAGATGATCCCGAAAGAGAATCTGCGTATCGGCGACCGCGTGCGTGCTTTCATCTTGCGCATCGACCGCAATATGCGCGGCCCGCAAGTGATTTTGTCGCGTACCGCGCCAGACTTCATCATGAAGCTGTTTGAACTGGAAGTGCCGGAAATCGAGCAAGGCATGCTGGAAATCAAATCCGCAGCCCGCGATGCCGGCGTCCGCGCCAAGATCGCCGTCTACACGGCCGACAAGCGCATCGACCCGATCGGTACTTGCGTCGGCATGCGCGGTTCGCGCGTGCAGGCTGTGACCGGCGAACTCGGCGGCGAACGTGTCGACATCGTGCTGTGGTCGGAAGATCCGGCGCAGTTCGTCATCGGCGCCCTGGCGCCGGCGAACGTGTCGTCGATCATGGTCGACGAAGAAAAACACGCGATGGATGTCGTCGTGGATGAAGAAAACCTGGCAATCGCGATCGGCCGTTCCGGCCAGAACGTGCGCCTGGCCTCGGACCTGACCGGCTGGAAGATCAACATCATGACGGCCGAAGAATCGGCTGACAAAGCTGCCCAGGAAACGGCTGCCGTGCGCATCCTGTTCATGGAAAAGCTCGATGTCGACCAGGAAGTGGCCGATATTCTGGTGGAAGAAGGTTTCGCCAGTCTGGAAGAAATCGCTTACGTGCCAATTTCCGAAATGCTGGAAATCGAATCGTTTGACGAAGATACCGTCAATGAACTCCGTACCCGTGCGCGTGATGCGCTCGTGACCGAAGCGATTGCTTCGGAAGAGGGTCTGGAAGGCATGGACGAGGCGTTGGTCGGTCTGGAAGGCATGGACCGCATTACCGCCGGCAAGCTGGGTCTGGCTGGTATCAAGACCGTTGAAGCATTTGCAGCACTGGCATACGACGAATTTGGCGCAATCCTGGCCTTGTCTGCGGACCGTGCGCGTGAACTGATTACAAGTGAATTTAAAGATGTGACCGACGATGAGATGAAGTTGGTTGACTCGAAATACGACGATCGTGCCAAGGCGTTGCAAGCCAAGGCATGGAGTCTGGCCGAATCCGCAAAGGCTTAATTTGAGTATCTTTATCATCTCCGCGACACATAGAAAAGAGGACTGAATGGCGAGTAACAACGTAGCCCAATTTGCCACCGAACTGAAGATGCCTGCAGATTTGCTGCTGACGCAGCTGCGTTCTGCCGGCGTCGAGAAAAGTTCGACGTCAGATCCATTGTCGAAAGATGATAAGGACAAGCTTTTGGATCATCTGCGCCGCACACACGGCGCAGCGGCTGACACAGAAAAGAAGAAAATCACCGTGACCCGCAAGGAAACGACTGAAATCAAGCAAGCTGACGCCACCGGCAAATCGCGCACCATCCAGGTGGAAGTGCGCAAGAAACGCACTTTCGTCCAGCGTGACGAAGCTGCGCCGGTCGCAGCAGAACCGGTCGCGCCTGCCGCACCGGTGATCGATCCCGCCGACGTGGCGCGCCGTGAAGAAGAAGCCCGTAAACAGGCTGAACTGATCGCCCGCCAGGAAGCCGATCTGCGCGAAAAGCAAGAACGTCTGGCCAAGCTCGACGCGGAAAAAGAAGCCCAGGCGAAAGCCACGCAACAGGCTGAATTGGCTGCGAAGAAAGAAGCTGAAGCGGAAGCGAAGAAAGCGGCCGCCAAGGCTGCCGCCGCGCCTGCCGCCAGCGCCGCCGCGCCTGTCGTTGACGACGCCGCCGCCGAAGCGAAAAAAGCTGCTGCCGCTGAAGAAGCGAAGAAGAAAGCCGCCGCCGCTGCTGTTGCCGCCAAGGAAGCCGCTGACAAAGCGGAAGCCACCGAGCGTGCACGCAAGGCCGTAGCCGACGAAGTCGCCCAGATCAAGGCCATGATGAACGCGCCACGCCGCGCCATCAAGGCTCCCGAGCCTGCACCGGTACCGGTCAAGCCGAAGGCGCCGGAAGGCACGCTGCACAAGCCTGCTGACAAGAAACCTGGCGACAAGCCGGGCGACAAGAAGCCTGCTGTTGCAGACAAGAAATCCATCAAGTCGGCGAATGTGTCGTCCACCTGGTCCGATGACGCGAAAAAACGCGGCACCACCGGTGGTCCTAAACCACGCGGCAACAGCGGCCCAGGCGGCCGTGACAGCTGGCGCGGTGGCGCGAAGGGCCGTCGCCCGACGCACCATGACGACCGTGAATCGAACTTCCAGGCGCCTACGGAAGCCGTCGTCAAGGACGTGCACGTACCGGAAACGATCACCGTGGCCGAACTGGCGCACAAAATGTCCGTCAAGGCATCCGAAGTCATCAAGCATTTGATGAAATTGGGCCAGATGTGCACGATCAACCAGGTGCTGGACCAGGAAACCGCCATGATTCTGGTGGAAGAAATGGGCCACAAGGCGTTTGCCGCCGAACTGGACGATCCGGAAGCGCTGCTGGCCGACGTGGGCGAACACGCGCACTTCGAAACCAAGCCGCGCGCACCGGTGGTCACCGTCATGGGTCACGTCGACCACGGCAAGACCTCGCTGCTGGACTATATTCGTCGCGCCAAGGTTGCTTCCGGCGAAGCGGGCGGCATTACGCAGCATATCGGCGCTTACCACGTCGATACGCCACGCGGCATGATCACCTTCCTCGACACCCCGGGTCACGAAGCGTTTACCGCAATGCGTGCCCGTGGCGCCAAGGCAACCGACATCGTCATTCTGGTGGTTGCCGCCGACGATGGCGTGATGCCGCAAACGAAAGAAGCGATTGCCCATGCGAAAGCAGCCGGCGTACCGCTGGTGGTGGCGATCAACAAGGTCGACAAACCAGGCGGCAACGTTGACCGCGTGACGCAGGAACTGGTCGCCGAACAAGTCGTGCCGGAAGAATACGGTGGCGAATCGCCATTCGTGCCGGTGTCGGCCAAAACGGGTCAGGGTATCGACGACCTGCTGGAACAAGTGCTGTTGCAAGCCGAAGTGCTGGAACTGACGGCACCGGTCGAAGCGCCTGCGCGCGGCCTGGTAGTCGAGGCGCGTCTGGACAAGGGCCGTGGTCCTGTCGCAACGATCCTGGTGCAGTCCGGTACCTTGCGCCGCGGCGACGTGATCCTGGCTGGCTCTTCGTATGGTCGTGTTCGCGCCATGCTGGACGAGAACGGCAAAGCCATCGCTGAAGCGGGTCCTTCGATTCCGGTCGAAATCCAGGGCCTGACGGAAGTGCCGGTTGCCGGTGAAGAAGTCGTCGTCATGGCTGACGAGCGCAAGGCGCGTGAAATCGGTCTGTTCCGTCAAGGTAAGTTCCGCGACGTGAAACTGGCGAAACAGCAAGCTGCGAAACTGGAAAACATGTTCGACCAGATGGCCGAAGGCGAAGTGAAAAACTTGCCACTGATCATCAAAACCGACGTGCAAGGTTCGCAAGAAGCGCTGGTCGGTTCGCTGCAGAAGCTGTCGACCTCCGAAGTGCGCGTACAAGTGGTCCATGCTGCCGTCGGCGGCATCACGGAATCGGACGTCAACCTGGCAGTCGCCTCGAAAGCGGTCATCATCGGCTTCAACGCCCGTGCTGATGCCCAGGCACGCAAGCTGGCCGAGTCGAATGGCGTGGACATTCGCTACTACAACATCATTTACGATGCGATCGACGAGATCAAATCGGCGTTGTCGGGCATGTTGGCACCAGAGAAACGCGAAACGGTTATCGGCCAGGTCGAGATCCGCCAGGTTATCCTGGTCTCGAAAGTGGGCGCGATTGCCGGTTGCCTGGTCACCGATGGCGTGGTCAAGCGTGCTTCTTCCGTCCGCCTGTTGCGCAACAACATCGTGGTGTGGAGCGGCGAGATCGACTCCCTGAAACGCTTCAAGGACGATGCGAAAGAAGTTCGCGCCGGTCTGGAGTGCGGCCTGTCGCTGAAGAACTACAACGACATTCAGGTTGGCGACACGCTGGAAGTGTTCGAAGTCCAGGAAATCGCTCGTACCCTGTAATCACAGCAGTAATGGCGCGGACATATCTTTGTCCGCGCAAACACGTGGGGCGCATTGGTCAACGGGCAACCGTTTGACCCATGCGCCCTGCGGCACTTAGGACAGCATAAAATCATGGCTAAACATAGCAAAACCATGCCAGCGCGCGGCTTGCGCGTGGCCGACCAGATCCAGCGCGATCTGGCAGAAATCGTCGCCTACGAATTGAAGGACCCACGCGTCGGCACGATGATCACCATCACCGAAGTGCAGATCACGCCCGATTACGCGCACGCCAAGGTGTTTTTCACGATGTTGAAAGACAGCAAGGAAGCCATCAAGAACACCACCGAAGGCTTGATGGCCGCGGCCGGCTTCATCCGTGGCTTGCTGGGCAAGCGCCTGCACATCCACACCTTGCCGATGTTGCATTTCGTGCACGACAGTTCGACCTCGCGCGGCATGGAAATGTCCTTGCTGATCGACAAGGCCAACGCCACGCGCGCGGCCGACGCCGAGCCGGACGCGAAACCCGAGACGGACGAGCAATAACAGTGGCGGGTCCGAAGAAACCACCGGGCATCAAGCGGGTGCGCGACCTGGTCGATGGCGTCTTGCTGCTGGATAAGCCTGTCGGCTGGTCCAGCAACGATGCCCTGATCAAGGCCAAGCGCGTGCTGAACGCGAAGAAGGCGGGCCATACGGGCACGCTGGATCCGTTCGCCACGGGCTTGCTGCCGCTGTGCTTTGGCGAGGCGACGAAGTTCTCGCAGGACTTGCTGGAAGCCGATAAAACCTACGAAACCCTGGTGCACCTGGGGCAGACGACGGATACGGGCGATACCGAGGGCGAAGTGCTGGAAACGCGCGACGTCAACGTCACCGAAGAGCAGATCGAAGCCGTGCTGGCGCAGTTCCGCGGGCCGATCCTGCAGACGCCGCCCATGTACTCGGCCTTGAAAAGGGACGGCAAGCCCTTATATGAGTATGCAAGGGCAGGCATCACCCTGGAGCGCGAAGCGCGCCCGGTGACCATCCACAAGCTCGAGTTCCTCGGCTACGAAGCCCCGTTCCTGAAATTGTCCGTGATGTGCAGCAAGGGCACGTATATCCGCGTGCTGGGCGAAGACATCGGCCATGCCTTGGGTTGCGGCGGCCATCTGAACGCCTTGCGCCGCACGCAGGTGGGCAACCTGACCCTTGACGGCGTCGTCACCTTGGACGAGCTGACGGCACACGCCGAACCGCTGAGCTTGCTGGCGCCCGTCGATGCCTTGTTGTCGAGTTTCCCCGCTGTCCAGCTGACGGAAGAATTGGCCAAGCGTTTCCTGCATGGCCAGCGCATCGCGCTGGGCAAGGAAGACGTCGCCGTGCCGGACGAGCCGGGCAGGGTGCGCGTGTATCACGACAGCAAGCTGCTGGGCACGGGCCAGTTGCAGGAATACAGCATCCTGGCGCCGGAGCGCTTGATTGCCACGGCGCATCAATAAGTCACAGCAACGTCATATTACCCAGCGACACTCGTTAAACAGTGTCGCTTTTTTAAACAAACCGTCCCCGACTGCGGGAGCCGCCAGCATTTTTAGATAGCGTTGCAACGCAACATGCTATACTACGCGGTTCCGGAAATAGATTAGCATTCGGGTATCTCGTACATCTTGTACGCACTCCGCAGTTTTTCAGTAACTACTACGACCATGTCAAATACAAAACGCGCAATTCGTAATATCGCCATTATCGCCCACGTTGACCACGGCAAAACCACGCTGGTGGATCAGCTGCTGCGCCAGTCCGGCACCTTCCGTGAAAACCAAGCGGTCGACACCCGAGTCATGGACTCGAACGACCTGGAAAAGGAGCGCGGCATTACGATTCTGTCGAAGAACTGCGCCGTTGAGTACGAAGGCACCCACATCAACATCGTCGACACCCCAGGCCACGCCGACTTCGGCGGCGAAGTGGAACGTGTTCTGTCGATGGTGGACTCGGTTCTGCTGCTGATCGATGCACAAGAAGGCCCGATGCCGCAAACCCGTTTCGTCACGCGCAAGGCGCTGGCACTGGGTCTGAAGCCTATCGTTATCGTCAACAAGATCGACCGTCCAGGCGCACGTCCGGACTGGGCCATTAACCAGACGTTCGAACTGTTCGACAAGCTGGGCGCTACCGACGAACAACTGGACTTCCCTATCGTTTACGCTTCGGGCTTGAACGGCTATGCCGGCCTGACCGAAGACGTGCGCGGCGGCGACATGAAGCCGATGTTCGACGCCATCCTGGAACACGTTCCAGTACGTGACGACAATCCGGAAGGCCCGCTGCAAATGCAGATCACCTCGCTGGACTACTCGTCGTACGTCGGCAAGATCGGCATTGGCCGCGTCAACCGCGGTACCGTCAAGGTCGGCCAGGACGTGCTGGTCATCAATGGCCCAGGCGCGACCCCGATCAAGGGCCGCATCAACCAGGTGCTGAACTTCAAGGGCCTGGAGCGCGTGCTGGTGGACGAAGCCGTCGCCGGCGACATCTGCCTGATCAACGGTATCGACGAAATCGGCATCGGTTCGACCCTGTGCGCAGTGGACACCCCAGAAGCGCTGCCTATGCTGACCGTCGACGAGCCGACCCTGACCATGAACTTCATGGTCAACAACTCGCCACTGGCTGGCCGTGAAGGCAAGTTCGTTACCTCGCGTCAACTGCGTGACCGTCTGGAAAAAGAATTGAAAGCCAACGTTGCTCTGCGCGTGGCACCAACCGACGACGACACGATCTTCGAAGTATCGGGCCGCGGCGAGCTGCACCTGACGATTCTGATCGAAAACATGCGTCGCGAAGGCTTCGAGCTGGCCGTTTCGCGTCCACGCGTGGTCTTCAAAATGGTCGATGGCGTGCGCCACGAGCCGTTTGAAAACCTGTCGGTCGACGTTGAAGAAGCCAACCAGGGCGGCGTCATGGAAGAGCTGGGCCGTCGTCGTGGCGACCTGCAAAACATGGAATCGGATGGCAAGGGCCGCGTGCGTCTCGAGTACCTGATCCCGGCGCGTGGCCTGATCGGCTTCCAGGGCGAATTCATGACCCTGACCCGCGGCACCGGCCTGATGAGCCACGTATTCCATGAATACGCACCAGTCGACAACACCCGTGGCGAAATGGCTGGCCGTCGTAACGGCGTGCTGATCTCGCAAGACGACGGCGCCGCTGTTGCTTACGCTATCTGGAAACTGCAGGACCGCGGCCGCATGTTCGTGTCGCACAATGACCCGGTCTACGAAGGCATGGTCATCGGTATCCACTCGCGCGACAACGACCTGGTCGTCAACCCGATCAAGGGCAAGCAGCTGACCAACGTGCGTTCGTCGGGTACCGACGAAGCGGTGCGCCTGGTACCACCTATTCAGATGTCGCTGGAATACGCAGTCGAATTCATCGAGGACGACGAACTGGTGGAAATCACGCCTAAATCGATCCGTCTGCGCAAGCGCTTCCTGAAAGAGCACGAGCGTAAAAAAGCGTCGCGTGATTCGTAATCTGTTGTAGAGCATGGCCTGCGGGCCATGCCGCTCCGGCCCGCTGCGCCGCGTCACCGTCACTGGTGAGGCGCGCAGCGGGTTTGTCATTTGCAGCTCCTGTTTTTTGTAGACACCATGACTTCCTCTTCTTTGCCTTCCCGCCGCCTGTCCGTTGCCCCGATGATGGACTGGACCGACCGCCATTGCCGCAAGTTCCACCGAGAAATCACGCGCCACACCTGGCTCTATACCGAGATGGTGACGACGGGCGCGCTCGTGTACGGCGACGTGGAGCGCCATCTGCGCTTCAACGAGGAAGAGCATCCGGTGGCGCTGCAGCTGGGCGGCAGCGATCCGACGGATCTGGCCACCAGCGCCAAGCTGGGCCAGCAGTGGGGCTATGACGAAGTCAACCTGAACTGCGGCTGCCCGTCCGAGCGCGTGCAAAAGGGCGCGTTCGGCGCCTGCCTGATGGCCGAGCCGCAACTGGTGGCCGACTGCGTGAAAGCCATGCGCGACGTGGTCGATATCGACGTCACGGTGAAGCACCGCATCGGCATCGACGACAGCGAATCGTACGACTTCGTGCGCGACTTCGTCGGCACCGTGGCCGACGCCGGCTGCAAGACGTTTATCGTGCATGCGCGTAACGCCATCTTGAAAGGGCTGAGTCCGAAGGAAAACCGTGAAGTGCCGCCCCTCAAGTATGACTATGCCTACCGTTTGAAGCGTGATTTTCCGCAATTCGAGTTCATTATCAACGGCGGCATCAAGACGCTCGAGGAAATCGACCTGCACCTGCAGCACCTCGACGGCGTGATGCTGGGCCGCGAGGCGTATCACAATCCGTACGTGATGGCGCAGTTCGACCAGCGCTATTATGGCGACGACGCCCCCGTCAAGACGCGCGAACAGGTGCTCGAAGCGATGATTCCTTATATTAGTGCGCAGCTGGAGAAAGAAGCGGGGCGCTTGAAACTGAGCAGCGTCACGCGCCACATGCTGGGCCTGATGCAAAACCTGCCCGGCGCGCGCGGCTTCCGCCAGACCTTGTCCGATTCGAAGAAGCTGGCCTCGGGCGACCCGCGTTTGCTGCTGGAAGCGGCGGCGCGCCTGTCGTTGCCTGCCTGATGAGCGGCGATTGCCAAGGCCTTGCGCGCCAGATTGACGGCTACCTGCAAGCCGTCAGCGCGCTGAAGGACGATGGCAGCCTTTTCGCATGCTCCTGTCTGGGTCCCATCGCACCGCAGGCGGCGTTCGACGCGCTGTGCCGCGCGCTGGAGATCGCGCCGGACGGCATGCGCCTGCAGCCGATCGAGAGCGTGGTGTGCAGCGGCGTCCTGTGCACGCCGCGCCAGTGGCTGCTCGAGCGCTTGCACCCGGCGAGCGAGGCCGACCGCCAGCCGCTCGACGCGCGCCTGTTCGATGGTTTCGAGAACGAACTGGCCGAACTGCTGGGCAGTGCGCCCCGCTGGTATCAACTGGTATCGTCTGGCCAGCGCAGCCTGGCCGCTCAATTGGGCGCCATCTGGAGCGTCTTTGTCTTTGGCACAGAGCGTCATGCCTATGTGATGCATTGCAGCTGGGACCGCTGAGCAAACTTGTCTATACCGGTACCCCGGTGCACTGGTATTGTCCGCACCACCCCCTCCTCTGAATACCACTTCCGAAACGATGTCATATGGCTATGCCATGTGTTGTAAATGCGCTGTTTCGGCGCACGGCCGCACTGTCGTGGGGCATTTCTATGGGGCAAGAAACGGCGTTGTTGCCATTTCCCCGAAGAAAGTTAATCAGCCATTTATTCAGGTACTTATTGCTTGCTTTGAGGCAAAATTTACACCTATAATTGATTATAGACAAATATTTCTCATATGAATGTTTGATGTTGATCTCACATCATCGGTGTCAAAAATTCAGTCCGTGGAACAAATTTGCATTCGCAGTCACTGGTGGTTTTCAGGGCTGTTGTAGACCAGGAAGTACCCCAGGCTGCGTGCGGCCGGATACCGCCAGCATACCAATGGGTAAGGGCGGATGCCGGTGTTGCGCAGCCTTCGTCTTGTCATGCCGGGCAAAAATCCTTATCAATAGTTTCATTTACGAAGAGCCGAAATGAATTTAGCAAAAATGAAGGTTGGTACCCGCCTGGGCCTGGGTTTCGCCCTGGTACTGGTTCTGCTGGTGGCCGTGACCGTTCTCGGCATCGCGCGCATGGCGCAAATCCAGGAACGTCTCGATCACGTGATCAATGTCAACAACGTCGTCACCCGCCTGGTGATCGACATGCGTGGCAACGTCAGCGACCGCATCACCTCGCTGCGCATCCTGACCCTGATGACCGACGCGGGCGATATGGAGCCGGAAATGGCGCGTATCAAGACGCAGACCAGCACCTATCAGGAAACGCAGAAGAAGCTCGAAGAGAAATTCGCCGTCGAGTCGACTTCTGAAGAAAAAGCCCTGCTGACCTCGATCAAGGAATACGAAGCCGCCGCCATGCCGGCCATCGCCAAGGCGTCCGCGCTGTGGATGGCCAACGATGCGGAAGGCGCCACGCGCGTGATGATCAAGGAAATCCGCCCGGTACAGAAAAAATGGATGGAAGCGCTGGAGCAACTGGCCGTGCTGGAAGACAAGCTCAATGAGCAGATGCAATCGGACGCCCGCAAGGCCTTCGACAGCGCGCGCCTGTTCATGATCATCCTCGGCGTACTGGCCGTGGCGATGGGCGTGGCGGCGGCACTGGTGATCACCCGCGGCTTGCTGAAACAGCTGGGCGGCGAGCCTGACTACACGGCATCGATCGCCGGCAGCATCGCCAATGGCGACCTGTCGATCGGCATCCACACGCAGCCATCGGACAATTCCAGCCTGCTGGCGGAAATGAAGGAAATGCGCAACAGCCTGGTGGGCATCGTCGGCCAGGTACGTGTCGGTACGGAAACTATCGGCACGGCGTCGCGTGAAATTGCCGACGGCAATATCGACCTGTCGTCGCGCACGGAAATGCAGGCCAGCGCGCTGGAAAAAACGGCGTCGGCCATGGAAGAGCTGACCTCGACCGTGAAACAGAATGCGGACAATGCGCGGGAAGCCAACAAGCTGGCTGCCACGGCGTCGGACGTGGCCCTGAAGGGCGGCTCCGTGGTGTCGCAAGTGGTTGACACCATGAGCTCGATCAATGAATCGGCGAAGAAAATTGTCGACATCATCGGCGTGATCGATGGTATCGCCTTCCAGACCAACATCCTGGCCCTGAACGCGGCCGTGGAAGCGGCACGCGCCGGCGAACAAGGCCGCGGCTTTGCCGTGGTGGCGTCGGAAGTGCGCAACCTGGCCCAGCGTTCCGCTGGCGCCGCGAAAGAAATCAAGATCCTCATCGACGATTCGGCCGAGAAGACGGAACGCGGTACGCGTCTGGTGGGCCAGGCCGGTGTGACGATGGGCGAAGTGGTCGACAGCGTGCGTCGCGTCACCGACATCATGAGCGAGATCGCCAGTGCCAGCCAGGAACAAAGCGCCGGCATCGAACAGGTCAACCTGTCGATCATCGAGATGGATGGCATGACGCAGCAAAATGCGGCCCTGGTGGAGCAGGCAGCCGCCGCGGCGCAAAGCTTGCAAGACCAGGCGGCCGAACTGGCCCACGTGGTCAGCATCTTCAAACTGGTCGAAGGCGAAGAGAAACCGGCAGCGTATGTACCGGCCCCCGTGGCGGCTGTGGCTGCGCCGGTTGCCGCGCGCAAGCCGGCGCCCGCATTACGCCCGGTGAAATCGCTGGCACGCAAGGCGGAAGCGGCAGCTCCCGTGGCTGCTCCGGCGCCGCGCAAGGCGGCAAGCGCTGGCAGCAATGACGAGTGGGAAGAGTTTTAAGCGCGGCCAACAGCGCACAGGAAGTTGTAATTACCGTATCTGATAATCATGGGGAAGCACATGTTTGAGAATAAGCGTTTGATGAGTGTTGCAGCAGCCTTACTGGTGTCCGTTTCTTCCGCAGCCTTCGCTGCCGAGGTACCGGCGTCGTTCGATGCCAAGAATTGCAAGGCCGACTATCCGAAAGCTTCGTTGATGAACGAAGAGCAGGGCACCGTGACGATGTCCTTCCTGGTCAATGCCGATGGTAGCGTTGCCGATTCGAAAGTTGAGAAGAGCAGCGGCTTCAAGAACCTGGACAAGGCCGCCATCAAGGCCCTGTCCGCGTGCAAGTTCAAGCCGGGCACCAAGGATGGCGCCGCAGCGCAGACCTGGACCAAGGTCGACTACGCCTGGAAGCTGGACTGATCCACCTATTGCCGGGAGCCTGGCTCCCGGCATGAGCTCTCCGCTACGGGCGGCGCCTGCAAGGGTGCCGCCCGTAGTGTTATGTGCGCCAGCCAACGGCACTGTCGCCGCCGATTCTGTTACCCTCGAAACATACCTTCGGGATCTCCCACCACAAGAGGCCTACCATGCAGCGCATCCTGACACTTTCCCTTCTCGCCGCCACCGGCATGCTGCTTTCCGCCTGCGCCTCGCTGGGCACGCCCGTGGGCTTGCAGGCGGGGCAGACCGTGGCCGTCGTCAATAGCCTGAGCTGGGACAATCCCCTGACGGGCAAGCGTGACGGCGTGCGCACCAGCTGGCCCATCAAGGATGGCAAGATTGCCCCTGAGTATTTTCCGCTGGCGCAGCTGAAGCAATGCGAGGCGGGCGGCAAGCCGTGCGCCTGGGGCGTGATGCGGGCGCAGCGCGGCGCGCCCGCTTTGCAGTATGCGGACGGCGGCGTCGACCTGGCCGTGAGCGTGGCTATCGACGTGGCGCGGCGCCAGGATGCGCGCCAGGGAGAGACGCAGACGGCGATGGCGATTCCGCAGGATGTGGCCGCGCTGGCTGGCCGGCAACAGGTGCAGCCCAGCTGGAAATTGAAGTATGGAAAGGTCGAGCAGGTTGAGCTCGATTACGGCGTGCGCTACCAGGTGTGCGTGCAGCGCTACGATGCGGCCGGCAAGGCCATCGATACCTGCGCGATACCGTTTATTTGAGGAAACATGCCGCGCGGGCCGTTTGTGGCGGCTTTGCGACACTTCATGTTGCGGCGTGCGTCGGGGTGTAACAATCGGTAAAAGCACAGCAAAGCGCGGCGTAATTTCTTATAGTACTTAATTAAGGTAGTACACCAGTATTGGTACCCGAGGAGAATTGCAATGAAAACCCTGTTGGCAGTAATTTCGCTGGCCGCCCTTGGGGGCTGCGTCGTGGCGCCACCCGGTCCCGCGTATTACGGTTCGCGCGCGCCACAGGGGGCTTACAATCCCTATGAATGGCATACGGTCTCGTCCGAACCGGTGCAGTCATCGCGCGTGGAATACACGAATGAACCCGTGTATGTGCAGCAGCAACCGGTGTACGTGCAGCAGCCCGTGTATGTGCCGGCGCCCGTGTACGCGCCGCAACCGTATTATTACAATCCGCCCGTATCGATCGGGCTGGACTTCATGTTTGGCTTTGGGCGCTACGGTGGACACCGCGGCGGCTGGGGCGGGCACGGACGCTACTACGGCCGCCGCTAGTCGCCGGCAGCATATGGCAGGCCAGTGCGCGCCGTGCTTCGTGACATGCGAAGCACGGCGCGCATTGCTATTGGCGGAACCTAGAACCTGAATCAGTGGAAATACACGGAACTCTGGTGCAGCACGTCCGCCGAGCACAGGATGTACATCGCCGCCGCTGCCAGACCTATTTGCAAGGCGCCAAAGCTGATCGGGATGAGGCGGGACATGTCGTACTCCTGAGTGGTGTGAGGTGTGGTCAGGCTTTCATCATAGGATGACTCGATGCCTTTGGGCATCGGATGAATGTCCGCCACGATGTAGGACAACACCTCGTGCCTGGCGCCCCGCCTCGCTCTCCGACTGCCTGAGTAACCCCCCAATAAATTATTCCGATTTCTGACTTCTATAACCGGCGCTCTGCGGTGTTGCCCACTGCTAGCAGTGCTCGCACTGCGTCGCAGCGGGCGCCTTGCATGGCATCCGGTTCTGTTCGTCATAACTTCACAATAATTCCCTGAGGATTACTTAGCGGTTTTTCCAGCGCACTACAGGCTCTTCCGGCGCCGTGTCCGGCACGTTCGAGATCGCCAGCCAGTGCGTCAGGCGTTCCGGATGCTTGAGATTGATGCCCATGCCATCGATGATGCCGACCTGTTCCAGCATGCGCGCATCGATTTTCGCCTTCGACACCGTGGGCGCGCCCATGACCATGCGGTCATACGCCTTGCGCGCCTTGTGTTCCCACTTGTGCAGATTGCTTTCGTCGAAGCGGTTCGCTTCGAAATACACGGTCAGGGTGCCATCGAGGTTGCCGAAGCCGACAATGCCCGCGCCCTTGCGGATGGTGGTGGTGTTGTCGATGTCAAATTCCGCCGTGGGCACGAAAATGCCGGCGCGGCCATCGATGTCGGGACGTCCCACGGGCGTTTCCTTGCCATAGGAACTCGTTTCGGTAATGGTTTTTTCTGCAGACATAGTGCGTGTGGTGGCCGTGCCGGGAGCGCGATCGGGCCCGGCAGCGCCAGTCATCCTGTTCAAAAAATGCGTGCTGATGATCAGGGCGGGGTAGTGGCCCTGGCGGAGCGATGCTTGGCATTGCTTGATACCCCGCTATTGTAGCGTCAATTTAATTCTTTTTGGCAACATTTCCTGGGAATTATGCTTCCGTTTGGGCCATAAAAAAAGCCGCCCGGCCTGGTGGCGGAGCGGCTGTTGCACGACGACTTCAGACTCAGGCGGCAGTCTTGCGGCGTGCCATGAAACCCAGCAAGCCCAGCCCCAGCAGCATCATGGCGTAGCTTTCCGGTTCCGGCACGGCCGTCGTCACCGACACGTTGTCCAGGTAGGAGCCATAGGTTGGCGCAGAGGCCGGGCCGATCGATTCGAAGCGCAGCAAGGTGGACGAACCGAGCGCGGTGACGTTCTGGCTGTAGGTTTGCCACACGCCGGTGGTGTTGCCGACCAGGGCCGTTGGCGTCAGCAGGGTCGAACCCCAGTAGACGTTCATCAGGCTGCTTGCGCCGCCTGGCGTATTCGGGCGGCCCGAGTAGGCAAACGACAGCGCATACGTGCCGCCGGCCGTGGTGGCGAGCGATTGCGACACGGACGTCAGGCGCTCGGCGTTGAGTTCCAGGTATTGCGTGCCGGCGGCAGCGACGGGGTTGAAGCCGCTTTGGCCGCCTTGCGTGGCGCCCTTCTGGATTTCAAAGGCCGTATTGCCGCTGACGGACGAGGTCCAGCCCGTCACGGCGCTCAATTGTGCGAACGGGGTGGTGATGGCGTTGCTTTCGAAGCTGCCGTTGACGACCAGTTCGGTCGCGGCGTTGGCGCCGCCGGCAGTGATCAGGGAGGCCAGCGCGGCGATCTTGAAGAGGGTAGCAGGCATTTTCATGTGGGTCCGTTCTATTATTTAAAAGTTAATTTCATTTCCTAAATGACATTTAAAGAATATCACTAAAACTCACGAAAAAAACTGCTGCGCGATAAAAATATTTGTAATTGTGAAATCATTCGTGTTTAAAATTGCATTAATTTCCATGATGAACCAATTGCAGTGCTGCCGCAGGGTGAGCGCGGCCCTGAGGCTGCTTGCCCCGGAGTATTTTTGTGACATCGGGGCGAAAAAAAACCTGCATCAAAACAACAACGATGCAGGTTTTTTTGCGTGCCGCCCGCGTGTGCGCCCGGCTATTGATGCCATAGCCGGGACGTGCGCGGGACTAGAACGCCAGCCGTCCTTGCAGGTAAACCATGCGCGGCGCGCCCACCAGCTTGCCCAGGTTACCGTCCGAGGTGCGCGTGAAATAGCGCTTGTCGGCGAGGTTGTTGACGCCGGCGACCAGTTCCAGGCCGTTCTGGCCCGGTACTTTCCATTTCACTTGCGTGTTCCACGTACGGAAGCCGGGAATGACGCCCACGCTGCCGGCCGGATTTTCCGCCACGGTGTTGGCCTCGTCGGCGAACTGGCGGCTCTGGTGGCTGCTCGACAGGTCGAAGCCCCAGGCGCCCAGCTGGTAGTGGGCGCCGACGGTGTCCGTAGTGCGCGAATAGAAGGGCACGTCATTGCCCGCGTTCGCGCCATCCTGCAAGGTGGCCTTGGTGTAGGTGTAGGTGGCGTAGGCGTTCAAGCCGGCCAGCGGGCCGGATTGGTCGAAGTGGTAGTCGACGGCCGATTCCAGGCCCCGGTGATGCGTGGCGCCCACGTTGTAGAAGACGACGTTCTCGCCGCTGCCGACGGACTGGATCTGGTTGTCGAACTTGATGTTGAACAAGGTCGCCTCGGCCGACAGCTGGCCGCTCTTCCAGCGCGCGCCCAGCTCGGCGGTTTTCGCCAGTTCCGGCTGCAGCGGGTTCTTGCTCGACTGTGTATTGAGCTGCGTATTTTGCACGGCGCCAAACGAGCTGTTGTAGTTGCCGAACAGGGTGACGTTGTTGTTGAGCAAGTAGGCCACGTTCAGTGACGGCAGGGCTTTGTTGTTGAGCAACTCGATCTTTTGGTCGGTCGGCAAGTGGTTGAAGCGCACCGTCTTGATGTGCTCGTAGCGTACGCCCGGCGTGATGCGCCAGGCGTCAATGGCGATCTTGTCGTCGATATACACGGCTTGCGCATCGGTGGAGTTGTCGGCGAAGCGCGTCGGCGCCTGCTGCACGCCGCTGGCGATGACGACGTTGTAGATGCTTTCATCGGCCCGTTCGACCAGGTAGCGGTAGCCGACGGTGACGTCCTGCGACACCTTGCCGGTCGTGAAGCGCTGCGTGTAGCGCGGTTCGATGGCCGTCGTTTCATAGTTGCGCGGCTGATGCCCCAGGCCTTTCAGATTGGCGCTGATCAGCGTGCTTTCGCGCGAGCTCTTGTTGTAATAGGCGCGCACCTCGAATTCTTGCGTGCCGGAAATGGCATTCAGGTAGCCGATGTCGAAGGCCTTGCGCTCGCCGCTCCAGAAGTCGGTGGGGCGCGTGTTCTGGAACGGGTCCTGCTTGTATTGCGCGGCAGTCAGGCCGCCCGGCGTGCGCGACGTCACGTCATAGTAGGACAGCTTGCCGTACACCTCGGCCGTCGGGCTCAGGTCGTAGCGGAATTTGAGGGCGAAGTCGTTGACCTTCTCATCGCTGCCCACGCGCCAGTCGCTGCCGCGGATGCCGGAATACAGCACCGCCAGGCCCAGGCCGCTGTCGAGCTGGGTGCCGGCAAACACGCTGGCCTGCGTGTTGTGGCCCACTTCGCTGTACGAGTTGTAGCGCACGGTGGCGTCGCCCGTGATGCCTGGCGTGGTGGGCACGCGGCGCGTCTTGAAGTTGATGATGCCGCCCACGTTTTGCGGGCCGAAGCGCACGGCGCCGCCGCCGCGCACCACGTCGACCGTCTCGACATTGGCCAGGCTGACGGGCGCGAACGACAGTTGCGGCTGGCCATACGGCGCGACCGACATGGGGATGCCATCGAGCAAGACCGTGCTGCGCGGCGAATAGCGTCCGGCCAGGCCACGCACGCCGATATTCAGGGAAATGGCGCTGCCGGCGCTGCCCGAGTTGTCGCTGATCTGCACGCCGGGAATGCGGCGCATCACGTCGCTGAGGCTGGTTGCGCCCGAGTTTTCGATGTCATCCTTTTGCACCACCGTGCGCGCGCCCGCGAAATTCTTCGTGCTGGCAGCCATGCTGGTGCCCAGCAGGTTGCTGCTGACCTGGATGGATTCCAGGATGGGACCGGCGTCATTGGCGGTACTGGCCGTATTGGCGTCCTGTGCCTGCGCGGCAAGCGACGTGCCCAGGCAGGCGAGGGAAATGGCCAGCGCGCACGGGCGCAGCGAAAAGGGCAGGGTGAAAGGTGTGGCAGCCATGCATGGATCTCCGTAATGACAATGTTTGCGCGTTCGGCAAGGCGGCGCGACAACATCGTGGCGTGGGGCATCCGGCGCAAGGGGATAAGAATGATAATGATTCTCATTTTATCCGTCAATTGCGAATATTGCGTAGTGGCGGTATGCCTGCCCGCAGGACGGGGAAGTGTTGCTGGCGCGGTACAGCGGGCGGTCTTGATTGCCGCTTGGCACCAGTGCTCGGGTGCGGCGGCATTGTGCGCGCTTCTTGTATACTCCCGTTTTTGCAGCCGTCAGACGTGAACGTACAATGAGCCAGACAACTGAAACGACACCAGGCAATCCCCCCGTGGAACGCCGCCAGGGCGACCAGCCGGCAAGTGCTGCGCGCAAATTGAATCTGCTGGTGGTCGACGACAACCAGGAAGTGGGCGAATCGCTGGCCATGCTGCTCGAAGCGCTGGGCCACCACGCGGTGGTGGTGCGCAACTGGCAGATGGCCGTCGAGCAAGTCAAGCTGTGCGTGCCCGACGCCGTCTATCTCGACATCGAAATGCCCGGCATCAGCGGCATCGAAATCGGCCGCCGCCTGCACCACAACCCCGAAACGGCCAACGCCGTGCTGATCGCCGTCACCGGCCACAGCCTGCCCATGTACATGGACGACGCGCTGGCGGTGGGCTTCCGCCACTTTCTCGTGAAACCCGTACGCCTGGACGACCTGGCGACGACGGTGCAGTCGGTGCTGGCGGGCTGAAATGTGTGCTATGGTTTGCGGCCCATCCCCGGGCATCCGGACACAGGCACGCAATGACCATGCATTCCCCGCAGCAAGCTGCAAGCACCGACCTGGCCAGCCGCTATCTGGGCGTACTGGCCGATTTTGATACGGCCTTGCTGGACCGCCATGCGCCGCATGCCGATGCGGAAAAGCTCTCGGGTCTCTTTCTCCCCAGCGTGCCGCCCAACTGGCTTGGCGCCCGGCAGCGCATCATGATCGTGGGCTGCGAAACGCGGCAATGGAATGTGTTGCCGGTAGGGGAGCGTTTTAGTTCGCTGGAGTACTATGTCGAGCGGTCGATGGCCGTGCATCAGGATTATTTTGCGCAGCAATTGTCACGCGCGGATATCAAGGGCCGTGCCTTTCATAATTTCACGCGCGCGGTGGCCCGGCGTTCCGGCAGCGATGGCTTGATCTATGCCAATCTGCTGTGCATGGCGTGGAATAAAGGTAGTCCCGTCAAATGTCGGCATTTTGAGGTCATCAAGAAGTACTCCAAACTGCTGCTGGATGTACAAATCGATTTCTTCCAGCCCGAGATCATCATCTTTGCCAATGGCAGCGCCACCGCCGGGCACCGGCGCGATTTCTTTCCGCTGGCCCGCGATGCGCAGGGCAGGGCGCTGGGTTGCGATTACGTCGAGGATGGCATACCGAATGCGCAATTGTGGCAGTTCCCGCTGGACCACAGGGATTGCTACCGCATCCAGCATCCTTCGTCGCGCTCGCCAAGTTCAGCGCGGGCGCGCGAGTTTTTGCTGGGCCTGCTCCCCGCCCGCTGAGAGGACGCCCCGGCAGTGGCATGCCGCCGGGATACCGTTCGTCTGTTAGGGCCGGCTCAGCGACCACTGCTGATTATTCGCATTGGTCAGGTTCCACTGGATGATTTGCGCGTTTTCCAACGTGCTCAGGTTCAGGACGTCCAGCGTCAGGTTGCTGTAGCGGTTGCTGATCGTCTGGTAGCCGGACGCGGGGCTGGCGAAGCGCCATTGCTGGCCCAGTCCGCCCCAGTAGCTCCATTGGGCGATATTCGTGCCGGCCGTGGTCGAGTTGTTGTAGTCGTCCAGGCCCAGCAGGCTGTTCGCATTGATCAGGCTATAGTACCCGTCGCCATGCCCCACCACATACCATTGCTGGTGTTTCCCTCCTGTATAGGTTTGCTGCTGCACCAGCGCGCCATTCGCCGTGCCGGCGCCGGCCACGGCCAGCGCTTTGCCGCTCAGGCGCGAGCGCAGCACCGTGGGGCCGTCCGAGATGCCGCCGCAGCTGGCGACCGTAAAATTGCGCGTCAGGCTGGGCCAGCCATCGCTGTATGTCATCTTTAATATGTCGAGCTTGGCCGCGCCATTGTTGTTGACGTCGTAATAGTGGACCGAGGTGTAGTTGCAGCCATCCTGCTTGAGCACGCCGATATGGCCCGGTCCCTTGTACTTGCCGTCGAGGTTGGGCAGCACCGTGCGCGTGCCGCTGTACGGCCCCGTCACGCTGCTGGCGCGTTGCACTTCCACATAGTATGTGCTGGCGGCGCCCTGGCAGCATTTGCCGCGGTTGACGAACAGATAGTAATACTCGCCGTCGCGCGTGATGTAGGGCGCTTCGATATCCTTGCCGCCGCCACCGAGGATGGTGGTGACGTTGCCGCTCGTCTTGCCTGTCGCCTGGTTGATTTCCGTCACGCCGATGCCGCCGAAAAACGAGCCGTAGGACATGTAGACCTTGCCGTCGTAGTCGCGGAACAGGGCCGGGTCAATGGCATTGATTTCTCCTTCGCCCCCATACGATTGCACGACGATGCCCAGGTCCGTCCAGCTGGGATTTTTCAGCGAAGCCGAGCGGGCCACGCCGATGGCCGACACGGAGGTACCGAAGGTGGACACCGAGTAATACAGATAATAGTAGCCATTCATGTGGATCATGTCCGGCGCCCAGTACGAGCCGCTGAAGTTGGGGATTTTATTGGCGATCCAGGCCGGCGGCGTGCTGAACACGGGCGCAGGGCCGGCCGACCATTTCAGCAGGTCCGTCGAGGTGGAATACCAGATGCCGTCGCCCGTGGTGAAATTGAAATACGTGTCGCCGTCTTTTGTCAGAGTACCGGGGTCGTGCGCATTGGGCACGCCCGTCAGGGTGATCGCCTGTGCATGGGCGCAGAACATCAGGCAGAGTGCTGCCAGGATTTGCTTCATCGTTGTCTCCGTACTGTTTTTATGGGGCGGTCCAGGCCGCACCCCAGAGTAGGGCGATGGTCAAATTTGCACTAATGAATTTTTTGCAGGAAGCGATACCGGGGCCGGTATCGGTGAAGATAGAAAAGCGGCGCCGGAATAGAAAAAGCCCGGTTCGAAAACCGGAATCTGCTTTGTATTTCTCGCTCCTGCTTCCCTTCTTGTCGGCCAAAATATATTCCAGCTCAGATGCCCGTTTACCCGCATCGTCCAACCTGGCCATCAACTGGGAAAGCCCTTGTAATTGAATCGTTGGCATCGAGGTCTCTTGAAATGGAGTCGTTGCATGCTGATACCCTGGAGGCGACGATATGCAGACGTCTGCACAAAACACCCACAAGTAGCGCGGCGCCTTGCGGTTGATGCGTGCGCCTTGAGAGCACCTATAAATAAAAAAGACCGCCCGAAGGCGGTTGGGTGCAGCTCAGTTACAGCACAATGTCAAATGTGCGTTTCTACTTAGTTCTCACGATTGAAGGCTTTGTTTCAGCATTATCCTGCTCTTTGTCCTTGTTACATTTATTAGCGAGCTTATCAAGATTCTCCGGATTAATAACATTTTCTGACATTCCATCGTTCAGAAGTTTCTGCCGCTGGTCCTTGAATTTTTTAGCTGACTCGCACATCTCTGGCAACTGTTCAAAGTAATCTATTGCGGCTTTAGTGGCAGCCTCATTCGCCCGCAGTGCCGACTTAACGGCATACTCGATCGCGTATCCAGATGCGGCACGTACTGCCTTCATCTCCTCATCCGAGCGTTTCTGCGTAGAATTCATAGTCAAACTCTTTTTACTCAATCCAGCTAAACTTCGGGTCAGGACTTGTCCGACCCGGAGATACTCAACAGCTGAAGTTTGCTTTCCTGGAGCGATGGAAGCGTCCAAGCTCTGCAACTCAATAATCTTTTTGTCTATCTCCGACGTGTTCTCGTCCAGCTTTTTAATCGCCTCGCCAAAAGTAATATTCCCGGGATCAACTTCGACCAATATCGAATCGTTGACTCTGATCGACCCATTCTTTACCAGCGGTGCTATAGCAGCCAAGAGCTGTGACTCTCGATATTTAATGGAACCCCAGTAGCCGCCAATAGCAAGACAAACCATTACAAAGCCAACGCCAAGCAACTTTTTCATGCTGAATCCTTAAGTGTTTTTTAAGCATGATACAACACAGCAACTAATGCGTGACCTCCCAAATTCTCAATAGCTTGATTCCGACAATTGCCCTTATACAATCACCAAGTCCAAATCGTCTTTCGTGGCTAAAATTTTGTGCAGGCAGATTAAGGTCTCGCGGCGCATCAACGGCGGCACGAACGGTCTGGCCGAGCGCTTGGATCTGTTCGCGGTGGCGCAGCGGATACTTACGTGAGTGCGCTGGTCAAGCTCGTGCGCAAGGTGCCTGGCTGGCTATATGGCGCCTTGCTGTTGTGCTTGCTGGCCGGCGCCGCACTGCACGGTCTGGCCATGATTTTCCGCGAGGGCTTCAAGGACAAGAAGGCCGGGATCATGCTGATGATCTGCAGCCGGATACCCAGCGCCAGGGCATCTTGTTTGATGCTGGCGGGGACAGGGCTCAATCAGTGCGGTCGATGGCTGCCCTTGATGCGTTAAATGAGCGGTTCGGACGCGATACCGTACACCTTGGATCTGCAGGCTGGGTCAGGTGCTGGGCAATGTTGTCGGAAAATCGGACGCCCCGATACACCCTCAATTGGGCCGAGCTGCCGACAGTGCTGGCGAAGTAGGCGGCTTCCTCTGCCTGAGTAATTTCGCAGTCAATATATCGGGCTCGATGTCCCGGAGGAGACGGTATTCGTTGGAAAGTTTGAAAAAACGTTGGAAAATGAAAAAAAGGGTTACAGCCGAAGCGTGTAACCCTTTTATTTTCCTACTCATTCTGTGGGGTGGCTGATGGGGCTCGAACCCACGACAACAGGAATCACAATCCTGGACTCTACCAACTGAGCTACAGCCACCACTGTCTTACTTACCTGTTTAGCTGTTTTGCTGAACAGGTGCCGAATTATACAAAGAACTCGGCAAAGTGGCAAATCTAAATGCAGTCTTTTTTAAAGAATCGAAAGATTGCATGAAAACGGTCGTTTTTGCTCACCCAGCTCACACGGACAGGTGTTCGACGGGCGGGTGCAAGTCCAGCAAACCGGCGAAGGCTTTCGCCAGGGACTCGACCTTGGCCGTCGTGTAGCCTTGCAGTCGTGGCGCGTCGTTGTTGATGCGGCGCAAGCTTGCCGCATCGAGCAGGCGGGCCAGCTGGCGCGCCACGGCGTCGCCCGTGTCCACCAGGGTGATCTGTTCCTGCGTGTGGGCGCGCACCGTGCGTTCGATGGCGTCCTGCACGAACAGGTAGTGCGTGCAGCCCAGCACCAAGGTGTCGACGCCTTGTTCCAGCATGGGGGCGATGTAGCGTTCCAGCATGGCGCTGGTGGCGTCCAGCGGATCGGTGCCCAGCTCGCATTGCTCGATGCGGTCGGCCAGGCCGATGCAGGGCTGCAAGATGAACGTGGCGCCCGTGGCGGCGCTCACCTGCTCGCGCAAGGCCAGCAGTTTGTCGCCGCGCAAGGCGCGTTCCGTGGCCAGCACGGCGATCTTGCCGTTGCGGCTGATGCCTGCCGCCGGTTTCAAGCCCGGTTCGACGCCCACGATGGGCAGGTCGGGGTAGCGTGCGCGCAGCGCCTTGATGGCGGCGATGGTGGCCGTGTTGCAGGCCACGACCAGCGCCTTCGCGCCTTGCTGCAATAAAAAGGCGGTGATCGCCAGCGAACGGTCGATCACTTGCTGTTCCGTCTTGTCGCCATACGGGGCATAGCCGGAATCGGCAAAGTAAATCAGGTCTTCCTGCGGCAGCTGCGCGCGGATATGGCGCAGTACCGACAGGCCGCCCACGCCGGAGTCAAAAATGCCGATGGGGGCGTCCGGGCGGGCATTGCTTGCAATAGAAGTCATATAAAGCCGAAGAAGATAAAAAAACGCCGCGCTGTGTTGCCGCGCGGCGTTAATGGTAGTGCTTGTTTAAGCGACCGTCACGGGAATCTTGCTGACGCTATTGAGTTGCTCGATCTTTGCCTGCCACTCTTTCGGGCCCGTGTTGTGCACGGAGGTGCCTTTCGAGTCCACGGCCACCGTCACCGGCATGTCGACGACGTCGAATTCGTAGATCGCTTCCATGCCCATGTCGGCAAAGCCCAGCACTTTCGCGCCCTTGATGGCTTTCGACACCAGGTAGGCGGAACCGCCCACGGCCATCAGGTAGGCCGACTGGTGTTTCTGGATCGATTCGATGGCGACCGGACCGCGTTCGGCCTTGCCGATCATGGCGATCAAGCCCGTCTTTTCCAGCATCATGTCGGTGAACTTGTCCATGCGCGTGGCGGTCGTCGGGCCGGCCGGGCCGACCACTTCGTCGCGCACCGGATCGACGGGGCCGACGTAGTAAATCACGCGGTTCTTGAAGTCGACCGGCAACTCTTCGCCCTTGGCCAGCATGTCCTGGATGCGCTTGTGCGCGGCGTCGCGGCCCGTCAGCATCTTGCCGTTCAACAGCAAGGTCTGGCCCGGCGTCCACGAAGCGACTTCTTCCTTCGTCAGGGTGTTCAGGTCGACGCGCTTGGATTTTTCCGTGTCCGGCGTCCAGTGCACTTCCGGCCACGACGACAGCGATGGCGGTTCCATGTAGGCAGGGCCCGAGCCGTCCAGCACGAAGTGGCCGTGGCGCGTGGCGGCGCAGTTCGGGATCATGGCGACAGGCTTCGACGCGGCGTGCGTCGGGTGCATCATGATCTTGACATCGAGCACGGTCGTCAGGCCGCCCAGGCCTTGCGCGCCGATGCCCAGCGAGTTGATTTTGTCGCACAGCTCGATACGCAATTCTTCCAGTTTATTTTGCGGGCCGCGTTGTTTCAGCTCAAACATGTCGATGTCTTCCATCAACACTTCTTTTGCCATCAGCATGGCTTTTTCGGCCGTGCCGCCGATGCCGATGCCCAGCATGCCAGGCGGGCACCAGCCGGCGCCCATGGTCGGCACGGTCTTCATGACCCAGTCCACCAGCGAGTCGGATGGATTCATCATGATCATCTTCGACTTGTTTTCCGAACCGCCGCCCTTGGCAGCCACTTTCACGTCGACGGTATTGCCTTCAACTAATTCCATGTGCACGACGGCTGGCGTGTTGTCCTTGGTGTTCTTGCGGTCGAAATGCGGGTCGGCCACGATGGAGGCGCGCAGCTTGTTGTCGTCGAAGTTGTACGCGCGGCGCACGCCTTCGTTGACGGCGTCGGTAACCGTGCCGCTGAAACCTTCGAAGCGCACACCCATGCCGATTTTCAGGAAGACGTTGACGATACCCGTGTCCTGGCAAATAGGACGCTTGCCTTCCGCGCACATGCGCGAATTGGTCAGGATTTGCGCGATCGCATCTTTTGCCGCCGGGCTTTGCTCGGCCGCATAGGCGCGCGCCAGGTGTTCGATGTAATCAGCAGGGTGGTAGTAGCTAATGTACTGCAACGCTGCGGCGACGGATTCGATCAGGTCTTCTTGCTTTATGACAGTCATGGTGTTCTCGCGGTAGATAAGAAGGGTAAGACTTTGATGCTAGTTACTTGATGCCTGGTGCTGCTTGCTAATTAGTACGGGAGCGCCAGAAAAATGTTCAGGGCTAGGCGCCTTGCCGAAGGCAGTACGAATGTACGGCGAGGCAAGGCAACAACGCCCTGGACTTTTTTATGGATGCTCCTTAATGCGGTCGTGCCTGGTTCTGTGTCACCGTCATGATGCGGTCGGTGTACGCGATCGCCATGGCGGAAATAATGAAGACCATGTGGATCACCGTCTGCGCGATGATCACTTCCATCTTGTAGGAGTTGGCATTGATGAAAGTCTTCAGCAGGTGGATGGACGAGATGCCGATGATGGCCATCGCCAATTTCGTCTTCAGCACGGAAGCATTTACATGCGACAACCATTCCGGCTGGTCTGGGTGGTCATCGAGGTGCATGCGCGAAACGAAGGTTTCGTAGCCGCCAATAATGACCATGATCAACAGGTTCGAAATCATGACCACGTCGATCAGGCCTAATACCACCAGCATGATGGTCGCTTCGTTCAGCTTGGTCGGCAGGGCGCTGCCGGGCACGGCGACGGCCGTCAGTACGTGCTGCAGGGCTGCATCATTGCCGAACACGGCGCCGATCAGGTCGGATAATTCCACCCAGAAATGGAAAACATACACGCATTGTGCGAGGATCAGGCCCAGGTACAGCGGCAACTGCAGCCAGCGCGACATGAAGATGAAGGCGGACAATGGATGCAGCTTGGTATGTTTGGCAGACGGTGGTAGGTGGTCGATCATGTAGGGGTTCCTGGGGGAGTAAATACCAATTTTTGGCATGCCCGACATTTTACACTTGCTGTCGATTACTGCGCATGGCCTTGCTCTGTATTATTGGGTTTGATGAAATACAAAGTGGTATTGAAGCTTCGGCGCGCCAGGCATTTTCCCAGTGAAAATACTGTACGGCGTCCCCTTGACGCCCATCGCCGAAGGCGCTTATGGTTAGCCTTGACGGAGGAAAACGCTGCAGAAAATGCGCAATGTAAGGCGTCCGTAAGACATGGCGCTTATCGTGTTAGCAAACAATTACTACACTGGAGACAAGCATGGCCGCTACAGAAAACCAAGGACAGGGCACGCAGCAGCAAGGACCAGAAGAGTCGCGCGTATTTGAACCATCGGCGGCCTTTGCCGCACAAGCCACCATTTCCGGCATGGCCGCGTACCAGGCCATGGTGAAAGAGGCGGAAACCGATTACGAAGGCTTCTGGGCCAGGCTGGCGCGCGAAAACCTGAGCTGGAAAAAGCCGTTCACCCGCACCCTGAACGAAGACAATGCCCCGTTCTACAAATGGTTCGAAGACGGCCAGCTGAACGTGTCGTACAACTGCCTGGACCGCAACATCGAAAACGGCCTGGGCGACAAGACGGCCATCATCTTCGAAGCGGACGACGGCACCGTTACCAAGGCTACCTATAAAGAACTGCACGAAAAAGTCTGCAAGTTCGCCAACGGCCTGAAATCCAAGGGTATCGTCAAGGGCGACCGCGTCATCATCTATATGTCGATGTCCGTCGAAGGCGTTGCCGCCATGCAAGCCTGCGCGCGCATCGGTGCCACCCACTCCGTCGTGTTCGGCGGCTTTTCCGCAAAATCCCTGCAGGAACGCATCATCGACGCGGGCGCCGTGGCCGTCATCACGGGCGACGAGCAATTGCGCGGCGGCAAGAAACTGCCATTGAAATCCATCGTCGACGAAGCGCTGGCGCTGGGTGGCTGCGATACCGTGAAAAACGTCATCGTGTATAAACGCACGGGCAGCGACTTGCCGATGGTGGCTGGCCGCGACACGTGGCTGCACGACCTGGTCGCAGGCCAGAGCGCGCAATGCGAGCCGGAATGGGTCGATGCCGAGCATCCATTGTTCATCTTGTATACGTCCGGTTCGACGGGCACGCCGAAGGGCGTGCAGCATTCGAGCGGCGGCTACCTGCTGTGGGCCGCGCTGACGATGAAGTGGAGTTTCGACATCAAGCCTGACGACGTCTTCTGGTGCACGGCCGACATCGGCTGGGTGACGGGCCACAGCTACATCGCGTATGGCCCGATGGCCGTGGGTGCCACGCAAGTGGTGTTCGAAGGCATCCCGACCTACCCGAACGCGGGCCGTTTCTGGGAAACCATCAAGAAACACAACGTCAGCATCTTCTACACGGCGCCAACGGCCATCCGTTCGCTGATCAAGGCGGCCGACGTGGACCCGAAAGTCCATCCAGGCAACTACGACCTGACCAGCCTGCGTTTGCTGGGCACGGTCGGCGAGCCGATCAATCCGGAAGCGTGGATGTGGTACTACAAGCATATCGGCGGCGAGAAATGCCCGATCGTCGATACCTTCTGGCAAACGGAAACGGGTGGCCACATGATCACCCCGTTGCCAGGCGCCACGCCGATGGTCCCCGGTTCCTGCACCCTGCCATTGCCGGGCATCATGGCCGCCATCGTCGACGAAGCGGGCCAGGACGTGCCGAACGGCCAGGGCGGCATCCTGGTGGTGAAGCGCCCATGGCCATCGATGATCCGCACGATCTGGAACAATCCCGAGCGTTTCAAGTCCAGCTATTTCCCGGAAGAGCTGGGCGGCAAGATGTACCTGGCAGGCGACGGCGCCATCCGCAACAAGGATACGGGCTACTTCACCATCACGGGCCGCATCGATGACGTGCTGAACGTGTCTGGCCACCGCATGGGCACGATGGAAATCGAATCGGCCCTGGTGGCCAACCCGCTGGTGGCCGAGGCGGCCGTGGTGGGCCGTCCGGACGACACGACCGGCGAATCGATCTGCGCCTTCGTCGTGCTCAAGCAAGCGCGTCCGACGGGCGAGGAAGCGAAGAAGCTGGCCCTGGAGCTGCGCAACTGGGTCGGCAAGGAAATCGGCCCGATCGCGAAGCCGAAGGAAATCCGTTTCGGCGACAACCTGCCGAAAACCCGCTCCGGCAAAATCATGCGCCGCCTGTTGCGCGTGCTGGCCAAGGGCGAGACGATCACGCAAGACGTCTCGACCCTGGAAAACCCGGCCATTCTGGAGCAGTTGAAGGAAGCGTCGTAATGAAAGGTCGGTCCCTGCGGGGGCCGACCACGGCTTCTGTTGGGCTGCTGCTTGTCGCTGTGCGCTTTAACTTTTACCCCACGGTAAATAACTTTGGCAGTCCGTAGAATCTTTGCTATAATCTGCGGCTTCGCGACAAGCGAGAAATAGTACGCAATGCGAGCAAGTAGACGCATTGCCTGCAGGAGAGGTGGATGAGTGGTTGAAGTCGCACGCCTGGAAAGCGTGTATAGGTTCATAGCCTATCGGGGGTTCGAATCCCCCTCTCTCCGCCACAGATACAAATTGGCCAGTTCAAGGAAGTCCAAGAACGTCCACAAAAAACCGTTTTAGCCCGTGCTAAAGCGGTTTTTTTGTATTCTGGCGTCCAGTACTGTCCAGCTGCAGCCAGTAAAAATCGGAGCTAGATACAGATCAGCTTACCCCAAGTCTGGCAACCAAGCCCTCATTCGTCGGTCTAAAGTGATTTCTGACGCATATGCTGAGGAGACCAGCCATGGCCAAGATCATTCCTCCCCTGACCGAGTTCCAGGTCAAAAATGCCAAGCCCAGGCAAAAGTCCTACAAGCTGTTCGATGGCGGCGGCCTGTACGTTGAAGTGATGCCCAGCGGTTCGCGGATCTGGCGTATGAAGTTCCGTCAATCGAACGGCAAGGAAAATACGCTGACCTTCGGACCTTATCCGGAAATTTCGATCATGGTGGCGCGTGAAAAGCGCACGGAGGCGCGCCGCTTGCAGTTGCAGGGGATCGACCCCGGTAAGCACCGCGACGACGCCAGGCGGCTCGCCGCCGAAAAAGCATCCAATACCTTCGAGAAAATCGCCAGAGAGTGGTACGCAAACAAGGTGCCGACCTGGAGCGAACGCACAGCCAAGAACATGCTGCAGCGTCTTGAAGCCGATATTTTTCCACGCATCGGCGACCGGCCGATCACGGAAATCCGGCACCGCGAACTGATTGCCACGCTGCGCAAGATCGAGGAGCGCGGCGCGACCGAGATTGCGCATCGCCTGAAAGCCGTCTGCTCGCAGATATTCAGCTACGCCATCCAGTGCGGCCTGGCCGACCGCAACCTGGTGGTGGACATGAAGGACGTCCTGAAGACCAAGCGCGCCTCGCACTATGCCGCCATCGACGCCGATGAATTGCCCGCCTTCCTGGATGCGCTGGCGCGCAACGAGGCGCGCATGTTCGAGCCGACGCGGATCGCGCTGCGCCTGATGCTGCTGGTCTTCGTGCGCACCAGCGAACTGATAGAGACGCCATGGAGCGAAGTCGATCTGGAGAAGGGCGAGTGGATCATTCCCTGGCCGCGCATGAAGCGCGGCAAGCTGACCGTCAACCCCGATACGACCAATCACCACGTCTGCCTTTCGCGCCAGGCGCTGGCCTTGCTGCGCCAGCTCCACACCATCACGGGCCGCGGCACGTACCTGTTTCCCAACCAGCGCGACCACGACAAGCCGCTGAGCAACAACACGCTGCTGGTGGCACTGGCCCGCATGGGCTACAAGGGCCGCATGACGGGCCACGGCTTCCGGGCGCTGGCCATGAGCACCATCAAGGAGCGCCTGGGCTACCGCCATGAGGTGGTGGACCGCCAGCTGGCGCACGCGCCCAAGGACAAGGTGGCCAGCGCCTACGACCGCGCCCAGTTCCTGGCGGAGCGCCGCAAGATGATGCAGGAGTGGGCCGACTACCTGGAAGCCGTGGAACGCGGTGATACGCCGCAGCCAGGCCATCATGGATCACTTGAACTGGTGTGGCCAGCGCCGCGTCGCTAAGGAGGCAGCCATGCCAAGACGAATTGAACCTCTGACAGAGCAGCAGCTGATACAGGCGGCGCCTGGGGACAAGCCATTCAGGTTATTCGACGGCTACGGGCTGTATGTTGAAGTCATGCCGACTGGAACAAAGGTCTGGCGCATGAAATTTCGCCAGAAGGACGGCAAGGAAAATGCCCTGACATTCGGCCACTACCCGGAGGTATCGCCAACGCTTGCTCGATGCCGCCGCGCAGTCGCACGCCAGATGCTGCATGATGGGCTGGACCCGCGTACAGAGTTCGACGCGGCCCACATGCGTCCACCGAAGCCCGTCAGGCGGCATTGCCTGCTTCCAGTTGCCATGGATGATAGAAAGGTAGAGCGCTGCGTAGGCCAGGTTGGCACGCAAGCGCTGGAGCGGTTGCACGGCCTTGTATTCCCGGCGCTGAGCCGCGTCGTGGCCGACGAAGGCGCGAGAAGCGACATGCAGGTCATGCTGGAGGAAATCCAGAAGGAGCGCAGCGCCGAAGTGATTGATTTGCTGTACGACTACTGCGCCGACATCATCTTTGGCTGCCTTGGATTGGGCATTGATGAAGATGATTTGATCGAGGCCATGAGGGATGCCAGGGTGGCGCAGCGGCGGAGGTGAACGTCTCTCTGCCGCAGGTATCCCGGTATCTCCCGGCTTCATTCGGCTCTGGCCCCTTTGTTGCCGATTGGCCTGGTGCTTGATGAATTGTCGATTATTGTGCATACCGTGTCTGCAGGTCTGCTGGCCTTGATACACGCTCGCATCCAGCGTAGCACCTCGCTCCTGAGCCATGCAGAGGAGCGTCCTTGCAGCTTGACAGGGGCAGGGAGGCCCGTGACTACACGCCGACGGCGGGCATGCGGGAAGGCCACAATGTTATACCTTGTTCCAACCCTTACCGACCTCGTACTGATCTTGCCGGCAACGGTCGTGCGCTGAAGTACATAGGCATTGGAATGAGAATCAAAAAACAGATAATGGCTGCAGGGCCAGCTTACTCACGCGCTGCGCCACACCTTCGCCAGCCACTTTATGTTGAATAGTGGGAACATCTTGGCGCTGCAAAAGGTGCTAGGCCATTCGCATGCAGCCCGGTTGTTGCGGCCATCTCATGTTGACGAACAAGTAACCGAACTCCATACTTGCAAATGTGCATATATTTCCGTTTTTCAACGGTCCATCATTGGTTTTTAAGGTTCAAACGTGACGCAAAACCTCTTCGCATTCACGGCCGCCGATTCTGCGGCGCAAGCCAACCTCGACGTCTCAATCACTCGCCCCATCCCTGCTTCATTGATAATGCAACATGTGGGGGAGAAAGATGCGGTCGCGTTGCAGGCACTTGAGGAAAATATAGGTGGACTGTATGCCTGGGGCGCCGTCCCTGGTTTCATGAACGACAGGTATTACAAGGTGCTCAAGGAAGGCGACCATGTAATCTGCGTCTTCGGTGGCCGCTGCCGATTTGTCGCGACCGTCACCTACAAACTCGACAACGCGGCGCTCGCACGTGCACTTTGGGGGGAGGCGCAGCCAGGCACGACATGGCGATGCATGTTTTTCATGACGAGACCCGCTCCTGTGGATGTCCGGCTGAGCGAACTCGACGGTTTCTTGCCTCCGCAGTTTTTTGGATTCGCCCGAGTGGGCGACAATAAAATTCAACATATCATCGATACCTATGGCACGTTGAGCGCATTCATCGAAGCGAAATTGTTGTTGTCTGCGTCCGCGCAGTCTAGCTCCCCGCCCTCCAACGCCAACACTGGCGCAACTGGCGCAGCCACGGCCTTGTGCCTGCTCGGCACCGAGAAAGACCCAACCGCGATCGATGACCTTGCCGCCCGCGTGCGGGAAAGAGGCGCAGTAGCGGTCTGGTGGAGCTTCAGGGTCCAATCCGACGCAATACAGCAGTTACGTACACCTTTTCATCTCTACCTTAACGCCGGCTCGGGCAGGATCACACATCGACTGCTCTGTGTGGATCTCGCGGTGGCTGATGCTGCTGCGGGTATGCAAACGCCCTGGCCGAAATACACTGCACCGTCGGAATTGGGGCGCACGAACGTCGGTCCCCGACAAAGCGAAATTTTCAAGACCTGGCTCCTCATCGAGGGCGTCGAACAACTCATGCCAGCAGCCAGTCTCAGCGACTTCGAACCGGCCGCCCCTTGGTCGAACCTGACCAATCTGCTGAATCAGAACGCCTTTGGCTACGCCTACCTGATACGCCCCTTCGTCGCCACGCCGTGTGCCGGTTCGATCGCACAAAATAAGGCGCCACTGTCCGTACAGGAGGAGCATGTGCCGTATGGCGTCGACGATGCGATGAGCGACCTGTTCATGGATCTAGGCGACTTTCAAAAGGCATTACGCCTGCTGACATACAAAAAGAACCTGATCCTGCAGGGCTCACCCGGCGTTGGCAAGACATTCGTCGCGAAACGGCTGGCGTATAGCCTCATCGGAATCAAGGCCGATGTAAACGTCGAGACGGTGCAATTTCACCAAGCCTACTCGTACGAAGACTTCATCCAGGGGTTTCGTCCAAAGCACGATGGTTCCGGTTTCGAGATCCGTAACGGCGTGTTCTACCGGTTCTGCGAACGTGCGCGTGCGTATCCGCAACAGAGACACGTGTTCATCATCGACGAGATTAACCGCGGCAATCTATCGAAGATCTTTGGCGAGTTGCTGCTTTTGATCGAGGCCGACAAGCGCAGTGCCGACTGGGGTGTGCGTCTGGCTTACGCCGACGAGAAAGCGGTGCCGTTTTATGTACCCGCCAACGTACACCTGCTTGGCATGATGAACACAGCAGACCGTTCGCTGACCTCGATCGATTACGCTCTGCGCCGCCGCTTCGCATTTATCCACGTCAAACCCGGCTTTATACATCCGAAATTTACGTCTTGGTTGGAACAGCAGGGCTGGACAAGCGCTTACACCACCCATATCCGCGACAAGTTCATCGGCTTGAACGGCATTATCGCGGAGGACGAAGAACTGCGTGAAGGCTTCTGTGTCGGCCACAGTTACTTTTGCGCTGCCAGACCCGCAGGGATGAGTGACTCGGAATACTATTCGGACATTATCGAAACTGAGATCCGTCCCTTGTTGGAAGACTACTGGTTCGATAAGAAGTCGGAACACATCGACGACATCATTGATGACCTGATGTGACATGATTCCGGTCGCAAATCTCTACATGATGCTGGCGTACGCGTGGAACCGTCTGGACCAAGCAAGCGTCGTCGATGTCGCCGCGCTGCATCAGCAGAACCTACCGAGTCTTTTGGCGCATGTTCTCGTCACCGGCGTCTCGCACCTGACGAAGCGCGGCCTGCACAAACAATACCGTGAGCTGGTTGAAGAATCGGGAACGTTACGCGGCAGGGTCGATACCGCCGCGTCCGTCAAGCGCGCCCTATTCCAGCGCGCACGCGCCGTGTGCCAACAGGACGACTACTCGGCCGACGTGATCCACAACCAGATCGTCAAGGCGACGCTGCACCGCCTGGTCAAATGCAGCGACGTCGCACCCCCATTATGCCGCGAAGCCGGCCGACTCGTTCAGCGCCTTCCGGGCGTATCCGACATCGATTTGACCGCGCGCGCTTTTCGTGGCGCGGTAGTGCATCGGCATACGGCCGTGTACGCGTTTCTGCTGGATGTGTGCCAGATGATCTATAACGAAACCCTGCCGAGCGAAGAATCAGGAGGATTCTGCTTCCGCGACTTCACGCGCGACGAAAAAAAGATGTGGAGGCTATTCCAGGATTTTGTCCTTAATTTCTATAGAAAGGAACTCTCGGGATTTTCGGTAAACGCCAGCCATGTCAACTGGAACATCGAGCCTAACGCTGCCGACGGGCACCTTTTGCCATCGATGCGAACTGACGTCTCGTTGAAGTCGACGTCGCGCCACATAATTCTCGACACAAAGTACACGGCGAAGATCTTCCAGCGCCACTACCAAAAAAAATCCTTTCGGTCGGAGCACTTATACCAGTTACTCACCTATGTTCAACAGCAGGCCGCATATAACGCCGCGCAGAGCATGCCAGCGCCAGAGGGTATTCTGCTCTACCCGCTGGCTGCCGAGGCAGCCGAGACCCGCTATGTCATTTCTGGGCACCCGCTCTCCATCGCGACCGTCGATTTAGGGCAGCCTTGGCCCCAAGTGCGGCAGCGGTTGATATCACTCATTCTGGGGGAGGAAACCGCGATGCCGGTGTATACCGCGTAGACGTTCGCGCCGGCGATTTGTGCAACAAAACCACCTGTATATAGTTGCTCACTGCGCAACTGCTCGGCCGCAGGTCTATCAGGCGGTGACGGGAGCACAAATGCCAGCCAATCACACAAGTGATCGAGGGCACCGGCAAGCAGTTGTTGCTCTGCCCGGTCCTTTTCGACCTGGCGTGCTAGTTTGGTGAACGACGTGCTAATCGCTGGTTGGACTTCGCCTAAGTAGTCCTTCTCTTCCTGCTGACGTAGATAGTTGCGTATTTCGGTCATCGTGACCGCGCATTCCGGTGCATCGTGACCGATGCGCATGTGGTGGTGTAACTCGGTTAAATTTTAAAGCCTGCGGTCACGATGGGTCCATGTTTTTCTCCTTTTTCATGGTTTTCGGCTTTTGCATGCGCAGGGAGTCACCGGTCAGCGTAAAGCGGTGATTGCGCTGCATGACACGGTCCAGGATGGCGTCGGCGATGGTGCGGGCGCACGCCTTCCCGGCGCTGAGCCGCGTTTCCGCCGATGAAAGAATCCGAAGCGACATGCTGGCCATGCTGGAGGAAATCCAGAAGGGGCACAGCTTAGAGGTGATTGATTTGCTGTACGACTACTGTGCCGACATCATCTTTGGCTGCCTTGGATTGGGCATTGATGAAGATGATTTGATCGAGGCCATGAGGGATGCCAGGGTGGCGCAGCGGCGGAGGTGAGCGTATCTATGCCGCAGGTATCCCGGTATCTCCCGGCTTCATTCGGCTCTGGCCCCTTTGTTGCCGATTGGCCTGGTGCTTGATGAATTGTCGATTATTGTGCATACCGTGTCTGCAGGTCTGCTGGCCTCGATACACGCTTGCATCCAGCGTAGCACCTCGCTCCTGAGCCATGCAGAGGAGCGTCCTTGCAGCTTGACAGGGGCAGGGAAGGTGCCTTCTCTGATGCCTGCATAAACGCTGCTGCGCGACTTGCCGCAGGTTGCCAGCACTTCGCCCAGGCGGATGAAGCGCTCTTCACCCATGCGAGGTTCCACGCGGCGCTCTTTCAGGAATTCGGCTGTCGCTGCTTTCATGGCGTCCCCCTTCGTGAACCAAAAATGCCAGCGGCAACACCGGGGCGAATGGCATATGCAGCAGGCCTTGCCCTGCGACCAATTCGCCCTTCGTGGAAACGCGCTCGCAATCATTATTCCGAAAACATGGGGCCAGTATCGAATGCCGTAATCGCTGGTGCAACAAGAATCGGCCTGCCATGCCACTTGGATCAAGCCTGCCGCGCACTTTGTGTGAGATAAAGGCTGGACACAGGAGCGGGTTCGTGGAAGCTTTAGCAGCTAAAAATTGGGCAATCGACAGCGCATTCTTCATGCGATAGATACATTGCCATCCACTGGATTTCATTGATCCTGTTGGTGTATCGCCGCCACATGCGCATGCGACTGCTTGTATTCTGCGTCATCAATACCTTCCAGCAATCGTATCGACCCGCCAACCAGGGGAGGTTTTTCTGTCCGTGCAGAAAGGCGCAGCCATCGGAGGGGAAGCGCGCTATTGTCGTGTAGAACTCGTAAAGCAGACGATGAAAATTTGTTGCTGACATTGATCAAGGTCGGCCCAGATGCATGTCAAATGTTCCCACTTGGACGCTGCCTATTGCCGCTAATCAAACGTGCTACTTTCGGCATACATTCCTGCTAAATCTGCTCTCGTACCTGCAAAAAAATGGTTCGACCGAGGTATTACCCGTTGATTTAAGGGTTCAGTCGCTGCACGGGGCGGAACTACCGTGCTAGTTTCGGCATACATTCCTGCTAAATTTGCTCTCGTACCTGCAAAAAAATGGTTTGGTCGAAGTTATGTCCGACGATTTTTGTGGTTTAGTCGCTGTGCGAAGCGGGGCAGGATAGGTGAAGTTAGCTAACCTTCGGTTAGCTAACTTCACACCTGCTTATTCGCACTTCGTGCTCAACGTAACGCTCCAAATTAGACCTTCAAATGAGCATGTATCTACTGCGCCCTTGCGTGAGTCCGTGTCCGAATGACGGATGTGATCCTGGCTCATGACCCTGGCACTACATGGCTTACTGATGAGATTTATGGGAAGTCGTCTTTAATTGTTATCACTATTTCCAAGGCGACATTTCGTGTATATTTGTGTAATTACATTAACTGAAGATGGACAGAATAAATCTTCGCCACAACTGTAGCAGTAAAAGGATTGAAAAATGCCAAAAATCGGGGCAAAAAAAGTGCGTCAGTCCGTTGGTAAGACATCTTTTCCGCCATCACTCTTGGTCCAACTTTTAGAGCCGGGACAGTGGGAAAATTTCATCGAAGATTGTTGCAGAACAGAGTTGAAGTATGTTTTGGTTCAGCGCTTGGGCGGAGCTGGAGATGCTGGTCGGGATGTGGAAGCGAGGTATACACAAACCTTGATGGCAGATCAATGGGATTTGTTTCAAGCGAAACGTTATCAAACGGCGGTTGGAGAAGGGGATCTTTATCCAGAGTTGGCAAAGGTCTTTCACCATTTGGCCCAGAAGACTTACCCAACGCCTAAGAATTATTATATTTGCGCACCGAAAAATACCACGCCAATGCTGCATGATTTGATCGCGAAGCCAATTGAAATGAAGCAGCGATTTCTTAAAGCTTGGACCGATGGAAAGATGGGGATATCTGTTTCGAAATTCCCACTTTCGCCTGCCACAGCGACAGTCGTTAATAATTTTGATTTTGGAAAAATTAAAGAATATCCGGTCAAGGATTTGCTGGAGTTGCATGAACGAGATAAGACGAAGCATGAAAAGTTGTTTGGCGTTGAAGCGACTCGCGATGCTAGCGTGATTCCCAACCTCCCGACCGCAGTAGAACAAAATTACCTTGAGCAAATTCTAAAAGTCTATGCTGAAGATGGTAGCGTTGCGCTCACGATGGCTGAGGCCCTTTTATCCGATTCGTACAGCGAGCATTTGCAAAGCTGCCGCGCTGAGTTTTACAGTGCGGACGGTTTGCAGCGGTTTAGTCGCGACATCTATCCTGGTGAGTTCGATAATTTCAAAGTCGCCGTATACAACGGTGTTCGCAGAGTTGCCTCGAGCCCAACCTACAAGACAGGAATGTCAAGGATGAATTCTGTTCTGGATTTTTCTATGGGCCTGAAAATTGAGGATAGCCCCCTAGCAAAACGACTTTTGCCCGCTGATCTCCCTGGCACCTGCCATCACCTAGTCAACGAGAAAAAAATAAAGTGGGTGAAATAATGAAAATTATGGTGAGTCCGTTTAATTCTCCTTTTGAACTTGGAATTCGGATGGTTTATCTGCTTTCGAGCTTATTCCCCAGGAAAGCTGATCTACAGAAGTTAGTTCTGCTTGACTATGCTGTGGTCTATTCAGCAGATTTTGGTGGGCCAGAAAGTCTTCATACTCCAGTTCCATTCAGAGGCGGTGAACTTTACAGCCGTCGAGAGCTTATCCAGCAGGGACTCTATTTGATGAGTACTAAAGGGCTTGTAAACGCGATTAATGACGAGACTGGTATATTTTTTAGCGCTGGTGAAAACTCAAGAACTATTGTGGATTCTATACACGCATCTTATGCAATAAGCTTGGGACATAGATGTTTGTGGGCGGCAGATAGGTTTGGAGATGTAGATTCGATGCTGTTGACGGATCAATTTAACGAAATGGGTCATCGGTGGGGAGCCGAGGTCGATCCTGGTAATATCGCTAAGGAACTAAAATGAGTATTACGCTGGGTAAGCTAGTGGCTAAAGGAATCACTCGCGACGATGCAATCATAAATTTCAGATCATTTGGAAATTTAATCAGAGGACCGAGTGATACAGGGAAATCACACATTCGAGATTGCCTTTGGTATCTACTAGGCGGTGAAAAGGCACCGAAAGGTATTCCAGAAAATGAAGGGTACGATACCCTACTGCTAGAGTTGCAAACCTCCGATGGTAGTGAATATACGATAAGAAGAGGTCTGGCAGGCGGAGCGGCCGCTGTCTATCCGACCTCAATTGCGGAGATGGAATCCCACGAAGCACTCGCTGAGGACGTAGGTTCACTCATCGTTTCATTAGCAGGCGCAGCTGGGGTATTGATCCTTCGTTCGATGTCAAAGCGCGGAGCCCTAACAGCAGGTGATTTAAGACATTGGTCACTGATTTCGCAGCCAGCAATGATTAGCGAGGCCTCGACTATCGGCGTACCCACGGAAGCTCCACAACGTCGGGCTTCATTTAGCGTCTTTTTGACTGGCAAGGATGATTCCGCAGTAATTTTGGCAGCAACGAAGGATGAGAAGCTCAGAATCAAATCACAAATCGAATCGGCTGAGGCCGATCTCAGGCGCATCTTTGCTGAAATCCCGGATGGAGCCACTAGTCCAGAGACGCGTGACGCATTAGATCGCGTGGACGAAACGCTAGGCGTATTGTCATCTCAGCAAACTCAACGGTCGAGGCAACTGCGGGGACTAAGGGAGGAGCTAGCGATACTGATGAGTACTATAACTGAAGCGGAGCGAAAATTTGTCTATTCCGCTTCCTTGGTGTCGCGATTTGAACTTCTTGACGAGAAATATAAAAGTGATTTCAGTCGCCTTGTTGCTGTCAGTGACGGTCTTGCTGTATTCGATGCGCTTGAGGCTCAGCCGTGCCCGTTATGTCATACCGCCCTTCAGGATCAACGAAGTGAGTTTGTACGTGATCCGGCTGCAGTCAAATTACAACGCGTCGCAATGGCGGCTGAGTCAGCCAAAATTACAGCACTAAGAACTGGGCTGGTCGCCGCGTTGGCGATAGAGAAGAGTGCCAAGCTAGCTTTGGAAGTTAAGATAAGTGAACTGAACGCTCGGTTAACCGTGGTTGAACGTGCCGAACAAGCGGCACTAGTTGCAAACAGCGAGGAGTTTAGCGTTGATCCGAAGGTTCTGGCAATTCGACGAAGCGAGCTTTATTCGCTTCAAAAAAGCTTCGACGAGCAAGCGCGATTAACTGCTGAGCTAGTACGATTAAAAGCAATCATACCAACGAAAAATGCACCTCTGGCACGTCAGACATTGTCTGATTCAATTGTTGTCGCTCGATATGCACTAGAGTTGCTCCATTTATGGGGACTTACTTCCGTTGAGACAATTGAAGTAGACGCATATGAGTGCGATTTGATAATTAATGGCAGAGCGCGCCTAAGCTACGGCGCCGGCATGCGATCCATTTTTCTTACAGCAATGATTATTGCATTGTTGAAGCACTCGATGAAAGCAGGACATCCACATCTAGGTTTGGTAGTCCTTGATTCCCCGATGAAATCGTACTCGGATCCAAAGAATAGAGCGGATGTGACGATTTCCCCTAAAGCTGTTAAGGATTTGTTTTATTTATGGCTAGCATCATGGCAGGGACCAGGCCAAGTAGTGGTGTTAGAAAATGAACTGATTTCGCCACAAACTGCTGCGCTACTAAAGCCAACGGAGTTTACAAAGTCACTTGATGAGGGACGGTACGGTTTCTACCCGCTTTCAGATGTCGATTCAAAGCCGTAGTTAAAATTTATTAATTTTAGATGAATGCAACTGCACAGTTCGGCAACGGGCTAAGTTTGATGTGAGAACTAAAATCGAATGATAAAAAAACATTTGAGTTTAAGATGGAGGCGGGACGCGGGTAACGGAAGAGTGAAGCGTGTTCATAGGAGAGTTCTTCTGCCACCCCTGCGTTCGAACGTTGGGCGTGCTATCGGTCCTCTCCGAATCTACATACTGCTGCAGCGCGCGTTTGTGGTTCTAATTAGATATCGGCTGAGAATGTTTTGATGGCGTCCAATACATCAGTCTGTGTCCGAATGGCGGACCTGACGCTGGCGCGCTGCTGGCGCGCTGCTGGCGCGTTTACGGCTTAGCGCCGAGTGTACGCGAAGTGTGCGTATCAATTGATCTCCCTGTAGGGAAAACCATCTCCAAATTTGAATTTGCACCACGGACTGCTCGGTTGGGGTAATCTGATGAAAATGCAAATAAGTTCCTTGAAATAATGTAAAGGAGGCACATGTCGATATTGCAGGAAATATTCAGGTGGACCCAAGGGTTGCCAGAATGGCAGGGCGACGCAGTCGCACGCTTATTATCCAAGGGTGCGCTGACGACTGGTGACCTAGAGGATCTTTTTGCATTGCTTAAGGTGGCTCATGGCATCCCTGACCCAAATGAACGCAAACCGAAGCCTCTTAGTGCCGAACAAATTCCTGCTCCTGTTAAGGCAACTACGCACGTCGAACTCCGCGCCATCAAGGACATGCGAAATGTCAACGCGATCGCCGAGAACCAGCGTCTGACGTTCGGTTCGACGGGAATCACAGTCATTTACGGTGACAATGGCTCGGGGAAATCTGGATATTCGCGTGTGCTCAAGCGTGCGTGCCGCGCTCGAGATCAATTGGAATCCATTCATCCCAATGCCAATCTGCCGACCGGCAATCTGGGAGATGTCGAAGCCACGTTCGAAATCTCCATCGACGGAATTGCAGCTAATACTCACTGGACTCAGGGTAAGGCTGCACCACCTGAGTTGTCGTCACTGGCTGTCTTTGATTCGCGTTGCGCACGCGCCTATTTGGATAGTGAAGACGATTTTTCCTATGTTCCCTATGGACTTGATGTTTTTGAAAGCTTGGCAAAGGTCTGTAAGCAATTAAAAACTTCGATTGAAACGGAACATGCGCAATATGCTGCTGACCTAACGGTGTTCGTATCACTGCAAGGTGATACGCCAGTGGGCAAACTGGTCGGTAGTCTTTCCGCAAAAACGACGATGGCGCAAATTGATGCGCTTGCCACCTTGACGCCAGAAGAATTGACGCAGCATGCGTCGCTAGACAAGAGCCTCAAAGAGACTAGTCCTAAAGAAAAAGCTGTGCAGTTGCGCCTTCGTGCTCGCCGTATCGCCACTATTGCGACGAATGCAGCCAGCAAAAGCGAATTGGTTTCCCCCGCTGTAGCGCTCAAGTTGCACGACTTAGCTGACAAATATCGCATTGCACAGGCCGCTGCCGCTCTAGCTGCAAAACAGTTTAAGGAAAGCGAAAACCTTCTGCCCGGCACCGGTGGCGAGGCATGGCGCGAGCTGTTCGATGCTGCCCGAAAGTTCTCTGTAGAGTCCCATCCGAACAAGGAATTTCCGAAACTGGACACAGATACGCCTTGCCCGTTGTGTCAGCAACCTCTGGCAGAAGGTGCTGCACGTCTCCAGCGTTTCGAAACATTTATTCAGCAGGAAGCAGAGAAGACTTCTCAATCCCGTCGCCTTGCGCTCTACGCCGAGTACAAGCCATTTGTTGCGCAGGCTTTAACGGTCGGTCTTGACGATGTTACTTTTGTCGAGATCGAGGCCTTAGACCCACAACTTGCAACCGATGCTAAAGCGTTTGAACCATTGTTGGCCGCTCGGCAGGAGTTGATCAAAGCGGCGGTAATTTCTCATAACTGGGATGGTACCGACCAAGCCTTGGTATGTCCGGAAATTCGGCTTAAAACACTAGCAGATAAGCTCAATGTAGAAGCCGAGGCTCTGGAAAAGGCATCGGATGAGACCGCTCGCGCAGTACTGCAAAAGCAGTTTAGTGAACTCGATGCACGTGTGCGGCTGAGTCAAGTAAAAGGTGCGGTGGTCACGACAGTGGCTCGGCTTACTCACCAAGCTCGGCTCGTTAAATGTCTGGCAGCGGTCAAGACAAATGCTATCTCAATAAAGGCATCGGAGCTAGCTGAGAAAGTGGTCTCAAAGGAGTTGGCAGAAGCCCTCAACCGTGAATTCAAAGCGCTTGGCGTTGGTGCTTTGAGTGTCTCTCTCCAAAGTCGATCCGACAAAGGAAAGGCTTTGCACAAGCTAAAACTGGAGCTGCCTCAAAGTCGAAATCCTGTCGACATTCTGAGCGAGGGCGAGCAAAGAGCTGTCGCCATTGCGTCGTTCCTGGCCGAAGTTGGACTGAGCGGGGCAAAAGGTGGTGTTGTGTTCGATGACCCTGTATCGTCGCTCGATCATCGACGCCGCGAGCGCGTGGCGAAACGACTCGCTGCCGAAGCAGCCCAGCGACAAGTCATCGTATTCACTCATGACATTTATTTCTTATGCCTCTTGGTGGAGGAGGCAAAGTTGGTTGGCGTGCAGATTGCCACTCAGAGTCTGACTCGCCGCGCTGAGGGCTTCGGCATTGCAGATCCAGATTTACCGTTTGAGGGCAAAACCGCCAGTAAGCGGATAAGTGCATTGAAGGCTCATCACCAATCGATCGCCAAGCTACACAAGGACGGTGAAGAACAGGCGCGTCGTAAAGAGACCGTCGATGCCTATTTCCGATTACGTATGACTTGGGAGCGTGCTGTGGAGGAGGTGTTGCTGCGCGAAGTCATTCTCCGATTCCGGAAAGGAGTGGAAACGCAGCGGCTAGCAGGCGTCACCGTGGAAGACGAAGATTATGCTCAAGTACATGCAGGCATGACGAAATGTTCGAACTATGCACACGATAAAGCGTTCTTCGGTGGCGTTGCTGTTCCTGAACCCGATGAGCTTCTCGCTGACATAATGGCATTGGAGAGCTGGCGCACGCAAATCGAGGAGCGCAGTGTGAAAACTTCCAAAAAGCGGAAGGCCGGACCTGCTGCTGGAATACCTACGGCATGATTCGTCGTAATCGGGATACATGAAGGCCCACGGACGTCTCTAAATGTAATTCAACTTTATAACTACCAAGAGGCTTTCTCAAGCCCATACACGAACCATGATAATTGCTAGGACTGAAGCTTCAGATGACCTTTACAAACTTCCGTTCGATGATCTCGGCGAGATTTTTTTCAGTGGGATGCTTCTGACAAAGTTGTCGGCCGTCGATCAGCCTGATCCTGTTACTCTTAGATTTGGTCTGTCAGACCTGTTCGTTAGGACGGCTCTAGAAAATCTCACGCGGGAGTCCTCGGTCAGTGTTTATCGCACCAGTCGTCCCGGAAGGGATATTGCTACTTTCATATCATTGATGCTTGGTGAAGAGATTGACGATGCTTTACCTGATGTCGAGGCACGAGAGACTCAGACGTTGGGAACATTTTTTGGGAACAAGTTGAGTAGAGTCCTTGGCTATCTACGTGATGGGGATAGTTGCGGTACACAACCGGCTATTGAATCGTTTGAGCAGGAGGGAGAAGACGATTTTGGTGTCCCGATCTTCCGCGTTACCGTCTATCGGCAAAAGTTCCTTGATGCGCTCAAGGCTAATGTTATTAGCATGGTCGGCTTCCAAGAGGAGGCACATAGTCGACTGAGCTCATTTGCTGAGCTGTCACAGCCTGCTGTAGCTATTGACAAGCAGCTCGATTTCCTTCGCAGTTATTTGGACAAGCGGAAAGGTGTCACTGGCGAGACAGCGTTTAGTTTCATGTTGAGAGATGTAAACTTCCGCCGCATCGTACAACAGATCCAGGGGGCAGGTGGACAAGGCATCATGCCTACGCCATTATCTAGCAACGCAGACATCAAAGCTCTCCTGCCTTTTGTGTTGGCCATGAAGGGGGAGCTCGATATCGATCAAGTTAAGATCACAAGCCCGGTTCAGCAGATAGACTCGATCGAAATTCAGTTCTCTATTCGGCGGCCCGCCGTTAGGAATGTGCTCGGAGCGACCTACTGTGCACTGACACCGGAGCAGCGACTGCGCATGTCCGAAGCTGAGATTAAAGTTTACGAGGACATGGTGCGTCAACTGCAAGCAAGTCTTTGCTTCGCCGGCAAGCCCACGCTGGAAAAGGAATTCGCCCTGTTCGCAAGTTGGGCCGTCAGGCAGGTCGCCTACTGTCTTGAAGAACCAAGCTTTTTGAAGACGCCCGCGCTCAACTGGCTCAAGTTGCAAGATGACGTCGGTTATAAGCGATTGGAAGACGATTTCTTTTTGCCATTTTTATACGATCGTCTCCGGGAAAAATTTGGTTCCATGGTGTCAAAGAAACCGGAACGTTTCGGTGGGAATGTCGATATCCTATTCGGACAGGTTCCGGTTGAGCTAAAAGCTCGCAGAGGCGTAAAGAAGGCACTTGTAGACACGCTAATCGATGAAAAATACAAGCCCACTGGTCAGGCGGCAGCCTATGCAGCGTTGACAGGTCTTGGATGTGTCCTCGTTCTGGATATCCCGACAGCCGCACCGTCTGTCACAAATTTAACTGCATGCGTCAAGGTCGTGGTCCGTCGTTTTTCAGAGGCGCAACAACCGACGTCGGTCGTCGTCTTTATTTTTCAATGTGACACGCCGCGTCCAAGCGATGCGGCTTGATAGGAAGAAAAGTCTGAGTGGTATTAGTCTAGTGGGCATTCAAAAAATTGGAGCCGGGTGTGAATGTGCCTTGATGCCTTCCGCAGTTCCTCATCTAAATCTTTGTTTGGAAGCAGAATGACACAATTATTGGGACGTATTCGTGCAGCCGTGGATAGCGATATCGCTGTCATCGAGGCTTGGCTTAAACGTCAGCGTCAATCCGGGGTCAAAACGCTTGAGATGAACTGGAATTTGACCTTAAAAGTCTACAGAAATGAGGGAATGCTTATCTACGAAGATGCGTCCTCCCAAGAGGCCATCGCGTATTTTTGGGGATCGCTCAGTAGTACCGACAGCATTCTAGAGGTTCGTGCCGATCAACGCGGCCATGGTGTGGGGACTGCATTTGTTGAGTATCTTCTTAAGCAGGCACATGTCGATGGCGAGGGATTGTTGTGCATCGATTGTGGGGCCACGGAATCAGAAGATTTTTGGCGTAAGATGAAATTTGACATAGAGGATGTCGGGCATCAAGTACTGGGAAAACGGATACTGTCGATTCCCCGCGCGCTTCCTGTTTCTGCGGAACCCGTCGAGGTCGTTATCCGCTTTTATCCAGAGTCTGCGTCTTACAAATCGGATGGCGTGCCGCCGCTTGCTGAGTTCCGGCCAAGCGCTGTCCAAGACCAACAGGGTATTGTTTGGCTAGCGGAAAAAATCTCTTGTTTCGATCTTGATCGCGGAGATCTGGTCGTAGAGGCGATTCTAGATGGGACGAGCCTCTGTCGCGGAAAGGCTAAGCATGAACAGGCCCGGACTTTGGGGTTTTTCAGTTGTTGCAATGGATACGCTATTGAAAAAATCACACCTCCGTTGCCATAGATCGCAGCGATGTTGCAAAGCAATGATACTGGCTCCCTGAGTCGGGAGACACTAAATTACAGTAGCGAGAGTGCGCTCCTACTTCACGCAGCGACAAGTAAAATAAAGGGGAGTTGTCAAGCTTTTGGTGCCGTACTTGGGTCGCATTGATGGATCGGAAACCGCGCCCCTAAATGAAATTTAAGGCTGAGTTTGAGCTGATGTAGGTTCGGCAATCAGCATGATGGCATTCAATCGGTGGTTTTTTTTAATGATAGCCACCGATAATTCGGGTCAACGAAGTATTTTAAAAATATTAATTAAGTGATAATTTTTTGGGGTATTAATGAGGGTAAATTGCAAATCGATTTTTTCAGAAAGTTAGTACCGGCGTGGCTTGCTGTCATGATAGGAATCCCCCTCTCGCAACGTTCAGACGCAAAAAAACCCGCCAAAGCGGGTTTTTTTCACTCTACAACCAAACCAAAACCTCAGAACTGGTTCATCGTATTGTCTTTACCTGCCGCCTTCAACGCCGCTTCGCCGCTGAAGTAATCTTTGTGGTCGTCGCCGATGTCCGAGCCGGACATGTTTTGATGTTTCACGCAGGCGATGCCCTGGCGGATTTCCTTGCGCTGCACGCCGGCCACGTAGCCCAGCATGCCCTGGTCGCCGAAGTATTCCTTGGCCAGGTTGTCGGTCGACAAGGCTGCCGTGTGGTAGGTTGGCAGGGTGATCAGGTGGTGGAAGATGCCGGCTTCGCGGGCCGAGTCGGCCTGGAAGGTGCGGATCTTCTCGTCGGCGGCGATCGCCAGTTCCGTCTGGTCGTATTCCACGCTCATCAGCTGGGCGCGGTCGTAGGCGGACACGTCCTTGCCTGCCGCTTTCATGCCGTCGAAGATTTGCTGGCGGAAGTTCAGGGTCCAGTTGAACGATGGGCTGTTGTTGTACACCAGCTTGGCGTTCGGGATGACCTTGCGGATTTCGCTGACCATGCCGCCGATTTGCGCGATATGCGGTTTTTCCGTTTCGATCCACAGCAGGTCGGCGCCGTTTTGCAAGGAGGTGATGCAGTCGAGCACGCAACGCTCTTCACCGGAGCCGGCGCGGAACTGGAACAGGTTGCTTGGCAGGCGTTTCGGACGCAGCAGCTTGCCTTCGCGCTTGATGATGACGTCGCCATTGCCCAGCGCGTCGGCCGACACTTCTTCGCAGTCGAGGAAGGAATTGTATTGGTCGCCCAGGTCGCCTGGTTCATTGGTGACGGCGATCTGCTTGGTCAGGCCGGCGCCCAGCGAGTCCGTGCGGGCGACGATGATGCCGTCGTCCACGCCCAGTTCCAGGAAGGCGTAACGGATGGCGCGGATCTTGGCCAGGAAGTCTTCGTGCGGCACCGTGACTTTACCGTCCTGGTGGCCGCATTGTTTCTCGTCGGATACCTGGTTTTCGATCTGGATGCAGCAGGCGCCCGCTTCGATGAACTGTTTCGCCAGCAAATAGGTGGCTTCGGCATTGCCGAAACCGGCGTCGATGTCGGCGATGATGGGCACGACGTGGGGCACGTGGCCGTCGATCTTCGCCTGGATGGCTTGCTTGGCATCGCCCTGGGCCGCGTCCAGCTGGCGGAACAGGCCGCCCAGTTCGCGGGCATCGGCCTGGCGCAGGAAGGTGTACAGTTCCTTGATCAGGGCGGAGACGGCGGTTTTTTCATGCATCGACTGGTCCGGCAGCGGGCCGAACTCGGAGCGCAGGGCGGCGACCATCCAGCCGGACAGGTAGAGGTAGCGGCGGTCGGTGCTGTTGAAGTGCTTCTTGATCGAGATCATCTTCTGTTGACCGATGAAACCGTGCCAGCAGCCAAGCGACTGGGTGTACTTGGATGGGTCCGCATCGTAGGCGGCCATGTCGTTGCGCATGATCTTCGCCGTGTACTTGGCGATGTCCAGGCCGGTCTTGAACTTGTTCTGGGCGCGCATGCGGGCGGCGGACTCGGGATTGATGGCGTTCCAGGCGCTACCTTGTTGGTCTTTCAAACCAGCAACAGCCTTGATGTCGTCTTGATATTGGGACATGTGAATCTCCTAAAAAGAAAAGCTATGTTTGAGAAAATCGCCGAGTGCGCCACAACGTCTTGTCGAAGCAAACTGCATGACTAAATAGTAGGCCGATTCGCGCCGATCTTCAAGTCTTATATAAGACATATAACTTAAATTTAATCGTTCTTTTTCAACGACTTAATTATGATTTTTCAGGATGTGAAATGAATTTTCAAAAAGTGAGAGCATTAATGGATGAGTCTGCCGTTTGAAATCCCGCGATGTGAAACGCCTTTTCAGATTTTGGTGCAGCGCGACAAATCGGGGCGAAAGGAGCCACCCGAAGGTGGCGTAGCGGTACATTTGTTTTAATATCATGCTCCGCTTGTGAAAGGTAACGTCAGCGATGCAGATTAACGGTATGGATTTACCCGTCGAGTATATTGCTTTTGCGGCAAGATATCGGGATGCGGCAGGATTCTGCAATTTGAGGCTGAAGGAGGAGCTCGATTCTTTCGGTCGCGTCCTGCAGACGGAATTGGCGCACATCTATACGGATGCCGTCGAATTGACTTCCGGGACAGCGCAGCTTGGGGCGTATTTCGTCGGCGATGGCTGCTATGGGGAGCCTGGAAGCGGCAGTGCTGGCCCGGGAGCCATGCCGGACATCGTCGATTTTACAGAAGTCATTTGTTTCGGCATGGCCGGTGACGGGAGTCCATTCTGTCTCGATTTCAGGGGCGCCCGGGGCGCACCATCCGTCATCTTGTGGGACGATGATTACTGGAGGAAGATTTCAAACTCCTTTGAAGACTTTCTATCGCTATTTTCTTGATCGCTTGCCGGGGCAACTGCTGCAGCGCACGAGGCAAGCCCGTGCGCTGCCCGAGGCTAGCTAGCGTCCCACCGTCTGCCGCTGGTCCTTGATGAACAGCGCCGTCAGCATGCCCACCACGCACACGCCGATCACGTAATAGGCGGGACCCAGCACGTTGTTCTTCAGCATCAGGGTCACCACCACGGGTGTCAGGCCGCCGAAAATGGCGTACGACAAGTTGTAGGAAAACGACAGTCCCGAGAAGCGTACCTGGGCCGGAAACGCTTGCACCAGCACGTAGGGCACGGCGCCGACGACGCCGACGAACAGGCCCGTCATGGCGTACAGGGGCAGCAGCAGGTCGGGGCGGGTGCCGACGGTGGTGTAGAAAATGTACGTGGAAATGGCCAGCAGCACGGAACCGACGAAGATCACACGCTTGCCGCCCAGGCGATCGGCCAGCATGCCGGCGATGATGCAGCCGAAGGCCAGGCACAGGGTCGCCACGGTATTGGCCACCAGGGTGGTGCGCGGCGCGATGTGGTGGATCTTTTGCAGCAGGGCAGGCGTCATCAGGATGACGACGACGATGCCGGCCGACAACATCCACGTCAGCAGCATCGACACGACGACGGCGCCGCGGTGGCTGCGCAGCACGGATTTCAAGGGCATTTCCGTCGCCAGCGCCTTGCGCTGCTGCATTTCCGCAAAGACGGGGGTTTCATGCAGCCAGCGGCGCAGATACATGGCGCCGAAGCCGAAGATGCCGCCCAGCAAGAACGGATAGCGCCAGGCGCCATCGGTGATTTCCACCGGCGTGTAGACGGTGTTCAAGCCCGTCGCCACGAGCGAGCCCAGCAGGATGCCCACCGTCAGGCCGGCCGTCAGCACGCCGCAGGCAAAGCCCGTGAAACGGCTGGGCACGTGTTCGGACACAAACACCCAGGCGCCCGGCACTTCGCCGCCCACGGCCGCGCCCTGGAAGATGCGCATCAACAGCAGCAGCAGCGGGGCGGCCAGGCCGATGGTGGCATACGTGGGCAGCAGGCCGATCAGCAGTGTCGGCACAGCCATCATCAGGATGGAGAGCGTGAACATGCGCTTGCGGCCGAGCAAGTCGCCGAAGTGGGCCATGACGATGCCGCCCAGCGGACGCACGACGTAGCCGGCGGCGAAGATGCCGAAGGTTTGCAGCAGGCGCAGCCATTCCGGCATTTCCGGCGGGAAGAACAATTGGCCGATGGCGTTGGCAAAGAAGACGAAGATGATGAAGTCGTAGAACTCCAGCGCGCCGCCCAGGGCGGCCAGCGACAGGGTCTTGTAGTCTTGCTGGGTGAGGGGACGGCTTGCGGCGTTGCTTGCGGCGGTGTCGGAGGTAGGCATGTGTCTCGTTCTTGTGTGTTATGGGAGATTGCCAGACCTAGCATACGCATTTCCGCCGCGTGAGTAAATGCGGGGGGGAGGGGGGAGCCGCCTCAGCTGTGCTTAATACAACGCCGCTATCATCGGCGTTGACTTCATTGCAAAGGACACAGTATGCACATCATGATCGTGGGCGCCAGCCGGGGCCTGGGACGCGCGCTGGTCGACGGTCTGCTCGCTGACGGGCATGCCGTCATCGGCGTATCGCGCCAGCAACCTGCCGACTTGCCCACCGGCCAGGGCACGCAGCTGCAATGGATCGCGGCGGATCTGGCCGCACCCGCCGAGGCCGTCGAACGCATCGCGCGTGCAGCGCCCGCCGCGCTGGACGCGGTGATCTACAACCTGGGCGTGTGGGAAGAAAAGGCCTTCAGCGATGACTACGCTTTTCTCGGCGATGCGGATGACGCCATCGTCGACATGGTCAATACGAATATCACGGCGACGATCTTGCTGCTCAAGCGCCTGGTGCCACGCTTGCTGGCCAGCAACAAGCCGCAGCTGATACTCACGGGGTCGACGTCCGGCCTGCGCCAGAGCGGCCGCCCGGAAGTGACGTTCAGCGCGTCGAAATTCGCCCTGAACGGCATCGCCGACGCCTTGCGCGAAGGTTTCCGCGAACAGGGACTGGCCGTGACGGCGCTGCAACTGGGCTACCTGAATACCTACGATGGCTTGTCCGTGCCGCTGGCGGACGCTAGCGCGCGCGGCGAAGGCGAGCTGATACCCGTGCATGACGTCGTTGCCGTCGTGCGCATGCTGCTGAACCTGTCGAATGCTTCGTTCGTGCGCGAACTGGTGATGCCCGCGCTGCGCGACGAGCGTTTCTGACTCTTATGCGTCCTTGCCGTAAACCTCGGACCAGCCGAGACGCTCTTCCAGCCACTCGTCCACTTCCGAGCTATCCATGTGCATCAGGGCGGCGCCCAGCCGCAGCTTGCCCTTGGCCAGAGCCAGCACGGCGAACACGGATTCCAGCATGACGGGGTCGAGCTGGCCCTGCAGGTCGCGCGCGGCGATGGCGGGCAGTTGCGCCCAGGCATCGCGGTAGCTGTCGGCCAGCCAGTCCGGCAGAGGCGGATTGTGCAGGCGGTGGCGCTCGATTTCAATCAGGGCGATGAGCGCATAGAAATCTTCCTCGCGCGCTTGCGCGCCGCCCAGCATGGCGACGAGCTGGGGCACGGCCGCATACGAGGCGACGCCCACATCGCCCTGGTGGTGCAGCTCTTCCCACAGCTCATGCCACACGTCTTCGCCCGCCTGCATGGCCTTGAGCGCCTCGGCCACGTCGTAAGGCATGCGGTAGCCGCCTTCCAGGGTGGGCCAGAGGGGATCGTCGAGTGATAACAGCATGGTTTTCCTTGATGGGACAGCTCGGCTGAGCAAACGCGCACTATACAAGCACCCGGCGCACGCAGAGCGCGTAGCCGTCGAACTCGCGCAAAGTCTGATAGGCGACGCCCGTGTCAAAGTCCTTGCACCAGGCTTCGTCCTCGATGTCGCCCGGCTCGCTCGACCAGTGCCAGTTTGGCCGGAATGCCTCTTTCAATGTCGCATACAGCAAGGTCTGCTCGCGTCGATCCGGCAAGCTGTGGCCGAGGCTGGCGGCCCAGTCTGACGTGGCTTGCCACGAGTCGTACTCCGGCTCGAGCTTGTCCGGCTGCAATAGCAGATGGTAGTCGGGCGCGCCATCCTTGCCGAGAATCAGGCCGGCATAGCGCTCGCCCTGCCGCAAGGGGACGGGGGCGGCCGCCGATGGCGCCAATTCGACCCGGCGCACGGCGCAGGCGCGGCCGCTGTAGGTCTTGCGAAAGTTGTATTGGGTGCCGTTATCGAAATCGTGGCTCCAGGCCAGGCGGGGCAGGATGGCGTCCGCTTCCGACGACCAGTACCAGGCATCCGGAAAGGCGTCGCGCAAGTTGGCGTGCAGCAAGGCCAGTTCGCTGCGCGTCGGCAGGCAGGCGCCGCGCGCCGCGGCCCAGTCGAGCGCGGCTTGCCAGGGCAGGGCGCCGCCTTCGCCGGGCAGCAGGAACAGCTGGTAGCCGGGGGCGCCAGCGTGGCCAGGCATGATGCCCGCGTAGCGCTCGCCGGCAATGGCGCCCAGCACGCCAGGGCAATGCTCGAACCAGCCATCGTCTTCTTCCTCGGCAATAAAGGCCGCGATCAGCGCCTGAGGCGCGGGCGGCGCGCCGGCCAGCAGGGAGTTGAAGCAGTTGATGGCCGAGGCGTGGGGCGTACCGGCGCCATTGGCGATACCGACGAGAAACTCGCCAGCCCAGTCGGGCAAGGTGGCGATCAGGCGCGGCAGTTCATGCAGCAGTGCCATGCAATACGCCGTCTCGCCGTAGCGCCAGGCGGCGCGGTTGGCTATCTGGTAGGCGCCGTAATCGTGTTCGGCTTGCACGGATTGAAAGATGGCCAGTGCGTATTGCGCGCCTTCCTTGCCCGTCAGCGCATCGAGCATGGCGCAATAGCGCTGGAAGCGCTGATGGGCTTCATCGGGCGGCGTGGCGGTGTCGTCGTCCTGGATGATGTTGCCCAAAATTAAAAGTTCGGCTTTCCAGTGTTCGAATGAGGATGGCATGGCATGAATGAAATGATCGCGATGAGCTGCCATTATGACCTGTGCCGCCCGTGATTTTATTGATGGTGGCAGATTTCTTTTCGATCAAAATGCATCGTCCTTGTTTTCGTGTTTATTAATTCGGCTTCCTGTGGTGACTCATCGTTACAAATGAATTTTATTAGATGGTTGTGGTGCGATATTTTTCTCTGCTTGAAATGGATAATAAGAAGGCGGCGCTGGAATTAATATATTTTTATGCCGTTCAATTCAGCAGTTGCCTATCATATTTTTTACTTATCGTGAATAATTCGGGTCGAGTGAAATATCATTAACCTGATCGGAATATCACGTGAATAGTAGAATTTTATTTTGTGCGTTGGCTTTTGCTGCCTTGTCGGCCTGTGGCGGCGGCAGTAATGACGCGGCGGACAATAGCGGCGTCGTGGCGCCACCCGTAACTCCCCCCGTCACCGTGGTCAATACGCAGCCAGTCGCGCAAGCCGGGCCCGCCCAAAGCGTGGTGGTCGGCAGCGTCGTGACCTTGGACGCGAGCACCAGCTCCGATGCGAATGGCGATGCCTTGACCTACAAATGGGTGATCAGCTCCAAACCTGCATCCAGCGCCGCTGTCCTGGATTCCTTATCTGCCGTGAAACCGACTTTTACCGCTGATGTGGAGGGCGTGTACGTGGCCACGCTGATGGTCAATGATGGCAAGATCAGCAGCGAGCTGTCGTCGGTGACGGTTGCCGCGTCGGTAGCCAATGCCCCGCCTGTCGCCAACGCGGGGCAGTCAATGACCATTGTTGCGGGTATGGGTATCATGTTGGATGGTAGCGCAAGCAGCGATGCGAATGGCGATATCCTCACCTATAAATGGAGCCTGGTATCGAAGCCTGCCGGCAGTACTGTACGGATCGTGGATGCAAACTCCGTGCGTCCGTATGTCGGCGTGGATTTGCCGGGTGCCTATGAACTGAGCCTGGTTGTCAACGATGGCAAGGTCGATAGTGCGCCGGCTTTCGTGACGACGACGGCGGTTGTCGGCAATGCCCGGCCATTGGCCAATGCGGGCGTGGCGCAGAACGTGCTCAAGGGGAACACCGTTATTCTTGATGGCAGCGCAAGTTCCGATGCGAATGGCGATGCCCTGACGTATTACTGGACCCTGACTTACCGTCCTGCGGGGAGTACTGCCACGTTGTCGTCCGCAACGCTGGTGAAACCCTCTTTTATCGCCGACAAGGCTGGCACGTATGTCGCCACGTTGCGTGTGTGGGACGCAACGACATCGAGCGATTCAATGAGCGTCACGATTACGGCGACGTCCACGAATGCCGCTCCGGTGGCGAATGCCGGGGTGGATCAGCGTGTGCTGGCAGGTGCGTATGGTGTGACCCTCGATGGCAGGGGCAGTTCGGATGCGGACGGCGACAATCTCAGCTATAAATGGACGTTCATCTCCGTGCCGCCAAATAGCATGCTGCAACCGTTTCCCGGCGAATTGTACCGCAGCCAGGCAGTCAGCAGATTTTGGGCGAATGTGCCGGGAACCTATGTCGTCAGCCTTGTCGTCAATGACGGTACGGTCGACAGTGCACCATCAACCGCCACCATTATTGCCACTGCAAGCTCGACCAATGCGGAGCCGATGGCCAATGCGGGCATAGATCAGGTTGTCGCACCAGGAACGACCGTGCGTTTGACGGGACTTGGCAGTACGGATGCGGACCGCGATGTCTTGACATACCGCTGGCAGTTGAAGAGCAAGCCTGCTGGCAGTGCGGCCGTGCTGTCGTCGCTGACTGACGCGCAGCCGACATTTGTCGCAGATATGGCCGGTGATTATGTCGCGACATTAATCGTCAACGATGGCTCGGTGAATAGTGGCGAAGATAATGTCACGGTAACGGCGACGCCGAATCTGCTCAATTTATACCAGGTGCAGGACAATGGGGCCGGTCCGGTCGAGACGAAGGCCGGCTTGCCTTACCTCGCCAATGCGACGGTACAGAGGGCGTGCTCGGGATCGTGCGCGGCCAACTTTACGGTCGATACCTTCAAGGTGGCCGCCGCCGGGACGAGCTTCATGATTACCAATGTGACGGCCGTCGACAGTACCGGCAAGGTCGTTCCAGCCATCGTCGGTCTGGTGTCGGGCCAGGTCATTCCTGCCGGCAGCAGCGCCACCTTCTCGCTGGTGTCGCCCAAGACGAATGGCGCAACGGCTAAACTGAGCTACAAGTTCTTTGTGGCGGAAACGGGCCAGTCTTTCGTTTATAACGCCGACTTCACGTCAAACTAAGTGATGTAACTAAGTGATGTAACTAAATGATGTAACTAAATGATGTAACTCAGTGATGTAATATGGCGAATGCTGGGCTTCGGTTCCGCGTTCGCCAGCCCACCTTGCCTCCTACCCCATGCCCACCTGGACTTCCCCGCCCCAACTCGTCGCCCTGGCCGCCTTTTATGCGCAGGCGCAAGCCCATCCGGATGCCATCGGCGACGCGGCCTTCCTCGGCGCCGTCAAAGCCGCCCACTGGCCCACCAACTGCTGGAGTTACGTGGAAGCATCGTTCGCCATCATCGCGCCCGCCTGCCTGCTGCGTCCGCATCTGACCGCCGAGCTGATCGCCTTGCCGATCGACGCCATGATCGCGGGCGGCCTGGACGATGCGGGGCAAGTCATCGCCATCGGCCTGGCCTGCGCCACGCGCGATGCGCCGTATGTGGCGGTGAGCGCAGAGGGCAAGCGCTGGCTGACGCAGGTGTGGCCGGGACTGGAAGAGCTGGTCGAGACCGTGTTTCAGGCCAGGCTGCAGGAGGCGCTGGCGGAAGATGAGGAGTAGGCAAGCCTGCCCTTGACCTGGAAAGCCCGTTTACGTTAGGGTATACGTAACTACTTACATATACCCCGCCCAACATGTCTTCCAACTTGCAAACCTACGGCTCCCTGATGCTGGCCAGCCGCCTGCGCCGTCTTTCCGATCAACTGTATGCGGGCGTCGATACCAGCTATCTGGCCGCCGGCGTCGAGCTGACGTCGCGTTGTTTCCCCTTGTTATTGCTGCTGCGCGACAACGGCCCGACGGCGATCACGGCCCTGGCCGCGCAGATCGGGCAGACGCACCCGGTGGTGGTGCAACTGGGGCGCAAGCTGCTCGATGCCGGCGTGGTGGCGGAGATGCCGGACGCCAAGGATGAGCGGCGGCGCTTGCTGGCGCTGTCCGACGCCGGGCAAGCGTTGCTGCGCAACATGGCGCCCCTGTGGGACGATGTGCGCGCGGCCGTCGATACGGTGTTCGAACACGGTACGCCGCAACTGATGGCCACCCTGGACCGGGCCGAAGCGCGCCTGCAGACGCAAGGTTTCGGCGAAACCATCGCTGCTTGCCGGCGTCAGCGCGAGCGGGCGGCCGTGGAAATCATCGATTACGAGCCGCAATACGCGGCAGACTTCAAGCGGCTGAACATCGCCTGGCTGGAGCGGTATTTCTATGTCGAGGCGCTGGACGACAAGGTGCTGTCCGATCCGCAACGCTCGATCCTGGATGCTGGCGGGCAGATCTTCCTCGCGCGCCTGGATGGCCGCATCGTCGGTACCTGTGCCCTGATCCGCGGCGGCGACGCCAGTATCGAGCTGTCGAAGATGGCCGTCACCCCCGAGTGCCAGGGCTTGGGCATCGCGCGCCGCCTGATCGAACGGGCCTTCGACGCCTTCGAGGCCAGCGGCGCGCAACTGCTGTTCCTGGAATCGAACAGCAAGCTGGCGCCCGCCATCCGCCTGTATGAAAGCAGCGGTTTTACGCACGTGGCGCGGCCGGCCGGCGACGCCCATTACCAGCGCGCCGACGTCTACATGGAGTGGCAGGGCCGCTAGTGCACGCGAGGGCGCCACGCGGCGCTCCCCATCGGCCGTCTCCCGCGTTACAATACGCGCATCCATAACGGAACTTAGGTTCCACTATTTCGAGACGCCGACGCCGCATGCCTTCCTTCCCGATGCCCTTCCCGCAGTTGATCGTTCCACCCGAGCCCACCCAGGCGCGCAGCAAGCTGGCCTTCGAGCGCTTGCTGCTGGTGGGTGAACAGTTGCTGGCGGAAAACCGTTTCGATGAAATCGGCGTGGCCGACCTGGCAAAACTGGCGGAAACCTCGGTGGGCACGTTTTACCGTTTGTTGGGCGACAAGGACACCTTGAGCCGCTTGCTGCTGCAGCGCTTTTTTTCCGACATGGTGGAAAAGGTCGAAACCCTGACGGAGCTGCGCCAGTGGGAAGGGCGCAGCCTGGAAGACTTCATCCGCGCCATGGTGGCCATGTTCGTGGCCGTCAACATGGGCCGGCGCGGCGTGCTGCGCGCCCTGATCACGCGCTGCTCGCAGGATGCGCAGTTCCGCGACAAGGTGCACCAGATCAACCATCTGATCTCGCAGCGCACGGTTGCCGTGCTGGCCAGCAAGTCGGCCAGCATCCGCCATCCGAATCCCACGCAGGCGATGATGGTGGTGCCGCCCGTGCTGCTGGGCATCCTGAACCAGCACGTGTTGTCGGGTTCGCTGTCCTTCCTGTCGGCGGCCGCGCTGGAAGATGAGCTGGTACGTGTTGCTTTAAATTACCTGACTTGAGATATTTACCGATTTAACTTGAAATCGGAATTCGGATTCCGTATTATGTTTTCCAACAGCAGGAAAATATATTCCTGCACCTGAACACAAAGCATGTTCAACAGCAAGGAGACAGAATGCGGCGTCACACGACATCCGATGTTCCATTGCATTATCTCGACCTCGGTCCCGGCACACAGGCAGGGCAGGGCGATCCCGTGTTTTTGTTGCACGGTCTCGGTTCCTGCGCCGAAGACTGGCGCCCGCAAATCGACGCCCTCGGCAGCAGCCATCGCTTGATCGTGCCCGACCTGCGCGGCCATGGCGCCAGTCCGGCGCCCAACGGCGACTGGCAGATCGGCGACTTCGCCAACGACCTCTTCAACCTGATGGACCAGCTCGACGTGGCGCGCGCGCACATCGTCGGCTTTTCGCTGGGCGGCATGGTGGGCCTGGAAATGGCCAACCGCGCCCCCGGCAGGGTCGCCAGTTTGTGCCTGATCAATTCCCAACCGTTCCAGGGCAGCAAACCGGCCGCGCTGCTGTTTGCCTACTGGCTGCGCCGCACGGTGATCGCCACCTTCGGCTTGAAAGCCATGGGCAAGATCATTGGCAAGAAACTGTTTCCCGATCCTGAACAGCAAGCCCTCGTCGAGCGCTTCGCCACGCAGATGGCGGGCATGGACAAGCGCGCCTACCTGGCCGCGCTGGACGCCATTTTCCACTGGGATATCGACATCCATTTCCAGGCCCTGGCCATGCCCATCCTGATCATGGCGGCGGACCAGGATTACACGCCCGTCGCCAGCAAGCGGGCCTTTGCCGCACAGTTTCAGCAGTGCGAGATCGAGATCATCGCGAACTCGCGCCACGCCACGCCCCTGGACCAGGCGCAGCGTGTGAATACCTTGTTGCAGTCCTTCCTTACCATAAATTCAAAATAAACAGGCCACTCGCCGCACGGGCCGAGGGCCGGAACACAGTCATTGCAGGGCAGGTGCACGCTTTTTGCGCGCGGGTACTGTTACGTCTTGCGATTCTGGAATCCGGCCGTTTTCCCTGGCGGTAAGCAAGCCTGACATTGGAGACGCTATGAAACTTGCTTTGAAATTGATGCCCGTCGCCCTCGCCGTTGCCGGCGCGTTTGCCACCCAGGCCCAGGCGCAGGAAGCCAACCCGGCAACTGCCGTCAGCGCCCAGGAAGCCAGCGATGCGAAAGAACGCATGGAAACCGTGACGGTCTCTGCCCGCCGCCGCGAAGAGCGTCTGCAGGACGTGCCGCTGGCCGTCACGGCGTTTTCCGCCAAGGCCCTGGAACGGGCGAATATCCAGAACCTGGCCGATTTGCAGGAGCGCGTGCCGAACCTGACCGTGTACGCTTCGCGCGGCACGAACACCACCCTGACGGCGTTTATCCGCGGCGTCGGCCAGGCCGACCCCGTCTGGGGCGTGGACCCGGGCGTGGGCATTTATTTCGACGACGTCTACATGGCCCGTCCGCAAGGCGCGCTGCTCGATGTGTTCGACGTGCAGCGCATCGAAGTGCTGCGCGGCCCGCAAGGCACCTTGTATGGCAAGAACACCATCGGCGGCGCCATCAAATACATCTCGCGTCCACTGGCGAAGGAAAACGGCGCCTCGGCGGAAGTGGGCCTCGGCAACTACAACCAGCGCAACTTCAAGGCCGCCTTCAACGTGGCCAACGAAAACGGCACGTGGCGCGCGCGCCTGGCGGCTGCCAAGCTGGACCGTGACGGTTTCGGCCGCAACACGTTTAACGGAGAACAGGTCAGCGACCAGGACAGCACGGCCGCGCGCCTGTCCGTTGGTTACTTCCCGCAGGACATCCCCTTGACCGTCGTGCTGAGCCTGGACGCCACGGACGACAAATCGGGCGTGCGCGGTTTCCAGCGCATGGGCGTGAGCGCTTTCGATCCGCTCAAGCGTCCGCCCAGCACGGATGCGTATGACATCCAGAGCGGCATGCCGGGCAACAACTTCACGCACAACCGGGGCGGTTCGCTGGTGGCCAACTACACCTTGTCGAACGACTGGTCCGTGAAAGTGATCGGCGCCAAGCGGCGCAGCACGTCCGAGCAAACCATCGACTTCGACGGCTTGCCGCAGCCCATCGCCGACGTGTTCGGCGACTCGCGCGACGAGCAGAAAAGCCTGGAATTGCAGGCCTCCTACAGCGGCGACTATGGCGCCGGTGTGATCGGCCTGTACCGTTTCGAAGGCACGGCCGGCGGCGGCATCTACAACAATTTCCTGGGACGCCAGTTCCAGGCCGCCGTCAGCACGGTGGAGACGGACAGCACGGCGCTGTACACTGACTGGACCTGGCCCGTGGGCAAGGCGTGGAGCATCAATGCGGGCTTGCGCCACACGCGCGAGGAAAAGCGCGCCATCGTGCTCAACCGTGCTTTTGCCGACGTGAGCTTTACGCGGCCGATCCAGACGGCGGCCGATTTCGACAAGTCTTTGTCGGTCAGCAATACCTCGCCGAAACTGTCCGTGCGCTATGAAGCGTCGAAGACGACGAATTTCTACAGCAACTTGTCGCGCGGCTTCAAGTCGGGCGGCTACAACGTGCGCGCCAACAACCTGGTGGTGCCCGATTCCGCGCGCCCGTACAAGGATGAAAAACTCGATGCGCTGGAAGTGGGCATGAAGTACGCGGCGCCGGATGATACCTTCGACGCCAACGTGGCCCTGTTCTACAACCGCTACAAGGATATTCAGTTGTCCGTCTTCACCAGCTACGTGCAGCCGGGCGGCTTGCCCGGTTTCTATGGCGACTTCACGAATGCGGGCAAGGCCACCGTGAAAGGCGCGGAGTTCGAATTCTCGTGGCGGCCGAACCGCCAGTGGGAAGTCAACGGCTTCCTCGCCTTGCTGAACGCCAGCTATGACGAGTTCATGAGCGGCGGCAAGAACATTGCGGATACGCAAAAGTTCAGCAATACGCCGCGCCGGCAAGTGGGCTTGAACCTGACGCGCACGGACCGCGACGTGTTCGGCGGCGCCCTGCGCAGCATGGTCGGCTACGGCTACCGCAGCAAGGTGTATCCGACCACGGACTTGAGCGAAGTGCTGGCGCAGGGCGGCTACAGCATGTGGACGGCTGGCGTCGTCTGGGAAGCGCCGAAGAACTGGACCTTTAGCTTGCATGGCAGCAATCTGGGCAATAAACGCTATCGCACGGATGGCTACAACATTCCTGCGCTGTTCATCCTCGACGGTTTCTATGGCCCGCCGCGCCAGATCATCGCCAAGGCAGGCTACAAATTTTAAGCGCTTGTAGAAGTGCCGGCTTGATATGCATCAAGCCGGTTTGTTGTCGCTGTTTTCGTCCTTAATAATAATCAGGAGACTGGCATGGCACATCTGAATCAGCAACTGCGTCACTTATTATCTGCACTCATCGCCGCCTGCGGCTTGCTGGCCGCGCTGCCGGCCGCAGCCGGCCAGTGGGACTTCGGCCTGTACGCGAGCCTGTGGGGCTCGCGCGAGTACCAGGTCTGGCTACCGAGCAACTACAATCCGAACACGCCGCTGCCCGTCGTGTTGATGCTGCACGGCTGCGGCTCCGAGCCCAACAGCATGGCCGCCGTCAGCCGCTACAACCAGCTGGCCGACAGCGAAAACTTCATCGTCGTCTATCCGCGCCAGAACGTCACGGCCAACCCGATGCGCTGCTGGAATTTCATGTTGCCGCTGAACCAGGAGCGGGGCACGGGCGAACCGGCCGTGCTGATGGGCATATTGAACAAGGTCAAGAGCAAGTATGCGGTGCAGGACAGCCGCGTGTATGTGACGGGCATCTCGGCCGGCGGCGCCATGGCGTCCATCATGGCCGCCTGCTATTCGGACGTGTTCGCCGCCGTGATGGTGCATTCGGGCGGCATGTACAAGGGCGCCACGGGCATGATCACGGCCGCCGATTCCCTGTTCAACGGCAGTTCCTTCGATCCGAAAGTGCGCGGCAAGGATGCCTGGCGCTGCTCGGGGTCGCCGCGCCGGCTGATGCCGACGATGGTGTTCCACGGCACTTCCGACATCGTCGTCAACCCGATCAATGGCGAGCAAACCATCGAGCAATTCCTGCAAACGAGCGATTACGGCGACGATGGCCTCGACAATGACAGCGTGCGCTACCGTGCCGACAGCATCGTGCGTCAGACGGTGCCGTATGGCCGCAGCTATTCCATCGACACCTACCTGCACAACGGCGCCGTCATCGCGCAAAAGTACACGGTCGAGGGCATGAACCACGCGTGGAGTGGCGGCCCTCCCGGCTGGCCATTCAGCGACGAGCTGGGCCCGGACGCCACCGTGATCAGCTGGAATTTCTTCAAGAATTACCAGCGCTGATGGCGTAGGGAACTGAAGCTTGTAGAATGGGGCGCCGCGATTGCGCCCCATTTTTATTCCTGTGAAGATTCCCATGCCCGCTTGCCGCCTGCTGTCCTGCCTTGCCTTCGCCTTGCTGTCCGCTTGCGCCAGTGGCGGTCCGCCCGCGCCATCGGCCGCCGACGCGCAAGCGTTCGAGCGTGCCGCCCAGCAAGACAGCATGCGCAGCGAATGCGACTGGAATGTGCGCTACGCCCCCGTCGCGCCCAGGGACGCCAGCGTGGCGCAGTTGCAGGCCATCGCCACGGCGCGCCTGGCGGCCTTGCAACTGGCGCCCGCCTGGACCTTGTCCATGCCCGGCAGCGCGGCGCACGCCTTTACGGAGTCGGAGCAGGACCGTGCCGGGCTGCAATTGCTGCTCAGCATCGTCTTGCCGGCCATGGAGCGCTACCCGGCCGGCGTCTTCGCGCGCACGGGCTTGCGCCACGTCGTCCTGGTCAAGGATTTGAGCGTGGACGGCCAGCGCCGCCTGGCCATGCCGGCGCCGGAAATCGACAGCGTCGTCTACGCCGACAACCTGCTGGCCGCGATGTGTCCGTCCGGCATGGAGCTGCGCGTGCACCACGAGTATTACCACTTCATCGAATACCGGCTGTTCAACGATTTCTATTACCGCGACCCAGCCTGGCTGGCCCTGAACCCGCCCGGCACAGCCTACGGCCAGGGCGGCGCCACGGCCTATGGCAAGGGCTTCCAGAACCTGGGCCACCCGCAGCCGGGCCTCGTCAGCCTGTACGCAGCCTACGGCCCCGAGGAAGACAAGGCGGAAGTGTTCGGCTGGATGATGACGCCCGCGTATGCGTTGCGGCTGGAGCAATGGAGCCTGGCGGATGCGGCGCTGGCGGCCAAGCGGCAAAGCTTGACGGAAGTAGTGGGAACCTTGGCGGATTCTTACTAAATATCAAGTATTTCCTTGCCATCTCATGGCATTGTCGGTTCTCCAGCTTGATTAAGAGCATATCCCAGTAGGGAGCGTCTTCTGCTGGCAGCACATCAGGAGCGCGGACAAGGCGTGAGGAGGACGCGTGGCGAGCCACGCAACGACGATCAACGCAGTCCCCGATTCTGAGGCGCGCCAGCGGGAGATGTATTCATCTACTGGGATAGGCTCTAAATGCAAGTGCGAATGAGGAGAACTCCATGGACGGTGACGAGTCGATATCGGGTGCCCAGCGTCCCTTGCGCCTGCGCCTGGGTGTCTCGCCCAAGGTGCCCGCCGGCGTGCTGATACCGCAGCGTATCGCCGGCAGCGAGGCGATCTGTGGCGGTATCGATTACCGTGTGCTGTGTGTCTCGACGCATGCCGACTTGCCGCTCAGTAGTTTGATTGCCTTGCCAGCCGCCATCGATATCGTGACGGATCAGGGCCGGCTGCGCAGTATCTGCGGCCTCGTCACGCAAGCCAGTGCCGGCGACAGCGATGGCGCGCTGGCCAGCTACCAGCTGGTGCTGACGGATGCCTTCGCCATCATGGAGAAGCGCTGCAATACGCGCGTCTTCCGGCGCCTGACGGATATCGAGATCGTCAAGACCCTGCTCGACGAGTGGATACGCAGCAATACCGTGCTGGCGCACGCCTTCCAGTATGCATTTGCCGATTTCTTCGAGGCGCAAACGTATCCGCAGCGTGAATTTGTCATGCAGCACAATGAATCCGATGCAGCCTTCGTGCGCCGCTTGCTCAAGCGTAGCGGCGTCGCCTGGTTTTTTCGTGCGGTGGGCAATACGGATACGCATGCCGAGCCGGCGCATACCCTGGTGCTATTCAACCATGCCGATGGCTTGCGGAAAAACATGGCGGATACCGTGCGCTATCACGCGGACCGCGCGACGGAGCAGCGCGACACCCTGACGTCGTGGAGCGAAGTGCGCAAGCTGCAGGCGGGCAAGGTGACGCGCCATAGCTGGAATGAAGAACACCCGCGCGCGCGGCCGTTCATGACTGCCGATGCCTTGGGGCGTGGACAGCAGGGCATGCATGGCAATGCCGTTGCCGCCACGCTTGATGATTACCGCGTGCTGTCGCCGCGCGCGGGCATCGATCATGAGGCCTTGTGCCAGCTGGGCATGCTGGCCATGCAGCAGCACGATTACGAGAGCCATTGCTTTCACGCCGAAGGCAGTGTGCGCGACCTGTGCCCGGGCGAATACTTCAGCCTGGCCGAGCACCCGGACATTGACGCCTTGCCGGCGGCCGAGCGTGATTTTGTCGTTACATCGCTGCAGGTGGCAGCGCAAAATAACTTACCCAGAGAGCTTGCCGCCAGGGTAGCACGCCTGTTTGCCCGCAACCGCTGGCTGGCCGATGATATAGCGCTGTCGCAGCGCGAACTGGCGGCGGCGGTGGATGATGGCCCCCTGCGCATGCATATTGCACTGACTGCCGTGCGGCGCGGCGTGCCCATCGTCCCATCCTATGACACGCGTATCGACCTGCCGTCAGTCGCCATGCAAAGCGCTGTGGTGGTGGGACCGGCGAATGAGGAAGTTCATTGCGACGCGATGGGCCGGGTCAAGGTTCGTTTTCCCGCCACGCGCAAGCTGGACCACGAGCATGCGGGCGGCACGGGCGCCTCCGACACGGATGCCGATTCGGCCTGGATACGCGTCGCGTCGAACTGGGCGGGGAACGGACCTGGCAGCATGCAGCAATGCGGCTACCTGGGCTTGCCCCGCGTGGGCAGCGAAGTCCTGCTGGCCTTTCTGGGGGGCGATCCGGACCGGCCTATCGTCGTCGGCCAGCTGTACAACCACAACGCGCAGCCGATCGCCCTGAGCAAGGCAGGCGACTTGCCCGGTAACCGTTACTTGTCCGGCATTAAGAGCCGCGAAATCAAGGGCACGCGTGGCAACCAGCTGCGTTTTGATGATGTCCATGGGCAAATCAATGCCCAGCTTGCCAGCGATCATGGTTCCACTCAGCTCAACCTGGGCTGGCTGACGCAGGAAAGGCGCAACGGCCAGGGCACGGCGCGCGGCGAGGGTGCCGAGTTGCGTACCGACGAGCAAATGGCCATGCGGGCGGGCAAGGGCATGCTGATTTCGGCCTGGAAGCGCCTGAATGGCGATGGCAGCCATATGGCGCGCAGCGAATATCTGGGCCTGATGGAAAACTGCCTGGAATTGTTTCGCTCGCTGGGCAGCTATGCGGTGGCGCATCAGGCACTGGAACAGGAAGACCAGGCGCAGCAGGCATTGCAGCAAAGTTTAAAAAATTGGGAAGGCGGCAGCAATACGGAGCCCCGCGCCGAACTGGGCGGTGCGGCGGCGATTGCCGTCACGGCGCCCGCCGGCATCAGCTTTGCCAGTTCGAAGGCCATCGTCAGCTACGCCGCCAGCAATATCGATACGGTGGCGCAGCAGCATCTGCAAACGGTCGCGGGCCAGCGCTATAGCGTGAATGCGGGCAAGGGCATATCGCTGTTTTCCCATGCGGACGGCATCCGCGCCATCGCGCACCATGGCAAGTTCCTGCTGCAAAGCCAGCATGACGACATGGAACTGAATGCGGGGAAAAACCTGAAATTGACGGCCAGCGACGGCAAGCTGACGGGCATGGCCGATGAAATCGTGTTGATCTCCAAGCACGGCGCCTTTATCCGCATCGCCGATGGCATCACCTTCGGCAGCAAGTCGCCGCTGAATTTCAATGCACCCAACTTCGTTTTCAATGATCCGCAGAGCATGGCGGTGCAATTGCCAAACTTTGCCGAGGGCAAGACCGACCAGCAATTCATTTTTCAATACGAGGGCGACGACAGTCCCGTCGATGGCGTGCCGCAAGAACCGCAGCTGGCGCCGCAGGCGCACTTTGCAGTGAAGCTGGGCGATGGTTCAGCGACGGATGGCTGCAGCGATGGGCGCGGCAAGACGGACGTGCTGGAGCGCACGGCGATGCATCTGGCCGCCATCGAAGTGTTCAACAACAAGGATTGATGACGCCAGGAGAGTGCGATGGGCAGTTATCCGACAGTGCCGTATGTCGTGGGCGACGATGTGGCGATCCTGCATTGCGAACGCAGCGTGTGCAAGAAGGTCAAGATACGCCGCAATCTGCCGGGCAATATCATCGTCATTCATGGCGTCAACGATGTGGGCGTCAGCTACAAGGCGGTGGAAGAGGGCTTGTGCGAAGGACTGACGCAAAGGCTGGGTCGCGGCTTTACGGCCGCGTCTTACCGCATGCCCGTGGCGGCGGACAAGGACAGGCTGGAAGACGATCCCGACGCCGTCTTCTTCAAGCGCACGATTGCCAAGGACACCAACAGTCCCGTGATTCCATTTTACTGGGGCTACCGCGAAGTGGGAGTGAAATGCAGCAATATCAACGGCCAGTTCGTCGACCGCTACGGCAACCGCCTCGACAAGGACCTGTCCAAGGAAGGAGGTCCTTTCGGCAACGCCACCAGCAGCTTACCCGACATGTGGCGTCCGGGGATCTATGCACCTGCGGATCCCATGGGCGATGCTTTGCGGCCCCTGAGGACGGCGCCCGGGCGCATGTACATGGTGCTGGCGGCGCAGCGCCTGGCCGCACTCATTTCCATGATCCGCGATTATGACGCGGAAGACACCGTCAGCATCGTTGCACATAGCCAGGGTTGCCTGCTGTCGCTGCTGGCGCAAGCCATGCTGATGGAAAAGGGACTGGCGCCGGCCGATAATCTGATACTCACGCATCCGCCGTACAGCCTGGTGGACAGCCTGCCCCTGTTGATGCGAGGTGCCGCCTGGTTCGACGGCGGCGAGGATGTGGCAATGAAGTCCTATTACCATTTGCTCAGTGGTGCGCAGACCATGGGCGCGCGCCTGAAGACCTTGGTGAATATAGTTGCCGGCGTGGCGAAGGGCAACGGCCAGGCATGCAAGCCGTCGTTTGCCGACCTGAAGAAGGACGAATATCGTGGCATGGTCGGCAGCCGCTGGCAGAGTGCAGACGACCGCGACAATCGCCGCAAAGTCTATCTGTATTTTTGCCCTGAAGATATGACAGTGGCGCTGGACAACATCCAGGGCATAGGGTGGGATGGCGTGCCGGATTATGCAATGGGAAGTGAACTCATAGAGGAAGATGAGACGTCCAGTATCGATGGAAATAGTGTTTTTACTGGACATACCCGCATCGTGGAGCGCGAGCAGGTACGTAATGCGCTGGCGGAACTGGGCAGCAGATTTTATCAACGAATATTCAGCAACAAGACTAGGCTGGATCCTGCCACTGGAAAGTTCACGGTGTCGTTGGTAGGCAAGCCACCGCCTTTTGATTTTCCACTGCGCCTCACGACAGAAAGCGAACAGGCACACGTCGATGTTTCATTACGAAAATACCGTGCACAACACAAGGCGGTGGCCTGGCCTATCAATACCAGGTTGAGCAAGACGGAACAGCGTAACGGCATACGCACCATCACTGGCGAAACATTGAAAAAGCCGGTGCCGGCCGATTTGCGCGGTACCTCGCCAATCGATACGCCCAATATTCCCAAAACTTCCATGATGCGAAACCGTAAAGCGGAAGATCAGGGACCTGTGGAGGAAGTCGATCCCTGCGATGCATCAGTGGCACTTACCAGCGGGAGCGGCCTGCACACAACCGCCGAGGATCGCCCGGATCCGGCCGGTTATCGCCGGTTTCCAGAGCGCGATGAAGCCATACGCGGGGCCGAATTGGGCTTGATGACGACTGCCTATAACAAGGAAAAGAAACTCGATGGCAAAGGGCCGCTCGATCAACGCAAGGTCATTGCCGCTACACGCTACACGGAAGGAAATGTCTTGGCAACCATCCAGGAAAGTCCGAATGAGGCACGGTTGCGCTGGCAGCGGGAGGTTAGCGCCAAGTCTTTTCATAGCTCCATTATCGGTAGCGCGAAGAATCATAGCCAAGTGACCGCATATGACGTGGCGATTGGCAGCGGCAAGGCCAGTTCTGATCCGCAGTTCTATGCATATCTATGTGCGGTGGCGGATTGGCGGGTGAAGATATCGTATGAAGGCGGAAAACGACGGCCAGGAATCCTTTTATGGTCCGAGTTTCTTGAGACTTTTCGTATGTATTTTGATACGGAAAATAGTTGGAGAAAAAATGTAATTAAAGGGAACATATCTTATTACAACTCAGGTGTTTTACCCGCTGATTTACCGTTGCTGACAGGGCCTTTGTGGAAAATCGTCATATCAGAGACTAAAAGCGGGAAAAAAACTTCTGACGTCAAGAAGTCGAAAATTTGAATGATTTTAGATTGCTATACTTTTTTGCTCGCTCTGCGATTAACTGAAGAGCGATACCACTCAATAGTTAGAACAGGAGGTCATCATGACCGTCGTTCGTTGGATTGGTATTCCATTGCTAGTACTGTTTCTTGTCCTATTTGTTAGGTGGGTCAGTGTGTCGGCACAAGCAAATGAGCGAGAGTCAGCATCAAAAAAGAAATCTGCGCAGGTTCAGAAAGAGAGTGTAGATGGTACGACATCACGGGATGAATACGTCTTGGAAGTGATAGGCCTTGGTGTGACCTTTGATAGGTATCGGCAAGCCAAGCTATGGGATGCCTTACAAGAAGGAAGCGCTTTTACTTCTATCAGAGAACAGGATAAGAGCAAGTACGCGTGGAGCGCCTTGGATAAAAACGGGGTGAGCGGAGGGCGTGCATACGATGCGATGGAGAATGGAATCAACTTTACACCGTTGTATTGGGGAGTGCCGTCATTTTATGCTGGCCCACCAATTCGTGATTCTAAGCAACAGCCTGAAGCTGGAGTACCGATGGCGGGATTGATTGCCGGCGCGGGGACTTCCGGCATGGCATGGCATCTGTTTTCGATAGCTCCCTGGAGTCTGGCTGAACATCCTGATCAATTGCTACTGAACATATTTGAGTTTTTTGATACCCATCCTGATGTGCCATACGTGGTTCTGATGGCAGATGATAGTGCAGGGACGAGAGATGGTATTCGCGCGAAAGGGGATGTAAAGATGTTGCAGGACGGATATTACATACCTGATATGCCCGATACCACCGTGGCATTTGTGCTGGCACGGCGCGAACGTGTTGAACTTTTGCGGCCAGCGATATGGGGCGACCCCGGAAATAAGTTTGTACAAGAGCAATTCAGAGCGATGTATTATCAATTGATGGAATCTCTGGCGAAACCAGATAAGGAATTAGGAGCGGATTTTCCTTCCATACCTCGTCAACCCACCGTCGCCGAATGGCTCGCCGCCGCCGCCGCCTTCGCTCAGCGGCCCGATATCCGTGGCGTGGGCTTGCATACCTTCGATAAACTCAACCCATGGGAAAATCGTCCGCCGCGCGACTGGAAACCGACGCCGTGGTTCCCCATTCCATGGAACCGGGAACAGATGGAAACCTTCGACCTCTTGCCCTCGTTCGGTTTCGTGCACCGGCCCGTATTCGTCAAATTTACGGATGAGGAAGGCAAGCCTGTCACGCGGCGTGATGCGCGCCAGAAGATACTCAATGCAGGCTGGAAGCAGGCACTGCAGACCTTGCCGGAAGCGGAGCGCGGCAAGGGGCCGGCGCGCATCGTGGCCGGTACGGGCAAGCAGCCGGAACAGTTGCTGATGCTGGAAGGCATGTTGCACGATTACGCGGCACAGGGCGGCCCGGAAATCGACAGCGGCAAGAGCGCGCAGTTCATCAATACCGATCATCGCCTGGGCAATACCGGTGCGGCCACCTGGTTCGTGCAGATGGCCATCGGCGTGCTGGGCAGCTATCGCGACGGTGGCGCCAGTGCGGCGATCAATCTGCGCGACAATAACGAGGCGAGCATTATCTTCATTACGCCGCCATCGGACGCAACCCGCAAGAAACAGGATGCCGGCGGCGATATCTTCCGCAGCCGTATCACGCCAGCCGTCGACCCCGCAAACTACGCGGCGCCATCGGTGGAAGCCATCCTGGAAAGCCAGGCGGGACAATGATTCTGGAGGCAGCATGCGCAAGGTCATCCGGTTGGGAGACGCCACTTCGCACGGCGGCAAGGTGCTCAGTTGTGCCGCCACGCATTTTACGGTCAATGGGATTCCTGTCGCCTGCGTCGGGGACTTGTGCAGCTGCCCCATCAAGGGACATCAGGGTTGCAAGATTGCCAGCGGCTCATCCCGGCACAGCATCAATGGCATCGCTATCGCCTTCGAAGGCGATAGCACCACCTGTGGCGCCAAGTTGCTCGCTGGCGGCGCCAGCTTCCGCACGTCCTGACGTCCGCTCCTCCTGGTATTTCCTGGTAACTATATAATCTGCGCTTGGGCGATACCCGCCCTTGAACGTCGATTGAAGGAATGCCATGCTTGGATCCATGCCTAGATATATCGTGCGCCCCTTGGCGCTGTGCGTAGTGTCGGCTGTGTGCCTCTCTGCCAGTGCCGCCGAGGCGGTGGCGGTGGATGCGCAGCAGCGCGCGTCCTTGCTGGAATTTTATGCGCAGCAATATCCGGGCGAGCCGGCTGCGCGCACTGTGTTCGAGAGCGTGCCCGTGGTGGGCGGACGCGGCAGCGAAGTGGTGGGCAGCGTGGAAACGGCGCCGTATCGCGGTCATGGCGCGCTGTGCCGCACGCAGCGCACCAAGTTCGTGCTGCACGGCGAGGGCAAGCAGGCGCGCTGGCAGGAGGCGGGCATGGAATATTTTGCCTGGCTCGACCGCGGCACTTGCCGCCCCGTGGCCGAACCCGTGCGCATGCTGCAGCGCGTCCCCGATGCGGAACTGGAAGGCGTGCTGCTGTACCAGAAGCCGCTGCTGGAGCGGGCGCGCTTATTGATGGCGGGCAATACGGCCTGCGCCCCGTTGCGGGCGCTGAAGTTTTCGCTGGCGGCCGTCGACGTGGGCGCCGCCGCACCGCGTGCCGAAGAGCGCTATGCGCTCGTGTTCAAGAGCGATCGCGACAGCTACGCCCGCGTCTGGCTGCGCAAGAGCGGCGCCCAGTATGACGCGTGGAATGTGACTTGCCCGCCAGTGCTGTAAGCTGCGCCCCCTCGATTGTTTTTTTGACTGTTGCAACCATGAACGAAAATTCCACTTCCGCCCGCAGCTGGGGCACCATCGTCACGCATAGCGACGAGATGGCCATCATCTACCGCTATGTCGACACTTTCCATGACGATTGGGACCTGTCGTCGCAGCCGGACCGCATCATCATCGCCTGGCGTTATGAGGACGAGACGGGCATGCCCGCGCCGAACGAGCGCGAGCACATGGAAGAGCTGGAAGCGGTGCTGGCGCCCGTGGTGGAAGAGCAAGGCTTCGCCACGCTGGCGCTGGTGTCGACGGGTGAAAATCTGCGCGAATGGATCTATTACACGCAGTCGGGCGAAGAATTCTTCAATCGCCTGAACACGGCGCTGGCGCCGCGTCCAAAGTTCCCGATTGAAATCCGCAGCGCGGCCGACCCCGCCTGGTCCACGTATGCAGGCTTCATGGCCGCGTTACCGAAGTAATTACGTCAATGCGGCGGCCACGATGCGCGTGGCGGCCGTGATGATGTCCTGGTTCGTGTCCGCTTTTTTCTGTTCGCGCGTGTAGTACACGGCGATGATCAGCGGCGCGCCGCTGGCCGGGTAGGCGACGCCGATGTCGTTGACGCTGCCATACGCGCCCGAACCCGTTTTATCCGCCACCTGCCAGCCGGCAGGCACGCCGGCGCGGATGCGCTTGTCGCCCGTCGTGTTGCCGCGCATCCAGGCATCCAGTTGCTGGCGCTGCGGCGCAGGCAAACTATTTCCCAATAACAATTGCTGTAAGCTGTGCGCCATGGATGCGGGGCTGGCCGTGTCGCGCACTTCGCCGGGGATGGCGCTATTCAATTCCGTTTCCCAGCGTTCCAGCTGGAACACCGTATTGCCGATGCTGCGCGCAAACGCCGTCACGGCTTGCGGTCCGCCCAATATTTTCATCAAGAAATTGGCCGCACTATTGTCGCTGTACTGCAAGGTGGCGGCGCACAGGTCGGCCACGTTCATGCCGTCGGCCAGATGCTTTTCCGTGATGGGCGAATACGTGACCAATTCCTTTTTCTCGTAACGCACGTGCTGGTCCAGCAAACCCGGCTGGCTGACGCTGCGGGCCAGCACGGCGCCCGCCAACATCGCCTTGAAGGTGCTGGCCAGGGGAAAGCGTTCGTCGGCGCGATACGCAACGCGCAGCTCGCTGCCGTGGCGCCAGGCGGCAACGCCGAGGCGTCCGCCTGCGGCCTGTTCCAGCGCGGCCAGCTGCGTCTGGGCAGCGGCGATACCGGTGGCGGGCGCGGCAAACAGCAGCGGTGTTGGGCACAGCAGGGCGGTGCCGCCGGCCAGCAGGAGGTGGCGGCGGACGTGGTTCAGGGATTCAGTCATGGTCGGTCAGTGTTGTTGGAGTGGAAAGGGTGGCCAGCAGTTCGCCGATGGCAAGCAGGTTGGCCGGTTTGGTCAGATGGTGGTCGAAGCCGGCCGCACTCGATTGGCTGCGGTCGTTTTCGGCGCCCCAGCCCGTCAAGGCAACGAGCACGACGTTGGCGCCGGCCGGTATCCGGCGCAACGCGCGCGCCACTTCGTAGCCGTTCATGCCGGGCAAGCCGATGTCGAGGAAGATGACGTCCGGTAAAAATTGCGGCGCCACGGCCAGGGCCTGTGCGCCGTCGTGGGCCACTTGCGTGACATGGCCCATCATGTCGAGCACGGCGGCAAGGGTATCGGCCGCATCGACATTGTCGTCGACCACCAGCACGCGGAAATGCGGACCGCCGGCGGTGCTGGCGGGCGTGGCCACTGTTGCGGGCGCTGCCGCTGCCTCCGCCAGCAGGGGCAGGCGCACGCTGAAGGTGCTGCCCAGGCCGGCGCCGGGACTGGCCGCCGTGGCGCTGCCGCCATGCAACTCGGCCAGGCGCCGCACCAGCGACAGGCCGATGCCCAGCCCGCCCTGCGCGCGGCCCATGTTCTGTCCCACCTGGGTGAACATGTCAAACACGGTCGTGATCGACTCGGCGGGGATGCCGACGCCGCTGTCCTTGACCTCGATCAATGCCTCATTGCCATCGCGCCGCGCGCGCAAGCTGATCTGGCCGCCGGCCGGCGTGTACTTGGCGGCATTGTTGAGCAGATTGCCCAGCACTTGCGCCAGGCGCGTGGGGTCGGCCTCGAGCGGCAGCGCTTGCTCATCGACTTGCACCTGCAATTGATGGCGGCTGGCCTCGATCAGCGGCATGCTCGTTTCCACGGCGCTGGCGATGATGGTTTTCAAGTCCGCGCGTTCCAGCTTGAGTTCGATCTGGCCCCGCGTGATGCGTGCCACGTCCAGCAAATCATTGACCAGATGCACCATCTGATTGACTTGCCGCTCCATCACGTCGCGCACTCTCGCCACGGTGGCGGGCTTGTCGGCGGCCAGGCGCATGATTTGCAAGCCGTTGCGGATGGGCGCCAGCGGGTTGCGCAGTTCATGCGCCAGCGTGGCCAGGAATTCCGTCTTGCGCCGGTCCATTTCGGACAGGTTGTCGGCCAGCTGGCGCAATTGCTGCTCAGAACGCTTGCGCTCGCTGATGTCGCTGAACAACACCGTCAGCAGGCGGCTGCCGGGGCCGCCCAGGCGCGCGGCGAAGACTTCGAACCAGCGCTCCATGGCCACGGCTTCGTTTTCGTAGCGCACGGGCTCGCCGGTCTTGACGACCTGGTCGTACATGTCGAACCAGTGCTGGTCATGGTCGGGCACGAAGCTGCGGATGGTCTTGCCGATGGCATTGTCCAGTCCTGATTGCTTGACGAAGGCGGGGTTGCCTTCCAGGTAGCGGAAATCGATGGGGCGGCCTTGCTCGTCGTACAGCATTTCGATGACGCAAAACGCCTGGTCCATCAGCTCGATCAGGGTGCGGTAGCGTTCCTCGCTGCGGCGCAGCGCATCTTCCACCTGTTTCTGGCGCGTGATGTCGAGCAGGACGCCGGGCAATTGCAGGGGCGTGCCATCGGGCGCGTATTCCGCGCGGCCCCGCGCGATGACCGAGCGGTACTGGCCATCGCCGGCGCCGACGCGGTAGCTGGCCTCGAACGGCGTGTGCGCCTTCAGCGCCTGGGCAATCTGCGCGCTGACTTGCTCGCGGTCATCGGGATGGATGATGTCCAGGTAGCGCGCCAGCGGCGGCGCCGTGGCCGCATCGGCATTGACGGGGAACAAGCGCGCCATATTGCTGTCGGCCGTGACCCGGTCGGCAACGATGTCCCAGTTCCAAGTGGCCACTTCGCCGGCCGCCAGGGTCAGGCGCAGGGTTTCCTCGTTCTGCTTGCTGGTCGTCAAGTCGAGCGAGATGCCGGACAGGGCGATCACGTTGCCGGCGCCATCGCTGGCGCAGGTGCCGCGCATGTGCGCCCAGTGCAGTGAACCGTCGGGCCAGCGCACGCGGATGTCGATTTCGAAATCGCTGGCGCTGGCGATGGCCGCGTGCACCACCGTTTGCCAGTGCTGCAGGTCGCCGTCGAGCATGGCGCCCGTCAGCTGCGCGTAATCGATGCGGCTGTCAGGCGGCAAGCCCAGATTCGCCTTGAAGGCGTCGGAGCCGGCCATGCTGCCGCTGCCCAGGTCGATCTCCCACGTACCCATGCGGCCGCCCTGCATGGCCAGGCGCAGCCGCTGTTCCGTCTGCCGTTGCCGCGTCACGTCGCTATGCGAGCCCAGCCATTCAACGATGCTGCCGTCGGGCGCCAGCACGGGCAGCATGCGCACGAGCATGTTGCGGTAGGCGCCGCTGACGTGGCGCAGCCGGTATTCCGCTTCGAACACGCTGGTCAGGTGCGATGGCATGACGTAAGGCAAGTTGCGGTCGTCCGGATGCAGGGCATTGACCCAGCCGCGGCCCAGCAGTTCGGCCTCGGTCTGGCCCGTGAAGGCGCGCCAGGATGGCTGGTCGGCATCGAACAGGCCGAAGGTTTTCGTGCTCCAGACGATGTCGCAATGGGCGCTCAGCAGTAGATGCGCCGCCTGGGCGGCGACGGTGGAAGACGGAACGGCGTTGCTGGGCTGGCTGGGTTCTGGCATGGAGGCTATCGATGATGGTGCAGGGGGCCGCCGCCGCACTGGAATGGGGCGGCCTGGCAACTTCATTCTGGCGATATTACAACTATTTTTACCCTCGGGGCTGTCTCGCAGGGCAGCAATTCCGCTTTCGGCTGGCCTGGCGAAAAGGTGCGTCACGCGGCATGGCATCGGAGGAAATAGCAAGGCGAGCACGCTAATGTGGCTGAATAACCACTAGTCTGGCCTTTATGTTGATGAATGAATATTTTACATAACAATATTCTTGCAGCGCATAAGGCGCTTGAATTAAATTGGCGCCTTACTTAAAAGTTGGTGTTCATCAGACATCCCGGAGATGCGGCCAGAACCGCTGTCAGCTTGGACGACAGCCAGGGCAGAGCCAGTGACGCCGAGAGCGGAGAAACATCCGCTCGCGCTGTTGCACCAAAATGGTGCAAACGATCATCCAGCGCCGTACATAACCCGGAGACAGGTTTCGCAATTCTTTTTTAAACTTCTGGGAAACAACATGATCAAGATGTCCAAGATGCACAAGCGTTTGTGCGCCAAAAGCGCTGCTATGCTGGCACTGTCCGCTGCCTTGCCTATCGGCTCGGCTTATGCTGATGAAGTCGCTGCTGATACGACCCCTGCCGCCAGCCAGCTGGAAACCGTGACCGTGACGGCGCAGCGCCGCAAGGAAAATATCCGCGACGTGCCCGTCTCCGTGTCGCTGCTGCGTGATGAAAAGCTCGACGTGCTGGTGTCCGGTGGACAAGACATTCGCGTGCTGGCCGGCAAAGTGCCGAGCCTGAACGTGGAATCGTCGAATGGCCGCACCTTCCCCCGCTTCTACATCCGCGGCTACGGCAATACCGACTTCAACATCTTTGCATCGCAACCTGTTTCCCTGATTTACGACGATGTCGTGCAAGAAAACCCTATCCTCAAGGGCTATCCGATTTTCGACGTGGCTGGCGTGGAAGTGCTGCGCGGCCCGCAAGGCACCTTGTTCGGCCGCAATACGCCTGCCGGCGTGGTCAAGTTCGAATCCGTCAAGCCGAACCTGGACAAGGTTGAAGGCTATTACAACGTTTCCGCCGCCACGCACAACACCACCAATTTCGACGGCGCCGTCAACGTGCCGCTGAGCAAAGAATGGGCGATGCGTGTTTCGACCTTGCGTCAGCACCGCGACGATTACGTCGATAACACGTTTACGGGCCAGAAAAATGCGCTGGACGGCTACAACGAACACGCGGAACGCGTGCAATTGATGTATGCGCCGAACGGCACGTTCAACGCCCTGTTCAACGTACATCAACGCAGCACCACGGGCAGCGCGCGCGTGTTCTTCGCCAACGCCATCAAGCTGGGCACGAATGACCTGGTCGACGGTTTCAATCCGACCAAATCCTACACCGATGCCTTGAATTTCCAGGAACTGCGCACCAATGGCGCCAGTGCTCGCCTGAGCTGGGAACTCGACGGCGTCAAGCTGTACTCGATCACCGGTTTCGAACGCGTGGGCAAGTATGTGTCGCATGGCGACATCGACGGTGGCGCAAAAGGCATGGTGCCAGCGATTCCATTCCCGGTGGAAACGGCTGGCGGCATCAGCAGCGTGAAACAGTACTCGCAAGAATTCCGCGCCGAATCGAAAAATGCCGGTCCGCTCAATTGGCAGGCTGGCGTGTACTACTTCAACGAAGATGCCAACGGCTACACGGATAATTTCGGCGGTAGCGACCATGCGCTCGTTTCGCACCTGGCCAGCCGCCAGAAAAACAGTGCCTGGGCCACCTTCGGTTCCGTCAACTATGCCGTCAACGATGACTTCATGCTGCGTGCCGGCTTGCGCTACACCAAGGACAAGAAGGATTTTGACACGGTATCGGTCTACAACATCGATCAAAAGAATCCGAGCAGCGCCGATGTCAGCAAAGCCAAGGTCAACTGGGACCTGAGCGGTACCTACAAGTACAACAAGGACGTGAACTTCTACGGCCGTATCGCTACCGGTTTCCGCGCGCCAAGTATCGCGCCAGCCAGCAAGGATGTGCCCGTGACCGTGGCCGATGCGGAAACCATTACCTCGGTCGAAGCGGGCATCAAGGCCGACCTGTTCGAGCGCCGCGCCCGTGTCGCGTTCAGCCTGTACAACTACCAGGTGAAAAATCAGCAATTGACGGTCGTTGGCGGCACCGCGAACGTGACGCGTTTGATCAACGCAGCCAAGACGAATGGCCGCGGCGCGGAACTGGAACTGGAAGGTTTTGTCACGCCTAGCCTGAAGATGTCCCTGGGCGGCAGCTATAACTTCACGGAAATCAAGGATCCGAGCCTGTCGGTAACCCCGTGCCGCAGCTGCACCGTGACCGATCCTAAAAACGCCGCCGGCAACGCCATCATCAATGGCAATCCGTTGCCGCAAGCGCCGAAGTGGACGGTTACCGCCACGGGCCGTTATTCGATTCCGATGGAAAACGGCGAATTCTTCGTCTTCACGGACTGGGCTTACCGCAGCAAGATCAACTTCTTCCTGTACGAGGCAACCGAGTTCACCGGCAAGCCGATGGTCGAAGGCGGCTTGCGCGTGGGCTACACCTGGGATGCCGGCAAGTATGAAATGGCCGTTTTTGGCCGCAACATCACCGACACCCAGCGTATCACGGGCGCCATCGACTTCAACAACCGCACGGGCTTCATCAATGAGCCACGTCAGTTTGGTGTGCAGTTCAAGGGCAACTTCTAATTGCCTGATACCAGGTGCCGGCCATGTGCTGGCGCCTGCATTGCTACCCGCCCGGTTCGCCGTGGCGGGTTTTTTTATGGGTGCTCGGGAAGCTGCGCCAGCCGCCGCGCCCACGCGGGAATGGCTTGCCGCCAGAAATCGTCGATGGACTCGGCGCGTACGTCGAGACCGAGGAAGCGGGCGGCCGGCAGCAAGGCCGACGCCAGCAGGTCGGCAGCATTGCTTGCCGTATCAAAGGCGAGGGCGCCCGTCTGTTTGGACAGCTTTTCGCCGCTGTCGTTCGTGACGACAGGCACGTGCAGGAAACCGGGGTGGGGCAAGCCCAGCACATCCTGCAGATACAGCTGGCGCGGCGTGGAATCGAGCAAATCCGCGCCGCGCACCACCTGCGTGATGCCCTGCGCGCCATCGTCGACCACGACGGCCAGCTGATACGCCCAGTAACCATCGCCGCGCAGCACGATGAAGTCGCCCACCTCGCTGGCCAGGTCCTGCCGCTGCGGACCCGCCCAGCGGTCGGCAAAGGCGTACACGGCTTCGGCTCCCTGCGGCACCCGCAGCCGCAAGGCCCGTGCCGCCTTGCCCGGCGCCAAGCCATGGCGGCAAGTGCCCGGATACACGGCGGCCCCACCCTTGGGGCCACCCGCCTGCAGTACCGAATCCTGGATTTCCTTGCGCGAACAGCCGCACGCATACACGAGGCCATCGTCCTGCAACTGCTTCAGCGCCGCCTCGTACAGCGGCAAGCGCTTGCTCTGCCACGTCGCCTCGCCATCCCACTGCATGCCGCAGCGTTGCAGGCTGGCCAGGATGCCCAGATCGGCACCCTCGACATTACGGTCATAGTCCAGATCCTCGATGCGCAGCAGCCACGTTCCTTGATGCACCTTCGCATCGAGATAACTGGCCATGGCGGCAACGAGCGAACCCATGTGCAGGGGGCCTGAGGGGGAGGGGGCGAAGCGGCCGATGTAGGGGGAGGTGGGAGAAGGCATGCAGATGAATATTTTTACTGGGATGTATGTGCTGGCACTGCATTGAGGCGTTAAGTATGGTTCAGTGTGATATTCAAGTCAAATCAGTTTTTGATTTTTCAAAAAATCAAGGGTTCTTATAGTGCAAGACTGCCGTTGAAGAGGATGTCTTTATGTCATATGATAAATTAATGGTTCCCCATTGAAATATGAATTTAATTTCTGACATCCCTATTTCAAGTGGTTTTGTTTTTGTTATTTTCTCTAGAGTTATTGCAGTTTTTGTCGATTTTGCAGAGCATGGTTGTTTTTTATTTTTCTCGATGAAATTTATAGTTATTTTTTTTATTTCGCTACAGTTATATTCGATTGAAATAGATTCAATGAAGCATTTTTTGTAGTGTTCCATTGTTTCAATTCTATATATTGTGCTTTTTTTTATTTTGTGCCTCGATAAGTTGAGGAATTTCTCTCCTTCTGTTTTTGGAAATAATGATTCTTTATTTGGGATAAGGTTCCCTTCTATTTCTATGGAACCATTGAGAAAGTTTGTCCTGATATCCATCATTATTTGAGCCCAATATTTGAACCTTGCATGAGATTTATTTTGTCTGCCTCAGCTATAAACATTTGGCGACCACCGCCAGATCCGAATTGTCCATTCCGAAGAGCTCTTCCACTTGCCACGCAGATAGTATTAATAACAGTATATTGTCGAACTAATGTTCTGGGTGGGCGTCCATTCGGATCTGTCAGTGTACTCTGAACTTGAACTAAATCATGAAGTTTTTTATGGTTCCATCCTGCGGCAGCCAGTGTTTTTCCGTCAACGAAGTAGCTGGGGATGTTATTTCCTTGTGCCGGATGGTAAAGTGCATATATTGTTGTTCCTTTCTGTATAGCCATATTTTTATAGCTATCGACACCTATGTATGGATGGGTACCTTGCCACTTCCTAGCGGTGGCTGATGGATTTTTTCCTGCACAAGGATCGCATGAGGAATTTTTTTGACATTTTTTACTTAATCCTTGTGGATCAATCCAGAGTATAGGGTTTGGTGCATATTGGTAACTATTAAGTCCACCTAATAGTCCTATTGGATCTTGCGTCACATACCGAGCTACATCCGAGTCATAGTAGCGATACCGGTTATAAAACAGTCCCGTCTCTTGATCCTCATACTGCCCCTGAAACCGCAGCGGCTGTTCGATTTCTCCCTCGACTTGCAGCAAGCGCCCCCAGGCTTTGTAGCGCCCGCTCCAGACTACCTTCCCTTGCGCATCCGTCAGCTCGCGTGGCGTGCCCAGGTGGTCGCAGTGGTAGTGGGTGATGCGGTCGTGTGCTGCCGCGTCGCCGGCTGCTGCCTGGATACCTTGCCATGCCGATACATGATGCGCTTCAATGTCCGCCTGTTCTTGCGCAATGGCTGCCTGCAGTTCGACGTCGTGCCGGGTGGCGGGTAAATCCCACTGTGCGATGCGCGGCAGGTAGACCGCACTTGCCTGGCGGCAGGTTGGCGAACTGATCCTGGCCAGCGGCACGAAGCTGTCCGGCTCGTATAAATATGTGACCGTTTCTTCGTGTCCAAGTTCCTGCGCCAGCGTGTCACCGTCCCAGACGAAGAAGGTGGTGGCGGCGCTAGTGCGTGCGGGCTGGTCTTTGGTGATGTCCTGCCGATTGCTCCAGTGTGCTTCTTCTACCCGCTTGGCGATGCGGCGGCTGAAGGCGTCATAAAAATAGCGGGCGCGGTGGCGCGACTGGCGTTCTGTCCTGGTGGTGTGGCTGAGGCGGTTTTCGGCGTCGTATTCAAGCGCCAGGTCGCTCCACGTCGATTCCCTGCCCGGTGGATGGAAGCGCTTGCCGGTGGCGTTGCCTTGCTCGTCGTAGTCGTATTCCGTATCGCCGCAGCGTTGCAGGACGTTGCCGGCGGCGGGAGCCGTGTCGAGCAGATTGCCGGCCGGGTCGAAGGTGAAGTGTTCGGCCAGGCCCGCTTGCACGGCAGACAGCAATTGCCCGACGGGGTCATAGGCGTAGCGCAGATTGCCAAGCGGGCCGGTGGCCGTAGTACCCGTCTGCGAGATGGTGCGCAGGTTGCCCTGCGCATCGTATTCGAAGCGGCGTTCGCGCAACGGGCTGGACGCCTCGGCGCCGCGTGCCAGGGTCAGCTGGGTGAGCCGCGATTGCGGATCGTACTGGCGCGTGGCCAGCAAGCCGCTGCTGCCCAGCTGCCGCTGCTTTTCCCGGTGCAGCTTGTCGCGCTCCACGTCGACCACGGCCTTGCCTTGCCACAGCACGCCATGCCAGCGGCCGGAGCCGTAGCGTAGGGTATCGATGCGGCGTCCGTTCGGCAAGACCGTCTGGATGCGGTTGCCCAGTTCGTCATAGGCATGCGTCATGACAAAGCTGGCGTCCGGTACGCGCGGGGCGTTCGGCAACCGTGCCGTCTCTGGCAAGTCTTGCAGGAAGCAGGCGCTGCGCTCCTCGATCAGCTGGCCCAGCGCATCATGCATAAAGCGCTGTTCGGCTTGCGGGGAGGACACTGCCGTCAGGCGGCCCAGCGCATCGTAGGCGTAGCGCACCATGCCGTCCGCCGTGGTCTTGACTTGCAACAAACCGAGCGCGTCGCGCAGCAACTGCGTGCGCTGGCTGCCGCACTCGGTGGCGGTCAGGTTGCCGGCCTGGTCGTAACTGTATTCGGTGCGCTTGCCGTCGAAGCCTGTTTCCGACGTCAGCCAGCCTTCCGTGTGATACGCGAGCCGGTAGCTTTCGCCCTTGGCATTGATCAATTCCGTCAGTTGCAGCGCGCCATCGTAGCGATACTGCAAGGTCTGGCCGATGGCGTCCGTGCGTTCGACGGGCAAGCCCTGGCCGTTGTAGCGGTAGCGCGTTTGCTGACCGGCCGCATCCAGGTGCAGGAGCAGATTGCCGTCCCCATCGTAGGCGTATTGCTCCCAAGTTTGATCGGGCGCCGTGAGACGGATCAGCCGGCCCAGCGCGTCATAGGCATAGCGGGTGGCATGGCCCAGTGCATCGCGGGCTGTTGCCAGCCGCCCCAGTGCATCGTAGCGGTATTCGCTGGTGTGGCCGGAGCAATCCGTGTAGCTGGTCAGCGAGCCCTGGCGGTTGTACTGAAAATGCTTGCTGCCGCCCCTGGCGTCGATCAGTTCCACCAGTTGGCCGCGCTGGTCGTAGCGGTAGCGCGTGACGTGGCCCAGTGCATCCGTGATGCTGAAGGGACGGCCTGCCGCGTCGTATTCGCGCAAGGTGGTGTTGCCCAGCGCATCCGTGAAGGCGATAGGTTGATTTCCGGCATCGTATGCGATGCTGCTGCTGTGTCCCTTGGCATCGGTGCTGCGGGTCAGGTTGCCGGCAGCATCGTAGGCATAGCGCATGGCGGCGCCGTTGGCGTCGATATCGGCCAGCAGCATGCCGTCGCGGTCCCATTCGCGCCGGCCCAGCGAGGCGGTTTTGCCATTGATGACGCGGCGCACTTCGGTGACCAGCCAGTTGGCGTCGAAGGTGTATTCGAGGACGTCGCCGTTTTCCGTGACGCGGCTGGTGTCGTTGTCCACGTAGTCGATGCGTGTGTGCTCGCTGCCATCTTGGGCGCGCGTGGCGACGGCGCGCGCCTGGTAGCTGTTGGCCAGGGTGACGGGGAAACGTTCGACCAGCTCCTGCTCGCTCAAGGGGGAACCGCTCCAGCGGGCGCGCAGCGCGTCCAGGCTGATCCATTCCAGCTCGTAACTAAAACCCGTGTAGCTGCTGCACGACGTGAGCAAATGGTGACGATAGCTGTAGCAACGCGTGTCACCGAGCGCATTCGACTGGCTGATCAGGTTGTGGCGCGGCGCGAAGGGCGCCAGGGTATCGTTCGTCTCGACGGCATAGGCGTAGCGGACGTGGCAGAGGCGGCTGCCGTCTGGCAACACCTCGTCGACTCTTCCGATGTGGATGGCCTTTTCCGACTCCCCGCGCATGGCTTCGAGCACGCCGCCATCGTCGCTGCGCAGGCGCAGCACTACTTCGCCCGGTTTTGCATCGATCAACCGTTCGATGCCGATGCCGCGTCCATCGCGCCCTTCGCTACGCACGAGTGCAAAGCGTTGCGTGGCGACGGGAGCGGTCGGGGCCAGCATGGCGTTGACGCCGTCGTAGCCGTGCGGCAGCCAGCCGCCTTCAGCGTGCGCGTAGCGGTCGACGCTGCCGTCGCGCCACAGCACGGTAAAAGTGTCGGCGCCGTCGCGCGTGAGCGTAAAACCTTCCTTGCGGCTGTCGTACTGCTGGCCCGGTTTCAGGCCAGGCAGGCGCAGGGCGCGGCCGCTGTCATCGTGCAACACGATGCCCGCATCGCACAGCGACAGGCTGGTGGTGTAGGGCGTAGACCAGCGCGCGCCCAGCAAGCCCCAGTCCTCGCATTCGGCGCCGGAACGGTAGCCGCGCGTCCAGGCGATGGGGATGCTGCGTTCGAGCGCGAAATCCGTCTGGTACAGGATTTCCTGTCCCGTGCCGAAATGCACGGGCTTGCGGCCCTTGACGGGTTTTTTTGCGGGCCCGCTATCCTTGGGGCAGCAGTCGGAAGGCGGCTCCGATTTCGGTTCTTTCTTGCCACGGCTCTTGCCGTCGTCGCCGCCGTTTTTCGGGGGAGGTTTGTCGAGTTTTGGCGGTGGCTTGTCCGGCTTTTTGCCGACCAGCTTGTCCTTCACCTTGTTGATGGTCGGCGCCGCTTTTTTACCGAGGAACTTGCTCAGTATTTTTCCGCCGGGAATCTTGCTGAAGAGCGCCGTTTGCAGTAATGTGCCTGCCGCATTCGTGACGATGTCCGAGGCCGTATTGAGTAAATCAGGGGTCTTGCCTGTCAATATGTAATCGGCCGCCTGGTCGAGCACTGTGGCCGATGCATCCATGGCCGTGCCTGTCGCAACGGTCGCCGTGCCGGCCACAGCGCCCGCTGCCGCGCCCGCTTCCATCGCGGCGGCAGCGGGGGCGCCGACTCCCGTTGCCGCAACGCCCAGTCCGGCGACACCCAGCACGGCGCTGCCTGTCAGGACGGTACCGCCCACGTCTACCAGATCTTCGGCGGCGCCATGCATTTTCTTCGAACCATGATCCTTGTAATCCTGTGCCGCTTCCCGTATCGCCGCTCCCAGTTCCTTGAGCACGGGCTTGGCCGCTTCCGCGCCCCGTTCATAAATCTTGCCCACCGTATTGCGCGAATTCATCCATACTTCGCGCCCCATCTGCACCAGGCCGGCGCCGTTGGCGCGGTGGATGGGGCTGGCCACCTTGGTGTCGACCTGCTTGCCGACGGTGCCGCTCTTGACGCCGCCCGCCTTGCCGGCCGCGTCGCCCTTGACGGTGGGAATGGTGCTGCGCTGGTGCAGGATGACGGGCTCGCTGTGTGACTTGACGTTGGGCGAGGCGTTCTGTGCTTCCGAGAATTCGCCGATGATGTTGTAGGGAATAGGTGGCGTGCTGGAGCCGACGGGTGTCTTGCAAATATCAGGGCTGAGGCTGACGCAATAGAAGCGCGAAGCCTTGGTGACGGTTTCATTCGTCATGGTTTCTTGCCTTGCCCGGCGGCTTCGCCAAGCGCTTCCTGCGCTTGCTCCAGCAGTTCGATGCGCGCGATTTGCGCCGGCTCCATCACGTGCAGCAAGCGCGACGCGATCTGGCCCGCGTCGGCCGGCACGATGGCGCGCCACACCAGTTCCACGGTGCCTGCCTCGGGATCGACCAGCACCGTATCGATGGCCAGGCGCCAGACGAGCAACTGGTCGTTCTTGTCCGCCAGCAGCAAACACAGCACCTGCCGTGGCAGGGAGAAGCGCAGCACCGTGTTGCCGCGCGGGTCGATGCGGGCCGAGCGATGGTCGTGACGGCACAGATTGGTCAAGGTGAATTGTTCCAGTCCCGCCAGATGCGGGCATTGCTGGTCGGGCGGCGTGCTGTTCCAGTAGGCGAAATCGAAGTCTTCCGGCAGGGCGGGGATGTCGTCGGCATCCCATTGATCCTTGACGACGATGTTGCCGGCCAGCGCGCGGCGCGGCAGCCAGCCACGGCCGATAACGGCCAGCCCCGCCGGTGGCGGCAGTTCCTTGCCGCCGGCGCCTTGCCAGAACTGGGCGGCCGTGCACGGCAGCGATGGCTGCGTGATACGGGGCGCGGCCACCTCATCGATATGTTTTCCATCCAGGTACCAGTGCCGCGCGAAACCGCGTCCCAGGGGATTGGCCTGGCAGGAGTCGTGCGCCGCCGCGTTGCAGTCATCGGCCTCGATGCGGCATTGCCCGCCGTACGCGTAGCTGTAGTGCAGCGGCAATTGCAGGAACGCTACCGGTGCAGATAGCTGCCACGGATTGGGCCGCAGCAAGCCCACGGTGGCGATGCGGGCGCAGCCTTGCACCAGGCGCGTGAGGACGGCTTTCTTGCGGAAGGCGCGTTCGCCGCACACTTGCAGGGTCTTGTCGATCAGGGTCCTCTTTTCCGACTGCACCTTCAGGTTGATGAGAAATTGCGGCATCGCCTGGCCGCGCGGCGCGTGCGCCACGCCATTGACGATCACGTCGCAGCGCGGTTTATAGGGCGCGAAGTCGCTTTCCTGCACGGTGCCCGCCTGCGTGTCGTCGTCCAGGTGCAGGTCTTGCGTGGCCAGCGGCGACTGGCGCGCCATGGGCAGCAGGCTGGCCAGGCCGTCCGCGCCGCAGGGGCCAAGCGTGTAGCCCATGCGCGCCACCACCACATGGAAGGCCTCGCCAAACTGGTCGAGCATGTCGAACTGGCTGGCCGCGTGCGGCGTGCGGTTGTCGAACAGCAGGTTGGGAATATCGAAATGGGCTGTGCCGGCGTCGTTCATCGTCAGCCCGGGTTGTTGTCGATGTCATCGCCATGGATCTGTACCTTCGATCTGCCGCGGATGATGATTTCATCGGCAACAAGTTCGATGCGACCCGGCGTGATGGTGATGCTGGACGTGCCCACCGTCATCGTGTGCGAGTCGGCGGCTGTGAGTGTGCTGTCGGCGCCGACGATGACACTTTTCGCCAGGCCGATCTGCTCGGCCTGCGCCAGCACCACGGTGGTGTTCATGGCGCCGATGACGGTGGTCTGGTAGGCGGCGCCGATGGTCAGCACCTTGGCCAGGCCGATGGTTTCGTCCTTGGCCAGGGTCACCCGTTCCGAGCGGTGGCCGTCGATCTGCACCTGCTCGTTGCCGCCCACGTGTTCGCGGCGGTTGTCGCCGATGTCGATGTGTTCGTCATGGTCGACGCGCTCACGGCGGTTGTTGTGCACGGTGATGTCTTCATCGTGGTCCACCGTTTCCGTGCGGTCGCGCTTGACGTGCACGGTTTCATCGCGGTCGACGGTTTTGCGCCGGTCATTGCCCACCCAGTGCGATTCGTCATGCTCGACTTCGATGCGCTGGTCTTTTTCCGCATGCAGCCACAGCTCTTCCGCATCCTTGCGGTCTTCGAAGCGCAAGGCGTTGGCGTGCGCGGTCGAACCTTTCTTTGAGGAACGGCTCAGCATGCCGCTCTGCGTCTTGTTCGCCGGTAGCTCCCACGGCGGCATGTTGCGCGCGTTGTAGACGCAGCCGATGATGAGGGGCATGGCGACGTTACCGTCGAGAAATTGCACGGCCACTTCCATGCCCACCCTGGGCAGGCTGATGTGGCCGAAATTCGGGCCGGCCCAGTTCGATATCACCCTTATCCACGGCGAACTCTTGTCGTCGAAGGTACCCAGGCGGTCCCAGTGGAATTGCACCTTCACGCGCCCGTAGCCGTCCGTGTGGATTTCCTCGCCGGGCGGCCCGACGACGGTGGCCGTCTGCACGCCGTAGATCTTCGGTTCGCGGCTATGGAAATTGCGGCCGGGGCGCCAGGGGATGGCGCGGGCGATGCAGGTAAAGGTGTTGCTGTAGTGCGAAGTGGCGCCATGTCCTTGCTGATAATTGTTGCTGGCGTAGTGGTGCACGGACAGGATCAGGTATTCGCTGGCTGCGCTGTCGAAATGCCCGCCCAGGGTGAACCAGCGCCCTGGTTGCGCTGTGCGATCGTTGCCTTGCGCCTCGAACAGCTGTCCCTGGGCGTCGCGCTCTTCCATGCGGCGCCGGGCCAGCTGTTCGCCATCGTCGATGTTTTTAAAACCGTAGCTGCCCGTGTTTTCATATACTTCCAGCGATGGCACGGCGCCCTGCCGGTTCAGCGAGTCGCGGCTGGCGCGGGCGCTGCGCGGGTTCTTGAAATTGAAGCTGGCCACCGTCATCTGGCTTGGCGCCATGCGCCGCACGGTGCTCCATTGATGCACGCCATCGTCTTCCAGGGAGCCGGCCTGATGCTGGAAGGGGATTTCACTCAGCTCTCCATCGATGGGCTTGCCGGTGGTGCTGTCGTCGGACAGCCACAAGGTGTGGCCGTCAAGGCGGTGTTCGTAGCGGTAGTGCCAGCCCAGCTGTTCCCAGTGGCGGTGCAACAGGTTGTGGTCGCTCTCGTTGTGCTGGCACGTGTAGGTGATGGCGGGATCCGGGCCGCCGGCGGCCAGCTTGTAGTCGCGCATCAGGTAATCATCGAAGACCTTGTCCGTCAGCGCCGCCACCGTCAAGCCGTGGAAGGCGACATTGTTTTGGCGCAAGTGCAGGTGCGACAGCCACGGTTCCAGCACCATCTCGTAAAACGCGAAACCGCCGTCCGTGCGCAGGAAGCGAAATTCAAATACGTAGCCATTGAAGTAGCGCAAGGTGCCGTCTTCGCGCACCAGGTCGACGGTCACCATCTTGCCCATCACTTTGTCGAGCGCGATGGCGGCGTCGTCGGACAGCACTTCCACCACATAGGAAAAGTCGCGCGACAGGCTTTCGCTCGCGGCCAGACTGTTGGCCAGAAACTGGATACCGGCGGGCCCATCGCCCTGCGGAAAGTGCAGGCGCAGCAGGCGCTGGCCCTGCATGTCGCCCGTTATTGCCGTCCATGCCGCCGTCGTATCGGGGAACTGGCTCATCGTGCATCGCTTCACGGTAGGGATCGTTGGCCGACTGTAGCAATAGCGAACACAAGCGTTTTGCGCGGCCGCAAGGTTCAATCGTTGAATGAGGGCATCAATTGCATTTCGTAGTGCATGTCATCGCGGTGGCGTGGCGCTGCCGTATCGCCGAGGAAACTGTTGCAACCGAGGCCGCCTTGTGGCGCGGCCGTCAGCGCCATGCCCCGCACCTCGCTGGCGCGCAGCACCAGCACGATGTCGTAGCGCACGAGCGGCTGGCCGAACAGCATCAGTATTTGGCGCAGCGCCTGGCTGGCCGGGGCACGGGGCAGGAAGCTGGCGTGCTGCTGCGCCGTGAGCGGACCGAGGCGCAGGCGCACGGCCAGGTCGGGACGGCGGCAGCGCGCGCCGACGAGAGCGCGCTGGCCCAGCACGGCGTTTTCCCTGCCCAGCGCCGTTTGTTCGCGCGGCGTCAGTACATCCATGGCGCCCGTCGCCTCGTCGATGTGGCAGGGCACGCCGAAATGGTCGCCGAGGATGCGCGCCATGACGATGGACGAGACGTCGTGCTGCTGGAGCAAGCCGCTGTACAGGCCGGCCGCCGCCTCGTCCTGGCCCGGGCGGCAAGCGGCCAGGGCCAGCAGGCGCGACAGGAAGTCCTTGGCATGGCCGGCTTGTTCGATGCGGTATTTTTGCCAGGCCTGGTAAAACAGGGCGATGGCGCGGCTGGAAAACAGGTCGAGAAAAGCGCGCGGGCCATTCTCGCGTTCGCTATGCTGGTGCGCGGCGATGCGCTCCGAATAGTGGCTGGGCAAGCTGCCCTGGCAACCCAGCAGGCCCATGAAGGCGGGCGTGAGGTGGATGGGCTGGCCGTGACCGGACAGCAGCGCTTGCAGCAGGGTATCGGCATCGGCTATGCCGCCGGTCGTGAGCGCCTCGACCTGGCTGGCGGGAAAGCGCAGCGAGACGCTATTGTCGAAGCGCACGAACTTTGTCAGCGCCGTGTGCTCGTCGACGCCGTGTGCGGCCAGCCACGCCAGCAGCAGGCGCAGTGCCTGGAAGCACTCGAAGCGCTGCGGCGCGTCGAGCAATTGCTGGATCACGCTGGCGTGGCGTCGGCGCTGCGTTCCGGGCATCGCAGGATTTCCTCGCCGCTGCGTTGGGACCGCAGCGTCAGTTGGCTAAAGCAGTTGAGCTGGCTGTTCAGGGCGAAATAGCGCTGCAGCACCTGGGCAAAAATATAGATGCTGCTGCCGACGAAAGCTTGCTCGTCGATGTCCAGGCGGATGGCGATGCCGGGCATCAGCGTGGGAAACGGTACGGTGGGCATCCACGCGCGCGTGCTGCCGTGCTCAAGCGTGACGATGCCCTGGATCAGGCGCTGCGTGGCGGGCGAGCGAGGCAGGTCGTACAGACTGAGCATTTTCTGGAATTCGCCCAGGCCCGCTTGCGTCAGGCTCGAGTAATTGAGCGACAGGTGTGCAATCAGGCGCCAGTGCGTGTCCGCCTGAAAGCGCATGCTCGGTGACGGTTTGCGCAGGAAGCGTGCGGGGATGCCGTCGGGCACGTCTTCGGCCAGCAGGTCGCCGCCGGGCAAGCCGTAATGCAACTGCACGGGCAAGTCGCGGTTGCTGCACAGCAGCTGCGTCGAGACGGTGGCGCTGGCCGGGCTGTCCGGGAAGAATTGCGGGTCGATCAGGCTCAGGCGCATTTCATGGCCGGGGCTGATGGCGGCCACGGCTTCGTCGCGGCGCGCCAGCCAGTATTGACCATACTCCTGGCCACGCTCCTGGTCATATTCGGCCTGGGCGCCTTGCAGCGAGGCATACAGCGGCAGGAAGGCGCTCAGGCGATCGCCGGCCTGATCCTTGCGCACCACGGTGACGGCTTCGATGCTGTGGATGTCGTAGGCAAACGCATGCGTGGCATCGGCCACCAGGGCGTAGTCGGGCTCGGTATGCGTGAGGCGGATCGGCACGCCGGACTTGGCAAACAGGTTGACGACGGGCGTGCAGCCGAGCAGCAGGTTGTCGCGGCTGGCGCCGGACAAGAGCCGCGCTTCGTGGCTGTCGCTGCGCACGCCCTTGAGCGGCAGGTGCAAGGTGAACTGGCGGCACTGTTTCGGCAACAGCGGTGCCAGCAGCGACCATCCGATATCGATGAAGTGAAATTTTTCCGGAAAGGCAAAGTATTCGGTCAGCAGGCGCAGGGCCGGGTGTGAACGGGCGGAAATGGGAATCAGCGCCTCGTCGTCCGCATAGCCGGCCGGCGCCAGCAAGGTACCGGCGACGGCTTGCCACGGCCCGTGTTCGTCCAGCGCCACGTAGGCGCCCGCGCCGTGCAGGAACAGGGCGTCGAGCAGGGCCGCGCGGACGGATGGTTCGCCATCGGCAAACAGGCGCAGGCTGGAAAAGCCGGCCTGATCCAGGTGGTACTGCTCGCTGCTGCTGGTGAACTGAATGCTCAGCAAGGCGCTGGCGCCGGCGGGCAGGCGCAGGCCGGGCGGCGCGTCGAGGAGCGGTGAAAAATGCAGGCGAGAAATGGTCAGCGGCGCCAGGGTCACGTCATACGCGCTGGTGAACTTGCAAGCCACGCCTTGCACCGGCTGCGAGCGCAGCACCGTGCCGCGCGCCACATGCGCAAGCTGGGCCAGTTGGCCGCGGCCCGGCGCTTCGTCGGCGGCGATGCGCACGATGGAGCACGAGGGAAACGGCCGCAGATAGTGCGGGTACAGGGTTTCGAGCAGGGAATGGGTAAATTGCGGATAGGCGTCGTCGAGGCGCTTGGCGACCCTGGCCGTGAGCAGGGCGACGGACTGGATCAGGCGCTCGATGTGCGGGTCTTCGCACGTCTCGCCGGCGATCAGCAGGCGCCCGGCCGCCTTTGGATAGCGGCTGGAAAACTCGCGCGTGTACTGGCGGAACAGGCCCAGTTCACGCTCGTAATACGGCAATAGTTGTTCCACGGTCGCGCTCTCCGCCAGCAGGAAAGCTCCATGCTGGCATCAGGCGCGACTGTGTGTGTTGATGCGTAACAATGAATTTTAGAAATGGTACTCCGCGCGTATCATCGGCGTCTTCGCCGTCTGGCCCACGTTGCCCGTGGTGGCGGGCGAGTTGCCGAACTTGTTCTTCCAGTACTGGTATTCCAGGCCCACGCGGAAGGTGTTCTTGGCGCTGCCCAGGGCTGCGCCCACGTCGAACATCACTTGCATGTCGATATTCGTTTCCACCGCCGTCTTGCGCCCCACTTCATCGTTGCCTTTTGAATCGATGAGATTGAAGAATCCCTCGAACGAGAACAGCGGCGACAGGGGGATGCCCCAGGCGCCCGTCAGCATGGCGTGCGTTTTGTACGTGTAGCGGCCCGTCACTTGCGAGATGGGCGGGAAGGCGCCGCTGGGGGCGTTGCTTTCGCGCAGCAACAGCAGGCTGGTGTTGAAGAAGCCGGGCACGTCCCACATCAGGGTGGGGCCGGCCACCAGCATGCGCTTGCGCGAGTTGTAGCCGACGTCATTTTTCGTGTTGACGTCGAAGCCCAGGGTGACGCCGACGCCGCGCACGGGGCCGAACTTGATGTCGCTGCCGCGCACCTTGCCGATGTCGATGGTGTTGCGGTAGACCAGGTACGCCTCTTGCGCGCCGGAGGTTTTACCGAGTGCGCCAGGGTCCTTGCTGTCGGACATGAGGAAATCGAGGTTGACGAAGTTGCTGCCGTATTTGTAGCCGCTGGCGTGTGTGATGGCAAAGATGTTTTTCTTGATGTCGTCCGGATTGAACGGCTCGCGGTAGTCATTGCCGGCGCGCCAGCTCAGCGCGGTATCGCTCCATTCGGCAGCCTGGGCGGTCGCGCCCATGCCCAGGGTGGTAGTGAGGCAGAGCAACAGACACGGTATGGTTTTTGGCACTTTCGGCTCCTGATGGCGGTGTTGGAAAACGGGAAATGAAATAGCAGGGGGCGTAGCCCGCATGAAGCGCTGCGATGGGGCATATTGCGCGCCGTTCAATCCATGATGCGAGAAGCGCCGCGTCGGGCGATATGTCTTGGCTGCATACTTACTATCAGTTCTTGCATATAATCATCGCACCTTCTTACCCTTGCGGGGCAAGGCGGCCGCTGTAAAGCTGATAATTTTTTTCAAAATTGTATACAGGTGTTGTTTTTTTGTGGAAATAGAAATGCGCGCCGCCGCGCCATCCCCCAAGCGCCGCGGATGCCGATACGATAGAGACAAGAGCTTGAATTTCTCCACCGGCGACGATGCCGGCGACCTTGCAGCGAGGCACGAAAAAAACAATGACGGCACGCCTGGAATTACTCGATATCAGCAAGCGCTATCCGGCCGTGGTGGCCAATGACGGCATCTGCCTCACCGTCGCGCCCGGACAAATCCACGCCGTGCTCGGCGAAAACGGCGCCGGCAAATCGACCTTGATGAAAATCATCTACGGCGCCGTGCAACCGGACGGCGGCCGCATCCTGTGGAATGGCCGTGAAGTGGAAATCGCCAACCCGTCAGCCGCGCGCGCGCTCGGTATCGCCATGGTGTTCCAGCACTTTTCCCTGTTCGACACTTTGACGGTGGCGGAAAACATCGCCCTCGGCTTGCCGGCCGGTACCAACATGGCGGAGCTGGCGCAGCGCATCGAAGCGACGGCGCGCCAGTACGGCCTGGACCTGGAACCGCAGCGCCACGTGCACACGCTTTCCGTCGGCGAATGCCAGCGCGTGGAAATCGTGCGCGCCCTGCTGGCCAAGCCGCAACTGCTGATCCTCGATGAACCGACGTCCGTGCTGACGCCGGGCGCCGTGGAAAAACTGTTTACCACCTTGCGCCAGCTGGCGGCCGAAGGCTGCAGCATCCTGTACATCAGCCACAAGCTCGACGAGATCCGCGCCCTGTGCCACACGTGTACGGTGGTGCGCGCCGGCAAGAACGCGGGCGTGTGCGACCCCTCGCAAGAGTCGGCGGCCAGCCTGTCGCGCATGATGATCGGCGCCGAGCCGCCCGCCGTCACGCGCGTGGCGCGCACGCCGGGTGCGGTCATGCTGAGCGTGCGGCAGCTGGACCTGCCGAAGAGCCACCCGTTCGCCACGCAATTGACGGATATCAATTTCGACGTGCGCGCGGGAGAAATTGTCGGCATCGCGGGCGTGTCCGGCAATGGCCAGCAGGAATTGCTGGCCGCGTTGTCGGGCGAGGACATGCGCGCGGCCGCCGGCAGCATCGTGCTGAACGGCACGCCGGCGGGACGCTTGCCGCCGGGACGCCGGCGCGCCCTGGGTTTCGGCTTCGTGCCGGAGGAAAGGCTGGGACGGGGCGCCGTACCCGACATGGGGCTGGCCGACAACGTGCTGCTGAGCTTGCAGACACCCGCCACCATCCGCCACGGCTTCGTGCGCCACAAGGTCATCGCGCAGCGGGCAGCCGCCATCATCGCCCGCTTCCAGGTGAAGGCGGGCGGGCCGCAGGCGCTGGCGCGCAGCTTGTCGGGCGGCAACTTGCAGAAATATATAGTCGGACGCGAAGTCATGCGCGAGCCCACCGTGCTGGTGGTGGCGCAGCCGACCTGGGGCGTGGACGTGGGCGCGGCCGCGCAAATCCGCGCGGAATTGCTGGCGCTGCGCGATGCGGGCTGCGCGCTGCTGGTCGTGTCGGAGGAACTCGATGAATTGTTCGACATCAGCGACCGCTTGCTGGTGATGGCAAAGGGAAAGATCTCACCGTCGCTCGACGTGGGCGAAGCCAGCGTGGCGCAGGTGGGGCAATGGATGAGCGGGCTGTGGCCGCAGGAGGCAGCCCATGGCTAAGTTTGCCTTGCGGCTGGAAGCCCGTCCCACACCGTCGCGGTTGATGTCGTGGCTGTCGCCCGTGCTGGCCGTGCTGCTCACGGTGCTATGCGGCGCGCTGTTGTTTCTTGCGCTGGGACACGATCCGCTGGCCGGTCTTGCCGTCTTCTTCGTGGAACCCTTGCGCGACGCGCACGGCTGGTCCGAGCTGGGCATCAAGGTGGCGCCCCTGCTCTTGATCGCCGTGGGCCTGGCCATCTGCTTTCGCGCCAACATCTATAACATCGGCGCGGAAGGGCAGCTGACCCTGGGCGCCATCTGCGGCGGCGCGGCCGCCCTGTACCTCGATGACGGCGTGGGCGGCGCGGCCATCATCGGCGTGTCCTTGCTGGCCGGCATGGCCGGCGGCATGGTGTGGGCTGGCCTGGTGGCCTGGCTGCGCGACCGCTACAACGCCAGCGAAATCCTCGTCTCGCTGATGCTGGTCTACATCGCCCAATTGCTGCTCAGTTATCTCGTGTATGGCGTGCTGCGTGACCCGGAAGGGTTTAATTTTCCCCAGTCGAAACTGCTGTCCGACGGCTTGCTGTTGCCGATGATCGTGACGGATACGCGCTTGCACATCGGCATCGTGTTCGCCTTGCTGGCCTCGCTGGGCGGCTGGCTGTATCTGTCGCGCAGCATTTCGGGTTTCCGCCTGCGCGTGGGCGGCATGGCGCCGGCCGCCGCCCGCTATGCGGGTTTTTCCTCGCGCAAGACCTTGTGGTCATCGCTGCTGATCTGCGGCGCCCTGTCCGGCCTGGCGGGCGCCTGCGAAGTGCTGGGGCCGATGGGGCAGTTGACGCCCACGGTGTCGCCCGGCTATGGCTTTGCCGCCATCATCGTCGCCTTCGTGGGGCGGCTGCATCCTGTGGGCGTGATTTTTTCCAGCTTCGTCATGGCCCTGTTTTATATCGGCGGCGAACTGGCGCAATCACGTCTCGGCTTGCCCAGCGCGATCACGGGCGTGTTCCAGGGCATCTTGCTGTTCGCCTTGCTTGCTTGCGACGTGCTGATCCAATACAAACTGCGCTGGAGGAAACATGGATAACCTGGCTTTCACCATCGCGCCCCTGATCGCCGCCAGCATCAATGCGGGCACGCCGCTGATGTTGGCCGCCCTCGGTTTATTGGTGAATGAAAAGGCGGGCGTGGTGAACCTGGGCGCGGAAGGCATGATGCTGGTCTCCGCCATCACGGGCTTTGCCGTGGCCGTCAACACAGGCAGTCCCACCCTGGGCTTTCTCGCGGGGGCGGGCGCCAGCATGCTGCTGTCCGGCTTCTTTGCCTGGCTGACCGTATGGCTGGGCACGAACCAGTACGCGACGGGCCTGGCCCTGTCTCTGTTCGGCGCGGGCGCATCCACGTATATCGGCTTGAAGTATGTGGGCAACAGCCTGCAGAATGGCCGCTTCGGCATCCCTTACCTGGAAGACATTCCTGTGCTGGGGCCGGCCCTGTTCCGCCAGCATGCGATGGTGTATCTGTCCTTGCTGCTGTGCGTGGCCATCGCCTGGTTCCTGTACCGCACGCGGGCGGGCCTCGTGCTGCGCGCCGTGGGCGAGTCGCCCGCTTCCGCGCATGCGCTCGGCTATCCCGTGCGGCGCATCCGCCTGGCGGCCGTGCTGTTCGGCGGCGCCTGCTGCGGCCTGGCCGGCGCCTTTTTGTCGCTCGTCTACACGCCCCTGTGGGTCGAGGGCATGGTGGCGGGGCGGGGCTGGATCGCGCTGGCGCTGACCACCTTTGCCACCTGGCGCCCGGCGCGCGTGGTCGGCGGCGCCTACCTGTTCGGCGGCATCACGATATTGACCTTTCACGCGCAGGCGCTGGGCGTGCCCATCGCGTCGCAACTGCTGTCGATGCTGCCTTACCTGGCGGCCATCGTCGTGCTGGTGCTTATTTCCAGCAATGCCAATTACATCAAGCTCAACATGCCCGCTTCGTTGGGGAAAAATTTCAATCCTGGAAATTAATCACTCACCACAAGGAAAACCATGTCCAAGAAACTAGTATGCGCCGCCGTTTGCAGTGCTGTTTTGATGCCCGTCATGGCCGCCGCTCCCGCGACGGCGCCGCTGAATGTCGGCTTCGTGTATATCAGCCCCATCGGCGACGCGGGCTGGACCACCCAGCATGACCTGGCCCGCAAGGAAATGGAAAAGGCGCTGGGCAGCAAGATCACCACCAAGTATGTGGAAAACGTGCCGGAGAGCGCCGATGCGGAACGGGTGATCCGCGACCTGGCGCAAACGGGCAGCAAGCTCGTCATCACGACTTCGTTCGGCTACATGAATCCCACCTTGAAAGTGGCGAAGCAATTTCCTAATGTGAAGTTCATCCACCTGACTGGCTACAAGACCGCCGTCAACGTGGCCAACACGAATGCGCGTTTTTATGAAGGCCGCTACCTGGCAGGCGTGTTGGCGGGCAAGATGAGCAAGACCCATGTGGCTGGTTATGTGGCGGCGTTCCCGATCCCCGAAGTGTTGCAGGGAGTGAACGCTTTCACGCGCGGCATGCGCAGCGTCGACCCCAAGGCGGAAGTGAAAGTGGTGTGGGTGAATAGCTGGTTCGACCCGGGCAAGGAGCGCGACGCGGCCATCACGCTAATCGGCCAGGGCGCCGACGTGGTCACCCACCACACGGACTCGACCGCCGTGGTGCAAGCGGCGGAAGAGAAGGGCAAGTATGCGATCGCCTACCATTCGGACATGAAAAAGTACGGTCCGAAGGCGCAGCTGGCCGCCGTCACCCACCATTGGGGCGACTACTATACGAAGCAGGCGCAAGCCGTGCTGGACGGCACGTGGAAGTCCAGCAGCACCTGGGGCGGCATCAAGGATGGCATGGTCAAGCTGGAAGGCATCAACGCCGCCGTGCCCGCCGATGTGAAACAGTTTGTATTGGCGCGCGAGAAAGACTTGGTAGCTGGCAAGCTCAATCCTTTCAGCGCGCCGATCAAGGATAACGATGGCAAAGTGCGCCTGGACAAAGGCGTGCTGGACGATGCAGCGCTGACGAAGATGGATTATTTTGTCGAAGGCGTGGCAGGGAAAGTTTCCGGAAAGTAATAGGTTTGAGTATAAACTTGCTGTAATATTGCCGGAAACGGGAGCAGGGCCGGGGATACATGCGCGTTCCCGGCCCACCCACAGAGCAGAGCTTGAACAAGCCCGTACCGGAGATTGACCCATGGATAGACTGGAAGTATTCAAGATTATCGCGCTGCAAGCGAGCAAGGGCGAGCTGACGTTCCCCGCCAACGTCAAGGCTACCTTGAAGCTGCAGGAAGCGCTGGACGACCCCGATTGCCATATCGAAGCGGCCGCCCGCATGGTCATGGCCGAGCCGCTGTTGTCGGCCAGGGTCGTGGCCTTGGCCAACTCGGCCGCCTACAACCGTTCCGGCAATGAAATCGCCAACGTGCGCGCGGCCGTCTCGCGCCTGGGCTTTGCCACGTTAAAGTCGATGGTGGCGTCCGTCATCGTGCGCCAGCTGGGCAGCCAGATCACGGACCCGCAATTGCGCGCCAAGGCGGCCAAGCTGTGGGAACACACGGCCCACGTGGCCGCGCTGAGCCAGGTGATCGCGCGGAAAGTCACGCATGTCGATGTGGAAACGGCCATGTTCGCCGCCATCGTGCATGAAGTGGGCGGCTTTTATCTGCTGTCGCGCGCCGAGGAATATCCGGGTTTGCTGGACGACAATACCGAAGACTGGATTGAATACGGCGAAAAGCTGATCGGCCGCGGCGTGCTGCGCCAGCTGCAAGTACCGGACATGGTCTTGCAGGCCGTGGAAGGCATGTGGCACGGCGGCAGCCCGTTCCCGCCCCGCACCTTGGGCGCGACCCTGGTGCTGGCCAACGATCTGTCGCCTGTCGGCTCGCCCCTGCATCCGCCGGAAAGCGCCGCGCGGCGCCAGGCGGCCGCGAAGATCGACTTCGGCATCGGCGGCAGCACCTTGCACACCATCCTCGACGAATCGGCGGAAGAGATCGAATCGCTGGCGGCGGCCTTGCTCGTGTAATTGCTGGTCTGACACAGCTTCCATCGCCCATCCCCGCCCTTGCCGCGGGGATTTTTTTCGTCCGCATTTTGATCCATCTTTCCCCATGGCATACAATCGCCGGCTCGGCCTTCCGCCGGACCGCTTTCCTCCTCTTACCCAAAGGATATTATGCAGAAGCTGTTTTCTTCCCTCGCCTTGACTGCGCTGGCGTTTTCCGCCCACGCCGCCAGCGGTTTGCCCATCGTGCAGGAAGCGCCCCTGCGCGCCCACCTGGCCTTCCTGTCCAACGATTTATTGGAAGGCCGGGGCACGGGCCAGCGCGGCGCCGACCTGACGGTGGCTTACCTGGAAACCCAGGCGCAGATGGCCGGGCTGCAACCCGTGCGCGGCAACAGCTACCGCCAGAGCGTGCAAATTGCCGGCGTGAAATCCTTGCCGCAAGAGAGCAGCCTGCAAGCCGTGGCGGGCGGCAAGGCCGTGCCGCTGGCGTTCGGCCCGGACTGGGTCTGGGCCACGGGCGACTCCGTTGCCGCGCATACCTTCGATGCGCCGCTCGTGTTCGTCGGCTACGGCATCACGGCGCCGGAAGAAGGCTGGAACGATTTCAAGGGTGTCGATGTCAAAAACAAGATCGTCGTCATGATGGTCAACGACCCGCAGCCGACCGCGCTTGATCCGAACCGCTTCGCCGGCAAGGCGCTGACCTATTACGGCCGCTGGACGTATAAATTCGAGGAAGCCAGGCGCCAGGGCGCCGCGGGCGTATTGCTGATCCACACGAAACCGTCGGCCTCGTATGACTGGAGCGTGGTGCAGAACAGCTGGAGCGGCAGCGAGCGCTTCCAATTGGCGGACCGCACTGCCGGCACGCCGCTGCAGGGCTGGATCGCGGAAGACGCGGCGCGCCGTCTGTTTGCGGCCGGTGGACAGGATCTGGACGCCTTGCGCGCGCAGGCGGAAAACAAGGACTTCAAGGCCGTCGCGCTGAACGCCAAACTGTCGGGCGAGATGAAATCGGCCGTGCGCAAGGTGGAGCAATTCAATATCGCCGGCATGGTGCCGGGCACCGACCCGAAACTGAAGGATGAAGCCGTCATCTACAGCGGCCACTGGGACCACCTCGGCAAGCAAGGTGAAACGGGCGACACAATCTACAACGGCGCCGTCGACAACGCTTCGGGCACGGCCGGCTTGCTGGCCATGGCGCAGGAAGCCGTCAAGCAACCCGCGAAGCGCACGCAGATTTTCCTGTGGGTGGCGGCCGAGGAGCAAGGGTTATTGGGCAGCGCCGCCTACGCGGCCGACCCGCTGTGGCCTTTGAGCAAGACGGCGGCCGCGCTGAACCTCGACAGCTTGAATTTCGTGGGCGCCACGCGCGACATCGGCGCGCAGGGCAGCGAGCGCACGGAATTGGGCGCGATCGCCGCCACGGTGGCCAAAGCCATGGGCATGCACATCGCGGCAGCCCGCCCCGACTTGGCCGGCGGTTATTTCCGCAGCGACCATTTCAGTTTTGCCAAGGCGGGCGTGCCCGCGTTTTCCATCAATGGCGGACGCGAGTACATCAAGGACGTGGAAGCGTCGAAAGCCAAGGCGGCCGCCTACGGCCCCCGCTACCATCAAGTCACGGATGAGTACGATGCCAGTTGGGATTTGTCCGGCATGACGCAGCAGGCGCAGTTCACCCTGAACCTGGGGCAAGCCGTGGCAAATGGCGCGAAGATGCCGGCCTGGAAGGCGGGCGATGCGTTCGGCAAGGCGCGCGCGCCAGCGAAATAGGGACGTAAAAAAACCGCTCGGCCGAGCGGTTTTTTTTCGCGCTGGTTCAGGTGGCGCTTGCCCGTTCCAGCCTGCGCTGCGTGTGGCGATACTTGCTCCACACCAGCAGCATCAGCAGCGGCATGGCGCCGCCCACCATGCACAGGGCGGGCCAGCCGCCGGCGGCAAAGCTGGCGCTGGCCAGGGCCGAACCGGCCGAGGCGCCGATGAAGCCGCCCGCGATGAAGACGGTGGTGACCCTTGCCCGCGCATGCGGCGCCAGTTTATAGATGATGGATTGGTGCGTTACTTGCAGGCCCATCACGCCCATGTCCAGCAGGACGATGCCGATCAACAACAGCACCAGCGAATGGGCGCCAAAGCCGATCAAGGCCCAGCCCGCGATCGAGGCGACAGCCAGCAGCCAGGTGGCCTGGCGCGCGTAGCCGCGGTCGGCCATGCGGCCCGCCGTGTTCGCGGCAAAGGCGCCCGTGGCGCCGGCCAGGCCGAACAGGCCGATCTGCATTTCCGAGTAGTGATATGGCGCGCCGCTGAGCAAGAAGGTCAGCCCTGTCCAGAACACGCTGAAGGTGCCCAGACCCAGGCCCGAGAACAGGGCGCGCTGGCGCAGCAGCGGTTCCTGGCGGATGATGTCGGCCAGCGAGGCCATCAATTTTCCGTATTGCAGCTTGCCGCGTGGCGCTTCATTGGGCAGGATGCGGCGCAGCATGACGAGCAGGGCGGCCACGACGAGGGCGGCCAGCACGTAGACGGTGCGCCAGCCGCCGCTGATCTGCGACACCGTGCCGGACACGGTACGCGCCAGCAAGATGCCCAGCAACAAGCCCGTCATGACGGTGCCCACCATGCGGCCCCGGCTGTGATCCGGCGCATACGACGCCACCATGGCCGTGACGACCATCAATGCGCTGGACGTGATCCCCATCAAGACGCTGGCGATGGCAAAGACGATAATATTCTGGCTGGTAGCGGCCAACAGCAGGGCGCCGATCTTGGCGATCAGCATCCACGTCAGCAACTGGCGGCGGTTCAGCACGTCGCTGAGGGGTACGAGGAACACGATGCCCAGCACGTAGCCGATCTGCGTGGCCGTGACCAGGTAACCGGCTTGTGGCACGCTGACGCCAAACGAAGCGGCCAGCATGGACGTGAGCGGCTGCACGTAATACAGGCTGGCGACGAGCACGCCGGCGGACAGGGCGAACAACAGGATGCGGGTGGAGCTCAGCAGGGTGCTGGCATCGACGGAAGAGCTTGCAGATTTCATGCGGTACAGCTTTCTTGGAATAATGCTTTTGGATGAGCATGATAGCGGGGCTGCACATTTCCTGCCGGACCGGGGCGATTTTGCGGCAGGGGTAGGCAAGACGGCAGACAAAACGGCAGCTAAACACGCCAGGCAAAAAAATCCCGGCGATCGTTGCTGACGGCCGGGAAAAGGGTATAGGGGGATATACCGAGGGAGGAAAACGTTCAGTTACTGTTGCCGGGCCAGCTCCGCATGCACCTGCGCCGTGATTTCATACGAGCGCAGCCGGTGCTGGTGGTCGAAGATCTGCGAAGTGATCATCAGCTCGTCGGCGCCCGTTTCGGCGATGAAGGCGGCCATCTTCACCTTGACGGTGTCCGGCGCGCCGATGGCCGTGCATGACAGGACGGAATCGAGCATGGCGCGTTCCTGCGGACCCAATTGCTCCAGGTAACCGGGCACAGGGGGCTGCAGGCGCGACGGGCGGCCCGTGCGCAGGTTGACGAACGCTTGCTGCATCGACGTGGCGCGCAGGTGCGCTTGCTCATCCGTGTCGGCGGCAAACACGTTAAAGCCCAGCATCACGTATGGTTTCGCCAATTGTTTTGACGGCTTGAAGTGTTCGCGGTAATACGCCACGGCTTGCATCATCATCTGCGGCGCGAAGTGCGAGGCGAATGCGTACGGCAAGCCAAGGTGGGCGGCCAGCTGGGCGCCGAACAGGCTGGACCCGAGTATCCACACGGGCACTTTCGCGCCCTTGCCGGGTACGGCCAGCACGCGCTGGCGCGGCTCGTCGGACATGTAGTCGATCAATTCCAGCACGTCTTGCGGAAACTGTTCCGCATCGGATTGCAGGTCGCGGCGCAGGGCGCGCGCCGTCGTCTGGTCGGAGCCGGGCGCGCGGCCCAGGCCCAGGTCGATGCGGCCTGGATGCAGCGCTTCCAGGGTGCCGAACTGTTCCGCGATGACCAGCGGCGAGTGGTTCGGCAGCATCACGCCGCCCGCACCCACGCGGATGCTGGTCGTGCCGGCCGCCACATGGGCGATCACGACGGCCGTGGCGGCGCTGGCGATGCCGGGCATGCCGTGGTGTTCGGCCAGCCAGTAGCGGTTGTAGCCCCAGCGTTCGCCGTGCTGCGCCAGGTCGAGCGTGTTCTTGAACGACTGGCTGGCGTCGCTGCCTTCGGCGATGGGGGCCAGGTCGAGTATGGAAAATGGAGTCATGGTAGCGATATCGGGACGTGGTGGAAAATCACAATGGACGATTTGTCTATCCCCTGACCACAGTAGGGTCGGCCTTGGAAGCGGCAGGGATGACAGGCTGTGCACATGATAATGCGAATCGGGAATTTGCGTACTGATCGGTAAAAAACTCGTATCGATTGGAAATCGGTGCGGGCGATGCTAGAGTTGGCCTCCCCACTTTATGCGCCCCGCCATGTTCAAGAAACCCATCCTGCTGACTTTGATGAGCCTGCTGCTGCAGCCCTCCGTTCACGCCGCGCCCGTCAGCCAGCAGGCGCAGGACACGGCCCGCTACGCGCTGGCCACCTATCCGGAACCGCTGATCGCCAGCCTGGCGAAGATGATCAGCTACAACACGGTGGCCGACCCGGCCGTGCCCTTTGCCGACAATCCACAGCACACGGGCTTCAAGCGCTACCTGGCGGCCGAGGCGCAGCGCCTGGGATTCGATTTCCAGGATCACGGCCACGTGCTCATCATCGGCATGGGCAGCGGCAGCGAACGGGTGGGCGTGATCACGCATGGCGACGTGCAGCCTGTGAACCCCGCGAAATGGGCCCGTTCGCCGTTCGAGCTGGACCGCAGCAGCGAACCGGGCAAGCTGCTGGGACGGGGCACGGAAGACGACAAGGGGCCCATCGCCACGGCCCTGTACGCGATGAAAGCCATCCAGGACAAGCAGGTGCCGCTGAGCAAGCGCATCGAGCTGTACGTGTACATGGCCGAGGAATCGGACTGGGAACCGCTGAAACAGTTCCTGAAAACCCATACGCCGCCGCAGGTCAACATCACCATCGATGCGGAATACCCGGTGGTGACGGCCGAGAAGGGCTACGGTTCCATCAAGCTGACCCTGCCGCCGCGCACGGCCTTGCCGGCCAAGGGCGGACCCGTGCTGGCGAAGCTGGCGGGCGGCTTTTTCGGCAGCCAGATCCCGGAAGACGCACAAGCCGTGATCGACCACGCGCCGGCCGCGCTGGAAGCGGCCATCCGCGCCCGCGCGCAGGGCCAGCAGGGCGTGCGCTACAGCTACGCGCGCACTGGCGATACCTTGACGGTAACGGCGCTGGGCGTGTCGGCCCACTCGTCGAAGCCGGAAGACGGCGTCAACGCCATCAGCATGCTGGCCGACGCGCTGGCCGTGCAGCCCTGGCAAGGCACGCAGGCGGCCGACATGCTGTCGTTCTTGAATGAACTGGTGGGCACCGGCATCTACGGCGAGCGCTTCGGCCAGATCGCTTACCGCGACGGCTTCATGGGTCCGATGACGGTAGCGCCCACCGTGCTCAAGCAAGATGGCGGCGCGCTGGAACTGAACATCAACCTGCGCCGTCCGCAAGGCAAGACGGCGGCCGTGCTGCAGCAACAGGTGACGGCCGCCTTCGATGGCTGGAAGGCGTGGCGCCAGGTACCCGCTACCCTGCAGGTGCAGATCGGCGAACCGTGGCTGCAGACGGACGCGCCGCAGATTCCCACCCTGCTGTCCGTGTTCGGGCACTACACGGGCATCGCGCATCCGCAACCGGTCGCCATCGGCGGCGGCACCAATTCGCGCCTGTTCCCGAACGCCGTCAGCTTCGGTCCGGCCATGCCGCACACCGTGTACACGGGGCATTCCGAACACGAGTTCATCACGGAAAAACAGCTGCTGCTGAATCTGCAGATGTACACGGCTGTCCTGATCGAGCTGGCGAAATAGCGGCTTGCAAAAACAGAGGGAAGTCATAGACTGCAAGCCTGAGACGCATCCGGGCACTGAACTTTTGATGGGGGCGCCGGTCTTACGTTTCCATGTAGGAAGGGAGCAGCTATGCATGCACAACAGGAGACCCGGCTGGTGCCAGGCAGGGCAGGTGGCGTGGCGCCGCGCCGGCGCCCGCACGAGGGGCGGTCATGAACTGGCCGCTGGAACTGGAAGTGGCGCACAAGCTGGCGCAGATGCGGGGCTGGCTGGAAGACCAGCGTGCTGGCGCCGTGCGCCTGCGCGGCGGGGACTGGTTTGCGTGGGCCACGGCGGGCGCGTCGAACAGCCACTACCATACGGCCGAGTGCGGCTGCGCGGAAGTGCTGGTGACGCGCGACGCCGCCTATATCTTGACGGACGAAGCCGAAGCCATGCGCATGCGCGAGGAAGAAGTGCGCGGGCCATGGACGTGGCAAGTGTCGCCCTGGATGCAGCCGCAGCTGTATGAATTGCGCGAGCATTTCGTGCAGCATGCGGCCGGGGGCGCGCCGGTCCTGTCCGACCGGCCGGGCTTGCACGAACGCAGCCTGCCCGTAGCTTTGCGCGAAGAGCGTCTGGTGCTGCTGGAATCGGAACAGCTGCGCTACCGGCAGGTGGGGCAGCTGGCTGCCCGCGCGGCCGCGGATGCGTTGCGCCAGGCCCGCCCCGACTGGAGCGAGCTGGAACTGGCTGCCGCCTGCGCGCGCGCGTTGTGGCTGCGGGGCTTGCAGGCCGTGCACGTGCTGGTCAGCGGGGCGGAGCGTCAACAGCGGTATCGTCGCGCACCGCCAGCCCAGGTGGAGCTGGGCCCGCAAGCCGTGCTGGCCCTGTGTGCGCGGCGTTTCGGCCTGTGCGCTAGCCTCAGCCGTCAACGGCGCTTCGGCCCGGCGCAGCATCGCGCCGATGGCGCGGCGGTGGTCATGGACGATGCCGATGCGGCCATGCTGGCGCTGGAAGCGGTGGCGCTCGATGCTTGCGAAACGGGCCATGCGCTGAGCATGGTGTATCACGCGCTCGACAGCGCCTACGCGTATGCAGGCCAGCCCGACACGGTACGCACCAGCCGGCAGGGCGGCATCCACGGCTACCTGGCCCCCGAAGTGGCGGCCGGCGCGCACACGGAAATCATCCTCAAGCGGGGCATGGCGCTGGCCTTCCACCCCAGCCTGCCCGGCAGTACGGTGGAAGACACGTTTTTGCTCGACGGCAGCCAATTGCACAACCTGACGCATGACCCGGCCTGGCCTTCGGCCCTGGTGCAGGGGCGCAGCCGGCCGCTGACCCTGGCCTTGGCTTGAAAATGATAAATGCGTGGCAATTGTGTGCCAAAGGCGTATCAAGTGCGTGCCAAGTACGTGCCAAATACGTGCCAAGTGGCGGCCAGGCGTGGAGGAAATCGGCCAGCGCCGGCCAGCGTTGATACCGATCAATATACCGATCAATAGCGCTGCATCACGCCTTTTTGCACGCTGACCTTGTCGCCGATCTGGAAGGCGGGCTGGGTGTTTTGCACAAAGGTGCGCGTCGTGCCATCGTCCAGGCGCAAGGTGACGCGGTACAGCATGTTGCCCGCCGCCCCCGAAGTGCTGCCGGCCGTGCCCGACGTACCCGCCTGCATGTCGCCACTGCCTTGGTCCATGCTGCGCGGCACGGTTTCTATCGACTGCACCGTGGCCGAGCTGATGTTCATCGTGGACTGGTTCGCGTCGTTGCGCATGTCGCTGCTGATGCTGCTCTGGGCGTTGCTCGTATCGGCGGCCGTGCTGCTGGCGGTGCTGGCCGTGCTGCTTTGCGGCGTCGTGCCGGCCGGCGCGGCATAGGTTTCGCCGCTATTGCTGCGCGCCAGACTGGTCTTGTCCGTGGAATGGCAGGCTGCCAGCAAGGCGCATGTCAGGCCGGTCAGCAGCAGGGTGGTTTTTGATCTCATCTTGGTCTCCTCATGGTCGCACACTCAGGATCGGCACCCGCGGTGATGCGGATGGCGGCGATTGCTGCATGTAAGAGCATGGCGGAACAGGGATGTTCGGCGGCCGTCATTGTCGATTGAGCTAGATCAAGTGTCTAATTGCCGTGCTTGGTATAAACGATGCTGGCAATTACCACTTCGTGCGGCTGCACGTTTCCTCACTGTTCAATCGGGAGAAAAAATGTCATCTGGCCCTACAGCAAAACTGATCGATGAATTGGTGCTGGCCATCGGCGGCACTGCGCACGATGTCCGTGCGCGCCATGTGCTGGCCCAGGCCTTGCATGGTCTGGTGCGGCTGGCGCGCTCGGAACAGTTGCTGGAGATGCAGCGCGATACGGCACGCGCCATGGGGGCCGGCAGCCGGCGCGAGACGCGCGCCCTGATGCGGCGCCTGGGCAAGCGGGGCCAGGGACAGTTGCGGCTGGCATTGCAGGATAGCGAAGCGGACCGCGCCTGACGGGCGCGAGCCATCCCCCGTTCAGGCTTCGGGCAGCGGCGCGTGCTTGCCAAGGGCGGCGGCGACCATTTTCGGCCACAGGAAATACAGCGGCAGGCAGACTGCTGCCGCAGCCGTGACATCGACCACCCAGTCGCTGACGGCGCCATGGCGGTAGGGCAGGAAACTCTGGATGAATTCGTCCAGCGCGCCCATGGTCGCCACCATCAGCACCGACAGCAGTGCCCGGCGCGCCATGCCGCCGCCCGTGCCGCTGAACAGGATCAGGGCCAGCACGCCATAACCGAAGGAATGCAGCACGCCGCCCGACGCATACTGGCCCACGTCCGCGCGCACGCCGGGAATATCGCCGATCAGGATCACCAGCACATATAGCACCAGCGCGGTGCGGTAGCGCAGGCGTTCGTAGCGGTCGGCAAAACACAGTTCGGGCAAAGGTGCAGGCATGAGGCGTCAGGACAGGTGGAAAGGACGCCACAATATCATGGGCAGGGCGGGCCACCGTGTTTTTGCGCAAGAGCTTGCTGGACAGGCAAAAAAAAAGGCCCGCGGGGGCGCGGGCCAAAAACCCAAATGAAATGGGTCAAGAGTTGAGAGTTGCTCGGTACTTACCATGTCGCGCGCCTTGCGGGCGCCCGCCACGGTCATGAAAGGGGAGTGGTGTGCCATCGCGGCACACCTGTCTGTAGTCAGGCATATCGGTTGCCTGTACAGCAGATGAAGCAAGTATAGGGGGCGAACATGACGGCCTGATGACACGCCGCAACATTTTTTTGCGGCAGCGCAAATTGTCGGAAAGAGTGTGGAGCATGGCAAGAATAGCCATGTTTCAAGACTGATAGCGAAAAAAAAGCCCGCTGGTGAAAGCGGGCTTAAAACTATTTTCTTGGAGGAGAATAGTGGAGACAGGTGCATTATGCTGCGTTGCACGATATGTGTCTAATGATCTTTTCGGATAACCATTATTCTTTTTTGATATAACTTGCCGCGCCTGCCTTCATTCCTTCACGGCCACCGTGTAATTGAGCGCCATGCGCCCGCCATCGACATAGATGGTCTGGCCCGTCATGTAGGTGGCGTCGTCGCTGGCCAGGAAGGCGGCGATGCCGGCCACTTCTTCCGGTTCGCCGCAGCGGCCCAGCGGCGTGCGCGACAAAATCGTGTGGCGCGCTTCCGGACTCGACAGCACCGCCTGCTTGGCCAGTTCCGTCAGGATGGTGCCCGGCCCGATGCCGTTGACGCGCACGCCGTGCGAGGCCAGGTTCAGGGCCATGACCTTGGTCAGCTGGTTGATGGCGCCCTTCGACACCACGTACGGCACCTGGTTCGGAATGGCCAGTTCCGCGTTCACGCTGGACATGTTGATGATGCAGCCGCTGTTGCGCTTGACCATTTCGCGCGCCACGGCCTGGCCGCACAGGAACATCGATTTCAGGTTGATGCGCATGACCCGGTCGAAATCGTCTTCGCAGACGTCGAGGAAATCGGCCGCGTGCGTGACGCCCGCATTGTTGACGAGGATATCGATGTGGCCGAACTGCGCCAGGGTTTCCTTCAGCATGGCGTCCACGTCCGCCTTCTGGCTGACGTCGGCGCAAAAGAAGCGCGCCTGCGGGCCGAGGGCGGCGGCCGCTTGCGCGCCTTCTTCCTTGATGTCGACCAGCATCACTTGCGCCCCTTCGGCGATCAGGCGGGTGGCGCAAGCCAGGCCGATGCCTTGCGTGGCGCCCGTGACGATGGCGGTTTTATTGACTAATTTCATGTGTGCTCCTCGGCGGGGTATGGGGGCCGCGCTGCCAGGAACACCAGCCCGCGCGGCAATGGGCAGATTTTAATCCCTGGGCAGGAATCAGAGGAGGATGGGCTCGTTCGGCAACTGGTTGCCGCGCGTGCCGTTGGCGGGGAAGTGGCTTTGCAGCAGGGTATTGAGCTGCGCCAGCGCTTCCAGGGTGCTGTCGTGGTAATTGCCATCCTTGAACCCTTTGGTCATGGTGCGGCACACGGCTTGCCACTGTTCCGGCGTGACGCGGCGGCCCACGTTGCGGTCGGCCACGATATCGACCTGGTGTTCGGCCAGGTTGATATAGATCAGCACGCCGACGTTGTCTTCCGTATCCCACACGCCATACTGGGCGAACAGTTCGCGCGCCCGCTCGCGGTTGCTCACGCCCTGGTACGCCATGCCCGGCGTCAGGGCCGCTTCGACGATCAGGCGCACTTCCGCCTGGTGCATCGCTTCACCGCCGGCGATGGCCGTCTCGATGGCTTTCAGGGTGCGTTCCGGAAAGGCGTGGCGCGCCGTCGCTGGCGTGCCCCGCAAATGTTTCAATGCCCGTCCGCAGCGTTGTCCGAATGTCAGTTGTTTCGTCATTACCAATCTCCCGAGGCGCCGCCGCCGTCAAAACCGCCGCCGCCGCCACCGAAACCACCGCCGCCACTGCTGCCACCGCCAAAACCACCACCGCCGCCGCCGAAGCCGCCGCCGCCGCGGTTGTTCAGCGCCTGGCTGAGGATGCTGCCCAGCACGACGCCCGTGGCGCCGCTGGACCAGTTGCTGCCGCGCTGCAGGCGCGTCGGTCCGCCGCGCGAGCGGAACAGGGTCAGCACGACGAGGAAGCCGAAGAACAGCAGCGGCAGCCAAAAGGTCATGCCGCCCGCTTCCACGGTGGCTGGCGCCTTCTGCTGCGCCGCAGCGGGGAATTGCTCCTGGTTCAGCAGGGTGGCAATCGACCCCACGCCGGCCACCAGGCCGCCGTAATAATCGTTTTGCTTGAAATGGGGGGCGATCACGTCTTGCAGGATGCGTTTCGATTGCGCATCCGTCAGCACGCCCTGCACGCCGCGGCCCGCCTCGATGCGCAGGCGGCGCAGGGACGAGGGGTTGTCCTTCGCCACCATCAGCAGCACGCCGTCATCGACGCCCTTGCGGCCCAGCTTCCAGGCATCCGTCACGCGGATGCTGTATTGCTCGATGGCTTCCGGTTCCGTGCTCTTGACCAGCAGCACGGCGATCTGGCTGCCCGTCTTGGCTTCGTAATCGGCCAGCACGCCTTCCAGCGCCGCCTTTTGCTTGGCGTCCAGCATGCCGGCGTTGTCCGTCACGCGTGCGGCCAGCGGCGGCACGGGCTGCAAGCCCTGTGCGCCGGCTGGCGGCATCGTCCACAGCAGCAGCGCCGTCGCCAGCGCCGCGAGATAGGACCAGGCTTTCATCTTATTTGCCAAAGTTGACGGTCGGTGCGGTCGAGATGGCTTTTTCATTTTCCACCGTGAACGATGGCTTGACCTTGTAGCCGAAGACCATGGCCGTCAGGTTGTTCGGGAAGCTGCGCGCATGCACGTTGTAATCCTGCACGGCGACGATGTAACGCTGGCGCGCCACGGTGATGCGGTTTTCCGTGCCTTCCAGCTGCGACTGCAAGTCGCGGAAGCTGGTGTCGGCTTTCAAGTCCGGGTATTTCTCGGACACCACCATCAGGCGCGACAGGGCCGACGACAGCTGGCCCTGCACTTGCTGGAATTTTTCGAACGCGGCCGGGTCGTTCAGCACTTCTGGCGTGATCTGGAAACTGGTGGCGGCGGCGCGCGCCTTGGTCACCGCTTCCAGCGTTTCGCGCTCGTGCGTGGCATAGCCCTTGACGGTATTGACCAGGTTGGGGATCAGGTCGGCGCGGCGCTGGTACTGGTTGACCACTTCGCCCCAGGCGGCCTTGGTGGCTTCATCCTTGCTCTGGAAGTCGTTGTAGCCGCAGCCCGTCAGGATGCCGGCCAGGACGGTGACGCTCAGCGCCAGGCGCAGCCATTTGGTGAATTGATTGGTGATTTGCATGATGGGTTCCGTGCAGAGTAAGGGAGGTGAGGCAAATATACCTGAAACGGCCCGTAATGTCGGTTTAATAAGCGCCGGCCGCCGGCCCCGACCGCCTTGTGACGCCGTGGCAAGCCTGCGCCGCGTTACAATACGGGGTTTGCAACTGAATATAGAGAAGGTGTGCCGTGAATTTCATCAATAAATTATCCGCCGCGTGGACGGCCAATAATTCCCTGCTGTGCGTGGGCCTGGACCCCGACCTGGCGAAACTGCCGGCCGAACTGCGCGACCTGCCTGATGGAATCACCACCTTTTGCACGCGCATCATCGATGCCACGGCCGACCTGGCTTGCGCCTTCAAGCCGCAGATCGCGTATTTTGCCGCGCTGGGCGCGGAAAAGCAGCTGGAAGACATTTGCCGCTACGTGCGCGAGAATTATCCGCACATCCCCCTGATCCTCGACGCGAAACGGGGCGACATCGGCGCGACAGCCACGCAGTACGCGCGCGAAGCGTTCGAGCGCTACGGCGCCGACGCCGTCACCGTGAACCCGTACATGGGCGAGGATTCGCTCGATCCCTACCTGGCGTGGAAAGACCGCGGCGTGATCATCCTGTGCCGCACGTCGAACCCGGGCGGCTCGGACCTGCAATTCCTGAATACGGACGGCGAACCGCTGTACCAGCGCGTGGCGCGCCTGGTGGCCGAAAAGTGGAATAAAAACGGCCAGTGCGCGCTCGTCGTCGGCGCCACCTTCCCTGAAGAACTGGCGCAGGTGCGCGCCATCGTCGGCGACATGCCGCTGCTGGTGCCGGGCATCGGCGCCCAGGGCGGCGACATCGCCGCCACCGTCGGTGCGGGCCAGACGGCGAACGGCATGGGCATGATGATCAGCTCGTCGCGCGCCATCATCTACGCCACGCCGCAGGCGGGCGAAGACTTCGCCGACGCGGCGCGCCGCGTGGCCATTGAAACGCGCGATGCCATCAACGCGCACCGTTCGGTTTAAGTCGCATGCATAAAAAATGCCGGGCTAGCCCGGCATTTTGCATTTAGTCACGCTGCGGGGCAACGATCTCCGCGTAATCGTAGAGTTCTCCCAGAATTTCCTCGCCCCGCTCATCGACGGATTCCGACAGCACGTCGATTTCCGTAAACAGCATTTCGATGGTGCGGGCGCCGGCGTCGCCGTCGAACAGGCGGGCGGCGCGGTGCTGTTCCCAGCGCAAGCTTTCCGCTTCGCTCAGGGTTTGCGGGAAATTGCGGGCGCGGTAGCGGAACAGCAGTTCCTGCAGGCGCTCATCGGCAAACGAGGGGCGGGCCGTGGCCAGCTTGGCCGGCGTGTCGCGGCGCAAGGATTCGAGCAGGCGGCGGTCATCGTTGCTGACGAAACCATTGTACAAATCCTCATCCACGTCCAGCGCGGCATTCGCGCCCGGGCGCTGGAACACTTCGGCCCAGACGGCATCCATGTTCGGCGCCGCGGCGGCGAATTGCGCGTTGACCTTCGCCGCGTCCAGATCGATGCCCCATTGCGCGGCCATGGCCGGCGACAGCGTTTTTAAATTGCCGACCAGCATGGGCGACTTGTTCAGGTGCACGCTTTTCACGGGCAGGCGCGTCATGCCTTCCGGCATGGCGTCCTTGCGCGTGAACAGGCGCGTGCGGATGGTGTCGGCGTCCAGGGTAAACAGTTCGCGCGGGTCATAGGCGCAATCCCAGACGAGGATTTCATTTTTATTGCTCGGGTGCGTGGCCAGCGGCCAGACGACGCCCAGGCAACCCCGTTCGGCGGGGAACATGCCCGACACGTGCAGGAAAGGCTGGCGCTCGCCGGCGGCCAGGTGCATGCCCATTTCGCTGGCGACCCGGTCCTTCTTGTGCAGCGCCAGGCAGAATTCGAACAGTTTCGGCTGTTTCTGCTTGATCAGGCGCGCCAGGGCGATGGTGGCGCGCACGTCGGACAGTGCATCATGCGCCGCTTCGTGGACCAGGCCATTGGCCTTGCTCAAGTGTTCCAGTTTAAAACTGGTCTGGCCATCGTCGCGCTTCGGCCATGCGATGCCTTCCGGGCGCAGCGCGTGCGTCATGCGCACCACGTCGAGGATGTCCCAGCGGCCGCAATGGTTCTTCCATTCGCGCGCATACGGGTCGATCAGGTTGCGCCAGAACAGGAAACGCGTGACTTCATCGTCGAAACGGATGGTGTTGTAGCCCACGCCGATGGTGCCCGGCTCCGAAAAGGCCGCTTCGATGGTGGCGGCGAACTGGTGTTCGGGCACGCCCAGCTGCAGACACTGCTGCGGCGTGATGCCCGTGATCAGGCACGATTGCGGGTCGGGCAGGAAATCATTGGCAGGCTGACAATACAGCATGATGGGTTCGCCGATCTCGTTGAGGTCGGCATCCGTGCGGATGGCGGCGAACTGGGCCGGGCGGTCGCGGCGCGGCTGGGCGCCAAAGGTTTCGTAGTCGTGCCAAAGAAAGGTCTGGTTAGTCATTGATGGTCGTTGCTTGATTGGTTATCCGGGCCGCCAAAAGCGGCCGCTGCTACAGTTTTCTGAAAACCTGCCGATACTACACGAGAGGATGGTCATCATCGCGTTTCCCGCATGGTGGCATACATTGCCCGTTCAAGGAGGTCTATCGTGTCAATTCCCATCGCCGCAAGCGGCAATTCCACCCCTTCCGTGACTTCCGTCAGTACGGGCGTTGCCGGCAAGGACGATAAAGTCCAGCAAAAGGACGGCGTCAACGCTGAAATGAGCGTGAATGACCGCACCAAGCTGCAATTGAACGCTTCCATCATGCAGGCGTCGCTGAACGTGTCGATCGGTTCCGAGAACGAGCCGCTGGCGCTGCTGTACAAGACGGCCATCACCAACATCAATGAAGCGCTGAAGGGCCAGTACGGCGAGGACGCGATCCAGAACGCGGCTTCGCAGGATAACAGCGCCGAAGCGACGGCGAACCGCATTGTATCGCTGTCGACAGGTTTTTTTGATGCCTTCAAGAAACAGAATCCCGGCCTGGACGACGATACGGCCCTGACCAAGTTCATGGACACCATCAGCGGCGGCATGGAAAAAGGCTTTAAGGAAGCGCGCGACATCCTGGGCGGCTTGAAAGTGCTGAATGGCGACATCGCCGGCAATATCGACAAGACGTACGAGCTGGTGCAAAAGGGCTATGCCGACTTCATCGCTGCGCACAGCAGCAAGAAGGATGATGCCGCCAAGCCGGCCGACAGCAAGGCCGCCTGATCATTATTACCCCGGAAGCGCCTGAGAAAATGTCCAGGGCTAGGCGCATTGCCGAAGGCAGTACGAATGTACGACGAGGCAATGCAACGACGCCATGGGCTTTTTATCAGGTGCTTACCCGGTTGCGGCCGCCGGCTTTCGCGCGATACAGCGCCGCGTCGGCCGCGGCGATCAGCGCATGGTCGTCCTGTTCGGCCGCCAGGCTGGCCACGCCGAAGGAACCCGTGATGTGCGGCAAGGCGCTGCGCATGTCAGCGAAGATGACGGCGAGCTGCATGCGCTCGCACAAGCGCTCGGCCACCCGCAAGGCCACGTGTTCGTTGGTGTCGGGCAAGATCACCATCATTTCCTCGCCACCGTAGCGCACGGCAAAATCCGTGGGCCGCAGGGCCGCGCCCAGCACTTGCGCGGCGATGCGCAGTGCCTGGTCGCCCGCTTGGTGGCCGTGCGTGTCGTTGAAGCGCTTGAAATGGTCGAGGTCTATCATCACCAGCGACAGGGGCGAGCCGCTGGCGTGGGCCGTGACGATCATGTTGGGCAGTAAATCCGTCAGCCAGGCGCGGTTGTACAAGCCCGTCAGGCTGTCGACCATCGACAGCTGGCGGTAGAATTCGCCCAGTTTCTGGCGCCGGCGCAGCAGGGCATTGGCGGCGCGGATGCGGAAGGACAGCAGCCGCAGCAGGTTGCGCGCCAGGCCGTTCGACTGCTCGATCAATTCCCATACGATGGCCGCGTCGATCACCAGCAAGTCGGTTTCTTCCAGGGCGGAAATGGCGGCCAGGTTGCTCGCTTCATCGAGCACCGATTGTTCGCCCACGCTTTCGCCGGGCAAGACCTTGCTGACGGTGCCATCGTCCATGCCCGTGTGGGTGTCGGCGGCCACGGCCAGCGAGCCGCGCAGGACGATGTACAGGCTGGCGCCTTGCGTGTCGGCAATGGCTTCGCCCGCTTCCAGGCGCATCACGGGGCAGGGCGCCAGCATGGCGGCCGTCTGGCTATCCGCCCCATCGCGAAATAGCTGTAAATCGCCGATGTTGCAGCCTGAAGCGCCGAAGTTGCCGATCTGTTCCACAATCACACTTTCAAAAAGCCGGCGCGCGAGCAGGGGGCCGGTAGCTTCATGATAGCGTAAAGCGGCCTTGGCTGTAACGCCAAAGGCTTGCTTGAGGTCACTTACTGTGAGAAATACGACAATTATTTCATTGCCGCGTCAATACGCAGGAATGCTTGCGGTTTTGTTATGGATGTTGCCGCGCGCGAAAGGCGGGCCGGATGTGCAAAGGCAGCCTTGAACGGCTGCCTCAGTCTCTGAAAATCCTGCGGGTGGGGATTACTCGGCGGTTTCTTCCGCTTCGGCCGTATCGATCACGGCATTCTTGCCGGTGGCGTGGCGCTTGCTGTCTTGCAGGCGGCCCAGGGCGCTATCGATGGCGCGTTTCAGTTTATCGGTGGCGCCGGCAACGGATTGATGCACGGTGGCGTTCTGTTCGGTCACGGCGATCGGTTGATAGCCGGCAACGCGTGCTTCCATGACGCAGCGGATATCGTCGGCGCCGCCTTTCGGGCCATTCGTGTCGCTGATGTGGACTTCGATGCGGGTCAGGTTGTCGCGGAAGCGGTTCAGTGCGCTTTCAAGTACGGATTGCACATGTTCGTTCAGTCCAGCGGTGTTGGCGATGGTGCTGTCGGTATGAATATTGATTTGCATATGCTTACTCCTGTCAATTCAAAAAAAACCCATCTCAGGCGCCTTGCTTGGCAGTGGTCAAATCCGCTGCCAGGGCGCGTCGGCGCCTGGTTCTTGCCTCATGCACTTGATCCCTGTGCATGACTTATCTTACTCCTCTTTCCAGTATTTCAAGAGGGTGCGCACGATTAAGATGAGCTTAACCCTTCAGCCAGGTCAAGTTTCCACTACGAAATTATTTACCCTCAGCCATTGATGAGACCGGCCGCGATATTGATCGACAGCCCCAGCACGACCAGGTTGAAGAAAAAGCTCAGCACGGATTGTCCCAGCACGATTTGCCGCATCATGCGTGTCTGCACGGAAACGTCCGACGTTTGCACGGCGACGGCGATGGTGAAGGCGAAATACAGGAAATCCCAGTAATCGGGGCTTTGCTCGTCGTCGGGAAACTTCAGGGGGCGCAGCGCGGGATCGGCCTGGTAGTACAGGTGGGCATAGTGGAAGCAGAACAGGGTGCCGACGAGGAACCAGGAACCGACCAGGGTGAGGATCGTCAGGCCGTAATGCAGCGCGCGCTCGTCCGGCGCCATGTCTTTCATCGAGGATAGCTGCGAGACAATGGCTACCAGGCTCATCACGGATGCGACGGACAGGGCCGACAGGACGGTTGCCGCCCGCTCATCCTGGCGCGCCGCCATGGCTTTGACCTTGTGGTGGTTGGCACGCATCATCATCCAGGCCATCGTTGCCAGGTAGAACCAGACGGCGACATTCCACGCCGTCAGCAGGCGCGTCATCTGTTGCCAGGATGCGGGCAGCAGCAGGCCGGCCGCCACGCCGATGGCCGTGGCCATGCTCAGGTGGGGGCGGCTGCGGATGAAGCCGTGGAATGGAAGCGTGATTTTCATGGTGCGGATTCGTCAGTGGCGATAGCGCATCTTAGACCTTATGCGCTTGCCGTGGTGGCCGTCCTGGCGGCCGCTTCCTTCTCGTGGTGGGGAAAGCGGTCCATGCGCGACAGCACGGGGAACAGCACGGCCCAGATACCCGTCACGGCCAGGGTGGCGGCGCCGCCGAAGAGCACGGCGCGCACGAGGCCGAACCAGCCGGCCGTCAAGCCCGATTCGAATTCGCCCAGCTCGTTCGAGGCGCCGATGAAGACGGCGTTCACGGCGCTGACCCGGCCGCGGATCTCGTCCGGCGTCTCGAACTGCACCAGCAAATGGCGGATGTAGACGCTGACCATGTCGCCGGCGCCCATCAGGAACAGCGCCGCCAGCGCCAGCGGGAAATAGCTGGTGCTGCCCAGCACCAGGGTGCCCAGGCCGAAGACGGCCACGCCGCCGAACATCCACGCGCCCACGCGGCGCGTGATGGGAAACATGGCCAGCGCGATCGAGCACAGGGCGGCGCCCGCGCCCGGCGCCGTGCGCAGCAGGCCCAGGCCGCTGGGTCCGGCATGCAGCACGTCATGCGCCAGCGCCGGCAGCAGGGCCGTGGCGCCGCCGAACAGCACGGCAAACAGGTCGAGCGAAATGGCGCCCAGCACGATGGGCTTCGACCAGACGAAGCGCAAGCCTTCGAGCAGGGTATGCCAGCTGACGGGTTCGCGTTTCACCACTTGCGGCGCCGGGGTGGTGGCGCGCATCAGCAGGACGGACACGACCAGCAGCGCGGACGAGATCAGATACACGACCTTGGGGCCGAAGTAGTACAGCAAGCCGCCCAAAGTCGGCCCCAGGATGATGGCCACGTGGGAACTGGATGAACTGAGCGCGACGGCGCGGCTGAAGTGTTGCGTGGGCACCATGTTGACCAGCACGGCTTGCGTGGCCGGCATCATGAAGGCGCGCGCGCTGCCGAACAGCACCAGCACGGCAAACACGGGCCAGACGATGGAAATATTGCTTAACGTAAACGCCAGCAGGGCCAGCGCGCACGCCAGTTGCGCCGCCAGGCACCACGCGATGATGTTGCGGCGGTTGTAGCGGTCGGCCACGTGGCCGGCCGGCAAGATGAGCACGAGGAAGGGCGCGAATTGCGCCAGGCCGATCAAGCCCAGGTCGAACAGGCTGCCCGTGATCTGGTACACCTGCCAGCCGATGGCCACGCTTTGCATCTGCACGGCCACCGTGCCCAGCACGCGGGCGGAAAGATAACAGGCGAAGTTGCGGTGACGCAGGATACTGAAGCCGTTGCCGGCAGAGGCGAGAGACATGAAATTTCCAGGAAACAGCGGGGTGGAGCGGTGGCGGCAGCGGATGCCGCGCCAGCAGCACCCCGCTGTCTGGATGCTTACTTGGCCAGGTCGGCTTCCGTGGTGAAGGCGTCCGCGTAGAATTCGTCGGCCGGCAATTGACACAATTGCACGAAATCGCGGTTGGCTGACTCGACGACGATCGGTGCGCCGCAGGCATACACTTGATACGCGGACATGTCCGGCAAGTCGGCGATGACGGCCTGGTGCACGAAGCCCGTGCGGCCTTGCCACGCGTCTTCCGGCAGCGCGTCCGACACGACGGGCACATAGGTGAACTGCGGCAAGTCGGCGGCCCACTGGCGGCACAGGGCATCCATGTACAGGTCGTGCGGACGGCGGCCGCCCCAGTACAGGGTGATCGGACGCGGCGACTGCTCGTTGATCATGTGCTCGACGATGGCTTTCAAGGGGGCGAAGCCCGTGCCCGAGGCCAGCAGCACGACGGGCTTGTCGGAATCTTCGCGCAGGAAGAAGGTGCCCATCGGGCCTTCGAAGCGCAGGATGTCGCGCTCCTTCATGCTGCCGAACACCTGGTCGGTGAACAGGCCGCCCGGCATGTGGCGGACGTGCAGGCTCACGGGGCCGCCTTCGACGGGCGCGCTGGCCATGCTGTAGCTGCGGCGTTTGTTGTCGCGCAGCATGATTTCGATATACTGTCCGGCGCGGTAGTGCAGGCGCTCGCTGGCTGGCAATTGCAGGGTCAGCACGACGACGTCGGGCGCGACTTTTTCGATGGTGGTCACGCGCGACGGCATTTTCTTGATCGGGTAGTCGCTACTGCCCGCCACTTCGCGCGCCTGCACCACCAGGTCGCCCTGGGGCACGGCGCAGCACAGCAGCGAGTAGCCGGCCGCCGCTTCATCTTCCGTCAGGGAGCGGGCCTGGTATGGCTTATGCTGTACGCTGCCGGACACGATCTTGCCCTTGCACGAGCTGCAGGCGCCGCTTTTGCAGCTGTACGGCAGGCCGACGCCGGCGCGTATCGCCGCCGACAGGACGGTTTCGTCCGCTTCGCAGCTGAATTGGTGGCCGCTGGGCTGAACAGTAATTTGAAAAGTCATACAATCCTTGAGATGAAAAATATGTTAATGCACTCTTTGCGCAAGCCGTCAGGCTTGCCGCGCTTGCTGATCCTGGGCTGCGGCGACGTCGGCATGCGGCTGCTGCCCCTGCTGCGCGCGCGCTTTCGCGTCTTTGCCGTCACCAGCCAGCCAGCGCGCTGCGCACAGTTGCGGGCGGCCGGCGCCGTGCCCATCGTGGCCAACCTCGACGAGCGCGCCAGCCTGAAACGGCTGGCGGGACTGGCGACGATGGTCGTGCACCTGGCGCCGCCCATGTCGTCGGGCTTGCTGGACCGGCGCACGCGCAATCTGGTCGCCATTTTACCCGAGCATGCACGCATGGTGTATGTGAGCACCAGCGGCGTGTATGGCGATTGCGGCGGCGCCTGGGTCGATGAGACGCGGCCGACGGCGCCGGCGAATGCGCGCGCGAAGCGGCGCGTGGACGCCGAACAGGTCTTGCGCGGCTGGGGCGCGCGCCGCGGCGCCAGCGTGGCCATCCTGCGCGTGCCGGGCATTTATGCGCAAGACCGCCTGCCGCTGAAGCGCTTGCGCGAAGGCACGCCAGCCCTGGAAGCCAGCGACGATGTGTACACCAACCATATCCATGCCGATGACCTGGCGCGCGTCATCGAACGGGCCCTGTGGCGGGGCAAGCCGGGACGCGTGTATCACGCTAGCGATGACAGCGAACTCAGGATGGCCGAGTATTTCGATGCCGTGGCCGATACGTTTGGCTTGCCGCGCCCGCCGCGCCTGCCGCGGGCCGAGCTGCGGCAAGTGGTCACGCCGATGCTGCTGTCGTTCATGTCCGAATCGCGCCGCCTGCACAATACCCGCCTCAAGCGCGAGCTGGGCGTGCGCCTGCGCTACGCGCGCGTGGCCGATGCCTTGCAGGCGATGGCAGCCGATGGCGCCGGCATCGGGTAAAATGGCCGGTTATCTGCGCACTTTGCTGGGCCGGCGCGCAGCGCGCCGTTCCCGCGCTGCGCCACTCACTTAAGGACTACAGCATGAGCACCCTCACTTACGAAGAATACCTGGACGAGGTCACCACCGTCCTGACGGAACTGTACGACCTCGACGACGAGGCCGCCATCAAGCTCGTCGTGGCCGCGCAGGACGCCGAATTTTTTGTCCCGCACGATGCGCATGAGGAAATGCGTACCGTCGAACAAGCCAAGAAAGATGCGGTCACCTTGTTCGAGCGCAAGCAGAATCGCCAGCAAACGCAGGAAAAGCAGCAGCAGCGCGTGCGCCAGCAAAAGAAATAAGAATATGGGCCTGGCCGCTGGGGCCATGGCGCAGTACGGGTCTCGGCGCAACACCGGGGCCGTGACCTTTGACGCAGCGCAAACGCGTTATGGCGCGCTGGCGATATGGTGAGCAATGTCGTCACGCGTCTGGGCTCTTGTGGCGGGCTCTGCATAGCGTGACGCTGTTTCCCGTCAGCAGGAGCGAGCCATGCGAGCTACGAGTCACCCCAGCAAGGAACAGGTACGCGCTTACATGCGCCGTCGCGAACGTGCGCTGCAGCCGCCGCCGCCGCCCGATGAAATCCGCCGGCAACTGGCCTGGTGCCGCGTGGATGCCGTTCCTGGCACGTGCCCGCTTGCCACCCCGGCCGGCGTGGCCGCGCAAGGCTGGCATTTATCTGCCGAAATGGCGCGCCTGAGCGCCCTCATGGCCATAGCTTGGCTCATGCATAGCGGTGTTGCTCATCGTAAAAATTGATGACTTGCAGCAAATTTTTCCAATTTGAGTTATCCTCTAGCACATTCCAAGTGCGTCAATTCTCTTCAATTATCACAATTTTGCGTTAAGTTACGCAAAAATCAACAATAGCGTGTATTATATTGTTTGCGGCGTAAAAGCCGCATAAGTGATGGCGCTTTTTAGTGTGTTTACCCTGAATTATTGCAGAAGAGACATTCGGTTTCTTTTTGCTCTAATACAACAAGTACGGATTTTCGATCATGTCTCTCAAACAAATTACCTCTTTGCCTACCTACAACCCGAATCGCGTCCTCGATGCGATCATCGACAAGCTGCAACTGAAAAACGATGCCGCCTTGTCGCGAGCCCTGGAAGTGGCGCCACCGGTCATCAGCAAGATTCGTCACAACACCTTGCCGATCGGCGCCACGATCCTCATCCGCATGCATGAAATCAGCGATTTCAGCATTCGTGAACTGCGCGAGTTGATGGCTGCCTAAGAGCGCCTGACAGACGGCAAACTGAGAGGTGCCGTCTGGGTACGTCAGGCTTGCCGCGTGCGGCAGCCACATCTGTTTTCCGCTTTTCTATTGCGGGTCGCGGTTCAGCACCGGACGATCGACATAGAAGCGCCCCATTTCCAGGCCAGTCGAGGACGACTTGACCACCGCTGCGGCCAGTGAGGCAGGGGCGCTGGAAAATGCGGTGTTGGCAGCCCCGGTCGCGCGGCCCGAATACGCCGTCGCCTGTACTGCCGCACTGGAAAACGCCGTTTGCACGGCCCGGCCCGAGTAAGCCGTCGCTTGCACCGCCGCACTGGAAAACGCCGTTTGCACGGCGCGGCCCGAGTAAGCCGTCTCCTGCACCGCACGTCCCGAATACGCCGCCTGTACGGCGCGCCCCGAATACGCGGTTTCAGCGCGGATATAATCTTCCCCGAACGTTTGTTCATACAACTGCTTCATGCGCTCGCCCACGCGATGGTGCGCCGCTTCGTCGTCTTCGCCACGCAAGCCGATGTAGGGGAAGTGATGGAGGAAGTAGCCGAACACCTGTTCGCAGTCGGCCGCATATTTCAGGGTGTCGAGGATGTGGTAGTGCCAGAAGGTATCGACGTCCATCAAGGGCGCCGTCTCTTCTTGCGGAAACTGTTTCATCAGGATCAGGAAGCGGCGGTATTCGAATTCCACCGCGTTGGCCTTCTCCAGACTCCATCCTTCGCCTGACTCCCGGTGCATCAGTTTGACCTTGATCGCGTCCAAATTCAAATCGGCAATAGCCTTGAAACTGTCGTTCGTATCCATGAATGTCCTTTGGTAAAGAGCGTTGTGGGAAATACGGTGAAACAAGGGAAAGCGGCGGGTGTGTACTCCTGGCAAGTAGTCGAGGAATGCCTTGCCCATGGCGGGCAGGCGCTAAGTTGTTCTACATCAATATTGCATCTAATTACGAAATATGCAAGCTGAGCTTGTTTCATGCGGGGCGCGTGCCGGTCAGCCGCTGGCCCGGCTTTCTTCCTCGTAGGGAAACGCGGTGGCGTCCGCGCCCAGCGGCACGCTGACGTGCACGCTCATGCCGGCGCCGGGGCTGCTTTCGATGTAAAAAGTTCCACCCAGCAACTTGATGCGTTCCTCTATCCCCACCAGGCCAAACGAACCGAGCTTGTTGCGCCCGTCGATGGCCGCACCCACGCCGTTGTCGCTGACGCTCATCGACACCGTATCGCGGCACTTTTCCAGCTTGACTTGCACGCGGCTGGCATTCGCATGCTGGGAAATATTGCTGAGCGACTCTTGCAGGATGCGGAACAGGGCCGTCGCGCATTGGTCGCTGAGGCAAATGTCGTCATGGCTTTCGCTCACTTCGCAGGCGATGCCCGTGCGCTGGCGAAATTGCGCCACCTGCCATTCGACGGCCGCATTCACGCCCAGGTCCAGCACGGTAGGGCGCAAGTCGTTGATGATCTGCCGCACGCTCTTGATGGTGGCGTCGATCTGCTCCAGGGTCGAACGGGCGCGGGCATTCAGGCGCGGGTGGCGGCGCTGCGTGCGCGAGGCCAGCATGTCGGCGTCGATGCGCAGGACGAGCAGATTCTGTCCCAGGTCGTCGTGAATTTCGCGCGCGATGCGCTTGCGCTCTTCTTCCTTGATCTGGTCGGCATGCGCGGCCAGGCGGCGCAGTTTCTGGTGCGACAGCTGCAATCGGATCTGGCTGGCGCGCAATTCCTCCGTCATGCCCGTCGCCATCTGGATGGCGCGCCGGCGCGACGACGCCAGGGTATGGAACAGTACATACAGCAGCATGGTGCTGGCAAAGCCGATCAGCAGGGCCAGCCACGGCAGGAAGGCGTCGAAGCGCGAATACAGGTCGCTCTTGCGCACGCTGAACAGCGCTTGCCAGGCGCGGCCATTGTGCTCGATCAGCAGCGTGCTGCTCAGGTAGCGGCCCGAACTGCCGGGCTGCCACCATGGCGCATGCATGCCCGCCGCCGTGCTGTCGAAGATGGGGCGCATGTCGTGCGGCAACTGCAGCGGCACGTCCCGCTGTTGCAGCGCCTGCGGGCCGATATCGAACAGGGTCAGGCGGACGTTGCGTACCGGCATGTCGGCCAGCGCGCTGCGCATCATCGTCACCAGGTCGTAGCCGATGCCGACGGAACCCTGGTAAGCGGCGCGCCTCTGCTCCACCGTCTCGACGGGCATGCCGAAACGGTACACGGGCAGGCGCATGGCCATGCCCGTCAACTGGGGACGGCCGTCCATCGGCACGGGCACGCCGGAATTGCTGATGTGGCCGGAATCGCGCGACTGCGCCAGCGCTTCGGCGATCTGCGGGCGCGAGGCGATGTCGTAGCCATACTTTTCCGGGGCGCTGGCGATCGGCTCGATGTATACGAGCACGGAATACTGGGCGCGCGGGCCGGGCGGATGGATGGCAAACGCCGGATAGCCGTCGCGCCCGGGCGGATAGTCGCGCCGCATGACCGTTTCATAAGCGGGGCGCTGCGTCTCGTCGAGTTCCTGGCTGTAATTGAGATTCATCACGCCCGGATAGTTCTGTTGCAGGGCGATGTTAGCCACGTAGCGGTGGAATTGCTCGCGGCTCACGTGTTCGTTGGCCTGGAACAGGCTGGCCGTGCCGCGCAGCAGGTTGGCATACGACTTGGTGCGCGATTCGATGTTTTTCTGGGTGTTGCGCGCCAGATTGTTGAATTGTTCGCTGGCATCGCTTTCGATCGACAGCGAAGCGGCCATGTAGAACAGCAGGCCCACCATTGTCGACACGACAAAGCCGAACAGCCACAGCGGTCTTTTTTCAGCAGCTAAGGGGTGTTCGCCGGCAGTAGAAGACATCGCCATCCGCATCAGGAAGAGGAATCGGGTGCCGCCTGTGTGGTGGTGGCTGTACTCAGTTGCACAAGGACTATTGAAATTGCAAATTGCTCAATAGCTGCCTAATATACAAAACTATCGTGAATATAGTCAACAGGCAATATTTCTCTTTGAAACGAAAAAAAACCGCCGCAGCGGTTTTTTTCGTGTGCCGTCCAGCCCTTATTTGGCGGGCTGCCAGCTGTCTTTCAGGGTGACGATGCGGTTGAAGACGGGCTTGCCCGGCTGGCTGTCGACCCGGTCGGCCGCAAAATAGCCGTGGCGTTCGAACTGGAAGCGCTGTTCCGGCTGGGCCAGTTCCGCGCCCGGTTCCAGCCACGCTTGCACGACTTCCTTGGCCAGCGGATTCAAGGCCAGCTTGAAGTCCTTGCCGCCCGCGTCCGGCTGCGGGTCGGTAAACAGGCGGTCGTACAGGCGCACTTCGGCGGGAATGGCCGTCGGCGCGCTGACCCAGTGCATATTGCCCTTGACCTTGTAATTGGCGCTGCCTTCCGTGCCCGACTTGCTGTCCGGGAAGTAGGTGCAATGCACGGCGATGACCTTGCCGTCCGCATCCTTGTCGTAGCCCGTGCACTCGATCACGTAGCCGTAGCGCAAACGCACCTTGCTGCCCGGCTTGTCGTCGATCGGCGGATACAGGCGGAAATAGCCCTTGTTCGGCACTTCCATGAAGTCGTCTTCCTCGATCCACAGCTCGCGCGAGATGGGGAAGGTGCGCAAGCCGCGCTCCGGGAAGTGCGGGTGCACGGGCGCCGTGCATTCCACGCTGTCGTTTTCAGGGAAATTGTCGATGATCAGTTTCAACGGACGCAGCACGGCTACCGAGCGGGGCGCCTTCGGGTCCAGGTCTTCGCGCAGGCAGCCTTCGAGCACGCTGTAGTCGATCCAGCCGTCGGATTTCGTCACGCCCGTGCGTTCGCACATCAATTGAATCGCTTCCGGCGTGTAGCCGCGGCGGCGCATGCCCACCAGGGTCGGCATGCGGGGGTCGTCCCAGCCGTCGACGATTTTTTCTTCCACCAGCTGGCGCAGCTTGCGCTTGCTGGTGACGATGTAGGTCAGGTTCAGGCGCGAGAATTCGAACTGGTGCGGCACCGGTTGCTGGAAGAAGCCGCCGGCCGACAGGGTTTCCAGCAGCCAGTCGTAGAACGGGCGGTGGTCCTGGAATTCCAGGGTGCAGATCGAATGCGTGATGTTTTCCAGCGCGTCCGAGATCGGGTGCGTGTAGTCGTACATCGGATAGATGCACCAGGCGTCGCCCGTGCGGTGATGATGCGCGTGGCGGATGCGGTAGATGGCCGGGTCGCGCAAGTTCATGTTCGGCGAACTCATGGCATCTTCGCTCATCTTCGCGCGCAGGATGTGCTCGCCATCCTTGAACTGGCCCGCCTTCATGGCGCGGAACAGGGCCAGCGATTCGTCGCGCGGACGGTCGCGGAACGGCGAATTCTTGCCGGCCTGGCCGAAATTGCCCCGGTTGGCGGCCATGTCTTCGGCGCTCTGGCTGTCGACATAGGCGAAGCCGGCCGTGATCAGGTATTCGGCCATCGCGTACAACTGGTCGAAATAGTCGCTCGCGTAGTGCAGGTGGCTCTGGCCATCGGCCTGCTTCGGTTCCCAGTCAAAGCCCAGCCATTTCACGCTGTCCATGATGGTGTCGACGTATTCCTGCTCTTCCTTCGCCGGATTGGTGTCGTCGAAACGCAGGTTGCACTGGCCGGCGTAATCGCGCGCCAGGCCGAAGTTGACGCAGATCGACTTGGCGTGGCCCACGTGCAGGTAGCCGTTCGGCTCCGGCGGGAAACGCGTGATCACCTGGGGCAGGCCGGGACGCACATGGGCGCCGGCAGCCAGGTCGGCTTCGATGATGTTACGCAAGAAATTGGGCGCCAGCGCCGGCGCGGCGTTATTCGGTTTATCGTTGCTCATTGATCAATGCGGAAGAGTGACAGTAAAAAGCATTTTACCGTACCGCAAGCGCTTTATAAGCACGTATTTGCCCCCATTTCCCGGCATGCAAGCGACGCGGACGCCGTTCTATAGGATAATTCGCCTTTAATTAGTAGAAAAACGTGACCCCGGAGCCTTTTATGGAAAATTTATATAACGTCCTCGGTGTCGCGCCCAATGCCAGCGACGATGAAATCAAGAAGGTTTACCGTTCGCTGGCCATGCGCTTCCACCCCGACCGCAACCAGGCCCCCGGCGCCGAGGCGCGCTTCAAGAGCGTCACCAAGGCGTATGAAATCCTGGCCGACCCGGCCAAGCGCGCCGAATACGACCAGAGCGTGAACCACCGCATCATCATCGATCCGGAAGCGGAAGCCTATGCCCTGTGGTGCGGCGTGTTCCGCCTCCACGGTACAGTATTACCTGCCGATTAAATCGATGCGGCCCGCATCAGCCGGCCAGAATTACTTGAAAAACAACAACAACGGCGCCGTTAATCCAGCGCCGCGCATCACATTGGAAAGCACAGCATGAGAAGAGTACACCCTGAATTCGCGTATCAGTCGCGCGAGCTGGAAGGCCAGATCGAAGGCATCCTCGGCGACCCGCCGAACCGCAAGAACTACAAGAGCATGGTCGACGCGCTGGTGGGCGAATACGCGAGCGGCGGCGGCATCGAAGACGTGAACATGCTGGCCTTCGCGCTGGTCGATCACATCACCTTCAGCGACCCGAAAGGCTTGCTGGCCGAAAGCGAAGACTACGAATTCGGCGATACGGCCCGCGTGTTTTCCATGGCCGCGTGCGCCGCGCCGGAAGCGGCCAAGATGTACGCCGCCATCGAGGAAAGCTTCCCCGACCTGGCGCGCCAGGCCATCATCACGGCCTTCCTGCACAAGAATCCCCGCCTGTGGGACGACGACGACCAGTCGCTGGACCAGCTGGCCGCCAATGACGACGGCGACGACGAGCACGATGAAGACGAAGCGACCGACGATTTCGCCCAGATGTTTGACCAGGATGGAGATGACCATGGCAGATAATGACAAGCAAAATGCGGATCAAAAGAGCAATCTTCCCGCGCTGACGAAACAGGTCACGGAGCTGGTGCTGTCCGGTTCGCTGGGCCACGCCGAGCAGGCGTTTGCCGACGCGGCCGACCAGTACGGCGATCTTGCCGTGGTGGAAGTGCTGAATGCCATCCCGCCGCAAGTGACGGCCCTGCACCTGGCCGGCTTCGACGGCGGCAAGATGTCGCTGGCGACCTTGTTGGTGCCGCCGAAAGCCTGGGCCGACAGCCTGGCCTTCATCGCTGCCACCTGGAGCGACGACCAGATCGAGGATGATCCGGAACGCATCGCCGAAGCCCTGTTCGCGCACATCCACGGCGTCGTGTTTTCCACCGACGACGCCGAGCGCCGCCGCGAGCTGCTGCTCGAAGCGTCCGCCACCGACTGGGGCGCCACGGCGTTCGCCATCCTGTTCTCGATGGCGCCGAAGGAAATCCTCGAAGTGGCGGGCGAGATCGTCATCAAGGGACCGTACGTGACGGGCGTGACGTCGTCCGACAACGACGTCGTGCCGCTGGCCATTGAGCTGGCGCAAGCGAATGAAGATGGCTGGGACCGTTCGCTGTTCGAACTGTTCCCCGACTTCCGCCACAGCGCCGACCTGGCCGACGCGGAATACTCGGACGACCCGGACGAAGAGCCGACCATGTTGCAGCGCAGTACCAAGGAATTGCTGTACCGCCTGCGCAAGCAAGTGCCGAGCACGCGCAGCGCGCCGCGTTCCAGCACGCGCCGCAGCCTGGGCACGGGCATTTTCTCGTAATGAAAGCAGGGAACGTCTAATGCTGCCAGCAATTGTTGTAGAGAATCTTCCGCGCCTGGTGCGCGCCATCAAACTGTTGCCGGGCGACCCGCGCGAAGACGCGGCCCTGAACCTGGCCGATGAATTGACGGGCATCACGGCCATGGTGGCCGAGAAGTTCACGAATGAACGCACGGCCGACGGCATCCAGAAAGCGCTGTATTTGACGGTGGGCGGCGTGTCCTTGGGCCTGGAGCAGGCCGTCACGCATGAAGGCGACCAGGCCGCGCTCGATTTCCTCGTCGAGCACGGCGCCGAGCACGCGTTCCAGGTGGGCTTTCGCCTGATCAAGGAATTGTCGCAGCTGCCGGAAGACGCCCTCGTCGGCGAATACGACCAGGATCCCGTCTACCTGCAGCGGCGCCTGCGCGAGCTGTTCATCGATATTTGCCAGGCCGACCCGAACCAGAACTGGGCCGGCTATGAAAAGTATGCGTTGCAGTTGCAACAGCGCAAGGAAGTGCAAGCCGTCGTGCGCCTGGCCGGCTGGCTGCGCCGCCACCACGACAATGGCCCCGTCAGCGACAGCGACTTGAATGCCGAGGGCGTCATCGCCCTGGCCATCATCTTCGCCATCGAAGGCGGCGGGCGCGTCATCGCGCGCACGGGGCAGAAGGAGTTCGAGCGCTTCGTGCGTTCCGTGCGCAAGAACAAGCCCGACTTCGAGGAAGGCTGGGCCGCCCTGGTGGCCAAGGTGCCCGTGCAGCATCACCCGGTGTTGCTCGACCGCATAGCTTCGTACCGCCGCAGCTGCACCGTCGTGCATAAAATCCTCACGCGGGCCAGCATGAAGAGCCTGTTCGAGGACCTGGAAAACTATGCGGGTTCGGAGCTGGACGCCGACTACTCGTAATGCAGTACGTGGGCCGGCGCCTGCCGGCCTACGCTCCCCCTTCCAGCGCCGCTTCCTCGGCCAGTTTCACGAACGCCGCCACCAGCGTCGACGTTTCTTCTTCCCTTTGCGCCAGTAACAGACTGGTCGTCGCCTGCGGGTCGTCGATGGGGCGGTAGCACACGCCATCCATGCGGATGCGGTCGAACGAGGCGGGCAGCACGGAAATACCGCAGCCGGCCGCCACCAGGCCGATGATGGTCGACGCCTCGCCCGCTTCCTGCGCCACCTGGGGCACGAAGCCGGCCGCCTTGCACAGGCGGAAGATCTGCGGATAAATCCCCGTGCCCGCATCCTTGGGATACATGACAAAACCTTCGCCCGCCATGTCGGCAATGGCAATCGCCTCCTTGGCCGCCAGCGCATGGGCGACGGGCAGCACGAGGAACAGCGGGTCCTGGCGCAGTTGCGTCAGCTTGATATCGGAGGGATACGTCGTTTCCGGCGGGCGCACGAAACCCAGGTCCATGGTCCTGCCACTGATCGCTTCCAGCTGATGCAATGTCGCCATTTCGTGCAGGGTCAATGTGACGTGCGGAAAGAGCTGGCGGTAGCGGTTGATGACGGTGGCGAAATACGGCGTAAACGGCGTGGAAAAGGTAAAACCGATGCGCAATTCGCCCGCTTCGCCCCGCTGGGCCCGGCGCGCCGTCACGGCCGCCTGCTCCGACAGGGCCAGGATGCGCCGCGCATCGTCGAGGAACAGCGTGCCCGCCTGCGTCAGCCGCACGGAGCGCTTGTTGCGCTCGAACAACTGGGCGCCCAATTCCGCCTCCAGCGCCTGGATTTGCTGGCTTAGCGGCGGCTGGCCGATGTGCAGGCGCTCGGCCGCGCGCGTGAAGTGCAACTCCTCGGCGACGGCGACAAAATAACGCAGGTGGCGCAGTTCCATATTCGTCCAGTAATCGTTTTAAAGTATGAGTTGGGCCTTAAATATATATTGGACGATATGAGTTGGCAATCCTAAGATGAAGACTCGCTTCTTTCACGAACACGGCCATGTCTGATTCATCGCTCGCTTATGCCTCCGCCGCCACGCCGGCGCTTTCGCCTGCCGCTCCCGCTCCCCGCACGGCCATCGCCAAGGGTTCCATCGAATTCAAGCGCAGCAACCGCGCGCTGTTCTTCGGCGGTTTTTCCACCTTCAGCTTGCTGTACTGCATCCAGCCCCTGTTCCCGCTGCTGTCGCACCAGTTCCATCTGACGCCGGCGCAAAGCAGCTGGTCCCTGTCCGTGTCGAGCGGCTTGCTGGCCATCTCGCTGGTGCTGCTGAGCGCCGTGTCGGACCGGGTGGGCCGCAAGCCGCTGATGGTGGCGTCGATGTTTTCCGCCGCAATATTGACCATTTTGTCCGCGTTCGCGCAGGATTATGCGCAGTTGCTGGCGATCCGCGCCGCGCTGGGCGTGGCCCTGGGCGGCATGCCGGCCGTGGCCATGGCGTATCTGGGCGAGGAAATCGAAGGGCCGTCGCTGGGCCTGTCGATGGGACTGTATATCGCCGGCAGCGCGTTTGGCGGCATGTCGGGGCGGCTGGTGGCATCCATGCTCAGCGATTTCCTGTCGTGGCGCTGGGCCCTGGGCGTGCTGGGCGTGGCCGGCGTGCTGGCGGCGGCGGAATTCTGGCGCAGCCTGCCCGCGTCGAAGAACTTCGTGCCCAGCACCAAGGGCTGGAATGCCTTGCCGCACGCGATCAGGCAGCATTTTTCGGATAAGGGCTTGCCGTGGCTGTTCTGCCTGGCGTTCGTGCTGATGGGCTGTTTCGTCAGCCTGTATAACTACATCGGCTACCGCCTGCTGGCCGCGCCCTTCGGCTTGCGCCAGAGCACGGTCGGCTTGCTGGCCTTTTTGTACCTGATCGGCATCTTCAGCTCCGTCTGGGCGGGGCGCCTGGTGGACCGCCTGGGGCGCCGGGGCGTGCTGTGGATCATGTTGTCGGTGATGCTGTCCGGCATTGTATTGACCCTGTTCGACTCGCTGCCGCTGATCGTCATCGGCATGGCGCTGGCCACCTTCGGCTTCTTCGCTTCGCACTCGATCGCCAGCAGCTGGGTCAGCCGCCGCGCCCGCGCGCCGCAGGCGCTGGCCTCGGCCTTTTATTTGCTGTTCTATTACCTGGGCTCCAGCCTGATCGGGTCCGCCTCGGGCATGATGTGGGGCTTCGACGGCTGGACGGGCGTGGTCGTCATGCTGGGCGTGTGCCTGGGCGGCGGCGTGCTGATCGCCTTGCGCCTGCGCCATCTGCAGCCGTTGGGGGCGCGCGAAGCGGTAGGCTGAGGCAGCTATTTGGGACACATGCCGATCATCGTTTCCCCCTGCTTGCCCGCGCGCGTGGTCACGCACAAGGTACCCAGCGCGCTAGTGATTTTATAGGTGCGGCTGCCCTTGGCCTCGTTCGCGCCGATCTCCTCGATCCTTGACGCTTCATACCATTTCGGCGGCACGGCCGCGTAGGCCTCGGCAAATCCCTGCTGCATGCGCTTGAAGCCCGTGTCGTCGAATTTCTCCCCACCCCGTTGCGGGAATTCCTTGAGTAGCTCCTTGTCGATCTTACCCACGTCGCGCTTGGCTTGCGCCAGGATGTCGGCCGCGCTGGGCGGCGCGGCGAGCGTGATCGCTTCCGGCATTGCTGGCGCCGGCGCCTGTTCGGCGGCGGGAACGGGCAAGGGGCGGCTGACGGGCGCCGGCATGGGCAGGCGCGGCGGGCGTGCGGCGGCCGGTTTTGCGTCGGGCAACGGTACGGGGACCGGCTTGGGCGGCGCCGGGAGCGTGTGGCGCAGCCAGGCGATGGCCGGACCCTGCGGCAAGTGTTCATCCATGACGGCGCGGGGCCGCGACTGCAAGACGATATACGCAAAGCCAAGGTGCAGCAGGACGATCAGCAGCAGGCTGGGAGCGCGGCGGGGCAGGGTAGTTGGCGAGGTCATGGAGGGCATGGTGGTTCAGGTACGCCAATGTATCTGAAGGATTTGATAATTATCTAAAATGTCACCAGTGCTTACAAAAAAGTGCCAGGTGGAAATTTCGATGCCATGGCGGCTGGCGGGGAACCCTGCGCCAGTCTGGTGATCCAACCCGGACACCACGCGAACAGGAGATCATCATGATGCAAGTAAAGGAAGTGGCACGGCGCTTTGGCGCCATTGAACATGCGATCGGCCAGGCGGCCCAGCTGTGCGGCAAGCAGCAGGGCATGCCGATGGACTTGAAGGATTGCATCAACCAGCTGGACCAGCAAAAGAATGCCGTGCGGCAAGCCATCGACACGCAGGACGATGCGCGCATCCGGCAAGCCGTCGACCAGATGGAATCGCTGGGCGACCGCGCCAAGCGGGCATGCGGCACGGCGGCCAGCGTGACGCCGGAAATGAAGAGCGCCGTGCTCAAGGTGCATGATGAATTATCGGACTTGAAGCACCAGCTGCATTAACGGTTTTACATCTGGCGGAACAAATGGGCATATAAAGGGCTGACGCGCAGTTGCGCCGGATGCTGGCGCAGGGTCAGCGACAGCTTGCCGGCCTCGTCGCGCACGGCCGTGGCGATGGCGCTGGCGTTGACGATGGTGCCCCGGTGGATTTGCCAGAATTGTTGCGGGTCCAGCTGGGGCAGCAACTCTTTCAGGCTCGTGCGTATCAGCGCTTCGCTGTCCTGGCACACGACGTTGATGTATTTGTCCAGCGCTTCGAAATACACGACATCGGCCAGGGCGATCATGCGCACGCTGTTGCCGACGGCGGCCCGTATCATTTGCAGGCGCGGCGCGGGCGGCAGCATGGCTTGCAACTGGCTCAGCAGGCGGGCCATGTTGCCGTCGCTGGCGGACTCGGCTGCCGTGGCGGCTGGCGCAGTCGCTGGCGTTGGGCGTGCCGTAGCCGTAGCTGTAGCTGTAGCGTTGTTGTTGCCGCTTCCGCTGCCGCTGTCGCGCAAGCGTTGCTGCAGGCGTTCCACCGTCTTGCCCAGGCGCGCATCGTTGACGGGTTTTAAGACGTAATCGGCGGCCGCGTGTTCGAAGGCGGCCAGCGCGTATTCGTCGTAGGCGGTGACAAACACGATGTGGGGGAAAGGCACGCCGTCCGGCCACTGTTCCGCCAGTTCTTCGGCCGCTTCCAGGCCCGTCTTGCCCGGCATCTTGATGTCGAGAAAGAGTATGTCGGGTTGCAGCGCCAGGCCTTGCCGCAAGGCTTCCACGCCGTTGGGGCAAGTGGCAACGATGTCGAGCTCCGGCCATAGGCGTTGCAAGGCGTGCGCGAGGGCGGCGGCGAGGATGGGTTCGTCTTCGGCGATCAGGGCGCGCGGCGCGCGTGGGGTATGTGGACTCATGCGAGGTGGCTCGTGATGGTGGGTGGAAGGGGAAGTGTCAGTCGGGCGGTCGCGCCTGCCGGATGGTTGGCGGTCAGCGACAGGCTGGCGGCATCGCCATGCATGCCGCGCAGGCGTTCGCGGATATTCGCCACGCCCAGGTGGGTGCCCTTGGTCTGGCCCGGATGGTCGAGGCCCAGGCCATCGTCGCTGACGGTGAGCAGCAGCACGCCAGCGTCCGTGGATGCCTGCACGTGGATGTGTCCGCCTTCGATCTTTGGTTCCAGGCCGTGCTGGATGGCGTTTTCCACCAGTGGTTGCAGCAGCATGGGGGGCACCTTGATCTGGCGCAAAGTGTCGGGCAAGTCCAGCGTAAAGCGCAGGCGCGCACCCATGCGTATCGACATCAGGCCCAGGTAGGCTTGCATCAGGGAAAATTCCTGCTCCAGGGTGGTGGACCCGGCACGCGAGGAAGAGAGGGTGGCGCGCAGATACTGGATCAGCTGGTCGAGCAGCAACTGGGCGCGCTCCGGGTCAAAGCTGATCAGGCCCTGCAGGTTGGCCAGGGTGTTGAACAGCATGTGCGGCTCGATCTGCGCCTGCAGCAGCTGCAGCTGCGCTTGCATAGCCTGGCGTGCCACGGATTCGGCGCGGGCTTTTTCCTGGGCGGCTTCCATTTGCAGGCGGGCAATTTTTTCGCGGCTGGAGAAAAACAGCACGGCGCCGCCCGTGGCCAGCAGGGTGAATACGAGCGTGCTGATTATCTGGGTAGGCAGCAGGCTTTCGAAGCCGCCCACGTCCACGCCCGTCAGCCAGCTGAACAGGGTCAGGCCCAGCATTTGCGCCACGGGCACGGAAATGAGGATGATGAGCATGAAGGGCAGGAATTTCGGCCGCTGGCCTTCGCCCCACAGGGTCAGGCGCATGCCGTCGATCAGCAAGAAGGCGATCGTGCCGATGCACATCGAGGCGATCAGGTTTTGCCCGAAATGGCTGCCCGGATTGAGGATGAAGGTAATGACCAGCGCGCAAATCACGTTCAGCGCCAGCGCATAGCGCGCGTCGGGCAGCATGCGGTAGTACGGAGACCTGGCCTTGGCTGCTGGCGCTGCGGCGGATGGAGCGTCGGTTTTCATGTCGTTGTCTGCTGGTAGCGATGGGGCATTGTGTGCCAGCGCAAGCCTGGGCGCAACCGGGCTGCGACGAAACGGGGCTGGCGCGCCGCCATTCGCGGCGGAGGATCGCCAAACGGGGCCGCTTTACTTTTCAGGGCAGGCACGCAATAGTATGGCAAGACAGTCCATATCCATGGAATTGCTATAAAGGAAGCATCATGTGGCCTTATCCACGCACCCTGGCGCACCGCGGCGGCGGCACCCTGGCGCCTGAAAACACCCTGGCCGCCCTGCGTTGCGGCCTGGCCTACGGCTACCGCGCCGTGGAATTCGACGTCATGCTGGCGTCAGACGGCGTGCCCGTCGTCGTGCACGACCCCGAACTGGGCCGCACCGTGGCCGGCAGCGGCCTTGTCAACGATTACACGGCCGCGCAGCTGGGGGCGATGGAGGCGGGCGCCTGGTTCGGCACCGCTTTCGCGGGCGAAGGCGTGCCCACCTTCGCTGCCGTGGTGGATTACTGCAAGGTGCAGCGCATCTGGATGAATATCGAAATCAAGCCGGCGCCCGGCTTCGACGTGCCCACGGGCAAGACCGTGGCGCTGGCCACGCGCGATCATTTTGCGCAGGAAATCGCTGCAGGTGAATTATTGCCGCTGTTGTCGTCGTTCAGCATTGCGGCGCTGGACGCGGCGCGCCAGGCGGCCCCGGAACTGGCGCGCGGCTGGCTGGTCGAACAGATACCGGATGGCTGGGCGCGGACGGCCCGCGAACTGGGCGTGGTGGCGCTGCATTGCGACCACCAACAGCTGACGCGCGCGCAGGCGCTGGAAGTCAAGGAAGAGGGATTGGGATTGTTTTGCTACACCGTCAACACCCCCGAGCGAGCCAGCGAGCTGCTGGCCTGGGGTGTGGACGGGTTTTGTACGGACAGGATCGATATCATCAAGGCAAGCTGACAACATTCAGCTCAACAGCGCCTGACAGAAGCGTAGCGAGCGGAAGTGAGATATGGCCGAGAAGCGCAGCTGTGCTATTGCACAGTGAGCATCGCAGGCCGTATATCACGACGCGTAGTAGCTTATGTCAGGTGCGACTAGAACGTGACGCGCATGCCTACCGTCAAGTTGCGCCCCGTCAAAGGCGCCGCGTTCTTGATGAACGAGGTGTGGCTGTACGCCAGTTCATTCGTCAGGTTGTTCGCCTTGATGTAGAACTGGGCCGGCGTCGTGCCGATGCGCGTGTCGTAGTTGGCGGACAGGTTCAGCATGTTGTAGCCCGGCGTGGCCGTTTCGAACGCTGCCACTTTATCCTGCTTGCCCACGCGGTAGAACTCGGCCACGCCGCTCCACGCCTGCCAGTTGGCGTCGACCTTCACGCCCACGCGCTGGGCCGGGATGCGCGGCAAGTTGCCGCCACCGTCGGCCAGCTTGGCCCGCACGTAGTCGCCGAACACGCTGGCGCCGAACATGGGGTTCAATTGCTGGCGGATCTGGCCTTCCACGCCCGTGAAGGTTGCGTCGCGCTGCGCGTACTGGATCAGCTGGAAGCCTTCGTGGCTGTCCAGGGTGGAGCCGAAGATGTAATTATCCACCTTGTTGCGGTAGGCGCTGGCCGAGAAGGTCGTGGCGCCCGCGTATTTGCGCAAGGTCAAGTCGATATTGTTCGATGTTTCCTTGCCCAGGTTTTGATTGCCCAGCTCATACGTGGCCGTGGCCATGTGCACGCCGTGCGCATACAGTTCCTCGGCGCTGGGCAAACGGTGCGTGCGGGAAATGGTCGAACCGAGCGAATACTGCGGCGCGAATTTCCACACGGCACCCAGGGAGATCGACGTGCCCTTGGCGCTGCGGTCCTGCAGGGTGGCGCTGTCGACCGTGATGTCTTGCCATTCGTGGCGCAAGCCCGCTTCGAAGCGCCATTGGTCCAGCTTGTATTCCTCGACCAGGAAGGCCGCGTGTTTCTTCGTTACCGTCGGCGCCACGTACGCTTCTTCGCCCAGGGCGGAGAAATCGCGCTTCGACGTTTGCAGGCCGACCACGCCGCGCCAGCCGAAGACGGGATGGTGTTCCATTTCCAGGCGTGCATCGTGGCCCTTGTTCTTGAAGGTGGTGGCGATTTCCGTGCCTTCGATTTCATCGTGCTTGTAATCGGTGAACGAAGCGCGCAGGCGCAGCTTGGCGAAGCCGGGCACGGGGTCGCGCAATTCGCCGCGCACGTCCCAGCGTTCGCTTTTCAGTTTCACGTACGGCACGCTTTCGTGTCCATGGTCGTGGTCATGTTCCTCTTCATCGCCATGGTCGTGGCCTTCGTGGCCGCCGCAGTGCAGATGCGTGCCGTGCGGGTGGCAGCTTTCAAATTCGTGGTTGTGGCCAGGCAAGCCGTATTCCGCATGCTGGCTCGTGAAGGCCAGACCCAGGAAGCCGCGCTGTCCCACCCACGATACGCCCACGCTGCCCGTGTCCGTCTTGTTGTAGCTGCCGGCCACCTTGGAACCGCCTTCCCAGCCGCTGCCGACCTTGTATTCCTTCGCATCGCGCTTGACGCCTTCCGCGTGGAAGGCGATGTTGCCGGAGCCGCCAGTCACTTCAAAGGCGCCCGCCTTTTCGCGCGCGGCCGAGTTGGCGCGCACTTCCGCGCTGCCTTCAAAACCTTTCGCCGGCACGCGCGTGGGGATTTTCTTGTCGATCACGTTGACCACGCCGCCGACGGCGCCGCCGCCGTAGGCCAGCGCGGACGGGCCGCGCAAGACTTCGATCTGTTCCGACAGCATCGGTTCGGCCGCGACGGCATGATCGGGGCTGATGGTCGACGCGTCCTGCACTTCCGCGCCGTCGGACAGCACTTTCACGCGGGGGCCATCCATGCCGCGGATGATGGGGCGGCTGGCGCCGGCGCCGAAATGGCTGGACGTGATGCCGGGCTGGCCGGCCAGGGTTTCACCCAGCGTCGCTTCGCGGGCGCGCACCAGTTCCTCGCCTTCGAGCACGGTGACGGGCGTGCTCATGTCGTCGCTGCCCAGGGCCAGGGCACTGGCCGAGACGGTCACGGCGGGCAATGTTGTCGCCTGTTGCGCCAGGGCGCCGGCAGGGGCGGCAAAGGCCAGCATGATGGCCAGCGCGAGGGGAGTGGGTTGGTGAGGACGGACGGACATGGGCAAGAATTCCTTTATCGGCGATCGGTTTGACGGGTCGGGGCAGGCCATTGCCGGATGGGGTGGCTGCCAGAAGATGATAATGATAACCCATTATCATTACTGTGTGACAGTTTTTCCGGGCAGGGGAGTCAGGCGGATGGTGTATTCTGTCGGCTATGGAACGCACAACACGTCAAAAAACCGCTATTCAAGCCGCCATCGAGTCGGCCCAGCGCCCCTTGTCGGCGCAGGAAATCCTCGAACAGGCCAGCTTGCAAGTGACGCAGCTGGGCATCGCCACCGTTTACCGCAACTTGAAATCGCTGGTGCTGGAAGAAAAGGTGCACGTGGTGACCTTGCCGGGTGAAAACCCGCGCTATGAGTCGAACACGGCCGCCAATCACCACCACCACCATTTCCAGTGCACCACGTGCCAGCGCGTGTTCGACGTGCATGATTGCCCGGGCGACTTGAAGCGCATGGCGCCGCAAGGCTTTGTCGTCGAGCGCCACGAACTGACCCTGTACGGCCGCTGCGCCGACTGCAATGCGGCCGCCGGCGGCACGGCCACAGCGGGGAGCGCCGTAGTTGCCACCACTGTGCACGCCTGCGCCAGCCACCACGACCCGGCCTGAGCGGGCAGGTTGTCGATGTTGGCACGGGCGCAACAATGCCCTGGCCCGCCGTCATTGCCGCACCCCATATCACGTATAATCTTCTCTTTAAAGCTGCCGCCACTCTTTGCCAAAAAAACATGAAATCAACTGAAATCCGCGACAAGTTCCTCAAATTTTTCGAGTCCAAGGGCCATTCCATCGTCCGTTCCAGCTCCCTGGTGCCAGGCAACGATCCGACCTTGCTGTTGACGAACAGCGGCATGGTGCAATTCAAGGATGTGTTTACGGGCACGGACAGCCGTCCGTACACGCGTGCCACTTCCGTGCAGCGCTGCGTGCGCGCCGGCGGCAAGCACAACGACCTGGAAAACGTCGGCTACACGGCGCGCCACCACACCTTCTTTGAAATGCTGGGCAACTTCAGCTTCGGCGACTATTTCAAGCGCGACGCGATTCAATACGCGTGGGAACTGCTGACCAAGGTATATGGCTTGCCGGCCGATAAGCTGACCGTCACCGTGTACATCGAAGATGACGAAGCGTACGATATCTGGGCGAAAGAAATTGGCGTGCCAACCGAGCGCATCATCCGCATCGGCGACAACAAGGGCTCGCGCTACGCGTCGGACAATTTCTGGCAGATGGCGGACACGGGCCCATGCGGTCCATGCACGGAAATCTTCTACGACCACGGCGCCGACATTCCTGGCGGCCCGCCGGGCTCGCCTGACGAAGACGGCGACCGCTTCATTGAAATCTGGAACCTGGTGTTCATGCAGTTCAACCGCGACGAAGCGGGCGTCATGCACAAGTTGCCGAAGCCATGCGTGGACACGGGCATGGGCATGGAGCGTCTGGCTGCCGTGCTGCAGCACGTGCATTCGAACTATGAAATCGACCTGTTCCAGCACCTGATCAAGGCCGCCGCGCGCGAAACGGGCGCCACCGACCTGGAAAACAAGTCGCTGCGCGTGATCGCCGACCACATCCGCGCCGCCGCCTTCATGATCGTCGACGGCATCATCCCGGGCAGCGAAGGCCGCGCGTATGTATTGCGCCGCATCATCCGCCGCGCCTTGCGCCATGGCCACAAGCTGGGCCAGACGAAACCGTTCTTCTACAAGCTGGTGGCCGACCTGTCCATCGAGATGGGCGGCGCCTATCCGGAGCTGGAAGAAGCGAAAGACAACGTCGCCAACATGCTGAAGGCCGAGGAAGAGCGTTTCGGCGAAACCCTGGAAACGGGCATGAAAGTGCTGGAAGCGCAGCTGGCCAAGGATGCCACGGGCATCGACGGCGCCACCGCCTTCACCCTGTACGAAACCTACGGCTTCCCGCCGGACTTGACGGCCGACATTTGCCGCGAACGCGACATCACGTTCGACCAGGCCGGCTACGACGCGGCCCTGAAGGAAAGCCAGGAACTGTCGCGCAAGGGCGGCAAGATGCACAAGGACAGCAAGGTCGAGTACACGGGCGAGAAAAACACCTTCGTCGGCTACGATCAATTGACGTTCAGCAGCAAGGTCGTCGCGCTGTACGCGGCCGGCACGCAGGTAGCTGAACTGAAAGCCGGTGAAGCGGGCATCGTCGTGCTTGACACGACGCCGTTCTACGCGGAATCGGGTGGCCAGGTGGGCGACCAGGGCGTGATTTCCTCGGGCGCCGGCAGCTTTGCCGTCAGCGACACCCTGAAAATCCAGGCCGACGTCTTCGGCCACCACGGCGTGCTGGAATCGGGCGTGCTGAAGGTGGGCGACGCCGTTTCGGCGCAAGTCGACACGGCCAAGCGCGCGCGCACCATCCGCAACCACTCGGCCACGCACTTGATGCACAAGGCCTTGCGCGAAGTGCTGGGCAGCCACGTGGCGCAAAAGGGTTCGCTGGTCGACCCCGATAAAACCCGTTTCGACTTCAGCCACAATGCGCCGATGACGGCAGAGCAAATCGCCGCCGTGGAAACCATTGTCAATAAAGAGATCCTGGAAAACCGTGCCACGCAAGCGCACCTGATGTCGTTTGACGATGCTGTCAAGCATGGCGCGATGGCCCTGTTCGGCGAGAAATACGGCGACGAAGTGCGCGTGCTCGACATCGGCAGCTCGAAAGAGCTGTGCGGCGGCGTCCACGTGCAGCGCACGGGCGATATCGGCTTGTTCAAGATCATAGCCGAAAGCGGCGTGGCCGCCGGCATCCGCCGCGTGGAAGCCGTGACTGGCGAGGGCGCGCTGGCGCTGGTGCAAACCATCAGCCGCCGCCTGGTCGAGGCAGCCAATGCCCTGAAGGCGCAGCCGGAAGAGCTGACTGCCCGTATCGGCCAGGTGCAGGACCACGTGAAGGCGCTGGAGAAGGAGTTGGCTGCCTTGAAATCGAAACTGGCGTCGGGCCAGGGCGATGAACTGGTCACGCAAGCCGTCGATGTCAACGGCATCAAGGTGCTCGCAGCCGTGCTGGACGGCGCCGACGTGGCCCGCTTGCGCGAAACCATGGACAAGCTGAAGGACAAGCTGAAAACGGCCGCCATCGTGCTGGCCAGCGTGGCCGACGGCAAGGTCAGCCTGATCGCCGGCGTCACGGCCGACGCGACTGGCAAGGTCAAAGCGGGCGAGCTGGTGAACTTCGTTGCACAGCAAGTGGGCGGAAAAGGCGGCGGACGCCCCGATATGGCGCAAGCGGGCGGCACCGATCCGAGCGGCCTGGCGAACGCCCTGGCCGGCGTGCCGGCCTGGGTCGGCGAACGCGCGAAATAAGGCGTAAGCTAGGCTCCATGCGGGGTTTTCGCCCCACAGCCCCTTGAAAACGGCCCGCAGACGGTGTTTGCGGGCCGTTTTGCCGTGTGGAATCTCGTTGTGACACCACAACAGCCGATGAACTATTTTGGTGCAGCGCGTCAATGCCCCTGATTTAGAGTAGTATGTCGAAAATCAGTACAACAAAAATGGCGGGATATTGATGATGAGCGACACACTACTTGATACCGAGATTATGGAATTTCATAAAGAACTCGACGCGCGGGGCTTGAATTGCCCCTTGCCGATTCTGAAGGCGAAAAAGGCTTTGTCAGAGCTGCAGAGCGGGGAAGTGCTGCGCATCATGGCAACCGATCCCGGTTCCGTGCGCGACTTCCAGGCTTTTGCCAAGCAAACGGGCAATGCCCTGCTGTCGCATGTGCAGACGGGTACCGAATTCGTCTTCCTGATGCAACGCAAATAATTCTGCCAGCCGGGGCCGCCGTGGCGCGGCCTGGTGAATACCCTGCCGTGTGCGTCACTTTCGTGCCCTTTTGCTGCCTTGCAGCGTAGCGGCGGACTCCCCTGAAATCCTCAAAGCTGGACAGTTTAGATGGATTGCTCTAACAAAAAATCGCACGATCGTGCTTAAATTCGGTTCAAGATTCAAATTTCTCTTATAATCGAACGCACAATCAGCACTTGATCCGTCATTTTTATAATTTCCCAAAGGCATAGCTATGAAAGTCTTGGTACCCGTCAAACGCGTGGTCGACTATAACGTCAAAGTCCGCGTCAAGAGTGACGGCACTGGCGTCGATACCGCCAACGTCAAAATGTCGATGAACCCTTTCGATGAGATCGCGCTGGAAGAAGCGATGCGCCTGAAAGAAGCCGGCAAGGTCACTGAAGTGGTCGCCATCTCCTGCGGCGTGACGCAGTGCCAGGAAACCCTGCGCACGGCCATGGCCATCGGCGCCGACCGCGGCATCCTGGTGGAAACGACGACTGAACTGGAACCGCTGGCCGTGGCCAAGCTGGTCAAGTCCCTGGCCGAGAAAGAGCAGCCGCAACTGATCATCCTGGGCAAGCAAGCCATCGATGACGACAGCAACCAGACCGGCCAGATGCTGGCAGCCCTGCTGGGTTGGCCGCAAGCCACGTTCGCCTCGAAAGTCGTGCTGGAAGACGGTAAAGTCACCGTCACGCGCGAAGTCGATGGCGGCCTGGAAACCCTGGCATTGATCTTGCCAGCGATCATCACCACCGACCTGCGCCTGAACGAGCCACGCTATGTGACCTTGCCGAACATCATGAAGGCCAAGAAAAAGCCGCTCGAGACCGTCAAGCCGGAAGACCTGGGCGTCGATGTTGCGCCACGCCTGAAGACCCTGAAAGTCGTCGAGCCAGCCAAGCGCTCGGCCGGCATCAAGGTCCCGGACGTCGCTACCCTGGTCGCCAAGCTGCGTACCGAAGCCAAAGTCATCTAAGCGGCTTTGCCGTCTACCCAGAACAATTACAGGACATATCATGGTCGCATTAGTTATTGCTGAACACGACAACGCTACCTTAAAGGGCAGCACCCACCACACCGTGACCGCGGCTGCCCAGTGCGGCGGCGACGTGCACGTGCTCGTCGCAGGCTCGAACGCATCGGCTGCTGCCGCTGCCGCCGCGCAAATCGCCGGCGTGACGAAAGTCATCGTCGCCGACGCGCCATACTTTGCCGACGGCCTGGCCGAAAACGTGGCCGAGCAAGTGCTGGCCATCGCCGGCAACTACAGCCACATCCTGGCGCCAGCCACCGCCTACGGCAAGAACATCCTGCCGCGCGTGGCCGCCAAGCTGGACGTGGCGCAAATCTCGGAAATCACCAAGGTCGATTCGCCGGACACCTTCGAGCGCCCGATCTACGCCGGTAACGCCATTGCTACCGTGCAATCTGGCGACAAGGTCAAGGTCATCACCGTGCGCACCACCGGTTTCGACGCCGCTGCCGCCACCGGCGGTTCGGCTGCCACGGAAACCGTCGCCGCCGTCGCCGACGCGGGCAAGTCCGCCTTCGTGGGCCGCGAACTGGCCAAGTCCGACCGTCCTGAACTGACCGCCGCGAAAATCATCGTGTCGGGCGGCCGTGGCATGGGTTCGGCGGAAAACTTCCACATCCTGGAACCGCTGGCCGACAAGCTGGGCGCCGCCATGGGTGCTTCGCGCGCCGCCGTCGACGCCGGCTTCGTGCCGAACGATTGGCAAGTGGGCCAGACGGGCAAGATCGTCGCGCCATCGCTGTACATCGCCGTCGGTATCTCGGGCGCGATCCAGCATCTGGCCGGCATGAAAGATTCGAAGACCATCGTCGCCATCAACAAGGATCCGGAAGCGCCGATCTTTGCCGTGGCCGACTACGGCATCGTGGGCGATCTGTTCGAGATCGTGCCGCAACTGGTCAAAGAACTGGGTTAAGTCACACCCCTTCCGGTTTTGTTACTGACAAAGCCACGCCGGCCCGCCCCACACGGCGAGCCGTGCGTGGCTTTTTTCTTGGAGAAAAGAAGATGAGCTATCAAGCCCCGCTGAAAGACATGTTGTTCGTGATGAACGAACTGGCCGGCCTGGCCGAAATCCACACTTTACCCGGCTGCGAAGACGCCACGCCCGACACGGCCGAAGCCGTGCTGGAAGAGAACGCCAAGTTCTGCGGCGGCGTGGTGGCCCCCTTGAACGGCCCCAGCGACAAGGAACCGAGCTTTTGGCACGACGGGCAGGTCACGACGTCGAAAGGCTTCAAGGACGCGTTCAAGGCGTATGGCGAAGCGGGCTGGCAGGGCGTGCAGCACCCGACGGAGTTCGGCGGCCAGGGCTTGCCCAAGCTGCTGGCCACGCCGTGCATCGAAATGCTCAACTCGGCCAGCATCTCGTTCGCCCTGGTGGCCCTGCTGTCGGACGGCGCCATCGAAGCGCTGCTGACGGCCGGCAGCGATGAACAGAAAGCGGTGTACCTGGAAAACCTGGTGTCGGGCAAGTGGACGGGCACGATGAACCTGACGGAGCCGCAAGCGGGGTCCGACCTGGCTGCCGTGCGCACGCGCGCCGTGCCGCAGGACGATGGCACGTATAAAGTCTTCGGCACGAAGATTTTCATCACGTACGGCGAGCACGACATGGCGGAAAACATCGTCCACCTGGTGCTGGCCCGCACGCCGGACGCGCCCGCCGGCGTGAAAGGCATTTCCCTGTTCATCGTGCCGAAATTCCTCGTCAATGCGGATGGTAGCCTGGGCGCGCGCAACGACGCCCATTGCGTGTCGATCGAGCACAAGCTGGGCATCAAGGCCAGCCCGACGGCGGTATTGCAGTTCGGCGACCACGGCGGCGCCATCGGCACCCTGGTGGGCGAGGAAAACCGCGGCCTCGAATACATGTTCATCATGATGAACGCGGCCCGCTTCGGCGTGGGCTTGCAAGGCATCGGCCTGGCCGAGCGCGCCTATCAGCAAGCCGTGGCGTTCGCCAAGGACCGCGTGCAGTCGCGCGACCTGGCCGGTTCGCCTGGTCCCGTCTCCATCATCCACCACCCGGACGTGCGCCGCATGCTGATGTCGATGCGCTCGCAAACGGAGGCGGCGCGCGCGCTGGCCTACGTGGGCGCGGCCATCAGCGACGTGGCGCACCACCATCCGGACGCGGAAGTGCGTGCGGAAAGCCTGGCGACGTATGAATACCTGGTGCCTGTCATCAAGGGTTGGGCCACGGAAATGTCGCAAGACGTCACGCGCGACGGCGTGCAAGTGCATGGCGGCATGGGTTTCATTGAAGAAACAGGCGCCGCCCAGCATTACCGCGACGCCAAGATTCTCACCATTTACGAAGGCACGACGGCCATCCAGGCGAACGACCTCGTGGGCCGCAAGACGGTGCGCGACGGCGGCGCCGTGGCGAAAGCCATCATCGCCCAGGTGCGCGCCACGGAAGCCCAGCTGGGCGAACTGTCCGGTGCCGACTTCCAGGCCATGCAGCGCCACCTGGCCGAAGGCAGCGCCGCGCTCGAAGCGGTAGTCGAGTATGTGGTGGCGAACATGAAGACGGACATCAAGGCCGTGTTCGCGGGCAGCGTGCCGTATTTGAAACTGGCCGGCATCGTGCTGGGCGGCTGGCAAATGGCCCGTGCGGCCGTGGTGGCGCAGCAAAAGCTGGGAGAGGGCAGCGGCGACGCTTCGTTCTACAAGGCGAAGATCGCCACGGCGCGCTTCTTTGCCGACCACATCCTGTCGCAAGCGCCAGGCTTGCGCGCCACCATCATCGACGGCAGCGCCGGCGTGATGGCCTTGTCGGAAGAGCAGTTTTAAGTTGAAACTTGGCCGGCACCCGCCGGCTGAATGCAAAAAAGCGCTGGAGATCACTCTCCAGCGCTTTTTTTACTCTTTCAAAAGCTTATCTTCTGGCAATGCCGTTGCCCGAGTTGCGTACGAGGTCGCCAGCGGCCAGCCCAGGATCCTGGTCAAACGCGAAGTCAGCCTTGGCGCCCGTTTCGTACTGCACGGTAACGGTCCACACCTTGCTGTTTTTCATGTGGCCTTCGACTTGCTTGCCCGCGAAAGCGCCGCCGGCGGCGCCGGCCAGGGTGGCCAGGTCCTTGCCGCGTCCGCCGCCAACCTGGCGGCCCAGCAGGGCGCCGGCCACGCCACCGCCGATCATGCCCAGCGCGCCGCCTTCGCCCGCTTTTTCAGCGACGTTGACTGCCAGCACCTTGCCGCACTCGGCGCAGATCTGTTGCTGGGCTGGTTTGCTGTTCTGGCCCGCATACGAGTTGCCCGCCTTTTGCGCGGCCTTGGCGTTGATGATGGCTTGGTCGTATTCGCCCTTGGCGTCGCGCAGGCATTGCATGCGGGCTTTCGAGCTGGTTTCTTCTGCGCACAGTTTCTTGTCGTCCGCATAGCGCGTGTTGGCTTGCTTGGTGTCGTACGCGTATTGCGCTTTCGGCGACAGGTTTTGCGCGAAGGCGGAGGTGCTGAACAGGGCCGTGACGGCGACTGCGAGGATGAGTGGGCGACGAATCATGATCTTCTCCTAGGGGGTGTTGAATGTGCCAGTAATGTCGGCATTGTGAATGCAGTATAGAGGAAAATCATGATTGCTTACCAACACTTACATGTGCGTGCGGCAGGCGCGATCCGATGCTATTTCCGGGTGGAAATTAACCGTAGGCGCCGCCTGTATACAGCAAGTCGAACAGGCGCGCCATGGTGGCGATCAGCACGCCCGCGCCTAGCATCAAGGTAGCGACCAGCACCACGGCCAGGGGCCAGCCCGTGTCCGACTGGCGGCTGGAGGCGGCGTTGTAGCGCGCATCCCACTTGTCGTCCGGCATCAGGCCCAGCACCAGCGCTTCCAGGAAGCCGCCCAGGGCGGACAGGGTCAGCGGCAATATCTGGTAAAACCAGTCCGCTTCGGGAAACAGCTGGCGCAGCAGCAGCGAGGCGGGCAGGGCGGCCAGGTGTAGCCAGCCCCAGCGGTCCTTGGCGCCGTGCAGGTAGAAGCGGTGGGCGCCCAGCATGCCCAGCAGGAAGGCCAGCAGTGTCGTGAAGGCCTTGTTCTTGTGCGACTGTTGCAAAATGGTAGCGGTGGTCATGGGACTCCAGAGTTGCTCATCGGTAAAGATTGCCAGTATCGGTCATTGCTTGCTGCAACGATAGCACTTTCAGGCGGCGTTCAGGCAATGCTGTCGTGCAATATCAACGCCTGGACGTGGCATGGCAGGCACGATAGACGCACGCGCCTATTGCGTCTTCGGCCATGACTGGTCATAATGTTTGATTAGCCCAAATTACACGCCCGTCATCATAACGCTTGCTGCCTGGCGGTAAAGCGCGCTATAATTTGCGGCTTTTTCCGCCTCAGCACACTTTTTGGAAATATTATGGTCGTTATTCGTTTAGCTCGTGGAGGCGCCAAGAAGCGCCCGTTCTTCAACATCGTCGCTACTGACTCGCGCAATCGCCGCGATGGTCGCTTCATTGAGCGTATCGGTTTTTACAACCCGATGGCGCAAGGTGGCGAAGTTCCACTGCGTATCACCGCAGACCGTCTGGCCTACTGGCAAGGCGTTGGCGCACAATTGTCGCCAACCGTTGCTCGCCTGGTAGCTAGCAACAACAAAGCAGCAGCTTAATTAGATCACTGGTTTGACGGTCAAGACTGCATCCGGGGTGAAAGTCCCCGATGACCTGGTACAGGTAGGCTATGTCTCCGGTGCTTATGGCATTGCTGGCGGGGTCAGGATCACTCCTTTCTCCGACGACGCGGATGCATTATTAAGCGTCAAAACCTGGTGGTTTGATAAACCGACCTTGCATGATGTTCAAGTCAGGCAAGCGAAGTTACACGGCGGCGACGTCGTGGCCCAGCTGGTGGGTGTGGTCGGGCGGGATGCCGCAGAAGCGCTGAAAGGCGTCTCTGTGCAAATTCCGCGTAGCCATTTCCCGACGCTGTCGGCCGATGAATTTTATTGGTCCGATCTGATCGGACTGACAGTCGAGAATTTGCAAGGCGAGTGCCTCGGCACAGTGCACGACATGATGAGCAATGGTCCGCAGTCGATCTTGCGCGTTACGCCCGTCGCCACTGCCGATGAGACCGTTGAAAAGGCGCCTGAGCGCCTGATCCCGTTTGTTGGCCAGTTTGTCATTAGCGTTGACAAGGCTGCCAGCAAGATCACGGTCGACTGGGGCCTCGATTATTAAACCGCCTGCGCTTAACTTTGCGCCGGGCAAACTTTGCAGGATGGTGAACGATGCAATTTGATGTCGTGACCCTGTTCCCGGAAATGTTTGCCGCGCTGACGCAGTCGGGTGTGACCCGGCGCGCCTTCGAGCAGGGGAAATGTGGCTTGTCGCTGTGGAATCCCCGCGATTTCACCACTGACAATCACCGTACCGTGGATGACCGCCCGTATGGCGGCGGCCCTGGCATGGTGATGATGGCCCGTCCCCTCGAAGCGACAATTAATGCCGCGAAGCAACGTCAGTCCGATCTCGGCCTGGCGGCGCCCCGCGTGGTGTTCATGTCGCCGCAAGGCCGTCCGCTGACGCACGAGCGCGTCACGCAGTTGAAAGCCGAACCCGGTTTGGTGATCCTGTGCGGCCGCTATGAAGCCGTGGACCAGCGTTTGCTGGACCGTTGCGTCGACGAAGAAATCAGCGTCGGCGACTTCGTCCTGTCGGGCGGCGAGCTGCCCGCCATGGCGCTGATGGATGCGGTGATCCGCCTGTTGCCGGGTGTCTTGAACACCGAGGCATCGGCCATCGAGGACAGCTTCGTCAATGGCTTGCTCGATTCGCCGCACTACACGCGGCCGGAAAGCTATGAAGGCATGGCCGTGCCGCCCGTCTTGATGGGTGGCAATCATGCCGAGATCGTCAAGTGGCGCCGCCAGCGCATGCTGGAAGCGACCGCGACAAAGCGGCCTGACCTGCTGGTCAGTGCGCGCGCCGCTGGCTTGCTCAGCAAGACCGACGAAAAATTCCTGGCTAGCCTGTAAACCGTCCTCGGACGGCCAGCAGGGTGGCTTTGCAGTGCCGGGCATGTTGCCCAAATTGGTAATACCCATCCTCTACCGGGCGGATAGCACGCTATCCACAGTGCGCCGGCATGATGGTTTTCGGAGTTATAAAAATGGACTTGATTCAACAATTAGAGCAAGAAGAGATCGCCCGTCTGGGTAAATCGATTCCTGACTTCGCACCAGGCGATACCGTTATCGTCAGCGTCAACGTAGTCGAAGGCACGCGCAAGCGCGCCCAGGCTTACGAAGGCGTCGTTATCTCCCGTCGTAACCGTGGCCTGAACTCGAACTTCATCGTTCGCAAGATCTCGTCCGGCGAAGGCGTTGAGCGTACGTTCCAACTGTACTCGCCGCTGATCGCTTCGATCGAAGTGAAACGCCGTGGTGATGTTCGCCGCGCCAAGCTGTACTATCTGCGTGAGCGTTCGGGTAAATCGGCGCGTATCAAAGAAAAATTGCCAAATCGCCGCGTTGTGGCGAAAGCAAGCGCGTAATATCAGCGTCTGCGTTGGGAAAAGGGGTGCCTCTCGGCGCCCCTTTTTTATTCTGAATTGCTATTGAGGCAAGCTGCCATGGCCACCATCGCATTTGATCCCAAACAACTCGCCATCGATTCGATCGCCGGCGAGGCGGCGCTGGACGCCGAACGCCTGACGCCGGACTGGCTGCGCCAGCGCCTGGCCGAACAGCCCGACTGGCAGCCCGAGATTACCCAGGATTTCCTGTCCGCCCGCGCCGTGCCCGTGCGCGCCGCCGTGCTCATTCCGCTGGTGCAACGGCCACAGGGCTTGACCATCTTGCTGACCATGCGCACGGACCACCTGAGCAGCCATGCGGGCCAGGTCAGCTTTCCGGGCGGGCGCAGCGAACCGTTCGACGGTTCGCCCATCGCCACGGCCCTGCGCGAAACGGAAGAAGAAGTGGGCCTGGCGCGCGAACATATTGAAGTGCTGGGCTGCCTGCCCGACTACCTGACGGGCACCGGTTACCAGGTCACGCCCGTGGTGGGCCTGGTGACGCCGCCGTTCGAGCTGCGCGCCGACCCGTCGGAAGTGGCGGAAATCTTCGAAGTGCCGCTGGCCTTCCTCATGGATGGCCTCAACCACCAGCGCCTGTCGGTGGAATTGCCCGGCGGACGGCGCTCGTTCTACGCCATGCCCTACGAGCGCTTCTACATTTGGGGCGCCACCGCCGGCATGCTGCGCAATCTGTTTCACCTCTTGCGCGCGTAAAATGGCACCCCGCACGTAATAAGTTTGATTCCAGCACTGCACTGCGCTATCGTAGCGGGCATTGCGGTATTGCTGAAAAAGACAAAAAGGACCATTGATGACATTTCTCTCCATACTTTGCGCATTGCTGATCGAGCAGCTCAAACCTTTGCGCGCGGACAATCCGATCTACGCCGAAATCAAGAGCCTGGCAATGCGCATGGAGACCTGGTTCAATGCCGGCCATGCCAACCACGGCCGCATGGGCTGGTTCCTCATGATCGGCGTGCTGATGGTGCCGACGGCCGGCGTATACTGGCTCTTGCGGCATTACCAGCTGACCCCCCTGGCCTTCGTCTGGAATGTCCTCATCGTCTACCTGACATTGGGTTTTCGCCATTACAGCCATTACTTCACGTCGATCCAGCTGGCCCTGAGCGCCGGCGACGAGGCGTCCGCGCGGACCTTGCTGGCCGAGTGGACCAAGCTCGACACGGTAGGCATGGAAGCGAGCGAAATCGCCCGCATCGCCGTGGAAAAAGCCCTGATCACCACGCATCGCAATGTGTTTGGCGTGTTCTTCTGGTTCCTCATGCCGCTGGGCCCTGCCTGCGCCGTGATGTACCGCGTGGCCGAATACCTGGCGCGCGCCTGGAACGAGCCCGAGCACATGCGCAATGAAGCGTTCGGCCAGTTCGCCGCGCGCGCCTTTTACCTGATCGACTGGATTCCCGTGCGCCTGACGGCCGTGGCGTTTGCCGTGGTCGGCAATTTCGAGGATGCCATCTACGCCTGGCGCAATTTCGCCCAGCGCTGGCAGGACGAGGCCATCGGCATCATCCTGACGGCCGGCGGCGGCGCCATGGGCGTGCGCCTGGGCACGCCGGCGGAAACGGCGGCCCGCGTGGTCGTCACGCCGGACATGGCCGTCGACGACAGCGACAGCGAAAGCGATATCCTGCCGGGCGAAGAGCCGGGCGCGCGTGCCTTGCAGAGCACGGTGGGCCTCGTCTGGCGCGCCTTGCTGCTGTGGATGCTGCTGCTGCTGTTGATGTCGGGCGCCGTTTTCCTCGGCTGACGCGGGCGCACACGCGCCATCCATGCGCCCGGCGCGTGGAACAAGGTTAAAATAGGGGCTGGCGCGTTACGCGTGCCGGCCCCTGTTTGCATCGTCAGGGCAGATCGAGGTAGAACCCAAGTCTTCTATAAGATATAATACTGGCTTACCGCAGCAAACGTAGTTGAATTACCAGCCCGGCTTACCCGCCGGGGCCATTCACGCAATCCAGTCCCGACAAGCCACATGGCCGAGTTATCTCAAAAAACAGGGGAACTCTCAGACGAGTTCTTCATCCTTGGTCTCACCAGCAATGGTAAGCAATTCCGACCCAGCGATTGGGCCGAGCGCCTTTGCGGAGTGATGTCCTGTTTCAATCCCGAAGGCGGCGGGCGCAATGCGCACCTCCAGTATTCGCCCTACGTGCGCCCGACCGTCGTCAATGGCGTCAAGTCGGTGGTCGTCAACACGAAGTTGCGCGAGATCGAGCCGATGGCGTTTCACTTCGTGCGCGAATTTGCCAAGGATAACGACCTGCAGATCGTCGAAGCCTGCTTCCTGCCGCCGCCCGAAGAAAAGTAAGTACCGCTCCCTTGATTTGCCTCAAGCCCGCCACGGTGGGCTGGCGTAGCGTGGACACTCTGCCTCAAACGGAGTGGCGACATGCGCATCGGCGACATCTGTACCCTGCACACCATCCATTGCCAGCGTGACACCAGCGTGCAAGACGCGGCGCTGCTGATGCGCCAGCACCACGTGGGCGACCTGATCGTGGCCGAACAGCCGAACGGCGAGCGCGTCCCCATCGGCATCCTCACCGACCGCGACATCGTCATTTCCGTCATCGCCCTGGGCCTCGACCCCGCCAGCCTGCTGGTGGGCGACATCATGAGCGCGCAACTGCTCACGGCCAGCGAAGACGAAGACGTCTACGACATCATCGAACGCATGCGCGTCAACGGCATCCGCCGCTTGCCCGTGGTCAACAGCCTGGGCGCGCTTTCCGGCGTCGTCAGCATCGACGACCTGCTCGCCTTCCTGGCCCAGGAGATGGCCGAACTGGCGCGCATCAGCAGCGGCCAGCTGGTTTACGAAAAGCGCACGCGCAAATAAGCCCGCATTGCGCAATTTCAGTCAAATCCTCGTGATCTGAAAATGCTACAGTCGCAGCTCGTTCAACGGGAAGCGTCCATGCACTATCTGGCCAAGGCACTCTGGTATATCGAATCGCATTATGCGGAGAATATCTCGCTCGGCGACATCGCCCACGTGGGCGGCGCCTCGCCGTGTCACCTGACGCGCGCGTTTGGCCTGGCCACGGGCCATTCCGTGATGCGCTATGTGCGGGCGCGCCGGCTCAGCGAGGCGGCCCGCGTACTGGCGCAGGGCGCGCAAGACATCCTCGCCGTCGCCCTGCAGGCTGGCTACAGTTCCCACGAGGCATTTACGCGGGCCTTCCGCGAGCAGTTCCAGCGCACGCCGGAAATGGTGCGGGCCCAGCGCCATGTCGCCAACCTCGCGCTGGTGGAGGCCATCAAACTGGATGTGGCGCCTGGCGTGGCGCTGGAAGCACCCCGTTTCGAACAGGGCCCCGCCTTGCTGGTGGCGGGTCTCGTCGAACGTTATCGCGCAGAAACGGTTGCCGGCATCCCCGCCCTGTGGCAGCGTTTCCTGCCCCATGCGGCGCCCGGCCAGCTCGTGTATGGCGTGTGCTGCAATAATGACGATGCGGGCAATTTCGATTACCTGTGCGCCATGCCCGTGAACGACTTTTCGCAGTCCCCCGACGGCTGGACGCGGCTGCGCATCGCCCCGCGGCGCTATGCCGTGTTTCATCACCGCGGCCACATTTCCACCATCCGCGCCACCTGGCACACGGTGTGGAACGAGTGGTTGCCCCGGTCCGGCCTGGAAGTGGCCGACGCGTCCGATTTTGAACGCTACGACCAGCATTTCGATCCCGTCAGCGGCAGCGGCGGCGTGGAAATCTGGCTCCCCTTGAAGGCATGACCATGCTCCATACCTTGTCTGCGCCGGCTGTCGGCGGCACCGCGCTGCGCCAGCGCCTGTTGCAAACCGCCGCCGCGCTGGCGGCGGGCCTGCCCCTGTACTGGGTGCTGGGGCCGCAGCCGCTGGGCTGGCTGGCCTGGTGCGCGCCGCTGCCCGTGCTGTGGCTGGCTCTGCGCTCGTCGCGCCGCGATGCGGCCTGGATGACGTTTTTGGCCGCCTTGCTGGGCCTGTCATCGAACGTTGCCTATTTTCGCCTGCTCATGCCCTTGCCGGCCGTGCTGGCCGTGATGTTCGTCAAGGCACTGCTGTGGCTTCTGGTGGTGCTGGCCACGCGGCGCCTCGTGCTGCGCTACCGCTCCGGCTGGACGGTGCTGGCGTATCCCGTGCTGTGGGTGGCCATCGATACGGTGATGGCGGCCTTGCTGCCGGACGGTAACTGGGGCAGCCTCGCGTATTCGCAAGCGGATAACCTTGCCGTGCTGCAGGTGGCGGCCCTGGCGGGCGTACCTGGCCTGCTGTTCTTGCTGTGCCTGGCGCCATCCGCGCTGGCCTTGCTGCTGGCCGGCGGCCGCGCATATGCGCCAGCGGCGGGCGCGGCCGCGCTGCTGCTGGCGGCCGCGTTCGCCGGCGGCGCCTGGCGTGTGCAGGGAACGTCTGGCGCGCCGGCGCCTGCCGGGCCGCTGGCGGGACTGGTGGCCATCGATGACTTTATCGGTCCGGCTACGCCGCCGGCGCGCGCGCAAGCCGTCTGGGACCAGTACGCGCGCCACTTGGTGCAGCTGGCCGGGCAGGGCGCCACGCTGGTGCTGTTGCCGGAAAAGATAGCCGTGCTGGCCCCTGTGCAGGCAGATGCCGTGCGGCAACGTTTCCAGGCGCTGGCGCGCAGCACGGGCGCGTGGATTATCCTCGGTATCGGCGTGCAGGACGCTGCCGGCAGGCGCAACCTGGCCTGGCTGTTCGCGCCCGATGGCGCCGCGCCTGTCAGCTATCAGAAGCATCATCTGGCGCCGCCCGAGCGCGAGTTTCTTGCTGGTAGCGCGTATGCCGTGCAGCCGGTGGCGGGGCAGGCCATGGGGCTGGCCATTTGCAAGGACATGCATTTTGCGCCCCTGGGGCGGGCATATGGCGTGGCCGGCGCGCAAACGATGCTGGTACCGGCCTGGGATTTCCAGCTGGACGCCTGGATGGGGGCGCGCATGACCGTGGTGCGCGGCGTCGAAAACGGTTATGCGGTGCTGCGCGCGGCGCGCGAGGGCGTGCTGACGGTCAGCGATGCGTATGGGAACGTGCTGGCGGAGCGGGCCAGCAGCGCCATGCCGGGCAGCACCTTGCTGGCGCCGCTGCCGGCAGCGAGGCCCGTGGCCACGTGGGCCGGTTGGCTGGGGCCGCTGTTCGGCTGGCTGTGCGTGGCGCTGGGCGTGATCCTGCTGGGCGTGGGCCGCCGCGCCGCGCCCGCCGTCTGACGCATAACGCCCCGTTTTGTTGCAACGCGCAAAACCGTATTGCACGGCCTTCTTTTATATTCTGCGCGGGCGGCTACATAATCGCCGTTGATAATTGCACCATTGCCGTGCATATATAGGCGCGATGCCGGCATATATATTGCACTGCAATAAGTGGTGTTATCTGGTATTGAGAAATTCGCGCATCCGGTATTAATTGGTACTTAATTCGGCCACGAAGTCATACATATCGCCGCGGAAGTAGGAGCGGCAAAATTCCACGGCGCGGCCATCGCGCAAAAAGCCCAGCCTTTCCACCGACAAGCCCGCGTCGCCTTCCTCCGCCTGCAGCAGGCTGGCCTGCTCCCCCGTCAACAACAAGGCGCTGAGGCGCTGCAAGGCGCGCACGGGCCGGTTGCCCGCCTGTTCCAGCGCGTCATACATGGAGATATCGACAGCGTCGAGGTTCGGCAGGCAGCTGGCGACGATGGTCGCGTATTCCAGGCACATCGGCACCTCGTCCGCATAGCGGATGCGGTGGAAGCGGTACACGGGCGCGCCCGGCGACAGCCGCAGGCGCAAGGCTTCTTCCGGCGTGACGGTGCCTTCTGCGCGCTTGAGCCACACGCTGCGGGGCGTGCGTCCGCGCGCCCGCATGTCCTCGGAAAACGAGGTCAGCTTGGCGAAGTTTTTCTCGATGCGTGTATTGATGAAATTGCCCGAGCCGGGGCGCCGCACCAGCAAGCCCTCGTTGACGAGGCCATCGATGGCCTTGCGCACGGTGATGCGCGAAACGGACAGGTCGCTGGCCAGCTGGCGCTCGGCCGGCAAGGCTTCCTCGGGGCCGAGGATGCGCTTGTCGATCGCTTCGCGCAGCGCGCGCTGCAGTTGCTGGTACAGGGGCAGGCTACTCGTCTGCCCCAGGCCTTGCATGATGTGAGCGAGGGTTGTCATACGCTGAGGGTCTCCGTTACGGCGCGTTGCAGACGCGCTCTGTATCTGTTTTGTGTCGCTGGATAATACCAAAAAAGGCCGTTATAAAACCAATTTGAATTATCAGGCCAACAATTTATGCCTGGCTTCCCCCGTATTTAAGCCGCTCATACGGGCTACGGATTGATTTAGATAAAGTGGTCTGTGTGATTCAAACAACGTTATAAAAAAAAAGTTGCAACTGGTAGTGTTCTGGTATTGGATAGTAGTATATTGGCGTTGAATTGGTTTTGTAAGTGGTTGTGCCGAAGGGTCTGCAGCATGCCGGCGAGAGTGGGCGGGCTGGAAAGAAGACCTACGTTAAAAATGAAAAGGTTCCAATCCTGGAGCCTAAATCAAGGGGGAGTACATGAAACGCAATTTGACACCTGCAGCTGCCGTCGTGAAATCCGGGTCGCGTAGCCGTACGCCGATCGCCGCGGCCGTTGCCGTGATGGTCGCTGGTCTGGCTTTTTCGGCGCAGGCGCAAGAAGCACCCGCCGACGACGTGACGACCGTCACCGTGACCGGCGTGCGTGCCTCGCTGGAAAAGTCGCTGAAGCAAAAACGCAATGCGGATTCCGTGGTGGAAGTGGTGACGGCCGAAGATATCGGCAAGATGCCTGACCGTAACGTGGCTGACGCGATCCAGCGCCTGCCAGGTGTGAATACCCAATCGTCGGCCGGTGGTGAAGGCGGCTTCGGCGAAAACGACCGCGTCAGCCTGCGCGGCACCAGCCCCAGCTTCCAGCAAACCCTGTTCAACGGTCATGCCATCAGCACGGGCGACTGGTTCGTCCTGAACCAATTCGGCGGCAACGTCGGCCGCAGCAGCAGCTTCTCCTTGCTGCCATCGGAACTGGTGAGCTCCGTTGTCGTGCACAAGAGCGCCACGGCAGACCTGCCTGAAGGCGGTGTTTCGGGCGTGATCGACGTGATCACCCGCCGTCCGCTGGAATTCAAGAACCAGATCACTGCTGAAGGTTCGATCCAGGCTTTCCACAATGACCTGGCCGGCAAGACCGACCCGCAGTTCTCCGGCCTGGTAAACTGGAAGAACGACACCAATACCCTGGGCATCATGGTGCAGGGCTTTTCGCAAAAATCGACCGTGCGCCGCGATGGCCAGGAAATCCTCGGCTACACGCCGATTGCCGCAGACAGCGTTGCGGCCAAGGCCCGTCCTGAACTGGCCGGCGTGAAAGTGCCGACCTTTATCGGCGCCACCCTGTTCGAGCAAAAGAAAACCCGCGAAGGCGGCGCATTCGATATCGAATTCAAGCCCAGCAAGGACCTGACCCTGGACGTGAACGGCTTCTATTCGCAACTGAAGGCGCCGCATCAAAACACGAACTGGCTGGCCGCGCCCGCCAACTCGATCAACAGTACGAAAGACGGCGTGCCGAACGGCCAGATACCGACCAACTACACGGTCAAGAACGGCACCATGACAGGCGCGACCTTCGCCAAGAACGCTGGCGAAGTCGACAATATCTACCGTCCTGATGCCGGCGGCGAATCGTACTACCTCGATTTCAACTTCAAGTACCGCGCCACCAAGGACCTGACCCTGACCGGCAAGCTGGGCAAGACCCATGGCCTGGGCTATGACCGCAACGATGTCTACTACCAGAACAACGTCGATGGCGGCATGGTCTATCAATTGAACGGCATGAGCCCGGCCAGCGTTTCCTATCCGGGCGGCACCACCACCAAGCCAGGTTCGACGGCATGGATCGGCGGTGGCGAATCGCGTTCCGTCGATCAGGAAAAATATGCCCAGATCGACGCGGAACTGCGCCTGTCGTCCGGCATCTGGGATTCGATCAAGTTCGGGGGCCGCCTGACCGATCACAAGCGTTCTGCCGAGCATCCGATTGATGCCAAACCGGGTCCTCTGGGTATCTCCAATCCGGGCCCTGTCTGGAATGGTACCCAGTATCCTGGCGATTTCGGCAAGGATCTGGGTGGCAACCTGTCGAGCAATTACTTCAAGTATGACGGTGCAGCACTGGCCGCCTGGGCCGCGATCCCTGGTAACCGCAATCTCGATCCAGTGCAACGCCATAACTGGACAGACGAATTCAAACTGCAGGAAAAAACTTCGGCCATCTATGCCATGGCCAATTTGACGGGCGATAACTGGAGCGGTAACTTCGGCCTGCGTGCCGTGCAGACCAAGCAGTCGACCCTGGTCAACAAGCTCGGCGGCCCGATCGTCGGTTCCGACTGGAAACCGTACTCGCAGAACTTGTTTGAGCGCACCTATAATGACTACTTGCCTAGCGCCAACATCAAATTCGATGTGCGCAACGATCTGGTCATCCGCGGTGCCGTTGCCCGTACCATCGCCCGTCCTGATTACAGCGCGCTCGGTGGTTCGGTATCGCTGAACGACGATGCATTGAGCGGTGTCGGCGGAAACGTCAAGCTTGACCCTGTCAAGTCGGACAACGCTGAGATTAGCGCAGAATGGTACTTTGCGCCAAAATCGGCATTCTCGGTGGGCCTGTTCTACATGGATTTGAAGTCCGTCGTATCCAATGGAACTGTTAGCGGGACTTATTACAATAGCAAGCGCGGTACCGACGCCGTGTACCAGATCACGTCGCCATTCAATACCAGCGGCAAGAACAAGGGCGCGGAGTTCAGCTACCAGCAACCGCTGTTCGGCGACTTCGGTATTTTGGCCAACTACACCTATGCCGATGGCAAGCTGGATAACGGTGATGAACTGGTCAACGCATCGCGCAGCACGTATAACCTGACGGCCTTCTACGAAGCCAATGCCCTCAGCGCTCGCCTGGCCTACAACTACCGTTCGTCCTACAAGGCGGGCGTGGATCGTGGCGCCAGCCAGCACGTCGAAGGCGCTGGCGGCCTGGCCGGTTCGCTCAACTACAAGATCAACGAACATTTCACGGTCACGTTCGATGCGCTTAACCTGACGAACACGACCATCAAGATGTACGCTGAAAACCGCGATCAGCCACGCGCGTTCTACAGCAATGGCCGCACCTTCTACCTGGGCCTGCGCGCCAAGCTGTAAGCAAGACGACCCGGCCTGGCGCACACGTGCTGGGCCTGGCCTTCCTCGGTCTTTTCAAGGCAAGTCCCTGCATCAGGGCCTTGCCTTTTTTGCTGAGTGGGTGAGTTGTTTCTGTTATTGCCACTCAGTAACAGTCACCGTGTGGCAGGCTACGCCATCGGTGGTTGCCAGTACGTCGTACCCAGCCTTCGGCGGTACAGCCCTTCTACCAGCAGCGGGCGAATATTTATCTTTTTATATGGCATCATTATGACTATTGCACCTCAACGCTACCTCGCCCTCGACGTCCTGCGCGGCCTGACCGTGGCCCTGATGATCGTCGTCAATACGCCTGGCGACTGGGGCAGCGTGTACGCCCCGTTCCTGCATGCCGAATGGCATGGTTTTACCTTGACGGATCTGGTCTTTCCCAGCTTTTTGTTTGTCGTCGGCAATGCCTTGGCCTTTGCGCTGGGCAAGTATGAAAACCTGGGCCATGGCGCCGTGCTGGCCAAGCTGTGCAAGCGCAGCGCGCTGATCTTTTTACTCGGTTTCCTGCTGTACTGGTTCCCTTTCTTCAAGATCGACGACGCGGGCCAGTTCGCCTGGTCGCCCCTGTCGCACACGCGCATCCCCGGCGTGCTGCAGCGCATCGCCGTATGCTACCTGGCCGCCGCGCTGATCCTGCATTACTGGAAGACGCGGGGGGCGCTGGCATTCAGCGCCTGCGCCTTGCTCGGCTACTGGGCCATCCTGGCATGCTTTGGCGACTACAACTTGCACGGCAACGCGCCGGCCAAGCTGGATCTGATCCTGCTGGGCGACAGCCATTTGTACCACGGCGAAGGCATCGCCTTCGATCCGGAAGGCATCCTCGGCACCTTGCCCTCGATTGTCAATGTGATCGCCGGCTACCTGGCGGGCAGTTTCCTGCGCCAGGCGGCGCCGGCGCGGCTGCGCTCCAGCTTGTATCAGCTGGCCGTGGCCGGCGCCATTTGCGTGGCGGTGGCTTTGTGTTGGAACGAGGTGTTTCCGATTAACAAGAAGCTGTGGACCAGCTCTTACGTGATGCTGGGCATCGGCCTGGACCTGCTGCTGCTGGCGCTGCTGATGTTCATCATTGACGTGCGTCAAATGACGGGCTGGACCTACTTCTTTGAAGTCTTCGGCAAGAACACCCTGTTCATCTACCTGGTGTCGGAAGTGCTGGTGATTATCGCGTTTACCGTGCGCATCGGCAGCGGCAACCTGTACCAGTGGCTGTACCAGCAGTGGTTTACGGGCTGGGCGCCGGCGCGCGTGGGGTCCATGCTGTTTGCCGTCAGCTTCATGTTGCTGTGCTGGCTGATCGCCTACGGCATGGACAAGCGCAAGATCTATATCAAGGTCTGAAACTTGACGTCAGCCCATGCCGCGATACCCATTCTTGGGTGGATGGTCGAAAAAAAAGCAGCCCCGGCCTGAGCCGGGAACTGCCTTGAGTCTGCTTGAGGGCGCAGGAATTACTGTGCCGCTGCTGCCGGTGCCGCCGCTGCCGTGGCAGGACGGTTCAGCCACAGGATCCAGTAGCGGGCCAGGTCGCCCACGCCGTCGCCGCCCTTGACCGTTTCCAGGACCTTGATGGCGTCGTCTTTCTTGCCGGCCATGGCATAGGAGTAGCCGAGGCGCAGCTTGGCGTCTTCAGCACGTTTCAGGCCGCCCTTGGCGATGCCTTTCTGGATCAGGTCGATACCTTTGTCGAACTGGTCCATCGTCACGAAAGCGTAGCCGAGGTTGATCAAGCCCGTGCCATCCTTGCTCTTCATGGCCGACGCTTCGCCGCTGGCGATGTTTTTCGCATCGTCGGCGGCAGCCTTGTTGGCCTGGTCGCGCAGTTTCTTGTGCTTGGCAGCATTCGCGCCCGTGCCCAGCACGCCTTTGGCAAAGCCCGCGTCCAGCACTTTTTTTGCTTCCGTCGGGAAAGCGTTCTGCAAGGCAATTTCAGCCATGTCGCTGTAATCTTGCGGTGGCATGGTGCCGACGGCCTTGAATTGCAGGCGCAGCACGTCCAGCGCGAAGCGGTCGGAATAGCCGGCCTTGCCTTGCGTGCGGCTCAGCAAATCGCTCCAGTAGTCATCCGACGGGTAGTAGCGCACCAGGTTTTCCATGGCGACCAGGTAGATGGCCGGGTCCTTGCTTTTCGAACCCGTGTTGGCCAGCAATTGCAGTTCTTCGATGGTCGGCGTCTTGCCCGCCTGCTGCTTGGCCGTCAGGTCGGACATCAGTTCCTGTTTCGCGCGCGCGAAATCATTGCTGAAGTAATACGCGCGGATGATGTAGGGACGCACGCCAGCCACATCGCCTGTTTCCGTCTGGTAACGGGTGAACCACTTGATGGCGTTCGGATAATCCTTGGCGTTGTAGTGGTAGTTGGCCAGTGCCTGGATGAAATCGCCCTGCACCTTTTTTTCCAGCTTGCCCGATTCGATCACCGCTTCCAGCGCCGTCATGGCCATAGTCGCATTGTTGGTGGTCGAGGCCAGCGCCACGCGCAGGCGGTTCAGTACGAACAATTCATAGGGCGTCAGGGCGGGAATGGCGGCAGCCTGGTCGATGCGGCTTTGCACGTCGGCATAGTTTTTCGCATCCATCGAAGCCTTTACGGCGTCCGGATCGAGCAGCTTGAACACTTCAGGACGTACCGTGTCGGCGGGCACGGCGGCGGGCGCACCCGCAGCGGCGGCTGGCTTGGCATCCTGCGCGTGCGACAGGGATGGCAGGACATTCAGGCCGATGGCGGCCAGGAGCAGGCTAAGACGGGCAAGACGGAATTGGGACATGGGTTATCCTTCAATCAATAACAAAAATACGCACCTGCACTGGCAGCCGCAACATCGTGCAGTGGCATTGCCAGAGGGGCAAGGAAGCTCGAAAAAACACATTTCTGCCGTTCTGCCTGCATAAGTCAAACAGAAGCGGCATGATACGAAGCGGCTATTGTCACATAAACGGCTGAGCGGGTGCGGCAAACGTGCGCGCTAGGGCTTGCCCTGCGGCATCGAACAGCAGGCAGCGCTGCGCCGGCAGGTGTAGGCGCATGGCGTCGCCCGCCTGACGCAAGCCTTCCTCGGCCGGCAGCTTGACGGCCAGCATCTCGGTCACGCCCGGCATGCTGGCGTAAACGATGGCTACGTCGCCCAGGTATTCGACATGGCTGACGGCAGCGTCGATGACGTTGTCGCCTGCAGCGTCCCCGTCCTGCAGGACGACGTGCTCGGCGCGCACGCCCAGGGTCAGCTGGTCGCCCGGCGCCACGCTCCCGCCCAGCGCTTCGACGTCGATGACGGCGCCGCCGGGCAGGCGCACGGCCACCGAACCGGGGCCGCTGGCGACGGCTGTGCAAGCGATGAAGTTCATCTTCGGCGCGCCGAGGAAGCCGGCCACGAACAGGTTGCCGGGATTGTTATACAGCGCGTGCGGACTGCCCACCTGTTCGATGCGCCCGCCGTTGAAGACGACGATGCGTTCGCCCAGGGTCATCGCCTCGACCTGGTCGTGCGTGACGTAGATCATGGTCGTCTTCAATTCCTGGTGCAGGCGCGAGATTTCCACGCGCATCTGCACGCGCAGCGAGGCGTCGAGGTTCGACAGCGGTTCGTCGAACAGGAATACCTGCGGCTTGCGCACGATGGCGCGGCCGATGGCCACGCGCTGGCGCTGGCCGCCCGACAGGTCCTTCGGCTTGCGTTTCAACAGTGGCGTGATCTGCAGGATCTCGGCCGCGCGCTCGACGGCGGCGCGCACCTCGGCCTTCTTGTGCCCCGCCAGCGAGAGGGCGAAGGCCATGTTTTCGAATACCGTCATGTGCGGGTACAGGGCGTAGCTCTGGAAAACCATGGCAAGGCCCCGCTCGGCCGGCGCGATATCGTTGGCCAGCTTGCCGCCGATATGCAGCTCGCCGTCCGTGATGTCTTCCAGTCCCGCGATCATGCGCAGCAGGGTTGATTTACCGCAACCGGACGGCCCCACGAAGACGACGAATTCGCCGTCGCGGATATCGAGGTCGATGCCGTGGATGACCGGGTGCTTGTCGTCGTACAGCTTGACGATGTTCTTTAACGCGATATGTGCCATGAAGTGGTTCTATCCTAGCTGGCGCTGGCCGGCGCGGACGTGGCGCCCGTGTCAGTCTGGCCGGAGGCATCCTTCGGTCCGATGCGCATGAAGCGCGACAGGATCAATACGGGCACGGCCGACACCAGCACCCACAGGAAAAAAGTCTTGTAGCCGAGGGCCGTCTGGATGTCGCCGCTGATCATCTTGAACAGCACGAAGCCCAGCTGCATCACGCCGGTGGCGAACGCGTAGTGGGCCGTCTGGTACTTGCCGACGGAGACCACCTGCATCATGAACAGGATCAGGCCGACGAAGCCGAAGCCATAGCCGAACATCTCCACGCTGAGCGCTGCCGTGATCAGGGTCAAATCGGTGGGCATGCTGTGGCTCAGGTAATAAAACACCAGGTTCGGCAAATTCATGGCCAGGATCAGGAAGAACATGGCGCGCTTGAGGCCCAGCCACGACGTGAAGTAGCCGCCGCCGATGCTGCCCAGCAGGAATGCGACGGTGCCGGCCGTGCCGTACACGGCGCCCACTTCCGTCGTCGACAGGCCCAGTCCCCCCAGTTCGCGCGCTTCGCGCAGGAACAGCGGACCGATGGTCTGCACTTGCGCCTCGCCCGCGCGGAACAGGATGATGAAGGCGATCATGCCCCAGATGCCAGGTTTTTTCAGGAAGTCCACCAGCACGTCCCACAGGGTGCGGCTGATGCCGGCCACGCTCTTGTCGGCGACGGCCGCGTTGCGCACCTGCGGCAGCGCCCACAGGTGGTACGCGGCCAGCGACAGCATCATGGCGCCGATGATCAGGAAGATCACCGACCATGCGGGCTTGATGCCGATTTTTTTCTCCAGGTAGCCGGCCAGGATCACCAGGCCGCCCAGCGAGATGAATTTGCCCGCGTTGAAGAAGGCGCCTTGCCAGCCCGCGTAAGCCGCCTGCTGCTTGTCCGACAGGCTGGCGATATACAGGCCGTCGCAGACGATGTCGTGCGTGGACGAGGCCAGCGCGGCGACGAACAGCACGGCGATGCAGGCGGCAAACCACAGCGGCGTTTGCAGGGCCAGCGCGATCAGGCCCAGGCTCAGGCCACCGGCGAACTGGAACAGCACCACCATGGTCTTCTTGCTCGATGCCAGTTCCAGGAAGGGGCTCCACAGCGACTTGAAGACCCAGGCAAAGCCGATCAGGCCCGTCCAGCGGGCGATCTGGTCGTTCGGCACGCCCATGCTCTTGAACATCAGGCCGGCCACCAGGGCCACGGCGTAGAACGGCAGGCCCTGGGCGAAGTACAAGGTCGGCACCCAGGAAATCGGGCTGCGTTTGCCAATGTTGGTGCGCTTGTCGTGCATGGAGGCTTCCTTATCGAGAGACGTTTTCATTTGACTGCGCCGTCCATGCCGCGCATGAAGAAGCGTTGGGTAAACAGGAAGGCGAGCAGGGTCGGCACGATGGTGATCAGGGTGCCGGCCGCAATCACGCGCGTGCTGCTGCCGAAGGTGCCGCGCAAGTACAGCACGCCCACCGACAGGGGGAATTCATCGGGCTTGCTCATGACGATGGACGGCCAGATGTATTCATTCCACGATTCGACGGCCGTCAGGATACCGACGGTGGCCAGCCATGGCGTAATCAGCGGCAGCATGATGCGGCTGAAGATCACCCATTCGGAGGCGCCATCGACCCTGGCCGCGTCGATCAGGTCTTGCGGCACTTCCTCGAACGCCTGCTTGAGCAGCAAGATGGCGACGGCCGTCACCACGTTGGGCAGGATCACGCCCGTGTAGGTGTCGACCAGGCTCATTTGCGTGATGGTGATGAAGTTGACGAGGAAGTTCACTTCCGACGGCAGCACCAGCGTGGCGAGAATCAGGCCGAATACCAGTTTGCGGCCGCGGAATTTCAGGCGCGCCAGCGGATACGCGGCCAGTGAGCACAGCAGCAGTTTCCAGAATACGGTGAACACGGCGATCAGTACGGAGTTCCTGAAGAACGACCAGATGGGAATCGCGTTGAACACTTCGATGAAGTTGTCGAAGGACGGCGCCTTCGGCCAGAAGGTGGGCGGGAAGGCGAAGATATTGCCTTCCGTGGAAATGGCCGTCACCAGGGTCCACCAGAAGGGGAAGACGCAGACGACGGCGATCGCGCACAGCACGGCATAGTGGCCCAGTATTTGCAGGCGGGTTTTCAGGGGGCGGGAACGTTTTTGCATGGTCATTCCCGATCAACGGTGCTTGGGTTTGAGGTAGCGCAGGCACAGCAGGGCGATGCCGATGCAAAATAGGGACACGACGAAGCTGGCGGCCAGCGCGCGCGGCAGTTTCAAGTGCTTGAGGCCCTGGTCGTACGCGTAGTACAGCGCCGTGAAGGTGGAATTCATGGGGCCGCCCTGGGTCAGCACGTCGACTTCCTGGTACGCCTTCAGGGCCGCCAGCACGGACAGGATGGAGCACAGCATGATGGTGGGGCGCAGCATGGGCACGGTGATCTTCCAGAAGCGCTGCCAGCGGTTGGCGCCATCGAGCATGGCCGCTTCCTGCATGTCCGACGGAATCGATTGCAGCGCCGCCAGGTACATCACCATGTACCAGCCCAGGCCGCGCCACAGGGTGACGAACATGACGGCAAACAGGGCCAGGCTGTCGTTCGACAGCCAGCCCACGGGCGCGTTCACCAGTTTTAACGTCATCATCACGTAGTTCAGCGCGCCCTGCTCGTGGAACATGAAGCCCCACATGATGCCGACCACGGACACGGTCGTCACCACGGGCACGTAGAAGGCGGCGCGGAACAAACGGATGCCGGGCAGGCGGTTGTTCACCAAGACCGCCAGGGTGATGGCGCCCACCTGCACGAAGGGCACCATCAGCAGGAACATCAGCGAATTCTTCAGGCCCGAGACAAACATCTCGTTATTGAAGATGTAGCGGAAGTTATCGAGGCCGACGAAGCGCGTTTCGCGTATCAGGCTGTAGTCGGTGAAGGCCAGCACGGAGCCGTAGCCGACGGGCCAGAAGGAAAAGGCGGCCAGCAGCAGCAGGGCGGGGGTCAGGAACAGCCAGGCTTGCAGAGTGTGGCGGTGGGAGAATGTCATGGTGTCCTCAGTGGCGCGGCAGGGTGGCCAGCTTGCGGTTCCAGATGGCGACGGCCTGGTCCAGCGCCTGCTTCACATCCTGCTTGCCCGTCACGCCCGCCTCGACGGCTTTCACCAGCGAGCGGCGCAGCTCGTCGTAGTCGTCGATGCCGGCCACGTACAGGGTGCGCGAGTGGCCCATCGACAGGGCGCCGGCGGCGACCGCCTTTTCGGCCGCGCCCGCGTTGGTTGGCGTGGCGAGGAAAAACGGATCGGCCGCCGCTTTCACCGTGGTGGGGAAGACGCTGGCCTGGCGCGCGAACGCCAGCTGGTTTTCGTCGTTCGTCAGGAAGCGCGCGAACTTGCCGACCGATGGCAACTGGCGCGCCGGCACGCCTTTCGGAATGGCGAAGTGCACCAGCCAGCCGCCGTCGGCGATGCCGGTGGGACCCAGCGGCGCGGGCGCCACGTCGGTGATGGCGTAGATGTCTTTCGCGTCGCCGCGGATGCGCTGCATGGCCGTCGGCGGCGCGAGCAGCATGCCCAGGCGGCCGCCCTTGTAGGCGTCGATCACGGCGGGGAAGTTATCTTCGGCGAACAGGCTTTCCTTCAGCAGGCCGCCCACCTTGTAGGTGTCGGCCAGCTTTTGCACCAGCGCCACGTGCTGCGGCGAATTGAAGACGGCGCGGTTGTCGGTAATCACGGCCAGGCCCTGCTGCATGAACAGGCCGTCGATTTTCGACAGGGCGGGGGCGATGCCGGCCTTGCCCGTGCGTTGCGCGATCTGGCGCGCGAACGCCAGCTGTTCATCGAGGCTGGCGGGGCCGCGCACGAGGCCCGCCTGCTTGAAAATGGCGGTATTGAAGGCGATCACCGCGACATTGCTGTACATGGGGAAACCGTAGGTGCCGCCCTTGAAGCGCAAGTCCGCCAGGGCGCTGGGAATGTAGCTGGCGCGCGCCTCTGCGATCAGGCCATCGACGGGCGTGAGCAAGCCGTCGCGCGCGAATTCGTCGGCCCAGGGCACGTTCAGGCTGACCAGCGCGGGCGGCGTGCCGGCCACGATGCGCGTGACCAGCTTGGTCTGGATGACGTCCCACGGGAAGTCGATCCATTCGATCTTGACGCCGGGATTCTGCGCCTCATAGCGCGCCACCACCGCATTGAAATACGGCGTGAACTTGGGCTTCATGCTGAAGGTCCAGAATTCGATTTTCTCGGCAGCCCATGCCTGCGGCGCGAGCAGGCCCGCGCAGGCAACAACCGCCAACAGTCTCTTGATCGTCATTTTTATCCTGGAGCGCGAGGCTCCAATGTCCATGAGTCCGCGGCGCGGGTACATGCCCTTGCCGTCGCTTATATTCGGGTGCTACGGACGGCAGCCGCGCCCCGTGCCGGGGGCGCAGCTGCCGCTTGCTGCTTAATTGGTTTTGGTGACCTTGCTCAGGTGACGCGGCGCATCCGGATCCATGCCGCGCGCGGCCGACAGTTTGGCCGCCATCACGTAGAAGGACTGGATGGCGACGATCGGATCGAGGTCCGGCGTGGCCGCCACGGGCAGGGTCAGGTCGCGCTCGGCCACGTCGGCGGGGGCCGCCAGCAAGACCTTGGCGCCGCGGCCGCGCATTTCGGTTGCCAGTTGCAGCAGGCCGGCCTGGGTCGGGCCGCGCGTGGCGAAAATCAGCAGCGGGTAGCCGTCTTCGATCAGGGCCATCGGGCCGTGCTTGATTTCGGCGCCGCTGAAGGCTTCCGCCTGCAGGGCCGAGGTTTCCTTGAATTTCAGCGCCGCTTCCAGCGCCACGGGGAAGCTGATGCCGCGGCCGACGACCATGATGTTGCGGGCCGGCGCCAGCACGTCGATGGCGGGCGACCAGTCGACGCGGGTCGCTTCGAGCAGCGCTTCGGGCAGCGCTTCCAGGCCCGCCTGCAGCTCGGGGTCGTTCTGCCACTGGGCCACCATGCGCGCGCCGGCAACGAGGCTGGTGATGAAGCTCTTGGTGGCGGCGACGCTTTGTTCCTTGCCCGCGCGCAGGGGCATTGCCCACTCGGCGGCGTGCGCCAAAGGCGAATCGATGTCGTTGACGAGGGCCACGGTGGTGGCGCCGCCGTCGCGGAAGTAGCGGATCGGCTCGACCACGTCAGGGCTCTGGCCCGATTGCGAGATCGAGATGGCCAGCGTGTCGCGCGTCACCAGCGGCGACTTGTTCAGGGTCACCAGCGACATCGGCAGGGACGCGACAACGCGGCCCAGGCGCGCCATGATCAGGTAGGCGACGTAGTTGCAGGCGTGGTCCGAGCTGCCGCGCGCGATGGTCAGCGCGGTCGAGAACGAGGTGCTCCTCAATTTGCGGCCCAGTTCCGCGTAGCGTTCCGTGTCGCTGGCCAGTTGCAGGGCGACGCATTCGGCGGCGGAAATGGCTTCTTTAAGCATCATTGAGGTCACAGATTTCTCCTTCTATATACACAGCTTTGAGTTTGAGATCGCGATCGAGTACCACCAGATCGGCGTAAGTACCGGGGGCCAGCCGGCCGCGTTCTTCCAGGCCCAGGTAATCGGCGGCGTTGGTCGACACGCGCTTGGACGCGTCGGCCAGGTCCAGTCCCAGTCCCACCAGGTTGCGCAGAGCCTGGTCCAGGGTCAGGGTGCTGCCCGCCAGGGTGCCGTCGGGCAGGCGCACGCCGCCCATGCATTTCTGCACGGCGTGGCGGCCCAGCATGTATTCGCCGTCCGGCATGCCGGTGGCGGCGGTGGAATCGGTGACGCAGTACAGGCGCGGGATGGCGCGCAGGGCCACCTTGATGGCGCCCGGATGCACGTGCAGCAGGTCGGGGATCAGTTCCGCGTATTCGGCGTGCGCCAGGGCGGCGCCGACCATGCCCGGCTCGCGGTGATGCAGGCCGCTCATGGCGTTGAACAAATGCGTGAAACCCATGGCGCCATGTTCCAGCGCGGCCACGCCGTCTTCGTACGAACCGAGCGTGTGGCCGATCTGCACGCGCACGCCGGCATCGGCCAGGGCGCGCACCAGGTCCAGGTGGCCGGCGATTTCCGGCGCCACCGTGATGACGCGCAGCTTGGCCAAGGTTTGCAGGCGCTCGATTTCAGCCAGGTTGGCGGCGCGCGCGTAGTTCGGCTGCGCCCCCAGCTTGCCGGAATTGATGTACGGGCCTTCCAGGTGGGCGCCCAGCACGCGCGCCGTGTTCGGGCGGCGGTGGTTGGCGGCGATGCCGATGGCCGTCAGGGCCATGTCGATGTCTTCCGGCGGCGCCGTCATGGTGGTGGCCAGCAGGCTGGTGGTGCCGTGGCGCGCATGGATGCCCGCGATGGTGTAGACGGCTTCGCCGCCTTCCATGATGTCCTTGCCGGCGCCGCCATGCACGTGCAGGTCGATAAAGCCGGGCAGGATGTAATCGTCGCTGTTGCCCGACGGGTGGAGCGAATCGCCCGTGATGCTGTCGACCCGCTCGCCGAAGGCGATGGCGCCGTGGATCCAGCCGCCGGGGGTAAGGATATTGCCTTTGATAGTGCTGCTCATCTGCGCGACTCCGCTACGAATTCATAATAATCACTGCGGCAATACGAGTGGGTCAGTTCCACCGCTGCGCCGTTGTCGAGATAACTGACACGGGTGATGTGCAGCATGGCTTCACCCGTCTTGATATTGGCCAGCTTGGCCTGTTCCGCCGTGGCGTTGACGGCGCGGATATGCTGCAGCGCGCGCATCGGGATGGTGCCGCGCGACTCCAGGTAGCCGTACAGCGAATCGGTGACCTGCTGCGGGTCCGGCATGTACAGGGCGGGGATGGTGGTCGTTTCGATCGCCATCACCACTTCGTCGGCCGTGCGCAGGCGGCGCAAACGCGCCACCGGCATGTGCGGCGACAGTCCCAGCGACAGCAGTTCCAGCGGCGCGGCCGCGCCGATGTCGCGCTGCAGCCAGCGCGAGCCGGCCGTGAAGCCCCGCTGGCGCAATTCTTCCGAAAAGCTCGTCAGGCGCGACAGCGGCTGTTCCAGCTTGGGCGTGATGTAGGTGCCCGAGCCGCGCTTGCGCGTCAGCATGCCCCGGTCGCACAGCATGTCGATGGCCTTGCGCGCCGTGACGCGCGAGATTTCCAGGATGTCCGACAGCACGCGCTCGGAAGGCAAGGCCTGGTTGGCGCGCCAGTCGCCGCTGGCGATGCCGTCCGACAGCATGTTCGCCAGCTGCATGTAGAGCGGCGTGTCGCTGGCCGGATTGGGTTTGAAGGCGGACAGTTTGGCCAGCATGGTCATTGCTCCTGCAAGTGCTTGCGTATCAGGCGCAGGCCGCCTGCGGCCGAGTCGCCCTGTGCCGGCACGACCAGTTGCAACAGTGCCGCCGGCAGATAGCTCGACAAGGGCGCCGCCAGGCCGCCGCACAGGGCCACGGGCAAGGCGCCGGCCGGGTCGAGGGCCCTGGCGATGAGGGCGATCTGCTGGCCCGCGTCCACCAGGATGGCGCGCGCCACCGCATTGGTGGCCGCGTGTTCGAGCACCAGGCGCGCCAGTTGCGCGAAATTGGTCTGGCTGGCGGCCGCCAGCCACACCTGCATGGCGTCGCGCTGGCCGCCGCAGGCATCGATGATGGCCGTGGCAAAGGCGCTGCCGGGCACGCGGCCGTCGGCCACCTGCTGCGCATGGTTGATGGCGCGCATGCCGATCCAGGCGCCGCCCGCTTCGTCGCCGGAGGGGAAGCCCCAGCCGCCCACTTCATGGCGGCTGCCGTCCGCGTGCAGCACTTCGCCCACGCTGCCCGTGCCGATGGCCACGATGGCGCCTGGCTGGCCCGCATGCGCGCCCAGCAGGGTGGTCAGGGCGTCCGATTCGAGCGCGACGGCGGCATAGCCGGGATTGTGTTCGATGAAGCTGGCGGCCCACTGCTTGTTGTGCACGCCGGCCAGGCCCAGGCCGATGGCCATGCGCTGCAGCGGCGGCTGTTCCAGTGCGGCGGCGCGGAAGGCCAGGGTGACGGCATGCGCGACGGACGTCCAGGCCCGTTCGATGCCCAGTCCCAGGCCGGATGGGCCGCTTTGTCCCTGCGCCAGTTCCTGGCCGTCGAGGCGCGCCAGGCGTACGCGGGTTCCGCTGCCCCCGCCGTCGACGCCGATTATGTATTCGATCATGTTGTGCAGTCCCGCGTTTGGTTGATTGCGCCTGTCTCGGTTCTTTTATTTGTCGGGCGGCGAAAAAGCTGAAGGCACTATATTGTCGCCCCGATGGCTTGTCAACAGGTATTTAAGTGGTATTAACAAATGCGTTGCGCGCTGTCGCGGCATGCCCGAGGGCATGATTGCAAGTGATTGTTAATAAAGGGATTTTTATACTTGCCGAATGGTATTGAAATTGGCCTTGTTTAATGCCAATTTTTTCAGACTGGTCTGCGCCGCGCGCGGTAGTGTTGCTTCCGCGCATGCTTGGCAAGGGACGCCATGAAGAGTAAAGTCCGCCTTTTACACCTGAGTTGGAAGAGCATGATGAACGACAAGGCAGCAAAGAGCGATTACTGGGACGACTGGCAGCAAGAGGCGCTGGCCGCTGGCGTGTCGGCGCCGCTGGCTGCGCTGGGCATGGAAATGATGCGCACGCACCGCAAGAACCGCTGGCCGAAGGATTTCCTGGGCCGCGAAAGCGATGGCCCGGTCATGATCGAAATGTGCCTGGAAGACGAAGCGGAAACGGAATTGTTCTTCATCGAGAACCTGTACCCCTACGATGCGGCGCTGATCGAAAAGACGCGCCGCCGCCTGTGCCTGCACTGATGGTGCGCTGACGCGCGACTGGAACGGCCGCCTTGTGCGGCCGTTTTGCTTTTCGGGTGGCATTTTCATGGGGGAGTGTCATAATGGCCCAGGCATTTCCGCCCAGGTATGGAGTAGATAATGAGCAAGGCACAGGACAGCAAGAAGGAAGCCAAGAAGGAACCGGCCAAGACCATGAAGGAAAAGAAGGAAGCCAAGAAGGTCAAGAAAGAAGAGCGCAAGCGCTGATCATGCGCCTGCGTCGCTTACTGTCGCGCCCGTGGCGTGCGCCGGCCCTGCTGGCGGCGTTCGCCCTGCTGGCCGTGGGCGCGCCCGTGTCCGGCGTGCTGGCGCAGCAAAAGCCGCCGCCATCCACGTTCGGGCAAGTGGTGGGCAACGCCGTGCTGTGCATCGACCAGATCGACAACAAGGCCTTCTATGCGTATTTGCTGACGGCCTTCGGCCCCGCCTACAAGCATGAAGGGGGCGCTTACTGGTTCCGCACGGACGCCACCTTGTGGGGCGCGCCGATTACCGACGTGATCGTCAGCGACGACACCAGTCCCCTCGTCTTCATGGGCGTGGTGGCGGACGCGACGCCGGAAAAGCTGGAACCGGCCATCCGCGGCGTCTCGGGCCTGCGCTTCAATAAGCTCGACAATTCCGCCTTTCCCGTCCGTGGTTCCGTGCCTGGCAGTAAAATCGTCTACTTCCGCAGCAAGGCGAAAGTGTATTGCGCCAAATACAAGCCGTTGCCGCCCGCCCGCACCCGATGAGGGGTTCGGCTTGCCGCCGCGCATTTTGATCGTTTCATCCGCAGGGTCTCCATGTACACGCATTATTTCCAGCTCAAGCAATCGCCGTTTTCGATCGCCCCCGATCCGCGCTACCTGTTCATGAGCGAACGCCACCGCGAAGCGCTGGCGCACCTGCTGTATGGCGTGGGCAGCGGCGGCGGCTTCGTGCTGCTGACGGGAGAAATCGGCGCCGGCAAGACCACCGTGTGCCGCTGCTTCATGGAACAGATTCCGGAAAATTGCCAGCTCGCCTACATCTTCAATCCGAAACTGTCCGTCGAGGAGTTGCTGCTGTCGATCTGCGAGGAATTCCGCATCGCCCTGGCGCCCGGCGTGGCCAGCGTGAAAGGCTATGTCGACGCCATCAATGCGCATTTGCTGGCCAGCCATGCGCAGGGCAAGAATAATGTGCTGATCATTGACGAAGCGCAAAACCTGTCCGCCGCCGTGCTGGAGCAGCTGCGCTTGCTGACCAACCTGGAGACGAGCGAGCGCAAGTTGCTGCAGATCATACTGATCGGCCAGCCGGAATTGCGCGCCATGCTGGCCCGTCCTGAACTCGAGCAACTGGCGCAGCGCGTGATCGCCCGCTATCACCTGGGTTCGCTGACGGCGGACGAGACGGCCAGCTATATCCGCCACCGCCTGGCCGTGGCGGGCAGCACGGCGCAGACGCCGTTCGCGCCGCGTTTGATGGCGCAGATCCATGCCTTGAGCAAGGGAGTGCCGCGCCGCATCAACCTGCTGTGCGACCGCGCGCTGCTGGGCGCCTACGTGGAAAACCAGCCGCAGGTGACGCGCCAGATCCTGCGCCGTGCCGCCGAGGAAGTGTTTGCGGAAGAGGGGAAGTCGGCTGCCGGACGGGGCCTGCGCTGGCCGCACGTGGCCGGTGGCGTGCTGGCCGGCGCCGTGGTCACGGCCGCGCTGGCCTGGCATTTCATGCCGCGCCCGTCCGTCGTGCCCCCTGCACCTGCCGTGGCCGCCTCTGTGCCGGCCGCCTCCGCCGTGGCGGCTGCCGCCGCATCCGCCCCCGCACCGGCCAGCGTGCCGGACCGCAACGCCGTGCTGCGCCAGCTGGCCAGCCTGTGGGGCGAGCAGTTGCCGGCCGGTGACGCTTGCCAGGCGGGCGCCCGCGCCGGCCTGCGCTGCCTGCATAGCCGGGGCGGCATCGCCGAGCTGCGCGTGCTGGACCGTCCCGCCCTGCTGGCCTTGCGCGACGGGGAGGGGGCGGAGCAGCTGGCGCTGCTGACGCGCGTGCAGGACGAGAACGCCACCGTGCTGCTCGATGGCAAGCCACAAAGCGTGCCGCTGGCCCAGCTGGCGCAGCGCAGCGATGGCAGTTTCACCACCTTCTGGCGCGCTCCGCGCAGCTGGCGCGACGAAGTGCCGCTGGGCGCCCGCGGCGCCGACGTGGACTGGCTGGCGCAGCGCCTGGCACAGCAGCAGGGTTTGCCTGCGCCGGCCGCCAATCTGCCGCTCGATGCCGAGATGCAAGGTCTGCTGCGCACTTTCCAGCAGCGCCAGAACTTGCGGGCCGATGGCCTGGCGGGCCCGAAAACATTCATACGCCTGATGCAGCTGGGTGACAATTCGGAGCCGCGCCTGAGCAGCGCGGCTCCTGCCGTCGCAGCGCCCGCTGCGACGGCGATGGTGGCGGGGAAATAAGATGTCCTACATACTTGAAGCACTGAAAAAATCGCAGGCCGAGCGCCAATTGGGCGAGTTGCCGTCGATCCACGCACCGCAAGTGCAGCTGCACGATGCCGCCGCATCCGGCGCCGCGCGGCGCGCGCCCGTCTGGCTGGCGCTGGGCGGCATGACGGTGGCCGTGGCAGCCGCGCTGCTGCTGTGGCAGCCGTGGCAGGCGGGCGCGGCAGCGCCTGCGGCCGTCGCCCCTGCCTTGCTGGCCCAGGCCGTGCCCGCGCCGCTGCCGGCAGCGCCGCCGCCTGCTGTCCCCGCGCCCGCGCCTGTGGCTGTGCCCGTACCCGTACCCGTGCCGCCAGCGGCCACCGCCGCGCCCGTGCACCATGCGAGGCCCGTGCCGGAACCGAAGCAGGAGACGCCAGGCCAGGCCGCTCCGCCTGTCCCCGCTCCGGCTCCCGCTCCGGCCATGCCCGCACCCGCGCCGTCGGCCGAAGAGACCGTGCCCGGCATGCGCGACTTGCCCGAGCCGATACAGCGGCAAATCCCCGCCATCGCCATCGGCGGCTATATCTATTCGAAGAATCCGGCCGACCGCCTGTTGCTGATCGACAAGGTTTTGCGCCACGAGGGCGAGGAGCTGGCGCCCGGCCTGGTGCTGGAAAAGTTGCAGCCGAAGGCGGCCATCTTCAGTTTCAAGGGCTACCGCTACCGCGTGCCATATTGAGTTGTTGTGCATCAAGGCCGGGCCGCCATAGCTGAACCATACTGGCCAGGCCTGGTCGAACCAGGGTCGCTGCGACCGTGAGCGCGGCCGGGGAGGTCCGATGATTGCTGCCGCAACTGCTGGCGAGGGTATGCTTGATGCACAGGGCCTGGGAAACCTGGCGCGCATCGACCATATCGTCGTGCTGATGATGGAAAACCGCTCGTTCGACCACATGCTTGGCTACCTGAGCCTGGAAGGCGGGCGCACCGATATCGATGGCTTGCAGGCAAGCCATGCCAACGTGCATGCGGGCGTGCGCTACCCCGTGCACCATTTGTTGCGCACGGCCTTTGGCCCGCAGCAAGACCCGTCGCATACGGGTATGTCGGTGGCGCAGCAATTGCAAAACAATAACGGTGGCTTTGTCGACGATTATGCGCAAACGCATCCGGGCGACCCCGACATCGACCTGGTCATGGGCTACTACAATGGGGCCGACTTGCCCATGTACGATTTCCTGGCGCAGCAATTCTGCGTCTGCGACCGCTGCTACAGTTCCGTGCCGGGCGCCACCTGGCCCAACCGCCTGTATGCGGTCAGCGGCAAGGCGGCCGGCAGCAAGGACAGCAAGCGCGTGCCCCTGTATGCGAACAAATCCTTCGTGCGCCACCTCGAGCGGGCCCAGGTCAGCTGGAAGTTCTATTCCGCCTGGAAGCCCTGGAGCCTGGCGTTGACGGACGACCATTACCGCTCGTCCGACATGTACGAACCGTTCGGCTCCAGCGCCCGCCGCTATGGCTTCATCGGCGATGCGCTGGCGGGCGCCTTGCCCTCGGTCAGCTGGATCGATCCCCATTTCTTCGACAATGACGACCACCCGCCGGCCGATATCCGCGCCGGCCAGGCGCTGGTGGCGCAGGTCTACCAGGCCCTGTCGCGCGGTCCCGCCTGGGCGCGCACCCTGCTCATCCTCAGTTATGACGAACACGGCGGCTTTTTCGACCATGTGCCGCCGCCCGTCGCCGTGGACGACGACCCCGCGTTTCGCCGCTACGGCGTGCGCGTGCCCATGCTGCTCGTGTCGCCGCTGATCGCGCCTGGCAGCGTCAGCCACGAGGTATACGATCACGCGTCGATCATCAAAACCATCCTGCAGCGCTTTTGCCGCGCCGCCGACGGCGCCTTGCCCCAGATGGGCGCGCGCGTGGCGGCCGCCAGCGGCCTGGGCGCCGTGCTGACCCTGGCGCAGCCGCGCGCGGCGCCTGCCGTGCCCGCAGCCGTGCAGGCGCAGCGGGCCGCATGGGAAGCGGATGTGCGGGCGCAGGATTTCGCCCCGCCGGCGCCTGCCTCCCCGCCGGATGGAGCGCAGGCCGCCGCTGCCGCCGTCCCCTTCCAGTCCGATGCGGAAGCGGGCGCGATCGCCGCCCACCGGCAATTGGCGCGCAGGGCGAGGAATGCGCAGGCGGTGGATGGTAAAACGGCGGGAACGGCAGCGCCGAAGCCGGTGGGCAGGCGCCGGCGGCAGGGCGGCAAGCCGGGGCCCGCCAGTGCCAGGAATGGGGGGAAATCCGGCGGCGCTTGATTTGCGCGACGAGTTGCGCGATGAGTCGGGCGATGCGCGGCGCCTGCGCCAGGCGGCAGCGCCGGTGGGCTGCGTATAATCATTCCTTCTCAATCAAGGAGTGACCATGCACGATGCGATGCCCGCACACCCGGTACTCGGTGTGATCGGTCGTTCCGGTAGCGGCAAGACGACCCTGCTGGAATTTGTGGTGAAGGAAATGGCGGCGCGCGGCTTGCGCGTCAACCTGGTCAAGCACAGCCACCATGACCTGGCGCTGGAACCGCCGCAAAAGGACAGCGCCCGCCTGCGCCTGGCCGGCGCGGCGGAAGTGCTGGTGGCGTCGCCGTACCGTTTTGCTATCGTGCATGAACTGCGCGGCGCGCCGGAACCCAGCCTGGCGCAGCAATTGGCCCGCATGGGGCCGGCAGACCTGACCCTGGTCGAAGGCTTCAAGACGGACCCGATTCCGAAGCTGGAAGTATTCCGTCCGGAAGTGGGGCAGGCACCCCTGTATCCGCATGACCCGCATGTGATCGCCGTCGCGTCGGACAGCCCGGCGCCGGCCGATTTGCGCGAGGGCGTGCAATGGCTGGACTTGAATGCGCGCGAACACGTGCTGGCCTGGCTGCTGCTGCAGTTGGAAAATAAGCTGGAAAAATAAGCTAAAGGTTTGCCGGCGGCATCCGTTAACAAGGGTAGAACCTCATTGGAGAAACGTATGGACGTCGGAAGCATTGCTCAACTGTCAACCACGATGGCGGAGACAGGCACGCGGCAAGCCGTCGGCTTGACTGTCCTGAAAAAAGCCCAGGATATCCAAAGCTCGACCGCCACGGCCTTGCTGGCAGCGTTGCCACCGGTACAGTCGGCGCCAAGTCTGCCGGCTCACCTCGGCAACCGCATCAACACGACCGCCTGAGCGCAGTCCCGCGGCGCCCGTCTGGCGCTCGCATTACTTACGCCCACACCACCGTCATCGACGGTGGCGCGTGGGCGTTTTTGTCTGTCTTCCTTCCGCTTTTCTCCTTACCTCTGTCAAGTTGATTAATTGACCATGGTTCGCCATGGCACGGCCGATTCAGTAGAATGGCGTCCATCACCTCGCGTTGCCCATCGCGCAGCCCGGGGCGTGCCATTACTTTGACCCATGCAAGAGGATTCCCCATGAACAAACGTCAAGCTCTTATCGCCGCCGCCCTCGCGGGCATCTGTGCCGGCACCACCCTCAACGCGGCCGCGCACGATGGTCCCGCCCCCGGCGACAAGGAAAAGTGTTATGGCGTGGCCAAGGCAGGGCAGAACGATTGCGCCTCGTCCGACGGCGCGCATTCCTGCGCGGGCCAGGCGGAAGCGGACAATCTGCCGACGGAATGGACGTATGTTGCCAAGGGCACGTGCGAACAGGCGGGCGGTTCCGTCAAGCCCATCAAGGCCGGCAAGGCGGCAAAACCAGCCACGCAGCCGTAAGCATCCGCCGCCTGCCCATGCCGCCGTCAGTTCAAGCGCTTGCCGGCGTCGGCTTGCGCGCCGCGCACTACCGCGACTTTCTGGCGCGCCGCCCCAGGGTGGGCTGGCTGGAAGTACACACCGAAAATTATCTGCAGCCGTCGGGCTGGGATAGCCATGTATTGGACACCCTGCGCCAGGATTACCCCGTCAGCCTGCATGGCGTGGGCCTGGGCCTGGGATCCGTGCGCGGTTTTTCCGAGAGTCACCTGCAGCGCGTGCGCGCCGTGGTCGAGCGCATCGAGCCGGTCCTCGTGTCGGAACACCTGAGCTGGGGCGCCGTGGCGCAGCAGCAACTCAATGATCTGTTGCCGCTGGCCTTGAATGGCGCCGCCCTCGATTTGCTGTGCGCCAGGGTGGGGAGGGTGCAGGATGTGTTGAAAAGGCCGATCTTGCTGGAGAATGTCTCCACTTACCTGCGTTTTTCCGACGATGCCATGAGCGAGGCGCAATTCCTGGCGGAGCTGGCGCGGCGCAGCGGTTGCGGGCTGCTGCTCGATATCAATAATCTGTATGTGAATCAGTGCAACCACGGCGAAGACGCTATGACGGCCATGCAGTCCATCGCGCCGGGCAGCGTGGGCGAGCTGCACCTGGGCGGCCATCTGGTAACGCCGCATGCCGTGATCGACCACCACGGCGCCGCCGTGGCCGATCCCGTCTGGGACTTGTATGCGGCCGCCTTGCAGCGCTTTGGCGCCGTGCCCACGCTGGTCGAATGGGATACGGACTTGCCCGCCCTCGATGTCTTGCTGGGCGAGGCGGACAAGGCGCAAGCCATGCTGGCGCGGCATGCGCCGCCAACGCCACGGCATGGAGCAGCGCTGCCGTCCCCGCCGGCGCCCGCGTCGCTTGATGCGCTGGCGGCCGGCCAGCAAGCGTTTGCCACGGCCTTGCTGGATGCGGAGGCAACATTGCCACCGTTCGCGGGCGAGGAGGTGCCGCAGCGTTTTGCACTGTACCGTGGCAATATGAGCGCCACCTGGCGCCGCACCCTGGCGCACGCCTATCCCGTCGTGCTGGCGCTGGTGGGCGAGGAATTCCTGGGCGGCCTGGCGCGCGCGTATGGGCGGCAGATGCCATCCGATAGCGCCGATTTGAACCAGTTTGGCGCCCGTTTCGCCGATTTTCTGGCCACTTTCCCGCATGTCGCCGGCTTGCCCTATCTGCCGGACATGGCGCGCCTGGAATGGGCCGTGCACCTGGCCCATTACGCGGACGATGCGCAGGGCCTGGCGCCCGAGTCGCTGGCCGCCTTGCATCCCGATCAGCTGGAAGCGCGGCGCTTCAGCTTGCATCCCGCCTGCGCCTTGCTGGAATCGGATTGGCAAGTGGCGGCCCTGTGGCAGGCGCATCAGGAGGGAGAAGGGCAGGGGATGTTTCCGCAGGATATGCAGGTGGCGAGCTGCGCGCTCGTATGCCGGCCGGGCTGGAAGGCGCAGGTGCTGCTACTGGATGCGGCTGCGCATGCCGCCTTGCTGGCGTTAAGGCAGGGGCAGACGTTTGGCGCCGCGCTCGATGCGGCGTTCGAGCTGGACCCCGCATTCGACCTGGCCGCGCACTTGCGCCAGTGGCTGGCGCATGCGGTGTTGACAACCTGACTGTTTATTCGAAGGCCCGCAGCAGACGCGCTTCGCCCGTCTGATCGCGGTACAGGGCATTTGCGGCCAGAGTGGCGTCCATCATGCGCGTGACTTGCTCTTCTTCAAAGCGGGCGAGCTCGGCCGTGGCCGCGACGAGGGCCAGTTCCAGCCTGGCGCGCGCGCTCTGGTACAGGCTGCTGGTGTATTTGTCTGTGTTACGCAGCAATTCTTCCGCGTTTTCTATTACCTGGCGCAAGTCGCCGATCAGGCGTTCCTGGCTGCGCGTACCTTGTTCGGGATGGTCCATGGCGCTTCCCTTCTGCAATCGATATTTATCTGACAATAACGACGTGTTTGCAGCTTGATCCAGGCAGCCGGCTGGCAGCGGCGCTGGCTGGACGCATGGGGCTGCTTTCGCGCCCCATGCCGGGGTCAGACGGGAGCGACGACCGTGATACGGATATCGCCCACGCTGACGACCTGGCCGGCGCGGATCTTGGCGGTCTTGCGCAATTCCTTCTTGCCATCGACCTTCACCACGCCGCTATCGACCATGACCTTGCCTGCGCCACCGCTGTCGCACAGGCCGACCAGCTTCAATAGCTGGTTCAGCTCGACGAACTCGGATGTTAAATCAAAGCTTACTTTTTGCATTGTATCCCTTATTGCAACGATGTGTTTTAAACACTTAATGACGGTGTCAACTAAGGTCATAGTTTACATGAAGCCAGGAGGAATGCAGGCTGAGCCTTAACTTTTGTTGGGCCGCGTCATGTCCAGGGGCACGATCCACGCACCGAATTGCTCTTCCGTCACAAAGCCCAGGGCCAGCGCCGCTTCCTTCAAGGTCGTGCCTTCATGCTGGGCCTGCTTGGCGATTTGCGCCGCCTTGTCGTAGCCGATGTGCGGCGCCAGCGCCGTGACCAGCATCAGGGAGCGCTCCATCAGTTCGGCGATGCGCTCACGGTTCGGCGCGATGCCGTGCGCGCAATGCTCGTCGAAGCTGCGCATGCCGTCGCCCAGCAGGCGCGCGCTTTGCAGGAAGTTGTGCGCAATCAAGGGCTTGAAGACGTTCAGCTCGAAATTGCCCGAGGCGCCGCCCACCGTGATGGCGACATCGTTGCCGAATACCTGGCAGCACAGCATGGTCAGCGCTTCGCACTGGGTGGGGTTGACCTTGCCCGGCATGATGGAGCTGCCCGGCTCGTTTTCGGGGATGGTGATTTCACCGAGGCCGGAGCGGGGGCCGGACGCCATCCAGCGCACGTCGTTGGCGATTTTCATCAGGGCCGTGGCCAGGGTTTTCAGCGCGCCATGGGCGGCCACCAAGGCGTCGTGGGCGGCCAGCGCGGCAAACTTGTTGCTGGCCGTCTCGAACGGCTGGCCCGTCAGGCGCGCCAGTTCCGTCGCGATGCGGCCGGCAAATTCCACGTGGGCATTCAATCCCGTGCCGACGGCCGTGCCGCCGGCGGCCAGCTGCAGCAGCGGCGGCAACGATGCCGTGATGATGTGCTCGGCAAAGTCCAGCTGCGCCACGTAGCCGGAAAATTCCTGGCCCAGGGTCAGCGGCGTCGCATCCTGCAAGTGGGTGCGGCCGATCTTGACGATGTCGGCAAATTCCGTGGCCTTCGCGTCCAGCGTGGCGCGCAGCTGGCGCAGCGGCGGCAAGACCGTGTTGGCGACGGCCAGGGCTGCGGCCACGTGGATGGCGGTGGGGAAGATGTCGTTCGAGGACTGGCCCAGGTTGACGTCGTCGTTCGGGTGCAGCAGGCGCCCCTCGCCCCGCAAGCCGCCGATCAGCTCGGAGCCGCGGTTGGCCAGCACTTCATTCATGTTCATATTGCTTTGCGTGCCAGAACCCGTCTGCCAGACGGCCAGCGGGAATTCCGCGGCATGCTTGCCGGCCAGTACTTCGTCGGCCGCTTGCGTGATGGCGATGGCTTTCTTGCCATCCAATAGACCCAGGTCCAGGTTGACGTGGGCGGCCGCGCGCTTGACGGTGGCCAGGGCGGCGATCAGTTCGGGCGGCATCTTTTCCGTGGAGATATGGAAGTGCTCGAGCGAGCGCTGCGTTTGCGCTCCCCATAGCCGGTCGGCGGGTACGTCGATCGGGCCGAAACTGTCGCGTTCGATTCTGCTACTCATGGCATCCCTTTCATCGATGGAGGTGGATCGAGTGTACTCCAGGCGTCAAAAAAGCACAGGATGATGCTGTATTGCATCATTTTTGCCCTGACCCATCTATATTTTTGCGATTTCCTGCCGTTAAAGACAGGCGAGTTCCCCTTCCTATCCTGTTATCAAAGCGATCAGTCCATGCAGAGCAGCATCTTTCCCCGTTGGTCCCTGATCGCGTGCGCCGCCGCCAGCCTGGCCTTGCCGCCTGTCATGGCGGCCGAGCTGGGTGACATGGCCGTGCTGTCGCACGTGGGCCAGCCCTTGCTGGCCGAGATCGAACTGACAGCCCTGGCGCCCGAGGAAGCCGGCGGCGTGGCCGTGCGCCTGGCTTCGTCCGATGTGTACCGCGGCGGCGGCATCGGCATGGATCCGGCCCTGCAAACCTTGACCATCAGCCCGCTGGAGCGCGGTGGACGCCACTATGTGCGTGTGACAACGCGGCAAGCGATCCAGGCAGGCCATGTGCACCTGTATTTATTGCTGGGCAGTGGCAATGGCGCCGTCGTGCGCCTGGGCACCTTGTGGCTGACGCCGGCCCCGCCCGCCGCCGCCGTCGCCCCTGTCAGCGCGCCAGCCAGGCCAGCCGTTCCGGCGCCCGCGCCCGCGCCCGTGCCGCAACCGTTGCCATTGCCGCGCGCCGTCTCCGCCGCGCCGTCGCCCGATGCCGCCGCCCTGGCGGCCCGCGCGCGCGCCGAGGGCTTGGTGCGCCCGGCGCGCGTGTTCGTGCCGCCGCCCGCCGCGCCCGCGCCGCCCGCTGCCGCACTGCGTCCGGCGCCGTTGCGCCGCGCCACGGCGCCCGTCGCCGCTTGCGCGCCGCAAGCCAATATGGAGCAGGCGCAAGCATGCGTGGCGCTGGACGAGAAAAACGCGGCTTTGAATGACAAGCTCGGCGAATTGGAAGGCAAGATCGGCGCCTTGCAACAGGCGCTGGCTCAGCCTGCCACCGCTGTCGTTGCGCCGGCTGCTGCGCCGGCCGAGGCGCAGGCGCCGCATGCCAAGCCCAAGCCCCTGCACGCGGCGCCCGCAGCCGAGAAGAAGGCGGGCGGCAACGGCTTGCTGTGGCTGGGTATCGGCACCCTGGCCTTCCTGTTGCTGACGGCCCTCATCGTGTATGTCGTGCGCAAGCGCAAGCAGGCGACGGGGCCGGGTGCGCCGTCGAAATACTGGGTCTTGCTGCGCAAGCCATTCGGCCGCAAGAAGAAGGACGTGCCCGTGCTGACGGAAGCGGTGGAAGAGGACGCGGCGGACGAGCCGGAACCGGAGCCGTTCTCGCGTTGATGATGTTGCAAGGGCTGCGACAAGGCGGCGCCGGAATTTGATATAAAAAAAGATATTGAAAAAAGACAGAAAAATGCTTGTGTCGCGTGTTGCCTGTTTCTTAAATATGGTGATATGATTAATTCAGTGGACTTGCTCTACGACAAAACAGCCCCAGCCTGGCGCAGTCACCAACGATAGTGTGGCGCGGCAAACAGGTGTAGCGTTGCATAAACGCCTGGGTCTGGAAGCGGTTCGCGATGCCGACGATGTGCTCGCGAACGCCGGATGCAACCGGCAGCGAGGCGACGCCAGGAGATACCTGGGGCTCGCCTTCCAAATTCCCCCTCCTTGTTTCCCGAGCGCCGCAGATGGCGCGCTCCCCGGCAAGGCGGCAGACGTAAAAAAAGCACCCGCGGGTGCTTTTGTCGTTTCTGGCGCTGCAATATGACTTACATGCGGGCGCGCGAACCTTGCATGGCGTTCGGCAGTTGCGTCATCCACGGTTCCGTGATGGTGCGGATTTCGCGGTCGTTGGCCAGGATTTGCTTGAGCAAGTCGATCTTGCGCAGGCGCGAGGCGCCGGCCTGGGCGGGCACCTTGCCCGTCATGACCGTGCTGGCGGCGCTGGCGCACTGGTTTTCCAGGGCATCCAAGTCATTCCAGTCGCTCGAACGTGCGGCCACGACCATTTTATTGGTCATTCCTGCAATATTTTCATACATCGAAAGAACGTCGTTGGAGGTCATGAGCACACCCGTAACTAGTGAATGGATTACCGCTTGTCTAGATTAACGGCGTGCTTGACGGGAACTTGAGGGTGTTTTTGAAAAAAAAGTGAAAATAATTTGGATAATTTTGGCGATCCGCAGGAATCGCCCGTAAACCCGCATGGATGCAGGGTCGGCGATGCCGGCGGTGGGGGATTTATTTGACGAGTTCTTCCAATCCCGCGCTCAGTTCGGCTGGCGGCGGCATCTTGTCGACCAGTACCGAGGGCGGCAAACCGAGTGCTTCGGCCACGTTGCCGGGGTAGCAGGCGATGATTTCTTCATTGCTCAGGGCGTTTTCATCGATGCGGGCGCGCCAGGCGGCCAGGTGGATGATGGCGGCCAGGCGGTTCAGCGGCGCCTTGGCCAGCGGGTCGGGAAAGGCGGCGATGGCGTCGGCAAAGGCGCTGGGGAACTTCCAGCGGCGCGCCAATTCGGCGCCCACCTGCGCATAGTCATAGCCCAGCGAGACCCGCTCCGCGTCAAGCCGGCGCGCATCGAGCGGTGGCGCGATCTTGTCGAGCTGCATGGCTTGCTCGGGCATGGCGGCATGGATCACCAGTTGTCCGATCGCATGCATCATGCCGATGGTGAACGCCAGGTCCTGGTTGTCGCCCGTCTGCCTGGCGATCCAGCGGGCCGACACGGCGCTGTGCAGGCTGTAGCGCCAGAATTGCGGCAGGTTCAGGCCGGGCACGGCCTTGAAGCCGCTGACCAGGCCCGAGCTGATGACGAGGGTGCGCACGGTAACAAAGCCGAGCATGAGCACGGCGTCTTCCACCGTGCCGATGCTGCGCGAGACGTGGTAATAGGCTGAATTGGCCAGCCGCAGCAGCTTGGCGCTCAAGGCCGGGTCCGCTCCCAGCTGGCGCGCGATGTCTTCGGTGGCGATGGCGGGGTTGTCGAAACTGCGCACCAGTTCATCGACGATCTTCGGGGCGGCAGGCAGGGCGTGGGGTTGCTGGAACAGCGCTTCCAGTTGCATGGCAATCTCCTTGGCGTACGCGCGGCACGGGGTCGTAAAACTATAGGCCGATTTTTTGTCCGCATGCAAAAAAGTTCCGGGATGCTTTTTGCATGGGAAACAGGCTATGATTTTGACTATTCCATCGAAAGGATCGCCATGCACGGTTTGCGTTTTTCCTGGTCCCGGACGCCAGTCCAGGCCGCCATCGTCCTCGCCCTGGCCGGCGTTTCGCTGACCGGCTTGCCCGCCCGGGCGCACGGCCAGCCGGCCGCCGCCGCCGCCGATGTCGCCGGCGCCGCCGTCCCCGCTGCCTTGCCCGGCGACGACTTCTATGACTACGTGAATGGCGACTGGCTGCGCGGCACGGAGATTCCCGCCGACCGCAGCAGCTGGGGTTCGTTCGCCATCCTCGCCAATGCGACCAACGAGCGCATCATCGCCCTCGTCGAAGGCCTGGCGGCGGCGCCGCAGGCCGATGCCTCCGCGCGCCAGGTCAGCGATTTTTACCGTTCCTGGATGGACGAATCGGCTATCGAAGCGAAAGGCTGGGCCCCGATCAAGCCCTTGTTGAGCAAGATCAATGGCATACGCGACCAGGCAGGGCTGGCCCGCGCGCTGGGCGAGAGCTTGCGCGCCGATGTCGACCCGCTCAATTCCACCAATTTTTATACAGAAAACCTGTTCGGCCTGTGGGTGGCGCAAGACTTGAACGACACCACGCGCAATGTCGCCTACCTGCTGCAGGGCGGACTGGGCTTGCCCGACCGCGCCTTTTACCAGGACGACAGCGCCCGCATGCAGGGCTTGCGCGCCGGCTACCAGGCGCATATCGCCGCCATGCTCAAGCAGGCCGGCTACGGCGATGCGCCGGCCCGCGCCGCGCGCGTGTTTGCGCTGGAACAGAAAATTGCCGCCAGCCACGCCAGCCGCGAGGATTCGGCCGATGTCGCCAAGGGCAACAACGCGTGGCGCGCCGCCGACTTCGCCAGCAAGGCGCCGGGCCTGGACTGGCAAGCCTTCTTCCAGGCGGCGGGCCTGGGCAAGCAGACGGATTTCATCGTCTGGCATCCGTCGGCCATGACGGGCAGCGCCGCGCTGGTGGCGAGCGTGCCGCTGGCCACGTGGAAGGATTTCCTGGCCTTCCACGTCATCAACCATTTCAGCACCACCTTGCCGAAGGCGGCCGCCGACCAGCGCTTCGCCTTCTATGGCAGCGCCCTGAGCGGCACGCCGCAGCAATCGCCGCGCAGCAAGCGCGCGCTGGCCGCGACGAATGCGGCCCTCAGCGACGCCGTCGGCAAGCTGTACGTGGAACGCTATTTCCCGCCGGAATCGAAAGCCCGCGTGCAGGAGATGGTGACGAATATCGTCGCCGCCTTCTCGCGCCGCATCGACAAGCTGGACTGGATGGCGCCGGCCACCAAGGCGCAGGCGCAGGAAAAACTGCAAACCCTGTACGTGGGCGTGGGCTATCCGGAACGCTGGGACAGTTATGCTGGCTTGCGCGTGGTGCGCGGCGACGCGCTGGGCAATGTGCAGCGGGCGGAACAGTTCCACTATCGCCAGGAGCTGGCCAAGCTGGGCCAGTCGCCCGACCGCAAGGCCTGGGCCATGCCGGCGCAGCTGGTCAATGCCGTCAACCTGCCGCTGCAAAATGCGCTGAACTTCCCGGCCGCCATCCTGCAGCCGCCATTCTTCGACCCGCAGGCATCCGATGCGGCCAACTACGGCGGCATCGGCGCCACCATCGGCCACGAGATCAGCCACAGCTTCGATGATCAGGGCGCGCAGTTCGACGCCCAGGGCAAGCTGCGCGACTGGTGGACGCCGGCCGACCTGGCGCATTTCCAGACGGCATCCAAGCAATTGGTAGCGCAGTTCGCGGCCTACAAACCATTCCCCGACCTGGCCGTGAATGGCCAGCTGACCCTGAGCGAAAACCTGGCCGATCTGGCCGGCGTGGCGGCCGCGCATGATGCGTTCACCCTGTCGCAGCAGGGCAAGCCGCTGCAGGCGGGCGCCGACCGCGATTTCTTCACGGGCTATGGCGTCAGTTGGCGCAGCAAGGCGCGCGAAGCGGCGGCGCGCCAGCAAATCCTCACGGATGGCCATGCGCCGGCGCAATACCGCGCCGCCACCGTGCGCAACCTCGACGCCTGGTACCCGGCCTTCGACGTCCAGCCGGGCCAGCAGCTGTACCTGGCGCCGGAGCAGCGCGTGCGCGTCTGGTAAGAGTGCTGACGCTGCCGGCCGGGGAGCTGGTCGGCAGCGTAAAATGGCGGAACATATCGACAGGACCGCCATGCAGCCAAGCTCACCGCAAGACCCCATCCACGCCATCACGGGGCGCACCCTGGCCCATTACGACGCCAGCGCCGAGCAGTTTTTCGAAGGCACGCGCGACCACGACGTCAGCCAGAACATCGCCGCGCTGCTGGACGCCATCGGCAAGCCGGCGCCGCTGGCCATCCTCGACCTCGGTTGCGGCCCGGGCCGCGACCTGAAGGCGTTCACGGCCATGGGGCATCAGGCCACGGGCGTCGATGGCTGCCCCCGCTTCGTCGAGATGGCGCGCGCCTACAGCGGCTGCACCGTGTGGCAGCAGGATTTCGTCGACCTCGATTTGCCGGCCGCGCACTTCGACGGCGTGTTCGCGAATGCCGTGCTGTTCCACGTGCCCAGCGCCGTCTTGCCCGGCGTGCTGCGCGCCTTGCACGCTTGCCTGAAGCCCGGTGGCGTGCTGTTCAGCTCGAATCCGCGCGGGCAGAACCAGGAAGGCTGGAATGGCGCCCGCTACGGCAGCTATCACGACGAGGAGACGTGGGCCGCCTACGTGCAGGCGGCCGGTTTCAGCCTGCTCGACCAGTACTACCGTCCGCCGGGCTTGCCGCGCGAGCAGCAACCGTGGCTGGCCACCGTGTGGCGCAAGCCCGCGTGATCGCCGATATTGGCGCAAATTGAGCATGTGTTAGGAACCGTACAGAGCATTGATTCCCCGCCCCGTAGTATGGACACATCGACACGCAGCAAGCAGTTTGCAACAGCGTGTGAGCCGCAGTACCGGCCCTTTGGGGGCGGACAACAGATGTACCAACTACAGTGAGGATCCATCATGAACAAAGATCAAGTCGAAGGTAAACTGAAGGAAGTCGGCGGTAAAATCCAGGAAGCCGCTGGCAAGATCGTCGGCAGCGAAGAACAGCAAGCCAAGGGCCTGGCAAACCAGGTCGAAGGCAAAGTGCAGAAGAAAGTCGGCGACGTCAAGGACGCGGTGGAAACCGTCACGCGCAAGCCGTAATCTGGCGCACGCATAAAAAAACCGCCGCCTGTCGCGAGACAGGCGGCGGTTTTTTATTTGATGCCGATCAAACTTATTTCACTGGATTGGCCAGGTTCTGCTTGAAGAACAGCTCGATTTTCTTGTACACGTGGCGCTGGCCCGCGCGCGACGAGATGCCGTGCTTGGCGCCAGGATATGTCATCAGGTCGAATTGCACGCCGCGGTTCACCAGCGCGTCGATCAGGCGCGTGCTGTTGCTGAACAGGACGTTATCGTCGGCCATGCCGTGCACCAGCAGCAGCGGCGACTTCAGGCCGTCCAGATGGGCGAACACGGTGCTGGCCTTGTAGCCATCGACGTTTTCCTTCGGCATGCCGAGGAATTGCTCCGTGTAGTGGGTGTCGTACAGCGACCAGTCGGTCACGGGCGCCACCGAAACGCCCATGGCGATCTTGTCGGACGCTGCCGACAGCAAGCGCAGGGTCATGAAGCCGCCGTAGCTCCAGCCGAACACGCCGATGCGTTTTGCATCGACGAAGCTTTGCTTGCCCAGCCAGTCGATGCCGACCAGCTGGTCGGCCACTTCCGCCGCGCCCAGGTTGTGATAGATGGCGTCCGTGAACGCGCGCTCGCGGCGCGACGAGCCGCGGTTATCGAGGCGGAAGACGACAAAGCCCTGCTGCGCCATGTACTGGTCGAAGTTGTTGCCCCAGCGGCGAGCCACGTGCTGCGAGTGCGGGCCGCCATACGTCGACAGGTAGACGGGATAGCGCTTGCCCGCGTCGAAGTTCGACGGTTTGACGATCGAATAGTGCAAGGTCTGGCCATCGTTGGCCTTCAGGGTGCCGTATTCCGTCGGCAGGTGGTCCGCCTTGTACTTGAAGTATGGATGGCTGGCGTTCAGCGCGTTTTCTTCCAGCCAGCCCACCATGGCGCCGTCCGGACGGCGGATGCTCACTTGCGGCGGCGTGGCCGGGTCCGAATACGTGTCGACGAACACTTCGCCATTGCGCGAGAACGTCGTGTCGTGCCAGCCATCGGCCTTGGTGACGCGCTGCGGCTTGTCGGCCGTGCTGCCGTCCAGCGCCAGGGCGTAGGTCTGCTTGTCGATCACGGCGTCGCGGTTCGACGATACGTAGACCTTGCCCGTCTTCTGGTTCACGGCCAGCACGCTGTCGATGCCCCACTCGCCGGAAGTGACCGGGTGCAGCAGCTTGCCGCCCATATCGTACAGGTACAGGTGGTTGCGGCCCGTGCGCTCGGACGACCACAGGAACTGGCCGTTCGGCAGGAAGCGCAGGTCGTCATGGATGCTGACCCAGGTCTTCGACGTTTCCGTCAGCAGGGTGCGCTGCGCCAGGGTGGCCGCATCGACGGCCACCAGGTCGAGGGTCTTCTGGTCGCGCGACTGGCGCTGGTACACGAGCGACTTGCCGTCCGCGCTCCAGTCGGCGCGCACCAGGTAGATGTCCGGGTTCGTGCCCAGGTCCACCTGGCGCTGCGCGCCCGTTTCCGGCGAGACGATCAGCAGCTGCACCAGCACGTTCGGGTCGCCCGCGGCCGGGTAGCGCTGCTCGACGACGTCGGTGCGGTCGGCGAAGATTTCGAAGCGGCGCACGACGGGCACGGGCGCTTCGTCATAGCGTTTATAGGCGATGGCGGAATCGTCGGGAGCCCAGTAGTAGCCGGTGCGCTGGCCCATTTCTTCCTGCGCCACGAATTCGGCTTCGCCGTTGCGGATGGTGCCCTTGCCATCGGTGGTCAGCTGGCGTTCCTTGTTCGTCTTGAGGTCGATCACATAGATGTTTTGATCGCGCACAAACGATACGTAGCGGCCTTTCGGCGAGATTTTCGGATCGAGTACATTGCCCTTGGCGACCAGGCGCGCCTTGTCCGGGTGGGCCGCGTCGACCAGGTACAGATTGCCGGCCAGCGGCACCAGCAGCTGCTTGCCGTCCGGCGACCAGCTGTAGCTGAGAATGCCGTTCAGGCTGGCCGTGCGCTCGCGTTCGCGGCGCGCCTGCTCTTCGGGCGAAATCGTTTCATTCGGCACCAGCGCCTTCGAGTCGACCAGGCGGTGCGTGCTCTTGTCCTTCAGCTTGAATTCCCACAGGTCGAGCTGGAACTGGTTGTCCGCGCGGCCGCGCAGGAACGTGACGCGCTCGCCGTCGGGCGAGACCTTCAGGTTGCGCACGCCGGGGCCGGCCAGCGCCGGATCGGCGTGGATGCGTTCCAGGGTCAGCTTTTCAGCCGATGCGGGAACGCTGGCCATCGCGGCCAGAAAACAAAGAATAAAACGCATGGATGTCTCGGTGATTGTAAAGGGATGTCAAGAAGATGCTTGACAGCAAACGATACCAGAGCACGGCGTTTAATGCGATAGGGCCAGCCACGGAATAATCCGGAAATTGCCTTCTTTACTTTGGCGGAAAGAGTGCGGCGCTGGGGCTTTGTATGGCGAAGCAGGGAGGGCGGCATGCATAAATTGCGTGCCGCCCTTTGTTCCATGCATTGTTTCAATGCGCCGCGCGCAGGCGCTGCAGCGACAGCCGGTTCAAGTACCAGGTCAGCAGCACGGCGGCGACCGTCAAACCCGTGACGAGGCCGATCCAGAAACCGGCGGCGCCCATCGGCTCGGCCGGCGACCAGGGGAAGCCGGCTGGCGCGAGGCCCAGCACGTAGCCGATCGGCAGCGAGAAGCCCCAGAAGGCCAGCAGCTGGATCAGCATCGGCTGGCGCGTCACCTTGTAGCCGCGGATGGCGCAGGACGTGGCCACCTGCGTCGCGTCGGACAGCTGGAACAGGGCGGCGAACAGCAGCAGCTGCGCGCACAGGGCCTGCACTTGCGGGTCGGACGTGTAGGCTTGCGCGATCTGGTGGCGGAACACGGTGATGACGGTGGCCGAGACGATGGCCGCCGTCAGCGACATGGCCACGCCCACCCACGAAATGAAGCGCGCGCGGCGCAGATTGGCTTCGCCCACGGCGTGGCCCACGCGCGTGACCAGCGCGATGCCGAACGTGAGCGGCACCATGAAGACGACGGACGAGAAATTCAGGGCGATCTGGTGCGCGGACACCTGGATCACGCCGAAGCGCGCCACCAGCAGGCTGATGACGCCAAACGCGCTCACTTCGGCAAAGTAGGTCACGCCGATGGGCAGGCCCAGGCGCAGCATGGGGCCGATGGACGACAGCTGCGGCCCTTCCCAGTGCGTGAACGGGTACGTGGCGCGGTAGGCGGGCGCGATCTTGATCCAGGCCAGCATGGCCAGCAACATCATCCACACGCAGCAGGTGGTGGCCACGGCGCAGCCCACGCCGCCCATCTTCGGCATGCCCCAGTGGCCGTAGATCAGCAGGTAGTTGACGAGGATATTGAGGCCCAGCGCGGCCAGCGCGATGACCATCACGGGCTTGGTCTGGTTGATGCTGGTGCTGTAGCCGTACAGCGCGCGGTAGGCGGCGAACGGCGGCAGCGCGCAGCTGATGATGTGCACGAACAGCTTGGCCTTGGCCGCGACATGGGGTTCGAGCATCAGGTGGTCGAATACCAGCGCCGCCATGTTCGTCAGCAGGCAAGCCACGAGGCCCACGAGCAGCGCCTTCCACAGCGACTGGCGCACGATGTGCGGCACCCGGTCGTGGCGCGCGGCGCCGATTTCATGCGCCACCAGCGTATTGATCGCCATCATGATGCCGCTCACGGTGACGAGTACGATGGACCAGATGGCCGCGCCCAGGGAGACGGCGGCCAGTTCCTCGGGATTCGTATGGCCCGTCATCGCCACGTCGGCCGCGCCCATGCCGACGGTGGCCAGCTGGCCGATCAGGATGGGCCACGCCAGCTTCCACAGCGAAGAAATTTCAGTACGGACGGCGGGCAGGGTGAACGAGGTAGTGTGCGGCATGGTCGGCAAGCTTGACTAAACACAAGATTCTACCGGCATTCACCGTGCTTGTCCGCCGTGGCATCCCTGGCGCCCGGGCACGGTAATCATTTGTTACAGCTAAGTGGGCCAGTCGCGGATAGACTGCGCGCTCTATTTGGCAAAATGACCAAATAGTCAACCGCAGTACCCTGACTATGGAGTAAGACCATGTTGAAGAAAGCTTTGAACTGCGCCCTGCTGCTGGGCGCCGCCATGACGGCCGAACTGGCCGGCGCCGGCGAACTGACGCTGTATTCGCGCGACGATTATCACGGCCGCTCGCACACCGTGCGCGACGCCGTCGCCGACCTGGAAGAGGTCCGTTTCAACGACACGACGCAAAGCATCCGCGTGCGCTCGGGCCGCTGGGAAGCGTGCGAGGAAGCCGATTTCCGCGGCGCCTGCTTCCTGCTCGAGGCGGGCGAGTATCCATCGCTGGACGGCCATGCCAACAAGATCACCTCGCTGCGCGAAGTGCGCGGCGGCTGGGATGGTTATCCGGGCCGCGACCGCGACCGGGGGCGCGACTGGGACGGCCGCCGTGACCGCGACCGCGAGCGCGGCCATTTGCCGGGGCGCTCGCTGGGCGGCGAACTGACCTTCTATACGCGCGATGATTTCGCCGGCCGCAGCTTGACCGTGCGCAATGCCTCGGCCGATTTGCGCGAGCGTGATTTCAACGACACGGTGCAAAGCGTGCGCGTGCGTTCCGGCTATTGGGAAGTGTGCGAGGACGTGGATTTCCGCGGCCGCTGCCGCACCCTGGAACCCGGTGAATACGCGAGCCTGGAGCGCCTGAGCAACCGCATCTCGTCGGTGCGCGAAGTGCGCTGACGCGGGGCAGCGCGTCAGCGAAATGGCAATAACCGGCTCCCGCAGGGCCGGTTATTGCTTTTGGTAACAATTTGTTGTCCTTTTCTCATACTTTGTTACACCGTTTTTTCTACGGATGGCTACACTGACATCAGTTGTCATGTCGATCACTTGCCTTTGCCGCCACCGGAGACCGCCCCATGAATCGCCCGTTCGCTTTTGCCCTGCTGTGCGCCAGTTCGCTGTTTGTCCACCTCGCGGCGCAGGCCGGCGAGATCCGCCTGTACACCGACGATAATTTCAAGGGCAGGGTGGTGGTCTTGCGCGATACGACCGATGACCTGTCGCGCGTCAATTTCAATGACGCCGCGTCGAGCATCCAGGTCGAGTCGGGCAGCTGGGAAGTGTGCACGAATTCCGATTTCAAGGGCGATTGCAAGACGCTGGAGCGCGGCGACTACCGCTCGATGCCGGGCATGAACGACAAGATTTCATCCGTGCGCGAAGTCGGCGGCAGCGGCAGCGGCGGCCGCCGCGCGGCGCTGGAACTGTATGCGGACGGCGGCCAGCGCGGCGCGTCTGCCGGCATCAACGCGGACCGCGACGACCTGGTCGACATCCGCTTCAACGACCGCGCCAGCAGCGCGCGCATCGAATATGGCTACTGGCAGCTGTGCAGCGATTCCAACTACCGCGGCAGCTGCCGCGTGTTCGGGCCTGGCAGCCACGATGACTTGGGTAGCCTGAGCGGGCGCGTGTCGTCGGCGCGCCTTGTCGATCCGCGCGAAGAGAACCGTCCGCAGAATAACGAGGGACTGGTGGTGCTGTACGGCCGCGCGTTCCTGAATGGACCCGGGCTGCAGGTGAACCGCGACGTCAGCGACCTGGTGCGCCTGAACTTCAACGACCAGGCCGCCTCCATGACCATCCACGAAGGCACCTGGGAAGTGTGCACGGACTCGCAGTTCGGCGGCACCTGCGAGCGCATGGGACCGGGCAAGTATGAAACCCTGGGCGCGACGCTGGAAAAGCGCATTTCCTCGCTGCGCCGCCTGTATTGAATGCGCGACCGGGCCTTCGCCGAGGCCTTGTATTTGTTACACTAACACCCTGGCGTTTTGGCCAGGCGAATCATCACCAAAGAATGAAGAATGGAGTTAATCATGACGGGCCCTTTCAAACACGCGCTGGCATGCGCGGCGACCTTGCTGCTCTCGCTGGGGGCGCATGCAACCGCCCATGCGGGCGATATCACCTTGTTCGAGGATGATAATTTCCGGGGCCGCGCCGTGAACCTGCGCGAGACGACGGACGATTTGTCGCGCTTTGGCTTCAACGACAAGACATCGAGCATCCTGGTGCGTTCAGGGACCTGGGACGTGTGTACCGATGCCGGCTTCCGCGGCAATTGCAAGACCCTGGGGCCGGGCGAGTACCGCTCGATGCCGGGCATGAACGACGCCATCAGTTCGGTGCGCGAATCGGGGCGCGGCGACGGCTACAATCCGGGACGCCCCGGGCGCGATCCGGACCGCGGCCATGGCGGCTATGGCCGTGGCGGCACCCTGGAAGTGTATTCGGGCGCGGGGCAGAATGGCGGCTCGGCGCGCCTGAACCGCGATACGGACGATTTCGTCAGTATCGGCTTCAACGACCGCACCACGAGCATCGTCATCTACAACGGCTATTGGCAGCTGTGCAGCGATTCGAACTACAACGGCGTGTGCCGCATCTTCGGCCCCGGCCGCCACGACGACCTGGGGCGCGGCCTCGATGGGCGCGTGTCGTCGGCGCGCATGGTGGACGAGCGCGAAGCGCGCCGCCAGCAGCAGTATGAACAGCAGTACCAGCGGCCGCAATACGAGCAGCAGTATCCGCAACAGCAGTACCAGCAGCGCGGCGCCGTCCTGCTGTTCCCCGAAGCGGGCATGCGCGGCGAACCGCTGGCGCTGGACCGCAATGCGGAAGACCTGGTGCGCTACAACTTCAACGACCGCGCCTCGTCCATCGTCGTCAATGAGGGCCAGTGGGAAGTGTGCAGCGATTCGAACTTCCGCGGCCGCTGCGAAGTGATCGGGCCGGGAGAATACGGCCGCCTGAACAGCATGGAAAACCAGATTTCCTCGCTGCGCCGCGTGCGCTGATCGCGTCTTGACGCGGTACTGACAGGCCGCCTGCCGGGTTGATCCCGCCAGGCGGTTTTTACATTCCCTGCCGTGTGCTGACATTTGCTTGCCCTTTGTTACACTCGCCGCCTGCCGCCTGGACTACACTGGCGAAAATGTCTCAGTATTGGAGTTGTCATGGTTCGATCTTTCCGGCCCGCGCTGCTGTGCGCCGCCACCTTCCTCGCCCCCCTTGCCGCATCGGCGGGCGAAATCACCCTGTTCGAGGATGCCGGTTTCCGCGGCCGCCCGGTCACCCTGCGTTCCGATACGGGCGACCTGTCGCGCATGGGCTTTAACGACAAGACCTCCAGCATCATCGTGCGCTCGGGCACCTGGGAAGTGTGCAAGGACGCCAATTACCGGGGCAACTGCCGCACTCTGGGGCCGGGCCGCTACGACACCATGCCGGGCATGAACGACGCCGTTTCCTCCGTGCGCGAAGTGGGCCGGCCGGGCCATGGCGGCGGCGATCACCGTCCCTACCCGCCGCGGCCGAACCGCCCGTATCCGGAGCCGGAACGCCCATACCCTGGCCACGGCCATGGCGGCGGCCACCGTCCCGACATGAATGGCGCCGTGCTGATGTTCCCCGATGCGGGCATGCGCGGCCGGCCCGTGCGCCTGGACCGCGAAGTGCGCGACTTGAGCCGCTATGGCTTCAACGACCGCGCCGAATCGATCGTCGTCAATTACGGCCGCTGGGAATTCTGCGTCGACGCCAACTTCCGCGGCCGCTGCGTGGTGATGGGGCCTGGCAGCTACGGCCGCCTGCACCATGGCCTGGATCGCCGCATTTCCTCGCTGCGCCGCGTGCGCTAGACCTTTTCCGCTGCCCTTGCACCGCCCGCGCGACCCGTGTCCCGCGGGCGGTTTGGTTTGTGCGTCCGCTGTCCTTCGGCCAATTCGTGTACTCTTCCCATAGGCACTTCAACCATGGGGAGCAGGCACGGTGGAATACAAGGATTATTACAAGGAACTTGGCGTCGAAAAGACGGCGACCGAGGCCGAGATCAAGAAGGCGTACCGCAAGCTGGTACGCAAATACCATCCCGACGTGAGCAAGGAGCCGGACGCCGACAAGCGCACCAAGGCCCTCAACGAAGCCTACGGCGTGCTGGGTGACGCGGAAAAGCGCGCCGCCTACGATGAACTGGGGCGCAGCGCGCAGGGTCATCCCAAGGGAGAACCTTTCCGACCGCCGCCGGACTGGGGTGCGGGCTACGAATCGTCGGGCGCCGACGACAGCGACTTCTTTGCCGACCTGTTCGCCCACGTGGGCGGGCGGCGCCGCGCCAACAGCACGTTCCAGATGCAGGGCGAGGACAGCCACGCCGCCATCACCATCGATTTGCAGGACAGCTACCAGGGCGCCAAGCGCCATATCGTCATGCGCGTGCCCGAGGCGGATGCGCAAGGCCACGTGGTGACGCGCGAACGCACGCTGGAGGTGACGATACCGAAAGGCGTCACGGAAGGCCAGCAGCTGCGCATGAAGGGGCAGGGCAATCCGGGCAGCGGCGGCGCGCCCGCCGGCGACCTGTACCTGGAAATCCGCTTCCGGCCCGATGCGCGCTACAAGGTGGAAGGGCGCGACGTCTTCGAGACGGTGCCCGTCACGCCGTGGGAAGCGGCGCTGGGCGGCGAGATCGACGTGCCCACGCCATCGGGCACGGTGTCCGTCAGCGTGCCGCCCAATTCGCAGACGGGGCGCAAGCTGCGCCTGAAGGGACGCGGCATCCCCGCCGCCCAGCCGGGCGACCTGTATCTGCTGCTGGAAGTGGTGCTGCCGGCGGCGAACGATGACAAGGCGCGCGAACTGTATGCAACCATGGCGCGCGAGATGGCTTTCAATCCGCGCCAGAAGCTGGGAGGGTAAATCATGACAAACAAGGTAATTGGCGAATTGCTCGAAGACCGTGCCCTGAGCCTGGAAGAACTGGCGCGCGCCTGCGCCGTGGAGCCGGACTGGGTGGTGCAGCACGTGCAGACGGGCGTGCTGCTGCAAAATGGGCCGCCGGCGGGGCAACTCACGGCCTGGCGCTTCACCAGCCTGGACCTGGTGCGCGCGCGCCGCCTGCACGAAATCGAATCCGTGTTCGACGCGAACGCCGAACTGGCCGCGCTGGTGGTCGACTTGTCGGAAGAAGTGGCGCGCCTGCGGCGCCGCCTGCACGTGCTGGGCGTCGATTAGGCCTTATGCCGGCTCGCCGTGCCGCTGCACGGTGAGCCGGGCAATATAGAACTGCCCGTCGACGACCACCCGGTGCGGGATGCCGGCCACGTCGAAGCCGGGGCCGCCGTCTTCCATCCATTCCTGCGCCAGCGAATCGAATTGCTGCGGCGTCATGCGCAGCATCTGCGCCGTGATGACGAAGCGCGCGCCAGGTTTTTGTTTGTTGACGAAGTCGTCGATGCCGGCCATGTGGTTCCTTCTGATGCTGATCAATGTATGCGTGCATGATACCCGCCCGCGCGCGCTTCTAGAAGACTTGGGCCAGCAACGGCAACTGCTCCGCAAACCGCTCCGTCAGCCACTTGCCCGCCTGGCCCGGCGGCGTGTCGGCGCGCTGGATCAGGTAAATCGGGTAATTCTCGCCATTGTCGACGGCCAGCGGCAGGTGCACCAGGCGGCCTTCCGCCAGGTCGTCGCGCACCATCGCTTCGGGCATGTTGCCCCAGCCCAGGCCCGCGCGCAGCAGCGCGTGCTTGGAACCGAGGTCGCCCAGGCGCCAGTTGCGCAATCCCAGCACGCCGAAATCCTGGCCTTCCGTCAGCACGCTGCGGTCGCTGAGTACCAGCTGCACGTGTTCTCGCGCCACGTTGGAGGGGATCGGGCCGGCCAGCTGCGCCAGCGCGTGGCTGGGCGCGGCCACGGGAATCAGGCGCACGTGGCCCACGGCCAGGCGCTCGAAGACGCTGGCCGTGGCCGTCATCCAGCCACCGAGGCCGATGTGGCAGCTGCCATCCATCACCAGTTGCGCCACGGCGCCCATCGCCTCGATGCGCAGGCGCAGGGCGACGGTGGGGAACTGCGCCTGGAACGCTTCGAGCACGCGCACCAGCACGCAGGTGGGAAACATCACGTCGACCACCACCGACACTTCCGCCTCCAGCCCGCCGGCCAAGGCCTTGGCACGCGCGCGCATGCCGTCGACCTTCAGGGCCACGGCGCGCGCGTCGGCCAGCAGGGCCTTGCCCGCGTCCGTCAGGGTGGGCTTGCGCTTGCCGCGGTCGAGCAGCACCACGTTCAGTTGTTCTTCCAGGTTGGCGATGGTGTAGCTGATCACCGACTGCGTGCGGTGCAACTGGCGCGCCGCGTGGGCGAAACCGCCCGCGTCGATGACGGCGACAAACACGCGCAACTGGTCGAGCGAAGGCTGGCCCGGTTCTCTCATGCTGACTCCATATCTAGAAATTCGATGCTAATCATTTATATTTACACGGTTTTCTCGATGGTAGACCCGAACTATGCTGTGTGCAAGGGCTGCGATGCGGCCATTCCCGTCACCCGTTTTCACAGGAGCACTTCATGAGCAAGGTCTTATACATTAATAGCAGTGTGCGCAACAGCGGTTCCCTTTCTCGTCAATTGTCCGGCGAATTCGTCGCAAAACTGGCCGCGCAAGGGGCCAGCGTCGTCGAACGCGACTTGGCGGCGCAGCCCGTGCCGCATCTGACGGAAGAGGTGATGGGCGCCTTCTTCACGCCGGCCGACCAGCGCGGCGCGCAGGCGGCAGCGGCCGTGCAATTGTCCGATACCCTGGTCGACGAATTGCTGGCGGCCGACGTGCTGGTGCTGGCCGCGCCCATGTACAATTTTTCCGTGCCCTCGACCCTGAAGGCGTGGATCGACCACGTGGCGCGCGCGGGCCGCACGTTCCAGTACACGGCGACAGGCCCCGTTGGCCTGGCCACGGGCAAGAAAGCGGTCATTTTCACGGCCAGCGGCGGCGTCTACAGCGAAGGCCCCGGCGCCGCGTATGACTACCTGAGCACTTATCTGCGCACGGCGCTGGGCTTCATCGGCATCACCGAGATCGAGTTCGTGCAGGCCGAAGGCGTGGCCATGGGCGAGGAAGCTGTCAGCAGCGCGATCGCCAAGGGCCGCGCCTCGATCGAGGCCCTGGCTGCCTGAATCAGGCTCGCCTCTAGTTCCAAAGGGGGATTGCCAATCTGCCATGGTTGACATAAGCTTGCCGGCGGCACGCCCCGTGCCGGCCCGGCGAGCGGTTCGCCATGAAAGTCCCTCATGCACAAGTTGGCAAGCGCAATATTGTTCGGATGTTCTTTGTTTTCAGCAGGCATTGCGCTGGCGCAAACTGCGCCCGTGGCGCCGCCCCACGTGGGGCGCCACGCTTCCACGCCCGAAGATATCCGCGCCATCGAAAAAGTCGTCGCCGACTTCCAGGCGGCCCTGATCGCCAAGGATGTCAAGCTGCTGTCGTCGCTGCTGCTGCATACGAACATCCTGTTCGCCTCGCCTGCCGACGACGATTTCATCAAGAAAATGCGCGACACGACGGACGTCCACTTCGACGGCGTCGGGGCGGCCGGCTATGTCGGTTTCGCCAACTTCATCAAGCGCGAACCCCAGCGCACGGAAGAAAAATTCTACAACGTCAAGATCACCCAGGACCGCCATGTCGCGTGGGTCAACTTCGACTACGAATTCCTCGTCGGCAATAAATTGTCCAACTATGGCGTGGAAGCGTGGCAAATGGTCAAGCGCGATGGCGAATGGAAAATCCTCAGCGTCGTGTGGTCCATGCATTCCGCGGCCGAGGCCGGAAAGTAGGGGGCCGGCGACGCCGTGTCAGTCGCGCGGCAGCTCGCGAATTTCCACCGTCCCCCCTGCGTTCAGTACGGGGTTTCCGATTAACAATTTTTTTGCATCGTCTATACTTTCAGCTTGTACACGTATATAACCTGACAAGTGTGGCGTCACCGGTTTGGCCTGGCCGGACCGGTGCACGCAGATACCGGGACCGATGGAACTGCCGCCGCAGAAGCGGCCGCTGGCCCTGAGCATGGCGAAGTAATCTTCCCAGGCCGGCGTGGCGACGTCCACCGGTGTTTCCGTGTCGTCGTGCATGAAGATGAGGTAGTCATTCATCCATTTTCTCCTGTGCCGCGTTATAAAAACAAAGCCGCATCGGGTATCCCGAGCAGGCGTGAACGCATGGTTTTACCTTTTTACCGCGTCAGTCCGTAGAGACAAGCTGTCCGGCCATGTCATTTTTGGAGCGAACATCGTGCCGATAAAGTATGTTGATTTTTATGAGGTGAATTACACGGCGGAACCCTTGCGGGGCTGCAAGCTATGGGGCGCCTACGTCGCCATCTATGCCCCGTCGCGCAACCCCATGCACCGGGTCAACCTGGTGAAAAAGCGCCGGGTGTCGGCCGACCACCAGTTTACAACGGAAGCGGACGCCGTGGCGGAAGCGGGCGAGGTGGCCGTCAAGCTGGTCGAGCGGCGCCAGCGCCGCTATGTCTTCCACCCCTGAAGCGTCGCGTGGCTTGTTTCGGCGCAAGTTATTGCGAATGAGCACAGTCCGGGCGTAGCCGGTGCAGGCGCGCCGGCGCAGTTGCCCGTATCATGCGAAATATTGCCACGCCAGAGGACCGCCATGAAACGCCAGTTGCACCTGCTCGTCATCGATCCGCAAAACGATTTTTGCGACTTGCCTGCCGCCTGGCTGCCGCCAGACGCCGCACCGGCGCTGGCCGTGCCCGGCGCCCACCAGGATATGCTGCGCGTGGCGCAACTGATCCGCGAAGGGGGCGGCGGCTTGACGCAGATCAGTATCACGCTCGACGCGCACCACCGTTACGACATCGCCCACCCCGCCTTCTGGCGCACGGGCGATGGCGGCGCCGTGCCGCCATTTACGCAGATCAGCGCGCAGCAGGTGCGCGACCGCCTGTTCCTGCCCGCCGCCAGCGGTGCCTTGCCGCGCGCGCTGGCTTATCTGGATGCCTTGCAGCAAGCGGGGCGCTATCAATTGATGGTGTGGCCCGTGCATTGCGAGATCGGCAGCTGGGGGCAGAATGTCCACGCGGCCGTGCGCGCCGCCTACAACGCGTGGGAAGTGGAGCGGCTGCAAGTGGTGGCCAAGCTGAGCAAGGGTTCGAATCCATGGACCGAGCATTACTCGGCCGTCATGGCGGAAGTGCCCGATCCGCAGGATGCGGCCACCCAGCTCAACCGCGCCTTCCTCGATACCTTGCTGCCGGCGCAGCAGATTTATGTCACCGGCGAAGCGGGCAGCCATTGCGTGAAAGCCAGCACGGAGCACATCGCCGACTACCTGCAAGCGCAGCAGGGACCGCAGGCGCTGGCGCGCCTGGTCTTGCTGACGGACTGCATGAGCCCCGTCACGGGCTTTGAAGCACAGCAGCGCGACTTCCTGGCCGCCATGCAAGCGCGCGGCGCGCGGCTGGCCACCTCCGCCGACGTCTTGCCCGAACTGCAGGCGAACGCGATTGCCTGAGCCATTGTCGATTGTGTCCTGCTGAAATGCTTGCAGTGGCGTACTATTCTGGCTTCAGGAAGTTGGAGAAAACACACATGACCCCGATAGTGCGCAGTTTGCTGGAAACCGATCTGTATAAATTTACAATGTGGCAAGCATTGCTGCACGGTCATCCGAATACCCATACCGAATACGAATTTGTCTGCCGCAACGCCACGGCCTTTCCCCTGGCCGAACTGAAGGGTGAGTTGGAAGAGCAGCTCGACCATTTATGCTCGATGTCGTTTGCCGACGACGAGCTGGCCTATTTGCGCACCCTGCGCTTCATGAAGAGCGATTTCGTCGACTTTTTGACGGTGTTCCGCTTCCAGCGCAAGTTCATCGAAGTGAGCACGGATGGCGACACCTTGCTCGTGCACGCGGCCGGGCCGCAAGTGCACGTGATGGGCTTCGAGATTTTCGTGTTGTACATCATCAACGAACTGTATTTCCGCCGTTTCGACCTGGACGCGGCCATGCGCGAAGGGCGCCACCGCCTGGGCTTGAAAGTGGCGGCCGTGAAGGAATTCGGCAAGCTGCCAAGGCGCAAGCATCCATTCGAATTTTCCGATTTCGGCGTGCGCCGGCGCTTTTCCGGCGCCTGGCATGACGAGGTGGTGCAGCGCCTGGCGCGCGAGGTGCCCGAGTATTTCAAGGGCACGTCGAATGTATACCTGGCGAAAAAGCTCGGCATCGTGCCGATCGGTACCATGGCGCATGAATACATGCAATCGTTCCAGTCGTTTGGCGTGCGCCTGCGCGACTTTCAAAAGGCGGCACTGGAAGACTGGGTGCAGGAATACCGGGGCGACCTGGGTATCGCCCTGACGGACGTGGTGGGAATGGACGCCTTCCTGGCCGACTTCGACCTGTATTTCGCCAAGCTGTTCGACGGCTTGCGCCACGATTCGGGCGACCCCGTCGAGTGGGGCGAGAAGGCGCTGGCCCACTACGCGGCCCTGCGCATCGACGCCAATACCAAGCGCCTCGTGTTTTCCGACGGCCTGGACCTGGACAAGGCGTTTGCCCTGTACCAGCACTTCGCCGACCGCATCATGACGGGTTTCGGCATCGGCACCAATCTCACCAACGATGTCGGTTTGACGCCGCTCAACATCGTCATGAAACTGGTGCGCTGCAATGGCCAGTCCGTGGCGAAACTGTCGGATTCGCCGGGCAAGACCCTGTGCAAGGATGAAACTTTCCTTGCCTACTTGCGGCAAGTGTTTCACCATCCTGCCGTTTAAGGCGCCGGCCCGGACATTTACAGCCCGTGCCGCCTGCCGATATTAAAACCCGGTCACCACCGTGTTCATGTGCTCGACCTGGGGCGGGGCGGCGAAGAATTCGCCCACCAGGCCGCGCCAGGCCTGGAAGTCCTCGCTGCCACGGAAATGCACGGTGTGGTCTTCCAGCGTCGTCCAGCCCACGACGAGGCGGTAGGCGTCGCCGTTTTCGATCGAGCGCTCCAGGCGCATCGACTCGCAGCCGCGCGCGCGCTGGAACAGGGGGATGGCTTTCGTCACGGCCGCTTCGAAGGCAGCGTGCGTGGCCGATTTGATCTGGATGTGGGCAATTTCAAAAATCATGGCAAGTTCCACTGAGGAATGAAGGAAGCTTGATCTTGCCATAATTTGACCGCGCGGGGGAGAGCGCCTCAGCCAGCGAGCGTAGCGACGCCTGCGCGCCAGCCGCCCGCGTGGCTGGCCGTGCGCTGGTCGATATCGCAGCCGTGATGCGCCTGCACGATGGCGTGCGCCCGTTCCCGTTCCTGCGCATTGCCGATGGCCACGACGAGGCGGAACATGCCGCGCCACGCGGCCTTGCCCTGTATGGGGACGGTGGGGACGGCCTCGTCGTCGACCGTGTCGAGCTGCACGGCGTGCGCGGGGAAACCATCGTCGAGCAGGGCGCTGCGGGCCTGCTGCGCATCGGCAAAATGGTCGAAGATGCGGATCAGGGCAGGCGCAGCAAGGGGGCTGGTGGCGGTGTGCATGGCCAGGCTTTCGAGTGGGGGCGTCCGAGTTTGACCTGCCAGCCTGTAAAAAATTCTGCCTCAGCCTGTAAAATCCTCGATCAAGGCGCAAAAGTTTGATAAATATCCAGTATGGTTGCCAAGTCGCGCTAAGATACGCCTTGCGGTGTGTCCTGCAGGCAAGGATATGGGATCAATCTTTCATAGGAGAACTAAATGGCAGCGAAGAAAATTCTGTTTTTGACCGGCGATTTTGCAGAAGATTATGAGACGATGGTGCCGTTCCAGGCCCTGCTGATGCTCGGCCATACCGTGCATGCCGTGTGCCCCGGCAAGAAGAGCGGCGAGACGATCAAGACGGCCATCCACGATTTCGAGGGCGACCAGACCTACACGGAAAAGCCGGGCCATTTGTTCACCCTGAACGCCAGCTTCGACGACATCGACCCGGCCCACTATGACGCCGTGATGATCGCCGGCGGCCGCGCTCCCGAATACCTGCGCCTGAACGAGAAAGTCATCGCCGCCGTGCGCCATTTCGCCGAAGCGGGCAAGCCTGTCGCGGCCGTCTGCCACGGTGCGCAGTTGCTGGCCGCCGCCGACGTCATCCGCGGCAAGCGCATTTCCGCCTATCCCGCCTGCGCGCCGGAAGTGAAGCTGGCGGGCGGCACGTATGCCGACATCGCCGTCACGGACGCCGTCACGGATGGCCAGTTCGTCACGGCGCCCGCGTGGCCCGCGCATCCGGCCTGGCTGGCGCAGTTCGTCAAGCTGCTCGGTACCGAGATCCGTTTGTAACCTTTACCAGCCCGGCAGGCCGCAGCGCTTGCCGGGCGCACTACTTTTCAGATTCGAGTTCTTCATGCATGCGCCGCGCAGTCAATCTTCCCGCAAACAACTTCCAGCGTCGCGCTGGCGCCAGCGCCGCCTGGCGCAAGCCGAGTCGGGCCTGAGCGCCGCGCAGGAACGCCAGCTGGCCACCCTGCATGAGATTTCCACCTTGCTGGCGGGACAGCACGCCATCGATGCGCTGTGCCGCGGCTTCCTGCGCCACGTGATGCAATTCGCGCAGGCGGAAGGGGGCACCGTGCGCATCCTCGATCCGCAGCACGATACCGTGCACATCATCGTGCACGAGGGCATTTCCGACGCCATGGTGGAAGAGGAACACTGCATCCGCAACAACGATTGCCTGTGCGGCGCGGCCGTGGCGCAGGGCGTGATCCAGATCCGCGATTTCCGCCAGGTCGATGCCTTGCAGCGTTACCGTTGCCAGGATGAAGGATTTATCGCCATCGCCGTCTTCCCCATCCTCGCGCGCGACCAGGTGGTGGGCAGTTTTTCGCTGCACTTTGCGCGCCCGCAAGCCGTGCATGCGCAGCAGCAGGGCTGGCTGGAAACGCTGGGCCAGAGCCTGGGCATCGCCATCGAAAACCAGCGCCTGATCGCGCGCGAAAAGGAATTCGCCGTGGCGCGCGAACGCAGCCTGCTGGCCGAAGGCTTGCACGACAGCATCGCGCAAAGCCTCAACTTCATCAGCCTGCAAGTGCAGATGCTCGACGATTCCGTGCGCCGGGGCCAGCTCGACGAAGCGGCCGAAGTGTTGCCGCTGATGCGCATGGGCGTCGAGCAAAGCTACCAGGACGTGCGCGAATTGCTGGTCAATTTCCGCACGCGCTGGCATGGCAGCGACCTGGAAAGCAAGCTGTCGGAAGTGCTGGCCAAGTTCGAGCTGCAGACGGGCGTCGTCGGCACCCTGGACATGAGCGGCAATGGCGCGCCGCTGGCGCCCGAGCAACAGCTGCAGATCCTGTTCATCGTGCAGGAAGCGTTGTCGAATATCCGCAAGCACGCGCAGGCGAGCAACGTGGCGCTGCGCGTGGTCAACGGGCGCGATTTCGCGCTGCAGGTGCGCGACGATGGCGAAGGCTTCGCCGCCAACCTGCGCGACAAGAAAACGGAATTGCAGATCGGCTTGCGTATCATGCAGGAAAGAGCCGAGCGGCTCGGTGCGCAATTTGCCATCGACAGCACGCCCGGCGGCGGCACGACGATCTCGCTGGCCTTGCCGGCAGCCCGGCGCCAGGCCGCGTAACAGATGACTTATCCCTATCAGGCCACAAACATAGTGAACGCACCAATCAAAATCCTGCTGGTCGACGACCACACCTTGCTGCGCAGCGGCGTCAAGCTGCTGCTGCAGCGCAATCCTCAATTCCAGGTGGTGGGCGAGGCATCGAACGGGCTGGACGGCGTGCGCCTGACGGCCGAACTGCGGCCCGACGTGGTGCTGATGGACTTGAACATGCCCGGCGTGTCCGGCGTCGAGGCGCTGCAGCTGATCTTGCAGGACTTGCCGCAGATGGTCGTGCTGATGCTGACCGTGTCGGAAAATGCGGCCGACCTGGGCGCGGCCCTGCGCGCGGGCGCGCGCGGCTACCTGCTGAAAAATATCGAAGCCGAGCAGCTGGGCCAGGCCATTTGCCGCGCCGCCGCCGGCGAGTCCGTGATTGCCGACGCCATGACGGCCAAGCTGGTGTCGCAGTTCCGCGCGGGGCAGAACGCGCCCCAGGCCGACTATGACAAGCTGACGCCGCGCGAACGCGAAGCCATGGCTTGCCTGGCGCAAGGATTGAGCAACAAGGAAATCGCGCGCCAGCTCGATGTGGCCGAAAGCACGGTGAAAATCCACGTGCAAAACATCCTCAAAAAGCTTAAGCTCAGCAGCCGCGTGCAGATCGCCGTGTATGCCGTCGAGCGTGAGTTGAGCAAATAAAGATCAAACAAAGTGCAAATAGTGCGCAAGGAATGCGCGATTGTTTGATCTGCATGGCGTTCCGGCCTAGACAACCCTAGTTCCTTTGACGTATGGCCTTGACCGTGCCTGCACATTACACTCTTAGTCATTCGCTAATCTAATAAGAGAGTGTCATGCATAAGGTCAACGTCGATGGCTTGCTATCGAGCCAGGCTCTGTTTCGCCATATTTCCCCTTCGCAATTAGAGCAATTGCGCCAGGATGTCGTGCGCGTCGAAGTGGAAAAAGGCAAAGTGCTGTTCCGCAAGGGCGAAGTGGCGGAAGGCGCCTATGTGGTGGTCTTCGGCCTCGTCAAGCTGAGCGTGTTTTCCATGGAAGGTACCGACAAGGTACTGGAACTGATCCGCCCGGGCCAGAGTTTCGGCGAAGCCATGATTTTCCTCGATGAACCGTATCCGTTCTGCGCCGAAGCGCTTGAGCACTGCCTGCTGCTGCGCATTCCGCCGCATGCGCTGCTGCGCCTGCTGGACCAGTCGCCCCGTATCGCGCGCCAGATGATGAACAGCCTGTCGCATCACCTGATGGGTTTTATCCGCAACGTGGAGCGCTGCTCCGTGCAGAACGCCACCCAGCGCGTGGTCGAGTACCTGCTGCAAGCTTCGGACCAGCAGCGTTCGAACGAGGTCAAGCTGGACTTGAAGAAAAGTCTGTTGGCATCGTTCCTGAACCTGGCGCCCGCCACCCTGTCGCGCGTGCTGCACCAGTTGACGGACTTGCATTTGATTAAAGTCAGCGGTTCGCTGATCCAGATCCAGCCGGACGCCTTGAAAACCTACCGCCATGGTTCTACCGCGGCCATGCTGAACTAAGCTTTTTCAGCAGGCAAGGTCAGCCGCCAGAACAGCAGGGCGAGCAAGCTGACCGCCGCGCCCAGCGCGCATACCCCATGCCAGCCCGCCAGCGCATACACGCTGGTGGCGGCAATCGCACCGAGTCCGCTTCCCACCGCATAAAACAGCATGTAGCACGCCACCAGGCGGCTGTGCGCGTCGCTGTCCTGCTTGAAAATCAGACTCTGGTTCGTCACGTGGATGGCTTGGCCCGCCAGATCCAGCGCAATGATGCCGACGAGCAAGGGCCACAGGGCCGCGCCCGCAAAGCCGAGCGGCAGCCACGCGGCCAGCAGCAGCAACAGAGCTGCGCCCGTCGTCCACTGCGCGCGGCCATTATCGGCCAGCGTCCCGGCGCGCGCCGCGCCCAGCGCCCCCGCCACGCCCACCAGGCCAAACGCGCCGATGGCCGCATGGCTGTAGCCTTGCGCCGTCAGGGGCAGCACCAGGGCGCTCCAGAAAATATTGAACACGGCAAACATCAGCAGGGCCAGCGTGCCCCGCACGCGCAAGACCTTGTTGTGCATCAACATCTCCGCCATCGAGGCAAGCAGGGCGCCGTAGGCCAGCCGTTCGCTGGCAGGCTGCGCCGGCGGCAGCTTGCGCCACAGCAGCAACAGCAGGGCGCAGGCGATGGCTGCCGACACAAAGTACACGGCGCGCCAGTCGGCCACATCGGCCACCACGCCGGACAGGGTGCGCGCCAGCAGCAAGCCGATCACCACGCCGCCCTGCGCCGTGCCGACCACGCGGCCCCGCTCGTGGCTGGCCGCCGCGCTGGCCGCATAGGCGATCAAGCCCTGCGTCATGGCCGTCCCCAGCAAGCCGACCAGGAGCATGCCGCCCAGCAAGGCGGCCGTGGAGCGGGCGCAGCCCAGCGCCGCCAGGGAGATGGCCAGCAAGCCCAGCTGGAACAGGGTCAGCCGGCGCCGGTTCAGCATGTCGCCCAGGGGCACCAGCAGCAGCAGGGCCAGCGCGCAGCCGAGCTGCGTGGCCGTGATGACCATGCCGCTGGCCGCTTCCGTCATGCCGAATTCCTGCGCCAGGGTGGCGAGCAAGGGCTGGGCGTAATACACATTGGCCACGCTGAGGCCGGCCGCCGTGGCAAACAGCCAGACGAGGGCGGGGGGAAGTGTGGTGGTGAGGGGAGTCGTCGTATCGCGCATGGGTCTGTATGTAAGTAGTTTCAAATTAAAACCAGTTGGAGTCTACGCCGGGAAGTTTTAAAATGCAACCACTCAATCCTGGAGAATGCCCGTGGCCAAGCGCAAGAGCCTGAAAACCGACCCCTGTCCCGTGGCGCGCGCGCTCGATGCGATCGGCGGGCGCTGGTCGCTCCTGATCGTGCGCGACGCCTTCGACGGCATGCGCCGGTTCGGCGAGTTCCAGAAAAGCCTGGGCGTGGCGAAGAACATCCTGGCCGACCGCCTGCACACCTTGGTGGAAGAGGGCATCTTTACGGTCGCGCCCGCTTCGGACGGCACGGCCTACCAGGAATACGTGCTGACGCCCAAGGGGCTGGCCCTGTTTCCCGTCGTCGTCGGTTTGCGCCAGTGGAGCGAGACGCAATTGTTCGCGGCGGGCGAGGCCCATTCGACCTTGCTGCAGCGGGGTTCAGGCTTGCCCGTGCGCAGGATGGACGTGCTGGCCGAGGATGGCCGCGTACTGCAGGCGGGCGACACAGTCGTGCACAAGGTGTCGCCACCATGACGCGGGTGGCCGTGCTGGGCGCCGGCATCACGGGCGTCACCACCGCTTACGCGCTGGCGAAGCGGGGCGTCAATGTCACCCTGATCGAGCGCCACCGCTACGCGGCCATGGAAACGTCGTATGCGAACGGCGGGCAATTGTCGGCCTCGCACGCGGAAGTGTGGAACCACAAGGCAACGATCTTGAACGCCCTGAAATGGATGGCGCGGCGCGATGCGCCCCTGCTGCTGCATCCATGGCCCAGCTGGCACAAGCTGAGCTGGTTTGCGCAATTCCTTGCCGCCATGCCCGCCTACGAGCGCAACACCATCGCCACGGCGCGCCTGGCGATCGCCGCGCGCGCACACTTGTTTGCCTGGGCGCAGGAAGAGCATATTGATTTCGATCATCGCCGCGCCGGCATCCTGCACGTCTACCGGGACCAGCGCGGCTTCGAGCGGGCGGCGGGCGTGTCGCGTTTGCTGGCACAGGGCGGACTGGAGCGGCGCGCCGTCACGCGGCAGGAAATGCGCGCCATCGAGCCGACCTTGCAGGGCGACTTTTACGGCGGCTACTACACGGACAGCGATTCCACGGGCGACATCCACAAGTTCACCAGCGGCCTGGCCGACGCCTGCCTGCGCCTGGGCGTGGCGTGCCGCTACGGTGCACAGGTCACCGCGCTGGCGCGCGAACACGGCAAGGTGCGCATCAGCGTGGGCGAGGACAGCACCCTGTTCGACGCCGTCGTCATCTGCGCAGGCACGGCCAGCCGCGCCATGGCGGCAATGCTGGGCGACCACGTGAATGTGTATCCCGTGAAAGGCTATTCGATTACCGTGCAGCTCGACGACGCAGCCAGCCGCGCGGCGGCGCCGAAGGTCAGCCTGCTCGACGACGCGACCAAGCTGGTCAGCAGCCGCCTGGGCGAAGACCGGCTCAGAGTGGCGGGCACGGCGGAATTCAATGGTTTCAATGACGACATCCGCGCCGACCGCATCCGCCCGCTGGTGCGCTGGGTGGAGCAGTGTTTTCCGGGCGTCAATACGCGCAAGGTGATCCCGTGGGCGGGTTTGCGCCCCATGCTCCCGGACATGCTGCCGAAAGTGGGGCCGGGCAAGGCGCCTGGCGTGTACTACAACACGGGCCACGGCCACCTGGGCTGGACCCTGGCGGCCGCCACGGCGGAGATGGTGGCAGAGGTGCTGCTTAGTTCTTCGGCAGCAAATCGCTGAGCGCGGCGCGGCCCTTGACGGTGAGGAAGGGGCCGACCTTGCTGTAGGGCAGTAAAAAGTCGTTTTCGCAGCCGCTGCCGTTCGAGTCTTCCCAGAACGACACGCCTTCCGGCTTCAGGGACAGGTGGAAGCGGCCGCGGCCGTCGTAATCCGTGCCCTTGCATTCGGCATCGATTTTCACGTCCTTGAACAGGGCCTGGCGCAGGCGGTCCGGCAATTCGGCCTTGTCGTCGCCATCGCTGGCGCTGGCGCCAAACCAGTTCCACACGTCCGTTTCCTGGCCCGTTTTGACGTCCCAGGTACGGAATTTGATGGAGATGCCGCTGGCGCCATAGCCTGCCGCCCAGCGGTAGAACTTGACCGTTACCCAGCGCGGCGACCAGTAGGTCGGCTCCGCATACACTTCGTCTTCCGTCGTGAAACCGTTGCGGCCCAGGTATTCGCGGCGCGTGGCATAGAAGTCGGCCAGGTCTTTTTTATTTTTTGCCAGCACGGCGCGCAGCTGCGCATTGATTTTTGTCACGCCATCGCCGGGCGCGATCAATTCCACGGTGATGGTGTCGCCCACTTGCAGGTTGCGGTATTGCTTGCCTTCGAAGGTGATCGGCTTGCTCGTCTTGGTATTGGGAAAATCTTCCAGCGCCAGGTTGTAGGCATCGCTGGCGCAGGATGGGTGCTCGCGGTCGCCCGCCGCTTCCAGCAGGGTCAGGGCCAGGGGAAGGGTCTTGCCGCTTTTCGGGTCCGCCCAGGTGCCGGTGACTTTGCCGTCTTGCGGCGCATTCAGGGACCAGGTGCCCGTCGTGTCGCCCTTGGCGTCGAGTTCCTGCCACAGCGTCTTGCCGTTCGGCTTGGACAGCATGATCGGCGTCTTGTAGCGCGTGTAGTAATAGTTGCCGCTGCGGTCCGCGCCTTGCGTGGGGCTGGGCTGGTTGAAGCAAGCCACGATATTGGCCTTGCCCACGGTGCCCTGCCACACCCCTTGCACGGGCGGCTCGGCCGCCATGGCGGCGTGCAGGGCGGGCAGGGTCAGGCAAGCAAACAGAAAGCGGCGCATCGGTTGTTCCTCTCGTGGGCGAAGGCCGATTCTACATGGCCCCGCCCACGAGATGCCACACGTCAACTTATTTGCCGGGACGCTCCTGCGCCACCACGGCCATCGCCGCGCCCAGGTATTGCAGCATGGCCCCGTCGACGAAGCTGCCTTCCATCAGACGCGGTTCCTGCAGGTGCGCCTGGCGGAATTTCAGCTGCGTGGCCGGGTTCGTGCCCGCATATGAGCAGAACAGGTCCAGCCACTGCCGCGCCAGCTGCAGCACGGCCGGGTCGGTGGGCGGCGTGCGCGCATCCATGGCGGCGCGCACGGCGGCGATCAGGGCCGGCCACTCGCCCGAGCGCTTGCCGTAGTTGGCCACCAGGTACGCATATTCCTGCTCGTCGAGGAAAGGTCGATACAGCGCAATGCGCGAGGCATTGAAGGCGGCGATGATGAATTGCATCACGTCCGCATCGACGCTGGTCGTCGCTTGCATCGATGGTTCCTGTTCGTGCATGCTGTTCAGGCGTGCGAACAGGCCCGGGTGGGCACCCGTGTCGCGCACCAGCTTGACCATCCATTCCGTGGCCAGCGCTTGTGCTTGCGCATCGCCGGGGCCGGCGCCCGCCTCCTTGACGGCGCGCACCCTCGCTACCAGTGCCTTCCATTCCTGTTCCACGGCGCTATCTGTCAGCAGCGGCAGCTGTTGCAGTTCTTCGGGACTAAAGTATTTGTCGTACATGGTCATTAACTCCATAGTGGTGAGCCACTCGGCCAGTTCCGGCGCCTGCCCCTGCGCCAGTTGCGCCTGCAGGGTGCGCAGGCGTTCGCGCAAGGTGGAAGCTTGCGCGATCTGGCGTTCCAGCATGGCGATCTGCTGCGCCACGATGGAATGCAAAGGCAGGTCCGGGCCGGCGAGGGCGTTGGCGATATCGGCCAGCGACAGCCCGAACTTGCGCAGCGCCATGATCCGGTGCAGCCGGTCCATGTCGCTGTGCTGGTACAGGCGGTAGCCAGCTTGCGTGCGCGCCGAGGGCGAGAGCAGACCGATGCTGTCGTAGTGGTGCAGGGTGCGGATGCTCAAGCCTGTCATCTTGGCCAGTTCACCGATTTTCAACAGCATGGGGTACTCCTTTCCGGGTGCGTGCAAGCAGAATCGCACCTGACGTAACGTCAGGGTCAAGCGGAATTTTCAACTGAATCAACTGAATCAACTGAATCAACTGATCGTCAGCCGCTGCCGCAGTTCCTGCAGCAGGGTGCCTGTTTTCGGCGTCAGCTGGCGCGCCAGCGGCCACGCCAGGTACAGGGGCAAGCCTTGCGTGGCCAGTGCCGGCAGCACCGCCACGATGGCGCCCGTGGCCAGGTGTTCGTGCACCAGCCACGTGGCCAGCTGCGCCACGCCCAGGCCGGCCAGTACGGCGGCCGTGCGCGCTTCCGCGTCGCCCACCGTCATGCGGGGAGATGCCAGGCGGTGCTCGACCTGCCCGCCCGTGGCGCCGTCAGGGAAGACCCACGGCATGGGCGAACCGTCGCCGCGCCCGTAGGCGATGCAGTCGTGGCCATCCAGATCCGCGATGGACGCGGGCGTGCCGCGCCGCGCCAGGTAGCTGGGCGCCGCGCACAGGATCAGCTGTTCGTCGCCCAGGTGCATCTGGCCCAGCGCGGCCGGCCAGTGCGAGGGCGCGCCGATGCGCACGGCGATGTCGATGCGCTCCTCGAACAGGTCGACGAAGCGGTCGCTGAAGGCGATCGACGGCTGCAAGCGCGGATACTGCGCGCACAGCTCCAGCAGCGCAGGCATCACGCGCAGGCGGCCATACGAGGCGGGTACGCCGATGCGCACCTTGCCCGCCAGCTCCGTCGCATGCTCGCCCAGCACGTCTTCCGCATCCATCAGTTCCTGCAGCACGCGCTTGCAAGTGGCGTAGTAGGCGCGGCCCGCGTCGCTCAGTTTCAGCCGGCGCGTGCTGCGCTCGAACAGCAGCACGCCCAGCCGCTCTTCCAGCCGCGCCACGCTCTTGCTGACGGCCGAGCTGCTCAGGTGCAGGCGCTCGGCCGCCCTGGTAAAACTGCCCGCGTCGGCCGTGGCGAGAAACGGTGTGAGGCCCTTGAGATGTTCCGATGAAAACATGATTCGCGAATTTTATTCATGAATAAGGGGAAATAGTATCGCGGATAAGAATTGATGGCGCGGATATGATGTTTTTTTCTTTCGGAGGCTTTCTCTCATGCAAAAACACGCTCTCATCATCGGCGCCAGCGGCATCATCGGCAACAATCTGGCCACGCACTTGCTGGCGCAGGGCTGGCAAGTGACGGGCGTCTCGCGCGGCCGCACGCCCGTGCCGGCAGGCTGCACTTCCCTGCAATTTGATGCCACGGATGGCGCGGCAGTAAACGCCGCCCTGGCGGGCCTGGACGCCAGCCACGTCTTTTTCACGGCCTGGGCACGCCAGGCAAACGAGCAGGAAAACATCCGCGTCAATGGAGCCATGGTGGCCAATGTGCTGGCCGCGCTGGGACCGGCCGGCCACTTGCGCCATGCGGCGCTGGTCACTGGCCTCAAGCATTACCTGGGGCCGTTCGATGCGTATGGCAAGGGCAGCGTGCCCGTCACGCCGTTCCGCGAAGAGCAGGGCCGCCAGGACGTGGACAATTTCTACTATGAACAGGAAGACCGGCTGTTTGAAGCGGCCGCGCAGTACGGTTTTACGTGGAGCGTGCACCGCCCGCACACCATCATCGGCTACGCGCTGGGCAATGCCATGAACATGGGCCTGACCCTGGCCGTGTATGCGAATTTGTGCAAGGCCGGCGGCCAGCCCTTCGTGTTTCCCGGTTCGCCCGCGCAATGGCATGGCTTGTCCGACATGACGGACGCGGGCCAGATCGCGCGCCACCTGGCGTGGGCGGCCGACAGCCCGGCCGCGCGCAACGAAGATTTCAATATCGTCAATGGCGACGTCTTCCGCTGGAAGTGGCTGTGGCCGCGCCTGGCCGCCTACTTCGGCGTCGCGGCGGCCGGTCTGCCCGAGGTGATGGCGCCGCTGGCCGAGCGCATGCAGGATGCCCCCGCCCAGTGGCGCGCCATCGCGCAGCAGCATGATCTGGCCGAGCTGGATGTCGGCCGCCTCGCTTCCTGGTGGCATACGGATGCCGACCTGGGCCGGCCGATGGAAGTGATGACGGACATGGGCAAGAGCCGCAAGGCCGGCTTCCCCGATTACCAGGATACGCAAGACGCCTTCTTCAAGCTGTTCGAGAAGTTGAAGGCGGAGCGCGTCATTCCGCGCTGACGGACTCCGCGGCAGCCGGTGGCGGGGCTGCCGCCGCTGCCGCCGCATTGGCCGCATTTACTTTATGCTGCTGCGCCCGCTGCCATTCCAGGCCCGGGCGGTCGACGCGAAATTGCAGCAGCCGTCCCTGCACCACTTCCGTCACGTACGCCGTGCGGCCATCGGGGCCGCCGAAGGTGATGTTACTCGGCTTGGCGCCGGGCACGCTGATCTCGCGCAAGATGCGGCCCTGCGGCGACAATTTGACCACGCTGCCCTTGCCGTAGCGCGTCACGTACAGGTTGCCGTCGACATCCACGCGCATGCCGTCCATGCCGAAATCGTCGAACTTGATCAGCAATCGCTTGCCGCTCAGGCTGCCGTCCGCGGCAATGTCATACATCCAGATATTGCGCTGCACGCTTTCATTCACATACAAGATCTTGCCGTCGGGACTGACCTCGATGCCATTGGCCGTGCCCATGGTGTCGAGCGCCAGGGTCACCGTACCGTCTTGCGCGATGCGCCACACGCGGCCCGTGTTTTCCTTCCAGTTCGGGTCGCTCGCATACAGTACGTCGTCGGCCGTGATGGCGATGTCGTTCGGCTGCGTCATGCGCGGTTCGCGTGCGTGGATGGCGAGCGCGCGCGTGGCCGGGTCGACCAGGTAAATCGTGTGTTCCATGTAGTCGGCCAAATACATCTGCCCACGGCTGCCGAAGCGGATGCCGTTGGCGATGCTGGTGCCAGGCAGGGTCAGGTACACCTCGCCCATGCCGCCGGGGCTGACCTTGCCGATGGTTTGCTGGCGCGCAAAGTTGACGGCGTAGATATTGCCATCCGCATCCACGGCCGGGCCTTCGATGCCCTTGGTAAAGGAGTGCGCGGGCGTGAGGGTGGTGGCGAGGAACAGCGTTTCGTGCGCGGGCGGGCTGGCGCAGGCGGACAGGTTGGCCAGCGCGGCGGCCAGCACGGCCGTGCGCAGCGACGGCAGGGCGTATCGGGAATGGGGCATCGAGTGTTCTCTGTATGGCAAAGGTGGCGTATGTTACCCGACGCGCGCCGACGCAGGCGCCGGGCTAGGTTGCCACCTAGGCCGCCACCACGACGAGGTCGGGGAAGTCGTCCTGCCAGCCGTCCCATTCGTCTTGCAGATGGGCGTGCATGCCGGCCCGGTCTTGCGCCTGATCAAAGGTGTCGGCGCTGGCCAGCAGAAAATGGGCGATGGCGCGCAGGGTGGCCGGGTCGGCGTGGATGGTCACGTCGGAGCAGGGCAGGGGGCGCTCGGCGGCGGCGTCCTGCAGATAGCAGTGCAGCGATAAATGTTTGCTCATGGGTGTCGGTGGCTGATATAGGCGCCCAGCATGGCGTGTGCGTTCAGCGCGGTGCGGGCGGCGTCCAGTTCCTCGGGCGGCAGGTACCAGAAAGTCAAGCCGGCATGCTCCTCGCAGCGGCCATACGCCTGCATCGCGTCGCGCAGCGCTTGCCGGCGCTCGGGCGGCAGCGCATCCAGTCTGGCTTGCGTGAAACCGTTGATCGGATATACATCGCGCAGGTGCGAATCTTGCAGCCCGCGCCGCTTGATGGCGGCCCAGTTATTTGCGGGGCAAGGAGTGCCAAAGGTCATCGGATGGGCTTCATCGATCTGCCGGTAGCCGAGTGCGTAGCCGGTGCCATAGCCCTGCGTTTCAGCGTAGCAGTACACATATTCGCAATGCTCAAACAGGCCGGGTATGGCCCGGGCACCGTCGAACAACGGCATCAGCGCAAGCTTGCTGGCGCGTATGGACAGAACCAGCTCCGAGCCCGATGAGTACATGGCTTGCGCGTCGCAGTTGACGGCCTCGTCAGCTTCGTCGGGCGGCACGAGACGCGGCGAAAGCAGTCCGATGCCGTCGGTCTCTGGCGCGAACAGCATCTTCTCGTAATTTCGCTGTGAGAACTTGACGATCTTGCCGCGCTTGTTGCCGTAGCGCTCGACGGGTTCGCCGATGTGCGCGAACCAGGCGAACAGCTGTGCGCTGGCCGCGGCGGCAATGAAGGGGGTATTTTTCTTGAATTCGCCTACCAGGAAGTGATATTGGTCCATGTGTCGCCAGAGTAAATGGGTAAGGCGCATGATGCCATGTGCGGGAGCGTGCGGCTAGCGCGCACGCGAGGAATGGCGCAGGTCTGGATGCACGGTGACGTAGCAGGACGGGTGGAATGGAAAAAGATGCGCGACAGGACGGCGCAATGGCCGGGTTGAGGCGTATGATGGAAATACGGATGTGGTTGCCGCAAGGCAGTGCGACCGGCATGGGCCGCACGTCTTGCAGGTTTTTTTCGTGGTTTTGGCAGTACTGACAACGAGGAGACATCATGGACAAACCCGAATTCATCCTGGCCGCCAAGGCCATGGAAACCCTTGAGATGTATCAAACGTTTTACGGGCACTCCAGCGAATACCAGGCGCACCAGCAGGAAGTGTTGAAACTGCTGCGCCACAAGGGCGCCTCCTTGCTGGTGTCGGACCATGGCCCGGCGAAGTTCTTGCTGGCGTTTGCCGATGCGCTGGAGGTGGCCAGCTTGCCGGGGGAATACGTGCCGTTGAGCCGGCGGTAGGGCGGGCGCTGCCTGTCAGCCGCGTGTGTCGTCGAGAAAAGAGCGAGCACCATGGCGCAGCAGGCAAAATAATTATTCATCCATGCTCCCTGGCAAGTGCAGTGGTAATTTTTTTGTATCTTGTTTGTGACGATGTGTGAGTATGTTGCTGCCTATTTGGTGCACACTTTGCGGCATGTCAATCCGGGAGTGTCGCCATGATCAGGTCACGCAGCTTGCCGCCACGCTTGTTGGGAGCAGGTTTCCGTGGATTTTCCTTGCTGCCGCTGGCCATCTCATTTGTCGTGCTGGTGTGCCTGTCGCTCCTGGCGATCCAGTTCTGGATGACCTTGCGCGCACGGGAAGTACAGCTGAGTGAGGCGGCCCGCGAAAGCGCCAATCTGGCGCAATCTGTTGCGCAGCATGCCTATGACACCATCAAGGAAGCCGATACGGTGCTGGTCGGACTGGTGGAGCGGGTGGAAACAGACGGTGTTTCCGATAGCGAATTGGCCCGTGTGCACAAATTGCTGGTCGCCCGTGTCGCCGAGCTGCGCCAGTTGCACGGCATCTTCATCTATGCGAGGGATGGCAGCTGGCTCGTGAATTCGCAGAAAACGCTGTTGAGCAATCTGAATAATTCTGATCGGGATTATTTCAACTACCATCGAACGCATGAGGACCGGGGGCCCTATGTCGGACCTCCCGTGCGCAGCAAATCAACGGGGCAATGGATAGTCACGGTATCACGGCGAATCAATATGCCCGACGGAAGTTTCGGCGGCGTGGCGCTGGCGACCATCGACATGAATTATTTCAGGCTGTTTTATGAACGTTTTTCGATAGGGGAAAAAGGCGCCATTTTCATTGCGAATGGAAAAGGCATTCTTTTATTGCGGAGGCCTTTCGATGAAAGCCTGTTGGGACGCGATATTTCGCAATTCCCCGTATTCCACGATTATTTGCCCAAAAGTCCCGTTGGCACGGCCGTGATCAAGTCGGGCGTCGATGGCGTGACGCGTATCAATAGCTATCGAAGGGTCGAGGAATACCCGCTGGTTGTCTCTGCCGCACTGTCACAGGATGAAGTCCTCGCTTCGTGGCGTCTCGACACGATTTTGCAGAACGCGGTGGGTGGCGTGCTGGTGCTGCTGATTGCCTTCATCGGATACCGCGTGGTGCGGCAAATCGATTTGCGGGTCAAGAGCGAGGCTGGATTGCTCGAGGCGCGCAATGAACTGGAATTGATCAATGAAACCCTGGCCCGCCTTGCCAACCAGGATGGATTGACGGGGCTGGCGAACCGGCGCCACTTCGACCAGTCGCTGCTTGCCGAGTTCAGCCGTGCACAGCGTGAAGACGGCTCGCTTGCGCTGGTGTTGATCGATGTCGACTTCTTCAAGCAATACAACGATATCTATGGCCATGTGGCCGGCGACGAGTGCCTGAGAAAAATCGGCAAAGTGGTCGGCTACAGCATGCGCAGGCCGGGCGACCTGGCGGCACGCTATGGTGGCGAGGAAATGGTCATTTTATTGCCTGGAACGGATTTGCCGGGCGCCCTGGCGGTGGCGGAAGGTGTTCGCCAGGCAGCGCAATCGCTGGGCGTCGAACATCGGGGCAATCCCCTGGGCGTGGTGACGGTCAGCGTCGGCGTGGCGGCTTTCATGCCGACGCACCTGGAAAACCAGGCGGTCGAACTGGTTGAACTCGCTGATACGGCACTGTACAAGGCCAAGGCATCCGGCAGAAATCAAGTCTGTTATGCCTCGCCTTGCGAGCCGGCCGAGCAGGCCGCGACTGCTTTTGCGTTTCGATAGCGATTGCTGACGGCTGAGGAAGGGGCGCGCGTGCGCCAGCCTTGTCCATGTACAATCGGCAACATCCGGATCGACGTATCCGCCCCTTCATTGCGGAGTACGCCTGAGCGTGACACAAACATTGCAAACCTGGCTGCAGGCCTGGCGGGAAGCCTTCACGTGCATCGGCCTGGGAGTGCGCGATGCGCGTCATGCGGGCCTGTGGTGGCGCTCTGCGCTGTGGTGCATGGCGGTCGTGGCCCTGTGGCTGGGGCTGTATGGCTGTTTCGGCCGTTTTTTTGTCGAGCTGAGCGCCATGCTGGCGCTGGTGTCGGTTACCGGCTTGCTGGGCCTGGGCGTGATGGATGGCGTCGGGACACTGGCCAACGGGCCTGCCACGCTCTCGCAGATGGGCAATATCGCCGGCGGCCTGGGCAGCGCCGCCAAGGCCCTGCTGTCGATCGGCCAGATCGCCCTGGCCTTGCTGGCGCTGGCCACCTTGTTCTATGTCATGGTCTTTATCGTCGGCGCCATCGGCACGGCGCGCTTGCCGCTGCGCTGGCTGTTGCTGGAACGGGCCAAGGCTGTGGCGGCACGCCGCTATGCCCCGTGGCAAGCGCCGGCCGGCCTGGAGCTGTCCGCCCCGCGCCCCGTCTGGCGGCGCCTGTTGCTGCTGCTTTCCCTGCTGATCCCCGTGTGGGCCATGTGCGTGCTGGTGTCGTACTTGCTGGCCTGGAATGTCCGGATGATCTACGGCGCGGCGGCCGAAGACGTGCTCGGCGCAGAACAGCAAGCGGCGTTGCGCCGCGCGCAGCGCCCGGCGATTGCTGCCCTGGGTCTGCTGCTGTGCTTGCTGATGCTGATACCGGTGCTCAATTTACTGGTGCCAGCCTTGCTGTGCAGCAGCGTTTGCCATTTGCAGCGCCGCGGCTGGCGCATAACGGGGTCAGCAAGCAACGTGGAGTGAACAAGGAGTAAACATGAGTGAACACGCAAGACGCGGCACCCTGGAACGCGCGATTGAAATCGCCGCCGCCACCCATGCCGGCCAGACGGACAAGGGCGGCGCGCCATACATACTCCACCCCTTGCGCGTCATGCTGCGCGTCGCCCCTGGCGCCCAGCAAATTGTCGCCGTACTGCATGATGTGGTGGAAGACAGCGACGGGAAAATCACCTTCGACGACCTGGCGCGCGAAGGATTTTCCCGGGAAGTCATCGACGGCGTGCGCGCCGTGACCAAGATCGAGGGCGAATCGTACGACGATTTCATCGCCCGCGCGGCCCTGAATCCGGTCGGCAAGGCCGTCAAGCTGGCGGATCTGGCCGAGAATAGCGATTTGTCGAGGATAGGGGAGCCAACGCGGAAGGATTTGGAGCGGGTGGAGAAGTATCGGAGGGCGATGGGATATTTGCTGGGGGAGGTTCTTTAGTCTCAACGTGGCACTGCGCGATCTTGCGCTGGTTCAATGTCGTGGCTGTAATTAGCGATAACGCCATTAACGTACAGAGATTTGATCCTTCGCAATGCTCAGAAGATGTATAACGGCAAAAATTGTCGAGCGTGCATCTCTTGGCGATCATGCGAGGATTCTCGCCAATTACTGCGGCGCGAGACATCGTCAATAAAATGCGTTACAAGGTTTGACAGGCAGTATGCATCGCGATGCAATGCAAAGCTAATCCGCATATTTTTTGAATTCAGTTTTGTCCAAGTTATTTATTTTAATGACCCTGCTATCCCCCGGATAAGACCACTCATACATCACGACGACCATTTTCACATCACGAGTAAATAGCGGGACGGATGACATGAAACGCCTTCTCGCTGTTTTTCCGCTCCTTGTTGTTGCTATGGTCATGGCTCAGTCCGCTCCCAAATGGTTATTTTCTTACCAGTCATTCAAAGGCCGCTATGCCATCTATAGCGGAGGCCTGAGCGATCCGCAGCCGTCGACCAGTAAAGACAAGCGCATCGCGTTCTGGATCGATGGCAAGGCGGCAAAGCAGCTATTCGATGCGATGGGGCCGGACTTGCGCAACGTGTGCGGCGCGGACGGCGAATATCGCCTGCGCCAGCGGGCGGAAGTGCGTTGCTCCTATCATCCCCGTGATGGGCACCATTGCGACTTCGGTTTTGACCTTCTGAGCGGACGCAGTATCGGCGGCTCCGTATGCTGAGGCGCGCTAGCCAGCTATTCGTCGCGCTGCTGTGCTTGCTGTTGGCGCACCAGGCCGGGGCCATATGGGAATTCGTGCAAAAGGATGTTTCAGGGGCGTACGCGATCTATGGCGCATATCTCGACGATGCCGTGGCACCGGTTGCGGGGGATACCAAAGTCGCGTTTCGTTTGACGGGAGCCGCTGCAAAGGACATGTTCGACGCCATCGGGCCGGATATGCGCGATGGCTGCCCTGACCCGCAAATACGCATTCGCAATCGTGACATGCTGCTGTGTCGGCACCGTCCGAAAGATGGCTATCGCTGTGATTTTGGTTTCGATTTGTCGACGGGCTTGAGTATCGGGGGAGCGGTGGGTGGGGCGGTGTGTGGGGAGTAATGGGGGCGGCCGGTCACCGGGTGCGAGCAAGAGCTTTGCGGATGGCTTGTTCGACGGGGCGGTCTATCAGCGCCAAAACGATGACTACGACAGCGGTAACAATCAGTCCCTCCAGTAAAGCTGGATCGGGGAAAAGTTGCTGATTGGCGATGGCATCGGGCACGGTTGCTCGTTTCCAGAGAAGGAGCATCAGGGTGGTGCCAGCGGCGAGCAGCATGGCCGGTCGACGATGGTGCAAGCGGGCGATTTGTCCCATCAGCAGCAGCGCGATACCCCACGCAAAGGGATAGAAGCCGTGGTCGAACAAGATCATGCGCTCATCGTAGTATGCGCCCGTGTACCAGGTAAAACGGGAGAAGCCGAAAAGACCATAGGCGACGAGGGCTACGGCTAGCACGAGGAAACTGGAGGAAAGCAGGCGAGCAATTTTCATGGTTTGGGTTTCTCTGCCAAGGCCTTGATATTACGCCCGATTAGGTGGAGCTTCTGTTTTGTTACTTGGATAGTCCTGTTTTTGCTGAATATGGCTCGCTGGCCGTGTTTGTAGTTTTGCTCGTTATTTTTCTCGCCGCCGGCGTGGCTTGCCAGACCACCTTTGCGTATGATTTTACCGGCTAAAGGGCGAGGGGCAGGTTCGCCATTCGTACACGGCCTGAGCAGTTGATGTTGTCGTTAGGAAAAACCGCCTGCGGCGCAAAAACTAGTCAGACGAATCGGAGAGGGTTGCGCTTGCAAGCGCAACCCCCCCCCCCCCCCCCCCCCCCCCCCCCCCCCGCGCCCGTACCGGACGCGGATTCGACGCCCGCGTTCTGCATGCATGGAATAAATAAAAAGGGCCTCCCCGCCAAAACGGGGAAGCCCTTTTTATTTATTCAGTGGTGGAGACGGCGGGAATCGAACCCGCGTCCGCAAGCACTCCACAGACAGTTCTACATACTTAGCACTATCATTTAATTTAACTCAGCCAGCACGGATGTGCACGTTATGGGCAAGCGAGTTACCTATTATTTAGTCGGACGCTAAGTAACCCAGCATACGACGAGTCCCTGTAAATGACTCTAGAGCTTTTGACGGCCCACCCCAGGGACGAGGTGTTCTAGAGCTAACAGCGATTAAGCTGCCAGTGCGTACGAGTTATCGTTTGCAGTTAAGTTTTTTCAGGTTGTATTTACGAGGTAGCCCGCCCTCGGTATGCCCTGCGCTGCTTTGCAACCCACGTCGAAACCAGGTCGTCCCCACAGAACCTTCATTGTAGCGCAATCCGCCCACTCTTGCATGGTGCATTCGCTTGCTGGTGTGCCAGATCAAGCGCGGGCCGATTTATGCCGCCAATTGCCGCGCCTGCGCCGCCTTCACTACCGCGCTGACCAACTCGAGCAGCGCATGCGGGGTATCCAGCAGGTGGTCGGCGTTCCAGTGCTGCGGTTCGACGGGGCCGCAGTAGCCCCAGGCGCAGGCCACCGTGCGCATGCCGGCGGCGCGGCCGGCCTGGATGTCGCGCAGGTCGTCGCCCACGTACCAGCAGTCTGCCGGCGCCAGGTCCAGGCGGCGCGCCGCTTCCAGCAGGGGGGCGGGGTGCGGTTTCGGGTGCGCCATGGTGTCGCCCGAAATCACGCAGCCGGCGGCGCCCAGGCCGATCTGGCCGACCAGCGGGTCGGTGAAGCGGGCGGCCTTGTTGGTGACCACGCCCCAGGCCAGGCCCAGGGCTTGCAGGCCTTCCAGCAGGGCGGGGATGCCGTCGAACAGGCGGCTTTCCACGGCCAGGGCAGCTTCGTAATTGTTCAGGAATCCGTCTTTCAGGGCTTCGTAGCCGCTTTCGCCGGGGCCGATGCCGTAGGATGCACCGATCATGCCGCGCGCGCCGGCCGAGGCCGTGGGGCGCAGGACGTCATACGGGGTCGGCGCCAGGCCGGCGCGCGCGCGCAGCAGGTTGATGGCCGCCGCCAGGTCGGGCGCGGTGTCGGCCAGGGTGCCGTCGAGGTCGAACAGGATGGCGCGCGGGGCTGGCAGATGGTCAGTGATCATGGCGGACAAAGTGTGTCAAGTAGGAATGAAAAATGGCGGCCGCAGCCGCCTTGTATTGTGCGTGATGGTTACAGCGGCCGGGTGCAGGCCACCAGATAATTGACGCTGGTATCGCTATTAAGTGAGTAAATCTTGGTCAGCGGATTGTAGCCCATGCCGCGCATGCTGTTGACGTCCAGGCCGGCGCTGCGCACGTATTGCGACAGTTCGGACGGGGTGATGAATTTGTCATAGTCATGCGTGCCTTTCGGCAGCAGGCGCAGCAGGTATTCGGCGCCCAGGATGGCAAACAGGTACGCTTTCGGGTTGCGGTTCAGGGTCGACAGGAAGACGTGGCCGCCCGGCTTCACCAGCGCGGCGCAAGCCTTGACGATGGCGGCGGGGTCCGGCACGTGCTCGAGCATTTCCATGCAGGTCACGACGTCGTACTGGCCTGCCTCTTCCTCGGCCATGGCTTCGGCGGCGATCAGCTTGTAGCGCACCTTGGCGCCCGATTCCAGGCTGTGCAGGTCAGCCACTTTCAGGGCCTTGTCGGACAGGTCGATGCCCGTCACGTCGGCACCCTTGCGGGCCATCGATTCGGCCAGGATACCGCCGCCGCAGCCGATGTCGATCACGCGCTTGCCGGCCAGCGGCACTTTCGCGTTGATCCATTCCAGGCGCAGGGGGTTAATTTCGTGCAGGGGACGAAACTCGGAAGTGGGGTCCCACCAGCGGTGGGCCAGCTCACTGAATTTTTGGATTTCGAGAGGGTCGGCGTTCATAGGTCGAATAATAGCGGCAATTTTACAATTGGGCAGCCACGGACGAAAAAAAACCCCGCCGTGGCGGGGTTTTTCATGCTGTTCTTGACTTGCGCGATGACTTGCAGCAAGTCCAGGGGTTCAGCTATTACTTGTTGCGGGTACCAACAACTTCGATTTCCACGCGACGGTTTTTCGCACGGCCTTCGGCAGTTTTGTTATCAGCAACAGGTTGTTTCTCGCCTTTGCCTTCGGTGTACACGCGGTTGCTTTCAACGCCTTTGGTGACCAGGTAGGCTTTGACAGCATCAGCACGACGTACCGACAGTTTTTGGTTGTAAGCATCGGTGCCGACGGAGTCGGTGTGACCCACAGCGATGATGACTTCCAGGTTGATGCCGCCCAGTTGTGCGGACAGCTCGTCCAGCTTGGCTTTGCCTTCTGGCTTCAGCGTAGCTTTGTCGAAATCGAAGAATGCATCAGCAGCGAAGCTGACTTTTTCCGAGGTAGGAGCAACTACGACTGGTACTGGTACGACAACGACTGGTGCCGGTGCTGGTACGACTGGTGCTGGAGGAGCCACGCATTTGCCGTCTTGCAGGGTTTCTGGCTCTACGCACAGTGGCACGTCGCAACCTGGCACTGCGTCAGCAGGTGTCCAGTAGCCGGTACGCCAGCACAGGCCGAATGGGTCACGCACGATCACGCCGCGGGCATCTTGCACGTAAGCGCTTTTTGGGCTTGGTGCTTTGATGTCAGTGGTAACTGGCGCGAATGGTGGGGAGGTTGGGGTTTGGGCCGAAGCCGAGCCAGCAATCACTGCGGATGCAGCGAAAAACAGCGTTACAAATTTATTCATTCTTTTTTCCTTTCGGGGGGTGATATCCGCAGAACAACACTGCGCTACTGGTGCTACGTGCCAAGATTTTATCATGTAGACCATATGCGCTCGTTTCAGATTGCGAAACTAGCAATTAACTTCCCAGTCATTTTGCCACACGCATCAGGGGCGCACGACCGTGGTTAAATCAAAGCTTGCCCGATTTTAGACCGCGCGTTGTTTTTGCGCAACGAAAATGCCCATTTGTAACGCGTCTGTAACAATTGATCGCTTTTTTTGCCTCTTTTAAGGGCAGGTATCTTGAACTGGTATTGCCATTGTGCATTATCGAGAGGTCAGGCTGCACGGCTCCGGTGCAAACTGCCAATCTTGTTGGTATGGCCAATTTGTACAGGTAGCTGGGCGCGCATGCTAAAATCGTGCGCTTGACTGTTAAGAGTGTCGGGCAAATGCCCACGGCGGCACTGCATGGCCAGCTCGTACCACTGCGGTGCACGTACTGGCCGTGCCGCCAGCCCGCCGATTTGTTCCGGCACTCTGCGACATGGAAGCCGGGCCGCGCCAGCAGCGCGCGGCGCGGCGTCCACGACGACAGCCACCCAGGATATGCAGTATTGCGTCATACATTGCGTAACAGATAAGTTAACCACAGCCTGAGATCAGTCGAACCGCCAATGGATCAATTCGCAAAAGAAACAATTCCTATTTCCCTCGAAGAAGAGATGCGCAAGAGCTACCTCGATTACGCCATGAGCGTGATCGTCGGTCGCGCCTTGCCCGATGCGCGCGATGGCTTGAAGCCAGTGCACCGTCGCGTCTTGTTCGCGATGCATGAAATGAACAACGTGTGGAACCGCCCTTACGTCAAGTGCGCCCGCGTGGTCGGCGAAACCATGGGTAAATACCATCCCCACGGCGATGCCTCGATCTACGACACGCTGGTGCGCATGGCGCAGGATTTCTCGCTGCGCTACATGCTCGTCGATGGCCAGGGCAACTTCGGTTCCGTCGACGGCGACGGCGCCGCGGCGATGCGTTACACCGAGTGCCGCCTGGACAAGATCGCCAGCGAGCTGCTGGCCGATATCGACAAGGACACCGTCGACTTCCAGCCCAACTACGATGGCAAGGAAAAGGAACCGACGGTCTTGCCGACGCGTATCCCCAACCTGCTGATCAATGGCTCGTCCGGTATCGCGGTCGGCATGGCGACGAACATTCCGCCACACAACATCACCGAAGTCATCGACGGCGCGCTGCACGTGCTGCGCAACCCCGAGTGCACGATCGATGAATTGATCGAGCTGATCCCGGCGCCGGACTTCCCGACGGCCGGCATCATCTATGGCGTGTCCGGCGTGCGCGACGGCTACCGCACTGGCCGCGGCCGCGTCGTCATGCGCGCCAAGACCCACTTCGAAGAATACGGCAAGGATGGCGGCCGCATCGCCATCATCGTCGACGAGCTGCCATTCCAGGTCAACAAGAAATCCTTGCTGGAACGCATCGCTGAAAACGTGCGCGACAAGAAGCTCGACGGCATTTCCGACATCCGCGACGAATCCGACAAGTCGGGCATGCGCGTGGTGATCGAGCTGAAACGGGGCGAAGTGCCGGAAGTGGTGCTGAACAACCTGTACAAGCAAACCCAGTTGCAAGACACCTTCGGCATGAACATGGTGGCCCTGGTCGATGGCCAGCCGAAGCTGCTCAACCTCAAGCAGATGCTGCAATGCTTCCTGTCGCACCGCCGCGAAGTGGTGACGCGCCGCACCGTGTTCGAACTGCGCAAGGCGCGCGAACGCGGTCACGTATTGGAAGGCCTGGCTGTCGCGCTGGCCAACATCGATGACTTCATCGCCATCATCAAGGCCGCGCCGACGCCACCGATCGCCAAGGTCGAGCTGATGGCCAAGGCCTGGGACTCGTCCGTCGTGCGCGAAATGCTGGCCCGCACGGGCGACGGCTCGACGCCAGGCGGCATCGACGCCTACCGTCCGGAAAACCTGCCGAAGCACTATGGCATGCAGGGCGATGGCCTGTACAAGCTGTCGGACGACCAGGCGCAGGAAATTCTGCAAATGCGCCTGCAGCGCCTGACCGGCCTGGAACAGGACAAGATCGTCAACGAGTACAAGGACGTGATGGAACATATCGCCGACTTGCTCGACATCCTGGCCAAGCCGGAACGCGTCACCGTCATCATCACCGACGAAATGACGGCGGCGAAGAACGAATACGGCGCCGGCAACAAGGATGTGCGCCGCTCGCAGATCGAATTGAACGCGACCGACCTGGAAACGGAAGATCTGATCACGCCGCAGGACATGGTCGTGACCCTGTCGCACACGGGCTACATGAAGGCCCAGCCGATCACCGAATATCGCGCGCAGAAGCGCGGCGGCCGCGGCAAGCAGGCCATGGCGACGAAAGAGGAAGACTGGATCGACCAGCTGTTCATCGCCAACACGCACGACTACATCCTGTGCTTCTCGGATCGTGGCCGCATGTACTGGCTGAAGGTGTGGGAAGTGCCGCAAGGCTCGCGCAATTCGCGCGGCAAGCCGATCGTCAACATGTTCCCGCTGCAGGACAACGAAAAGATCACCGTGATCCTGCCGCTGTCGGGCGAGAACCGCACGTTCCCGGAAGACCATTACGTGTTCATGTCGACCAGCCTCGGTACCGTCAAGAAGACGCCGCTGAAGGACTTCAGCAATCCACGCAAGGCCGGCATCATCGCGGTCGACCTGGACGACGGCGACTTCCTGATCGGCGCGGCGCTGACCGACGGCCAGCACGACGTGATGCTGTTCTCCGATTCGGGCAAGGCTGTGCGCTTCGACGAAAACGACGTGCGTCCGATGGGCCGTACGGCGCGCGGCGTGCGCGGCATGAACCTGGAAGAAGGCCAGCACGTGATCGCCTTGCTGGTGGCCGAGAACGAGCAGCAGTCGGTGCTGACAGCCACGGAAAACGGCTACGGCAAGCGTACGCCGATCACCGAGTACACGCGCCATGGCCGTGGCACGAAAGGCATGATCGCCATCCAGACCAGTGAGCGCAACGGTAAAGTGGTTGCCGCGACCCTGGTCGATACCAGCGATGAAATCATGCTGATCACCACCGGTGGCGTATTGATCCGCACCCGCGTGTCGGAAATCCGCGAGATGGGCCGCGCGACGCAGGGCGTGACCCTGATCGCCGTGGAAGACGGCACCAAGCTGTCCGGCCTGCAGCGCGTGGTGGAGACGGATATCGACGAAGTCGAGCTGACGACGGAGGCGGGCCAGGAGGCTGCGGCCGCGCCGGCAGCGGCTGAACCGGCCGATCCTGTCGACCCGGCGCAGCCGGAGTAAGATGATTGGGGCTCTTTCGGGAGCCCCAATTGCTGTTGGCGTGCCAGTTGCGGCGCCAGCCTGCGTACCCCCAGATAGTTCCCCGCTTTTGTAAAGTCCCGCATGCCATGAGAAAAATCGTCGCCACCTTCTTCGCCGCGTTTTCGCTGGCCTTCCTTGCGACCCTGCCGGCCCTGGCCCAGAGCACGCAAGCCACGCCCGCCCGCCAGGCGGCGCCCAGCCCCGCCATGAAGGTGGCCGTGCGGCGCATGCTCGACGCGATGCAGTTTCCGCAACTGACGCGCAACATCTTCGACCAGATGCTGCAATCGGTGCCGGCCATGATCCGCCAGTCGGCGCAGCAGCAAATCAGCAGCAACCCGAACCTGGACGAGCAGCGCAAGGCGCGCGCGCTGGCCAGCGCCGAGGAAGAAATCCCCCTGGCCATCGCCACCCTGACACAGGTGCTGGCCGACCCGACCCTGATCGACGAACTGGCCGCCGAAATGGTGCCCCTGTACGCGCGCTTTTACACGGTGCCCGAAGTCGAGCAGCTGACGACCTTCTACAAGACGCCGCTGGGCCGCAAGATGCTGGCCACCATGCCGCAGCTGTCTGCCGAATCGATGGCCATCAGCCAGCGCGTGCTGATCCCGCGCGTGAATGCGGTGCTGGACCAGGTCATGCGGGCGGCCACGCAGGCGCCCCAATAAGATTTCCATTTTGCCAAGGACCGTATCGTGACCCATATCTACAATTTTTCCGCCGGCCCCGCCGTCCTGCCCAAGGAAGTGCTGGCGCAAGCGGCTGCCGAGATGCAGGACTGGCATGGCAGTGGCATGTCGGTGATGGAAATGAGCCACCGTGGTCCCGAATTCATTTCCATCTACCAGCAGGCAGTGGCCGACCTGCGCGAGCTGCTGGCCGTGCCCGACAACTACAAGATTCTGTTCCTGCAGGGCGGTGGCCTGGGCGAGAACGCCATCATCCCGATGAACCTGGTGGGCCTGGCCGCGCAGCAGCCGGCCACCGTGGACTTCGTGCACACGGGCTCGTGGTCCGGCAAGTCGATCCAGGAAGCGGCCAAGTACGCCAACGTCAACGTGGCCGCGTCGTCCAAGGCCGCCCGTTTCACGGGCGTGCCGCCGGTCGCCGAATGGCAGCTGACGCCAGGCGCCGCCTACCTGCACATCTGCACCAATGAAACCATCGACGGCGTGGAATTCCAGCAGGCGCCGAACGTGCCGGCAGGGACCACCATCGTGGCCGACATGTCGTCGCACATTTTGTCGCGTGTTATTGATGTATCGCAATATGGCGTCATCTTCGGCGGCGCGCAGAAAAATATCGGCCCGGCCGGCCTGACCCTGGTCATCGTGCGCGAAGACTTGCTGGGTAAGGCGCTGCCGATCTGCCCGTCGGCCTTCGACTGGAGCATCGTGGCCGAACATGAGTCGATGTACAACACGCCGCCCACCTACGGCATCTATATCGCCGGCCTGGTTTTCCAGTGGCTCAAACGCCAGGGTGGCGTTGCAGCCATGGAACAGCGTAATATTGAGAAAGCGGCGCTGCTGTACGCGGCGCTCGATGCGGACGACTTTTACCAGAACCGGGTCGCCCCAGAATACCGCTCGCGCATGACCATCCCGTTCTATCTGCGCGATGAAAGTCTGAACGACGCATTCCTGGCCGGCGCGAAACAGCGCGGCCTGCTGCAACTGAAGGGCCACAAGTCCGTCGGCGGCATGCGTGCATCGATTTATAACGCGATGCCGATCGAGGGCGTGCAAGCCCTGGTCAACTATTTGAACGAGTTTGCCGGACGCTGAGTCGCCTAGACGACCGCGCCGGCCCGCCGCCGGCGCAGGCCGCGCGGCCATGATTGAAGTACAGCTGACGAAACAAACCAACCATGACCGATAAATTGAAACCGCTGCGCGAACAGATCGATGCGATCGACGCGCAAATCCTCGAACTGCTGAACCGCCGCGCGCAAATCGCCCAGCAAGTGGGCCACGTGAAGGCTGAAACGCAGGCGCCCGTGTTCCGCCCCGAGCGCGAGGCGCAGGTGCTGCGCGGCGTGGCCGAACGCAATCCCGGCCCCATGGGCGACCGCGAAGTGCAGACCATCTTCCGCGAAATCATGTCGTCCTGCCGCTCGCTGGAAAAACGGGTCACTGTGGCGTACCTTGGCCCGGCCGGCACTTTCAGCGAACAGGCCGTGTACCAGCAGTTCGGCAGTGCCGTGGAAGGCTTGCCATGCGCGTCCATCGACGAAGTATTCCGTTCCGCCGAGGCGGGAACGGCGGATTTCGGCGTGGTGCCGATCGAAAATTCCTCGGAAGGCGCCGTCAACCGTACCCTGGACATGATGCTGCAGACGAGTCTCATCATCAGCGGCGAGGTGGCGATTGCCGTGCACCACAGCCTGATGACGAAGAGCGGCAACATGGATGGCGTCACCTCCATCTGCGCCCATTCGCAGGCGCTGGCGCAGTGCCAGGTGTGGCTGAACCAGAACTACCCGCACATCGCGCGCCATGCCGTGGCCTCGAACGCCGAGGCGGCCCGCATGGCCGGCGAAGACGGCACGGTGGCGGCCATCGCCAGCGAACTGGCGGGCGCGCAGTACAAGCTGGGCGTGGTCAAGGGCCATATCCAGGACGACCCGCACAACCGCACGCGCTTTGCCGTCGTCGGCACCTTGCAGACGGCGCCGTCGGGCAAGGACCAGACGTCGCTGGTGCTGGCCGTGCCGAACAAGGCGGGCGCCGTGTACCAGTTGCTCGCGCCCCTGGCGAAACACGGCGTGTCGATGACGCGCTTCGAGTCGCGCCCGGCGCGCATGGGCAGCTGGGAGTATTATTTCTATGTCGACGTGGAGGGCCACGTGCACGACGCAGCCGTCGCCCAGGCGCTGGCCGAGCTGCAAAGCAATGCGGCGTTTTTCAAGGTGCTGGGGTCATATCCTGTCAGCCTGTGAAGCTGTAGCTATTCTTACAATCACCCACTTTTTTAAAGAACACCATGTCTAAAAATATCGGTCCAGAATACGTCCGCGCCATCGCCCCTTACCAGAGCGGCAAACCGATCGCGGAAGTCGCGCGCGAATTCGGCCTCGACGAGGCAGCCATCGTCAAGCTGGCGTCGAATGAAAACCCGTACGGCATGCCGGAATCGGCCAAGCAGGCGATGATCGCCGCCATCGATGACCTGGGCCGCTACCCGGACGCCAACGGCTTTGACTTGAAAGCCGTGCTGTCGAAGCGCTATGACGTGCCGGCCGACTGGATCACCTTGGGCAACGGCAGCAACGACATCCTGGAAATCGCCGCGCACGCCTTCGTGCAGCATGGCGAATCCGTCGTGTACTCGCAGTATTCGTTCGCCGTGTACGCGCTGGCCACGCAAGGCCTGGGCGCGCGCCACATCGTCGTCCCGGCGCAAGCCTATGGCCATGACCTGGACGCCATGGCGGCGGCGATTGCCGACGACACGCGTCTGATTTTCATCGCCAACCCGAACAACCCGACGGGCACCTTCCTGACGGCGGCGCAGCTCGAAGCCTTCCTGCAGAAAGTGCCGGCGCATGTCGTCGTCGTGCTGGACGAGGCCTACAACGAATTCCTGTCGGCCGACGAGCAGTACGAGTCGACGGCGTGGGTGCGCCAGTATCCGAACCTGGTGGTCTCGCGCACCCTGTCGAAGGCGTATGGCCTGGCCGGCCTGCGCATCGGCTTCGCCATCGCCCAGCCGGTGCTGACGGATTTGATGAACCGCATCCGTCAGCCATTCAACGTCAACTCGCTGGCGCAGGCGGCCGCGATTGCCGCCCTGAACGACAAGGCCTTCCTCGAGCAAAGCGCGCGCAACAACGCGGCCGGCTACCAGCAGTTTACGGAAGCGTTTGCGCAACTGGGCCTGGAATACGTGCCGTCGCACGGCAATTTTGTGCTGGTGAAGGTGGGCGACGATGACGAAGCGGGTGCGCGCGTGAACCTGGCGCTGCTGAAACAGGGCGTGATCGTGCGCCCCGTCGGCAGCTATGGCTTGCCGCAATGGCTGCGCATTTCCATCGGCCTGCCGCAGGAAAACGCCATCTTCATCGCCGCGCTGACGAAAGCGCTGGCTTGACGCCATGACGACGCCTGCACTGAAGAAGGTCGTCATTTTTGGCGTAGGCCTGATCGGCGGATCGTTCGCGCGCGCCTTGAAACATGCGGGCGTGGTTCAAACCGTAGTCGGCATGGGCCGCTCACGCGCCTCGATGGTGCGCGCGCTCGAACTGGGTATCATCGATGAAATCGGCGGCGACATGGCGCAAGCCTTGCATGGCGCCGACCTGGTGCTGCTGGCCGCGCCCGTGGCGCAGACGGGCCCCATCCTGGCATCCATCGCGCCGCACCTGCAGCCCGGCACCATCGTCACCGATGGGGGTAGCACGAAGAGCGACGTGGTGGCGGCCGCGCGCGCGGCGCTCGGCGGCAAGGTGGGCCAGTTCGTGCCCGGCCACCCGATCGCGGGGCGCGAGACGAATGGTCCCGACGCCGCCATCATTGATCTGTATCAAGGCAAGAAAGTGGTGCTCACGCCGCTGGCGGAAAACGCCGCGGACGACGTCGAGCGCGTGGCGGCCGCCTGGCGTGCCTGCGGCGCCATCCTGCACACGTTGACGCCCGAAGAACATGACAAGGTGTTTGCCGCCGTCAGCCATCTGCCGCATTTGCTGGCCTTTGCGCTGGTCGACGACATCGCCAACAAACCGCACGCGGGCCTGCTGTTTCAATACGCTGCCAGCGGCTTTCGCGACTTTACACGCATCGCCGGCTCATCGCCGGAAATGTGGCGCGACATCAGCCTGGCCAACCAGCCGGCGCTGCTGCACGAACTGGACGCCTACCTGGCGCAGTTGACGACCTTGCGCGCCCACCTGGCCGCGCACGACGGCGCCGCCATCGAGGGCGTGTACGCGAACGCCCAGCACGCGCGGCAGCAATGGATCGAGGCGATCGAGACGGCGGAAGCTCCCGCGCCCGCACAATAAATATCAAGGATTCCAGCATGACCCAGACCAAGCACTACCCCCACCATATCGACTTGAAACCGGTGATGCACGCCGAGGGCACGGTGCGCTTGCCCGGCTCGAAAAGCATTTCCAACCGCGTGCTGCTGCTGGCCGCGCTGGCCAAGGGCACGACGAAGATCGTCGACCTGCTCGCCTCCGACGACACCTTCGTCATGCTGACGGCCCTGACGTCGCTGGGCGTCAAATGGACGCAGGACGAGTTGCAGGGCGACCCGGCCACCGCGCACCAGATCCACCACGTGGAAGGTTGCGGCGGCGTGTTCCCGCACCACGAGGCTGACCTCTTCATGGGCAATGCCGGCACGGCGATCCGCCCGCTGACGGCGGCGCTGGCCGTCATCGGCGGCGACTACACCTTGCACGGCGTGTCGCGCATGCACGAGCGCCCGATCGGCGACCTGGTCGACGCGCTGAACGCCGTCGGCACGCAGATCGAATACACGGGCGAGCAGGGCTTCCCGCCGCTGCGCATCCGCCGCGGCCACATCCATGCGCAGCGCATCGCCGTGCGCGGCAACGTGTCGAGCCAGTTCCTGACGGCCCTCTTGATGGTGGCGCCGCTGATGGCGCGCGACCATGCCGTCACCATTGATGTCACGGGCGAACTCATTTCCAAGCCGTACATCGAGATCACGCTGAACCTGATGCGCCGTTTCGGCGTGACGGTCGAACATGACGGCTGGCAGTCGTTCACCGTGCAGCCGGGCCAGCAATACCAAAGCCCGGGCACCATCCACGTGGAAGGCGACGCTTCGTCGGCCTCGTATTTCCTGGCGGCCGGCGCCATCGGCGGCGGCCCCGTGCGCGTGGAAGGCGTGGGACGCGACAGCATCCAGGGCGACGTGCGCTTCGTCGAAGCCTTGCAGCAGATGGGCGCGACCATCACCATGGGCGAGAACTGGATCGAAGCCCGTTCCAACGGCGCGCTGAAAGCCGTCGACATGGACTTCAACCACATCCCCGACGCGGCCATGACGATCGCCGTGGCCGCCCTGTACGCGGATGGTACCAGCACCTTGCGCAATATCGCCAGCTGGCGCGTAAAAGAGACGGACCGCCTGGCCGCCATGGCCACGGAGTTGCGCAAGCTGGGCGCGGAAGTGGAAGAGGGCGCCGATTACCTGCGCGTGACGCCGCCGGCGCAGATTCTTGCCGCCACCATCGACACGTATGACGACCACCGCATGGCCATGTGCTTTTCGCTGGCTTCGCTGGACGGCGCCGCGCGCCGCGGCAACGAGATGCGCATCAACGACCCGAAATGCGTGGCCAAGACCTTCCCCGAGTATTTCGCCGCCTTCGCGGGGATTGCCAAAGACTCTTTGATTTAATTGATTGCTAACACTATGCCGACCTCCAACATCCCAGTCATCGCCATCGACGGCCCCACCGCTTCCGGCAAGGGCACGGTGGCGCACCGCGTGGCAGACAAGCTGGGCTTTCATTACCTGGACTCGGGCGCGCTGTACCGCCTGACGGCCTTGAGCGCGCTGCGCCGCGGCACGGACTTGCGCGACGAGCACGCGCTGGCCAAGCTGGCCGAACACTTGCCCTGTCATTTTGCGGGCGGCGAGATCCTGCTGGCGCATGAAAATGTCACGGAGCAGATCCGTGCCGAAGAAGTGGGGAATACGGCGTCGAAAATTGCTGTTTTACCAACTGTTCGCCATGCCTTGGTCGGTTTGCAGCTGGGCTTTCGCAAGACGCCGGGCCTGGTGGCCGATGGGCGCGATATGGGCACGGTGATCTTCCCGCATGCCCCATTGAAGGTGTTCCTGACCGCCAGCGTCGAGGCGCGCGCGCAACGGCGCTACAAGCAATTGATAGACAAGGGTTTTTCTGCTAATATGGAAGACCTTCTGATGGATTTGCAGGCGCGGGACGAACGTGATACTCACCGTGCGATTGCGCCGCTGGTTCCCGCGGAAGGGGCGCATGTCCTCGATACCTCGGCCATGACGGCAGATGATGCTGTCGAAACCGTGTTGAAATGGTATGCCGCAGTTGCAAAATAAGCAGCAAAATAGCGTGTATTGATGTGTAGTGCGTGCTATGTGGTGCCCGTTGACGGCTCCTGGCCTGTCCGGGTGTGTCAAAAACCTAACCCAGTTTAAGTCGCATCGTGCGATCTCTGCTGGATAACCTGTGTGAACCCTATGTCTACTGTTACAACTAACGAATCTACCGGTATGGAAAGTTTTGCTGCGCTCTTCGAGGAATCGTTGTCGCGTCAAGATATGCGCTCCGGCGAAGTTATTTCCGCTGAAGTCGTGCGCCTCGACCACAATTTCGTGATCGTGAACGCTGGCCTCAAATCCGAAGCATTCATCCCTGTCGAAGAATTCAAGAACGACCACGGCGAACTGGAAGTCAAAGTTGGTGACTTCGTTTCCGTGGCGATCGAATCGCTGGAAAACGGTTTCGGCGATACCATCCTGTCGCGCGACAAAGCCAAGCGTCTGGCTTCGTGGCTGGCTCTGGAAAAAGCGATGGAATCGGGCGAAATCGTCGTCGGTACCGTCAATGGTAAAGTCAAAGGCGGTCTGACCGTGTTGACCAACGGCATCCGCGCATTCCTGCCGGGCTCGCTGGTTGATACCCGTCCTGTCAAAGACACCACCCCATTCGAAGGCAAAACCCTCGAATTCAAAGTGATCAAGCTGGATCGCAAGCGTAACAACGTGGTTCTGTCCCGCCGCGCCGTCATCGAAGCTTCGATGGGCGAAGAGCGTCAGAAACTGATGGAAACGCTGAAAGAAGGCACGGTCGTGACCGGCGTCGTCAAAAATATCACCGACTACGGCGCGTTCGTGGATCTGGGCGGTATCGATGGCCTGCTGCACATCACCGACCTGGCATGGCGCCGTGTACGTCACCCGTCGGAAGTTCTGACGGTTGGCCAGGAAATCACCGCCAAAGTCCTGAAATACGATCAAGAGAAAAACCGTGTTTCGCTGGGCGTGAAACAACTGGGCGACGATCCTTGGACCGGTCTGTCCCGTCGTTACCCACAAAGCACCCGTCTGTTCGGTAAAGTAACGAACCTGACCGACTACGGCGCGTTCGTTGAAGTGGAACAGGGTATCGAAGGTCTGGTACACGTTTCCGAAATGGACTGGACGAACAAAAACGTTGCTCCTAACAAAGTTGTCCAACTGGGCGACGAAGTAGAAGTGATGGTTCTGGAAATCGACGAAGAGCGTCGTCGTATTTCGCTGGGCATGAAACAGTGCAAAGCCAATCCATGGGACGACTTCGGTGTTACCCATAAGAAAGGTGACAAAGTCCGCGGCGCGATCAAATCGATCACCGACTTCGGCGTGTTCATCGGCCTGGCCGGCAACATCGACGGTCTGGTGCACCTGTCCGACCTGTCCTGGACCGAAACCGGCGAAGAAGCCGTGCGTCGCTTCAAGAAAGGTGACGAACTGGAAGCCATCGTTCTGGCCATCGACGTTGAGCGCGAGCGCGTTTCCCTGGGCGTCAAGCAACTGGAAGGTGACCCATTCAACAACTTCGCAGCCATGAACGACAAAGGCTCGCTGGTAACCGGTACCGTTAAATCGGTTGAGCCTAAAGGCGCCGTGATCCAACTGTCCGAAGAAGTTGAAGGCTACCTGCGCGCTTCCGAAATCTCGCGCGACCGCGTTGAAGATGCTGGTACGCACCTGAAAGTCGGCGACACCGTCGAAGCAATGGTGTTGAACATCGACCGCAAAGCCCGTGGTATCCAACTGTCGATCAAAGCGAAAGACAACGTTGAAACCCAGGAAGCCATGCAGAAGATGGCAGCTACCGACAACAACGCAGCTTCGGGCACCACCAGCCTGGGCGCCTTGTTGAAAGCTAAGTTCGATAACAAGAACTAAGACTGCGGATACGGCAGATGACAAAGTCCGAGCTGATCAACCGCCTCGCTGAGCGTTATTCTCAGCTGGTGGCGAAAGATGCGGAGTATGCCGTCAAGACCATTCTCGATGCGATGACCAACGCCCTGGCGACCGGTCAGCGTATCGAGATCCGAGGTTTTGGCAGTTTTGCCCTGAACAGCAGGCCCCCGCGCATCGGCCGCAACCCGAAATCCGGCGACAAGGTGATGGTTCCCGAAAAACGGGTACCCCACTTCAAGCCGGGCAAACAGTTGCGCGAGCGGGTGGACGCGATGGTCGGACAACCGATCATCGAGGATTAATCGTCTGCTGGAAGGCGACATAGAAAGCGGCGTCCTTGGATGCCGCTTTTTTTTGTTAATATGTTCTAAGTTTATGCCCTGTCGGCATTCACACCACCTTGTGTAGCTTTCTCTGGACCTATCGATGAAAATCATCTCCACCATCGTTGGCTGTGTTCTCTTCGTCCTGTTCTTCAGTTTTGCGCTGAAGAACGCGCAGGTTGTCGACCTGCATGTTTTCCTCAATTATGAAATTCGCGGCCCCCTGGTCCTGATGCTGCTGGGCTTTTTTGTCGCCGGCGCCAGCCTGGGCGTACTGGCCTTGACGCCGACCGTGTTCCGTCACCGCCGCGAAGCGAGCAAGCAAAAAACCACCATTGCCGCGCTGCAGACCGTTGGCGTGGCCAGCAATGTCCAGCCGCAACCGGACAGCGTGAGCGCGCAGTAAGCGGCGCCATCGCTCCTATCTCTCTTACTCGAATAAAAACAATCGCATGGATTTTGAACTCTGGTGGCTCTTGGGTATCCCCGTGTTTTTCGCGCTGGGCTGGATTGCCGCGCGTGTTGACATTCATCAACTGGTGTCCGAATCGCGCAGCCTGCCGCGCAATTACTTCAAGGGCTTGAATTTCCTGCTCAATGAGCAGCATGACAAGGCCATCGACGCCTTCATCGAAGTCGTCAAGCTGGACCCGGAATCGGCCGATATGCACTTTGCGCTGGGCAATTTATTCCGCCGCCGCGGCGAGACGGAGCGCGCCATCCGCGTGCACCAGAATTTGCTGGCGCGCCCGGACTTGCCGCTGGAGCAGCAGGGCCATGCCGCCTATGAACTGGGCATGGATTACCTGAAGGCGGGTCTGCTGGACCGCGCCGAAGAAACCTTCAACAGCCTGGTCGACACGCAATATGCGGCCCAGGCGCGCCGCGCGCTGCTGGAAATCTACCAGCGCGAAAAGGAATGGCCACGCGCCATCGAAGCGGCCGTGGGCTTGCAGGAATCGGGCGCCGGCGCGCGCCAGAAGGAAATCGCCCAGTTCTATTGCGAACTGGCGCATGACGCGCTGGTGCACATGAAGCCGGACGAAGCCATGCCGCTGCTGGAAAAAGCCTTGCAGACGGACCGCAAGAGCGTGCGCGCCACCATCCTGACGGGCGACGTGCTGCTGGCGCGCGGCGACGTGGAAGGCGCGCTGACCACCTGGCGCCGCGTGGAGCAGCAAAGCGTGCCGCACGTGGCCCTGGTGGCGCAGCGCCTGATGGACGGTTATACCAAGCTGGGCCGTCCACAGGAAGGCGTCAACCTGCTGCGCTCCTACCTGGAAGAGGCGTCGTCGATCGACCTGATCGAAGTCGTCTTCAAGGCCGTCATCGAGCTCGACGGCGTGGAAGCGGCGAAACAGCTGGTCAGCGCCGAGCTGCGCCGCACGCCGACCCTGCTGGGCCTGGATAAACTGCTGGAAGCGCGCATGATGGATGCGCCGGCCGCCATCTGGTCGGAGCTGTCGATGGTGAAAAACCTCGTGCACGGCTATACGCAGAAGCTGGCCCGCTACCAATGCAGCCACTGCGGCTTCAAGGCGCGCCAGTTCTATTGGCATTGCCCGGGCTGCAACAAGTGGGAAACCTACCCGCCGCGTCGCACGGAAGAACTCAACGTCATGAATTAGTCGTGCCCAGCACAGGGCTCATGGCTGCGTTGCAGCGCCTCGCCGTACTATTCGTACTGTCTTCGGCGCCGCGCCTCGCCCTGAACCCTGTGCTGTGCACTTGCAGGTCAGATATATATATTACAAATACGGCACAACCATGAAAATCACCATTATCGGCACGGGCTATGTGGGCCTCGTGACGGGCGCCTGCCTGGCGGAGCTGGGCAATGACGTCTTTTGCCTCGACCTCGACGTACAGAAGGTCGCCTTGCTCAACAGCGGCGGCATCCCCATCCATGAGCCGGGCCTGGAAGAAGTCGTGGCGCGCAACCGCGCCGCCGGCCGCATGACCTTTTCCACCGACGTCGAGGCTGCCGCCGCGCACGGCGTGATGCAATTCATCGCCGTCGGCACGCCGCCCGATGAAGACGGTTCGGCCGACCTGCAATACGTGCTGGCCGCCGCGCGCGGCATCGGCAAGTACATGACGGACTTCAAGGTCATCGTCGACAAGTCCACCGTGCCCGTCGGCACGGCCGAAAAAGTGCGCGCCGCCATCCAGGGCGAACTCGATGCGCGCGGCGTGGCCGCCACGTTCTCGGTGGCGTCGAATCCGGAATTCCTCAAGGAAGGCGCGGCTGTCGAAGACTTCATGCGCCCGGACCGCATCGTCATCGGCGTCGACGCCACGCCGGACGGCGAACGCGCGCGCGAATTGCTGAAAAGCCTGTACGCGCCGTTCAACCGCAACCACGAGCGCACCTACTGGATGGACGTGCGCTCGGCCGAATTCACGAAATATGCGGCCAACGCCATGCTGGCCACGCGCATCTCGTTCATGAATGAGCTGGCGAACCTGGCCGACAAGGTGGGCGTCGATATCGAAGCCGTGCGCCACGGCATCGGTTCCGACCCGCGCATCGGCCACAGCTTCCTGTATGCCGGTTGCGGCTACGGTGGTTCCTGCTTCCCGAAAGACGTGCAGGCGCTCGAGCGCACGGCGCGCGGCCACGGCCAGGAATTGCTGATCCTGCGCGCCGTCGAAGCCGTCAACGACCAGCAAAAGCAGGTGCTGGGCCGCAAAGTGGTCGCTCGCTTCGGCGAAGACTTGACGGGCCGGCATTTTGCCGTCTGGGGCCTGGCCTTCAAACCGAATACGGACGACATGCGCGAAGCGTCGGCCCGCGTGCTGCTGGCCGACTTGCTGGGGCGCGGCGCCACCGTGGCCGTGTACGACCCCGTCGCCATGGCCGAGGCGCGCCGCGTGCTGCAACTGGACTTGACGCCGGAGCAACTGGCCAAGGTGCGCTTTGCCGACAGTCCGAAGGATGCGCTGCAGGACGCCGATGCGCTGGTCATCGTGACCGAATGGAAAGCCTTCCGCAGCCCCGACTTCGAGCAGGTCAAGGCGCGCCTGAAGCAGGCCGTCGTCTTTGACGGGCGCAACCTGTTCGAGCCGGCCGTCATGGCCGAGAATGGCATCGAATACCACGGGATCGGCCGCTCGATCCTGACGCGCGCATGAGCGCCCAAGAGGTGGTCGCCTTGACGGCGCCGGCCGCGTTGGCCCAGGTACGCCTGCTGGTGGTGGGCGATGTGATGCTGGACCGCTACTGGTTCGGCGACGTCAGCCGCATCTCGCCGGAAGCGCCCGTGCCCATCGTGCGCATCGAAAAGCGCGAGGAACGCCTGGGCGGCGCGGCCAACGTGGCGCGCAACGCGGCCGCGCTGGGCGCGAAGACGAGCTTGCTCGGCGTGGTGGGCGATGACGAGGCCGGCAGCCAGGTCGAGCGCCTGCTCGAAGGCGGCGGCATCCACAGCTATCTGCAGCGCGATGCGGCCATTTCCACCATCATCAAGCTGCGTGTGATCGGCCGCCAGCAGCAGATGCTGCGCATCGATTTCGAGGATGCGCCCAGCGATACGGTGCTGCGCGACAAGCTGGCGCAGTTCAACGCGCTGCTGCCCCATTATGACGTGGTGATCCTGTCCGACTACGCCAAGGGCAGCCTGGTGAACGTGGCCGAGATGATCAAGGCGGCCCGGGCCGCCGGCAAGATCGTCATGGTCGACCCGAAAGGCGATGATTTCAGCCGCTATTCAGGTGCGTCAGTGCTCACTCCGAACAAGTCTGAACTGCGCCGCGTGATCGGCAGCTGGAATACGGAGGAGCAACTCACGGAGCGCGCGCAGCAGATGCGCGCGCAACTGGGCCTGGACGCCTTGCTGCTGACCCGTTCCGAAGAAGGCATGAGCTTGTACACGGCCGATGAGGTGCTGCACATGCCGACCGATGCGCGCGAAGTGTTCGACGTCTCGGGCGCCGGCGACACGGTGATCGCCACCATGGCAGCCATGCTGGGGGCCGGCATGGCCCTGGGCGACGCCGTGCGCACGGCCAACCGCGCCGGCGGCATCGTCGTCGGCAAGCTGGGCACTGCCACCGTCACCCGCGACGAGCTGTTTTCGCAGTAATATGTTGTATCGCCTGCGCCGGACCGTTTGATCTGGTGCAGGTTTTCCCGCAGTTCTGCAGTCCCATCTTGTCAACCGTATCACGCTACAGCCGTTAAGCCGTTAAGGCGCTGTTCCTCCCTTGCGTTCGAGTCATCTTGAAACCACATCACGGAGAGATACCCATGTTCAAAAAAATACTGCTGGCCATCGCCACCCTGATCGCGACGATGGGCTTTGCCTTTGCCCAGGTCGATGTCAACAAGGCGGACCAGGCGGCACTCGACAGCGTCAAGGGCATCGGCCCCGTCACGTCGAAAGCCATCGTCGATGAACGCACCAAGGGCGGCGCCTTCAAGGATTGGGCCGATTTCGAAAGCCGCGTAAAAGGTATCGGCCCGAAAAGCTCCGTGAAACTGTCGGAAGCGGGCTTGCAAGTGAATGGCCAGGCCAAGTCCGGCGCGCCAGCGGCACCCGCTCCGGCGGCGAAAGCTGTCCCGGCAAAAAAGGATGCTGCAGTGAAGGAAGTTGCAGCGAAAGAAGCCGCACCGAAGCCAGCTGCTGCGACCGACACCGCTGCGGCACCAGCCAAGTCGGCCGCTGAAGCGAAGAAGGAAGCTGCTGCCGCCAAGAAAGAAGCCAAGGCCGCTGCCGCTGCCGCCAAGAAGGAAGCCGCCGCCAAGGCAGTGCCTGCTGCTGCGCCGGCTCCCGCTGCTGCCGCGGCCGATGCCGCCCCTGTGAAAACGGCTGCCGAAACGAAGAAGGAAGCTGCTGCTGCGAAGAAAGCAGCAACGGCGGCCAAGAAAGAAGCCAAGGCTGCGGAAGCGGCTGCGAAGAAGGAAGCCAAACTGGCTGCTGCCGACGCGAAGAAGGCAGAAGCCGAGAAAAAGTAAGCGTGTTGCTGTAAAGCGTGTTGCGTGGTGGTGCCGCGCAGCACGAGAAGAAAACCCCGCGTGGTACCGGCTGCGCGGGGTTTTTTTTATTCCGCGGCCGGAACTTCCCGCTTGCCGGTGGGCCGGAATGGCGCCGCCAGTTGCCCGGCCAGCGACTTCGGCATGTGCGCCTCGATGCCGCAGGCATCGGGCCATGTGCGCGGCAAGTGATGGGTGCCGAACACCCGGTCCAGCACGGGCAGGGTCGACGCATAGTTGCGGTTGATGTGTTCGAATTTGCTGTGGTGCCAGTGGTGGAAGGCGGGCGTGGCCACCAGCCATTCCAGCGGGCCGAAGCGCCAACGCAGGTTGGCGTGGATGAAGAAACCCCAGACGGTGCCGATCAGCAGCAAGAGCACGGGTGCCGCGCTGCCTGCCGCGCCGGGGCCGGCCAGCCCCAGCAAATACAGCGGTGTCAGGCCGAACAGGCGCGTGACGACCATGTCGACGGGATGGGTGCGCGTATTGGCGAGGAAATACAGCTGTTCCGTGCTGTGGTGCACGGCATGGTAGCGCCACAGCCATGGAATTTCATGGCTGAGCCTATGCCCCCAGTAAGTGCCGACTTCGCCGATCAGCAAGCCCAGCAAAAGCTTGCCCCACAGGGGCAGGGTAGACAAGGTGGCGGGGATGGCGTCCGGCAGCAGGTGCTGGCCGGCGACGGCGAGCAGGGCCAGCGGCGCGGCCAGCAAGGCGGCCGGCAGCAGGCTGCTGATGAAATAAAAGCCCAGGTCGCTGAGCAGTTCCGTGCGGGAGCGCTCCGCGTGGCGTTCGCCAAACAAGCGCTCGAGCGGCACGAAGATCACGGCCAGCAGCACCAGCCACAGGCTCAGGCGCAGCACATCGACGGCGATGCCGGGCAGGTGGGTTTGCAGGGTGTGCAGCAGGCTCATTTCATTCCATCAGGTAAGAAACAAAAAAATCCGGACAAGGCTGGGCTGGTCCGGATTCTGTCACGCGCGCTGGCGGCTCAGGCTGCTACAGCAGCCTTGCGGCGGCGTGCCATGAACCCCAGAAGGCCCAGGCCGCCGATCAGCATGCCCCAGGTCGACGGTTCCGGCACGGCCGACACCAGCGACACGCCGTCGAGCAGCATGAATGGCGGCGCGCCGGACGGGCTGCCCTTGGCCATGAACGACAGCAATTCGCTGCTGTTGGCGGCCGTGAAGGTCATGCTGGCCTGGTGCCAGCCCGTGAAACCCTGGCTGACGTTGGCCAGGGACGCCGTCTGCTGTTTGCTGTTGCCCAGCGACACATCCCAGTAATTGACCAGGTTATCGCCACGGAAGCCCACTTGCTGGGCCGCGCCGTAGGAAAAGCTCAGGGTATACGCCTGGCCGGGGATCAGGCCGCTGACTTGCTGCGTGACGGGGCCGGGAAAGTAATCCCAGTCGGCCGCCAGCACATTGCCGCCCGTCGGACTGGCGCCCAGACCGTTTTGCGGGCCGTGGCCGCTGTACGAATTCGGACCCCACAAGGCCAGCGCCGTCGCGGCGTTGGTGTCGTCGATGTTGTTACCGTTCAAGACGAAGTTATAGCCTTTGCTGGACCAGTCGCTCAGGTAGGTGCGGTCCGTGCGCGCGTACGTGCCTTCGTTCAGCTGTTTCGAGGTGCCGTTGCTGGTCAGTTCGAAATCGCCATTCTTGACCAGATTGGTCGTGGCAGCCTGGGCGGTGGTGACGCACAGGGAAGCGGCGGCCAGCGCCAGCAAGGTAGATGTTTTACGCATGATAAAGCTCCAAAAGTGACAGGGTAGTGTTGCAGTCTGTCGGCGAGCTTTTGGCCAACGTTTATTCAATCGCGGAAGGGGCGAGAAAGGTACTTCAGGGACAGCGGTGGTGTCCCGTTGCAACGATTATAGCAGCGTTTGGCAAAACGGCATCTAACATGTCTCGAAAACAACAAATATTTTTAGATGGCAATCTTGCCAGGATTAAAGTTTTTACATGCCGCGCACGCCTACAGCTGCGATTCGATCGGCAGCCAGCGCATCACGGACACCAGCGTGCGGCGCCAGAAGCCTGCTTCGGGATCGTGCGTCCACACCTTGGCGGGCTCTTCGGTAGCGTCGGACCAGCGCAGGGCGCCGTTGTCGAGGAACACGCGGTAGCTGGTGTCGCTGGCCGTCGAATGCTGGAACAGCGCGCGCATGTCGGCCGCCAGCGCGGCATCGTCGAACAGCACGCCCATTTCCGTATTCAGCTGGGCCGAGCGGGGATCGAGGTTGAAGGAGCCGACGAAACCCCGCTGGCTATCCACCACGACGGCCTTGGTATGCAGGCTGGCGCGGCTCGACCCCATCAGGCTGATGCGCTTGCGGTGCAGGGTCTTCAATTCATACAGCTCGATGCCGCCGCCCAGCAGCGCCTGGCGGTAGCGCGCATAGCCCGCATGCACGAGGGCCACGTCGGTGGCGGCCAGCGAGTTGGTCAGCACCTGGACCTGGACGCCAGCGGCAACCTTTTTACCCAGGGTCTGCGTCAGTTCCGCGCCGGGCACGAAGTATGGCGAGGTCAGCAGTGCTTCCTGGCGCGCGTCCGTCAGCAGCGGCAGCAAGCTGTGCATGAGCCAGTGCTCGCTGCGCTGCAAACTGGCCACGGGCGCAGCTTTTTCCGGCGGGTCCGACAATACTTGCACGTGCGTGCTCCAGTGCAGGCGCAGGCGGCCATCGAGGTGGGCTTGCAGCTGGCCCGCATCGGTCAGCTGGCGCAGGTAGGGCGAGGCGCCCAGTTCACCGGTCAGCGCGTCGAGGCGGGCGCGCACGGCCTGCAATTCGGGAGCGCCCGCGTTCTTGCCGGCGTGCAAGGCGCTGATGGGAATGACGGCGCGGCTGTTCCAGAAGCGGTCGAAGATGTCGCTCGTCTGCTGCACGGCGGGGCCCACCAGCAGCAAGTCGGCATCCTGGAAATTGACTTGTTCTGCGGCATCGAAGTATTCGTCGCCGATATTGCGCCCGCCGACGAGGGCGACCCTGCCGTCGACGATCCAGGCCTTGTTGTGCATGCGCCGGTTCAGGCTGACGGCGCGCAAGGCCATTTCCATGGCGCGCAACCAGATGCCGTCGCGGTTGCGGCCCGGATTGAAGATGCGCACGTCGATCAGCGGGTGGCTGTCGAGCGCCAGGATGGCGGCGTCCTGGCCCCGCGCGTTGATATCGTCGAGCAACACGCGCACGCGCACGCCACGGTCGGCCGCGCGCAGCAGTTCGCGCACGAGCAGGCGTCCCGTGACGTCGTTATGCCAGATGTAGTATTGCAGGTCGATGCTGCGGCCCGCTTCGCGCGCGCTCAGGGCGCGCAGGGCGAACGCTTCCAGGTTGTCGTCGATCAGCGCCGTGCCGCTGTGGCCCGGGCGTTGCGCCAGCTGCGGCGCCAGCACGCGGTCGAGCAGGGTGGCATCCACCGCCACGGGCAAGGCCATTCCTGGCGCACCCAGCGACCGCTCGGCGAAACGCCCGTAGCTGTACAGCGCGGCGATGCTGAGCACGGTAAACAAGGTGGCCAGCAGCAACAGTTTGACGAGCATGCGGCGCACCGTCAGCGGACCGCGGGCATGTTGCGGCGCGAGGAAAGCTTGGCGGTGTGGGGCATGCGGACTCTTTCAGCTGGATGGCAACAGCCGATTGTAGCAGTTTCTACAATGCACGATTTTCAGGCGGAGCCCGCCGGCAGCCGCGCCAGGAAGCCGTGAATCTGCGATACCACGGCTGCCCCTTCACCGACGGCGGCGGCCACGCGCTTGGTGGAGCCGGCCCGCACGTCGCCGATGGCGAACACACCCGGCACGCTCGTTTCCAGCGCGGCCCGCTCCGGCAAGTCCGGCGGCGGGTAAGCTAAATGCGCCGCATGGCCGTGCGCGCGGCATTCGGCGCGCGTGACGTCGAAGCCCGTGCGGATGAAGCCCTGTTCATCGACGGCCACGGCGCAGTCGTGCAGCCAGTCCGTGTTCGGATCGGCGCCGACGAAGAGAAACACGCGGCGCACGGCGCAAGCGGCTTCCTCGCCCGTGCGGTTGTTGCGCCAGCGCACCTCCGTCAAGCCATCGTCGTCGCCTTCGAGGGCGATGATTTCCGTGTGCGTGTGCAAGGTGATGTTGGGCGTGGCGGCGATGCGCTCGATCAAATAGCTCGACATGCTGGCCGCCAGCCCTTCGCCGCGGATCACCATGTGGACCTTGGCGGCATGGCCGGAGAGAAACACGGCCGCCTGGCCGGCCGAATTGCCGCCGCCGACGAGGATGATCTCTTCCTGCCGGCACAGCTTGGCTTCGATGGGCGAAGCCCAGTAATACACGCCCCGTCCCTCATACGTTTTCAGGTTGGCCAGCGAGGGGCGGCGATAGCGCGCGCCGCACGACAGCACCACCGTGCGGGCCCGCACCTGCGTGCCGTCGCACAGGTTGACGCGCAGGGGCCAGGTGTCGCACAGCAAGTTGGCGGCGCTGGCCGGCGTGGCGATTTCGACGCCGAATTTTTGCGCCTGCACATAGGCGCGCCCCGCCAGGGCGCGGCCAGAGATGCCGGTGGGAAATCCCAAATAATTTTCGATGCGCGCGCTGGCGCCCGCCTGGCCGCCATACGCGCGCTGTTCCAGCGCCAGCACGGTGAGACCTTCGGAAGCCGCATACACGGCCGTGGCCAGGCCGGCCGGGCCGGCGCCCACCACCAGCACGTCAAAAATCTTGTCGCCGGACAAGTCGGGCAGCATGCCCAGGCAGCGCCCCAGCTCCGCATTGCCGGGATTCTTCATGATCTTGCCGTCCGGACAGACCACCAGCGGCCACTCCTGCGGCGTGGGCTGGTAGCGCCCGGCCAGCGCGGCGGCGGCCGCATCCGTGGCCGGATCGAGCACCGTGTGCGGATGGCCATTGCTAGACAGAAAACTTTGCAGGTGGAACAGATTGCCGTTGCCGCGCGGCCCCACCAGCACGGGGCCGCCCGAATTCGATTCGATCAGCGCCACGCGGCGCAGGATCAGGGCGCGCACGATGCGTTCGCCCATCTCCGCCTCGGCCACGATCAGCGCGCGCAAGGATTCCGAGCTGATGTCGAGCAATTCCACGGCGCCCACGGCGCTGCCGTTGACGAGGGTGGGGCGGCCGGACAATTGCGCCACTTCGGCAATGAAGTGGCCGACGCCCACTTCGCGCAGCTGCGACGCCTGCCCCAGCACTTCGTGACGCTTGATGCTGACCCGCCCGGACAATATCACCAGCATGCCGAAGCTGCTGCTGCCCGCCTCGAACAGCGTATCGCCATCGGCAAAGCGCCGCCGCGTGCCATAGCGCTGCAAGCGCTGCAGTTCGAGCGCGGTGAAGACGGGCGAGATCTGGTGGCTGCGGCCCTGCAAGTCGAGCGTGGCAAACTGGACGGGGTCGTCCTGCGTCGTTTCGGGAATGAATTCGGGTGTGTTGCTGGCCATGGCGAGTCCGTTCGGAGGCTGAATAAGCAAATAACAAAAATAACTAACAGTGGCGAGTCTAGCGCATGCGGCGCGCGCCTGCCGCAATCGCCCTTGTACACGCCCGGAAACGGCAGCGCGGCAGGCGCCGTGGGGCATGCGGCGGCGCAGCCGGACGCGCGCGCAGGCCCGGATGCAGGCGCCGATGAGCGATACGCCACCCAGCATCTCATATTAGAATGGGTCTTTGTTGAATCTACTCAAACAGACACGATGGCTTACAAGACACTTGAAGATACGATAGGCAATACCCCGCTGGTGCAGCTGACGCGCTTGCCGGGTGCCGATGCGCTTGCGCGCAACAACGTCATCCTTGGCAAGCTGGAGGGCAATAATCCGGCCGGCTCCGTGAAGGATCGCGCCGCCATGTCCATGCTCAAGCGCGCTGAAGAGCGCGGCGTCATCAAGCCGGGCGATACCCTGATCGAGGCGACCAGCGGCAATACGGGCATCGCGCTGGCCATGGCCGCCGCCTTGCGCGGCTACAAGATGCTGCTCCTGATGCCGGACAATCTCAGCGTGGAGCGCCGCCAGAGCATGGCCGCCTACGGCGCCGACATCCTGTTGACGCCGAAGACGGGCGGCATGGAATATGCGCGCGACCTGGCCGAGCAGATGCAGAAGGATGGCCGCGGCGTGATCCTCGACCAGTTCGCCAACGAAGACAATTCGCGCGCCCACTATGAAAGCACGGGGCCGGAAATCTGGCGCGATACCAATGGCCAGGTCACGCATTTCGTCAGCGCCATGGGCACGACGGGCACCATCATGGGCGTGTCGCGCTATTTGAAGGAGCAGAATCCCGCCATCCAGATCATCGGCGCCCAGCCCGAGGAAGGTTCGCAGATTCCCGGCATCCGCAAGTGGCCGGAAGCGTACTTGCCGAAAATCTATGACAAGTCGCGCGTGGACCAAGTGGAATACGTGAGCCAGGGCGTGGCCGAACGCATGGCGCGCAGCCTGGCGGCGGAAGAGGGCTTGTTCTGCGGCATCTCGGCCGCCGGCGCGTGCGAAATCGCGCTGCGCATCTCGCAAACGGTGGAAAACGCGACGATCGTGTTCGTCGTCTGCGACCGTGGCGACCGCTATCTGTCGACCGGCGTGTTTCCTGCTTGATAGTTGATACGGGAAAATAATATCGGCCAGAACGGCCTGAGAACTGCTGGAAATACCCCCTCCCCATGGCGGGGAGGGAAAACCTGCGCAACTGGCAGGATCAGCCTTGTGGCGTTTCGCCTTCTTTTGGCTTGAATTGCTTGTCGCTGATGCGGAATTTGTTGCGACGGTCACCCATCAGGTAACGCAGGTCGCGGATGCTCAGGTCGCTAACTTCGTGCATGCGGATCAGCAGCGATGCGCCGACCGGCAGGCGGTGGTGGCGGATTTTGCTGATGACTGGCGGCGCTACTTCCAGCGCGCGGGACAGGGCTGCGTCGTTTTTCAGGCGCAGGTTTTCGATCAGGGTATCGAGCAATCTGTTTGGGTTGTATTGAAGCAGATCGTCGGAGTCCGAATCGCTGTTCATATCAATGCCGACTTGGTTTGTCATGATGTTATTGTTCCTTCTGTAGTTGCACTGCAAAGTAAAAAACACTCGGAGCTCGCTCTTGCTGCGTTCATGTTCATTCTTTACTAAAAGGAACGAATTCACACACGGTACGATCCGGGATACAGTTTTTCGTAATATATACACAATTGTACAACAGGATTCAATTTCAGGCCGGAAAGCCCAGTAATCTTGCTTTGTACAAAATAGGTGTTGTCTTGTTGCAACACCTATTTATTCTTTATTATGCTCTATGATAGAACAAAAATTGTACTTTGACAAAAGTTAAGTATAAAACCATTTCCGTATTCCGTGCCGCACAAAGGCTGGCGAGCAAGGCTGGCACATGTTATCGGCCCTACCATAGACTTGTTTTCTGGTCGCTTCAACATCCCTTACGCTTTCTTACAAGTAATATTATAACTTTACACCGACTTTCAGTTAGCGTGCGCGCACTTGACTGATGGCCTTGCCCAAGTCGATCACTGACATGGCATAAAAATAACTTCTGTTGTACTGAGTTATAGCAAAGAAGTTATTGGTTGCCAAGTGATACTCAGTTGCTTCTGAACCATTTTGCAGATCGATCAGGCCGAACAACATGTTCTGCGGCGTGGACGGGCCAGCGCTCACGCCGGCCTCCTGCAATTCCGCCAGCCGGTACTTGGCTTGCAAGCCCTGGCCGATGAATTTTTCCCAGGCGCGGCTGGCAGAGACGGTGACGGGATAGGTGCTGATGACGGGATCGTCGCGCCGCCAGCCGTGCTCGACGAGGAAATGCGCGACGCTGCCGATGGCGTCGGCCGTGGAATTGCGCAGGTCGATGTGACTATCGCCATCGAAGTCCACCGCATATTTCATGATGCTGCTAGGCATGAACTGGGGCAAGCCGATGGCGCCCGCATACGAGCCGAGCAGGGTCAAGGGATCGATGCCATCCTTGCGCGCGTACAGCAGCGCGTTTTCCAGTTCTCCCTTGAAAAACTCCATGCGCGCGGCGCGGGTCGGGCTTTCCGGATAGGAAAACGCCAGGGTGGTCAGCGCGTCGAGCACGCGGAAGCGGCCCGTGTTGCGTCCATACACCGTTTCCACGCCGATGATGCCGACGATGATTTCGGCCGGCACTCCATACTCGCGTTCGGCGCGCGCCAGCGCTTCCGCATTTTCTTCCCAGAATTTCACGCCCGCATTGATGCGCACCGGCTCGATGAAGCGGGCGCTGTACGCTTGCCAGTTCTTCGGTTTGCCCGGCGGGGCCGGCTTCATCAGTTGCACGGTCGATTCGACATAGCGCACCTTGCCGATCAGGGTATCGAGTTCGGCGCGGTTAAAGCCATGCTTGGCGGACATGTCGTCGAGGAAAGCGCGTACTTCTTTCCAGTTGGCATAGTCGACAAATTCGCCTTCGAAGTCGAATTTCGCCGGCGCTTTCTTCGCCGCTGGCTTGCCGGCAACCTTCTTGACGGGCTGGGCCTTGGCCGCGCGCACGGCGCGGGCGCGGTCGGCGTCGGAAATATTGCTGTTTTCGCCAGCGTGCGCGGTGGACAGGCACAGGGGAAGGGAGAGGAGCAGGGACAGGGCGGAGGTTTTGATCGGTAACAAGGAGCGTCTCATCGGCATTGGGTTAACAGGCGGCGCAAGCTGCGCCGCGCGCGGAGTTGTTCGTCTGGGTTGGCATTACCATACTTCATCGCGGCATAGATTGCCAGAAACTGTGCGATGGCGGCGTGCGCTTCTTGTGTGGCCTTGCCTGCGGCCAAACGGGCAGCATAACCGTGCGGGCCTTCATGCGGCGCACGGCTGTAGCCGCGCCGCGCCTGCCGGTGGCAAAACTGCGCGTACAGGGCGTCGAGCGGATCGCCTTGCCGCGTCTGCCGCCACCAGACCAGTGCGCCGGCCAGGGCGGACAGCAGGGCCAGCACGGCGCAAGCGGCTGCCAGTTTCTTTGCCGGCAGGTTTTTCAAGCCATCGAGCATGGCGCGCCGGCGTTGCGGCGTGGTGTCGAGCACCCAGCTGCTCCAGGCTTGCTCGGCTTGCTGCCATTGCTGGCGCCACGCGGCCAGCGCTCCGTGCGCGCCGCCGTCGAGGCCGGCCAGGGCGCGCCATGCCGTCAGCGGCGATGGGGCCGGCGGCAGGGCGGCATCGAGGTTGCGCTCCGTGCGCAGGGGCGCGACGGCGCTGGTGGGATCGACGCGCACCCAGCCCCGGCCCGCGAGCCACACTTCGCTCCACGCATGGGCGTCGGACTGGCGCACGCTCAGGCTGTTGTCTGCCGCGCCATGCAGGCCGCCCTGGTAACCGGTGACGACGCGCGCGGGAATGCCCATGGCGCGCATCAGCACGACAAAGCTGCCCGCGTAATGTTCGCAAAAGCCCGCTTGCGTGGCAAACAGGAAGTCGTCGACGCCATGCTTGCCCAGCAGCGGCGGCTTCAGGGTGTAGCGGAAGGGTGCGCGGCGGAAGTGCTCGAGCACGGCGGCGATGGCGTCGGCGGGCGCCAGCGCCTGCGCGCCATGGCCGCGCAATGCGCGGGCCCAGGCCACGCTGCGCGGATTGCTGCCGGCAGGCAAGGCCAGCCAGGGCTGCTGCTGGGCAAAAGTCAGGCTGGCCTGCAAGCGGTAGCGGGGCTGGGAACTGACGCGGTAACGGACGGTCGAAGTAATGGGCTGTATGGTCAGCACTTCCAGCGCGGACGACACGACGTACGGATTGCCGGGCAAGCGTTCGATGCTGCGCGGCACGTCGAGCGCGAAGATGCGCCGCTGGCCGCTCGCTTGCAACGTCACTTCGTACTGGCTGGGCTGGCCTTCCAGGGCGATGTCTATCCGGCTGTCGCTGGCAGGCGTGCGCTGGCCAGCGCCCCTGCGCGTCCAGGTGGCGCCGTCGAAGTCGCCCAGCACCACGCCGCGCCAATACAGCTGGTCTTGCGGCGGGAGCGGTGTGCTGAAACGGGCTGTGAAGACGGGTTCGCTTGACAGGGCCAGCGAGGCGATGGCGCCCGGCTGCATGCTGTCGGACAAGCCCGTGCGCGCCTGCGTGCCTTCTGGTGCCGCGCCCCACAGGGGGCCGTCGACGCGTGGCACGGCAAGAAACATCACGGCCGACAGGGGAAGGGCCAGCGCCAGCATGCGTCCCAGCAAGCCCAGCCTGTGCGCCAGGCGTGGTTGCACGGCGCCATACTGGGACGACAGCAGGCCGGCCAGCAGGACGATGACGGTGGCCAGCATCCAGGCGGCGCTGACGATGCCTTGCGCATGAAAGAAGTTCGCCAACAGGAGGAAAAAACTGAGGAAGACAAAGACGAAGATGTCGCGCCGGCCATGCATTTCCAGCGATTTCAAGGCCAGCAGCAAGGCCAGCATGGCCACGCCCGCATCGCGTCCCAGTACGGTGCCGTAGCTGACATAGACGGCGGCGATGCCGAGCAAGGCCAGCGGCGCGAGCACGGCCAGCCGCGGCTGGCGCCGGCCCCGCACGGTGATGAAGGCGCGCCACAGCAGGGGCGCGGCGGCCGCGGCCGACAGCCATGGGGGCAGGTGCAGCGCGTGCGGCGCCAGCACCATGGCGGCGGCCAGCAACAGCAGCAGGATGTCGGCCTTGTCGCGCGACAAGTTAGCTAGCCATTGCCTCATGCCATGGCCTCATCCTGTGGCAAATCGTGCAGGGCCAGCGCGCGCAGGCAGGCGTCGCGCTGGTGGGCGCCCAGGGCCGGCGCCACGGTCAGCGTGCCCAGGCGCAAGCCGTATGGCAGGCCCGTGCGTTCCGCCTGCAACACCCAGGCGGCCAGGCGCGACAATCGCGCTTCCGGCGCCAGCGCGTGCAGGGCGGCGTGCTCGAGCACGATGCTGTCAGGGACGGCTCCCGTTGGCGCGTCGGCGGCTGGCTGGAATTGCTTGCTGAATAAATGCTCGCCGTCATGGCGGGCGATCTGGCGCCAGGCCAGGCGCCGCAGCGGGTCGCCCGCTTGGTAGGCGCGCACGCCCGCCAGTTCCACTGCCAGTTCCAGGGCGCCATCGGACGTACGTGGCCGTGTTTGCTGCCGTGTCTGCTGTACTGTGCCTGCCGGCAAGGGCAGCGGCGGCGCGTTGTGCTCGGGCTGCGGATACACGAGCACGCGCGCTTCGGGCTGCCAATGGCACCAGGCGATAAACAGGCCCAGCGGGAAACTGCCGGACAGGCGTACCGGCGGGGCAATCACCCATCCACGTTGCCGCGCCGCCACGACGATGGTGACGGCCGTTTCCCCGTGGGCGGCGATGTCGACCGGGCCGGGCGCCGCCGCCGAATCGCGCATGGCCAGGTGGATCGCATGGCGCGGGCGGGCGCTGCGGTTGATCAGGCGCAAGGTGAATGTGGCCTGGCTGCCCGCGAACACGGGATTGCCCGGCGTGGCGGCCAACGCCAGGCCCGCCAGGTTACGGCTGGCAAACAGCATGTCGGCGATGGCACAGGCGGCCGCGAAACAGGTCAGCGCGTAGCCCAGGCCCAGGCGGTAGTTGACGGCGGCGATCCACAGCGCCAGCAGCAGTGCGGCAAAGGCCAGGCCCGCGCGCGAGGGACGGATGTGCACGCGCTGCGCGCCCAGCCAGGGGCGCGCCGGCAGCCAGCGGATGGTACGCAGGCGCACGGCTGTCAGACGGGTGTCGCCAGCAGCAATTGCTGCAGCAGCATGCGGCTGTCCGTGACCCCTTGCGCGGCGTGCAGGCGGTGGGCGCAGACGGGAATGAGTACGGCTTGCACATCGTCGGGCGTGACGTGGTCGCGTCCGGCCAGGGCAGCCCAGGCGCGCGCCGCCTGCAGCAAGGCCAGCGCGGCGCGCGGGCTCAGGCCATCGGCAAACACGCCCGGCACGCGGGTGGCATGCACGAGGGACAGCACGTAGTCGACGACGGCAGGTGAGGCGTGGATGGCGCGCAGGCCCGCTTGCGCCTGCAGCAACTCTTCCGCGTTCATGACGGCCGGCAAGGTTTGCAGCATGGCGCGGCGGTCGGCGCCCAGCAGCAGCTCCCGTTCGGCGGCCGCATCGGGGTAGCCCAGGGTGACGCACATGAGAAAACGGTCCAGCTGCGATTCGGGCAGGGGGAAGGTGCCCAGCTGGTGCGCGCAGTTTTGCGTGGCGATGACGAAAAACGGCTGCGGCAGCGCGCGCGTGACGCCATCGAGCGTCACTTGCCGCTCTTCCATCGCTTCCAGCAAGCCCGATTGCGTCTTCGGCGTGGCGCGGTTGATTTCGTCGGCCAGCAGCACCTGGGTAAACAGGGGGCCAGGATGAAAGATGAAACTGCCACTGCCACGGTCATACACGCTCATGCCGGCCACGTCGGCGGGCAGCAGGTCGCTGGTAAACTGCTGGCGCTTCCATTGCAGGCCCAGCGAGATGGCCAGCGCATGCGCCAGGGTCGTCTTGCCCACGCCGGGCACGTCCTCGATCAGCAGGTGGCCGCCGGCCAGCACGCAGGCGAGGGTCTGGCGGATCTGTAACTGTTTGCCGACGAGAACTTCGCCGATCTGCTGTGCGGCCTGGTGTATTTTCGAAAACATGCTATTTCTATCACAGTAAGACGGATTATTTAATTTACAATCGCTTTGGCCAGGTCAAACCGCGCCGCCCGCCGCCTGCGCGCTCGTGGTAGATTAGCGTGACAGCAAAGGCGGCAAGGGCGGCACAGACCAGCCAGTGATTTTATGCGAGAACGGGCCAGGCAGGCAGGAATGCTCGGCAGTGATTCCGGCATGCGTTCCCGGTATGGATAGAGAGCAGAGACAGAGGTAACCAGTACAGCGCATGAGCACAGCCATTTATACCCATCCCGATTGCCAGCGCCACGAAATGGGCGACTGGCATCCCGAATCGCCGGCCCGCTTGCAGGCCATCAACGATCAATTGATCCTGGCGCACATCAGCGACCTGGTCGAGCACCGCGACGGCGTGCGCGCGCAATTGTCCGATATCGAGCGCAACCACAGCGCCACGGCCATCGGCCTCGTGCGCGACAACGTGCCGCCCGCGGGCGACTATTACCCGCTCGACGGCGACACCCTGCTCAACGCGCACAGCTACGACGCGGCGCTGGCCGCCGCTGGCTCGGCCGTGGCCGCCACGGACGCCGTCATCGACGGCGAAATCAGCAACGCCTTTTGCGCGATCCGCCCGCCCGGCCACCATGCGCGGCCCAGCGAGCCCATGGGCTTTTGCCTGTTCAATAATATCGCCATCGCCGCCAAGCATGCGCTCGACGTGCGCGGACTCGAACGGGTCGCCATCGTCGATTTTGACGTACATCATGGCAATGGCACGGCCGAATCCGTGGCGCATGATCCGCGCATCCTGATGGTCAGCTTTTTCCAGCACCCGTTCTATCCGTACAGCGACGTGGAATCGTACACGGACACGCGCGTCAACGTGCCCGTGCCGGCCCGCTCGAAAGGCGACGCCGTGCGCCAGCTGGTGCTCGACCACTGGCTGCCCGCGCTGCACCGGCAGCAGCCGCAGATGATTTTCATTTCCGCCGGTTTCGACGCCCACCGCGAAGACGACGTGGGCGGCATGGGCCTGGTGGAAGCCGACTACACGTGGATGACGCAGCAAATGATGGCCGTGGCCAATCAGTATGGCAAGGGCCGCATCGTCAGTTGCCTCGAAGGGGGCTACAACCTGTCGTCGCTGGGCCGCAGCGTGGCCGCGCACGTGAAGGCGCTGGCGGAGCTGTAAGGGGGAGCTTGAACTACAGCAGGCTGGGGCGGCTGCGGGAATTCGTGTGGCGATGCGTCTGGTAGTCGAGCGCGTCGCCAGCCATGAAGCGGCGCCAGGCTTGCGTGTAGACGAGCGATGATTTATCCGCGTCAAAACTGTCGAGCTGTAACATGTCGCGGTGGTGCTTGATTTCATTGACCAATTGGTCATACAGCACTTGCAAGCCATAGCTGTCGGCGCTCTGGCGCTTCAGGCGCTCTTCCAGCTGCGCCACTTGCCCCTGCAATTGCCGGCATTCCTTCTTCCACTGCAACAGGCTGCCATTGCGCGGCACGCGCTTGGCCGCCGCCTTGGCCGGGCGTGCGCTGCCACGTTCGCATTCCACGTGTGCCGCTGGCGCCTTGCCAGTGTGTTCCATCACCATATCGAGCCATCCCTATCGCCTATCTCCCTGCATCCGGCGCTAGCCAGCCTGGAAAATAATTGCTTTTCATTTAAGAGGCGATATTAGAACATACTTCTTTATTTCTTTCAGTAAATATAAGAATCCATATGGAAATATTTGACCTGGCTGCGCGGGCGGCGCCTTACTGGCGCTGCGCTGCCTGCGAGGGCGCTGCCGGGGCGGCTCCCGCCATTTTTCCGTCGTCGGCGTAGGTCAGGGTCAGCAGGGTATTGTCGTCCCAGTTCAGGTCATGCAGGGGCGGCACGAAGCGTTGCCGGTCTTGCGTGACGCGGATGTCCAGCGTGCGCTCGCCCGAGCGCGCCTGCACGGCAAGCAGCTTGCGCACCACGGGAAACGGCACGTGGATCAGCGACGAGTGGCATGGCCCCCCTGCCAGGCGGAACAGGTTGCGCCGGACAAAGGACAACTCATCCTGCTCGACGGCCCAGCGGATTTCGCATTCCAGGCGCAGGTCGCCCAGGCGGCGCACGTTCTGGGGCAGGCCCGGCGTATGGATGTCAGCGCGCCAGCGCAAGGTGTCGCGCTTCTTGTTGCTGACCAGGTCGGCATTCGCATCGTAGGCGGTCTTGTCGCGCGACAAGGTGAAGCCGCCGTCCGCCGCCAGCGGCACGGGGATCGACAGGTTGTCGGCCGACAGGTGCAAGGTCACGCCGTCGAGCCTGGCCTGCGGCGTGGCGGGAATCAGCATGAAGCGCAGCGGCGCGCCCGGCGCCAGGCGCTGATGGTCGGCATACGCATCGAGTCCCTTGAGCATGGTGCGGTAGGGGCGCAGGTCGGGATCGCGCGTGCTTTGCACGTCGACAATCTGCTGCATTTCCTGGCTTGCCGCATCGCCCCGCGCCGCCGCTTGTTCCTGGGCCATGGCGGGCAGCAGGCTGGCATAAAGGGAGGCGAGGAGGCAAAAGCGGGGAAAGTGCATGGATTGCGTGCCAGGTTAAGCTTGCGATGGGAAACCGTCCAGGCTGGACGGACTGCGAATCTTATCATTCATGTAACTGCCAAATTATCACCAATTGTCTCGTTCGTGTCGCACGGCTGGCGTTGGCGGCGGAAAATGGGACGTCGTGGCGGCAACCACGTAAAATAGCGGATTGACCGAACGATTTTGAAAGCAAGAGCATGGCGATACAATGGTACCCAGGACACATGAACGCGGCCCGCAAGAAAGCGGCCGAGACCATGGAAAACACCGATCTGGTGATTGAAGTGGTGGACGCGCGCCTGCCGGCAGCCAGCTGCAATCCCATGGTGGACGAGTTGCGCCTGTTCCGCCAGCGCCCTTGCCTGAAAATCCTCAACAAGACCGACCTGGCCGATCCTGCCGCCACCGCCGCCTGGGTGGCGTATTTCAACGCCCAGGAAGGCGTGACCGCGTATGCGATGACGACCAAGAAGCCGGGCGACGTGGCGCGCATCCCGGAACTGGCGAAATCGCTGGCGCCGCACCGCGGCGTGCCGACGAAGCCGCTGCGCATCATGATCATGGGCATCCCCAACGTGGGCAAGTCGACCCTGATGAATGCGCTGCTGAAAAAGCGCGTGGCCAAGGTGGGCGACGAGCCGGCCGTCACCAAGATGCAGCAAAAGTTGTACCTGGACAAGAACACGATTTTGGTCGACACGCCCGGCATGCTGTGGCCGAAGATCGCCATCCCCAGCGACGGTCTGATGCTGGCGGCCAGCCACGCCATCGGCTCGAACGCGCTGATCGAAGAGGAAGTGGCCGTGTTCCTGGCCGAGGAATTGCTCAAGCGCTACCCGGACTTGCTGGCGGCCCGCTACGGCACCAAGGTCGATGAAGTCGACGCCATCGGCGTGGTCGAGGGCATCGCCGCCAAGCGCGGCTTCCGCATCAAGGGCGGCGACTACGATTTCGAGAAAGCCTCGCATACCCTGCTGCTCGACTACCGCAGCGGCATTCTGGGACGCATTTCGCTGGAAACGCCGGACACGCGCGCGGCCCTGCTGGCCCAGCACGCGGCCGAGATGGCGGAAAAAGCGGCCAAGGCGGCGGAAATCGCCGCCGAGAAGGCCAGGAATGCGGCGCGCGGCAAGCGCGGCACGTAAGTTACCGCTTCACCATGCAAAAAGCGCCGCGACAGCAATGTCGCGGCGCTTTTTTCATGCGCTGGCCGATTAGCCGAATTTGAAGCTGGTCACCGCCAGCGCGCCAAAGAAATCCTCCTCGTGGTACACCACGTGCGCCGCTTCCTGCTCGGCCGCGCCCAGCGCCACCATCAGCGGCAGCAGATGGTCTTCCTGCGGATGAGCCTGGCGCGCGCCCGGCGCCTGGTCCCAGGCCAGCAATTGCTCCAGCCTTTGTTCTGGCGGCAGGGCCATGGCCTGGCGCAGCCAGGCGTCGAACTGGTGCGAGGCGACGGCGCCCGCCTGGCCGAACTGGCGCAGGTTGTGATAACTGAGGCCGCTGCCGAGTATCAGCACGCCCTGGCGGCGCAGGCTGGCCAGCGCGCGGCCCACCTCGACGTGCGTGAGCGGGTCGTAGCCGTGTTTCAGCGACAGTTGCACCAGCGGCATGTCCGCCTGCGGGTAGATGGGGAACAGGGCGCTGAAGGTGCCATGGTCGAAACCCCGCTCGTGGTCCAGGCGCGCCGGATGGCCGGCTGCGTCGAGCAGCTGTTTGACTTGCGACGCCAGTTCCGGCGCGCCCGGCGCCGGGTACTGGATCTGGTACGTATGCGGCGGAAAGCCAGAATAGTCGTAGATCATGCCCGGACGGGGGCTGGCCGAAACGAGGAATTGCGGCCCTTCCCAGTGCGCCGTGACGACCAGCACGGCCTTGGGACGCGCGCCGACCTGGCGCGGGATATCCTGCAGCGACGCTTCCAGCACGTCGTAGCGGCCGCCGAACTGGTCTTTCATGAACGGCCACGGGCCGCCGCCGTGCGACAGGAAGTAGGTGGGGAAGGTGTGCTCTTGCATGGCGGCTCCTGAGGGGAATGGCTAACGATGGAACCATGATAGTCATGCGCAGTCAGTTGATCAAGATCGCTATTATTGATATATCATTTCCATTTTGTTGATGATTGGGTCGTCATGGATACCTTGCGCAGCATGCGCGTGTTTCGCGCCGTGGTGGAGCTGGACAGTTTTGTGCGCGCCAGCGAGCGCCTGGACCTGTCGCCGGCCATGGTCAGCAAGCACGTGATGCACCTGGAGCGCCACCTGGGCGCGCGCCTGCTGAACCGCAGCAGCCGCCACCTGAGCCTGACGGAAATCGGCAAGGTGTATTTCGAACAGTGCCGCGATATGCTCGACAATCTCGACGAGGTGGAAGCGACCGTCGGCCGCACGACGGTGGTGCCGCGCGGCATGCTGCGCCTGAGCGCGCCCGTCTGGTTCGCCAACGCCATCTTTACGCGCACCCTGGCCGCCTACCGCGAGCGCTTTCCGGAAGTGACCTTCGACATCGACCTCAGCGGCCGCGTGGTGAACCTGGTGGAAGAGGGTTTCGACCTGGCCCTGCGCGTGAGCCAGGCGCCATCGCCGACCCTGATCGCGCGGCCCATCGGCAGCATCGAATTCCACCTGGTGGCCGCGCCCTCTTATCTGGCGCGCGCGGGCCACCCGCACCTGCCGCAAGACCTGGCGCAGCACGCCATGATCAGCTATTCCTTGTTGGCGAACGGCAATGAACTGGCCTTCGACGGGGCACAGGGGCGCGAGACGGTGAAGTTTTCGCCCGTCCTGCAATGCAATAACGAAAGCTTGCTGCACGCGGCCGCGCTCGACGGCATGGGCATCGCGCTGCTGCCGTCGTGGCAGACGGATGCGGACCTGGCGGCGGGGCGCCTGGTGCGCCTCTTCGACGATTTCAAGCTGGCGGGCGGCAAGGTGTACGCCGTGTACACGAGCCGCCGCTACCTGTCGTCGAAAGTGCGCACCTTCATCGACTTCCTGGCCGATGAAGGGCGCCTGGGGGCGTGATTACGCGAGCGAGCGCTTGACGTCGATCAAGGCGAACAGGCGCGCGCTGCGCATCCACGCCAGCACCAGCGCGGCCAGCTGCGTCACCAGCAGGCCGGCCACGATGGCCAGCGGGCCGGGCGCTGCCAGGTTCAGGCGCGCCACGCCCAGCAGCGCATACAGCGCCAGTCCCAGCACGGTGATGACGAGGTAGATGGCCAGGCTGGCCAGCGGACGCCGGCGCAGCATGCCCAGTCCCCGCCACCAGGCCTTGACGGCCGATGTGCGGCGGCGGTCGACGGCCAGCGCCGCGCGGCCGGCGTCGAGCGTGGCGCAGGCCAGCAGGAACAGCAAGCCCGTGAGCAGCAAGGCCAGGTGGCGGGCCAGGTCGGCATCGGCTTCCAGGATGGCTTTCGCCGCGTGCTTGTCGGCCAGTTTCAGCGCGCCGGCACCGATCGCCAGCGCCACGCCCAGCGGCACGATGCTCCACAGCAACATGCGCAGCATGCGGCCGTATTCGCTGAAGGCACCCGTCAGCAGGGGGCCGAAGCCGGGTGGCGCAGGCGCGCGCGCGGCCGTCACCACCAGGCCGCTCAGCAGCGGCGACAGCAGCAGGGCCAGCACGACGCCGGTGATGGCCGCCTGGCTGATGGCGGCGCCGTTGCGTCCCGTATTGGCCACCAGGTCGGCCAGGGTCATCAGGTCGAGCTTGTGCGCCAGGGCCGCTGCATGCACGGCATTATCGAGGCTGGCGCTCAAGGTGCGCCAGAGGGGAATGACGGCAAGGATGGCGGGGATCAGCAGCAGGCCTGCCCACAGCAGCAGCAAGCGCCATTGCAGGGCGGCGCGGCTGGCGCGCGTGGTCAGGGTCAGGCCGCTGGCCCGTGTCGTGGAAGTGGCGCTCATACGGTGGCAATCAGGGAAAGGAGGTATTGGAAGACGGCGGCAAGGTCGAAGCTCCAGCGCCGCGCGGCCGAAGTGTCGGCTTTCAGGGTGCGGCTGTCATCGAGCTTGTTGACGTCGAGGTAGTGCACGCGGTCGGGATCGAGTTCGGCCGAGACGGCCTTCACGGGCTTGCTCCAGGTGTAGCGCTGCCACAGCTGCTCGTTATCCCACACCACGCGTTCGGAGCTGCCGTCGGCGAACTTCACCAGCAGCACCTGCGGCACGGGCGCGCCGCGGCGGCGCAAGACCACGCTGGTGAGATAAGGATACGGTCCCGTGCCAGGCTTGGCGTCCGGATGCGCCTTGTCCCACGCCTCGCGCACCTTTTTCTCCTCTTTTTCCAGCGCTTCGGCCGTATGTTCCACGCGCTTGCCGTTCACCAGCGCCATGCCGGCCAGCGGCGTCTGTTCTTCGCTGGTGAAGGTGCCGATGCGGTCGTCGATATTCGCGCTGGCATAGACTTGCTGCGCGAAGACCTGTTCCACGATGCGGCGCTGGCCCGTCGCCTCGGCCAGCGTTTCGCGCAGGTCGGCCACGCTCGGGTGGCGGAATTTCCACTGTTCGTAATAGGCCTTGAAGCCCCGTTCCATGGCTTCGCTGCCGATGCGCGCTTCCAGGTCGCGCATGGTGATGGCCGTGCGGCTGTAGACGGGGCCCACGCCCTGCAGGCGGTTCCACGCGTTCTGGCCCAGCGGGTCGGCCGCATCCTGGCGCGGCGCGGCCATGCGCTCGAATTCGAAGACCTTGAAGACGGGATCGAAGCCCAGGCGTTTGAGCAGGGGCGTGGTGGCGTGGATGTCCTGGCCGCGCGCGCGTAGCATGCGCTGGTCCCAGTACTCGTTCAAGCCTTCGTCGAGGAGGGGTTCCTCGAACTCGTTCGACGCCAGGATGCCATAGAAATAGCCATGACCGAATTCATGGATGGTGACGAAATCGAGGCCGAATTCGGGGATGGTCTTCGGCTGCAGGTTGGCGTAGCTCGAGGCCGTGATGAAGGTCGGGTATTCCATGCCGCCCGCTTCGGCCGCGTTAAACGGCGGAATCACCACCGTCAGGGTCTTGTACGGATACGGGCCCAGGGTGCGCGAGAAATACGTGAGCGAATCCTTCGCCGCCTGCAGCGCGGGCGCCGCGTTCGACGCGTATTCGGGCGGGTACAGCACCTTGATGGCCACCGGCGGGCTGCCCGGGCCGCTCCAGCTGCCCGTCAACGGCTGCGCGCTGCGCTTGTCGGCCGTCCAGGCGAAATCGTGCACGTCGCCCTGCACATAGTGATGCGTGAGCATGCCGTTCTTTTCCTGCGGCGCGCCCTGCAGTTCGCCCGTGGCGCCCACCGTGTACTCCTTGGGCACGGTCAGCTTCACGTCGTAGTTGCCGAAATCGGCATAGAACTCCGAATTGAGGTGGAATTCATGCGCGTTCCAGCGCGGCGCGGTGGCGCCCCGTTCGCCGGGCAGTTCCAGCACGGCGATCTTGGGGAACCACTGGCCCACCAGGTGGAAGCTGCCGAAATAGCCGGTGCGCGCGATGACGCGCGGCAGCTGGTCGAAGAAGCGGATGTCGAGCGTCGTCTCGGCGCCCGGCGCGACGGCCTGCGGCAAATCGACGCGCACGACCGTGCGGTCGGTGGCCGGGCCGTTGTCCGGCTGGACGAAATGCCAGGGCGCCTTGGCGCCGTTCTGCGTCATGCTGCGCAGTTCGATGTAGCCCCACTCGCCGTCGCGCGTGTCGACGCCCGAGCGGAAACCCGTGTCGAGCTTGCGCTTTTCGGTGAAGAAGGTCGAATGTTCGCCTTCAAAGGCATTCAGGTACAGGTGCAGGTAGACGCTGCTGACGGCCTGCGCGCTGCGGTTGCGCCAGCGCAGTTTCTGCTGGCCGTCGATCGTGTGCTTGACGGGATCGAGCGTCGCTTCGATCTGGTAATCGACGACGCGGTCCGACAGGGTCGCTTGCGCGCCTGTGCGCGCACCGCCCCAGGCATTGCTGGCGCTGGGCGTGCTGACGGCCGCCGCGTGCGGCGACGCCAGGGCGATGCCGTCGGCGGACGGCGCCAGCGGCGCGGGCGCGCCGGCCGGCTTGCCTTGACCCGGCTGGGCGAACAGGTCGGCCTGCAAAGCAAGGCCGGCCAGCAGCATGGCGGCGATGGAAAGGGCTTTGAGCTTGCCCGAGATGGGGAAAAAACCAATGCTGCGGCGCGTGCCGCGGGGACTTGGCGGCCCCCGGCGCGTTGTGCTACGACTTTCCATGCGTGACTCCCACAGTGACTTCTTATTGTTGATTTTTAAATGCAGTCGGCTGCGCCCGGGATCGCCGGGCGCACCTTAATATACCTACAAAAATGCCAAATAACCAATAAAATATTGGCATAAGGAAAGTACCGCCGGGCTGGCGCTTGCGGCGCCGTGCGCCGTGCGTATAATGATTCGCTTTTGCCATCCCTCCGTTCCACCAGCGCGCGTCCGCGCCGCGGTGACGCCTCAAGCCTGCCGCCATGATGCCTGCCCCTCCCATCCTGACCATCGCCACGCGCGCCTTGCTGCTGTGCGCCCTGGCCATGCCGGCGTGCGCGCAGGAAGGCGTGGATGCCGGCGCGGCCGGCGTCACGCATGGCGACGTGTCCGCCGAGCTGGCGCAGGGCGGCCAGCACAGCGTGCGCGGCGCCCTGTCGCGCGAACAGGACGGCATGACGCTCGATGTGGCCATGGATGGGCTGCGCAATGGCAATTACCGCGATGGCAGCGTGTTTCACCAGCGCGGCTTCAACGGCGGCGCGGAATGGAAGGCGCGCCAGGGCCGCTTCGGCTTCAGCGCCGACCAGCTGAAGCAGGACACCCGCTATCCCGCGCCCGAGGCGCCGTTCCTGGCCTTGCTGTCGGCCCGCCCGGAAGACCTGTACCGCTATGAGGTGCGGCGCGCCAGCGCCTTCGTGCAGCGTTATGTGGGCAGTTTCGAGCTGGGCGTGGAATTGTCGCAGCGGGAAAAGCGCGCCACGGCCCACTATGCGGGCGAGGACGGCAGCAGCGAATCGAGGTACAGCAGCCGCCGCCGACAACTGGCGCCCCGCCTGCGCCATTACGGCAAGGTGGGCGGCGTGGGCACGGATACGGAAGTGGGCCTGGACCTGATGCAGTGGCAGCGGCGCTCGGACCGCGATGGCGACGGGCAGCGCCGCCAGTATTCGCGCGCGCTGCTGCTGCGCGAAGAGCTGGCCTTCGGCGGCCCGTATGCGCCGCGCCTGCTGCTGGGGCTGCGGCATGAGCAGTTCCAGCTCGATCCGGCCGACCTGCCCGCCGGCGGCAGCGACTGGGAAAACCAGAATGCCTGGGATTTGCAGGGCAGCCTGCAATTGCGCCCGCAACTGAGCGTGTACGCCAAGGCCGCGCGCAGCTACCGCATCGACGACGATGGCTATACCCGCGCCGGCTACCGCCCCCTGGCGGGCCAGTTGCGGCGCGAAATGGAAGTGGGAGCCACCTTTGGCGACGCGGCGCGCAGCGCTTCCGTGCGCGTATTCAGCGAGCGCCTGAGCAACCAGATCGTCTTCGACCAGAGCCTGGGCCAGCTGGGCTTTGCGGGCAACCTCGACCCCTCGCGCCGCGACGGCATCGCCATCGAGGCCAGCATGGCGCTGGCGCGCGACTGGCGCCTCGACGGCCAACTGCGGCAAGTGCATGCACGCTACGACGATTATGCCTATGACGGCCCGGATATCGCCCTCGTGCCGAAAACCCTGGCCAGCCTGCGCCTGTACTGGACGGGGCAGGGCGGCGCCAGTGCCGACGTGGGCGTGCAATGGCTGCGCGCGCTGCGCTATGGTCCCGACTTCGCCGGCAGCTGCCTGGCGCAAGTGCCCGCGTTTGCCACCGTGGACGGGCGCTATGTGCACAAGCTGGGCGCCTGGGAGCTGGAACTGGCCGGCAGCAACCTGGCCAACCGCCGCCATTTCGGCGATGCGCCCGGCTGCCGCTCCAGCATTTACCTCAAGGATGCGCGTCAGCTGCGCGTGTCGGCGCGCTACCATTTTTGAGGCGCGGGCGCAGCGGGGCTTAAATACGGCTTAAGCTGGCGCAAACCGGGGCGATAAACATGGCTTTTTTCCGCCCGGGCCTCATCGCCCGGCGCAAAAAGTGGTAATCTCGCCCCGTTCACGACCACTTTATGATGAAGGATTATTATGCGTTTTCTGCGTTTCTTGCGTCCCCTGCTTGCCGCCGTCACCCTGGTGGCGGCCACCGGCGGCGCCATGGCGGCCGATACCGGCTTTACCACGCTCCCGACGCCAGTGCGCACGGACACGGGCAAGAAGGTGGAAGTGGTGGAGTACTTCATGTATTCCTGCCCGCATTGCTACGCGCTCGATCCGCTGATGCACGACTGGGTCAAGAAGCAGGGCGACAAGATCGCCTTCCGCCGCATCCACCTGGCCTTCAATGGCCCGAAAGATCCGCAGGCGCACGCCTACGCCACCCTGGAAGCGATGGGCCAGCTGGACCAGTTCCACGACAAGATCTTCCGCGCCATCCACGTCGAGCGCAACCGCCTGAACCGCGATGACGCCATCCTCGACCTGCTGGTGAAGAACGGCATTGACAAGGCGAAATACCTGGACATGTTCAATTCCTTCGGCGTGCAGACCAAGCTGAAACGCAATGAGCAGCTGATCACCGCCAGCAAGATCGACAGCGCGCCGACCATCGTCATCGATGGCCGCTTCGTGACGTCGCCGGCGCAGCTGTCGCGTCCGGGCCAGTCCGAGCCGCAAACCCAGACAGCGACCCTGCGCGTGATGGATGAACTGGTGGCGCGCGTGCTGAAAGAGCGCGCCCCGGCGCCAGCGAAGAAGTAATACAGGGGAACGTCATGAAACAGCTGCCCTGGACCCTGTGCGCGCTGGCTCTTGCCCTCGTGGCCTGGCTGGCGATTGCCGTCGTCAATGTGGAAAACCAGCGCAATGCGCTGGTCACCAAGGCGTGCGTGGACCCCGCGTTCAAGAACGAGGTCGACGCGAAATGCTTGGCGTCCGTGCAGTCGCGCGAACACTGGTGGCAGCATCTGACGTACGCCATGACGCATTTCAGGTCATAGAACGCCGGATAAAATCTATTGCGCGTCGCGCGTCGCGCTTTGCGGCCGGCGATGCTCACCGGCTCGGCGCCCCCGTACAGAGTACGGTTGCGCTTCTCGGCCACAAATCACTGCCGCTCGCTACGATTTTCTCCGGCGTTGTGACAATAAGGAATAGACAGACAAACTGCCCGCCTTGCGCGGGCTTTTTTACGCCTGCAGCTTACGGGTATCATGAAGCCACAACCATTCAGGAGGGGCGATGAAGGAAGTGATCTTGATTACCGGTAGCAGCCGCGGCATCGGCGCGGCGACGGCGCAGCTGGCGGCGCGCCAGGGCTATGCCGTTTGCGTCAACTATGTGCGCGATGCGCAGGCGGCCGAGGCGCTGTGCGCGCGCATCGTCGCCGGCGGGGGCGAAGCCATCGCCGTGCAGGCCGACGTCAGCGATGAAGCCGACGTGAAACGCTTGTTTGGCGAAGTCGACGCGCGCCTGGGCACGCTCACGGCGCTGGTCAACAATGTGGGCGTGCTGGAGCAGAAATGCCGGCTGGCCGACATTTCCGTGCAGCGCCTCGAACGCGTGCTGCGCACCAATGTGATCAGTTATTTCCTGTGCTGCCAGCAAGCCGTGCGGCGCATGTCGACGGCCAATGGCGGGCAGGGCGGGCGCATCGTGAACGTCTCGTCGGCAGCCGCGCGCCTCGGCTCCCCGGGCGAATACATCGATTACGCGGCCTCGAAAGGCGCCGTCGATACGCTCACCATCGGGCTGGCGAAGGAAGTGGCGGCCGAGGGCATCCGCGTCAACGGCGTGCGCCCCGGCATCATCTACACGGACATCCACGCGTCGGGCGGCGAACCGGGACGGGTGGCGCGCCTGGCATCCGGCGTGCCCATGCAGCGGGGCGGCCAGCCGGAAGAAATCGCCGACGCCATCCTGTACCTGCTGGGACCGGGCGCCACGTATGTGACGGGCAGCATCCTCGACGTGGCGGGCGGCCGCTGATTTTCAGCGCATTTTCAACTCATTTTCAACCACTGCAAGCAAGTGATTCAAGCGCTGGGCCAATTATCAAATAGGGCAAGCAAGTCCAGAATGGCGGGGTGCCCTATGCAGCAGGCACGCCGATCAACCCACCTGGATTCATTATGCCCGCACCTGTTCTTGCCCCCGCCATCCTGGCCCTTTCTCTGCTGGCCGCTGCCGCGCCAGTCCATGCCACCGTAAATCTGCCCATGCCGGCCCACCTGTCCGGCGCCGCCGCCACCGACAAGGTGGCGCTGGCGGCGCGCCGCTACGCCGCGTTCTGGCAGAGCGGCGACCCTGTCCTGGCGCGCCAGGCGCTGGCCGACGATTTCACCGACCGCAGCTTGCCCGCCGGGCGTCCGCAGGGATTGGCCGGTCCGCTGCAGGCCTCGCAAGTCTTTCATGCGGCCGTGCCGGATTTGCAGGTGGCCATCGAAGACATGCTGGTGGCGGGCGACCGTGTCACCTTGCGCCTGCATTTCACGGGCCGCTTCACGGGCGTCTTCCCCACGCCGCAGGGCTCCTTGCAGGGGCAGGGCCAGGCCATCGATTTTTACGCGTTCGATCTGTACCGGGTGAATGCGCAGGGGCGCATCAGCGACAACTGGCACCTGGAAGACAACCTGACCCTGCTGCGCCAGCTGGGCGTGCTGGCGCCCTGATCGTGGCCCGCTAGCGCTGCGCCGGCAGGGCGGCGAATTGCTGCAGCAGGAAGTCGGCCAGCAGGGCCACGCGCGGCGGCTGGAAGCGGCTGCGCCGGTACAGCAGGTTCAGGGGGACGCTGTCGGCAAAGTAATCGTTGAGCACCGTGTGCAAGCGCCCCGCGCGCAGGTCGTCGCCGATGTCGAGCAGGGATTTGTAGGCATAGCCATGGCCGGCCACGGCCCAGCGGCGGATGATTTCGCCATCGTTGCTGTGCCAGGCGCCTTGCGGGCGCAGGCTGTGGCGCTTGCCGTCTTCGCGGTAGCGCCACTCCTGCGGCGCGCCGTCGCCCGCCGTGAGCACGAGCGTCGGCAGCAGCACCAGGTCGCGCGGCGTGGCCGGCACGCCCACCTTGGCGGCCAGCGCGGGCGCCACGCACACGACGCGCCGGCCCGGGTGCAGCAGGCGCGCCACCATGTCGCTGTCGGGCAGCTCGCCGTAGCGGATGGCCAGGTCGATATCGTCCTGCACCAGCCTGGCCGTGGCATCCGTCAGGGTCAGCGCATGGCGCACCTGCGGGTGCAGCGCGGCAAAGCGGTCGAGCATGGGCAGCAGCAACTGGCGGCCGATGTCGGACGGCGCCGAGATGCGCACCACGCCGCGCACGGCGGCTGCGCCCGCAGGCAAGCCGTCTTCCGCCTGCGCCAGCAAGTCCAGCGCCTGCTCGCTGTAGTGGCGGTAGTGCACACCTTCTTCCGTCAGGCGCAGCTGGCGCGTGGTGCGCTCGAACAGGGTGACGCCCAGCGCCGTTTCCAGGCGCGCGATGGCGGCGCTGGCGGCGGCCGGCGACAGGCCGTGCTTGCGGCCGGCCGCGGAAAAGCTGCCCAGCGCCGCGGCGTCGAGGAACAGGGCGATTTCCGCCAGGCGTCCGGCGCCGCCGCGGCTCATGCCGGGTGCGCGGCCGCTGGCTTCGGCGCCGGTGCGGAATGCGCCGAGTGGGGCGTGATCACCACGGTGCAAGTGGTGCCGGCCACCAGCAATTGCCCCTTCGGCTGCTCGTCGATGTGGATGCGCACGGGCACGCGCTGCGCCAGGCGCACCCAGTTGAAGGTGGGATTGACGTCGGCCAGCAATTCGCGGCCCGTGGCGGCGTCGCGGTCGGTGATGCCGCGCGCGATGCTCTCGATATGGCCATGCAGGGTACCGCCGCTCATCAGATTCATTTCCGCCTTGTCGTCCTGCGCCAGCATGCCCAGCTTGGTCTCTTCGAAGTAGCCGACGACGTAGTACGAGGCGCTGTCGATGACGGCCAGCTTGGCCGCGCCGACGGCGGCGAAATCGCCCTTGTGCACGTTCAGGTTCGTCACGTAGCCGCTGACGGGGGCGCGCACGGTGGTGCGCTCCAGGTTCAATTGCGCCAGCGCGCGGGCGGCCACGGCGGCCTGCACTTGCGACGAGGCCGAGCTGGCGGCGAACGCCGCGCTTTCGCGGCTTTCGGTCGAGATGATGCTGGCGTCGAGGCCTGCGCGGCGCTGCGCTTCCTTGCCGCGGCGGCCTTGCTCCGTCCTCTGCGCGGCCAGCACGGCGTCGGCCTGCGCCAGCGCGCTCGCATAGCGTTCCTTGTCGACGACGAACAGCACGTCGCCCTTTTGCACCACCTGGTTGTCGCGCACCAGCACGTCCGTGACGGTGCCGGCCACGTCGGCGCTGATGTTGACGATGTCGGCCTTGATGCGGCCGTCGCGCGTCCACGGCGACTCCATGTAGCGGTCCCAGACGGTCTTGCCTATCCACAGGGCTGCGGCCAATAGCAGCAGGGTGATTGCATAGCGGGTCAGTTTGCTTACCATGTCGGCAGCCTTTCCTTGATTGGATTGAACAGTTTTTTTTATTTGTAAAGCGATAAGGCCAGCGCGCCGAAGATGGCGATGAAGATGCACAGCCGCGCCAGCGACGGGTGCCACACCATGCGGTACACGCCCAGCCAGCCCAGCACGCGGTCGAGCAGGGTTTGCAGGCCGATGCTGAGGATGAACAGGGGCAGCAGGGTAGGAATCAGAATTCCGAACAGGGCGAATTCACGCGGCATGGTGGTCTCCGGCGCCAGGCGCCATGTGGTCGAGTAAAGAGGTGTAGATCGAATGCAGGTCGGCCAGCGCCGTCTGCAGGCGCGCGCTGCGCTCGGGTGTGACGCCGGCTTCGTTCTGCGCCGCGCGCACCACGGCGCCCGCCTGCAGGGTCGCCGCCAGGGCCGCCTGCAGTGCCGCGTCGCCGCGCGTGCGCAGCCAGCCGGCGATGTGGTCCACGCACTGCTGCAGAGCGTGGCGCGTGGCGCCCGGCCGGGCGGTCGCGATCAGTTCGCGCAATTCGATCACCGAGTGGCCGATTTCCAGCAGGGTCAATGCCTGGCGCACGACGGCGCGCGTGGCCTCGCCAGGCGCCGGTCCGGCCGCAGCATTGAGCTGGCTGAGCAGGTCGCGCACGCGGTTGTCGAAACGGTGTTTCACGCGCCGCGCCGGCGCCGTGCACGCATGCAGCGCTTCGCGCCACAGGGCGCGGCCGATGTGGTCCTTGTGGCCCATCGTGTGCTCGGGCAGCAGTACGGCAAACACGAGGGCGGCCAGCATCAGGCCGACGATCAGCGCCATGCCCGTGTTGAGGAAGGCGGCGCCGTCGACATGCATCAGATTCGTCGGCGCCATTTGCGTGATGAAGGTCGACACGCCCAGGCCCACGCCCAGCTTGGCCGGATTCGTCATCAGATACAGGCCCACGGCCAGGAAGGGCGCAAAACTCAGTACCAGCATGGGGAAGCCGTCGCCGTGCACCAGCACGAAGTACACGCACACGAGCGACAGCGGCATGGCGATCAAGAAGCCCGCCAGCACTTGCCGGATCATCAGGATGGGGCGCGGCGAGGACGAGGCCAGCGCGCAGAACACGGCCGCCATCAGCATCGCCGTGCTGGCATAGGGCCAGGCGAGGAAGTAGGCGCCCAGCGCCAGCAGGGCCAGGCTGATGGCCGCGCGCGCGCCGCTGGCGATCACCAGCGCGGGCGGCGTCTTCGGCGCGTAGGCCTGCGGCGTGCTGATTTCCAGTGGCGTATCGTGCGCCAGGCTGAAATACACTTCATGAAAGCGGCTCATGTCGCGCGCGAAGCGCTCGAGCAGCTCGCACACGGTGTCGAAATCGATGCGCTGCGCATGCGCGATGGGGGCGCCGTCGATGTCCGCGCGGGCCTGCCCCAGCGCCGTTTGCAGGTGCTGCTGCATGGTGTCGAGCGAGTCTTGCGACGGCGTCGTTTGCAGCGCTTCGGCGACGATGGCGTACAGGGGCGCGCAAGCCTGCATGACTTGCGTCTCGTCGTCGCGCTGCAGGCGGTCGAACAGGCGGTGGAAGGTATAGAAGGTGGTCAGCGCCGTCATGAAGGTGGCGTTGAAGGCGTGCAGCTTGCGGTTTTGTGCGCGCACGTGGCTCACTTTGCTGGTGACTTCGAACAGGGCGGCCGAGCGGCCCAGTTCCAGCGCCGCCACGTCGGCGGCGAATTGCAGGTGCATCAGCTCCACCTGCGCCGGCGTGAGTTTTTGCTGCAGCACGTCCTGGCAAAAGGTGAGGAATTTGCCGTAGCGCGCTTGCACCGTGCGCATCACCTGCGTGCCCTGGTGGCGCGGCAGCAGCACGCTGGACACGGCCGCCGAGCAGATGATGCCCAGGCTTACTTCAGCCACGCGCGTGACGGCCAGCGCGAACACCTGCATCGGCTGCTCGATGGCGGGCAGCACGATCATGCAAGCCGTGTAGCCGGCCAGCACGTACACATACGATTGCGCGTTGCGGTGCAGGGCCGAGCCGCTCGTGCACAGTCCCACCCACAGGGCCAGGCCGGCGAACAGCAGCACGGGTTGCTGCGGGAACAGGCCGATCAGGGTCAGCGCGGCCGTGCATCCGAGCAGGGTGCCGCACAGGCGGTAAAAGCTTTTTTCCAGCACCATGCCGCTGCTGGGCAGGGCCAGGATGATGGTCGTGGTCATCGCCGTGCTGGGCGAATCGAGGCCCAGGCGGTAGGCCAGCCACAGCGCGCAGAATGAGGCGATGAGGGTCTTGCCGACGTAGATCCAGCGTTCGCCTTCCGTCGAGCGCCAGTCCTGCAGCGCCAGCGCCAGCCAGTGGGCCGCCCGGGTCAGGGGACCGTATGTGGGTTTTGTTGCTGTGGCTGGCGTCATCGATAGGCTATCAGTTCTGGTTGTTGAGATTGTTGAGGTTGCGCAACTGGCGCATGTACAGCTTGTCCAGCACTTGCAGCTCTTCGTCCGTGAAGCCTTCGTACAGGGCCGAGGTTTCCTGGTACACGTCGGGCAGCGCCGTTTCGATCAGGGCGCGGCCCTTGTCGGTCAGCGAGATCATCACGGAGCGGCGGTCGCCGGGGCGCGTGCCGCGGTGGATCAGGCCGCGCGTTTCCAGGTCGTTGCACACGCGCGTCAGGTTGGCCGGCTTTTCATGGCACGCCATGCCCAAGGTGCAGGCGTTCGAGGTTTCGTCGTCCGTGCCGTACAGCACGGCCAGCACCATGTAGCTGGCATCGACCAGGTCGTGCTTTTTCAGCGCGGCATTGGTCAGGTCCTTCATGCCTTTTTGAATGTGGTACGTCATGCGCAACAGGCGCATCAGTTCCATGGGGAAGCCTGGCATGCGCGTGCGGATGTTTTGCAGCCGCTTGGAGGTGGCGTCAAAAGCGGTCATGTCATATTCCTTCATGTGTGAATAAAGTTCCGATTGTATCTTGTTGGGCTAGGGCAATGCCAGGATTGCAAGCTCAGATGCCGCCTCCCAGTGCATTCATCAAGGAAACGTACAGATCGAGCTCGCGCGCCCCATTTTGCGCCTGCTGCTGTTCTTCCGCCAGCAGCGCCACTTGCGTGTTGAGCATGTTGATCGCGTCGCTCATGCCCGCCTTGTAGGCCTTCTCCGCCAGGTCGCGCGCGCGCTGCGCCGTGGCCAGCGCCTGCACGGTCAGCTGGTGCTGCTTTTCCAGCGACTGGGCCTTCGTGACGGCGTTGGCCACGTCCGACATGGCGTTGATGACGGTGGCGTTGTATTGCTCCACGGCGCCGTCGTACACGGCCGTCTGGCTGCCCAGCTGGGCGCGCAGGCGGGCGCCGGCGAAGATGGGCAGGCTCAGCGCGGGCGAGGCGCCGCGGATGTCCGAGTTGGCATCGAGAAAGTGGCTGAAGCCGAAGGCCTGGAAGCCGGCAAAGGCCACCAGGTTGACGTTCGGGTAGAACTCGGCCTTGGCGGCGTCGATGCGCTGCGCCGCCGCTTCCACTCTCCAGCGCTGGGCGGCGATGTCGGGGCGGCGACCGATCAGGTCGGCCGGCAGGGCGGCGGGAATGGCCAGCGGCTGGTCCAGGCGCAGCACGGGCCGCGTGAGCGCCGCACCGGCCGCCGGACCCTTGCCCGAGAGGGCCGCCAGCTGGTTGCGCAGCAGGGCCAGCGACTCGGCCGACTGTTCCAGCTGGCGTCGGCCGGCGGGCAAGGTGGTTTCTATTTGCGCTACATCAATATCGGTGCCGATGCCGGCTTGCTTGCGCTGGCGCGTGATGTCGAGGATGCGGGCGCGCTGCGCCAGGCTGCGTTCGATCACGTCCTGCAGCTGGAATTCATACGACAGCTGGATATAGGTGCGCACCAGCGCCGTTTCCAGCGCCAGGCGGGCCATCTGCGATTCGGCCGACGCCATCTGCACGTCGCCCAGGGCGGCGGACAGGGCGGCGCGGTTGCGGCCCCACAGGTCCAGGTCGTACGAAGCCGTGACGGTGGCCTGGTTGCGCCAGGCGTAATTGCCGGCCAGGGGCGCCGGCGTGCTGCCGTGCTGCGAATACAGTTCGCGGTTGATGGAGACATTCGCGTCGGCTTGCGGGCGGGTCTTGTCTTCCGCCGCGCCGGCCAGCGCCTCGGCCTGGCGCACGCGCGCCTGGGCCCCGCGCAGGGTGGGGCTGTCGGCCAGCGCCTGCTCCATCAGGCGGTTCAATTGGGGGTCGTGCAAGTCTTGCCACCATTGCGTGCGCGGCCATTGTATGGCGGCGCTGGCGGCGGCATCCATGGCCTGGCTCGCCTGCAGCTTGTTGGCGTCGAGCATGGCCGATTGCGGCGCGATATGGCCCATGTCGGCGCAAGCGCTCAAGGCAAGGATCAGGCTGGCGGCAAGCAAACGGCGGTGCAGGGACATGCAGGGACTCCGGGAAAGATCGTGTTGGGGGTGCTGCTGACAGCTCGCCGCGGTGAGCTTCGGGAGTGGCCCGAGTGCTGCGCCGCAACTGAGGTGTGTTACTGACTGAAACCGGCTGACTGGTTTCTTATTTCACGACGTGCTTGGTCGTTTGCGCGACGTCAAAGTCTGCTTCCGTTTGCGGGATCAGGCCAGCCTTGCGGGCGGCGTAGAACTCGGCCATGACTTCTTCGCGCGTCACTTTGCTGGCGGCGGTGGCCGGCGTTTTCGGGTAGTCGACTTCGCTGGTGGCGATTTCGCTGGCGTTGCGGGCACGGATGTATTCGGCCGTGACGTCAGCGCGCGTGAGTTGCTGGCTGGCAGCGGCAGGCGCGGCGCTTTGGGCGAAAGCCGACGTGGCGGCGGTGATGGCAAACAATGCTGCGATGAGTGATTTGGCTTGCATGATAAAACTCCAATATGTGCATGATGGCTGGGTGGATGGGCCGGCTCGCCACGTACCGGTCGGTTCGGCGGCATGGCGCTGGTGGGCGCCGTGCCGCCGATGAAGCAGTTTCTGGATGAGAAGATGCTTACTTGAATTAACTATAGCAATGAATAGTACATTTGTGAAGTAATTTCTGAAAATAGTTGTGCGCCGCCGCATTTTTCCCACGGAAATGCCGTGCAGGCGTGCGCCGCAGGTCAGGCCAGCGGAGTAAGCTGGTTTTTTATGAACGGGAGGCCGCCATGAGCAGCAGCACACTCGATCCGGACAATTTGCCCGTCACGCCTGACCGCGTCCTGGGCAGCGGCCATGGCAAGGGGGCGCTCGGTCCCAGCGACAGTTCCGACAGCGGCAGCGACATGCAGGGCGTGCCGGGCCAGGATGCGGAAGCGCTGGAGAACGACAGCGACGCGGCCGGCACGGGCGAGCGGGCCGGCGTGGAGCCGCGCAATACGGCGCCTGCTGGCGGCGACATCGACGTCGATCATGTGGAAAGCGTGGCGCCCGTGCAGCCGGCGCAGGGTGATGGTGGCGAATTGCCTCCATGAATTACCGCCTCTCCTGCGCCATCGGCGTAAAATGCAGGCAAGGCGGCGTGCGCGCCGCCATGGCCAGCCGGCCGGCACAGGATAGGATGTCAGAGGATGCAAACGCAGATGTCGGAAGAGAAAGAAAAAGACTTGATGTCGATGTACCGCGAGACGCGGCCGCGCGAGTTTTTTGGCGAAAAAAGTAACACCAATCACCTGGCCTGGAGTTCGCTGGTGGTCTTGCTGGCGCTGGCGTTCTGGCTCGTCGTGGCCCTGGCGGCGGCGGAGAATCAGCGTTACGCGCTGGAAACGAAGGTGTGCCAGGATCGTGTCTTCCCCGCGGAAATCGACACGTCTTGCCTGAAACAGGTCAAGTCGCGCGATCACTGGTGGCAGCACGTGGGCCATGCGCTGGTGCGGATGGGCGCCTGAGCGGCGCAAGCATATCGTGAAGGACGCGCCGCTGCAGCGATGACGCCGGCGCCCTTCCTGTTGCGGGAGGCGAGATGCCACGCGATACTGCACGGGAACAGCCGCAATGGCTGTTTACGCGCCACAGTGCCTTGACGGTGCGCCAGTTGCTGCGCGCCTATGGTGTGCTGTGCCTGTTTTCCACCGCCATCGCCGCCGCCTTTGCGCTGCGCGGCTACTGGTACATCCCCGTCTTTTCATTTGCCGAACTGGTCTTGGTGGCTATTTCCCTGCTGTATTACCTGCGCCATGCCCGCGACTACGAGCATCTGGCCCTGCGCGACGGCGTGCTGGTCGTCGAGCAGGTGAGTGCTGGCCGGCGCCAGCGCAGCAGCTTTCGTCCCTGGTGCACGCATATCGTCGTGCCGGAGGGGCCGCGCCAGCTGATATGCATCAGCTGCGGCAGCACGCATGTGGCGGTGGGCGCCTTTGCCACGCCGGAACGGCGGCGGCAGGTGGCGCAGGAGTTGCTGGCCTGGCTGCCGCCGCCCTTGTAGCCGTCGTGATTGCGTTACACGGCCCGCGACGGACCTTCCCACAGATTGATATGGCCTTCGCGCGCCTGCACGTCGATGGCGGCCAGCTCGTCGGCCGTGAAAGACAATTGCTGCAGTGCAGCCACGTTTTCGCGGATTTGCGCGCTGCTGCTGGCGCCGATCAGGGTCGAGGTGACGCGCGGATCGCGCAGCACCCAGGCCAGCGCCATCTGCGCCAGGGTTTGCCCCCGCTGCGCGGCGATCTGGTTCAGCGCGCGCACGCGGGCCAGGTTTTCCGCGCTCAGGTGTTTTTGCAGCAGCGAGCCGCCGCCGGGGCGGTTGACGCGGGCATCCTGCGGCACGCCGTCCAGGTATTTGTCGCTGAGCAAGCCCTGCGCCAGCGCCGTGAACGTGATGCAACCCATGCCTTCTTGCTGCAGGGTATCGAGCAAGCCGTCTTCCTCGATCCAGCGGTTGAGCATGTTGTAGGCAGGCTGGTGGATCAGACACGGCACTTTCCACTCTTTCAGCAGTTTGGCCGCCTCAGCCGTCTTTTGCGGCGAATACGACGACAGGCCCACGTACAGCGCCTTGCCCTGCTGCACGGCGGTGGCCAGCGCGCCCATGGTTTCTTCCAGCGGCGTGTCGGCGTCGTAGCGGTGCGAGTAAAAGATGTCGACGTAGTCGAGGCCCAGGCGCTGCAAGCTCTGGTCCAGGCTGGCCAGCACGTATTTGCGCGAGCCGCCGCCCTGGCCGTACGGACCCGGCCACATGTCCCAGCCTGCCTTGGTGGAAATGATCAGTTCATCGCGGTACGGTAAGAAATCGTCGCGCAGCAGCTTGCCGAAATTGCTTTCCGCGCTGCCATACGGCGGGCCGTAGTTGTTTGCCAGGTCGAAATGCGTGATGCCCAGGTCGAAGGCCGTGCGCAGCATGTCGCGCTGCGAGGCCAGGCTGTTGCTGTCGCCAAAGTTGTGCCACAGTCCCAGGGACAACAGCGGCAGTTTCAGCCCGCTGCGCCCGCACGTGCGGTATTGCATGGTGTCGTAGCGGTTCTCGGCGGCGTGGTAGGTCATGGCATCTCCTGGTTGAATGAAGCGCCTATTTTCGCGCAAAATCAAGGTCGGTGCGCGTGCTCCTTGTATGTGGCTGGACGCGCCTTACAATGGGCGTTCAGGAGTCTCGCAAGGAGCGGTCATGGAAATCGAATTGAAATTGTTGCTGGCGCAGCAAGATGTAGCGCGCCTGCGCGCGCACCCGTTGCTGGCACGGCAGGCACAAGGAGAGGTGCAGCTGCTGCAGATGCACGATATCTATGTCGATACGCCCGATTTGCAGCTGTGCCGCCACCAGGCGGGCTTGCGCGTGCGCCAGGTGGACGGGCGCTGGGTGCAAACCCTGAAGGCCGGTGGCACCGTCAACAGCGGCTTGCACAGCCGCCACGAGTGGGAGGGCGAAGTTTCCGGGCCGCAACCGGACCTCGCCGCGCTGGATTCGGCCATCGGCCGCAAGCAGCCCATCCGCGCGCTGTTGCGCCAGGACGCCGTCCGCGACGCCTTGCAGCCCGTGTTTACCACGCGCATGGAGCGCACCGTATGGCAACTGCGCACGCCGCAGGGCGACGAGATCGAATGCGTGCTGGACCAGGGTGTCATCGAAAGCGGCACGGATGGGGCGAATGGCGCCGTCCGCAGCGTGCCCGTCAGCGAGATCGAACTGGAATTGAAGCAGGGGCAAGCGGCCAGCCTGTTCGACGTGGCGCTGGCCCTGCTGCAGGATGTGCCGCTGCAGCTGGGCCACATGAGCAAGGCGGAACGCGGTTACCGCCTCGCGGCATCGCAGCCTCTGCAGGCGGTCAAGGCGCAACCCCTGGCGCTGGACGCGGCGATGTCGGTGGAGCAAGTGTTCCTGGCCATCGCCGGCAATTGCCTGGAGCAAGTCAGCGGCAACCAGGATGGCGTGGCGGCGGGCGAGGATGTGGAAAGCGTGCACCAGATGCGCGTGGGCCTGCGCCGTCTGCGCTCGGCGCTGGGCATGTTCAAGTCCCTGCTGGCGCTGCCCGAGGCCTTGAAGGCCGAACTCGACTGGCTGGGCGGCGCGCTGGGCGAGGCGCGCGACTGGGATGTGTTGGCTGGCAATACCCTGGCGCAGCTCGATGGCGAGGCGCAGGCGGATGCGGCGGCGCTGGCGGAGGCGGCGCACGCGCAGGCGCGCCTCAAGCATGCGCAAGCGGCCCAGGCCGTCACATCGGCGCGCTACACGGCTTGCATGCTGGGCTTGCAGCGCTGGCTGCAGGCGCGCGCCTGGCGCGACAGTTGTTCCGCGCGCCAGGTGCGGCGCCTGGATGCGCACGTCTCGCCGTTTGCCCGCGCCACCCTGCGCAAGGACCAGCGCCGCCTGGTGAAGCGCGGCAAGCGCCTGCTGCATGCCACGCCGCTGCAGCGCCACCGGGTGCGCATCGCGGCCAAGAAGACGCGCTATGCGACGGAATTTTTTGCCTCGCTGTTTGCCGCGCGCGCCGTGCAACCGTATGTGGGGCGGCTGTCGGTGCTGCAGGATGAACTGGGCTGGCTCAACGATGTGCAGGTGGCGGACCGGCTGCTGCAGCAATTGCCCGATGTTCAGACTGGCCAGGCTGACCAGTCCGCCCAGGACGGGTTGCGGCAGCACGCGGCCTTCGTGCGCGGCTACCTGGCGGCGCGCGCGCAGGCGCAGGGCAGCGATGGCCGCATGCACAAGGCCTGGCGGCGCTTCAAGGCGGCCCGTTTGCCTTCCTGAGCCGGTTTGCCTGAGCCTGGCTTTGCCGGGGCCTAGTGCCTGGTCAGGCTAGGCCAGCGGGCGTTGCAACTGGCGCTCGAGGATGGCCAGCGGCGACTTGTCGGGGGCGGCCATGGCGCGCACGGGCAGCAGCCAGGTTTGCTCCAGCGCATGTTGTCCCCGCAGGGCCGCGTGCGATACGGCGTCGCTGAAGATGATCCACGTCTGGCCCGGCGCGAAGGCATGCGTGTGCTGTTCCACCTGCGCCTGGTAGGCCAGGTCGGCCTTCATGCCGTCGTGCAGCTGCAGCATGTAGTGATCGTAGGCCGTGCGCCGCGACTTGGTGATGCGCAGCCATTGCAGCAGGGCCGCCAGCACGGGTTGCGGACGCTGCGCGACGGGTAAAAAATGCTGCGCCACCTGCTCGAAGGGCGGGCCCAGTTTCCACACGCGGGGCGCGTCACGCGGATGGATGTTGGTGAAGACGCGCAGGATGCGCCGGCCCTGCGTGGGCGAGGAGGGGAAACTGTCGATATGCAGGCGCGTATCGTCCTTGCGCCAGGACGTTACCCTGCCGGCGATTTCCACGGGGCGAAAGCTGCCCTTGCCTTGCTGCAGATGCGCCTGGTAGCTGGGCAGCAAGCCGGCCAGCAAGCTGCGCGTCTGGCGTGCGTAGCGCTGCATCAGCGCCGCCAGCAGGGCCGCATCGCAGGCGTCGCCCTGGCCGCGTACGCCGCGCGCGGGATCCCAGCTGATGTTCTTGGCGCCGCTGGCGCTACCCGCCGCGCCGTTCAGCAGCCCATGTTCTTCCGGGTGCAGGGCGAAACCCAGGCGGGGCAGCAGCAGTACTTGCCCATCTTCGAGGGCTTGCAGCGCCGCCGCCTGCTGCGCGGGGCTGCCGCTGGCGTCCCATTGATCCAGGGAAATATCGATGAGTTTGCTCATGGCATAAACGGAAAGACCTCCGAGTGGCCAGTATGGGTGATTACCGCCCGCTCGCGTTTGCGCTGGCGCAGCTTCAGCTCACAGTTTGCTGTTCTGGCAGCCGGCGCTCACGCATTCGCGCACGCGGTCCTGCAAAAATTGCGCGCGTTCGATGGTGGTCTGGGTGGCGCAATCGAGGTTCACATAGAAGCCCGAGGATTCGCGTTTCGAACAGTTCTGGTTGCGTGCGCTGATCCACGCCAGCTGGCCCGTTTTCAGTTTTTGCTTGCCGCCGGCGTCGAGCTGGGAGCTCAGTTTCTTGTAGTTGGCGTTGAGTTCCTTGTCCGCTTCCTGGTACACCTTGTTGAGGCAATACAGGCCGTCGAAGTCGTTGCGCGGCGTGTCGCAGGCCGAGTTGGCGAAGGCGGAACCGGAGGCGCAGAGCAGCAGGGCGAGCATGAATCTTTTCATTTTTTTCTTTCAGCAAGGAAACGGGGACAGGGCACATGGAGGAGTGCAGCTCTTGCGCATCTTATAACATTCCGATTGCCATACCGGTTCGCTTGACAGCGCGTGGCGGGCACGCGTGTTCTGCAGGGGCAAAAAAAAGAAGCCCGGCTCGCAAGCACAGGCTTCTTTTCAAGACGGGTCACTGCGGCACATGCCGCAAGCGCGTCCGTTTTACGTTGTCAGGAACGCGCTTACGCGAAGTTCTTGGCAACGAAGTCCCAGTTGACCAGGCCCCAGAACGTTTCCACGTACTTGGCGCGCAGGTTGCGGTAGTCGATGTAGTAGGCGTGTTCCCACACGTCGCAGGTCAGCAGCGGCTTGTCGCCGGTGGTCAGCGGGCAGCCTGCGTTCGAGGTGTTGACGATGTCGACGGAGCCGTCGGCTTTTTGCACCAGCCAGGTCCAGCCCGAACCGAAGTTGCCCACGCACGACTTGGTGAATTCTTCCTTGAACTTGTCGAACGACGACCACTTGGCGTTGATCGCGTCAGCCACGGCACCCGCAGGCGCGCCGCCGCCGGCCGGCTTCATGCCGTTCCAGTAGAAGGTGTGGTTCCATACTTGCGCTGCATTGTTGAAGATGCCGCCCGACGATTTCTTGATGATGTCTTCCAGCGACAGATTCTCGAACTCGGTACCCTTGATCAGGTTGTTCAAGTTGGTGACATACGCCTGGTGATGCTTGGCATAGTGGTATTCCAGGGTTTCTTTCGAAATATGCGGCGCCAGAGCGTCCATTTCATACGGCAGTGGTGGCAGAGTATGTTCCATGTGATGTCCCTTTGTGGTGAATGTTCGGAGTCTTCCAGCCTGCGGCCGGAGGGTTGAGCCAAGCTTGCTTGAAGCAGGCATTCTTGCTGAACGAGCCACTATTGTAAAGCGGATGCGCCATTGCTGCAGATTCCGGCACGCGTTGCGGATACTGGTAGCGTATTGATTCTCGTTCAGGAAAATAGTGGTATATGGTGAAGCGTCAGCACCTTGAGAAACCGTAGCGAGCAAGCCCGATATCGGGTTGAGTAGCGCAGCTGTACAAAAAGTACAGCGAGCAACGCCGACCCGAGAGTGGGCTGCGCAGTAGGTTTATCATGGTGCAATCCTTAGCGGATGCGGCGCGTAGTCTCGCGCACGATCAGCGCCAAAGGCGGAATGGCCGCCTGCACGGCTTCGCCATTGATCAGCCCCAGCAGCGCTTCGGTGGCGATGCGGCCGATGTCGTACAGGGGCTGGTGGATGGTGGTCAGCGGCGGCGTCGTGTAGGACGAGCCGGGCAAGTCATCGAAGCCGACGAGCGAGATATCGTCGGGCACGCGGATGCCCTTGCGGTACAGGCACAGGCGCACGCCATAGGCGGACAGGTCGTTGGCGGCGAAGACGGCGCTGAACTGCTGCTGCGTATCGAACAAATGGTTCATGGCCAGCATCCCGCTTGCCTCGTGGAAATCACCTTCCGCCATCAGCTTCGGGTCGATGGGTATGTCCGCTTCGCGCAGCGCGCGCTGGTAGCCCGTCAGGCGTTCGGCCGCATCCGTGTTGTTGGCGGGGCCGGCCACGAAGGCGATGCGCCGGTGGCCCAGTTCCACCAGGTGGCGCACGGCCAGGTAGGCGCCGTACTCGTTGTCGAGCTTGAAGCCGATGGCGCTCTTCGTCGCCAGGGCGCGGCCGGTCGAGACGATGGGCCGCTGCTGCGAGAAATCGAGCACGCTCTCGTCCGAGATGCGCCCGGACAGCAGGATGATGCCGTCGACCTTGCGCGCCAGCAGCAAACGGATGCGGTCGGCCTCCTCCTGCGCATTCCAGTGGCCGCTGACGATGACGGACGCATAGCCCGTGTCTTTCAAGCCGTCGTCCACGCCGCGCAGGCTTTCATCGAAGAAGGGGCTGGAGATATCCTGCACCACGATGCCGATGGTCATCGAGCGGCCCTTTTTCAGCCCCTGCGCCATCTGGTTCGGCGCGAATTTCATGTGCGCGATGGCCGCCAGCACGGCATCGCGCTTGTCGTCGGACACCTTGGCCGTGCCATTGAGGATGCGCGAAACGGTGCTGGGCGACACGCCGGCCTGGCGGGCGACGTCGAGCAGGGTGGAAGGCGGGGCGGCGTGGGCGCTATCGGTCAAGGCGGTTCCTGGGTATCTAGAGGACAGGCCTTCAGTGCTCTGAAAACCTTTTCATCGAAAGATTACCATAAATGGCCATAGCTGATAGCGCAGCAGCTCGGGCGCGGGGCGGCTTGGCCCGCAGGGTGAAAGCCGACAGATTGTGGGCCGTGCACGTGGGATGATGCCACCGCACTTGGGCGGCCCTGCTTATCGACCCTTCCTTGAAAACGTTTTCACAAAAAACAACAGCGCTAACGGCAGCCCGTATTTTCGCCTCTGTCATAGGGGAACACGCGCCGCGGCATGTCGCTTGACAGGCTCCCCTCAATAAAAATGACAACTTTTTCGGTTGACTTGATTTTCTTTGCGGTGTTAAATGGACACATGTTGTGAAAACGTTTTCAAGATAGAAGACGCTCAATAATCGGAGATGAAATAATGAAGTCAAGCATCCTTGGCGCCGCCCCGCTGGCAGCGCTGACCCTGGCCTGTGGCGTGGCCGCCGCGCCCGTAGCCGTCCCGCCGGCGGCGCCGTTGCCGACGCTGGCCCCCGCCACGATTACCGTCGCCTCGTTCCCCGACCTGGACCGCGCAGTGAAAACCGCCTTGCCCCTGTGGGAAAAACTGTACCCGCAAGTGAAGGTCAAGCTGGTCAGCCTGCAGATCGACGACCACCATAACTCGATGACGACGGCGCTGGCGGCCGGCGCGCGCCTGCCCGACGTGATGGCCATCGACTTCCGCTATGTCGGCAGCTTCGCCGAATCGAAGGGCATGGAAGACCTCTTGCAGCAGCCGTACGGAGCAGGGCAGTACCGCGCCCAGTTCGTGCCGTTCACCTTCGTGCAGGCCACCAGTTCGCGCGGCACCCTGGGCGCCATGCCGGCCGACCTGGGACCGGGCACCTTGTTCTACCGCAAGGACCTGATGGACAAGGCGGGCATCAAGGAGGCCGACCTGACGCAATCGTGGGAATCGTATATCGCCGCCGGCAAGAAGCTCAAGGCCGCCACCGGCACCTATCTGCTGGCCGGTGCCAGCGACCTGGCCGACATCGTCATCCGCGCCAATTTGAAAGATGGCGAAGGCATTTACTTTGGCGACAAGGGCCAGGTGCTGGTCGATTCGCCCCGCTTCGTGAAGGCCTTCGAACTGGCCAAGGCGGCGCGGGTGGCCGGCATCGATGCGCGCACCGTGGCCTGGACGGGCGAGTGGGCCGAAGGCTTCAAACGCGACAAGGTGGCCAGCCAGATGATGGGTTCCTGGCTCAGCGGCCACCTGGCCAAGTGGCTGGCGCCCGATTCGAAAGGCCAGTGGCGCGCGGCGAACCTGCCGGCCGGCGCGCTGGCGTCGTACGGCGGCTCCTTCTACGGCATCCCGAAAAAGGCGGCGAATAAAGCCCAGGCCTGGGAATTCATCAAGTTCATGACCGTCAACAAGGATATCCAGCTGCACTCGCTGAAGGAAATCGGCGCGTTTCCCGCCCTGAGGGCTGCCTATGCGGATCCCATGATGGACGAGCCGCAGCCGTACTTCGGCGGCCAGAAGACGCGCTTGCTGGCGCGCGACACGGCGGCGAAGATTCCCGTCATCCGTGTCGACAAGTTCGACGCCGTGGCGCGCGATATCGTCAACATGGAACTGGAAAGCGTGCTGGCGCAAAACAAGGATATCAAGACGGCGCTGGCCGACGCCAAGGCCCTGATCACCCACCGCGCGCGGCGCTAGGAGCAGCATGACTACCTCCATGCCTTGTACCGAGGGCGCGCCCGCTGCCGCTGCAGCGCGGCCCGCCAGGAAACGCTTCAACATGAAGAAATGGGCGCCGTACATCTTCATCAGCCCTTTCTTCATCCTGTTCGCCGTCTTCAGCCTGTTCCCGCTGCTGTTTTCCATCTATTTGTCGTTCAACCAGTGGGAAGCGGCCAGCGGCGTGGAAGCCATGCAGTGGGTGGGGCTGGATAACTACAAGTACGCCTTGAGCGACCCGTGGTTCTTGCGCTCGCTGGGCAATACGGTCTGGCTGGCGCTGGCTTCGGGCGTGCCGCAGCACCTGGTGGCCATTCCGCTGGCGGCCTTCATCCACAACAGCATCAAGCGCTCGCGTAACCTGGTGATCGGCATTTACTTTTTACCGTTCATCACCTCCAGCGTGGCCATCGCCATGGTCTTCAATACCCTGTTCTCGCGCGACTATGGGCAGATCAATGTATTGATCGAATGGTGCGCCAGCCTGCCGCTGGTCGGCGGCCTGTTCCCGGCCGAATCGATCGACTGGCTGGGCAGCTCGCTGTTCATCAAGCCGGCCGTCGCCTTCGTCATTTTCTGGCGCTACCTGGGCTGGAACCTGGTGCTGTACCTGTCCGCGCTGCAAGTGATTCCGAAGGATTTGTATGAAGCGGCCACCATCGACGGCGCCTCGAAACGCCAGCAATTCTGGTACATCACCCTGCCGCAGCTGCGCCCCATGATCTACCTGGCTGTCACCTTGACCATCATGGGCAATCTGCAGCTGTTCGAGGAACCTTTCGTGCTGGTGGCCGAATCGAGCGGCGTGAGCCAGTCCGTGATGACGACTGCCATCTTTGTCTACAAGACGGCGTTTTCCTCGGGCGACTTCGGCACGGCGTCGGCCATTTCCTGGCTGCTGTTCCTCATCATCGCCAGCACCACCTGGGTCAACAACCGCATCTTCAGCCGCAATGAACGCAAGGAGGTCCGATGAAACCCACCCGCTGGACGGCCTACGCCATGGTGGCCATCGGCGCCCTGATCATGGTCGCGCCGTTCTACTTCATGTTCGTCTTCGCCACGCACACGAGCGCCGAGATCTACAGCCTGCCGCCGCCACGCTGGTTCGGCACGGCCCTGCTCAACAACCTGGAACTGCTGCAGGAGCGCCTGCCGTTCTGGCGCAATATCGGCATCAGCCTGTACGTGGCCCTGATGACCACAGCGCTGACCCTGTTCTTTTGCTCGCTGGGCGGCTATGCCTTCGCCATGTACGAATTCCGCTTCAAGCGGCCCCTGTTTACGCTGGTGATGGCGTCGATGATCATCCCGTCCTTCATGAACATGATTCCCACCTTCATGCTGATGGATTTCCTCGGATGGCTGGACCAGCCGCGCGCCCTGTACGTGCCGGGAGCGGCCGGCGCGCTGGGAATCTTCCTGATGCGCCAGTACATCGGCACGGCGATTCCGAAGGATTTGATCGAGGCGGCGCGCATCGACGGCTGCGGTGAATTCGCCATTTACTGGCGGGTCGTGCTGCCGCTGATCGGTCCCGCCATGGGCACCCTGGGCCTGATCACCTTCATCAACTCGTGGAACAATTTCATCACGCCGCTGGTCGTCATGCGCTCGGTTGAGAACTATACGATCCCGCTGGCCCTGCGCAGCATGCAGGCGCCGAACAACACGGAGTGGGGTGCGCTGATGACGGGCGCCGCCATTGCCGTGCTGCCGCTGCTGCTGATGTTTTTTGTTGCCTCCAAGCGTCTGATCGAGGGCTTGACCCAGGGCGCCGTCAAAGGCTAGCACTCCCTTTAATCCACTCACACTGACATGACCACCATGCATAACGACGACATCGACAGCAATTTTCCCGCCACCTTCACCTGGGGCGTGGCCACCAGCGCCTACCAGATCGAGGGCGCCGCCGCCATCGATGGCCGCGGTCCATCCATCTGGGATACCTTCAGCCACACGGATGGCAAGATCATCGACGGCAGCAATGGCGACGTGGCCTGCGACCACTATCATCGCTATGCCGAGGACGTGGAGCTGATCGCCAATTTGGGCGTGAACGCCTACCGCTTTTCCATGTCCTGGTCGCGCGTGCAGCCCACGGGTTCCGGCGCCTGGAACGAGGCCGGTTTCGCTTTTTACGCGCGTCTGCTCGACGCCCTGGCCGCCAAAGGCCTCGACGCCCACCTGACCCTGTATCACTGGGACTTGCCGCAAGCCTTGCAGGACGAGGGCGGCTGGCTCAATCGCGCCACCTGCTACCACTTCGCTGCCTATGCGGCCGAGGTGGCGCGCCGCTTCGGCCACAAGGTCGCCAGCATCGCCACCCACAACGAACCGTGGTGCACGGCCGTGCTGGGCCACGGCACGGGCCAGTTCGCGCCCGGCATGGCCGACCCGGCCGCCGCCGTGCAAGTGTCGCACCATCTGCTGCTGTCGCACGGCCTGGCCATGCAAGCCATGCGCGCCGTCAATCCGCCCGCGAAACTGGGCATCGTGCTCAATCAGTGGACGGCCACGCCGGCCACCGACAGCGCCCAGGACCGCGAGCTGGCCGAACTGGAATATGCGCGCTCGGTGCAGTGGTATATGGACGCCATCTTCAAGGGCCGCTACCCGGCCCTGGCCCTGAAACACGCCGACGCTTCCGCTTTATCCATCTTTGAAAACGATTTCATAGATATCAAGCAGCCTATCGATTTCCTTGGCGTGAACTACTACACGCGCGCCTTCATGAGCGCCGAGACGCCGCCGCGCAAGCCCGAATGCAAGCTTGGCGTCAACGACATGGGTTGGGAAACCTATCCGCAAGGCTTGACGGAGCTGCTCGTGGGCCTGCACCGCGAATACCGTCTGCCGCCCGTCTACATCACGGAAAACGGCATGGCCGTCGCCGACAAGCCCGTCGGCGGCAAGATCCACGACGAGGCGCGCATCGAGTACGTGCAACTGCACCTGGATGCCTTGCGCGCCGTGATCGCGCAGGGCATCGACGTGCGCGGCTATTTCTACTGGAGCCTGATGGACAACTTCGAGTGGAATTCGGGCTACGCCAAGCGCTTCGGCATGCTGTACGTCGATTACGCCACGCAGCAGCGCAGCTTCAAGGACAGCGCCCTGTGGTACCGCGATTTCATCGCCGCCCAGCGCGCCGCGCATGCCGACGCACCGGCCCTGGCAGGGGAGCACTGACATGGCCGCCATCTCCCTGCGCGGCATCCGCAAGACCTACGGCGACGGCCCGGAAATCGTCAAGGGCCTGGACCTCGATATCCACGACGGCGAATTCATGGTCTTCGTCGGACCATCCGGTTGCGGCAAGTCGACCCTGCTGCGCATGATCGCGGGCCTGGAAGATATCAGCGCGGGCCAGCTGCGCATCGGCGACTTGCTGGCCAACGACGTGGCGCCGGCCGAGCGGGGCATCGCCATGGTCTTCCAGAGCTACGCCCTGTATCCGCACATGACGGCGCGCGACAACATGGGTTTTGCCCTGAAACTGGCGGGCAGGCAGGAAGCGGAGGTGCGCGCGGCAGTCGGCAAGGTGGCCGAGATTTTGCAGATCACGCACTTGCTCGACCGCAAACCCAAGGCCTTGTCGGGCGGCGAGCGCCAGCGCGTGGCCATCGGCCGCTCCATCGTGCGCCAGCCGAAGGTGTTCCTGTTCGACGAGCCGCTGTCGAACCTCGATGCCTCGCTGCGCGTGCAGACGCGCATCGAGCTGGCCAAGCTGCACCAGGAACTGGGCACCACCATGATCTATGTCACGCATGACCAGGTTGAAGCCATGACCCTCGGCGACAGGGTCGCCGTCTTCCACGGCGGCCACCTGGAGCAGGTGGGCGCGCCCCTGGAGCTGTACCGCCACCCGGCCAGCCAGTTCGTGGCCGGCTTCATCGGCGCGCTGCGCATGAATTTTTTGCCGTGCGCCGCCGTTCCCGCGCTGGCCAGCCAGCTCGGTGGCGAGGCGGGCATGCTGGTCGGCATACGCCCCGAACACCTGCGGCTGGTGCCGCGCAATGAAGGCTACGGCGCCACGGTCACCTTGATCGAGCAGCTGGGCGATGCGCAAATCATCCACGCCACGCTGGACGCCAGCCCCCATACGGTGGCCATCAAGCTGCATGGCGAGGCGCGCCACGCGCTGGCGCAGGGCAGCGCCATCGGCTTTGCGCCGGAAGAAGGCCATGCCTTTCTATTCGACACGGCCGGGCGCGCCGTGGCTACCCATTGACCCCGCACGGAGGCGACATGACTTCAGATTGACACCCAAAAAATGTGCAGCAGTAGCCAAAGAGCTATGTGATCATCATTCAACCAGCGGTACAGGAGACAACAACAATGCAACAGCTCAAACGCAATACCATCGCCCTCAGCCTGGCGCATGCGACCTTCGCCCAGTTCATCTTGCTGGGCAGCGGCGCCGCCATGGCCCAGGAAGCGGCCAGCACCGCGGCAGCCACCGACGCGGCAAAACCGGCCGCCGAGCAGATGGACCGCATCGTCGTCACGGCCACGCGCCGCAATACCTTCGTGCAGGAGACGCCGCTGGCCGTCACCGCCTTCAACCAGGACACCCTGCAAAACAATCAAGTGAAGGACCTGGCGTCGCTGGCCACCATGGTGCCGAGCCTCGTCGTCGAGCAGCATGGCGACTCGGGCGGCGTGCACGTCTACATGCGCGGCGTCGGTTCGGCCAACCACACGGAGCTGGGCGACCCGGCCGTCGCCTTCTATGTCGACGGCGTGTATTCGCCGCGTCCGCAGGGCGCCACGGCGCTGATGTATGACCTGTCGCACGTCGAGGTGGCGCGCGGACCGCAGGGCACCCTGAACGGCCGCAATTCGACGGCAGGTGCCGTCAACCTCGTGTCGGCCGCGCCGAGCACGGCCAAGTTCATGGGCTCGGCCGGCATCACGGTGGGCGACAAGCGCCATCTGCAGACGCAGGGCATGATCAATATCCCGTTTTCCGACGACGTGGCGCTGCGCATCGCCGCCATCAAGGATAGCCACGACGGCACGGTGGACTTCCGTCGCGGCTCGAACGTCATGCCGGGCACGGCCAAGTATGGCGCCGGCGACCAGATGGGCGTGCGCGCCTCCCTGCTGTGGAAGTTCACGCCGCAGTTGCGCGGCACGTTCATCGCCGACTACTTCCTCGACCAGGGCGCGGGCAACGTCTACCTGGCGGCCGAACCGAAAGCGGGAGAGAAGCTGCGTTCGGCCCTGATCGACACGCCGGGCACCCTGGATCAGTCGATCCTGACCTACAAGGGCAAGCTCAATTACAAGCCGACCGATGCGCTCGACTTCACTTACCTGGGCAGCTGGAGCCGCTACAAGCGCCAGAACAGCAACGATTCCGATGCGGGCCTGTTCCCCGGCTTCAAGTCGGAAAACCGTACCGACTGGGCGCAGTTCGACAGCTATTCGCACGAGCTGCAGGCGCGCTCGGACGACGATGCGCCGTTCCAGTGGGTGGCGGGCCTGTTCCTGTTCAATGAAAAGAACAAGGTGCGCTTCGACATCGACCGCAGCCAGATTTCGCAGGCGGCCGTGCAGCAGGATATCGCCAACGGCGCCGTGATTTTCGTGCAGCCCACCGTGGGCCAGTATGCCTCGGCCATGTCCTTCATCCAGGGCGACCGCCAGCTCAAATCGAAAGCCGTGTTCGGCCAGGTCAGCCAGCAAGTGACGGACCAGATCAAGCTGACGGCCGGCGCGCGCTATACGAAAGACCATAAATTCGATATCGGCGGCAAGAACTGGGCTTGCCCGAACTGGCCCGCCAACACGCCGCTGGGCACCACCGTCCTTACTGCCGACCAGCTGCGCCAACTGGTCACGCCCGGCACGGGCCTGGCCAACACGCACAATATCGGCCCCGGCGGCGCCATCACGGCCGCCAGCTGCGGCAATACGCCGGGCGACAACACGGCCGACCTGAAATACGGCCAGGCCACCTGGCTGGGCCGCATCGAGTACAAGCTGCGCCCGGACATCCTGCTGTTCGGTTCTGTGACGACGGGTTTCCACTCGCCGGCCATCGGCGATGGCGGCGCCACCACCAAGCCGGAAAAGCTGACCAGCTATGAAATCGGCTTCAAGTCGGACCTGCTGAACCGCGAACTGACCCTGAACCTCGATGCCTTCCTGATGAAGTACAAGGACAAGCTCGAGTCGCAGGTGGTCAACAGCGTGCTGGCCAACTTCAATGCGGCTGGCGCCACCGTCAAGGGCCTGGAAGCGGAATGGGTCTGGCGGCCAACAAAGGTCGACCGTCTGACGGGCAACGCCACCTGGCTCAAAGCTGTATATGACGATTTTATGTCGTGCGACGTCGATGCTGCGCGCGCGAATGGCCAGGCCTGCGGGTCGACGGCGCCATTGGTGAACGTGGGCGGCAGCACCATGAAGCATGCGCCGAAGTTTTCCACGACCGTCCAGTACGAGCATGATTTCAATGTCGCCGGCGGCCAGCTCACGCCGCGCGCCTCGGTGCACTACGAAACCATGTCGTATGTCGGTGCGGGCGCGTTCAACGGCGACGTGCCGGGCCATGCCGGCGTCAAGCGCCAGGAAGCGTATACGACGCTGGACCTGAGCCTGCGCTTCCAGCCGGCGAACAAGGCCTATACGGTGGAAGCGTTCGTGCAGAATGCCACCGACAAGGCCGTCAAGCTGGACGTCAATGAAATCTGCACGGACGTGGGCATGCCATGCCAGCCCACGCAGCAGATTTACGGCGCCTTCTACAATGCGCCGCGCACCTTTGGCGCGCGCGTGTCGATGAAGTTCTGATGGCGTAGGGGGGAAGAGCAGTCGCAGTAGCAGTCCACTCAGTAGGGAAGGTGTTGGGCCGGGGTTCTTCCCCGGCCTTTTTTGTTCCAGCGTTTATTCCAAACTCGCTTGCACGCTGGCGATGCCGATCTGCGCGCTGCCTTCGGCCAGGTGCACGTTGACGTTCTGGCGCGCCTGCAGCTGCGCCGGCGAGCGCACGATCGCGCCTTTTTCATCGCGCAGGATGGCGTAGCCCCGTTCCAGGGTGCGCTGGGGATTCAACAGTTCCAGCTGCGCCGCCAGGCCGTCGAGGCGGTGGCGCCGCTGCGTCAGTTGCTGCGCCATGGCCGCGCCGCCGCGCCGCTGCATTTCCACCAGGCGCGCGCGCGGCGCCGTGACGTCGGGCCGCAAGGCCGCCCAGCGCGCACGCAGGCGTTCCAGTGCGTACTGCGACTGGTTCACGGGCGCGCGCGCCGCATGCGTCATGGCCGTCGACAGGGCCAGCAGCTGCAGGCGCTGCTGCTGCAGCTGCGCCTTCGGGTTGAGCAGGCGGCGGCTGTGGCGGTCCAGGGTCTGTGCCGCATCGTCGAGGCTGCGGCGCATGGCGCGGCGCAGGTCCGCCGCATCGGCGCGCAGGGACGCCATCCAGTCGGCGCGCGGCGTGGCCGCCAGTTCGGCCGCCGCCGTCGGCGTGGCCGCGCGCAGGTCGGCCGCGAAGTCGGCGATGGTGAAATCCGTCTCGTGGCCCACGCCGCTGATCACGGGCATGGAGCAATCGGCGATCGCGTATGCCACGGCTTCATCGTTGAACGACCACAGATCCTCGATGCTGCCGCCGCCGCGGCACACCAGCAGCACGTCGCACTCGGCCCTTGTTGATGCCGTGCGGATGGCGTGCGCGATCTTTTCCGGCGCCTGCTGGCCCTGCACTGGCGTGGGGTAGAGGATGATGTTGACGTGCGGCGCGCGGCGCTTGAGCGCGATCAAGACGTCGCGCAGGGCGGCCGCCTGCGGGCTGGTGACGATGCCGATGCTGCGCGCGAACATGGGGATGGCGCGCTTGCGTTCCTGGTCGAACAGGCCCTGCGCGGCCAGCTTTTCCTTCAGGCGCTGGAACGCTTCATACAGGGCGCCCACGCCGGCGCGGCGGATGGCTTCCACGTTGATCTGGTAATCGCCGCGCGCGCCGTACAGGGTGACGAGGGCGCGCGCTTCGACCTTGTCGCCTTCGCGCGGCGTGAAGCCGGCAAACTGGGCGCGGCCGCGGAACATCACGGCGCGCACCTGGGCGCCATCGTCCTTCAGGGTGAAATACCAGTGGCCGGAAGCGGCGCGCGTGAAGTTGGAAATCTCGCCGGCGATCCAGGTCAGGGGAAACGAGCGCTCGAGCAGGCGCGCGACGGCCTGGTTCAGGGCGCTGACGGTCAGCACGGGCGGGGCGGCAAAGCCGCTGTCAGTCGGGGTGTCGGTCATGATCAAGCTGGGGGAGGTGAGGGAACTGTCCACATATTATCGGCGAGGTCATGCTTATGTCATATATCGTGCAAAACAACAAGTTCTATTTCTAAGTATTTGATTTCATGATGAATTCCCGTATGCCTGATTTGCGTGCACAGGAAAAAAAACCTTTAATATCAAGCACATCAGTACAGCCCCTGCCACTTACGCACAAAGTTATCCACAGAAAGTGTGCGGAACTTTTTGCCTTGGACAAACATGGCCCGGCAAGCCGGCATTGACCGATAAAAATGCCTTGCTACATTTTTGCGCACGGAAATAAAGAGCATAGGAATCAAGCGCTTAGTATGCCATGCATGGCCTTGCGCACAATCTTATCCACAAAAAATGTGCAGAACTCTGGCGCGGCGCCGGATTTATCCACTGGAATGCCCATGGCATGGCTTGCCTGAATTTTGCGCAGCATAAAAATAGCCATATAAATCAATGGTATAGCATCACATCGTGGGCCTTGCTCACAATCTTATCCACAGAATATGTGCAAAACTGCATAAATCGTTTCGTTTTTTCGCCTGGTTTTCCACTACTCGGCCAGGTCGTTGCACTGCCTCATTTTTCAGCATTGAAAAAAACTCCTTTAAAATCAATGATCTTGCATGGAGTCAATCCGCTTGCTCACAATCTTATCCACACTTTATGTGCGAAACTGCCTTTGCGGTGGAAAACTGCCGTTTCGAAGCGCAATCGGACCGATAAAAGCCCGCTTTTCAGCGCTTGCCACATTTTTATGCATGGCAATAAAAACGATATAAATCAAAGTACTTAGCGCGTATCCTTGCGCTTGCACACAATCTTGTCCACAGATTGTGTGCAGAACTTTGACGGTCACTCTGGCGTCGATTTCGTGCTCGCTGCCACTTTTTTACTCATTGATTTAATTTCCTTTAAAATCAATGGTTTAATTGAATTCCTCGGCTTTGCGCACAATCTTGTCCACAGTAAATGTGCAGAACTCTTGAATTCTTGATTTTATGACATTGACTCCTGTCGATAAGCTGCTATGCCTGTATTTTGCGCAGTACAATAATTCACTTGTAAATCAATGGCTTGCATGCTGGACTTCATGCTTGCTCACAATCTTATCCACACAAAGTGTGCAAAACTGGGGGCGCTTGGCGCGCGCCCGCCGGGCCGTGTGGACAAGTGCCATGCGGGCGCCACTTGCCGCCGGCGCGGCAACGCGCTACATTGCGCCATTCCCGCGCGGACGTACAATCGGTCTTCGGCGCTCGGTACAATACAGGCTGTTCGGGCGGTTCATCGCCTTTCCTCTATCAGGAGTTTCTTTTGCTCGCTATATTTCAAGCCGCTGGCTGGCCCATCTGGCTGTTGTTGATCGCTTCCATCGTCGCCCTGGCCCTGATCATCGAGCGCCTGCTGTATTTGCGCCGCGTCAAGATACTGCCCCGCAAGCTGTTTGATGAAGTGGTGCAGGTGTATCGCAGCGGCAAGATCACGCCGGACACGGTGGCCAAGCTGGAAGGCAACTCGCCGCTGGGCGTGGTGCTGGCCGCCGCCCTGCGCAACGTCGACGCGCCGCGCGAAGTGATGAAGGAATCGATCGAAGAGGCGGGCAGCGGCGTGGCCCACACGCTGGAACGTTTCTTGACGACCCTGGGCACCATCGCCACCCTGGCGCCGCTGATGGGGCTGTTCGGCACGGTGATCGGCATGATCGAGATTTTTGCCTCGCCCGGCGCCACCGCGTCGAACGCGGCGCTGTCGCACGGTATTTCCGTCGCCTTGTATAACACGGCGTTTGGCCTGGCCATCGCCATGCCGGCCCTGATTTTCTACCGCCACTTCCGCGCCCTCGTCGACAGCTTTGTCATTGACATGGAGCAACAAGCGGTCAAGTTCGTCGACATCGTCCACAGTGGCCGCAAATGAACTTCCGCAAAGGCAAGGGGCGTGAAGACCCCGAAATCAACCTGATCCCGTTCATCGACGTGTTGCTGGTGATCCTGATCTTCCTCATGGTCAGCACCACCTACAGCAAGTTCACGGAGCTGCAGATCACCTTGCCGACGGCCGATGCCGAGCAAGCGAAGGACAAGCCGCAGCAGCTCGACGTCACCATCGATGCCAAGGGCAACTACACGGTCAACCGCGAACCCGTCTCGTTCCGCGACGTGGCCGGCCTGGCTGACGCCTTGCAGGATGCGGCCAAGGCGGCCAATGGCGGCAAGGCGCCCGCGCAGACGCCCGTCGTGGTGGTCAACGCCGACCAGTTCGCCATGCACCAGATGGTCATCCACGTCATGGAAGCGGCGCGACTGGCCGGTTATGAAAAGCTGACGTTTGCGGCGCAGGCGGGCGGCAAGTAAGTTCCGACCGTTACCGGCAACAAAATTGGGGACTGACCCGCCGGGTCAGACCCCAGCCCTTTACCCTTCACCGCATGCCCACTTCCTCACCCCTCAAGCTTGAATCCACTCTCACCCGCGCCTGGCTGACGCGCGGCCCGCTGGCGTGCGCGCTGTGGCCCGTGTCGCTGTTGTTCGGCGCCTTGAGCAGCGTCAGGCGTGGCCTGTACCGGGCCAACCTCCTGAAATCGGCGCGCCTGCCCGTGCCCGTCGTTGTCGTCGGCAACATTTTCATCGGCGGCACGGGCAAGACGCCGTTGACGATCTGGCTGGTGCAAGCCTTGCGCGACGCGGGCATGCGCCCGGGCGTCATTTCGCGCGGCCATGGCAGCGCCGACCGCTTGCCGCGCGCCGTCAGCACCGCCTCCACGCCGCAGCAGGTGGGCGACGAGCCGCTGCTGATCTTCCAGCGCGGCGGCTGCCCCGTGGTGGTGGGGCGCGACCGCGCGCAAGCGGGCAGGGCGCTGCTGGCCGCGCACCCGGATGTCGACGTGCTGGTGACGGACGACGGCTTGCAGCATTACGCCCTGCAGCGCGACGTGGAAATCGTGCTGTTCGACGGCCGCGGCGCCGGCAATGGCTGGCTGCTGCCGGCAGGACCGCTGCGCGAATCGCCGCGCCGCCGGCGCGACGTGACGGTGATCAATGCGCCCGAGCTGGCGCCGGCACTGGTGGACCAGGTCGCGCCGCAAGGCGGGCTGGTGGTACAGATGCGGCTGGCCGGCGGCGTGGCCGAGCGCATGCTGAACCGCGGCGAAAGCATGGCCCTTGCCGACCTGGCGGCCAGCGGCCAGCGCATCGTGGCGGCGGCCGGCATCGGCAATCCCGGGCGCTTCTTTGCCATGCTGCGCGGGGCCGGACTGGACTTCACGGAACTGCCCCTGCCCGACCATCACGACTTCCTCGACCAGCCATTTGCCGCCCTCGACACGGATGTGATCTTGATCACCGAGAAGGATGCAGTAAAATGTGCGCAAATTGAACATCTCAAAGATGACCCGAGACTGTGGGTCGTCCCCGTCAGTGCGCGCATCGATAGCGCGCTGGCCCAACAAATTGTGGAGAAATGTCGTGGACGCTCGACTGCTTGATATCCTGGTCTGCCCTGTTTGCAAGGGTCCGCTTGAACACGATAAGAAGGCGCAGGAACTGATTTGCCGCGCCGACCGTCTGGCCTATCCTATCCGCGATGGCATCCCCATCATGTGGGCGGACGAAGCGCGCACCCTGCAAGACGCAGTGGAATAACGATGGCGTTCATCGTCATCATCCCGGCCCGCCTGGCCTCGACGCGCCTGCCGGGCAAGCCGCTGGCCGACCTGGGCGGCAAACCCATGGTGGTGCGCGTAGCCGAGCAGGCGCTGCTCTCGGGCGCCGCGCGCGTCATCGTCGCCACCGACCATGACAGCATCCGCGCAGCCTGCGCCGTGCATGGCGTGGAAGTGTGCATGACGCGCAGCGACCATCCGTCGGGCACTGACCGCATCGCCGAAGTGGCGCGCACGCTCGGGCTGCCGCCGGACGCCGTCGTCGTCAACCTGCAGGGCGACGAACCGTTGATCGATCCGGCCCTGCTGGCCGCCTGCGCGGCGCAGATCAGCGCCGCCGTCCCCATGGCTACCTGCGCCCATCCGCTGCATGATGTGGCCGACGCGTTCAATCCGAACGTGGTGAAGGTTGTGCTGGACAAGAACGGCCGCGCCTTGTATTTCTCGCGCGCCACCATCCCTTGGCACCGCGACGGCTTCGCGCAGTCGAAAGACAGCTTGCCGGCAGGCTACGTGCCCCTGCGGCATATCGGCCTGTATGCGTACAGCAATGCGTTTTTGCAAGAATATCCGCAATTGTCCGCCTCGCCGCTGGAAGCCATCGAAGCGCTGGAGCAGTTGCGCGTGCTGTGGCACGGTGTTGCCATCGCCGTCCACGTGACCGATAGCGCCCCGGCCGCCGGTGTCGACACGCCGGAAGATCTTGCCAGGGTGCAAGCCCACTACGGCGCCCTGTAAGCGCTACCCGCAAAACGGCAGGCGTGCAAATATAATTTTGTGCGCCTGCAGTAAAAACCACATTTTGAAACGTGCGCCGCGCGAATTGCTGGCTTTGATCAATCAGGGCATAGCAATTCGATAGCAAACTGGCGTTCCGGGGATTTTTTGTGGTAAGTTTCGTAGGGAAAGATAGCCTTAGCAACACCATCTAAAAAAAATTACACATACCACCATCCAAAATCTGTTTTTTAGGAACTTTTCAATGCGTCTGATACTTTTAGGAGCACCCGGTGCCGGCAAGGGCACCCAAGCTAATTTCATCAAAGAAAAATACAACATTCCACAAATCTCCACGGGCGACATGCTGCGCGCGGCGATCAAGGAAGGCTCCGAACTGGGCCTGGCCGCGAAAAAAGTCATGGATGCGGGCGGCCTCGTGTCGGACGACATCATGATCGGCCTGGTCAAGAATCGCCTGCAGGAAGCCGATTGCGCCAATGGCTACCTGTTCGACGGTTTCCCGCGCACCATCGCGCAAGCGGACGCCATGAAAGACGCCGGCATCAATGTCGACTACGTGCTGGAAATCGACGTGCCTGACGCTTCGATCATCGAGCGCATGGACGGCCGCCGCAGCCACCCGGGTTCGGGCCGCGTGTATCACGTCAAATTCAACCCGCCCAAGGTCGACGGCGTCGATGACATCACCGGCGAACCGCTGATTCAGCGCGACGACGACAAGGCGGAAACGGTCAAGAAGCGCCTGGACGTGTACCACAACCAGACCAAGGTCTTGTTGGGCTACTACAATGACTGGGCCAAGTCCGGCCTGCCAGGCGCACCGAAATACCGCCGCATCGCCGGCGTCGGTCCGGTCGAGCAAATCCGCGACAGCGCATTTGCCGCCCTGGCGGAATAAGCAGTTTATGAAAAGCGGACCTGAGTGTCCGCTTTTTTTGTGCCCGCTTTTCAACAGCGGTGCAGTATCGTTTTCGTAGTTCAGGTTTTTTGCAGGTCGTGTTTTCCTGGCTGCGCGTGCCTACCCGGTGCGGTCTGCAGCTGTTGGCAATGACGTCGGATAAAAACAGAAGGGGACGATATGGCAGCCAGCTTGTGGTTTGCGGTAGCCTGCGGCGTGGTCGCAGTCATTTACGGTTTGGTGTCGCGCAGCTGGATCCTGAGGCAGGATCCCGGCAACGCGCGCATGCAGGAAATTGCCCTGGCCATCCAGCAGGGCGCGGCCGCCTACCTGGCGCGCCAGTACCGCACCATCGCCATTGTCGGCGTGGTGTTGTTGATCGCCATCTATGCGCTGCTTGGCCTGCACACGGCGCTGGGCTTCTTGATCGGCGCCGTGCTGTCGGGCGCCTGCGGCTTCATCGGCATGAATGTCTCCGTGCGGGCCAATGTGCGCACGGCGCAGGCGGCCACCCTGGGCATCAACCAGGCGCTGAACGTGGCCTTCAAGGGCGGGGCGATCACGGGCATGCTGGTGGTGGGACTGGGCCTGCTGGGCGTGACCCTGTTCTACTGGCTGCTGGCGACGACGGGCGCGCCCGGCCTCACGCAGCATGACCTGATCAAGCCCCTGATCGGCCTGGCCTTCGGCGCCTCGCTCATTTCCATCTTCGCGCGGCTCGGCGGCGGCATCTTTACCAAGGGCGCCGACGTGGGCGCGGACCTGGTGGGCAAGGTCGAAGCGGGCATCCCCGAGGACGATCCGCGCAACCCGGCCGTCATCGCCGACAACGTGGGCGACAACGTGGGCGACTGCGCCGGCATGGCGGCCGACCTGTTCGAAACCTATGTCGTGACCCTGATCGCCACCATGCTGCTGGGCGCACTGCTGATGGCAGAGGCCAGCAGCACGGCCATCATCTACCCGCTGCTGCTGGGCGCCGTCTCCATCCTCGCTTCCATCGTCGGCTGCTCGATGGTGAAGACGGCCCCCGGCAAGAAGATCATGTCGGCCCTGTACACGGGATTGTGGTGGGCGGCCGGCCTGTCGCTGGTCGGTTTTGCCGTGGTGACGTGGCTGCTGTGGCCCGACGACGCCATGCGCTACAAGATGCTGGGCGCCACCGTCGTCGGCATCGTCCTCACGGGCCTGATGGTGTACATCACCGAGTACTACACGGGCACGGATTTCAAGCCCGTGCGCCACATCGCCGAAGCGTCGACGACGGGCCATGGCACGAACATCATCGCCGGCCTGGGCGTGTCGATGAAGTCCACGGCGTACCCGGTGCTGGCCGTCTGCGTCGCCATCCTCGTTTCGTATCAATTGGCGGGCCTGTACGGCATCGCCATCGCGGCCACTTCCATGCTGTCGATGGCGGGCATCATCGTCGCCCTCGACGCGTATGGCCCCATCACGGATAACGCGGGCGGCATCGCGGAAATGTCGGGCTTGCCCGACTCCGTGCGCGCCATCACCGATCCTTTGGATGCCGTCGGCAACACGACCAAAGCCGTCACCAAGGGCTACGCCATCGGCTCGGCCGGGCTGGCTGCGCTGGTGCTGTTCGCCGACTACACGCATGCGCTCGAATCCGTGGGCCAGCACATCACCTTCGATTTGTCGAACCCCATGGTCATCGTCGGCCTGTTCATCGGCGGCTTGATACCGTATCTGTTCGGCGCCATGGCGATGGAAGCCGTGGGCCGCGCGGCAGGCGCCGTGGTGGTGGAAGTGCGGCGCCAGTTCCGCGACATCAAGGGCATCATGGAAGGCACGGCACGGCCAGAATACGACAAGGCCGTGGACATGCTGACGGCGTCGGCCATCCGTGAAATGATCGTGCCGTCGCTGCTGCCCGTGGTGGTGCCCATCGTTGTGGGCATGTTGCTGGGGCCTGCGGCGCTCGGTGGCTTGCTGATGGGGACGATCGTCACGGGCCTGTTCGTGGCCATTTCCATGACCACGGGCGGCGGCGCCTGGGACAATGCGAAGAAATACATCGAGGATGGCCATTTCGGCGGCAAGGGTTCGGACGCGCACAAGGCGGCCGTCACGGGCGACACGGTGGGCGACCCGTACAAGGATACGGCTGGGCCGGCAGTGAACCCCTTGATCAAGATCATCAATATCGTGGCCCTGCTGCTGGTGCCGCTGCTGCCGGCCACGGGCTGGCTGGCCGTCAAGGCGCCGGCGCCCATCCACGCGCCCGCGCCGCCCATCCTGGCGCCGGCCACACCCGTGCAAAGCTTGCCCGCGCAATAAACTGCGCCACCCCTGCAGCCCCGTGGCCAGCGCCGCGGGGCTGTTTGTATTTTGCGCAAATGAAACTTTCCTGCCGTCCATATCCTCGGCGTATCAAAGGTGAGCAATTGTTACGGCGCCTTTGCTTGTGCTGGCTCTCTGTCAATAATGGAATGAGCGTCACAGTTGGGCATGAAGGCGGGAGGATGTCATGGACAGCATCAGCAGGAAGGGCGGCGCGCTGGCGGCGCTCTTGGTATTGGCGGTCACGGCGGGAGTGGCCCAGGCGGCCCCGGGCCGGCATGGCGGCTTTCACGGCGGCCACGGCCACTTCCATGGTCGTTCGCACGTGGGCGTCTGGGTGGGATCGCCCTGGTGGTATGGCTACGGGCCGGGCTGGTATGGCGACCCGTGGTATGGCTATCCCTATCCATATGGGCGCACCCTGATCGTGCAGCCGCCGCCCGTGTACATCGAGCAGGGCGGCGAGCCGACGGTGCAGATGTGGTATTACTGCGCGAGGCCGCAGGGCTATTATCCCTATGTGAAAAATTGCAGTACGGCATGGCGTGCCGTGCTGCCGACCAGCGTGCGCTGACGGGGAGGCGAAGATGAACACGAAAGCGTTGATGGGGCGTGCCGGCCTGCTGGCGCCCCTGCTGCTGGCCGCCTGCACGGTGATGCCGGAAGGGCCGTCGGCCACGGCCTTGCCCGGCACGGGCAAGAGCCCCGAGCAATTCCGCGTCGATGACGGCAGTTGCCGTGGCTACGCGCAGGCGCAGCTGGCCGGCCCGGGCGCGGCCGACAGTTCCTCGCATGGCATGCAGCGCAGCTACGACGATTCTTATCAAAAATGCATGTATGCGAGCGGCCACAAGGTGCCCGCGGCCGGGCGGATGCTGGGCGGCGTGCCGGCGAATGCCGCCACGCCGCCGCCCGATACGCCGCCGCCCCGGTACTAGCCGCTTAGAAGCGCGACGTCAGGCCGACAAACATGCGCCGTCCCGGCACGTAATAGTCGACCAGTCCATCGGCCATCGGACCCTTCTTGAACAGGTTTTGCACGCCGCCACGCACGGTCCATTGCGGCGTGACCTTGTACGACACGACGGTGTCGACGATGGTGTAGGCCTTGTCGGCCAGCTTGCCGGCGTCGAGTTCCTTGCCCGTGTACTGGGCCGAGACTTCGCCGAACAGCTGGTCGTTGACTTGCCAGCCCAGCGCCGAGTACCACGACAGCTTCGGCGTCGACAGCAGGTTGGCGCCCGTGGTCAGGTTTTTCGCTTCCGCCATGTAGGTGACGTTGTTACGCCAGTTCAGGTTTTTCGTCAGCGGGATGGTGGCCGTCGCTTCCAGGCCGCTGGTGCGCGCTTTCTGGATATTCGTCATCTTGGTCCACCAGCGCTGCTGGTAAAAGCCCAGCGGCGCATAGTCGATCTTGTTCTTGAAATCCGTGTGGAAGTAGGTCAAGCCCACATCCCAGCCATTCTGTTCCCACGCCACGCCGATCTCGCCGGCCGTGCTCGTTTCCGGCTTCAAGTCCGCATTGCCGGCCATGTAGCAGTCGCCCTTGATGTAGCCCAGCGGCTTGAGGCTGCCGCAACCGCGTCCGGCCGAGTTGGTCGCCGCCGCCGGCGAGTTTTCCTTCAGGCTCGGGGCGCGGAAGCCTTGCGAGATGCCGCCCTTGATGGTCCAGGCGGGGGCAGGGTGGTACACCAGGTACAGGCGCGGGCTGTAGTGGTTGCCGAACTTGCCGTGGTGGTCCAGGCGCAGGCCGGCCGTGGCCGTCAAGTCCTCGCGCAGGAACAATTGATCTTCCGCAAACAGGGCCGAGGTGGTGCCGGACAGGGTCGCGCCGCTCACGGTATTGCCCAGGTAATCGGTGGGCACGGTGCCGATGGTGTTCGTGTTCGTCAGTTCCTGGTGCTTCCACTGGCCGCCCATCACCAGCATTTGCTCGATGCCGCCCCAGCCGACCCGTTTTTCCAGGCTGGCATCGAGCGTGCTGTCCTTGGATTTGGCCACCGTGCCGACGAATTGGTTGTCGAAATCGTTGTGATACAGGTTGACCGTGGTCTTGCCGAAGTCCCAGCGGCCTTCGTAGCCGAGGCTGACGCTCTTGCGTATCAGCTTGTTGGCGCCCCAGCTGGGGACCAGCGACTCGCCGTCCGCATCGCGTGTGCTCGAACCGCTGGCTTCCTGCCTGCCATAGCTGGCGTCCAGCGACAGGTTCTGTTTCTTGCCCAGCGCCCAGGTCAGCTGGCCCGAGACAGTCTGGTTGCGTTCGCCGCCGATGCCGCCCGCTTTGTCGAATTTTTCATCGGGATTCTGGCGCGTCTGGCTCACGCCCAGGCGCATGCCCACCGTGTCCGACAGGGGGCCGGCCAGGTTGACGCCCAGCTGGTGCGCCGTGCCGCGGTCGCTTTCCTGCGGTTGCGTGTAGTTGGCCGTGGCCGAACCGTTCCACTTGCCCGGCACCTTGCGCGTGATGATGTTGATCACTCCGCCCATGGCGTCCGAACCGTACAGCGACGACATGGGTCCGCGCACCACTTCGATGCGCTCAATCATGTCGGGCGAGATCCAGTTCAAGTCCTGGCGGCCCAGGTCGGGACGGTAAGCCGTGTCGCTCGAGCTGCCCACGCGCTTGCCGTCGACCAGGATCAGGGTGTATTTGTCGGGCAAACCGCGCAGCTTGATCTTCGACGCTTCGCCTTCGGGGCCGGTGCCGCCCGTCACGCCGGGGATACGGCGCAGCAAGGTATTCAAGTCATACACGGGCTGGCGCTCGATTTCCTCGCGCGTGATGACGCTGATGCTGGCCGGCGCATCCTTGATGTCGATGGCCGTGCCGGACGCCGTGACGACCACCGTGTTCATGGTGGGATCGGCGGCCACATTGCCTTCGGCCCAGGCGTTGCTGACGGCCAGCGAGAGCAGGCAGGGCAGGAGCAGGGCGGCGGAATGCATGGAGCGGGCGGGAGTGGAAACGGGGGCTGCGAAGGCGGGACTACGCTTGGTCATGGTGAACTTTCCGGATGTTGTTATTTCCTGGCTGCCTTCCGGGTGGCTCGGGTATGAATGAATGAAAAGAGTAAAAAATGCGCTCCCATCCTGCGAATGAGAATAAGAATCGTTCTTATTGTAATGCCATGCTGGCAAGAAGGAAAGTGCTGAAAGGAAATAAAACACCGTTACGCTGTGCACATGGCAGGTGCAAGCGTGACAAATTGTTACCCGCGCTGGCATCTGGCGCGGCGTGTGCCAATAATGAAAGTCGCGATGGATGCTTTGGAGGCGGCATGAAGAGGCTGGCAAAAATGATATCGGCACTGGCTTGCGTCATGCAGCTCGCTGGCGGCCATGCCCAGGCGCAGGAGCAGGCGGCGCCTGCCGAGTCCTTGACTGAGCCTTTGCCCGTGTGCCAGCTCGACCCGCGCGACAGTGGCAAGCTGGCGGTGGAGCCGTGCCGCCCGGCGCCGCCCGTGCAGCCGCGCCGTTCCGTGGCGCAGGTGATCGGCCGCATGCCGGCGCAGCCTGCGTCACCGGTCGTGCCCATCGCGCCCCTGCCGCCCAGCCCGGCCGTGCCGATGCCGCGCGCGCCGCAGCCCATCGGCTCATGCGATTCAGGCGGTTGCCGCGATGCGGCAGGCGCGCGCTACAACGGCGCGGGCAATGCCACGCTCGATGCCAACGGGCGCATCTGCCACCGCAATGGCGCTTTCATGCAGTGTTTTTAACTTTCTCATTCGCCAGCGCTGCAAGTTTTCGCTCGGTGACCATAAAAATGGCTACAATTGTCGCCGACATTACGTTTACGTAAACGTAATGATGGCATCATGTATCAACCATCAGGCGCCGGGAACACGGCCCTTATCACTCAGGAGATTTCATGCAGATTCAGGACAATGTATTCATCATCACGGGCGGCGCATCGGGTTTGGGCGCCGCCACGGCGCGCATGCTGACGGCGGCCGGCGGCAAGGTCGTGCTGGCCGACGTGCAGACGGAAGCGGGCCAGGCGCTGGCCGCTGAACTCGGTGGCGTGTTCGTCCAGTGCGACGTGACGTCGGAAGAGGACGGCCTGGCCGTGGTGGCGGCAGCCACGAAGCTTGGCACCTTGCGCGGCCTGGTCAACTGCGCCGGCGTGGCGCCTGCCGTGAAAACCGTGGGCAAGGATGGCCCGCATCCGCTGGCCCTGTTCCAGAAGGTCGTCAACATCAACCTGGTGGGCACCTTCAATATGTGCCGCCTGGCGGCCGACGCCATGGCGAAACAGGATGCGACGGCCGAAGGCGAGCGCGGCATCATCATCAACACGGCTTCCGTGGCGGCCTACGATGGCCAGATCGGCCAGGCCGCGTACGCGTCGTCGAAGGCGGCCGTGGTGGGTCTGACCCTGCCGATGGCGCGCGACCTGTCGCGCAACGGCATCCGCGTGATGACGGTGGCGCCCGGCATTTTCGAAACGCCGATGTTGCTGGGCATGCCGGCCGAAGTGCAGGATGCGCTGGGCAAGATGGTGCCGTTCCCTTCGCGCCTGGGCAAGCCCGGCGAATACGCGCAGCTGGTGAAAGCCATCGTGGAAAACGTCATGCTCAATGGCGAGACCATCCGCCTGGACGGCGCCATCCGCATGCAGCCCAAGTAAGGGGCAGTGCCCTGACGGGCATTTGATGTAGGATACCCCCGTATGGGGCGTACAGCCTTGCCTGGCTGTGCGCCCTTTTTTTATCGGAGAATCCATGATCATATTGAAGCCGCTGGCGCTGAGCCTGACCTTGCTGGGAGCCCTCGCTGCCAGTCCCGCATTTGCCGAAGTGCCGCAAAAGGCACCGGAAATCGCCACCGCGTATGCGGAGAAATCGGGTTGGGCGGCACAGAAATTCATGGTCGCCGCCGCCAATCCGCTGGCCGCCGATGCCGGCTATCAGATGCTGAAAAAGGGCGGCAGCGCCATCGACGCGGCCATCGCCACGCAGCTGGTGCTCACGCTGGTCGAGCCGCAATCGTCGGGCATCGGCGGCGGCGCCTTTTTGCTGTACTCCACAGCCAAGGGCGTGCAAGCGTTCGACGGACGCGAAACGGCGCCTGCCAGCGCCGATGAACACCTGTTCCAGAATGCCGACGGCAGTCCCGTCTCGCGCGCCACGGGCGTGGTGGGCGGGCGTTCCGTGGGCGCGCCGGGCGTGCTGCGCATGCTGGAACTGGCGCACAAGGAACACGGCAAGCTGCCGTGGGCGACCCTGTTCGGCCCCGCCATCAAGCTGGCGCACGGCGGCTTTCCCGTCAGCCAGCGCCTCAACGGCCTGCTGAACTGGGACCAGGCCCTGAAGCGCGACCCTGTCGCCGCCGCGTATTTCTATGACCCGGACGGCAAGGCATGGCCCGTCGGCCACGTGCTGAAAAACCCGCAGCTGGCGCGCACCCTGCGCGAGATCGCCCGTGGCGGCGCCGACGCGTTTTACAACGGCCGCATCGCGCGCGACATCGCCGCCAAGGTGGCGGCGCATCCGACCAATCCGGGCAAGCTGACGGCGCAGGACATCGCCGGCTACCGCGCCAAGGTGCGTGAACCCGTCTGCAGCGATTACAAGGCCTGGACCGTGTGCGGCATGCCGCCGCCATCGTCGGGCGGCATCGCCATCGCGCAGATGCTGGGCATGCTGGAAGTGAAGGATATCCGGCCGTATGCGCCCGTCGACGGCGTGCTCGACGCGCGGGCGATCCACCTGTTCTCGGAAGCGGGGCGCCTGGCTTACGCGGACCGCAACCGCTACGTGGCGGACACGGACTTCGTGCCGCTGCCGGGCAATGGCGTCGCCTCGATGCTGGATAAAACCTATCTGGCGCAGCGCGCCTCGCTGATCGGCGAGAAATCCATGGGCCGCGCCTTGCCTGGCACGCCGCCGGGCATGCAGGTGGCGTGGGGCATGGACAACGCCTTGCAGCGCCCGTCGACCTCGCACCTGGTGGCGGTGGATGCTTTTGGGGGCGGCCTGTCGATGACCACCAGCGTGGAAGACGCGTTCGGTTCGCGCCAGATGGTCGACGGCTTTTTGCTGAATAACCAGCTGACGGATTTCTCGTTCGATTCGCGCGATGCGGACGGCCCCATCGCCAACCGGGTCGAAGCGGGCAAGCGTCCGCGCAGCGCCATGTCGCCCACCCTCGTGTTCGAGAAGGGCACGCACAAGCTGGTGCTGGCGACGGGTTCGCCTGGCGGCTCGTCCATCATCAACTATGTCGCCAAGGTGCTGGTCGGCACCATGGACTGGGGCTTGAACGTGCAGCAAGCCATCAGCCTGCCGAACTTCGGCAGCCGCAATGGCCCGACGGAGCTGGAAAAGGGCCGCGCGCCTGTCGCGCAAGTCGAGGCGCTGCAGGCGATGGGCCACGAGGTGCGCGTGATCGAACAGAATTCCGGCTTGCAGGGCATCATGCGGCTGAATGCGCATGGCAAGGACTTCTGGTTTGGCGGCGCCGATCCGCGCCGTGAAGGCATGGTCAAGGGAGATTGAAACTTTTCCACAAAGTATCAAGACCCTGCTAATCTGCCGGCATGGGAATGCAAAATAAAACAGGCTTGATACTCACGGGAGGAGGCGCCCGTGCCGCCTACCAGGTGGGCGTGCTGCAGGCGATTTCGGCGATTTTGTGGGAAGCGGGCTGGGCGCCGGCGCGCAACCCGTTCGACATCATCTGCGGCACCTCGGCCGGCGCCATCAACGCCACGGCGCTGGCCTGCCGTGCCGATAACTTCGGCGAAGGCGTGCAAAAGCTGCTCGACGTGTGGCAGCACATCGAAGTCGAGCAAGTCTACCGGGCCGATTCGCTGGGCGTGATCCGCTCGGGCGCGCGCTGGCTGTCGTTGCTGTCGTTCGGCTGGCTGCTGCGCCAGTGGCACGCGTCGCCGCCCAGCTCCCTGCTCGACAATACGCCGCTGGTCAGCCTGCTGCACCGCATGCTCGACCTGCCGCGCCTGGACGCGGCCCTGGCCGACGGCCTGCTGCATGCGCTGGCCGTGACGGCGTCGTCGTACTCGGGCAGCCGCCACATGACGTTTTACCAGACGGCCGAGGATATCGCGCCCTGGGTGCGCACGCAGCGCCTGGCCCTGCCGGACCAGATCGGCGTGGAGCACTTGCTCGCCTCGGCCGCCATCCCCTTCATCTTTCCCGCCGTGCCCCTGTACGTGGGCGGCCAGCGCGAATATTGCGGCGACGGTTCCATGCGCCAGCTGGCGCCGATCTCGCCGGCGATCCACCTGGGCGCGAACAAGGTGCTGGTGGTGGGGGCGGGGCGCATGACGGAACCGGCGCCCGCCGCGTCCGAAGCGGCACGCTACCCGAGCCTGGCGCAGATTGCCGGCCACGCGCTGTCGTCGATCTTCCTCGATGGCCTGGCCGTCGACATCGAGCGCCTGAACCGCATCAACCTGACCCTGTCGATGCTGCCGCCCGAATTGCTGGGCAAGACGGCCTTGCGGCCCGTGGAATTGCTGGTCATCGCGCCGTCCGAGCGGCTCGACGCCATCGCCAGCCGGCATATCGGCAGTTTGCCCCGCCCCATCCGCACCATGTTGTCGGGTATCGGCGCGGCCGAAGCGCGCGGCGCGGCGCTGGCATCGTATTTATTGTTCGAATCGACGTATACTAACGAGCTGATCCGTCTTGGACAGCGCGATACGCAAGCCCGCAAGGATGATGTCCTGGCGTTCTTTGGTTCCTGAGACGGCCCCTGGAGCGGTGTGCGGGTTTTTCGCGTTTTTTTTGACAGGACGATTGTGCTGGTATTTCGACGTGTTTGCGATGTTGCTTTACTGTTAATTCTGCTGCTGGGCGTCCCGGCCGCGGCGGCGCCTGCGCCCACCCTGCGTTTCGACCAGCTCAGCGTCGACCAGGGCCTGGCGCAGGAGTCGGTGCTGGCCATCGCCCAGGACCGGCAGGGCTATATGTGGTTCGGCAGCCAGTCTGGCCTGAGCCGCTACGATGGCTACCGCATGGTCGTCTACAAGAATATCGAGGGCGACAAGACCAGCCTGGCCGACAATTGGGTGGGCGAGCTGCACGTCGATAGCCAGGGCCAGCTGTGGATCGGCACCGACAATGGCCTGGACCGCTTCGACGCCGCCAGCCAGACCTTCATCCATTATGTCCCGGCTGAAAAGAGCAAGCGCGGCAACGGCAACCGGCATATCCACGCCATCCTCGACGATGGCGCGCGCGGCTTCTGGATCGCCACCTCGGACGGCTTGCAGCATTTCGACCCGGCCACGGGCACCTTCCGCACCTGGCACCATGAAGAGGGCAACCCGCACAGCCTGGGCGACAATGAAATCAAGGCGCTGGCGCTGGACGCGCAACAGCGCCTGTGGATCGGCACGGTAACGGGCCTGGACATGCTGGCGCCTGGCAGCGAGCGCTTCGAGCATTTTGCCGTCGATACGGAGCCCGGCTCGAAATACAACGTGATCCAGTCGCTGCTGATCGACCGCCAGCAGAACCTGTGGATCGGCACCATGGCGGGCGCCGAGCGCTGGCGCCTGGGCGGCGCCGGCCAGCCGCCGCAGGCGCGCGTGCGCTTCGGCGAGAAGCATGGCTTTTCCGCCATCCGCGTCGCCAGCCTGTACCAGGATGTCGACGCCACCGTCTGGCTGGGCAGCAATGCCGATGGCCTGTTCCGCTGGCTGCCCGCGAGCGACACCTTCCTGCAATACCGGCACCAGACGGGCGACAAATTCAGCGTCGCCGACAACCAGCTGTCGTCCTTGTACCGCGACCGCGCCGGTACCTTCTGGGTCGGCTCCTGGTACAGCGGCGTGAGCCGGGTCGACCTGGGCAGTGGCGGCTTTTCGCGCATGGCGCGCGCGCCCGGCGACGTGGGCGCGCTGGCGGACAAGAAAGTGCGCGCCGTGGCCGATGCCGGCGATGGCAAGCTGTGGCTGGCCACCAAGGGCGGCCTGAAACTGTACGACACGCGCGACGGCAGCTCGCGGCTGTTCGATCTGCGCAGCTCGCCCGGCATGTCGCGCGACGAGCAGGTCACCACCCTGTACAAGGCGCCGGACGGCGTGCTGTGGGTGGGCGGCTCGACGGGCTTGCACCGCTTCGATCCGGCCCTCGGGCGCTTCTTCACCATGCGCTTTGCCGCCGGCGACCCGAACAGCGACACGATCCGCAATATCGTGAGCGACCGCAGCGGCATGCTGTGGGTCTCCACGCGGGGCGGCGTGCACCGTTTCGACCCCGTCAGCCGCCGCTTTACCACCTACCGCCACGACCCGGCCAACCCGAACAGCCTGTCCGACAACATGGTGCGGCCCGTGCTGGAAGACGGCAAGGGGCGCTTGTGGATAGGTTCCTTCCACGGCCTGGACTTGCTGGACCGCGCCAGCGGCCACTTCCGCCATTTCCGCCACGATCCGCAAAACCCGCATAGCCTGAGCCACGATGAAGTGCATTTCCTGCACGAAGACAAGCGCGGCGTGCTGTGGGTGGGCACGGCCAATGGCTTGAACCGCATGGACGTCGACGCCAAGGGCGAGATCCGCTTCCGCCGCTTCGTGCGCAAGGATGGCATGGCCGACGACGCCGTCGCCAGCATCCTCGGCGACGACAACGAGCAGCTGTGGCTGAGCACGAACAGCGGCATCACGCGGCTCGACATGCGCAGCGGCCTGTTCCGCAATTACGACAGCGCCGATGGTACGGTGGAAGGCTCGTACTTCGATGGCGCGGCCCTGCGCGCGGCCGATGGCACCATGTATTTCGGCGGCTTCAACGGCATGACGGCGTTTGTGCCGGAGGATATCCACGACAACCGCGTGCCGCCGCTGGTGGCCATCACGGAACTGCAGATATTCAACAAGCCGGTGGCCATCGGCCGCGGCGAGTTCACGCACGTGCTCAAGGCGGCGATCGACCATACGCGCAACCTGGTGCTGACCAGCCGCGAAAGCGTCTTTTCGCTGGAATTCGCGGCCCTGCATTTCGCCGCGCCCCAGCGCAACATGTTCGCCTACCGGCTCGAAGGCTTCGATCAGGACTGGGTCATGACGGATGCGGGGCGGCGCTTTGCCACCTATACCAACCTCGATGCCGGCAACTACGTGTTTCGCGTCAAGGCGGCCAACAAGGACGGCGTGTGGAACGAGAGCGGCGCCACCCTGGCCATCACGATCCTGCCGCCGTTCTGGAAAACCTGGTGGTTCCGCACCCTGATGGCGGCGCTGCTGCTGGGCGCCATCTATGGCGCGTACCGCCAGCGCGTGCGCGCGCTGCGGCATCAGCAGAATGAACTGGAAAAGCAGGTCAGCGAACGCACGGCCGAGTTGCAGAGCAAGGAAATCGAAGTGCTGGCGCAGTCGGAAAAGCTGGCGCAAGTCAACAGCAGCCTGACGAAAAACGAGGAAAGCCTGCGCCAGGCCAAGCGCAAGGCCGAGGACGCGACGCGCCAGAAGTCGGAATTCCTGGCCAACATGAGCCACGAGATGCGCACGCCCCTGGCCGGCGTGATCGGCATGCTAGGCTTTGCCCTGCGCGACGAGCAGCTGCACGACGCCACGCGGGAGCAGATCCTGCGCGGCCAGGCCAACGCCCAGTCGCTGCTGGTGATCATCAATGACTTGCTCGATTTTTCCAAGATCGAGGCGGGCAAGCTGAGTATCGAAAACATCGACTTCGCGCTCGGCGCGGCGATCGAGACGGTCGTCACCCTGTTCGAGGAGCAGGCGGCCGCGCGCAGCATCGGTTTCGCCATCGATTTCGCGCCCGACCTGCCGCCCTTCGTGGTGGGCGACCCGACCCGCTTGCGCCAGGTGCTGGTCAACCTGGTCGGCAATGCGTTCAAGTTCACCCAGCGCGGCGGCGTCAGCGTGAGCGTCGAGCGGGCCGGCGTGGCCAGCGGCAGCGGCGGACGCAAGGTCAACCTGATCCGCTTTACCGTCAGCGACAGCGGCATCGGCATCGATGCCGATGCCATGGCGCGCCTGTTCCAGAAATTCGAGCAGGCCGACGCCAGCACCACGCGGCGCTACGGCGGCACGGGACTGGGCCTGGCGATCTGCCGCCAGCTGGTCGAACTGATGGATGGCCAGATCGAGGTGGCCAGCACGCCGGGGCAGGGCAGTACCTTTGCCTTCACCTTGCCGCTGGCCGATGGCGTGGCGCCGCCGCTGGTGCCGCAGGTGGCGCTGGCGCCGCACAGCCACCAGTTGCGCGTGCTGTGCGCGGAAGACTTCCCCACCAACCAGATCATCATCCGCGTCATGCTCGAAGAGCTGGGGCACCGGGTCGACGTGGTCGCCAACGGCGTGCTGGCGGTGGCGGCCTGCGTGCATACGCGCTATGACCTGATCCTGATGGACGGGCGCATGCCGGAGATGGACGGCGCCACGGCGACGCGCCTGATCCGCGTGGGCGGCTGGCCGGACCAGCCCGTGCGCGACCAGGAATTGATGATCGTGGCCCTGACGGCGAATGCCAGCGAAGAAGACCGCAGCCGCTATCTTGGCGTCGGCATGGATGATTTCCTCAGCAAGCCCGTCGACGAGGCGGTGCTGCATGGCTTGCTGGCGCGCGCCATCGAGCGCCAGCTGCAGCGCGGTTTCATGTTGCCGCGCATGCCGTCGAACGCGCCGCGCGCCACGGCGCGGGGACAGGCCGAACTCGACGCCCTGTTCGGCATCGCGCCGGCAGTTCCCGTCGCGGCGCCTTCCCAGTCCATTCGCAGCGGCGAACTGCAACGGCGCATCCGCGTCGCCTTCGTCGCCGACCTGGAAGGGCGTTTGCGTGAACTCGACGACGCCCTGGCGGCGCAGGACAAGGACAACGCCGGGCGCCTGCTGCACGGTTTGAAGGGCAGCGCCGCCTATCTCGATGAAACACAGCTGCACATGCTGTGCACGGAAATGGAGGAAGCGGCGGACGGCGGGCGCTGGACGCAGGTGGCCCTGCATTTGCCGCAATTGCGCGCACTGTTGGCGCAAATAGCTGTTTTGGACAAGGAAATGTAAAATAGGCAATGCCGGCCATGGAGCGCGCGGCGAAACTGGGTAGAATACGGCCAGGCACCGAGACGCTGCCGCCAATGGAGAAAGCAATGAAAGTACTGGTGGTTGACGATGATGTCGTGTCGCGCATGGTATTGATGCATTTGATCGACAGCTGTGGCGTGCACGATATCGTGGAAGCCGAAGATGGCGCGGCGGCGTGGGAACAGCTCGAAGGCGGCTTGCGCCCGTCGCTGTGCTTCTGCGACTTGCGCATGCCGCGCCTATCCGGCATGGAGCTGCTGCAGAAAATTCGCTCCGACAGCGCGCTCGATGCCATGCCGCTGGTGCTCGTGTCGTCGGCCAATGACCAGGACACGGTGCGCGACGCCGTGCAGGCCGGCGCCGCCGGCTACATCGTCAAGCCTTTCCAGCCGGAGCAGGTGCGCCAGCATATCGACGCCTGCTTCGACGTCTCGGCCTTGCCGGCCGAGGCGCCGCGCGACACCTTGCAGCGGCTGGGCATCGACAGCGAACGCCTGCTGGCGTATCTGACGGGCTTCCAGGGACAGATAGTTGCCGCCGGCGAACAGGTCGACGCCTTGCTGGCGCGCGGCGAACCGGCCCAGGCGCGCCAGCAGCTCGAACGGCTGCACCTCGGTTGCCGCACCCTGGGGTTGCATGGCGCGGAAGCCGGGATGATGGCCCTGCTGCAGGCCTCGGTGCTCGATGGCGACCAGATGCAGACGGCCTTGGCCGCGCTGGCGCGCAGCGTGGCGCAGCAGGCGCGCCTGCTGCGGCGACAGGACGGGATCGACTGAATCTGCTGTTTTTCGCTTGCCGGCGAAATACTTTAGGTTTAAAGTATCTGCTTCCGGGCCTTGTGCACGCGCCCGCTACCAGCCAGGATGAGCATGAGCAGCGACCCTTCGCCTACCACCGCATCTCCCCAGGACGACTTTGCGCGCGCGCATTTGCCGCCGCGCGCACTCTGGCCGCAACTGTGCCTTGACTTGCCCGAGCTGCAGTATCCGGCGCGCCTCAATTGCGTCGCCGCGCTGCTCGATGCCGCCGTGGCCAATGGCGGCGGCGGGCGCACCGCCATCCTTGCCGACGGCCAGCGCTGGACGTACGCGCAGCTGGCGCGGCAGGTCGACAGCATCGCCCACGTGCTGCGCAACGACCTGCGCCTGATCCCCGGCAACCGCGTGCTGCTGCGCGGCGCGAATACTCCCATGATGGCCGCCTGCCTGCTGGCCGTGCTGAAATCCGGCTGCATCGCCGTGCCCACCATGCCGCTGCTGCGCGCGCGTGAACTGTCCACCATCCTGGCCAAGGCGGAAGTGAATGCCGTGCTGTGCGCGCAAGGCTTGCGCGGGGAACTCGATGGCGTGCCCGGCTTGCCCGCCATGCTGTGCTTTGGTGCCGAGGGCGCCGAACTGGAACAGCGCATGGCGGCCCACGATGCACCCTTTGCCGCATGCGACATGGCGGCCGACGACGTCTGCCTGATCAGCTTTACCTCGGGCACGACGGGCGTCCCCAAAGGCACCATGCACATGCACCGCGACCTGCTGGCCATCTGCGACTGCTTTCCCCGCTCCATGCTGCAGGTGCGCGCCGACGATATCTTCATCGGCACGCCGCCGCTGGCGTTCACCTTCGGCCTCGGTGGCTTGCTGCTGTTCCCCTTGCGCTTTGGCGCTTGCGCCGTGCTGCTGGAAAAACTCACGCCCGAGGGCTTGCTGCGCGCCATCGAGGCCTATCACGCCACCATCTGCTTCACGGCGCCCACCTTTTACCGCCAGATGGCGCCCCTGGCGGCCAGCCACGACTTGCGCAGCTTGCGTTTGTGCGTATCGGCCGGCGAGGCGCTGCCGCTGGCCACGCGCGACGCCTGGCAGGCGGCGACGGGCCTGGCCATGACGGACGGCATCGGCGCCACCGAGATGTTGCACATCTTCATTTCCGCCACGGGCGAGGGCATCCGCCGCGGCGCCATCGGCAAGGCCATTCCCGGCTACCAGGCATGCATCGTCGATGACGCCGGGGTGCCGCAGCCGCCCGGCGTGACGGGCCGCCTGGCCGTGAAAGGCCCTACCGGTTGCCGCTACCTGTCCGACCCGCGCCAGCGCGAGTATGTGCAGAATGGCTGGAACCTGACGGGCGACACCTTCGAGATGGATGCCGACGGCTATTTCTATTACCGCTCGCGCAGCGACGACATGATCGTCTCGGCCGGGTACAACATCGCCGGCCCGGAAGTGGAGGAGGCGCTGCTGCGCCACCCGGCCGTGGCCGAATGCGGCGTGGTCGGGCGCGCCGATGCCGAGCGTGGCCAGATCGTCGAGGCGCACGTGGTGCTCAAGGAGGGCTGCCAGGCCAGCGACCTGCTTGCGGCCGAACTGCAGGACTTCGTGCGCCAGCAGATCGCCCCGTATAAATACCCGCGCGCCATCCATTTCCTGCCTTCCCTGCCGCGCACGGAAACGGGCAAGCTGCAGCGCTTCAAACTTCGCACGGATACCCCATGAATATTGTCTGCATCGGCGGCGGCCCCGCCGGCCTGTATTTCAGCCTGCTCATGAAAAAGCAGAACCCCGCGCACCGCATCACCGTCATCGAACGCAACCGCCCCTACGATACCTTTGGCTGGGGCGTCGTGTTTTCCGACCAGACCCTGGGCAACCTGGCCAACGCGGACGAGCCGACGGCGCGCGCCATCCTGCAGGCGTTCAACCACTGGGACGATATTGAGATCCACTTCAAGGGCGAGACTGTGCGCTCTGGCGGTCATGGCTTTTGCGGCATCGGCCGCAAGCGCCTGCTCAACATCCTGCAGGCGCGCTGCGAGGAACTCGGCGTGCAGCTGGTGTTCGAGACGGAAGTGCAGGACGACCAGGCCATCGCGCGCCAGTACGGCGCCGATCTGGTGATCGCCAGCGACGGCTTGAACAGCCGCATCCGCACGCGCTATGCGGCCAGCTACCAGCCCGAGATCGACCAGCGCCATTGCCGCTTCGTCTGGCTCGGCACGCGCAAGAAATTCGAGGCGTTCACGTTTGCCTTCTGCCAGACGCCGCACGGCTGGTTCCAGGCGCATATCTACCAGTATGACGGCGACACCTCGACCTTCATCGTTGAAACGCCGGAGCACGTGTGGCGCGCGGCGGGGCTCGATGCCATGAGCCAGGAAGAGGGCATCGCCTTTTGCGAAGCCCTGTTCGCCGATGAACTCGACGGCCATGGCCTGCTGAGCAATTCGCCGCACCTGCGTGGCTCGGCGCAGTGGATCACCTTCCCGCGCATCGTCTGCCGCCAATGGGTGCACCGCCAGGATGGCGTACCCGTCGTGCTGATGGGCGACGCAGCCCACACGGCGCATTACTCCATCGGCTCGGGGACCAAGCTGGCGCTGGAAGACGCGATCGAACTGGCGCGCTGTTTCGGCCAGCATGCCGGCGCCGCTGCCGGTACGGATGCTGCGCTGGCCGCCTACCAGCAGCTGCGCGCCATCGAGGTGCTCAAGATCCAGAGCGCGGCGCGCAATTCCATGGAATGGTTTGAAAACGTCGAGCGCTACAGCGCCATGGAAGCGCCGCAGTTCGCCTATTCCATGCTCACGCGCAGCCAGCGCATCTCGCATGAAAACCTGCGCCTGCGCGACCCTGCCTACGTGGCCGATTACGAGCGATGGCTGGCGCGGCGCGCGGGCGAGCAGGCCGGCGTGGCGATGCGGGACGAGGCCTTGCCGCCCATGCTCACGCCCTTCCGCTTGCGCAGCGTGCTGCTGAAAAACCGCATAGCCGTCTCGCCGATGGCGCAATACAGCGCCGTCGATGGCGTGGCAGGTGACTACCATCTGATGCATCTGGGCGCGCGCGCCATGGGTGGCGCGGGGCTCGTGTTTGCCGAGATGACGTGCGTCTCGGCCGATGCGCGCATCACGCCCGCCTGCCCGGGCATGTACAGCGAAGCGCACACGCAGGCCTGGCGCCGCATCGTCGATGTCGTGCATGCCAACAGCGATGCGAAGATTGCCCTGCAGCTGGGCCACGCGGGGGCGAAAGGCTCGACGCGGCCCATGTGGGATGGCATCGACCTGCCCTTGAAAGAGGGCAACTGGCCGCTGATCTCGGCCTCGGAGCAGCAATACCTGGCTGGCGTGTCGCAGGTGGCGCGTGCGGCCACGGAAAGCGACCTGGCGCGCATCGAGCAGGATTTCGTGCGCGCCACCCTGGCGGCGGCCGTCGCCGGTTTCGACTGGCTGGAGCTGCATTGCGCGCACGGCTATCTGCTGTCGAGTTTTATCTCGCCGCTGACCAACCGCCGCACGGATGAATATGGCGGCGGCCTGGAAAACCGCTGCCGCTATCCGCTGCGCGTATTTCGCGCCATGCGGGCCGCCTGGCCGCAAGATAAACCCATGAGCGTGCGCATCTCGGCCCACGACTGGGTCGAAGGCGGCATCATGCCCGACGACGCCGTCGTCATCGCGCGCCTGTTCAAGCAGGCGGGCGCTGACCTGATCGACTGCTCCTCGGGTCAGGTCAGCAAGCTCGAACAGCCCGTGTACGGGCGCATGTTCCAGGCGCCGTTCGCCGACCGCGTGCGCAACGAGGCGGGCATCGCCAGCATGGCCGTCGGCTCGATTTTTGAAGCCGACCACGCCAACAGCATCATCGCCGCCGGGCGCGCCGACCTGTGCGCCGTGGGCCGGCCGCACCTGGCCAACCCCGCCTGGACCCTGATGGAGACGGCGCGCATCGGCTACAGCGGTGCCGGTGCCGTCTGGCCGAAACAGTACCGGCCGGGCCAGCAGCAGCTGGAACGCAATCTGCAGCGCGAGCGCCAGCTGGCGGCCGCCAATACGGGTCTCACCCCGCAACAGGTAGCCGCACGGCTGTTGGAAGGATGACATGAGCAAGGAACGACTGGATGGCGCATTGGCCGGCAAACACGCGTTGGTGACGGGCGCCGGCAGCGGCATCGGCCTGGCCTGCGCGGGCGCCTTGCTGGACGCGGGCGCCCGCGTCACCCTGGCCGGGCGCGACGGCGCGCGGCTGGCGCGCGCGCGCATGCAGCTGGAAGAAGAGGGCCATGCGGGTAGGGTGGCCATCTGTGTGCTCGATGTGGCCGTGGAAGCGTCCGTGCAAGCGGGTTTCGCGCAGGCCGCCGCGCATTTCGGCCGCATCGATATCTTGATCAATAACGCGGGCCAGGCGCATGCGGCGCCTTTCGGCAAGACGGATACCGCCATCTGGCAGCAGATGCTGGCCGTGAACCTGACGGGCGTGTTCCACTGCTGCCAGGCGGCCATGCCGGGCATGCTGGAAGCGGGCTGGGGACGCATTGTCAACGTGGCGTCGACGGCGGGCTTGAAAGGCTACCGCTACGTCAGCGCCTATGTCGCCGCCAAGCATGGCGTGATCGGCTTGACGCGCGCGCTGGCGCTGGAAGTGGCGCCGCGCGGCGTCACCGTCAACGCCGTTTGCCCCGGCTACACGGAAACGGACATGGTGGCCCAGGCCGTGCAGAACATCGTGCGCAAGACGGGGCGCGGCGAGGATGCGGCGCGCGCGGAACTGGCGGCCAGCAATCCGCAGCAGCGGCTGGTGCAGCCGCGCGAAGTGGCCGATGCGGTGGCGTGGCTATGCCTGCCCGCGTCGGGCGCCATGAATGGACAATCGATCGCCGTCGCCGGCGGCGAAGTCATGTAACGGAATGAAGACCATGGATAAAGAACCCGACAATGTGCAGGACGAACCCGTGCTGGATCTGGCCAGCCGGTTGACGCAGGACCACCACCAGTCGCTCAAGCTGTGGCTGCGCATGCTCTCGTGCACGGTCAAGATCGAAAACGAGGTGCGCACGCGCCTGCGCGCCACCTTCGGCATCACCTTGCCCCGCTTCGACTTGATGGCGCAGCTGGAACGCTTTCCCGAAGGTTTACGCATGGGCGAACTGTCCAAGCGCATGATGGTCACGGGCGGCAATATCACGGGCATCACCGACCAGCTGGAGCAGGAAAAACTGGTGGCGCGCGTGGTCGATCCGAAGGACCGCCGCTCGTACAGCGTCAAGCTGACGCCGGCAGGCCGGCGCGCGTTCGACGAAATGGCGCGCGTGCACGAAGGCTGGATCGCCGAACTGCTGCACGGCGTGACACCGGACGACAAAACCCGATTGATCGACCTGCTGTCGCACATGAAGCAGCAGTTGAATAACACCCCCCTAAAGGACTGAGCATGCGCCATCTACCCGGCCAGCCGCAAGACCTGCCAGGCAACCGCGCCAGCCTGGCCGGCTACGCTGCGCGGCATTTCCTGTTTTCCGTCGACGCAGGCGTCGCCACCCTGACCTTGCACCGGCCCGAGCGCAAGAATCCGCTCACCTTCGATTCGTATGCGGAGCTGCGCGAGCTGTTCCGCGCGCTGGCGCATGCGGACGATGTGAAGGCCGTGGTCATCACGGGCAGTGGCGACAATTTCTGTTCGGGCGGCGACGTGCACGACATCATCGGTCCCCTGACGCAGCTCGACATGCCCGGCCTGCTGGCGTTTACCCGCATGACGGGCGACGTGGTGAAAGCCATGCGCGCCTGCCCGCAACCCATCGTCGCCGCCATCGACGGCATTTGCGCGGGCGCCGGTGCCATGCTGGCGCTGGCTTCCGATATCCGTATCGGCACGGCGCGCAGCAAGACGGCCTTTTTGTTCACCCGCGTGGGCCTGGCCGGCTGCGACATGGGCGCCTGCGCCTTGCTGCCGCGTGTGATCGGCCAGGGCCGCGCCGCCGAATTGCTGTACACGGGGCGCTCCCTGCCTGGAAGCGAGGCCGAGCGCTGGGGCTGGTTCAACCGCCTGGTCGAGCCGGAAGAATTGGCCGAGGCGGCGCAGCTGTTCGCCGCCGGTCTGGCCGGCGGCCCCACCTTCGCGCACGGCATGACGAAAAAAATGCTGCAGCAGGAGTGGAACATGGGCGTCGATGAAGCCATCGAGGCGGAAGCGCAGGCGCAGGCCATTTGCATGGCCACCAACGATTTCCACCGCGCCTATCACGCCTTCGTGGCGAAAGAAAAACCGCAATTCGAGGGCGACTGACATGAGCAGCACGCGTGATACGACTTACCTGGACTGGCCGTTTTTCGAAGCGCGCCATGCCGAACTTGAACGCGAACTCGATGCCTGGGCTTCGCAGCACCTGCAGGAAGCCCATGGCGCCGATGTCGATGCCGCCTGCCGCGCGCTGGTGGCGCAACTGGGGCAGGGCGGCTGGCTGGCATACGCCACGGGCACCGATGGCAAGATCGACACGCGCGCCATTTGCCTGATGCGCGAAACCCTGGCGCGCCACGACGGCCTGGCCGATTTCGCCTTCGCCATGCAGGGACTCGGTTCCGGCGCCATCGGCCTGTTCGGCAGCGCCGACAACAAGGCGCGCTATCTGCCGGACGTGGCCAGCGGCAAGCGCATCGCCGCCTTTGCCCTGTCCGAGCCGCAGGCCGGCTCCGACGTGGCGGCGATGGCGTGCGCGGCGCGCCGCGATGGCGACGATTACGTGCTCGATGGCGAAAAGACGTGGATCTCGAACGGCGGCATCGCCGATTTTTACGTGGTGTTCGCCCGCACGGGCGAGGCGCCGGGCGCGCGCGGCATCAGCGCCTTCATCGTCGACGCGGACAATCCCGGCCTGGAGATCGCCGAGCGCATCGCGGTGATCGCGCCGCACCCGCTGGCGCGCCTGCGTTTCAATGCCTGCCGCGTGCCCGCCACGCAGCGCCTGGGCGAGGCGGGACAGGGTTTCAAGGTGGCGATGGCCACCCTGGACGTGTTCCGCACGTCGGTAGCCGCCGCCGCGCTGGGCTTTGCGCGGCGCGCGTTTGACGAGGCGCTGCGCCACGCCATGGCGCGCCAGATGTTCGGCCAGACCCTGGCGGACTTCCAGCTGACGCAGGCAAAATTAGCGCAGATGGCCACCGGCATCGAGGCGGCTGCCTTGCTGACCTACCGCGCCGCCTGGCAGCGCGACCAGGGCCGCAAGGTGACGAAGGAAGCGGCCATGGCCAAGCTGACGGCCACGGAAACGGCGCAGCAGGTGATCGACGCGGCCGTGCAGCTGTTCGGCGGCATGGGCGTGGTCAGCGACCACCCGGTCGAGCGCCTGTACCGTGAAATCCGCGCCTTGCGCATCTACGAGGGCGCCAGCGAAGTACAGCAATTGATCATCGCGCGCGAATTGCTGCGCGAGGCGGGACATGTATGAATAACCAGGAGAACGCAATGCAAGTGCTGCAACCACCGGGATGGGCCAGGCCGCGCGGCTATGCGAACGGCGTGGCCGCCAGCGGACGCACGGTGTACGTCAGCGGCATGATAGGCTGGGATGCGCAGGGCCGGTTCCATACGGACGATTTTGCGGGGCAGGTGCGCCAGGCCTTGCAGAATATCGTCGCCGTGCTGGCGGAGGCGGGCGCCTTGCCCGAGCATATCGTGCGCATGAACTGGTATGTGCTCGACAAGAAGGAGTATGTGGCGGCGTATCCGCAAATCGGCGTGGCGTACCGCGAGCTGATCGGCAAGCATTTTCCAGCCATGACGGCCGTGCAGGTGGCTGGCCTGATCGAGGATCGCGCCAGGGTGGAAATCGAGGTGACGGCGGTGCTGCCGCCATGATGGCTACAATAAACTATTGCCTTAACTGCATTTCAATTGAAATAAATTAATGCAATTAATATATCACCCTGTGCTATATTGATATGCCGAAAATTCGCGGCATATATACAGGGGGAGCGATGCAACAACAAATCATGCTGAAAATCAAGGCGGTGCGGCCCGTCACCTTGCTCGCCGGTGCCTTGCTGTGCATCGGCAGCGTTCCTGTCGCCTCGGCGCAATCCTTGCTCAACGGCGCGCAGGAAGCACAGCTGTCCGCCTGGCTGGGCGAAGGGCCGCTGGCGCTGACGGCCATCTATACGAAGTCGGCGGGCGACACTTCGCGCGACTTCCACCTGGCCGCCGACGGCAAGGGACGCACGTTTTCCGTGATGCAGGCGAGCAACGCCGCCGGCCAGACCTGGCTGGTGGGCGGCTACAACCCGCAAAGCTGGAATTCGTCGGGTACCTACAACATGACGCCGGAAGACCGCGACCGCACGGCCTTCATCTTCAACCTGACGTCGGGCCAGTATTTCCGGCAGACGCCGAAAACCTATGCGCTGGACTCGGTGGGGGCGTATCAAACCTTCAATGATATCGATGCCGGCCCCACGTTCGGCATCGGCGCCGACCTGGGCATGTCGGCGGACCTGAGCACCAATGGCATTTCTTCGCGCTATTCGTACATCGACCCGGTCAATGGCATCTTTGGCGCAAGCTTGCTCGATGGCGCGCCGTATGGCTCCTATCCGAACGTCACGTTTGGCGCCATGCAAGTATTTAGCGTCAGCGCCGTGCCCGAGCCCGCGATGTTGCAACTCATGCTGGCCGGCTTGTTGCTGGTTGGTGCAGGCGTCGCGCGGCGCAGAAAATTCAGCGTGGCGCCGTTTGTCACCATGGGTGTCAAATAAGGCAGGACGCTGGTACGGGGTCGGCAGCGTGGCGGGAAATGGTACACAGGAATGGCTGACGGCGACGGCGCGCCTGGTCGTGACTGTCCGGCGCATGCCCGCACGTTGTGCGGGCATGAGTTCGTCTCGTCACCATGTGTAGAATAATAATAAACAAAACTCAGCGTTAAAAGCATAAACTTGCCATTGCTGGCTGCCAACGCGTTACGTATAAGCAACTTTATGGAATTGCACCGTGTTATTTAATTCATTTCCGTTCTTTCTGGTGTTCTTGCCGTTGGCGTTGCTGGGATACTTTCTCCTGTCAAAATACTCGCTGCGGCTATCCATAATTTTCCTGTTGCTGGCCTCGCTTGCATTCTATAGTTACTGGGATGTCGCCTACCTGCCGCTGCTGCTGCTGTCAATCTGCTGCAACTTCAGCATTGGCCGAGTCGTCTCGAAACGTCAAGAGACGGGCCGCAAGCGCGAGGCAAAGCACTGGCTGTGGCTCGGACTCGCCTTCAATTTGTCGCTGCTGGTGTTTTTCAAGTATTTTGATTTTTTTATCAGCAATATTGCCACCCTGACGGGGGCGACATTCCAGCCGCTGGGGATTACCCTGCCGATCGGCATCTCGTTTTTCACCTTCACGCAAATCGCCTACCTGGTCGATTGCCACGCCGGCAAGGTCAAGGATTACCAGCCAGAAAGCTATGGTCTGTTCGTCACCTACTTTCCGCACCTGATCGCCGGTCCGATTTTGCATCACAAGGAGATGATGCCGCAGTTCGTGCAGGCCGAATCGCATGTCTTCAGCCGCGGGCGCCTGATCGTCGGCCTTGCATTCTTCACGATTGGCCTGTTCAAGAAAGTCATTTTGGCTGATGGCATCGCGCGCTACGTCGCACCCGTCTTCGACCTCCATCACGCCCATTTGAGCATGCTGGAGGCATGGGCCGGTGCGCTGGCCTATACGTTCCAGCTGTATTTCGACTTTTCGGCCTACTGCGACATGGCGTATGGCTTGTCCTATATGTTCGGCATTATCTTGCCGATTAACTTTCTCTCGCCATACAAGGCGACCTCCATCATCGATTTCTGGCGCCGCTGGCACATCACGCTGTCCAATTTCCTGCGCGATTATCTGTATATCCCCCTGGGCGGGAACCGCAAGGGCGGATTCTTGCGTTACCGCAACCTCCTGATCACGATGCTGCTGGGCGGACTGTGGCACGGCGCCAACTGGACCTTTGTGGTCTGGGGCTGCTTGCACGGCGCTTATCTGATCGTCAACCATGCCTTGCGTCATCTGCTGGGCCAGCGCAGCAACCTGGCGATACGGGCCGGCGGCGCACTGGCGACTTTTTTTGCCGTGGTGCTGGCCTGGGTGTTTTTTCGCGCCAGTTCCCTCGAGGTGGCGCTGGATGTGCTGCAAGCCATGGGCGGCGGCACGCTGACGCCCGCCATGCAGGAAAGCATGCTGGGCGTGAACCGCATCATGCAGCTCAGTTCCTGCCTGTGGTGGCTGGGCGTCTGCGCCGCCATCGTTTTCTTCCTGCCGAACGTGTATGAGCTGCTGGGGCGAGGCTTGCGCCTGTCGACGGAGCAGCGCCTGGAGAGTGGCCGGGGCAGCGTCTTGCTGGGGGCCATGTTGATGCTTTGCCTGGTCTTGCTGGCAATTAGCGAGACGCGTGGCGTTTCTGAATTCTTGTACTTTAATTTCTGACAAATCATATGCGCTCCATATTTGCGATAGGCCTGGGTGTGCTGGTCACGGCACTGGCGTTGGAAGCGTTCCTGCAATGCATGCCGGTGGTGTCCGGATTGCGCATGGAGCAGAGCAGCGAGCAGCGCCCGTATGCCCGTTATCTGCCGCAGCAGGACTACGTGTATTCGCACGGCTGGGCCATGGCGAATGCCCGGCATGGCCGCACGAATCGGCAGGGCTTTACCAACTCCCCCGATTTCAAGGATGGCGCGGCCGTGCTTGTCATCGGCGACAGCTTTATCGAAAGCCTGATGCTGGAATACCCGGAAACCCTGCAAGGCCGGCTGAGTCAAGCCCTGGGCGGCGGCGTGTATGCCGCCTCTGCCTCGGGCAACGGCTTTGCCGACGCGCTGGAAGTGTTCCGTCATACGCGTGCGCAATTGCATCCGCGCACGGTGGTGATGTTCGTCGAGCCGATGGACATGCTCGACATCCTGGCGCCGGCGCAGCGGGGCCATAGCATGTTTGTCAGCGAAGGGAACGATATCAGGATGGTGCATGTTCCCTATGTCGAGTCCAAGGCCAAGCGGCTGGTCGCCTATTCGGCCCTGGCCCGTTATATCTATTACAACTTGAAATTTCCTGACTGGTTGATGAGCCAGTTGCGCCGCAGTCCTCCTGCCGCGGCGCAGGCGCCGGCCGCCAGCGCACCTGATGCACGCCGCGCCGCCGCGCTCGAGTACTACATGACGCAATTGCGCGCGCTGGGCGGCGCTGACGATACGCGCTTTATCTTCCTGGTCGACGCGGACCGGAACATGCTGTATGCGCCGCAGAAGGCGGTACCCAACTGGAAAGCGGGCGATCGCGCATTTTTCATCCAGACGGCCCTGCGACACGGCCATCAGGTGGTGGACATGCAGCCGGTATTCGCGCGTCATTGGGCGCAACAGCGCGAGCGCATGGATTTTCTGCCGACGGACGGCCACTGGAACCCGGTGGCGCACGATCTGGCGGCGCAGCAAATCCTGCCCTTGTTGCCTTCGGCATCGCCTGCGTTGCCGGCGCCATTGCGCCAAGTGGCAGGACACTGAGGCGCCTGTCCCACGCACGTGCTGCCGGACTGTCAATGGCAGGAACTAGCCTGTATAATGCCGCTGCGCGTGTCGCCATCGTACAATGGATAGTACAAGGTCCTCCTAAGACTTAAATGCAGGTTCGATTCCTGCTGGCGACACCACGTTTCCACGCAACGCGCGTCGGCAGCCTGTGATCATCCAGGCGGTAATTACTGGTCGATGGCGATTGAAGTCCGAGTTATCGGTACAATGCGTGCTTCATTCATCCAATCGGCGGCTGTTTTGCACACCACGCGGTGTGCGCGAGACGGCGCCCGAGCACTCTTACTCATTATGGCTGTCATTTCTCTTTCATCGGCGCAACTTGCGTTCGGTCACGTCGCGCTGCTCGATCACGCGGAATTTTCACTGGAAACCTCGGAGCGGGTCGGCTTGATCGGCCGCAACGGCACGGGTAAATCGTCGCTGTTGAAGGTTATTTCGGGCAAGTTCAAGCTCGATGACGGCTTGTTGGTGATGCAACAAGGCATCAAGATCGCGTATGTGGAGCAGGAACCGCAATTCGACCCGGAAATGTCCGTGTTCGACGCCGTCGCGTCCGGCATGGGCGAATCGCAGGCGTGGCTGAAGGAATACGATGCGTTGACGGGCCAGTTTGGCCAGGGCAATGACGACGAACTGATGGAACGCATGCACGACATCCAGGTCAAACTCGATGCGGCCGATGCGTGGAGCTTGCCGAACAAGGTGGAAACCGTACTCGACCGTCTGAACCTGACGGGCGACATGGCCATGAAAACCCTGTCCGGCGGGATGCAGAAGCGCGTGGCCCTGGCGCGCGCGCTGGTGTCGGCGCCCGACGTGCTGCTGCTCGATGAGCCCACCAACCATCTGGACTTCAGTTCCATCCTGTGGCTGGAAGGCTTGTTGCGCGACTTCAAGGGCAGCGTGCTGTTCATTACCCATGACCGCTCCTTCCTCGACAACGTTGCCACGCGCATCATCGAGCTCGACCGCGGCCGTTTGCTGTCGTATCCGGGCAACTTCACGGCGTATCAAGTGCGCAAGGCGGAGCAGCTGGAAATCGAAGAAGTGGAAAACGCCAAGTTCGACAAGTTCCTGGCGCAGGAAGAAGTGTGGATACGCAAGGGCGTCAAGGCCCGCCGCGTGCGCGACGAAGGCCGCGTGCGCCGCCTGGAAGCGCTGCGCCTGACGCGCAATGCGCGCCGCGAACAGCAGGGACAAGTCAAGCTGGACGTCTCGGCCGGCGAACGCTCGGGCAAGATCGTGGCGGACCTGGAAAACGTCTCGAAGATTTACGGCGACAAGGTCATTGTCAAGGATTTCAGCGCCACCATCTTGCGCGGCGACAAGGTCGGCCTGATCGGCGCCAACGGCGCCGGCAAGACCACCCTGCTGAAGATGATCCTCGGCGAAGAGCAGTCGGACACGGGCACCATCCGCCTGGGTACCAAGCTGCAAGTGGCGTATTTCGACCAGATGCGCACGCAGCTGAACGAAGAGGCGAACCTGATGGAAACCATCGCGCCGGGCAGCGACTGGGTCGAGATCAACGGCCAGCGCCGTCACGTGATGACGTACCTGAACGACTTCCTGTTCGCGCCGGAACGTGCCCGTTCGCCCGTCAAGTCGCTGTCCGGTGGCGAGCGCAACCGTTTGCTGCTGGCGCGTCTGTTCGCCAAGCCGGCCAACGTGCTGGTGCTCGATGAACCGACCAATGACCTGGATATCGATACCCTGGAATTGCTGGAAGAGTTGCTGGAAGAATACACAGGCACCGTCTTCCTCGTCAGCCATGACCGCACCTTCCTCGACAATGTGGTCACGCAGGTGATCGTCGCCGAAGGCGAGGGCAAGTGGCGCGAATTCGTCGGCGGCTACACGGACTGGGAGCGCGTGCGCACCTTGCCGATCGCCACGGCGCCTGCCAGCAAGCCGGCCGTGAAGGTCGAGGCTGCCGCGCCGGCCGCCAAGCAGAAAAAGCTCAGCTACAAGGAACAGCGCGAGCTGGAAGAGTTGCCGAAACTGATCGCCAAGCTGGAAGACGAGCAATCGGTGCTGGCCGCCGAACTGTCGCATCCGGACTTCTACAAGAAGACGCCAGCCGAAGGCAAGCGCCTGAATGCGCGCGTGGCCGAGATCGAAGGCGAACTGCTGGAAGCGCTGGAAAAGTGGGAGCAGATCGAGGCGCGCGCGAATAGCTGATGCTTTTTTGCATACCCTGTTGTAATTAAGTCAGGATTATTTGCCACGGCAACGGTTCTGCTTGATATAATTATATAATTATATTTATTACATCGGGGGATGCATGTTTGTCATGAAAAACATGCGCTCCGGACCACCGCGTCCGGCGCGCAGCTCCTCCTCCGATGCGTGGCAGCATGTTTGACCGCGCCGCCTTGCCCCGGGTAGCGCCATTCCTGGCCTATCTCTCCTTCATTGCCATTGCCGACATGCTCGGCCGCCTGGGCGTTGCCGCGCAGGACTTGCGCTGGCTGTATGTCGTCAAGATCGGCGTCGTGCTGGGCTTGTTGTTGTACTGGCGCCGCAGTTACACGGAATTGCGGTGGACGCCGTTGGGCGCGCGTGCCATTCTCGGGGCGCTGGCAGGCGGTGTTGTTGTTTTTTTGCTGTGGATCAATCTCGACGCCAGCTGGATGAGCATCGGCAAGCCGGACGGTTTCGACCCCCGCACCGATGGCCGCATCGAGTGGAGCCTGGTGGTGCTGCGCATCGCCGGCGCGGCGCTGGTGGTGCCCGTGATGGAAGAGCTGTTCTGGCGCTCCTTCCTGCTGCGCTGGATCGACAAGCCGGACTTTTTGCGGGCCGATCCGCGCCTGGCCAGCGTCAAGGCCTTCGCCATCAGCGTGTTGCTGTTTGGCTTTGAACATAATTTATGGCTGGCCGGCATGGTGGCCGGTGCGGTCTATAGTTTGTTGTACATGCGTAGCCAGTCCCTGTGGTCGCCCATCCTCGCGCACGGCGTGACGAACGGCGTGCTGGGCCTCTGGATTATTTCTGGTGGGCACTGGATTTACTGGTAGTATTGCCTATCAACTGTGTGATCTTTCAAAGACAAAATCCATGTTGAATTCCTTGCGTAAAAAAGCCGTTGCCGCCGCCTTCACGGCCAGCCCACGTTTGCCGGTTGCGCTGTTACTCTTGGGCACCCTGGCCAGCGGCGCCGCCGTGGCCGATATCAGCGACACCATCAAGCCCTTCGTTGCCACGTCCTATTCGTACGACGACAACCTGATGCGCCTGCCGGACGATGTGCGGGGTTTTTCCGGCCCCCGTTCGGATACGTCGAGGATGCTGCAGGCGGGCTTCCTGTTCAACCGTCCCATCGGCCGCCAGATACTGACGGGCCAGGCCAAGTGGTCGAAGGTGAGCTTCAACCGCTTCAGCCAGTTCGACTACGATGGCAAGGATTACCTGGCCGACCTGGAATGGCACATCGCCAACCACCTGGAAGGCCATGTGGGCGCCAGTTATTCGCAGACCCTGACGCCGTTCAGCGACTTCCAGAGCTCGGTGCGCAATCTGCGCACGCAGCGCCGCGAGTACGTGAATGGCGCGTGGCGCTTCCACCCCAGCTGGCGCGTGCGCGGCGGCCTGTCGCGCGACCGTTACTCGTATGACCTGCCGTCGCAGGCGTTTTCCAACTGGGTGGAAGACGCGACGGAATTTGGCGTCGACTACCTGGCGCGCAGCAATAGCCGCGTCGGCGTGCAGCTGCGCCACCTGAATGGCAAGTATCCGAACCGCGGCGCGTTCGACGCCAGTGTGTACGGCAACGGCTATAGCCAGGACGAGGTCAAGGCCAATGTCCTCTGGGATTTCAGCGATATCACGCAGATGGAATTTCTCGGTGGCTGGGTGCGCCACCGCAACAACTTGCTGTCCGGGCGCGATACCAGCGGCACGAATGGCCGGCTGAGCGTGTACTGGAAGCCGTTGGGCAAGGTCAATTTCACGGGCATCGTCTGGCGCGAATTCGGTTCCGTCGACAATTCGCTGGTGACGAGCAGCCTGAACACGGGCGCCAGCCTGGGCGCGACCTGGACGGCCACGTCGAAGGTGCGCGTGGATGCGCAGCTGCGCCAGGAACGGCGCGATTTCGAGGCCGTCAGCGGCCTGGTGCTGCCCGGCGACGGGCGCGACACCACGCGCACGGCCTCGCTGGGCGCGACGTATGCGCCGCACCGGAAAATCCAGCTTGGCGTGCGCGTGTTCCACGAGCGGCGCGAAGGCGTCGCCATCATCGATAGCGGCAGCTACCGGGCCAAGGGCATTTCCTTCAATGGCAGCGTACAGTTTTAAAGATCAACATGACTGTCAATGATATACCCCTGATTTCGTTTTTCCAGCGCGTCCTCGACCCGATCATCATCATGGGCTTGCTGTACCTGATGACGGTGTTGTCGGGTTCGACCTTCACCGGCTATACGCTGGTGCTGATGATACTGGCTGTCTTCATTTCATCGACGGTCTACCAGCATGTCGACCCCTACCGTACCTGGCGCAGCGGCCGCATGCTGGCGTATGCGCGCGATATCCTCGTCGGCTGGACGATCGTCGCGCTGATCCTCACCTTCCTGGGCTCGGCCACGGGCCTGGCCTATCATTTCGATACCGAAGTGGTGCTGGCCTGGTTTGTCCTCACGCCCTTCGTGCTGCTGGCCGGGCACCTGGCCGGGCGCAGGTTCAGCCTGCGCCCCGACGGCGACAGCGAAGTGCGCTCGGTGGTCATCATCGGCGCCAACGACGCCAGCCTGAAGTTTGCCGCCACCGTCGAGCGCAATGCCAACCTGTTCATGCACGTGCACGGCTTTTTCGATGACCGCACGGACGACCGCTGGCCGGAAAAGATGCGCGAACCCATGCTGGGACGCATGGATGATATCGCCTCCTACGTGCGCGAACACAACATCAAGATGATCTTCATCAGCCAGCCGATTTCGGCCCAGCCGCGCATCCGCAAGATGCTCGACGAGCTCGAAGATACGACGGCTTCCGTGTATTTCCTGCCGGATATTTATATCTTCGACCTGATGCAGGCGCGTTTCGACAACGTGGGCGGCATGCCCGTCATCGCCATCCGCGAATCGCCGTTCACGGGCTTTAACAGCATGGTCAAGCGGGGCAGCGATATCGTGCTGGGGCTGATGATCCAGATCCTGCTGCTGCCGGTGATGCTGGTCATCGCCATCGCCGTCAAGACCACCTCGAAAGGCCCCGTGATTTTCCGCCAGCGCCGCTATGGCCTGTATGGCGAGGAAATCGTCGTCTACAAGTTCCGCTCCATGACGGTGGGCGAAGATGGCGACACGGTGGTGCAGGCCACCAAGAACGACCAGCGCGTGACGCGCGTCGGCGCCTTCCTGCGCCGCAGCTCGCTCGACGAGCTGCCGCAATTCCTCAACGTCCTGCAGGGCCGCATGAGCATCGTCGGGCCGCGCCCCCATGCCGTCGTGCACAACGAGCAGTACCGCAAGCTGATCAAGGGCTACATGCTACGCCACAAGGTCAAGCCCGGCATTACGGGCTGGGCCCAGGTCAACGGTTTGCGGGGCGAGACGGAAACGCTCGACAAGATGGAGGCGCGCATCCATTTCGACCTCGATTACCTGCGCAACTGGTCGCTGTGGCTGGATCTGTGGATTATCGCGCGCACGGTCAAAGTGGTGCTGGCGCGCGAGAACGCCCATTGAGCGTCAGTATGCTGCCCGCAGGAAAAAATAGCGTTTGAATATACTTTGCACGGAGTCAATACGCGTTAAAATGGAGCATCTATAGAGCACCAGCGCATTACGCGACCACTCCGCGCTCACCTTGCCACGAGTCGTGCCGGCCATGCGCCATTACTTTCCTCTTGGAAAGGGTTCACGATGTGAGCAGTATCCGGCCTTGCCCCTGCCGGACGTGCGTCACCCTGACGGGAAGCCATCCGGGACGGCACGCGCCAACTATCGATTTTAAAGTCGGTCTGAACCACGCAATACATAATTTTTTGCAATCAAGTAGACTGTGGAAATAGTTGTTTTTATATCTCATTAGTAGATTTTTAAGCAAATATTTTGCTTGTCGTCATGCATTATGTGTATTATGTTTACAATATTGTTAATTATTTGACGAATAACTATTTTTCGGGGCATCCGTGCAGTGCAGCCTGGCCATGGCCCGTTATACTGCGCCGGATTTTCCACCCCCGTCATACCTGTCATCCGAAGGAGCACGCTTGAATCATTTTATTCACTCCCGCCCCGCGCCACGTTTGTTGTGCGCCGCCCTGGTCCTGCTGGCCGCTGCTGGCCTGTCCGCTTGCGGCAACAAGGAAAAAAAGGCTGGCCAGGCGCTGGCCAGCGTGAACGGCGAAGAAATCACCGTCTTGCAGTTGAATGAAGAGTTGCAGCGCGCCGGCGTGCAGGCGCCGCAGCAGGCCGCGGCCAGCAAGCAGTTGCTCGAGTCGCTGATCGACCGCCAGTTGCTGCAGAACGAAGCGGCCAAGGAAAAGGTCGACCGCGATCCGAAAGTCATGCAGGCCATCGAGCGTGCGAAGGCGCTGATCGTTGCCCAGGCATACATGCAAAAGCGCATCGGCGCGGCCACCCGCCCGAGCAAGGCCGAAGTGGACGAGTATTTCGCGAAAAATCCGCTGTTCTTCAGCCAGCGCAAGCAATTCGATCTGCGCGAGCTGGTCATCCCGACGGCGGCGCTGAACGATGAACTCAAAGCCGTCATGGACCGCGCCAAGTCGCTGGAAGATGTGGCGCAATGGCTCGAGGAGCACAAGATCGCGTTCGGCCGCACCCAGGTGTCGCGCACCAGCGCCGACCTGGCGCCCGAACTGAGCAGCAAACTGCAATCGATGCCGAAGGGCCAGCTGTTCATCGTGCGCGAAGGCGAGCGCAGCCTGCTCATCGCCCTGGCCGATATCAAGGACAGCCCGGTGGGCCTGGACGCGGCGGCGCCGCAAATCGAGCAGTTCCTGGCCAACAAGAAGAACAAGGATGCGGCCGAAGCGGAACTGAAGCGTCTGCGCGCCAGCGCCAAGATCGAGTATTTCAACAAGGATGCAGCGGCTACGGCCTCGGCTACGGCCAGCGCACCTGCGGCAGCGGCGCCGGCGAACAGCGCGCATGAAGCCAACGAGCGCGGCGTGGCGGGCTTGAAATAAGTGACTTATCGACAAGTAGTTAAACATCAGCAATCTACCAACGGGAATCTGTAATCATGAAACGACTCGCAAACTGGATGATGGCGGCCTTTCTGGCCCTCGCCGCAGGCATGGCCGGTGCAGCCGATGTCCCCCTTGGGGCTGGTGACGTGCTGAAAATCTCCGTCTACGGCAACCCGGACCTGGGCCTGGAGACGCGCGTGAGCGAAGCGGGTGAAATCACCTTCCCGCTGGTGGGCGCGGTGGCCGTCGGCGGCCTGTCGACGTCGGCAGCGGAAAAGAAACTGGGCGGCCTGCTCGAGAGCGGCGGCTTCCTGCGCAAGGCGCAAGTCAACATCATCGTCACCAGCCTGCAAAGCCAGCAGGCGTCCGTGCTGGGCCAGGTCAACCGTCCGGGCCGCTACCCGGTGGAAGGCAAGCGCAGCGTGATGGACATGCTGGCCATGGCCGGCGGCGTCAGTCCTGACGGCGCCGACCAGATCACCGTGATCCGCAAGCGCGGCGGCACTGCCACGCGCGACGTGGCCGACATTCTCGACATTGTGCGCAACGGCGACCTGAAGGGCGACATGGAAGTGGGCGGCAACGACATCATCTACGTGGAACGCGCGCCGCGCTTCTACATCTACGGCGAAGTCCAGCGTCCGGGCGCTTTCCGCCTGGAACGCAACATGACCGTGCTGCAAGCCCTGTCCGTGGGCGGTGGCCTGACCTTGCGCGGCACCGAACGGGGCGTGCGGGTCAAGCGCCGTAATGCGGAAGGCCAGATGGAAGTATTGTCGGTCAAGCATGACGACCTGCTGCGCGTCGACGATGTCGTGTATGTCCAGGAAAGCCTGTTCTAAGAGCAACTGGCTCCCTACCTTTTTGTATTGAAAGTTTCCAAATGAACCTCACCCAACTATTGCTGATCCTTCGGGCACGCAAGAAGATTGTGCTGCTGACCTTGATGATCACCGTGGCGCTGGCGCTGGGCGTCAGCCTGGTGCTGCCGAAGACCTACAAGGCCACCAGCACCCTGCTGCTGAACTACAAGGGCGTCGATCCCCTGACGGGCATGACCATGCCGGGGCAGTTGCTGCCTGGCTACATGGCGACCCAAGTTGATATTATCGGCAGCAAGAACGTGGCCTTGCGCGTCGTCGACCAGCTGGAACTGGCGCGCAGCCCCGCCGTGATCGCCCAGTTCAATGACGCGGCACAAGGCAAGGGCACGGTGCGCGACTGGCTGGCCGACCTGCTGCTGAAGAAACTCGAAGTGATGCCGTCGCGCGAAAGCAGCGTGGTCGATGTCAGCTTCAAGGGCGCCGACCCGCAATTCGTCGCGGCCGTGTCGAACGCCTTTGCGGAACAGTATCAAAAGGTCAGCATCCAGCTGAAGGTCGACCCGATGCGCAAGGCGACGACGTACTTCGATGACCAGACCAAATTGCTGCGTGACAACGTTGAGCGCGCGCAAAGCCGCCTGTCGAAATACCAGCAGGATAACGGCATCGTCAGCGTCGACAACCGCCTCGATGTGGAATCGAACCGCTTGAACGACCTGTCGGCGCAACTGGTGCTGGCGCAGGGCCAGGCCATGGAAGCCAATTCGCGCCAGCGCATGGCGCAGGGCGGCAACCTGTCCGAATCGCCGGACGTCGCGTCGAATCCGCTGATCCAGAGCCTGAAGCTGGGCCTGGGCAATGCCGAGGGTAAACTGGCCGAACTGGGCCAGCGCCTGGACCGCAATCACCCGCAATACCAGAGCGCCAAGGCGGAAGTGGACAAGCTGCGCCGCGACCTGGCCGAGCAGACGCGCGCCACCTCGCAAAGCGTGGGCAACAATGCACAGATCCTGCAGCAGCGCGAAGGCGCGATCCGCGCCGCACTGGCGGCGCAAAAAGCCAAGGTGCTGGAACTGAACCGGACGCGCGATGAAATGGGCGTGCTGAGCAAGGATGTGGAAAGCGCCCAGCGCGCCTTCGACGTGACCTCGCAGCGCCTGTCGCAGACGCGCATCGAAGGCCAGGCGGAGCAGTCCGATATCGCCATGCTCAATCCGGCCACGGCGCCGATCGAGCCGGACAGCCCGAAGATTCTCCGCAACGTGCTGCTGTCGATCTTCCTCGGCCTCATGCTGGGCTGCGGCATCGCGCTGCTGGCCGAATTGCTGGACCGCCGTATCCGTTCCGACCAGGACCTGAGCGAAGTGCTGCAGATTCCCGTGTTCGGCGTGGTCGACTGGAAACCTAAACAGCGTCGCATGCGCGGCATGCTGCCGCGCCGTTTGCGCCTGAACTGAGATGGAACCTATCATGACTTCAAGTCCACACCTCCTCAATACCACTGCGCCGCTGGCGCGCGGCACCGATTCCAGCATTGGCGGCCTGTTGCTCGAATCGGGCAAGATCACGCCGGAAAACGCCGAACGCGTGCTGCGCATGCAAAAGGAACTGGGCATCCGCTTCGGCGAAGCGGCCCTGCGCCTGGGCCTGATCACGGAAGCCGATATCGAGCAAGTGCTGGCGCGCCAGTTCGACTATCCCTACCTGCAGCCGGGCGCCGGCAAGTATCCGCAGGAACTGGTGGCCGCCTACCAGCCTTTCAGCCACCAGGTGGAAACCCTGCGCGCCGTGCGCAGCCAGCTGATGCTGCGCTGGTTCGCCCGCGGCAGCAAGTCGCTGGTGGTGCTGGGCATGGAGCCGGGCGACGGCGCCAGCCTGTTCGCGGCCAACCTGGCCGTGGTGTTTTCCCAGCTGGGCGAGCACACCTTGCTGGTCGACGCCAACCTGCGCGCGCCGCGCCAGCAGGAAATCTTCGACCTGAAGACACGCCAGGGCCTGTCCGACGTGCTGGCCGGCCGCGCCGAACTCGATATCATCGCCAAGGTGGAATCGTTTGTCGCGCTGTCGGTGCTGTCCGCCGGCACCTTGCCGCCGAATCCGCAGGAACTGCTCAGCCGTACCTCCTTCGTCACGCTCAACAAGCAGCTGGAAAGCCGCTACGACGTGGTGCTGTACGACGTGCCGGCGTATGCTACCGGTTCCGATGCGCTGGCCGTGGCGGCGCGTGCGGGCGGCGTGCTGCTGGTGGCGCGCAAGAACAAGACGCCGATGGCGGAAGTGGCGGCCATGGCCGAGCAAATGACGCATAGCGGCGCCCAAGTGGTCGGTTCCGTGATGGTCGACTTTTGATGGCTGCGCCAGGCCACGCCATGCCGCCGGCGCAGGCCGGCCGCTCCGCCGTGCCGGACTGGCTGCCGCTGGCGCTGGGTTTCCTGGCCATGCTCGCGCCCAGCCTGGTCGGGCTGTTCCGCGGCATCTGGTCCACCGAAGAGCAGGCGCACGGTCCCATCATCCTGGCCCTGTCGCTGTGGTTGATCTACCGCAAATGGCCCGAGATGCTGGCGCAGAGCGCCGGCGCCCGTCCGGCCCGCTCCGGCTGGCCGCTGCTGGCCGTTTCGCTGCTGCTGTATGTGCTGGGCCGTTCGCAGCATATCCTGTCGCTGGAAATCCTCGCCCTGATCGGCACCGGCCTGTCGCTGCTGCTGCTCAAGCGCGGCTGGATTGCCGCGCGCATTCTGTGGTTTCCCTTCTTTTTCATGCTGTTCATGGTGCCGCTGCCGCTGCCGCTGGTGACGACCCTGACCATGCCGATGAAAATGGCGGTTTCGTATGTGACCGAACACCTGCTTTTCCTGGCCGGCTATCCGATCGCCCGCAATGGCGTGATCCTGCAGATCGGCCAGTACCAGCTGCTGGTGGCCGACGCCTGCGCCGGCTTGCAGACCCTGCTGACGCTTGAAGCGCTGGGCCTGTTCTACCTGAACCTGGTGCGGCATACTTCGCCGTTCCGCAACATCGTGCTGGCCCTGTTGATCGTGCCGATTTCCTTTACCGCCAATGTCATCCGCGTGATGGTGCTGACCCTGATCACGTATTACTTCGGCGACGCGGCCGGGCAGGGCTTCCTGCACGGCTTCGCCGGCATGGTGCTGTTCATTTCCGCGCTGCTGCTGATCCTCAGTGTCGACAGCTTGCTGCAGTGGATCGTGCGCAAGCGCCAGGCGGGCCGCGCGCCAACCGTGGGAGCGTCGACATGAACGCTGCACTGCGCATGAATATGCTGCTGGGCGCGGCCGTCCTCAGCCACGGCGTGGCGCCGGGCGTGAAGATGGCCGACCAGCGCCCGAGTTTTTCGCTGGAAGCGGCGATACCGCAAGCGTTCGGCGACTGGCGCGTCGACAGTTCCATCGTGCCGTTGCAGGTGGATCCGGAAACCCAGGAACGCCTGAACAAGATATACAACCAGACCTTGTCGCGCACCTACATCAATGGGCACGGCGAACGGGTGATGCTGTCGATCGCGTACGGCGGCGACCAGAGCGACAACATGGGCGTGCACAAGCCGGAAGTGTGCTACGCGGCGCAGGGTTTCCAGGTCGAGCGCGACGAATACGGCGAGCTGGCCTCGGCCTACGGCAGCCTGCCCGTGAAGCGCTTGCTGGCCGTGAATGGCAACCGCAGCGAGCCCATCACGTACTGGATCACCATCGGCGACAAGATCAGCAAGGTGGGCATGCAGCAGCGCCTGGAGCAATTGCGCTATGGCCTGACGGGCACCGTGGCCGACGCCATGCTGTTCCGCGTGTCGAGCATCGATACGGATTTGCCGCGCGCCTACCGCTTGCAGGCCGATTTCGTCAACGGCTTGCTGGCCAGCATGCCGGCAGCGCAGCGCAGCCGCCTGATCGGCGCGCCGCCCGGATGAGGCATGGCTTGAACGATGACAAAGCGCCGGCGGGCGCGGCACGGCGTGGCGGACAGCGAGAATCATGAGCAGCGACATCAACAAGAAAAGCGTCAGCGCCGTCAAGTGGGCGGCGATGGGCACGGTCCTCATGTTTGGCCTGCAGCTGGTCACGCAAGTGGTGCTGGCGCGCCTGCTGGGGCCGGAAAACTACGGCTTGTTTGCGATGGGACTGATTGTGCTGACATTTAGCAACTTTCTGGCCGATTTCGGTTTTTCCTGGGGGCTGGTGCAAAACCGCACGCTCAGCGAGGAAGACGTGCGCTTCACGGTGACGTGGCAGGCGCTGACGGGCCTGGCGGCCATGAGCTTGCTGTTTTTCATGGCGCCGTGGATCGCCGCGTACTTCAAGGAACCGCGCATCGCGCCCGTGATCGCCTGGATGAGCCTGACTTGCCTGCTGAATGCGCTGACGGCGCCGGGCAGCAGCCTGCTGCGGCGCGCCCTCGATTTCCGCTGGCTCAACATCATCCAGGTGATCAGCTACATCGTCGGCTACCTGCTGGTGGGCTTGCCGCTCGCGTATGCGGGCGCCGGCGTGTGGACCCTCGTGTGCGCCTGGCTGGGACAGGCTTCCACGGCGCTGGTGCTGACGTATGCGCGTACGCGTTTCTCGCTCAAGCCGCTGCTGTGGTACGAGGGCGCGCGGCGCTCGACGAATGTGGGCGTGACGGTGTTCGTGACGAATCTGTGCAACTGGTGCCTGAACAATATGGACCGCGTGTTCCTGGGCCGCTTCCTGAATGCCCACGCGGTGGGCGTGTATGCGGTCGGCTACAACCTGGCCAATACGCCCAACTCGCTGTTCCTGAGCGCCTTGCAGCCGGCCTTCCTGGCCACGGGCGCCAAGCTGCAGGACGATCTGCCGCGCCTGCGCGACACGTATCTGTCGGTGCTGGCGACCATCTGGATCATCATCCTGCCCCTGTTCGTGCTGCTGGCGATGACTGCGCCGGACTTGATCGGCGTGTTGTACGGCAAGGTGTGGCAAGAGTCGGGCATCGTGCTGAGCATCCTGGCGCTGGCCATGCCCGCGTACATCACGTGGGGCATGTCGACGCCGATCTTGTGGAATACGGGTGGCAAACACCTGGAAAGCCTGCTGCAGCTGCCGCTGATCGTGCTGGCCGGCGCGGCGCTGGTGCTGTGGGCGGGGCAGGGCGGGGCGGTGGTCGCCATGATCGCCGCCGGCACCTTGCTGGCGCGGGCGCTGGTGGTGGGCACGGTGGCGTGCCTGCGCCTGCAGGTGGGGCCGGGCGATCTGGCGCCGCTGGCCGCGCGCGGCCTGGCCATGGGCTTGCTGGCCGCCGCCGGCAGCTGGGGCGGCGCCATGCTGGGCAGCCTGGGCGGCAGCCATCCGCTGCCGGCATTCCTGGGTGGCGCGCTGTTCGGCGGCCTGACCCTGCTGCTGGCCGTGCTGGCCTGGCCTGAACTGCTGGGCACGCGAGCGGTGGGCATGCTTGCCCGCTTCAGCCCGCCGCTGCCGGCCAGGGTAGTCTCCTATTTGCGCGCCCGCTGTGGCGCGCGCGACAACTTACTGGATACGCGAGAACTACATGAGTGAAATACTGTTTGGCCTGTTTGCCGTGGTCGCCGCGCTGGTGGTGGTGTTCGTGATCGCCTTGAGCATCCATTGGGGCAGCAAGCGCGAGACGGGACTGGTGCCGTACGTGTTCTATCCGGTCTTCTTGTCGATCGCCGTGGCGGCCATCCTGTCGAACCGCGATGTCTCGGGCGATGAACTCCAGATGGGCATGCAGGCGCTGGCGCGGCATCCGGCCAGCTCCTGGTTTGGCCGGCTCACGTCCCTGTTCGTGATCTTTGCCTGCGGCGAGCGCATTCTGCACCGCCTGACTACGCGCGACAAGCTGCAGCCGATACCGATGCTGCTGTTCTGGGCGCTGTTCGTGTATTTCCTCAGCAATATCGTCAGTCCGGCCGTGCTGGGGCGCCATACCAATGTGTCGCATGAATACCTGTACATGTTCCTGGCCGGCTATGCGGCCTTGCTGATGACGCACAAGGAGGTCGACCTGAGCGTCATCTCGATGCGCAACGCCACCCTGCTGTTCCTGGTGCTCAGCGCAGCCGTGTTTGCCTGGAAGCCGAACATGGTCGTCAACCGGAATTACCACGGCCTGATTCCCTTCCTCAGCATCCGCTATACGGGCCTGGCCAATCACGCCAACAGCCTGGGACCGATGGTGGTGGTGTTCCTGCTGTGCCTGTGGCGCAAGCCCTATGGCTGGCGCCCGCTGAACCTGTTCGCCTGGGGCCTGGGTCTGGGCAGCCTGCTGCTGGCGCAATCGAAAACCAGCTGGATCGCCTGCTTCCTGTGCTTTGCCTGCGTCGCCTATTTCGGTTTCCGCGAACAGATCAAGGAGCGGCTGTTCGATTACCGCCGCCCGCAATTGTCGATCGTCGGCATCTTTTGCTTCATCCTGCTGTGTACGCTGGGCATGTTGTATGTGATGTTTGGCAATATCGATGCCAAGCTGGCGCACTTTGCCACCAGCAGCGAAGGCTCCGACTTGATCAGTTTGACGGGCCGCGACGTGATCTGGCAGGTGGCGTTGCAGGAGTGGCACAAGAATCCCGTGTTCGGCTACGGCTTGCCGCTGTGGGATGACGCATTCCGCATCAGCATCGGCATGCCATACGCCACCCATGCGCACAGCCAGTTTTACCAGAGCCTGGCCAGCGCCGGCACCATCGGCGCCATCGGCCTGGTGCTGTATGCCATGGCGCTGCTGTATGCGTGCGCGCGCACGGCGCGGGCCAGTCAGGGCCTGTCGATGGCCTTGTTCGTCCTCATCGCCATCCGTTCGATCAGCGAAGTGCCGCTGTCGCTGACGGGCTTTGCCGCCGAGGCGATGACGCATTTGTTGCTGCTCATTATCGTGACGGCGTATTTTCCGGTGGCCGACAAGCAGGCCGTGAGGGCGCGCAAGGTGCGCGTGCCGGGGATGGCTTGATGCTGTGCTCGGTCATCGTGCCCCTGTATAACAAGGGGCCGTATATCGAAGCGGCGCTGGCCTCGGTGCTGGCGCAAACCCATGCCGACTGGGAAGTGGTGGTGGTCGATGACGGCTCCAGCGACGATGGCGCGCAGCGCGTGCGGGCTTGCGCCGATGCGCGCGTGCGGCTGGTCAGCCAGGCCAATGGCGGCGTCTCGCGCGCGCGTAACCGCGGCATCCTCGAAGCGCGCGGCGACTTGATCTGTTTTCTCGATGCGGACGACTGGTATGGTCCCGTGTATCTGGAAACCATGGTGGGCATGGCGCGGGCCCATCCGTCCGGCTCGTTTTTCGCCTGCGGCTTCGAACGCATACCCGACAGCCGCGCCGCGGCGCTCAGCTACCAGGGCGGGGCCGTGCGCGAGACGCGCCTGCTCGACGACTTTTTCGAGCGCCGCCGCCGTGGCGGACCGTTTTTCTGCACGAATTCGGTGGCCATCCGGCGCAGCGATTTGTTGCCCTTGCAACCATGCTTCCCGGAAGGCGAGTCGGCTGGCGAGGACCAGGATCTGTGGTTCCGCCTGGCCGAGCGCCTGACCCTGGTGTTTACGCCGGCACAGCTGGTGGCCTACCGTGTCGAGGTGGCCGGCAGCCTGTGCGCGATCGAGTCGGCCGATGTGCTCGCGCCCACGTTCGAACGGCTGGAACGGCGCGCCCTGGCCTGGCCGGCGGCCAATCCGGCGCGCCGTTCCGCCTTGCGGCTGGTGTCCGATGCGCGCGTTAGCGTGGCGCGCGCGGCGCTGGCGCGGGGCCGCCGGGGCGAAGCGCTGGCCGGGCTGCGCCGCGCCGCCGGCGGCGGCATGTCGCGCCACTGGTGGGTAGCCCTGGCCTTGTCTTGTTTGCTGCCGACCCGGCTCGCCGTCAAATGGCAAATGTGGCGCGAAACGCACATTAATAGCTGAGCTGCAACTAATATTAATGTTCGGAAGAATACTTTAGGTATATGCTTACAGGTATTCGCAGTGCCTTCAGCAGTGTCTTCGCCTTTTGCCCGATTTTGTACGGCGGGCCGTCCTGTGTCTCGCAAGCAGCCTCGACAGGAGGCGTATGATATGCCCCACGCAGCGGCGGTATCTTGCTCGATAGTTGATGTTAAGAAGGTAATCTATGAAATTCGCTAAATATACGCTGGTCAAAGTGGCGCTGCTGCTCGTCTGTTCAGCCTGCGGCCAGGCCCAGGCCGACTGGGCCCTGGCGACCGACCCATTGGCCGTCCGGACCTTGCCGGACAACCGCCAGATCCAGCCGCAAAATCCCCCCAGTTTTACCTGGTCGCGCCATCCGCTGTCGCCGGCGTCGTATGTCATTGAAGTCAAATTGGCGGGCACCGTGGTCAGCACCTTCACGTCGGCGCGCAACTGGTATCTGCCATCCAAGAAATTTGCGGCAGGCACCTATAGCTGGCGCGTGCGTCCCAGCACGAGCAATGAATGGTCGAGCCCGCGAACTTTTGTGATCGACGCCACATCGAAAGTGTTCGAAGTGCCGGAAAGCAGCACCTTGCGCGCTGCCATCGTCTTGCGCCCGCGTCCGCGCGGCCTGGAGGATAATGCGACCTTTTTTGCGAGCTGGAGCGCGGCCAAGCGCGCCGACCGCAGCCAGGTGCTGACCTGGCTGAGCACCGAGGTGATACGTAATATGACGGCGATCGCGCCCGTCTCCGACGCCGAGTGGCCATTGTCTCCAGGCAAGGTACGCACTGCCGCCAACGAGGCGCAGAATGCGCGCGTCATTTCGCGCACGAATCAGAGCGCACGCCAGCTCGAAGCGGCCTCGCTGCTGTACCGCGTGACGGGCGAGAACCAGTATCTGGTGGAGGCGATCGCGCGCGGCGACCAGGAAGCCGCGCTCAGCCCGAACGGCGGTACCAGTTTTGTCAACCATGACCAGGGCAACCGCGCCATTGCGCAAAGCCTGATCAAGGCGGTCGACAACCTGGGCAGCGCCCTCGATGCGCCGCGCCGCGCCGCGTGGCTGGAAATGGTACGCGTTCGCACCAATGCGATGTACCTCGACCTGGCTGCGCAGACGGGGCGCCTGGACCAGTATCCCTACGATTCCCACGCCGCCAGCAATATCGGTTTCCTGACGCTGATTTCAACGCTGTCCCTGGGCGATATCCCGGAGGCGAAGGACTGGTTCGATTTCTCGTTCCGCGCATTTGTCAGTTCCTACAGCGTGTGGAGCGGTCCGGAGGGCGGTTTTGCCAACGGCACGGCGTATGCCGAGTATGAAGCCGACTATGCGCTGCAGATCTGGCCGGCGCTTGCCTACGCGACCAAGGTCGACCTGTTCACCAAGCCCTGGGCCAGCGGCTTCCTCGATTACCTGATGCATTTCGTGCCGCCCGGTTCGCAGACCCACGTGTTTGGCGACGGGCACGAGACGCTGCCTGAAATCCGCATGATGAAGGGTTTCGCCGCGCATTTCGCCACGCCTGCCGCGGCGTGGTATTACAAGAACCTGATCCGCACCGACGATTCGCTGGCCACCTTGCAGGCGCCGTACCCGTTGCCGGTGGCGACGGTGGCCACGCCCGCGCCGCCAGGCAACTCGGCGTATTACCCCAGCATCGGCTGGGCCGCCATGCACAGCGACATCGGCAATCTGCAGCGCACCTCGGTGTATTTCAAATCGAGTCCCTACGGTTCGTTCAATCACAGCCACGGTGACCAGAACGGCTTTGTGCTGGCCAGCGCGGGCGTGCCCCTGCTGACGGAAAGCGGCTGGTACGACTGGTACGATTCGCCGCTGTGGAGTTCCTGGTACCGCCAGACCAAGGCCCACAATGCCTTGACGTTCGACAATGGCCAGGGCCAGCTGGTCGACGGCTATGAAACGACCATGGCGCGCAACGGCCGCATCACCGCCTTTGCTCCCAAGGCCACCGTCGACTATGTGGCGGGCGACGCCACGCTGGCCTACGGCGGCCAGCTGACATCGGCGCTGCGCAAGCTGTGGTTCCTGCGCACCACGGACGCCGTGGTGGTGCAGGACCAGGTGACCTCGGCCACGCCGCGCGTGTTCGAGTGGAACTTCCATACGTATGCGCCTATCGTGGTCGACGCCGGCGGCGCCATCTCGGTGACGAATCAGGGCCGCAAGGTGTGCGTGGTGCCGGTCAGCACCGGTGCGCGTTTCGAAAAGCGCACGGGACCTCCGCCGCAGCCCGGTACCTATGAAGAGCATGGGGTGTTCATCAAGTCGGCCGCGGCGCTGAGCGGCGAATTCCTCACGGTGCTCGATGTCGGCTGCAAGAAGCCGCTGATCAAGCTGGGCAAGAGCGGCACGGCCCGTACGCTGACGGTCGGCAAGCAAGTGGTGACATTGCCGAACTGACCGCTGCTTCAAGGAAAATCCACTGCCGTTGTTGCGGCAGTGGATTTTTTAATTGGCGAGCAGAAATTGTTCGATTTCCTGGCCCGGTCCGCCGCGCTGCTCCATTTGGGCACAGGCGCGCGACACCTGCGCGGCCAAGCCTGCGCGGAAGGCGTCGTCGGACAGGGCGCGGCGCAAGCCTTCGCGCATGGCGCCGCTGTCGCCGGCGGCAACGAAGCCGGCGTAATCGCGTCCCAGGTACGCTTCGATGGCTTCGTGGCGCGTGGCGATCAGCGGTTTTCCATTGCGCAATACCCGCAGCAGCACGCTCTGGCCACAGGCTTCGCCCTGGCTTTTCAGCGGCATGGCGACCACCCGGCTGCTTGCCAGCAGCTTTTCAAACTGCGCTTCCGGCAAGTCGAGATGGACCGTGGTCTGCGCCGGGTCTTGCGCGGGGATCTGGTTTTGCGCCGACGCCACGATCACCAGGTGCGCTTCCAGCCCGTGCGCCGCATCCAGCAGCAGGTCGTAATCGCGGTTGGAAAAGCCGCCGGAGAAGATGCTGCCGTCATCTTGCCGCTGGGACGCCGTGGTGGCGCCGTCGAGATGCTGGCGCCACAGGTGGAAATGCACGGCGGAGGGTGCGATGCCGACGTTGTCGGTCAGGTTGCGCGTTTCTCCGCTGGAAAAAGTAATGAATTCCAGTCCGGGGAAATTGAGCAGGCGCCAGGCCCGGTTGATCACGTTGCGGGCCCGCGTGCCATGGATGAAACAAGCCATCACCAGCAGGCGCTGCGGGCGCGGTAGCAGACCCAGGCGTATCAGCGCCAGCACGGGCAGCACCTGCCAGCCGACGACCAGCAGGCGGTCTTGCTGGCGCCATAATTTGCGCGTGCGCAACAGCGACGGCGACAGCATGGCGGCCAGAATGGACAGTTTGCTGCGCATGTGCGCCTGCGCGTCCGGCCCGATATGCGTCACGCGCGCGCCGCCCGCCGCCAGATGCTCGACGATGTCGTGGTAGGTTCCCGCTTCCGACAGCAGCACGTGGATCATTGTTGCGCCTTATTAAAAATGAACATTATCACATTAAAACAACAGCCAGGGCCGTTCCGGCGGTCGTTGTCACACAATTAATGATTGGCAATCGACTGCATTATTACAATAGCATTAAAATGGACGTTTACACATTGTTTCAGCGTGAGGCCTGTCATGCTGCGGCCAGCTTGCCGCTCATCAATGGTGCAAGCTTGGTTTGATGCTACTAATGCAATATAATTAATTATTTCGTAAGGGCATGATATGCTTCGGCGCATGGCGTATTGTATCTCCCTCAACCTTTTTTTGCCGTCGAACCGCCTATGTCCTTGAAGATTTTGCAACTGGTGCCGGAAAGCCTGCCCACGTTTCGCCCCGATGTCGCGGTACTGTTCGGCAAGTACCTGCCGCGCCACGGCGTCGAATGCGATATCGTCGGCATGCCGTCGCAACAGCCGCCGCAGGCGCAGGGTTTCCGTTCGGTACGCCACGGGCGTTTCCTGGGCAGCCGCCTGTTGCGCGAACTGGCTTTCCAGTGGCTCTGCCTGCGCGCCCTGGCGGGTGCCCGCCGCGCCGGTTGCGATGCGATCCAGGTGCGCGACATGGTGCCCACGGGCTTGCTCGCCTTGCTGGTGGCGCGCCTGAAGGGCATACCGTTCTATTACTGGGTGTCATACCTGATCAGCGAGGGGCGCATCGAACGGGCGCGCAGCAGCCTGGCGCAGCGCCCCACCTTGCGCGCGCGCCTGGTGCTGTGCAAGGGCTTGCTCGAACAATGGTTGTTGTACCGCATTGTGTTGCCGCGCGCCAATCATGTGTTCGTGCAAAGCGACGCGATGCTGCGCATGATGCAGGCGCGCGGCATCGCGGCGCAGCGCCTCACTGCCGTGCCCATGGGGGTCGACATGGAAGTGTTGCAGGCGCAAGCCATCGCGCCCGTCCGGCCGGAGGGCTGGGAGGCGGTGCCCTTGCTGGCCTACCTGGGCACGCTCGACCAGTCGCGCCAGCTGGAACGCTTGCTGGATGCTTTGCTGATCGTGCGCCAGCGCATCCCCGCAGCCTGTCTGTTGCTGATCGGCGCTTCCGATACGCCATCCGACGTCGATGACTTGCTTGCCTATGCGCAGCGCGCCGGCCTGGCCGGGGCCGTGCGCGTGACGGGCTGGCTGCCCTCGAACCAGGCCTGGCCCCTGCTGGCCGGGGCCGACGCCGCGCTGTCGTATATTCCCCGTGGCGCACTGTTCGACGTCAGCTCGCCCACCAAGCTGCTCGAATACATGGCCTTGCGCATGCCGGCCGTGGGCAATGACAGTCCGGACCAGGCCGAAGTGCTGACGGCCAGCGGCGCAGGTTGGCTGACGGCCAGCGAACCGGCCGCCATGGCCGCGGCGATGGCGACCATCTTGTCCGATGTGCCCGCAGCGCGCGCCCGCGCCCAGGCCGGCGTCGCCTATATCGAGGCGCGGCGCAGCTACCGCGTGCTGGCGCAGGCACTGGCGCAGCGCTACCTGGATCTGGCCGGCGCGCGCCGTTGATGCCCGTGGCTGGAAGCACAGGCAATAAGTTGTTGCCGAACACGTAAACGGCGCTCAGAATGCACCATGGGTGGTGTTCCCTGGAAGAAAATTGTTGTAGATGTTAGCGCAATGCAGCAAATATATTTGTCTTCGCGTCTAAATTACAAAAGTACAACATATAATACCAATATGACTACGATAATGCTGCTAGGACCTGCACTTAATGCGGTGAGCGGGGTAACCACCCATTTGAATCAACTATTTCACAGTTCTTTGTCGCAAGACTACAAGCTGGTGCACTTCCAGGTCGGCAGCGAGGGCCGCAACGAGTCGCGCCTGCACAAGCTGCTGCGTTTCGCCTGGAGCCCTGTGCAGTTCGTGCAGGCCATGCGCAAGCAGCGCCCGCAGATCGTGCATATCAACACGTCCATGGAGTGGCGCAGCTATTGGCGCGACATCGTGTATCTGCTGCTGGCCAAGGCCATGGGCAAGCGCGTCGTGTACCAGGTGCATGGCGGCGCCTTGCCGCAGGTGTTTTTCAACGGCAAGCCATTGCTGACGGGTTTGCTGCGGCGCGTGCTGCGCGCGGCCGATGTGGTGGTGTTGCTGGCGCAATGCGAGCTGCAGGGCTATCGCGATTTCGATCCCGCGCTGGCGCTCGACGTGATACCCAACGCCATCGATGCGGGCAGCGACCCCGGCGACAGGCCGCTCGTGCCGCAGCGTCCTCTGTCACTCGTGTACGTGGGGCGCCTGGCGGAAAGCAAGGGCCTGTTCGACTTGCTCGAAGGGCTGCGCCTGGCGCGCGCCGCAGGCGTGCAAGCCACGCTGGCGCTGGCCGGCAGCGGCCCCCAGGAAGCGGCGCTGCGCGAGCGCGTCGCCGGGCTCGGCTTGCAAGAGGCGGTGCGCTTTCTCGGTCCCGTCTTTGGCGCGGAAAAGGAAGCCGTGTGGCGCCAGGCCGACCTGTTCGGTTTTCCCACTTTGCACCAGGAAGGCTTGCCGTATGCGTTGCTGGAAAGCATGGCCGCGCGCACGCCCGTCCTGGTGTGCCCCGTGGGCGCGATAGCCGACGTGATGCAGGATGGCGTGCATGGCGTGTTCTTGCCGCGGCGCAATCCCCAGGCGCTGGCGGACGCCATCGCGCGCCTCGACGGCGACCGCGCCCTGTTGCAGCGCATGGGGCAAGCTTGCCGCGAGCGCATCGAAAGCGCCTATACGGTCGAGCGCCTGGCGCAGGATTTTCGCCGCGTCTACCGCGCCTTGCTGGCGCCGCCGACAGTCTAGCCGAACCCTTTTTTAAGCGAGCCCATATGTGCGGTATTGCCGGTTTGATCTTCCCCTCGTCCGTCGCCGGCTTGCCCGCGGCGCTCGACGCCATGGGGCGCGCCATCGCGCACCGCGGTCCCGATGACACGGGCGTGCTCAACGCGGCCACGGCCGACGGCGCCTGGCAGCTGGGCTTGCTGCACCGCCGCCTGTCCATCATCGACATCGCCACGGGCCACCAGCCGCTGGGCAATGAAACGGGCGATGTGCAGATCATCTTCAATGGCGAAATCTATAATTTCCAGCCCCTGCGCGACGAATTGATCGCGCTGGGCCACCATTTCCGCACGGCATCCGACACGGAAACCATCGTGCATGCCTACGTGCAATGGGGAGAGGAATGCGTGCAGCATTTCCGCGGCATGTTTGCGTTTGCGATCTGGGATGCGCGCAACGACCGCCTGTTCATGGCGCGCGACCCGTTCGGCAAGAAACCCCTGTTCCTGTGGCAGCACGAGGGAAAACTAGCTTTCGGCTCGGAAATCAAGGCGCTGCTGGCCTTGCCGGACGTGGCGTCGCAAGCGGACGAGGCCGCCATCTGGGATTATTTCGCCTACCGCTACGTGCCGGGCCCGGCCACCTTGTTCCAGGGCATCCGCAAGCTGGCGCCCGGTTCCACGGCCACGTGGGAAAACGGCGTGCTGCGCGAGCGCGTGTATTACACGCCGCCCGACAGCCGGCCCCGCCTGGCGGCCCCGTTGCCGGCCGACCCCGTCGCCACCTTCCTCGACAAGCTCGATGAATCGGTGCGCATCCGCATGATTTCCGACGTGCCCTTCGGCGCCTTCCTGTCCGGCGGCATCGATTCGTCGGCCGTGGTGGCGCTGATGTCGCGCCATGCGGGCGTGCCCGTGAAGACCTTTTCCGTCGGTTTCAAGGAGGGCGGCTTCAGCGAGCTGGCGTACGCGGCCGATATCGCGCGGCAATTTTCCACGGAACACCATGAGCTGGAAGTGTCCGTCGACCAGGTCATCGCCTTGCTGCCCGACCTCGTGCGCTTCCGCGACGCCCCCGTGGCCGAGCCATCCGACATTCCCATCTACCTGCTGGCGAAGGAATCGCGCAAGACGGTCAAGATGGTCTTGACGGGCGAAGGTTCCGATGAAATCCTCGGCGGCTACCCCAAGCACGTGTACGAGCGCTATGCGGGCAACTACCAGATGCTGCCGGGCCTGCTGCGCCGGGGCTTGATCGAGCCGGCCATCGGCGCCTTGCCGTATCGTTTCCGCCGCGCCAAGACGGCCATCGTCAACCTGGGCCTGGAAGCGTTCCACGAACGCATGCCGCGCTGGTTCGGCATGATGTCCGACCAGGAACGCGCGCGCCTGGTGGCCATGCCGGCGCCGGCGCGCCAGCGCGATCCTTCGCTGGGCTGCGGCAGCGCCGGCAACAGCGCCTTGCGCCGCATCCTGTGCTTCGACCAGCTGAGCTGGCTGCCCGACAACCTGCTGGAGCGGGGCGACCGCATGACCATGGCCGCGTCGCTGGAAGCGCGCATGCCCTTCATGGACCACGAACTGGCGGCCTATGTGTCGAGCCTGCCGGACGAGTACCGCGTGCGCGGCCGCACCACCAAGTGGATCTTGCGCGAAGCCATGAAGCAACTGCTGCCGCAAGCCATACTGGAACGGCCGAAAGTGGGCTTCCGCGTGCCCGTCAACGAGTGGTTCCGCGGCCCCATGAAGGATTACCTGTACGAACACTTGACGGGCGCCGAGTCGCGCACGCGCCACTATTACCATACACAAGCCCTGCAGCAGGTGCTGGCCGAGCACGTGGCCGGACGGCAAAACCACGAGAAACTGCTGTGGAGCTTGCTCACCCTGGAAATCTGGCACCGCCAGTATCTGTGAGACGTCCATGCTGAGCAACCTGTCCTGGAAACTGAACCGCTTGCGCGCCATGGGGGCGCCCGAGGTGGCGCATCGCGTGCGTGATGCCTTGCAGCAACGGCTGCAGGCGCGCGGCTACGGCCTGGCGCATGTGCCGCCGCCCGCCGTGCGCCAGCGTTTCGGCGCGCCCTGGCTGGGCATGCCCATCGACACGGCGCCGCACCTGGCGGCGGCCGAACGCATCCTCGCGGGCCGCTTCGATGTGTTCGCCCTGCGCGATGCGGAGCTGGGTTTCCCGCCGCAATGGAACCGCGATCCGAAGACGGGCACCGTCGTGCCCTTGGATTTTGGCAAGACGCTCAATTACCGCGACGAAACCGTGGTGGGCGATATCAAATGCCTGTGGGAACCGAACCGCCACCTGGCCGTGGCCGACCTGGCGATGGCCTACCGTCTCGGCGGCGACTTGCGCTATGCGCAAGGTGTACAAGTCTTGCTTGAATCGTGGTGGCAGCAATGTCCGTATCCGCTGGGGCCGAACTGGAGCAGCGCGCTGGAGCTGGCCTTGCGCCTGGTCAGCTGGTCGCATGCGTGGCACTTGCTCGGAGGCATTAACAGCCCCCTGTTCCAGGGCGCGCAGGGGCAAGCCTTCCTGCAGCGCTGGCTCGACAGCATCTACCAGCATTGCCACTTCATCGCCGGACACTTTTCGCGCCACTCGTCGGCCAACAACCACCTGTTTGGCGAATTGACGGGCTTGCATATCGCCGCACTCACGTGGCCTTGCTGGCCGGAAAGTGCCGGCTGGCTGGCGCAGACGGAACGCGAGCTGGAAGCGCAGGCGCTGCAGCAGAATGGCCCCGATGGCGTGAACCGCGAGCAAGCCATTTATTACCAGCACACGGTGGCCGATGAAATGCTGCTGTGCGTACTGGCGGGCCGCGCCAATGGCCGCCCCCGCTCGGCCGCCTTTTTGCGGCGCCTGGAAGCCATGCTGGAATTTATCGCCGCCATGACGAACGTGGCGGGCGAGGTGCCGATGCTCGGCGACGCCGACGACGCGCTGCTGGCGCACTGGGACAAGGCACCGGGCGCCAATCCCTATGCGTCGCTGCTGGCCAGCGGCGCGGCCCTGTTCGGCCGCGCGGACTTCAAGGCCAAGGCGCGCACGTTCGACGAGAAAAGCGCCTGGCTGCTGGGCGAGGCGGGAAGCCAGGCGTTTGACGCCTTGCCGGACGCTGCGCCCGATACCTTGCCGCGCGCCTTCCCCGATGGCGGCTATTACGTGATGGGCGCCGGCTTTGGCACGCCCGATGAAGTGCGCCTGATTGCCGATGCCGGCCCGCTGGGCTACCTGGGCATCGCCGCGCACGGCCACGCCGATGCGCTGGCGCTGACCTTGTCCGTGGCGGGCCAGATGGTGCTGGTCGATCCGGGCACCTATGCCTACCATACGCAAAAGCAGTGGCGCGATTATTTCCGTGGCACCAGCGCGCACAACACCGTGCGCATCGATGGCCGCGACCAGTCCGAGTCGGGCGGCAACTTCCTTTGGCTGCGCAAGGCCAGGGCCGAGTGCCTGGCGTGGCGTGACGATGCCGATGGGCAATTCTGGAGCGCCAGCCATGACGGCTACCTGGGCTTGAAAGATGGCGTGCTGCACCGGCGCGACGTGCGCGTGGCGCCCGGCGCCGCGCTGATCGTGGTCGATGACGTGCTCGAATGCCAGGACGCGCATGAGGTGGAATTGTTCTGGCACGTCGATCCCCGCTGCCGCGTGCAGCTGGACGGCCAGGTGCTGCGCGTGGCGGGCGACGCCTTCGCGCTGGAGATGCATTTACCGCCGTTGCCGGATGCTTCCGTGCAACTGGTATGCGGCAGCGATCATCCGCCGCTGGGCTGGATTTCGCACCGCTTCGATGAAAAACAGGCTGCGCCTGTGTTGGTCTGGCGCGGGCGGCTGCAAGGCGCAGCCACCTTGCGCACAGAGTTTCACCTGAGTTTGGCTACCCCTGATCTGTCAGAAAATACGAGGAAAACATGAAAATTAGCATATTTGGTTTGGGTTATGTGGGTGCCGTCTCGGCTGGTTGCCTGGCAACGGATGGACACGAAGTGATCGGCGTCGATCCAAACAGGACCAAGGTGGAACTGATCAACCAGGGCACCACGCCCATCATTGAAAAAGACATCGGCGAAATGATCGCCGCCACCGTGAAGAGCGGCCATTTGCGCGCCACGTTCGACGTGCGCGACGCCGTCTTCGGTTCGGACATGTCGCTCATCTGCGTGGGCACGCCGTCGCAGCTCAATGGCAACCTGGACCTGAGCCACGTGCGCAAGGTGTGCCAGGAAATCGGCGCCGCCATCCGTGAAAAGGATACCTTCCACGTCGTCGTGGCGCGCTCGACCATGCTGCCCGGCTCCATGCGTTCGCTCGTCATCCCGACTCTGGAAGCGGCGTCGGGCAAGGTGGCCGGCGTTGATTTCGGCGTGTGCAACAACCCGGAATTCTTGCGCGAAGGCACGGCCGTCTACGATTACTACAATCCGCCGAAGACGGTGATCGGCGAATCCGACGAAAAGGCCGGCGCGCTGCTGGTGCAGCTGTATGAAAAGATGGATGCGCCGCTGGTGCGCACGGACGTGGAAACGGCCGAGATGGTCAAGTACACGGACAACACCTGGCACGCCGTGAAAGTGGCGTTCGCGAATGAAATCGGCAACATCTGCAAGGCCGTCGGCATCGATGGCCACAAGGTGATGGAAATTTTCTGCCAGGACACCAAGCTGAACCTGTCGCCGTACTACATGAAGCCGGGCTTTGCCTTCGGCGGCTCGTGCCTGCCGAAAGACGTGCGCGCGCTGACCTACAAGGCCCGCAGCCTGGACCTCGATTTGCCCTTGCTGAACTCTATCCTGCCGTCGAACCAGCGGCAAGTGGAAAAGGGCATCAAGATGATCGTCGACAAAGGTGCGCGCAAGGTGGGCATCCTGGGCTTCTCGTTCAAGGCCGGTACGGATGACTTGCGCGAGTCGCCGCTGGTCGATGTCATCGAGTATCTGCTGGGCAAGGGCTACGAGCTGAAGCTGTACGACAAGAACGTCAACCTGGCCGCCTTGACGGGCGCCAACCAGGATTACATCCTCAATCACATCCCGCACATTTCCAAGCTGATGGTGACGAACATGCAGGACGTGCTCGATTTTGCCGACACCATCGTCATCGGCAATGGCGCGGCCGAATTCAAGACCGTGCCGGCCAGCCTGCAGCCGCACCAGCATATCGTCGACCTGGTGCGCATCAGCAAAGAACAAAGTGGAGAGCAATATGACGGCATCTGCTGGTAACACCGTGGCAGGACAGCCGCGCCGGGTGCTGATCCTGGTGGAAAACCTGCCGTCGCCGTTCGACCGGCGCGTGTGGCAGGAAGCGACCACCCTGCATGCGAACGGCTATGAAGTGTCGATCATCTGTCCGACGGGCAAGGGCTACGAGTCGCGCTATGAAGCCATCGACGGCATCCATATCTACCGCTACCACTTGCCGCTGGAAGCGGAAGGGGCGAAGGGTTACCTGGTCGAGTATTCGCTGGCCCTGTTCCACACTTTCCGCCTGGCATGGAAAGTGCATTTCGTGCGCGGTTTCGACGTCATCCACGCCTGCAATCCGCCCGATCTGCTGTTCCTCATCGGCGGCTTCTTCAAGTTGACGATGGGCAAGCGTTTCCTGTTCGACCACCATGACATCAATCCGGAGCTGTACGAAGCCAAGTTCGGCCGACGCGATTTCTTTTACAAACTGATGGTGTTGTTCGAACGCTGGTCGTTCCAGAGCGCCGACGTGTCGATCGCCACCAACGAGTCGTACAAGAAGATCGCCATCGAGCGGGGCGGCATGAAGCCCGAGGATGTCTACGTGGTGCGCAGCGGACCCAAGCTGGACCGCCTGCGCGTGCTGCCGCCCGTGGCGGAACTCAAGAAGGGCCGCGCCTACCTGGTCGGCTACGTGGGGGTGATGGGTGCGCAGGAAGGCATTGACCTGCTGCTGCAGGCGGCGCAATACATCGTGCAAACCCTGAAGCGCGAAGATGTGCAGTTCGGCCTGGTGGGCGGCGGCACTTCGCTGGAACAGATGAAGCAGATGGCGCAGGACCTGGGCATTGCCGACTACGTGACGTTTACGGGGCGCGTGCCGGACCAGCAATTGCTGGAAATGCTCAATACGTCCGATGTGTGCGTGAATCCGGACGTGGCCAACGACATGAACGACAAGTCGACCATGAACAAGATCATGGAATACATGGCGCTGGGCAAACCGATCGTGCAGTTTGATCTGGTCGAGGGCAAGGTTTCCGCGCAGCAGGCATCCTTGTATGCATTGAAGAACGATCCCATCGACATGGCGCGCAAGATCGTCGAATTGCTGGACGACCCGGCCCGCCGCGAGCAGATGGGGGCGTTTGGCCGCCATCGCGTGATCAACGAACTGGAGTGGGAATATGAAGCGCCGAAGCTGCTGGCTGCCTATGCGCGCCTGTTTCCCGCCGCCGCGCCCGCCGCTCCCGTGACCTTGAGCAAGGATGGCCGCTGAAGTGCGCCGCCTGGCCAGCCATCCCCAACCCTGATGGAGCAGTTTGACGATGAAAGCGATGATATTGGCAGCAGGCAAGGGCACGCGCGTGCAGCCCCTGACCTATGATTTGCCCAAGCCGATGATCCCCATCCTGGGCAAACCCGTGATGGCTTACCTGGTGGAACACCTGGCGCAGCATGGCGTGACCGACATCATGGTCAACGTCAGTTACCTGCATGAAAAGATCGAGGAGTATTTCGGCGAAGGCCACCAGTTCGGCGTGCGCATCGGCTATTCCTTCGAAGGCTATACGAACGATGCGGGCGAGGTCGTGCCGCAACCGCTCGGCTCGGCTGGGGGCATGAAGAAGATCCAGGAGTTCGGCGGCTTTTTCGACGATACGACGATCGTGCTGTGCGGCGACGCCTTGATCGACCTCGACCTGGAAGCGGCCCTGCGCGAGCACCGCAGCAAGGGCGCGCTGGCGTCCGTCATCACCCTGGAAGTGCCATGGGACAAGGTGTCGAGCTATGGCGTGGTGGTTAGCGATGCCGACGGGCGCGTGCGCGCCTTCCAGGAAAAGCCGGCGCAGGCCGATGCGCTGTCCAATTGCGTCAGCACCGGCATCTACCTGTTCGAGCCGGCCGTGCTGGACCTGATTCCCGCCGGCCAGCCCTTCGATATCGGCTCGGAACTGTTTCCCCTGCTGGTCGCGCAAGGCTTGCCCTTCCATGCGCAAAAACGCCAGTACAACTGGATCGACATCGGCAGCATCAAGGATTACTGGGAAGTGCTGCAAAGCGTGCTGATGGGAAAAGTAGCCCATTTGCACGTGCCTGGCACCCAGATCGCCGATGGCGTGTGGGCCGGCCTGAACACGAGCATCGACTGGAGCGGCGGCACGCGCATCGAAGGCCCCGTCTACATCGGCTCGGGTTGCCGCATCGAAGCGGGCACGACCATCATCGGGCCGGCCTGGATCGGCCATGGCAGCCACGTCTGCGGCGGCGCCGAAGTGGTGCGCAGCGTGCTGTTCGAGTACACGCGCGTGCTGCCTGGCGTGGTGCTTGATGAAATGATCGTCTTCAAGGATTATAGTGTCGACCGTGCCGGCCAGATGCGCCATGTCTCCGACTATGAAAAAGATGCCTGGGGCAATGCGCGCGACCGGCGCAGCCTGCGCCGCGACGAAACGCCGCCGGCCCTGTATGCTGCCCAATAAACTGTTTGCGAAGTGAAACCATGAAAATTTATCCAGTCATCCTGTCCGGCGGTTCGGGCACCCGTTTATGGCCGCTGTCGCGCGCCGTGTTGCCCAAGCAACTGTTACCGCTGGTAACGGACAAGACCATGTTGCAGGAAACGGCGTTGCGCGTGACCAGCCTGCCCAACCGCCGTGCCGGCGATAGCGGACTGGCCGGTTTCGACGTCATGCCGCCGCTGGTGGTGTGCGGCAACGAGCACCGCTTCATGGTGGCCGAGCAATTGCGCGAGATCGGCTTGCCGCCGCTGGGCATCTTGCTTGAGCCCGTGGGGCGCAATACGGCGCCGGCCGTGGCCGTGGCCGCGCAATTCCTGCTGGCCATCGACCCGCAGGCGCTGATGCTGGTCTTGCCGGCCGACCATGTCATCACCGACGTGGCCGCGTTTCACCAGGCGATCGCCGAGGCGGCGCTGCTGGCGGCCGATGGCGCGCTGGCCACCTTCGGCATCGTGCCGACGGCGCCGGAAACGGGCTATGGCTACATCCGCAGCGGCGCACCCGTCAATCCGGGCGCCGCGGGCTGCAAGGTCGAGCGTTTCGTGGAAAAGCCGGACCTGGCCACGGCGCAGTCGTTCCTTGCTGCCGGTAATTATTTCTGGAACAGCGGCATGTTCATGTTCCGCGCCGAACGCTATCTGGGCGAACTGGGGCAATTCCAGCCCGCCATGCTGGCCGCCAGCGAAACGGCCGTGCGCGACGGCTACCGCGACCTCGATTTCTGCCGCCTGCAAGAGCAGGCCTTTGCCGCCTGCCCGTCCGATTCGATCGACTATGCCGTCATGGAGCATACGGCGCATGCGGTGGTGTTGCCGGCCGCCATAGGCTGGAGCGATGTCGGTTCCTGGTCGGCCCTGTGGGAAGTGCAGCAGGGCGATACCAACGGCAACGTGGTGCGCGGCGACGTGTACCTCGATGGCGTGAGCAATTGCCTGGTGCGCGCCGAGCGCCGCATGGTGGCCGTGCTGGGCGTACAGGACCTGGTCGTGGTGGAAACGGACGATGCGGTATTGATCGCGCACAAGGACCAAGTACAGCGCGTGAAGCAGGTGGTCGACCACTTGAAGCAGGCGGGACGCAGCGAACACGTGCAGCACCGCAAGGTGTACCGCCCGTGGGGCAGTTATGAAGGCATCGATATCGGCGAGCGCTTCCAGGTCAAGCGCATCACCGTCAATCCGGGCGGCAAGCTGTCCCTGCAGATGCACCATCACCGCGCCGAACACTGGGTGGTGGTCAGCGGCACGGCGCAAGTCACGTGCGGCGAGAAGGTGACCTTGCTGACGGAAAACGAATCGACGTATATCCCCATCGGCATGACGCACCGCCTGGAAAACCCGGGCAAGCTGCCCTTGCACCTGATCGAAGTGCAGTCGGGCAGCTACCTGGGCGAAGACGACATCGTGCGCCTGGAGGATGTCTACCAGCGCGCCTGATGGCGTTCTCATCACAGGGCAGCCGCGCCCCTGGCCGGCTGCCTCCGATCCCTCACTTACCGGTGTACCGACCCTTGCGCAACTTCCTTTGTCTTTCGCTGGCGCTGGCCGCCGGCGCCGCCCATGCCGACGCGCCAGCCGCCGCTGCCGCAGCCGCAGCGCCGCCCGGCTTGCAGGCGTCGCAGCTGGCCATCGTCATCAACGACGCCGAACCCAACAGTGTCGAGGTGGGCGAGTATTACCTCAAGGCGCACGGCATTCCTGCCGCGAATGTGGCGCACGTGAATATTCCCAACCGCCCCCGCAAGCTCAGCATCGACCAGTTCGCGCAGTTGAAGGAGCGCATCAATGCGCAGCTGAAACCCGAGATCCAGGCCGTGCTGATGGTGTGGAGCGCGCCGTATGCCGTCGAATGCAATGCCATCACCGCCGCCTTCACCCTCGGTTATGACGGGGATCAATGCGCGAAGACCTGCGATCCCGGCAAGCCCAGCAAGTATTTCAACAGTGAGGCGGCGCAACCCTACACGCAGCTGGGCTTGCGCCTGTCGATGCTGCTGCCTGTCGATTTCGTGGAAGAGGCCAAGGCCGTGGTGGACCGTGGCGCCGTCAGCGGCTTTTCCGTGCCGGCCGCCAGCGCCTATTATTTGACCACCAGCGACGCGGTGCGCAACAGCCGGGCCGGTTTCTTTCCACCCGCCGGCGTCGTGCGCCAGCGCAAGCTGACCGTCAAGAACCTCAAGGCGGACAGCCTGGAAGGGGCGCAAGACATCATGGTGTACCAGACGGGGCAGGCCAAGGTGGCCAAGCTGGAAACCCTGCATTTCCTGCCCGGCGCCCTGGCCGACCACCTGACCTCGTTTGGCGGCGACTTGCAGGGCAGTAGCCAGATGAGCAGCCAGCGCTGGCTGGAGGCGGGCGCGACGGCCAGCTATGGCACCGTCAGCGAACCGTGCAGTTATTGGCAAAAGTTTCCCAATCCGACCGTGCTGCTGCGCCGCTACCTGTCCGGCAGCACGGCGCTGGAAGCGTACTGGGGCAGCGTGCTGTGGCCGGCTCAGGGCCTGTTCATCGGCGATCCGCTGGCGGCGCCGTATGCGGGTTTCCGGCGCTGAAACCGGATTTTTCCAGACAGTAAAAAAGGCCCTCGCGGGCCTTTTTTCATGGTGCTGCGTGACGGTTACTTGCTTTTGCGGCGGCGCGCCAGGGCGACGAGGCCCAGTCCGGCCAGCAGCATGGCATAGGTTTCCGGTTCCGGCACGGCCGGGATTTCCGGCGTCACGGGGAGGATGCTGCCGCCCGTGAAGCCGCCACCCGAACCGCCGCCGCCGACACCGTTGCTGCCTGTGGGCAAGTTTTCGCCCAGCGACGACGAAACGATCAAGGGCGCCTGGGTGTCGCCGCTGCGGGCCTGATACGAACGGCCCGGGCCACGGTAGCCGGCCGCGTCATCGAAAGGACGGTTTTCTTCGGCGGCCACGAAGTCGCGCGTGATAAAGCTGAAGTCGCGGTCGTCGCTGGCACGCACCTTGCGCGGTTCGCCGGCACCGGCACCGTCAGGCAACTGGCGCGCGGTCAGGCGGTGATTATTCTCGGCCGATGACGAATTGCGGAATTCCTGGTCGGACACGATGCCGTCAAATTCCGGCGTCTTGTTCGAGCCGTCGTTGGTGCGCGTGCCGGAGCCGATGAAGCCATTGGCCAGGCTGCAAGCGCTGTAGGTGCCGTCCAGGTTGGCGTCTTTCGTATTGCCATTCGCCGATTGCGTGCTGGCCTGGCAATTCTTTTCATTCTTTTGCGCAGGCGCGGCCGTTTGTGCCTGGGCGCTGGCGCCGAAGAACATCAAGGCCGCGGCCAGCAGCAAGGGACGGGAAGAGGCTGGCGTGAAAATTGGTGTTGGCATGATCGATCTCTCAAAAGGCATGGAAGGGTGCGCCGCCGGGCGCGTGTGTCCGCATGCGATTGTTGCCGCTCCCGTCCAGGCTACTGTTGCGAGCAAGGCAGGGAGTGCGTTTCAAGGTCAGGCATGGATGGGGCCTGCACTACTGGGTCTGGTGTTGCCATTCAATTTCTTATCAGGAACTAAACTTATTTGTTTGAATTATATCATATTGTGCAGCGGCATAACGACCTGGCTTGCTTTGTACAGCCTGGCGTTGTTGAAAGGATACTTTCGGCAGGCGGCCGCCAGCCTGGATCCGCGTTGCGCATTACTCCGTTCAGCTTAATGAAATGTCATCAACTCGTCATGCACACTGTTTAGTATGCAAATCATAAGTTCGTCATCATTTTGTCAAGAACAGCCTGCCAGCGCCTGTCCGGGTTGGCGTCATCTTACCGACCAGGAAAACCATGAATGTCCACCTTGCCGTCCCGTCCGTCCCGCGCTCGTCCCTGCGTAAACCGTTGCGCCTGACGGTCATGGCCGCCGTGCTGGCCAGCCTGTCCTTGCCAGCCCTGGCCGTGTCCGATGTCGTCATCAGCCAGGTATATGGGGGCGGCGGCAATACGGGCGCCGTGTACCGCAACGATTTCATCGAGCTGTTCAACCGTGGCGCCAGTCCCGTCAACTTGAGCAACTGGAGCGTGCAGTACGGCGCCGCCGCCAACACGAGCTGGTCCGTGACGGCCTTGCCGGCTATCGATTTGCAACCTGGCCAGTATTTGCTGGTCCAGCAAGCCAAGGGCACGGGCGGCACGCAAGACTTGCCGACGCCGGACGCGACGGGCACCCTGGCCATGTCCGGCACGACGGGCAAGGTACTGTTGAGTAATAGCAAGACGGCCCAGGTGGGCGCCAGCCCCACGGGCGCGGCCGTCATCGACCTGGTCGGCTTCGGCACGGCCAACGGCTTTGAAGGCGCCGTGGCGCCCGCGCCCTCGAATACCCTGGCGATTCTGCGCGCGAATGGCGGCTGCGGCGACACGGACGATAACAGCGTGGATTTTGCCACGGGCAGCGTGACGCCGCGCAATACGGCCTCGCCGCTGAATGTGTGCGGCGGCCCCGTCGTGCACAAGATCATCACCAGTTGCCCCGCCAGCCTGGCCTTGGCCGTGGGCAATGGCGGCAGCGCCGTGCTGCGCGCGTCCGACGCGGATGGCGTCGTGAACGCCGCTATCTTGAGTTCGCCGGCCGTGGCCGGCATCAGCCTGGCCAACTTCAGCGCGGCCGGCGTGGCGGGCGAGAGCGCCATGGTCAGCCTGCTGGTGGCCGCTGGCGTGCCGGTGGGCAATTATCCCGTCATCGTCAGCTTCAGCAATGACCAGCAGCAGACGGCCACCTGCAAGGTGGATGTCGCCGTGCAAGGCCTGGCCGCCGTCAGCCACACGATTCCGCAAATCCAGGGCAGCGGCGCGGCCAGCCCCTACGCCAATTCCGTGCAGACGACGGAAGGCGTGGTGACCCTGAAAGTGGGCACGGGCTTCTTCATCCAGGACGCGGTCGGCGACGGCGACCCATCGACGTCGGACGGCATCTTCGTGTACACGGGCGCGACGGCCACCACCGTGCAGCCGGGCGAGCTGGTGCGCGTGACGGGCACGGTGTTCGAATACACGCCCACGGGCGCCAAGAATTCCTACACGGAATTGAAGGACGTGACGGCCATCCTCACGCAAAGCGCGGGCCACGGCATCGTGCCGACGAATGTGACCTTGCCGAACGACAAGCTGGCCGCCGTGGAAGGCATGCTGGTGCGTTTCACGCAGCCCCTGACCGTGTCGCAAAACGCTTACCTGGGCGCGCGCGGCGAGTTGACCCTGTCGGCGGGCCGGCGCGAAGTGCCGACCAACCGTTATCCGGCCGGCTCCGCCGAGGCGCAAGCCTTGATCGCCGCCAATGCGAACAACCTGATTGTGCTCGATGATGGCATTTTCGTCACGCCGCCCACGATTCCCTACATCGGCCAGGACAACACCGTGCGCAGCGGCGACACGGTGGCCGACCTGACGGGCGTGGTCGATTTCGGTGCCATCGGCGGTGGCGGCGCCGCGTATAAATTGCAGCCGACGCAGACGCCGCAGTTTTCGCGCGATAACCCGCGTACGGGCAGCCCGGAACTGCCATCGGGCAACGTCAAGGTGGCCAGCGCGAATGTGCTGAATTTCTTCACGACCTTTACGAATGGCAACAATATCTTTGGGCAGACGGGGCAGGGCTGTACCTTGGGCGCCTCGACCACCAAGTCGAACTGCCGCGGCGCCGACAACCTGGCTGAATTCGAGCGCCAGCGGGACAAGATCGTGGCCGAACTGAAAGCCATCGATGCGGACGTGGTGGGTTTGATGGAAATCCAGAATAATGGCGAAATCGCCGTCACCTATCTGGTCGAGCAGCTGAACGCTGCCATCGGCGGTGTCACGTACGCCGTGGTGCCGAAACCGGCCGCCACGGGCACGGACGCCATCCGCGTGGCCATGATCTACAAGCCGGGCAAGCTGGGCCTGGTGGGCGGCGCCTTGTCGGACGCCAACGCCATCAACAACCGGCCACCGATGGCGCAAACTTTTCTTGCGAGCAATGGCGAGAAATTCTCGCTGATCGTCAACCACCTGAAATCGAAGGGCAGCTGCCCGTCGAGCGGGCTGGACGCGGACCAGAACGATAGCCAGAGCTGCTGGAACGCCACCCGCGTGCAGCAAGCCCAGCGCCTGGTGGGCAGCTTCGTGCCGCAGGTGGCGGCCGCTGCCGGCGACGCTGACGTGCTGGTCATCGGCGACTTGAATTCCTATGGCGCGGAAGACCCGATCCAGGTCATCACGGGCGCCGGCTTCGTCAACGAACTCGAGCGTTTCGTGCGGCCTTCCGGCATGCCGTATTCGTATGTATTCGGCGGCCAGAGCGGCTACCTCGACCACGCGCTGGCCAGCGCGTCGCTGAGCCCGCAAGTGGCCGGCGTGGCCGAATGGCATGTGAATGCGGATGAGCCGGAAGTGATCGACTACAACATCGATTCGGCCAAGCCGCAAGACTTGTACAACGCCTTGCCTTACCGCGCCTCGGATCACGACCCGGTCGTCATCAGCCTGGATTTGCAGCCCGCCTACCGCGACATCACGGCCGCCGTCTCGACGGCTAGCTCGGGCCTCGCGTACAACCGCGCGACGCAAAAATACACGGGCACGTTCTCGTTGACCAACACGGGCACGAGCGCCTTGAGCGGCCCGTTCCAGGTGGCGTTCGGCAGCTTGCCGGCCGGCGTCAGCCTGGCCAATGCCACGGGCACCCATGCGGGCGCCGCATATGTCACCGTCAACGCCGCCAGCCTGGCGCCGGGCGCGACGGCATCGTTTGCCGTCAGTTTCACCAATCCGTCGAAAGTGACGATCACCTACTCGGCCAGCATCTACGCCGGCAACTTCTAAGGACACCATCATGTTGACAACAAAACTCCATCCGGCCCTGCGCCGCGCCGTGCTGGCCGCCGTGCTGGCCGCCAGCTCCAGCGTGGCGCTGGCGGACCCGCTGGCCTATCGCGTGGAAATCGACACGAGCGCCTTTTCCGGCGCCGGCTTCCTCGACTTCGCCTTTATCGCCGGCAACAGCCCCGCGCCGGGCGCCAGCGCCGTGCTCAGCAATTTTTCGGGCGCGTTCGGCGCGCTGGAATCGCTGGAAGGCAATGTCAGCGGCAGCGTGCCCGGTACCTTGACCTTCGGCAATAGCGGCGCCTACAACGACTGGTTCCACAACGTGACCCTGGGCGGCAAGTTCGGTTTCAATGTCGTCTTCGGCGGCGACTTCCTGAACACGGCCGGCAACGCGGGCACGACGTTTGGCGTGGGCTTGCTCGACTACACGGGTATGGCTTACCTGGGCAATGCGAATGGCAACCTGCTGCAATTCGAACTGACCCCGCTGAACGGCGGCTTGCCCGCCAGCATAGCTGGCAGCACCTACGCCAGCATCGCGACGATCTCGGCCGTGCCGGAAGCGTCGGAATGGATGATGCTCACGGGCGGCCTGGCGCTGATCGGTTTTGCCCTGCGCCGCCGCCAGTTCGTCACGCCAGCATAAATAGTCGTTGTCCCGTCTGAACACAGCGCGCCCTCGGTGCGCTGTGTTTTTTTTTGCCTATTTATTCGGAATAGCTATAAATCAGGAAACTAAATTGTATTAGTCACCGTTTTACGCTTGATGCATAGTCAAAAACTTGTCGTGCCGTCTAGTTTTTCAGGGAGGGCCGCCCACTTTTTCGGGAGGATGCATCGATGCGCCGTCATATTCTGCTGCTGGATCCTGCGCCAGCCTCGCAAGCCTTGCTGGTGCATAACCTGCAAGGCGCCGGCTACCGGGTCAGCTGCGCCGTGGATGCGCGCGGCGCGCTGGCCTTGCTGGCCGCCGATCCGCCCGACGTGCTGCTGCTGGAATGGGAGCTGCCGGATGCCTCCGGCATCGCGCTGCTGCGCCAGGTGCGCCAGGATGGCGTGCTGTGCGACTTGCCCATCATCATGGTCAGCGCGCGCGACAGCGAACAGGACAAGGTGCTGGCCCTGGAAAGCGGCGCCGACGATTATCTGTGCAAGCCCGTCGGTCCCCGTGAAATGCTGGCCCGCGTGCATGCGCTGCTGCGCCGGCGCGCGCCAGCGGCCTTGCGCGCAGGCTCAAGCGCGGACGGCGCCGCCTTGCGGCTCGATCCGCACACCCGGCGCGTGACGGCCGGCAGCGTGCCCGTCAGCCTGGGCCGCGTGGAATTCAAGCTGCTGCATTTTTTGATGGACCATCCGGGCCGGGTGCATAGCCGCGCGCAATTGCTGGACCAGGTGTGGGGCCATGCCGCGTATCTGGACGAACGCACGGTCGACGCCCACGTGGGACGCTTGCGGCAGGCTTTGCTGCCGGGCGGCTGCGGCCACCGCATCGAAACCGTGCGCGGCAGCGGCTACCGCTACCTGGCGTGTGACACCGCCGTGTGCGCCTGATGCTGCTGACGGGGCGGGAACAGGAATACTTGCTGCACGCCATACTCGGCGCGCATGGCATCGCCGCACCCGGCGATTTCTTTTTGTGGAGCCAGGGGCCGCTGCAGGCGCTGCTGCCGCATGCCGTCCTCGTCTGCGCGCAACTGGGCGCCGATGGCGGCGTGGTGCGCAGCGCGGCCTGGCATAGCGCGGTGCTGGCCGAGGCCGAGGTGCGGGACTTCAGCGACCCGCGCCACGGACAGGTGGCCCGGCTGGCGCATGCCTGGCGCGCAGACGGGCGGCGCGTCGCCTTCATCGACGGAGTCCTCGTGCATGGCAGCACGGGCGCTGGCGGCGGCAGTTTCTTTGCCCTGTTCCGCGCCCCCTGCGCTGCCTGGCCCGACCCGGCGCGCCAGGCGTACGTGCTGGAATTGCTGCTGCCCTGCCTGCATCTGCATTGGCTGGCGCTGCCGGACGGCGCGCAGGCAGCTCCCGCCGGCGCGGCGCGCGCGGCCAGTGCGCGCGAGCTGGAAGTGTTGCACTGGGTCAGCATCGGCAAGAGCAATGAAGAGGTGGGGCAAATCCTCGGCATCAGCGGAGGGACCGTGAAAAGCCACTTGCAGCGCATCTATAAATTATTGGGGGTGAGCAATCGCACGCAAGCCGTCTCGCGCGGCATCGCGCTGCGCCTGCTGGCCGCCTGATGCCGCTTAGCGCTGCGGCCGGGGTGCGGCGTTCCGGTGCGTGCCGCCATCGTTGAACTGATCCTCGGTGCCGGGCGCCACCCGCGCGACGAGGGGGCTGGCGCGCAGGCGCTGGACTTCGGCCGGCGTCAGCAGGGCGGCAAAGCCGTTCAGCGCGGCCGTGTAGTCATATTGCACGGTGGCATCGGGCACCAGCGCCAGCACGGCGCGCCGTCCCGCTTCCCGCTGGGTTTCCCGTTGCGCTGTGTCAGGCGGCGTCAGCTGAAGGCGCAGTTCAACAACATAGGGCTGCCGCTGCTGCGGCGCCGATGCGCCGGCAGGCAGCACGCTGGCGGCGGCCAGGATGGCAAGGCTGAAACGGATTGCAGACATGCAAGCTCCCAAGGCAGGCGGCGTGGCCGCACATGCGCCGATTGTACGCCGGCCGCAGGGCAGGTGGCGCGCGACTTGCGTTAGTGCAAACGCGATGGTTTCCCCTGGTATTTTGTTGTTTTCAGTACAAACAAAAGATTGTATTAACCATAAGCGGCATGGTAGCCTGCTAGGCATCAGGCAGGCGCGCGCCGCCTGTGCGCGGCCACCAGCGGTGCACATGGCGGCAATGTATTGAAGGTAGGCAATAAGGAGTTACCGGATGCATGCAGCACACAGGCAGAACCTTGCAGCAACGCGCCATGCGCGCGGCTTTACCTTGCTCGAATTGCTGGTCGTCATCGTCATCATCGGCTTGCTGGCGGCGTATGTCGGCCCCAAATATTTCGCCCAATTGGGCAAATCCGAAGTGACGGTGGCCAAGGCGCAGATCGAGGCGTTTGAAAAATCGCTCGATACCTACCGCCTCGACGTGGGGCGCTACCCGACCACGGAAGAAGGCCTGGCCGCGCTGCTGGCCGCGCCGCCCGCCGCCGGCACGCGCTGGAATGGTCCCTACCTGAAAAAGGCCGTGCCGCTCGACCCGTGGGGCCATGCCTATCAATACCGCGCCCCGGGCAGCAAGGGCGAATATGACATCGTCTCGATGGGCAAGGATGGCCAGCCGGGCGGCAGCGGCGAGAACGCCGACATCAGCTCGCAATAACGCCAGCACCATTCTTTTTCCTACGGACAAGCCATCATGCAGTTCGAAGTACGCGCGCTTTCCACGGACCAGGCCGTAGCAACCTTGCATACGTGCGTGATCGACGGCCGCGACGAAGCCGACGCGCGCCGCCAGGCCGAGGCGCGCGGCCTGTTCGTCAGCGCCATCCGCCCGCTGCGCGCCACGCCGTTCAGCGCGGCCGGACGCCAGCGCGCGCGGGCCTTGCCCCTGCTGCTGTTCAGCCAGGAATTGCTGGCGCTGCTGAACGCGGGCCTGGGCATCGTCGAAGGGCTGGAAGCCTTGCTGGAAAAGGAAGCGTCGCCGGCCACGCGCAGCGTGCTCACGCGCCTGCTGGAAGGCTTGCGCGAAGGCAAGCGCTTTTCCGCCGCCCTGGCGGAGCAGGCGGAACTGTTTCCTCCCTTGTATATCGGCATCGTCAAGGCGGCCGAAGGCACGAGCGACTTGCCGCGCGCCTTGTCGCGCTACATCGATTACCAGCAGCGCATCGATACGGTGCGCAGCAAGATCGTCAGCGCCGCCATCTATCCCGCCATTTTGCTGGCCGTGGGCGGCGGCGTCAGCGCCTTCCTGATCAGCTATGTCGTGCCCCGCTTCGCCGAGGTGTACCAGGGCGCGGGACGCAACTTGCCGTGGATGTCGCAAGTCATGCTCAGCTGGGGCCAGTTCGTCACGCAGCATGGCGTGCTGCTGTTGCTCGGCCTGCTGATCACGGGCGGCGTCGCATGGTCGGCCGTGCGGCGCGTGCTGCGCCATGGCGGCGTGGCGCGCCTGCTGGCGAAGTTGCCCGGCATCGGCGAGCGCGTGCGCATCTATGAATTGTCGCGCCTGTACCTGACGCTGGGCATGCTGGCCGAAGGCGGCATCACCATCGTGCAGGCGATCGCCACCGTGCAGGCGATGGTGTCGCCGGGCATGCAGGCGTCGTTGCAGCAGGCGCGCGGCGCCATCGAGGCGGGCCAGCCCCTGTCGTCCGCGTTTGAGCAATATCAACTGACGACGCCCATTTCCCTGCGCATGCTGCGCGTGGGCGAGCGCACGGGCGACATGGGGCCCATGCTGACGCAGTCGGCCGCCTTTTATGACGGCGAAATCAGCCGCTGGATCGACCGTTTCACGCGCACCTTCGAACCCTTGCTGATGGCCGCCATCGGCCTCGTCGTGGGCGCCATCGTGATCCTGCTGTACATGCCCATCTTTGACCTTGCCGGCGATATTTCATGATGCAGAGCGCAGCCGAATCCCCCGTGGCCAGCGTGGCCATCGATCCCGCGCTGCTGCAGCGCGCGCGCCTCCTGTGCCGCCAATCGAAGCGCAGCCTGGTCGAGGAATTGCAGCAGTTGAGCGGCATCGAGGCGCGCGCCGTGGTGCGCGCGCTGGCGCGCCCGTTCGGCCTGGACGTGCTGGAAACGGCCGACATGCTGGCGTTGTCTCCCGCCTTCGACGTGCTGCCCCTGTCGCAGGCGCTGGCGCGCCACAGCGTGCTGCTGCGCGCCGCCGACGGCCAGCTGGTGGGCGTGATCGCCGACCCCTTCGACCTGGACCTGCAAACCTGGCTCGGCGCGCGCGCGGGGCAGGGCGCCTTGAGCATCCGCCTGGCGCTGCAGGCCGATATCGGCGCCTACCTGTCGAAGCAGGAAGAGTCGGCGCGCGCCGTCGACAGCCTGCTGCCCGGCGCCGCCACCGATGCGCGGCGCGACGGCAAGACGGCCGCCGTGCTGTCGTTCGCCAGCGTGTCGGAAGCGGCCAGCCCCGCCGTCAAGCTGGTCAACTCGACCTTGTATGACGCGCTGAAGGCGGGCGCCTCCGACATCCACCTGGAAAGCACGGCCGGCGGCCTGGCCGTCAAGTACCGCGTCGACGGCGTGCTCGATCACGCCACGTCCGTCAACGGCATCGAAGTGGCGGAGCACATCATCTCGCGCCTGAAAGTGCTGGCCGAACTCGATATCGCCGAGCGCCGCGTGCCGCAGGACGGCAGCTTCCGCGTCGAATCGGGCGGGCGCGAAATCGATTTGCGCGTCTCCATCATGCCCAGCATCCATGGCGAGGACGCCGTCATCCGCATCCTCGACAAGCGCGCCATGATCGAGGCGTACGGCGCCCTGACCCTAGAAGCGCTGGGCTTTGACGCGCCGTCGCTGGAAGCCTTGCGCGCGCTGGCGCAGGAAGCCTACGGCATGCTGCTCGTCACGGGCCCCACGGGCTCGGGCAAGACGACGACCCTGTATGCGGCGCTGACGGAAATCCATAACGGGCGCGAAAAGATCATCACCATCGAAGACCCCGTCGAATACCAGCTGCCCGGCATTCTGCAGATTCCCGTGAATGAGAAGAAGGGGCTGACCTTTGCCAAGGGCTTGCGCTCGATCCTGCGCCACGACCCCGATAAAATCATGGTGGGCGAGATCCGCGACCGCGAGACGGCGGAAATCGCCGTGCAGTCGGCTCTCACGGGCCACCTGGTGCTCACCACCGTGCATGCGAATAACGTCTTCGACGTGTTCGGCCGCTTCACGCACATGGGCATCGATCCGTATGCGTTCGTCTCGGCCCTGAACGGCATCTGGGCGCAGCGGCTGATCCGCACCAACTGCCCCCATTGCGCTACCGAATATACGCCGGACGATTCTGAACTGGCCAGCGTGGGCCTGGCGCGCGCCGACGTTGATGCATATCAATTCAAGCAGGGCAAGGGGTGCGGCGACTGCCGCGGCACGGGTTACAAAGGGCGCCGCTCGATCGCCGAAATCCTCGTGCTGACCGATGAAATCCGCGAACTCATCGTCGACAAGAAGCCGATCCGCCAGATCAAGGCGGCCGCGCATGCGAACGGCACGCGCAGCCTGCGCCTGGCGGCGCTGGAACTGGTCAAGCGGGGCGCCACCACCATCACGGAAATCAAGAGGGTCACCCTGCATGCGTAGAAGTTATGGACTGGGACTGCGCCTGGGCGTGGCGGCGGGCAAGGTAAGCCTGTGGCGCAGCAGCCGCTGGCGCGCGCCCGCCTGGACACCACTGGGCGAAGCCGCGTATGTGCCGGGCGACACGCTGCATGGCGACTTTGCCGCCCTGGGGCAGGCGTTGGAGCAGATTCTGCCGGCTGGCGAGTACGCGGGCTGGCCCCTGTCCGTGGTGCTCGACGATGGCTTGGCGCGCCTGTGGCAAGTGGACATGCCGCACGGCGCCGCGCGCCTGGCCGATATCGAGGCGGCCGCCGCGCTGCGCTTCCAGTCGCTGTATGGCGATCCTCCCGGCCTGTGGCACAGCAGCAGCGCCTGGGATACGCGCGCGCCTTTCTTTTGCGCCGTGCCCCGTGCCCTGCTGGCGCAGCTGACGCGCGTGGCGGCCGCGCGCAAGCTGGCCCTGATTTTCATTACACCGCAATTCGCGCGCCACTGGAACCGCTGGCACGGCGCGTTGAAACCGGGCGCCTGGTTCGGCCAGTTGCAGGAGAATGCCTTGACCCTGGGCGTGCGGCACGATGGCCGCCTGCGCGCCGTGCGCGCGCTGCCCGTGCCGCCCGGCGCGGGCCAGGATTGGCTGGAACACACGCTGGCGCGCGAGGCGCTGCTGCAGGGCGTGCCCGCACCGGCGCTGCTGCAGCTGTGCGGCGCGCCGCCAGCGCTCTGGCTGGCGCCGGCGGCAGCGTTCCGCTGCCAGATTTTTTCCGCGTCGGACGGGGAAGGCGCCTTGTCGCCGGCCGCCCGGCTGGCCCGCAGCGGAGGCGTGGCATGACGCGCCTCGATTTCGATTTCGCGCCGCCCGGCTGGCGCCGCAGCCTGCATCGCGTGCCAGCATGGGCGTGGATGACGGGGGCGCTGGGCGTGGTGCTGGCCGTCACGGCGGCCTGCAGCGGCAGCGCCGCGCTGCAGCGCCAGCAACTGCGCGAGGGGCAGTTACAGCGCGCGCAGCAGCGCGTAATGGCCGCCATGCAGGGCCCCGCGCCTGCGCCGCAAATTGCCATCGCGCCCGCGCAGGCGGCGGCCGTGAATGCGGCCATCCTGCAATTGAACCTGCCGTGGCGCGACTTGCAGGATGCGCTGGCCAGCGCCACGCCGCCCGCCATCGCGCTGCTGGCGCTGGAACCGGATGCGCGCAAGCGCGTGCTGAAGATCACGGCCGAGACGACCGGCAGCGACGCCATGGTGGCCTACATCGCGCAACTGAAGCAGCAGGAGCTGTTTGGCGCCAGGGTGCAGCTGCTGCGCCATGAAATCAATGCGCTCGACCCGAATAAACCCTTGCGCTTCCAGCTCGAAGCGCGCTGGGGCACGCCATGATGGCCATCGACATCAATATCCTGCGCCTGCGTGCGCAACTGCTGCTGCGCCGCCTGGGCGCGCCCGCCTGCATCGCCGTGGCCTTGCTCGCGCTGGGCGTGGCCGCCTGGGCGTGGGCCTGGCAGCAGCGGGCCGTGGCGGCGCAGCTGGAAGCGCGTCCGTTACCAGCGCCATCGCTGGACGTGGCCATCGCGGCGCCGCCGGCGACGTCCAGCGAAAACCTGGCGCGCTTTTATGCGGCCCTGGGACAGCAGCGCCACGCGGAGCAGCAGGTCAAGCAGCTGTTCGACCTGGCCGCGAAGAACGGCTTGCTGCTGGCGCAGGGCGAATACAAGAGCGGCTACGACAAGGCCAGCAAGGTCGCCACATACCAGGTGACCTTGCCGCTGAAGGGCAGTTACGGGGCCGTGTGGCAGTTCGCGCTGCAGGCGCTGCGCGCCGCTCCCTTCGCCTCGCTCGACGAACTGAGTTTCCGCCGCGAGCAGATCGCCGATACGCAACTGGAAGCGCGCTTGCGCCTGACGTTTTATCTGGCCGATACGCAGGCCGATGCGGGAGGCGCGCCATGACGCCGCGCCATTGGCTCATGCTGGCCGGCGTGCTGGGCGCGGGCGCCTTGCTGCTGTTCGGCGAGCGCCAGCCCGTGGCCGACGTGGCCGAAGCGGTGGAGCGGGCCGTCGCACCCGCGCGCCATGCGGCCGCCAGGCCGCATGCCGCACAGCCGGCCATCCTGGCCCTGCTGCCGCGCAGCGAAGTGGCGGGCGAGGAGGGCGAGACCTTTGGCGGCGCCGACGGCGTCTTCCAGAGCCAGAACTGGAATCCGCCGCCGCCGAAAATGGCAGTGACGGCAGCGCCGCCGCCACCGCCGCCGATGGCGCCGCCGCTGCCCTTCGTCTACCTGGGCAAGGCGGCCGCCGACGGCGCCTGGGAAGTGTTTTTGTCGCGCGCCGACAAGACGTATATCGTGCGCGCCAATACCGTCGTCGATGGCGCCTACAAGGTCGTGACGATCGCGCCGCCCGTCATGACGCTCACTTATCTGCCGTTGAACCAGCTTCAGCAGCTCAACATTGGAGTTTCCGAGTGATGTCTCGTTCCTTTTCATCGGCGCTGCTGCTCTTGCTGCTGTCCGGCTGCGCAGGGCAGCAAGCCTACCGCGACGGGCGCGAGCTGATTGCGCAAGATCAAATCCCGGCCGGCCTGCAAAAACTGCAGGAAGCGCTGCAGCAAGACCCCGGCAATGCGCAATACCGCAGCGCCTATCTGCAGGCGCGCGAGCGGGCCACCAGCAGCCGCTTGCAGCAGGCCGAGCGCCAGGCGCAGGCGGGGCAGGGCGAGCTGGCGCGCGCCTCGTTCATGAGCGTGCTGGAAATCGATGCGCAGAACGAGCGGGCCAACAGCGGCTTGCGCGCGCTCGAACGCGAGCAGCGCCAGGGGAAATTGCTGGCCGATGCGCGCACGGCCCTTGAGGCAAAACAATACGACCCCGCGCGCCAGCGCCTGAACGCCATCCTGACGGAGCAGCCGAATCACGCGCACGCGCGCGCGCTGCTGCGCGAGGTCGATGAAAAGACGGCGCCGCCCATCGTCGAATCGGGCCTGGCCAGGTCGTACAAGCAGCCGATCACGATCGAGTTTCGCGACGCGCCGTTAAAACAGGTGTTCGAGCTGATCGCGCGCCGTTCCGGCCTCAATTTCGTCTTCGACAAGGACGTCAAGGCGGATGCGAAAACGTCGATCTTCCTGAAAAACAGCACGGTGGAATCGGCCGTCTACTTCCTGCTGGTGACGAACCAGCTGGAGCAGCAGGTGATGGATGCGAACACCATTTTGATCTATCCCAATGTGGCGGCGAAATTGAAGGAATACCAGGAAGTGCTGGTGAAAACCTTCTTCCTGGCGAACGCGGACGCCAAGCAGGTGGCCAACACGCTCAAGACCATCCTCAAGACGCGCGACGTGGTGGCCGATGAAAAACTCAACCTCGTCATCGTGCGCGACACGCCCGAGGCGATCCGGCTGGCCGAGCGCCTGATCGCGCTGCAGGACGTGCCGGAGGCGGAAGTGGTGCTGGAACTGGAAATCCTCGAGGTCAAGCGCAGCCGCCTGATGGAGCTGGGCGTGGCCTGGCCATCGAGCCTGACCTTGACGCCGCTCAGTACCTCGGGCGGGATCGGGTTGACCATCAACGACTTGAATAATCTGAATCAGCGTACTATCGGCGTGAGCAACCTGGCCGTGACGGCGAACGCCAACAAGACGGACGGCGACGCGAACATCCTGGCCAATCCGCGCATCCGCGTGCGCAACCGGGAAAAGGCGAAATTCGTCATCGGCGACAGGGTGCCCGTGGTGACCACCACGATTTCGCCGGGCACGGGCGGCTTCGCTTCCGAATCGATCAGCTACCTGGACGTGGGCTTGACGGTGAACGCCGAGCCGACCATCTATTTGAACAACGAGGTGGGCATCCGCATCTCGCTCGAGGTGAGCAACCTGGGCGCGGCCACAACCACCCGGAGCGGCTCTACCCTGTACCAGATCGGCACGCGCCAGGCGTCGACCATGCTGCAGCTGAAGGATGGCGAAAACCAGGTGCTGGCGGGCTTGATCAACAATGAAGAGCGCAGCTCGGGCAACAAGGTGCCGGGCCTGGGCGACATTCCCGTGCTGGGCCGCCTGTTCGGCAGCAGCAAGGACGATAGCCAGAAGACGGAAATCGTGCTGTCGATCACGCCGCACCTGGTGCGCACGGTGCAGCGTCCGGAAGCGAAGGAGTCGGAATTTTCCGCAGGCACGGAAGGCAGCTTCCGCCGCCGGCCCGACATGGCGGCCAAGGCGCCCACACAGATGCCGGGCACGGTGATCGTGCGTTCCGGCCCGTCGGCCGTCGGCATGCAGCCGGCGCCGGCGCAGCAGCTGATGGCGCCGGGCCAGGTGCCGCCGGCCTTGCCGCAGGGCGTCCCCGCGCCGGAAGTGGCGCCATCGCCCGAGCCGGCCGCCTCGCCCTTGCCGATCTCGTCCGGCCAGCCCGTGCCGCTGCAGGCGTCGCCCTTGCCGCTGTCATCGAGCCAGCCGGTGCCGGTGGCGCCCGCCAAATGAGACTGGCGCATGCGCAGGGCGGGCCAGGCGGCTTCACCCTGATCGAGCTGCTGGTGACCCTGGCCATCCTGGGCGTGCTGGCCACCCTGGTGATCCCCGTCACGCAGGTGACGGTGCAGCGGCGCCAGGAGCAGGAATTGCGGCGCGCGCTGCGCGAGATTCGCCAGGGGCTCGACGCCTATAAACGGGCCGGCGACGAAGGCCGCGTCATGCGCACGCCCGACGCCAGCGGCTATCCGAAAAGCCTGGACCTGCTGGTCGAGGGCGTGCCGGACCAGCGCAACCCGAAGCGCAGCAAGCTGTTTTTCCTGCGCCGCGTGCCGCGCGACCCGTTCAATGCGGATGCGGGCCTGAGCGATGCGCAAACGTGGGGCAAGCGCAGCTACGCCAGCGAAGCGGCCGAGCCGCGCGAGGGCGACGATGTGTACGATGTGTACTCGACTTCCAACAAGACCGGCCTGAACAACGTGCCTTACCGTCTATGGTGAACCATGCCTGTCCCTGACCGCGCGCGCGGCTTTACGCTGATCGAGCTGCTGGTGGTGCTCGGCATCGTGGCGCTGTTGCTGACCCTGGCCGTGCCCCGCTACTTTCCCAGCCTCGACAAGGCGAAGGAAACCGTGTTGGCGGACAACTTGCGCAACCTGCGCACGACCATCGACCAGTTCCACGGCGATACGGGCCGTTATCCCGACACTCTTGAGCAACTGGTCGAAAAGAAATACCTGCGCGCCATGCCCATCGACCCCATCACGGACAGCGACAGCAGCTGGCTGATCGTGCCGCCGCCCGACGATACGCCGGGCCAGGTGTATGACGTGAAAAGCGGCGCGCCCGGCAAGGACCGCAGCGGCACGCCGTTCGCCGACTGGTAGCGGCCATGCACCGTCCTGCGCGCCGCCAGCGCGGTGTTACGTATCTGGGCCTGATCATCCTGGTCGCCATCCTGGGCCTCGTGGGGGCGGCCGGGCTGAAGATGGGCTCCTTGCTGCAGCGCCAGGCGGCCGAGCAGGAGCTGCTCGACATCGGTGCGGAGTTTGTCGATGCGCTGCAGAGTTACACGGGCGCCACGCCCGCCGGCCAGCCGCAGCATCCGCCGACCCTGGCCGCCTTGCTGCGCGACCCCCGCTTTCCGCAGGTGCGCCGCCATTTGCGCAAGCTGTATGTGGACCCCGTCACGGGACGCGCCGAATGGGGCTTGCTGTACCAGCCCGGCGGCCAGGGCATCATCGGCGTGCATAGCCTGTCATCGTCCGCGCCCTTAAAAGTGGGCAATTTCGACGCCCGCTTCACCGGTTTCGAAGGCAAGTCGCACCTGTCCGAGTGGCAGTTCGTCGCCGGCGGGCCCGTGCCGCCGGCGGGACTGGTCCTGGCGCCGCCAGACGCCGCCGCGCCGCCCTCCGCCGCGCCGCCCGCCTTGTTCCCGCCGCCGCATCCGGCTGCGCCAGCGCCCGAACCGTCGGCGCCCGAGGCGGAGGAGCCGGAGGAAGAGACCGGCGCGCAAGCGCGCAATCTGCCGTAACCATAAGTCAACGATGAAGAATACAGGGATAACTATTTTCACCTGGAAATTCATCTTGACCTGGAACCATTTCATAGAGGAAATACTTTCAATAAATGAAATTTCAATAAAATAATTACAAGTAATTTGATGTCTTTATGCTACCATCCTTCCTGGTACTTTCAGTACTAAAGCGATGGCTGGCCCACCTGGCGGCCATAAATTACTTTTAAGGGATAATTTATGAAATTGAAATTTATCGCGGCAGGCATTCTGGCTGCAGCATCGTTCAGCGCATCGGCGGCCACCTACAATCTGGGCATCCTGGATCCAAGCGGCTTCGATACGCGGGCATCGATCACCACCAATTTCGCCGCCAATTCGGTGGTCGATGATTTGTGGACCTTCAAACTGCTGACCCCGTCGTCGACTTCGTTTGGCGCATTGCAAACGTTTTCCGTTGCCGAAGGCGCGATCAGCAACTTCGCCGCCACCCTGGTGGGCTATGGCGACCTGACCCTGACGTCGGTGGCCGGCATCCAGAGCCTGAGCTGGGCCGGTTCCCTGGCGGCAGGTACCTATGAGGTGCGTGTTTCGGGCTTGACCGGTTTGCAGAATGGCCAGTACGTGGGCACGGTCTCGGCCTTGCCTGTGCCGGAACCGGAAACCTACGGCATGCTGTTGGGTGGCCTGGCGCTGGTCGGTTTCGCCGCCCGCCGCCGCGCCCGCAAAGCTGTTTGATTTTTGCTGGCTAGAATGACAAAACCCGCCGAGGCGGGTTTTTTTGTTTCTACTGCATGATTACATGTGCGATTGCGACAACATGTGCAGGACTAGGCGCCCAGTCGAAGGCAGTACGCTAGTACGGCGAGACGCAGGCAACAACGTCTTGCCCATGCTGTCAAGCGTGGCGCTTGAAATCGCGGAAGCGGAAGCCAACCGCAAATAACGTCGCAAAATACGCCACGCCGCACAGGGCCACCACCAGGGCCAGCGCGCCGGCCCGCAACAGCGGATGGGCTTGCATAGCGATCCAGTCGATGCGCATGGCGCCTGCATACGCCACGCCGCCCATCACGACGAGTGCCGGCAGCAGGCGCAGGAAGAACTTGGCCCAGCCTGGTTTCGGCTGGTAGATGCCGCGCTTGCGCAAGCCCCAGTACAGGAAGCTGGCGTTCAGGCAGGCGCCCAGGCCGATCGACAGGGCCAGGCCGGCCACGGCGATGTAGGGCACGAACAGCAGATTCATCAGTTGCGTGGCGATCAGCACGCCGATGGCGATTTTCACGGGCGTGCGGATATCCTGGCGCGCATAGAAGGCGGGCGCCAGGGTTTTCACGAGGATGATGCCGATCAGGCCCAGGCTGTAGGCCACCAGCGGCTGCGTCGACATGGTCACGGATTCGGCCGTGAACTTGCCGTAGTGAAATAATGTCGCGATCAGCGGCGTGGCCAGGGTCGCCATGCCGACGGCGGCGGGCAGGGCCAGCAGGAAGGTCAAACGCAAACCCCAGTCCAGCAGGGCCGAGTATTCCGTCTTGTCGCCATCCACGTTCGCCTTCGACAGGCTGGGCAGCAAGATGGTGCCCAGGGCCACGCCCAGCATGGCGGTGGGGAACTCCATCAGGCGGTCCGCATACGACAGCCAGGAAATGCTGCCCTCGGCCAGGCGCGACGCGATGCTCGTGTTGATCATCAGGCTGATCTGCGCTGCCGACACGGCGAACACGGCCGGTCCCATCTTTTTCAGCACGCGGCGCACGCCGCCGTCGGACAGGCCGATGGCGGGATTGATCGACAGGCGCGGCAGCATGCCGATCTTGATCAGCGCGGGAATCTGGATTGCCACTTGCAGCAAGCCGCCGGCGAACACGGCAATGGCCATGGCGTAGATCGGCTGTTTCAAGTGCGGCGCGAGGAACAGCGAGGCGGCGATGAACGACAGGTTCAGCAGCACTGGCGTGAACGCGGGTATCTTGAATTCGCGCCAGGTATTCAGGATGCCGCCGGCCAGGGCCACGAAAGACATGCAAGTAATATAAGGAAACATCAGGCGCGTCATCCATACGGCCGCGTCGAAGGCGCCCGGATCCTTGGACAGGCCCGTGGCGATCGCGTACACGAACCAGGGCGCGCCGACGATGCCGATGGCGGACACGAGCAAGGTGGCCCAGACGAGGGTGGTGGCCACATGGTCGGCCAGTTGCTTGCTCGCTTCCTGGCCATGCTGGTTCTTGTATTCAGACAAGATCGGCACGAAGGCTTGCGAGAAGGCCCCCTCGGCAAACAGGCGGCGCAACAGGTTGGGAATGCGGAAGGCAACGATGAAGGCGTCCGTGTAGGCGCCGGCGCCAAAGGCGCGCGCGAACAGGCTTTCGCGCAATAATCCGGTTACACGGGACAGCATGGTCATGCTGGAAATGGCGGCGAGGGTTTTAAGCAAGTTCATGGGGGCAGATTATAGCCGGGCGCGGTACCGGCAAACGGTTAAAATATGGTAACAATCGTCGCCGATTCGCCCTTGCCAGGCCCATTTTCAGGTGATTTTGGCATCACACACGGTTTTTTGATTTGCCCCCGCTTGAAAATATCGCTATAATCGAAGGCTGTACAGAATTCTGTTACGCAGACACTAATGTTTGACAGGCACTGGTTTGGCACACATGGTTCGGCAGACGCACAGAACGCACCGGTTGGCAAACACTAATGTTTGCAAACGCACTTTGACCCTGTTTTAGGAAATTCCATGGCAAATACCGCACAAGCGCGCAAACGCGCTCGTCAAGCAGTTAAGCAAAACGCACACAATTCGTCCCAACGTTCGACCTTGCGCACGGCTATCAAAGCTGCTCGCAAAGCGATCCAGGGCGGCGACAAGGCAGCTGCTGCTGCAATCTTCCAAGCATCCGTGTCGACCATCGACCGTATCGCTGACAAGAAGATCATCCACAAAAACAAGGCAGCTCGCCATAAGAGCCGTCTGGCAGCTGCTTTGAAAGCACTGTCCGCTTAATATTCGCCAGCAGGCAAGCCGCCACGGCGGCCTTGCCTGTGCCGGTACGCTGGCACTGGTTGAAAAGCAAAAACCCGCAGATTCATTCTGGCGGGTTTTTTCGCGTTTTTTCAGGATTTTTTGCGGCCGCACCCGCCAGCGGCAGGCTGCGGCCGCGCTGGCCTAGCGTGCCCCTGGCAAGTTGCCGATGCTCATGCCCGGCTTGATATTCTTTTGCTTGAACCAGCCCAGGTTCATTTCCAGCGCATAGCGCACGGGCACGGTCTTCGTGGAGCAATGGCTGTCGAGCGTGTGCGGCTGCATGTCTTCGATGTTGACGATCTTGCCGCCGGCATCGATAAAGGCCACCGACAGGGGCAGCGGCGTGTTTTTCATCCACATGCATTGCGTCGATGGATTGCCAAAGACGAACAGCATGCCCGCATTGGCCGGCATCTTTTCACGGTACATCAAGCCCTGTTCGCGCTGCTCTTCCGTGGCGGCCACTTCCGCCTGGATCAAATGCATGCCAGCCGACAGTTGCACGCTCTTTGTTTGAGCTTGAGCAATGTTGGCGCCGGCCAGCAGGGCGATGGACAGGCTGAGATGACGTAGGGAATTTTTCATGGGGCGGGACGGTGGCTGCGAAGCGGCGATTAAGCCATGCTGGCGGCTGCCTGGTCAAGCATGCTGCCTGTCCGCGCCGAAAGCGTGGGGTTACAGCAACATGGCTGCTGCAGTAACCCCGGGAATTACCCTTGCTTCTTCCTACTTCCTACTTCCTACTTCCTACTTCCTACTTCTTGCTGCTTACTTCACGGGCTTGCCTGCCTCGGCGGCCGGCTGCTTCGCCTTGCGGGCCTGGGGAACCAGGCGTGGGGCATCCGTTGCGGCCGAAGCCTTGGTCGATGCGCCCGAACGCGCCGCATCCGTCGCGGCCGAAGCGTTGACGGTGGCCGACGCCGGCGGCACCGGCTTGACGGCGTCAGTCGCGGCCGACGCATGGCTGGCTGCCGAAGCGGGCGGCGGCTTGACGGCATCGGTCGCGGCGGAAGCGTGCACCTTGGCGCCCGATTGCGCCAGTGCGGCGCCGGCAAGCAGGGAAGCGGCCAGGGCCAGGATTACTTTTGTCATCATCTTTCCTTTTCTATCATGTTAAGGTGGGATGATTTTAATGCATTATCTAAAAATAAATAGTGCATCTTGGCAAAATTCGGCGCCGGGGGCGTTTTTTCTTGTCCGGTTCACGCTTTTCCGATGTTTTCGGCCGGCACTTCGCACCATTCGCCGGGCAGCAAGGGGTGGCTGGCCAGGGAAAACGGGCCGATGGCGCTGCGCACCAGGCGCAGCGTGGGCAGGCCGACGGCGGCCGTCATGCGCCGCACTTGCCGGTTTTTCCCTTCTTTCAGGGTGATCGCCAGCCATGAGGTGGGCTTGTCGGCGCGCGCGCGGATCGGCGGATTGCGCGGCCACAGCCAGTCCGGCTCGGCGATGCGCACGGCCTTGCACGGCTTGGTGATGAAGTCGCCCAGGTCCAGCGGCGCCTGCAGGCGCGCCAGGCTGGCCGCATCGGGCACGCCGTCGACCTGCACCAGGTAGGTTTTCGCTTCCTTGCGGTCCGGGTGGCTGATCTCGTGCTGCAGGCGGCCGTCGTCCGTCAGCAGCAGCAAGCCTTCGCTGTCCGCGTCGAGCCGGCCGGCCGGGTAGATGCCGGGGATGGTGATGTGGTCGGCCAGGGTGGCGCGGCCCTCCTGCGGCGAAAACTGGCACAGGACCTGGAATGGTTTATTGAAGAGGATGAGTGGCATGCTGGTAAGGGAATTGATGTAAGCGATGGTGGCTGCTGATCGGCGCCGCAAAAGCGTGGCGCCCTGTAAGATACTGGTGCATAATGTGAAATGTTAGTCTTATGTCTTATAGAAGACTTGAGACGGTATGGCAATGCGGTTCTTTGGCGCCGCGGGTGGCCCGGGTGTTCTTTCCCTGCTAAAGTGCGTTGTTGCCGCCCTGTTCGGACTTGTTTTTGTAAACTCTGCAACCGCAGAGCGCGTCGCCGGCCTGTGTTGCCCGCCAGCGGTGTGTCCCACTTCGGAGATCACGATGTATCAACATATCACTGTACCTGCTGACGGCCAAAAAATCACCGTCAACGCCGATTTTTCGCTGAATGTACCAGATAATCCCATCGTTCCCTTCATTGAAGGCGATGGCACGGGCATCGATATCAGCCCCGTCATGATCAAGGTGATCGACGCGGCCGTGGCCAAGGCCTACGGCGGCGCGCGCAAGATCAGCTGGATGGAAATCTATGCGGGCGAAAAAGCGACGAATGTGTACGGCCCCGATGTGTGGCTGCCGGAAGAAACCTTGGCCGTGCTGAAAGATTACGTGGTCTCCATCAAGGGCCCGCTGACCACGCCCGTCGGCGGCGGCATCCGCTCGCTGAACGTGGCCTTGCGCCAGCAGCTCGATCTGTACGTCTGCCTGCGCCCCGTGCGCTACTTCACGGGCGTGCCATCGCCCGTGAAAGAGCCGGAAAAGACGGACATGGTGATTTTCCGCGAAAACTCGGAAGATATCTACGCCGGCATCGAATACCAGCAAGGCTCGCCCGAAGCAAAGAAATTGATGGATTTCCTCGTCAATGAAATGGGCGTGACCAAGATCCGCTTCCCGGCCACGTCGGGCCTGGGCATCAAGCCCGTTTCCATCGAAGGCACCGAGCGCCTGGTGCGCAAGGCCATCCAGTATGCGATCGACAATGACAAGCCATCCGTGACGATCGTGCACAAAGGCAACATCATGAAGTACACGGAAGGCGGCTTCCGCGACTGGGCGTATGCGCTGGCGCAAAAGGAATTCGGCGCCGAGCTGATCGATGGCGGCCCGTGGTGCAAGTTCAAGAACCCACGGACGGGCCGCGACATCATCGTCAAGGATTCCATCGCTGACGCGTTCCTGCAACAGATTTTGCTGCGTCCGGCCGAATACAGCGTCATCGCCACCCTGAATTTGAACGGCGATTACATTTCCGACGCGCTGGCGGCGCAAGTGGGCGGCATCGGCATCGCGCCGGGCGCCAACCTGTCCGACTCCGTCGCCATGTTCGAAGCGACGCACGGCACGGCGCCTAAGTACGCGGGCAAGGATTACGTGAACCCCGGTTCGCTGATTTTGTCTGCGGAAATGATGCTGCGCCACATGGGCTGGCTGGAAGCGGCCGACCTGGTGATTTCTTCGATGCAAAAATCGATCGCCTCGAAGCGCGTCACCTATGATTTCGCCCGCCTGATGGAAGGCGCCACGCAAGTGTCGTGTTCTGGTTTCGGCCAGGTGATGGTCGAGCACATGTAAAGGAAACGGGGCAGGGTGCTGCGCGCCCTGCGGACGAAAAAAAACCCCGCTTCAAGGAAACGGGGTTTTTCACATCTGAGGGCCGGCGATGCTTAGGCTGCTTGGATGTTGGAAGCTTGCTTGCCTTTAGGGCCTTGCGTGACTTCGAATTGAACTTTTTGACCTTCTTTGAGGGTCTTGAAACCGTTCATGTTGATTGCGGAGAAATGAGCAAACAAATCTTCGCCGCCATCATCTGGAGTGATGAAGCCAAAACCTTTGGAATCATTGAACCACTTAACTGTACCTGTTGCCATAAAAAGAACTTTCAAAATTAAAACAAATCACACGAGCCATAAAAGCAAGAAGCTTCTTGCCCCCTCCTCGACGTCTCACTTCTTATCAAGCTGTACATTACTGCAACAGTCGATACAGCATTGTTGGCGGAATAAATAATGAAGTCAAGCGCTTTTCCATCGATATTGCCAAATTCTTCACGGCAACCAAAAAAGCAACTCTTGATTTTGACGGCAAGGTCGCCATCTGCGCACTATTAAGAAAACGCGTAAGATTGAAAACAATTGGAAAGGCGTAGATATTGCGCATGACAACCACTGTGAAAGCATTAGAATAAGCGTATGGCAACCAAGCACGACACAGAAGCCCTGCTGGAGCGGCAAGTGCTGAAGCCGCCACCGCTCTACCAGGTAGCCTTGCTCAATGACGACTACACCCCCATGGAATTTGTGGTGGCCATCATTCAGGAGTATTTCAACAAGGACCGTGAAACGGCGACGCAAATCATGCTCAGTGTTCATCGCTACGGCAAAGGAGTGTGCGGCGTGTTCTCTAAAGATATAGCGTGTACCAAAGTGGAGTTCGTTTTAACGCATGCGCGCAAGGCGGGGCACCCCCTGCAGTGCGTGATGGAGGAAGTATGATTGCGCAGGAATTAGAAGTAAGTTTGCACATGGCGTTTGTCGAAGCTCGGCAGGCACGGCACGAATTCATCACGGTTGAGCATTTACTGCTGGCACTGCTGGACAATCCCTCCGCTGCCGAGGTGTTGCGTGCCTGCGCGGTCAATATTGAAGACCTGCGCAAGACCCTCACCAATTTCATCGGCGATAACACGCCGACCGTGCCTGGCACGGGCGAAGTCGACACCCAGCCGACGCTTGGTTTCCAGCGCGTGATCCAGCGTGCCATCATGCACGTCCAGTCCGCCTCGAATGGCAAGAAGGAAGTCACGGGCGCCAATGTGCTGGTGGCCATCTTCGGCGAAAAGGATTCGCATGCTGTCTACTACCTGCACCAGCAGGGCGTGACGCGCCTGGACGTGGTCAATTTCATCTCGCACGGCGTGCGCAAGGACCAGTCGACGGAAAGCGCGAAAGCCTCCGAAGGCGTGGAAGAGGCACCCGTCGATGGCCAGCCGAAGGAAAGCCCGCTCGACCAGTTCACGCAAAACCTGAACAAGGCCGCTGCCGAAGGCAAGATCGACCCGCTGATCGGCCGCGAGGAAGAAGTCGACCGCGTGATCCAGATCCTGTGCCGCCGCCGCAAGAACAATCCGCTGCTGGTCGGCGAGGCGGGCGTGGGCAAGACGGCCATCGCCGAAGGCCTCGCCTACCGCATCACGCAAAGCGACGTGCCGGAAATCCTGCAGAATGCCGTCGTGTATTCGCTGGACATGGGCGCCTTGCTGGCCGGTACCAAATACCGCGGCGACTTCGAACAGCGCCTGAAAGCCGTGCTGAAACAACTGAAGGACAATCCGAACGGCATCCTGTTCATCGACGAGATCCACACCATCATCGGTGCGGGCTCGGCGTCGGGCGGCACCCTGGATGCGTCGAACCTGCTGAAACCGGCACTGGCCAACGGTCAATTGAAGTGCATCGGCGCGACCACGTACACGGAATTCCGCGGCGTGTTTGAGAAAGATCATGCCTTGAGCCGCCGCTTCCAGAAAGTGGACGTCAACGAGCCAACCGTCGAGCAAACCGTGCAAATCTTGCGCGGCCTCAAATCGCGCTTCGAAGAGCACCATGGCGTGAAATACTCGGCCTCGGCCCTGTCGACGGCGGCCGAACTGGCGGCGCGCTTCATCAACGACCGCCATTTGCCCGACAAGGCGATCGACGTCATCGATGAAGCGGGCGCGGCGCAGCGCATCCTGCCGAAGTCGAAGCAAAAGAAAACCATCGGCAAGGCCGAGATCGAGGACATCATCGCCAAGATCGCCCGCATTCCGCCGCAAACGGTCAACCAGGACGACCGCAGCAAGCTGCAGACGATCGACCGCGACTTGCGCAATGTTGTGTTCGGGCAAGATCCGGCCATCGATGCGCTGGCGTCGGCCATCAAGATGGCACGTGCCGGCCTGGGCAAGACGGACAAGCCGATCGGCTCCTTCCTGTTCTCCGGTCCGACCGGCGTGGGCAAGACCGAAGTGGCGAAACAGCTGGCCTTCATCCTCGGTATCGAGCTGATCCGTTTTGACATGTCGGAATACATGGAACGCCACGCCGTCAGCCGTCTGATCGGCGCGCCACCGGGCTACGTCGGTTTCGACCAGGGCGGCTTGCTGACGGAAGCGATCACCAAGAAGCCGCATGCGGTCTTGCTGCTCGATGAAATTGAAAAAGCCCATCCGGACATTTTCAATATCCTGCTGCAAGTGATGGATCACGGTACCTTGACGGACAACAATGGCCGCAAAGCCGATTTCCGCAACGTGATCATCATCATGACGACGAATGCGGGAGCGGAAAGCTTGCAAAAGACGTCGATCGGCTTCACCAACTCGAAGCAGGCTGGCGACGAGATGGCCGACATCAAGCGCATGTTTACGCCGGAGTTCCGCAACCGCATCGACGCGACCATCAGCTTCCGTTCGCTGGACCAGGAAATCATCCTGCGCGTGGTCGACAAGTTCCTGATGCAGCTGGAAGAACAGTTGCACGAGAAAAAGGTCGAAGCCGTATTTACCGAGAAGCTGCGCGCTTTCCTCGGCAAGAAAGGCTTCGATCCGCTGATGGGCGCGCGGCCGATGGCGCGCCTGATCCAGGACATGATCCGCAAGGCCCTGGCCGACGAACTGCTGTTCGGCCGCCTGGTGACGGGCGGACGGGTCACGGTCGACCTCGACGACAAGGACCAGGTCTTGCTGGAATTCCCGGAACCGCCAGACGCGGCGCCGACGGCTGCGCCGGAAACGGTGGAAGTGGAATAAGCTTCCTGCCGTCAATAAAAACCCGCCCACGCAAGTGGCGCGGGTTTTTTTACGCCCATAAGCGATTCATGGAAACTATTATGCAAATTGCCTTGTTTAAAAAAAGGTATTGCTTTTGCATTAGCTATGCAAGAATCGGGATCCCGGTGTCGGCCTTGCCCCGCATCGTTTCCATGACCGCTGACTGCTCGTTGAAAGACTGCCTACATGAAAATTTCCCGTACTCTCGCCTTCCTCCTGTTGTCCGCCGGCTTGCTGGGGAGCGCTGCCGCCGCTGCCGCGCCTGCCGGCAGCTACTTCCGCTTTCCCGCCGTGCGCGGCGATACCGTCGTCTTCACGGCCGAAGGTGACTTGTGGAAAAGCAATCTGCGCGGTGGCGCGGCGCAGCGCCTGACCACGCATCCGGGCTATGAAACGAATGCGGCGATTTCGCGCGATGGCCAGTGGATCGCCTTTTCCGCCGCCTATGAAGGGGCGCAGGAAGCGTATGTGATGCCGCTGGCCGGCGGCTTGCCGCGCCGTATTTCGTACGACAATGGCGGCGTGCTGGTGCTGGGCTGGACGGCGCAGGGCGAAGTGCTGGTCAGCACGCAAAATACGGATGGTCCCGCGTCGCGTCGCATCGTCGCCGCCATCGATCCCGTGAAACAGACGCGCCGCGTGTTTCCCGTGGCCGACGCCAACGATGCCGTGCTCGACGACGCCGGCAAGACGCTGTTCTTCACGCGTTTCGGCCTGGCCATGACCAACGACAATGTGCGCAACTACCGGGGCGGCGCGCATGCCGTCCTGTGGCGCTATGACATCGATGGCAAGGGCGAGGCCGTGCGCATGCACGCGGAACCCGCTGTGTTGGCTGGCAACAACAAGCGCCCCATGTGGTGGCAGGGCCGTGTCTACTATATCAGCGACGCGGGCGGCAGCGATAATCTGTGGAGCATGCTGCCCGACGGCTCCGACCGCCGCGCCTTGACCAGCCACACGCAGTGGGACGTGCGCAATGCGTCCCTGGGCGACGGCAAGATCGTCTACCAGCTGGGCGCCGATTTGCACGTGCTCGACCTGAACGTCGCGGCAACGGGCGCCTCGCAGCCGCTGGCCATCAGCCTCGTGTCCGATTTCGACCAGCAGCGCGCGCGCCAGATCCGTTCGCCGCTCGATACCTTGAGCAATGTCCAAGTGTCGGGCAAGGATGAGCGCATCATTCTTACTGCAAGGGGCCGTGTCAGCATCGCCGGCACGGGCAGCTTGCGCCGCGTCGACATCGCCATTCCGGAAGGGGCGCGGGCGCGCGACGCCGTCTTTTCCAGCGACGAGAAATCCGTCTTCGCCATCGTCGACACGAGCGGCGAGAATGAAATCTGGAAGTACGCCGCCGACGGCTCGGGCAAGGGCGAGCAGCTGACGACGCAGGGCGATAATCACCGCTGGAAATTGTATCCGTCGCCGGACGGGCGCTGGCTGGCCCACACGGATAAAAAGGGCCGTTTCTGGCTGCTGGACCTGGCGACCAGGGGCAACGCGCTGATCGACGACGCGGGCAAGGCGGGCGTGGACAAGCACGACGAAGTGCAATGGTCGCCCGACAGCCGCAACCTGGCCATCGTGCGCGTGGCCAGCAACGAGCAGCGCGAGCAGATCGGCTTGTACAACCTCGCGTCGAAGCAGCTGCAATTCGTCACCAGTGACCGCTACACGTCCGCTTCGCCCGTCTTTTCGCCGGACGGCAAGTGGTTGTATTTCTTGTCGGCGCGCAATTTTCAGCTGGCCAACGGTTCGCCATGGGGCGACCGCAACATGGGCCCCGTGTTCGACAAGCGCACCGGCGTGTATGCGCTGGCGCTGCAGCCGGGTAACCGTTTCCCGTTCCAGCCCGACGATGAGCTGAGCCGTCCAGGAGTGAAACCGCCCGAGACGGACGATGAAAAGGCGGCCGAATCGGCGGCGGAAAAAGCGCTGGAAAAGGCGGGCGGAAAGACGACCGTGAAAAAGGCGCCGGCGGCATTGCCGGCCATCGTCAGCCAGGGCCTGGCCGAACGCCTGTATGAAGTGCCGCTGGCGGCGGGCAATTACAGCGCGCTGGCCGCCGATGACAAGCGCCTGTATTTCCTCGAGCGGGACAGCGGCGAAAACAAGTCCAGCCTGAAGACCTTGGCAATTGGCAACACCGGCTCCAAGCCGGAATTGCTGGTGGCCAATGTGCGCGAATTCGACCTGGCGCAGGACAAGAAGCATTTGTACTACCGCACGGCGGCAGCCACGGGACCGGGCGAGATGCTGGTGATCGAGGCGGGCGCCAAGCTGCCGGCCGACCTGTCGAAGGCCAAGGTCAAGGTCGACGACTGGACTTTCGTGTCGAATCCGCGCCTGGAATGGAAGCAGATGTTCAACGACGCCTGGCGTTTGCACCGCGATTTTCTCTACGACGCGAAGATGCGCGGCGTGGACTGGAGGGCGGCGCGCGACAAATATGCGCCGCTGGTCGAGCGGGTCACGGACCGCGCCGAACTCAATGACGTGCTCGGCATGATGGTGGCCGAGGTGGGCGCCCTGCATTCGCAGATCCGCCCCGGCGAATTGCGCCGCACGGAACAGGAAGGCACGCCGGCGGGCCTGGGCGCCGTGCTGGCGCGCACCAGCGACGGCTACCGGGTCGAGCATGTCTACCGCAGCGAAGCGGAACTGCCCTCGGCGCGAGCGCCCCTGTCGCGGCCCGACGTGGAGGTGCAGGCGGGCGACGTGATCACGGCCGTCAACGGCAAGGACGTCTTGGGCGCGCGCGACATCAGCGACCTGCTGCTGAACCAGGCTGACAAGCAGGTGTTGTTGCAGGTCAAACGGGGCAAGGGGGCGCCGCGCGCCGTCATCGTCACGCCCGTCAACATGGCGAAACAGACGGCGCTGCGCTATGGCGACTGGGAATTGAGCCGCGCCGAGCAGGTGGCGGCCGCCTCGCAGGGGCGCATCGGCTACCTGCATTTGCGCGCCATGGGGCCCAACGACATCGCCTCGTTCGCGCGCGATTTTTATGCGAACGTCAACCGCGAAGGTTTGATCATCGACGTGCGGCGCAATAACGGCGGCAATATCGACAGCTGGATCATCGAAAAACTGCTGCGCAAGGCCTGGGCCTACTGGGCGCCGCCGGGCGTGCAGCCGTCGTCGAACATGCAGAATACCTTCCGCGGCCACCTGGTCGTGCTGGTCGACGAACTCACGTATTCGGATGGCGAGACCTTCGCCGCCGGCATCAAGGCCCTGGGGCTGGCGCCGCTGGTGGGCAAGCGCACGGCCGGCGCGGGCGTCTGGCTCAGCGACAATACGCGCCTGGCCGACAATGGCATGGCGCGCGTGGCGGAAAACGGCCAGTTCGGCATCGACGGCCAGTGGCTGATCGAAGGCGTGGGCGTGGTGCCGGACGTGGAGGTGGAAAATCCGCCGCACGCCACCTTCAATGGCGCCGATCGCCAGCTGGAAGTGGCGCTCGACATGCTGGCGAAAAAGCTCAGGGAGCAGCCGCGCCCCGCTTTCCAGGCGCAGCCGATCCCCGCGCTGAAGTAGTCCCGCTACAGGCCGCAGGCGGCCTTGAACTGCTGCGCGCGGCGGCGCGACACCTCGACCACGCTGCCATCCAGCAGGCGCAGGTCGAGGCCATCGGCCGCATTCGGCGCCACTTGTGCCACCTGCGCCAGGTTGACGATCTGGCGCCGGTTGGCGCGCAGGAACAGGGCCGGATCGAGCTTTTCTTCCAGCTGGTTCAGGGTGCGCAGCATCAGCGGACGCTGCGCGCCGAAATGCACGCGTGTGTAGTTGCCTTCCGATTCCAGCAGGCGGATATCGTCAAACGCCACGAACCAGCAGCGTTCCCCATCCTTGATGAAGACTTTGCGCGGCGCGGGAGGCGGCACGGCTTGCGCCCGCGCGCCGGCGCGTTCCAGCGCCGTCGCCAGGCGTGCCGCCTGCACGGGTTTTTGCAGGTAGTCGAGGGCGCTGACCTCGAACGCCTGCAGCGCGTACTGGTCGAAGGCCGTGCAAAAGATGACGTCGGGCGCATCGTCGAGCGCGGCCAGCAGGTCGAAGCCGGAGCCCCCCGGCATCTGCACGTCGAGCAGCAGCAGGTCGGGCCGCAGCTTGCCGATCTGCGCGACGGCGTCGGCCGCGCTGGCCGCCTCGCCCACGATCTCCACGGCGCCGCGCTGCACATGCGGCGCCAGCAGCCGTCGCAGCTCGGCGCGCGCCAGGCGCTCGTCATCGACCAGCAGTACCTTGAGCGGCTGGCCGTTCATGCCGGCTCCGGCAGGTGGATGGTGGCATGCACCCAGCCGGCCTGTTCGCGCAATTCCAGGCTGGCGCGCTCGCCGCAAGCCAGTTGCAGCCGTTGGCGCGCATTGCGCAGGCCGACGCAGGTGGAGTTGCCGGGTTCGCGCAAGGCACCCGTGTTGGCCACGTCGATCTGCAGCATGGCCGTGCCGTCGGCGGGGCTGGCGCGGCGCACCGCGATGCGGATGTCGGCGCCCTCGGCGCTTGCTTCGACGCCGTATTTGACGGCGTTTTCCACCAGCGTTTGCAGAGCCATGGGCGGCACGCGCACGTGTTCCACGTCGGGCGCGCCGATCTCGATCGCGAAGCTGACGCGCAAGCGTTCCTCGAAGCGTATCTGTTCGATGGCCAGGTAGGCGCGCACGGCGTCCAGTTCGGCCGCCAGCGGCACCGTGGCGTGCTGGCCCGATTGCAGCGCGTGGCGCATCAGGCCTGCCAGCTGGTCGATCATGTGCGCGGCCGCTTCGCGGTCTTCGAAGATCAGGGCGCGCACGCTATTGAGGCTGTTGAAGAAAAAATGCGGATTGACTTGCGCCTGCAGGGCGCGCAGTTCGGCCTCCCGTCCGTGCAGCTGCAGGCGCAGGGTTTCCGCTTCCAGGCGAGCGGCGCGGCGCAGCGACAGCGCGGTGAAGTAGAACACCGTCCAGGTCAGGAAGACCCCGAACCAGAACAGCAGCGCGCCGGGCAGCCAGGCGATGCCGCGCAGGATGTCGGGCGGATACATGACGTGGAAGGCGGCCGTCACACTGGCCGTCTGGATGGCGGCCAGCAGGATCAGCGACGGCACGATGCGTTTCCAGCGCAAGCCGTTTGCCGCCCAGCCGCGCCGGCGCAGCACGCCATGCCACAGGTGCGACAGCAGCAAGCCGCCCAGCGATCCCCAGCAGGCGATGGTCGCGACGATGCGCAGTTGCGAGGAGCCGCCATACACGCTGTTGAACAGGGCCAGCGCGCCCCAGCCGGCCAGCTGGAAGGTCCAGTACCAGTCGATCCGAGCCAGCAGCGGGGGGCGGTGGGGGTGCGTCATGGCTCAACGCAGGAATTGCTCGATCTGGCCGAACATCCAGTCCGGCTGGTCGTACATGATGAAGTGGCGCGCCGTGTCGGCCAGCGCGATCTGCACGCCGGGCAGCTGGCGGTACTGCTGCTGGAACGTGGCCTCGATGGCGGCGCGCGGCGCGTAGTCCTTGTAGGCGATCCAGGTGCCCAGCACCAGCGTGGGCGACTGCACTTTCGCCACGTCCTGGCGCAAATCGCTGGCCATCAGGGTGCCCATGGCCTTGATCACCGTTTCGCGGTCCGAGCGCTGGCCCCAGCCGATGATGCGTTCCACGTCGGCCGGCGCGCTGGCCATGGCCGCGACGGTGCGGCGCTGACTGGCGCTGGCGGCAGCCGCATCCTGGGCCCGCATGGCCGCCTGCATCTGCTGCGACATGGCTTGCAGCTGCTCCGGCGTGATGGAGGGCAGCTGCGTCGCGCCCAGCGCCGGCAGCGAATCGACGATCACCAGCTTGCCCGTTTGCGCCGGATGGTCGATGGCCATTTTCAGAGCCAGGAAGCCGCCCAGGCTATGCCCGATGATGGTTGGCTGGCCCAGTTTGCGGGTGCCGATGTAGTCGGCCAGCTGCTGTTCCGCCTGCGCCAGCAGGTCGCCTTCGATGGGCGCCACGCCGGCAAAGCCGGCCAATGTCAGCACGTGGCATTGGCGCGCGGCCTGCGGGCCGCACAGGCGCGCCACGGTGGCTTGCCACACTTCGCCCGAGGATGCGAGGCCGGGAATCAGGATCAGGGGACGGCCTTGTCCGGTGACCTCGACCGTGAAGGCCTTGAGCGCGGCGGCCTGGCTGGCGCCCGCTAGCAGCGCCGTACTGAGCAAGATCAATGTTTGCAGTGTTCGTTTCATGGGGTACTCCTCCTTGACGACCATGCTAGCGGCGCCGGGAACGCGCGGCCAGCGCCGCGGGATGAGCGGCGCCAGGGCAGGATGAGCGGCTCAGATCCATCCATCGTGGTCCTGGCAGTGGTCCGGATGGTAGGTCAGGTATTGCACCATGCGCGGCACCGGGCCGCGGTTGGGCGTGGCGCAATGGGGCAGGGCCTGGTGCCAGATGATGAAATCGCCGGCCATGCCTTCGACGGGTACGGGCCGCAAGTCGTCGACGGCCCATTCGCGCGGCTGGCGCCCTGGCGGCACTTGCCCCAGCCAGCCAGCCATGCGGTGCTGGAAGCCGGGCACGCAGTGGAAGGCGCCGTGCTGCGCCGGACAGTCGCTCAGGTACAGCATGCCTTGCAGCTTGAACGGAATCGGCTGCTGCAGGCTGACGTCCCAGTGCAGGGCGCTGCCGAGGAAACGGTGCTGCGGCGTTTCCGGAGCATTGAAGCTCACCTTGTCGATGCTGGCGTAGATGCCGGCGCCAGTGCCGTACAGCTGCTGGTAGGCGTGGCGGATGTGCGCGACGTGGCGGTTTTCCTCGAGGGCCGGGTGGTCGGAAAACTGCAGCATCAGGCCCCGCTTGCCCGGGTGCGGCTGGTACCACGATGCCGCATCGTCCGGGCTGGCGCCCAGGTAGTCCCAGATGGCCGCCCGGGCAGCGGTGCACTGCACGCGCGGCACGGCGCCGCGCAGCACCAGGTAGCCGTGCTCCTCGAAATGGCGCAGCTCGGCGGCGGACAGCACGTCCTCGTGCGGGCTGCCGGCATGGGCCGGGCGTGGGCGCGTGCGCGCGGCGATCCAGGCCGTGTAGGCTTGCAGGGTCGGCCGTTGCTGATACAGGAAGTGCAGCGCGTCTTCCATCGAAATGCCGCGTGCGTACAGCGCCTTGATGTCGCTGTGGTCGCGCGCCAGTCCCGGGTTGCCGCTCGCGGCGCCTTGTCCCGTGCAGCGCTGCCATAAATCGTGCAAGTGAGCCCAGTCGTCCATGGTGTTTTTTGTCTGGTTGGAAAAATCAGCCGGCGCGCAGGCGGCGCCACAAGGTGGTACGGCTGATGCCGAGGTACTGGGCGGCGGCGTCACGGCGCCCGCCGAAGCGCGCCAGCACGGCGCTGGCGCTTTCGTCTTCCAGGCGCGGCGCGACGACGGCGGCCGGCGCCGGCGGCAGCGCCGCCGTGCCGGCAGCGTTGGCCAGTTCCGGCGCCACGCCCAGCACGAAGGCGGGCGTCAGCGCCTGCAGCGGTTCGGCGGCCAGGAACAGCGCCAGGCGTTCGGCCAGGTTGCGCAGTTCGCGCACGTTGCCGGGCCAGTCGTAGCGGCGCAGCAGCGGCGCGCAAGCCTGGATTTCCGCGTGCAGGTTGGGGTGCGGACGGGCACCCAGCGCCGCCAGCGCGTTTTTCAGCGACCATTCGGTCAGGCCGGGAATGTCGCTGGCGCGTTCGCGCAAGGCGGGCAGATGCAGGCGCAGCACGGCCAGGCGGTAGAACAGGTCGGCGCGGAAGCGTCCTTCGCGGATGCGCTGGTCCAGGTCGCAATGGGTGGCGCTGATGATGCGCACATTGATGGCGATGGGCCGCGTGCCGCCCACGCGCACCACTTCGCGCTCTTCCAGCACGCGCAGCAATCGCGTTTGCAGGGCCAGCGGCATTTCGCCGATTTCGTCGAGGAACAGGGTGCCGTGGTTGGCCGCCTCGAACAGGCCAGCATGGCCGCCCCGGCGCGCACCCGTGAAGGCGCCATCCTCGTGGCCGAACAGTTCCGATTCCAGCAGGGATTCGGCGATGGCGCCGCAATTGATGGCGATGAAGGGCCGGTTCGCGCCCAGGCTGCGCGGGCTTTCGCGGTGGATCGCCTGCGCCACCAGTTCCTTGCCGCTGCCCGTCTCGCCCTGGATCAGCACCGTCGCCGGCGAGCGGGCATACAGCACCACCGACTGGCGCAGCGCTTCCATCGCTTCCGATTCGCCGCGCAAATCGTGCAGGCCGTGGCGCGCGCGCAGGGTGTCGGCCACCACCGCGCGCCGTCCGCGGTTCGATTCGATCTGGGTCAGGCGCGCCAGTTCCAGCGCGTCGTCGAAGGCGCGCCGGATGGCCGTGGCCGAATACACGAAGACGGCGGCCAGTCCCGCTTCCTCGGCCAGGTCGGTGACGAGCCCCGCGCCGACGACGGCCTTGACGCCGGCCGCCTTCAGTTCATTGATCTGCGCGCGCGCGTCTTCCTCGGTGGCGTAGGTGCGCTGCGCGATCTGGAAGCCGAAGGTGGCGGCAAATTCGGCCAGTTCCGGCATCGGATCCTGGTAGGTGACGACGCCGATGTGCGGCGAGATGCGCCGCGCGCGCGCCAGCGCCTGCATCACGTCGTAGCCGCTGGCCTTGGCGATGATGACGGGTACCGACAGCCGGCCTTTCAGGTAGGCGCCGTTCGAACCGGCCGCGATGACGGCGTCGCAGCGCTCCGTGGCCATGCGTTCGCGGATGTGGCGCACGGCGTCGTCGAAACCCAGGTTGATCGGTTCGATCGTCGCCAGGTCGTCGTATTCGAGCGTGATGTCGCGGAACAGGTCGAACAGGCGCGAGACGGAGACGGTCCAGATGACGGGTTTGTCGCGGTGGTCGAGCGGAGGTTGGGGAGGGCGGCGCATGCTTTATTCTAAACGATTTGTTTCATTTTCCAGCCATGCAACGGCCTTGCAACGGGCGTGTTGCAGGTGGTCTGTGGTGTTTCAGATATTGCCAATAAGGAATATGAAAAAACCGTGGGAAACTGGTTTATGATCTAGCAGCACCATGATGCTTGTAGGAATCCTTTTCCCAGGCGCATGTTTATCTTGTCCTTAACCGTCCCATGGTGTCCATGAACCGCGTACCGACCAGTCCCGATTTCATCGCCGATGCCTTGCAACTGATCGCCTTGCCGGCGTGCGCCTGCGATGCCTGCGGCATGGTGGTGGCGGCGAATGGCGCCTTGCAGGCCCTGCTGGGCCGGGATATCGCGGGCCGGCTGCTGGCCGACTGCTTTACGGACGCCTACCGCGCGTCGAGCACCAGCATGCTGCGCGGCGCGCTCGGTGCGGCGGGGCGCGAGCGGCACTGGGACAGCAGTCTGGAAGGGGCGGCGGGCGCCATCGCCGTGCAGGTCTGGTCCCGGCCCCTGCTGGTGGACGATGGCTTGCCCGGCGCGACCCTCGTGTTTGCCGACATCCGCGTGCAGCAGCGCGACCAGCAAGCCTTGCGCAAGACCTTGCTCGAGCAGCAGGCCATCCTGGAAAGCGCGGCCGTCGGCATCGTCTTTTCCAAGGGCGGCTTCATCGAGGAGTGCAATATCCGCGCCGCCGAGATGCTCGGCTATGCGCGCCACCAGTTGACGGGCATGCCGGGCGCGGTGCTGTACCGCTCCGCCGAGCATTGCCGCGCCCTGGGGCTGGAAGCGGCGCCGCTGCTGTCGAAGGGCAAGCCGTACCGCACCGAACTGGAATTGCGGCGTCAGGACGGCAGCTTGTTCTGGAGCCGCCTGCACGGGCGCGCCGTCGACCCCCTCAATACGCATGACGGCACGGTCTGGATCATCGAGGATATCAGCGACCACCGGCGCGATGAAGACCAGCTGCGCCGCGCCATGCTGGAAATGCAGGCCGTGATGGATAACGCGCCGCTGGCCATCGGTTTTCAGCGCGACAAGGGCGTGCTGCGCTACAACCGGCGTTTCGCCGAATGCTTCGGCTTCGATGGAGACAGCGGCGTGGGCATGGCCGTCGCCGACCTGTATCCGTCGCGCGCGGCGTACGAAAATGTCGTCAGGCAGGCGTCGCCCCTGCTGCGGCGCGGCCAGCCGTTCCAGGGCGAGATGGAGATGCGCCGCCGCGACGGTTCCACTTTCTGGGCGCTGGCGTATGGCTATGTCCTGAATCCGGAGAGCCAGACGGACCGCGGCTTGCGCGACACGATTTGGCTGTTCGACGACCGCAGCGCGCAGAAGGCGGCCGAGGAGGCGACGCGCCAGCTGATGCTGGAGCAGCAGGCTATCCTCGACAATGCCTCCGTCGGCATCCTGTTTTCCCGTTCGCGCCTGGTCCTGCGCTGCAATCCCCGCTTCGCCGAAATGTTCGGCTACGCGCAGGAGGAGATGACGGGCTTGCCCGCCGCCGAGCTGTTTCCTTCCCCCGCCGCCTACGAGGCGTTTGGCGTGCAAGCCACGCCGCTGCTGGGGCAGGGCTTGCCGTACGAGCAGGATGAATCGCTGTTCCGCCGCCGCGACGGCAGCCTGTTCTGGTGCCGCATCCGCGCCAAGGCCGTCGACCAGGCGCACAGCGAGCAGGGCGCCATCTGGATACTGGAAGACGTCACGGCCAGCCGCCAGACGCAGATGGAAGTGGCGGCCATCATGACGAATGCCTCGGTGAGCATCCTGTATACCAAGAACCGCCAGATCACGCGCTATAACCTGGGCTTTGCCGCGATGTTCGGCTACAGCGGCGACGAGGCGCTGGGCTTGCCCGGGCGCGCGCTGTACGTGTCGCAGCAATCCTATGAATTGCTGGGCGCGGCGGCCTTTCCCTTCCTGTCCGTGGCCAAGCCCTTCCAGACGGAAGTGGAAATGATGCGCCGCGACGGCAGCACTTTGTGGGCGCAGCTGATCGCCTATGTCGTCAATCCCGACGATCCCGCCGCCGGCACCATCTGGATCATCGAGGACCGCACGGAAGCCAAGCGCGCCGAAGAATCTCTGCGCAACGCGCTGCTGGAAAACCAGGCCATCCTCGACAGCGCCGTGCTGGGCATCTCGGTGGTGGAGGGCGGCCACAATTTGCGCGCCAACAGCAAGATGGAAGAGCTGTTCGGCTATGGGCCCGGCGAGATCAACGGCCTGTCGGTGCAGGCCCTGTATCCCGACGTGGCCGCGTGGAAGGCGGCGCGCGGCGAGACGGCGCGCGATTTCGATGCGGGCAGGGTGCACATGTCCGAATACCAGCTGGTGCGCAAGGATGGCAGCCGCTTCTGGGCGCGCCTGTCCGGCCGGCCGTTCGACCTGGCGCATGCGCATGGCCGTTCCGTGTGGCTGGTTGACGACGTGACGGCGCGCCGCGAGGCGGCCGAGGCGGTGCGCCGCGCGCGCGACGAGCTGGAATTGCGCGTGCAGGAGCGCACGGCCGAACTGGCCGGCGCCAACCTGCTGCTGCAGGGCGAAATCGTCGAGCGGCGCCAGGCCGAGGCGCGGGTGCATCACATGGCGTACCACGACAACCTGACGGGCTTGCCGAACCGCGCGCTGCTGTCGGACCGGCTGGAGCGGGCCATGCTGGCCGCGCAGCGTTCCGGGCGCAAGCTGGCCGTGATGTTCATCGACCTGGACCGCTTCAAGACCATCAACGATTCGCTGGGCCACATGACGGGCGACCTGCTGCTCAAGGAAGTGGCCGCCCGGCTGTGCGGCGCCGTGCGCGCCAGCGACACGGTGGCACGCCTGGGCGGCGATGAATTCGTCGTGCTGGTGCCGGGCATCCGCGGCAGCGACGAAGCGGCGCACGTGGCCGAGAAGGTCATCGAGGCGCTGACGCCCGCCTTTCCGCTCGACGGCCACGTGCTGCACGTGACGCCGTCGATCGGCATCTGCCTGTATCCGGACGATGGCGGCGATGTCGACGCGCTGATGCGCCATGCGGATGCGGCCATGTACCACGCGAAGGGCAATGGCCGCAACAACTACCAGTTCTTCACGCAGACGATGAACCAGGCGGCGGCCCTGCACTTCGACCTGGAAAGCAGCTTGCGCACGGCGCTGGCGCTGCAGCAGTTCGAGCTGTTTTACCAGCCGGTCATCGATATCGCCACGCGCCGGCTGCACGGCATGGAAGTGCTGCTGCGCTGGCGCCGTCCCGGCCACGGCCTGGTGCTGCCGGACCGCTTCATCCCCATCATGGAGGAAAACGGCTTGATCGTGCCGGTGGGCGAGTGGGTGATGCGCCAGGCGTGCGAGCAAAGCATGGCCTGGCAGCGCCAGGGCTTGCAGCCCGTGCCCTTGGCAGTGAATCTGTCGCCGCGCCAGTTCATGCACAAGGGCCTGGTGGCGGCCATCGGGACCGTGGTGCGGGAAACGGGCATCGATCCGGCGCTGCTGGAATTCGAGATCACCGAGACGGCGCTGATGCAGCACGGCGAGCATACGCTGGAGATTTTGCGGCAGATCAATGGCATGGGCTTGCGCCTGTCGATCGACGATTTCGGCACCGGCTATTCCAGCCTGGCCTACCTGAAGCGCTTCCCCGTGAAGAAGGTCAAGATCGACCGCGCCTTCATCAAGGACCTCGAACACAGCGGAGAGGACCGCGCCATCGTGGCGGCCATCATCGCGCTGGCCGACAGCCTGCAATTGTCGGCCGTGGCCGAGGGCGTGGAGACGGAAGAGCAGTTCGCCCTGCTGCAGGCGAACGGCTGCCGCTATGCGCAGGGCTATCTGTTTTCCGCGCCCGTGCCTGCCGTGAACGCGCAGGCCTTGCTGGAGCGGATAGCCGCTAGTTAATCAATCGTTGCCACGACGGGCGCGTGGTCGGACGGCTGTTCCCATTTGCGGGGCGAGTGCTCCACTGTCGATGATGCGCGCCTTGTCTACTCGATGGTGGCCACGACCGGCGCGTGGTCGGACGGCTGCTCCCACTTGCGGGGCACGCGGTCGATGACGCACGCCGTGCAGCGGGCGCTCAGGGCGGGCGAGAGCAGGATGTGGTCGATGCGCAGGCCCTTGTTCAGGCGGAAGCCCAGCTGGCGGTAATCCCACCAGCTGAACGATTTGTCCGCCTGCTCGAACAGGCGGAAGGCGTCCGTCAGGCCGATGTCGAACAGGCGCTGCAGGGCGGCGCGTTCCTTGTCCGACACCAGTACCTGGCCGGCCCAGGCGACTGGGTCGTGCACGTCGCGGTCGTCGGGCGCGATATTGTAGTCGCCGACGACGGCCAGCTGCGGGTGCTGCTGTGCTTCTTCCGCCAGCCAGTCGTGCAGGGCGGCCAGCCAGCCCAGCTTGTATTCGTACTTGTCCGAATCGATGCTCTGGCCGTTCGGCACGTAGGCGCAGACGACGCGCACGCCTTTGACGGTGGCGGCCAGGATGCGCTGCTGCGCATCTTCATAGCGCGGGTTGTTCTTCACCACGTCGGTGATCGGCAGCTTCGACAGGATGGCCACGCCGTTGTAGGTTTTCTGGCCGCTGAAGACCACCTGGTAGCCGGCCGCCTCGATTTCGGCGACGGGGAACTTGTCGTCCGTGAGCTTGGTTTCCTGCAGGCAGAGTATGTCGACCGGGTTGTCCGTCAGCCATTGCAGCACTTGCGGCAGGCGCACTTTGAGCGAATTGACGTTCCAGGTGGCGAGTTTCATGGGAAAAATCCTTGCTTGAATAGGTATCGATAGGCGCGAATCTTACCGCATGCGTGTCGCCGGCGTCCTGCGCTGCCTGGCCGGTGCGGGCTTTATTTACTGGCCGGGAAAAAGAGTGCAGATAAAATATTTATACTTAACCAATCGTGACGCATGAATATTATGTTTTTGTGTATCATTGATCAACCCCTATGTTTGATTTGGCATAAGTGGCTGGCGCGGCAGGATGCGTCTGGCCGTTTAACGCGACAAAGGTGTAAAGTTTCTCGCTAAAACGCGATAAAAACTACTAAAATGGCACCGTGTAACAACTGTGTCATACGGCTTTGTTACAGCCAAGTTAAGAACCGAACAGGAAGCAGTTGTAATTAGTTGTAATTGCTATTCCGATTACATGACCACTGTGCCGGGGACGGAGTGTCAATTCCGTCCTTGGCGCCGCCAGACTTGTTATATAAATTGCAGTACTATATCTATGAGACTGTTTTGCGACATCAATAGATGGTACTATTTTGAAATGTTGCAGTTTTAATAGTGAGACTTGCGCGTAGCATTTGCAAAGGAAGAAAATGCGAACTGCATTTGAAGCGTGGGCGCAGCGTGACGGCCACATTGTGCGGCGAAGAGAAGACAAACCGGATGAGTACCTGATTTTCGAGACCCAGCGCCGCTGGGTTATCTGGCAGGCTGCTCTGACGCATGGCAAGACGGCTGCCAAGCCGCGCGTGAGCGCGGCCGAAAAGGCGGCGAAAGCCCAGCGCGCGCTGGAAATGTCTTCCGATGAAGCGACCGTGCGCAACAAGGTGCTCAATGAGGTGCTCGACGCCTTCAGCGGCGCCGATGGCGCGGCCGGCATGGAAGGCATACTGAAAGTGATCCAGGGCCTGAAGCAGAAGCAGAAGGCACTGGCCGACGACAAGAGCGAAGATTCCACGGCTTGAGGGGACGGCGATGCGTTATCGGCACTACAAGGGCGGCATTTATGAACTGGTGTGCGAAGCCACGCTGGAAGCGGATCTGACGCCGATGATCGTGTATCGCGCCGCCGACGGTTCCATCTGGACCCGGCCGAAAGACGTGTTCTTTCAACTGATCGAAGTCGAAGGCGTTATGGTCCAGCGTTTCGCTCCCATCAACTGATGGCCGCCTGCGTGCGTGCCCGGGATACTCTTCATGCGTAAATTGCTGCCTGCCGCTCTGGTGCTGGGCCTTGCCTGCGCCGCGGCGCATGCCGAAACCATCGGTTCGGTCGACACGGTGTTCAAACTGATCGGCCCTGACCACAAGATCGTCGTCGAAGCGTATGACGATCCGCGCGTCGCCGGCGTCAGCTGCTATCTGTCGCGCGCCAAGACGGGCGGCATCAAGGGCGCCGTCGGCCTGGCCGAAGACAAGGCCGATGCGGCCGTGGCGTGCCGCCAGGTGGGGCCGCTGCAATTCAAGGGCAAGCTGCCGCGCCAGGAAGAAGTGTTTACCGAGCGTGCCTCGATCTTCTTCAAGCACGTGCGCGTCGTGCGCATGGTCGACAGCAAGCGCAATGCGCTGGTCTACCTCGTGTATTCCGACCGCCTGATCGAAGGCAGTCCGAAAAACAGCGTCACCGCCGTCGCCGTGCCTGGCGACCAGCCGATTCCCGTCCGTTAAGCGAGCTCCCATGCGCGTGCCGCTGTCTGCTCCCTTTGCCGCCAGGACGCTGCTGCTGTTGGGCCTGGGCGGCTGCGCCACGCTGACGGGCAACACCGAGCAAATGGTGCTGGTGCAAACCATCCAGGACAACCGCGAGTTGACGGGCGCCGGCTGCATCCTCAGCAACGACGTGGGCAAATGGTTCGTTACCACGCCCGGGCGCATCACCATCCGCAAGAGCCAGGAACCGCTGAAGGTCGATTGCCGCAAGCACGGTTCGCCCGCCATCGCGACGGACGACCATATCGATCCCAAGCTCAATGGCAGCGTCTGGGGCAATGTCATCCTGACCCTGGGCGTCGGCTATTTCGTCGACCGCAACACGGGCGCCGGCTTCGACTACCCGTCCATTTTGACCATCGTCATGCAGGACCCCGCGCGCCTGGCGCCGCCGCCCGCGCCGATTTCAGTGCCGCCGCCAGCGGCCGCCGTGCCGGAAACGGTGGTGCAGCCCAAAGTGGCGCCATCGCCTCTGCCCAATCCCGTCGTCTACTGATTCAAACGTACATAAAAAAACCGCCATGGTCAGTGACCATGGCGGCTGTCTTCTTGCGTAACGACGCCTGACAAAACCGTAGCGAGCGGGAGCTAGTGGTGGCCGAGAAGCGCAGCTGTACTTTATGTACAGCGAGCATCGCCGGCCGCCAATAGCCCCGCGCAGTAGGTTTGGTCTGGCGCCCTCTTACACGCGGTTGATCAGGAACGTCGTCAAGAGTGGCACGGGACGACCGGTCGCGCCCTTCGAGCCGCCCGACTTCCACGCCGTGCCGGCGATGTCCAGATGCGCCCAGGTGTACTTCTTGGTGAAATTTTCCAGGAAGGCCGCTGCCGTCACCGAGCCGCCGCCTGGCGTGCCGATGTTGGCCAGGTCGGCGAAGTTCGACTTCAGCTGCTCGTTGTACGCCTCTTCGATCGGCATGCGCCATGCCGTGTCGCTCGACTGCTTGCCTGCTGCCAGCAATTCATTGGCCAGCTGGTCATGCGCCGCATCGCTGCGCGTAAACAGGCCGCTGTTGTGGTGGCCCAGGGCCACGACGCAAGCGCCCGTCAGGGTGGCGATATCGACCACGGCCGCCGGCTTGAAGCGTTCGGCGTAGGTCAGCGCGTCGCACAGCACCAGACGGCCTTCGGCGTCCGTGTTCAGCACTTCGATGGTCAGGCCGTTCATGGAGGTGACGATGTCGCCCGGCTTGGTGGCGCGGCCCGACGGCATGTTTTCGCACGCGGCGATGACGCCGATGACGTTCAGCTTCAGGTTCATTTCGCCGATGGCGCGGAAGGTGCCCAGGACCGAGGCGGCGCCGCACATGTCGTACTTCATTTCATCCATGCCAGGACCGGCCTTGATCGAAATGCCGCCCGTGTCGAAGGTGATGCCCTTGCCGACCAGGACCACTGGCGCATCCTTGGCCTTGCCGCCCATGTGTTTCAGGACGATGAACTTCGGCGGCTGCTCGCTGCCGTTGGTGACGGACAGGAAGCTGCCCATTTTCAGCGCTTCGAGCTGTTTGCGGTCCAGCACTTCGACTTCGAACTTGTAATCCTTGGCCAGCTGCTTGGCCGTGTTGGCCAGGTAGGTCGGATTGGCGATGTTCGCCGGCAGGTCGCCCAGGTTGCGCGTCAGGTCGGAACCGTTGGCGATGGCGATGGCTTGCGCCAGCGCGCCGCGCGTGGCTGCCGTTGCAGGCGCCGCCAGGACGATCTTGCGCACGCCTGCCGGTGCCGGATCTTTTTTGCTTTTTTGCGAGTCGCAGCGGTATTCGCTGTCATGTGCGGCTTGCACCACGCAACGGATTGCCCAATTTACGTCGCGCTCTTTCACTTCAGTCAGCGGTAATGCGATAATGGCGTCCGCAGCGCCCAGCGAGCCGAAGGCCTTCAGTGCGGCTTGTACGCCGGTCGTGAAGCTTTTTTCGCTGACAGCGTCATCGCTGCCCATGCCTACCAGCAGAACACGTTCGGCGGCGACGCCATCGACTGCGCGCAGCAGCAAAGTGCTGCCAGGCTTGCCGCTGATGTCGCCGGACTTCAGCGCAGCCGAAATCGCACCCTTGCTGTCCAGCGATTTTGCCGCTGGCGACAGTTTTTTGTTTTCGAATACCGCAACCGCGATGCATCCGCTTTTGGCCGTGCCGAGGGTGCTCTTGGTATCGAATGCTTTTATGCTAAAGTCCATTTGGTTCTCCGTTTTCATTTACTAGTAACGTGTTACTCAACTAACTGACCCGAATTATAAACTCCGAATGATCTTTCAACGCGCCCTTCGACGTGAATTGGCTAGTGCCGCCGGGGCCACCTTCACAGTTTTGTTCAGCATCCTGCTCACCTGGATGCTGATCGGTATTCTCGGCAAGGCGGCGGGCGGCAAGATCGCGTCGTCCGACGTCATGTCGCTGATGGTTTTTTCCGCCCTGATGCAGCTGCCCACCATCCTCATCCTCACCGGTTTCATCTCGGTACTGATGGTCGTCACCCGCAGCTACAAGGAGTCGGAGATGGTGGTGTGGTTCGCCTCCGGCCTGAGCCTGTCGCGCTGGATCTGGCCCGTGCTCAGCTTCGGCCTGCCGCTGGTGCTGGCCACCGGCATCCTGAGCCTGTACGCCACGCCGTGGGCGCAAAAGAAGAGCGATGAATACGTGGCGCGCTTCGAGAAGCGCGAAGACCTGCAGAAAGTCACGCCTGGCCAGTTCCGCGAATCGGCCGGCAGCAACCGCATCTTCTTCGTCGAGGGCGTCAGCGGCGAAAAGACCGTGGTGCAGAACGTCTTTGTCAATACCGTCGATGAAAAAGGCAGCGCCGTCGTCGTCGTCGCCAAGGAAGGCGTGATCAATACCGACGCCAAGGGCGAACGCTTCCTGGTGCTCAAGAGCGGCCGCCGCTACCAGGGCGTGCCGACGCAGGCGGACTTCCAGACCATGGAATTCGAGCAGTACATCATGCGCATCGAGAGCAAGCAGCAGGAACTGGGCGCGGAACTGGGCGTGCGCGCCATGAGCACCATGGCGCTCATCGCCGAGCCGAATCCCTATACCATGGCCGAACTGCTGTGGCGGGTGAGTGCGCCCCTGATCGGCCTGATGCTGATCCTGCTGGCCATTCCGCTGGGCTTTGTCAATCCGCGTGCCGGCAGTTCGACCAATTTGATCATCGCCCTGCTGATTTTCTTTACGTACAGCAACCTGATCAAGGTCATCGAAGCGAGCGTGAAGCAGGGCCGGCTGACCTTCGGCCTGGCCTGGTGGCCGCTGCACCTGCTGGCGGCGCTGGCCGTGGTGGGGCTGTTCGCGTGGCGCCTGAATGTGAACCACCGCTATCATCCGCTGGTCCTGCTGGCGGCTTTCAAGCGCGCGCGCCGCGCCGGCAACACAAGTAAAGCGGCATCGAAATGAAGATTTTACAGCGCTATTTTGCGGTCTCGATATTCCAGGCGGTGCTGTTCGTGCTGCTGGCCTTCCTGGCACTGCAAGCCTTCATCGACCTGACGGGCGAGCTGCCCAAGGTGGGGCGCAACGGTTACACCATCCAGTATGCCTTCCTGTACGTGCTGGTGCTGGTGCCGGGACACGTGTACGAGGTGATGCCGATCGCGGCGCTGATCGGCACCATCTACACGATGGCGCAGTTTGCCGCCAGCTCCGAATTTACCATCATGCGCGCATCGAGCATGTCGACGGCGATGGCGGCCGGTTTCCTGTTCCGCATCGGTATCGTCTTCGTCGTCATCACCTTCATCTTCGGCGAATTGATCACGCCGCGCACGGAACCGCTGGCCGAACGCCTCAAGCTGACCTCGCGCGGTGCGGCCGTGTCGAGCGAATTCCGCTCCGGCCTGTGGACCAAGGACATGGTCAAGAGCGAGGGCTTGACGGGCACCGTCACCGGTTCGCGCTTTTTCAATGTCGGCGAAGCGCGTCCGGACGGCCAGCTGAAAAACGTCAAGCTGTATGAATTTGACACCGATATGCGTTTGCGCACCTTGACCGTGGCCAAGGGTGCTACGTATCAGGGCAATAATATCTGGCGCCTGACCGAGGTGACGGAAACGTCGTTCTCGAACAGCGCGGCCGCCTCGCCCGGCTTCGAGCCGAAGCTGGCGAACTACTATGGGCAGGAAACGAGCCTGGTGCGCACGGTGCAAAGCGCCAGCAAGGACATGACGTCGGAAGTGACGCCGAAGATCCTGACGGTGTCGGCGTCCGATCCCGAGCGCATGTCGGCCAGCGAACTGGCCGTGTACACGCGCCACCTGGCCGAGAACAAGCAGGAAACCGAGCGTTTCCGCATCGCCTTCTGGAAAAAGCTGATCGATCCGCTGGCCATTTTCGTGCTGATGGCGCTGGCGCTGCCGTTCGCCTACATGCACACGCGCAGCGGCGGCATCAGCCTGAAGATCTTCATCGGCATCATGATCGGCGTGAGCTTCATGCTGGTCAACACCCTGTTCTCGCATCTCGGGCTGCTCAGCACCTGGCCGGCCTTCCTGACGGCTGTGGCGCCGAGCGCCCTGTACCTGCTGCTGGCGCTGGGCGCCCTGTGGTGGGTGGAGCGGCACTGATGGAGACGAACGTGCAGCAGGCGCTGATCCTGTTTGCCCATGGCGCGCGCGCCGCATCGTGGGCCGCGCCCTTCGAGCGCCTGCGCGACCTGACCCAGGCGCGCATGCCGGGCACCGGCGTGCACCTGGCCTTCCTGGAACTGATGACGCCGCGCCTGCCCGAACTGGTGGCGACCCTGCTGGCCCAGCTGCCCGCCGGCGCCATCCTGGACGCCACCGTGGTGCCCGTGTTCCTGGGGCAGGGCGGGCATGTGCTGCGCGACTTGCCGCTGTTGCTGGAAGAATTGCGCCAGCAGCATCCGGCGCTGCGCCTGAAGGTGGTCGAGGCGGTGGGCGAGAACGCCAGCGTGCTTGCCGCCATCGCCGATTACTGCGTGGCGGCGCCAGGCTCCAGCCCTCTGCCTTGAGCGGCATCGACATCGTCTACCTGTGGGTGGACGGCGCCGATCCCGCCTGGCGCGCGCGCCGGCAGCAGGCATATGCCGCCTGGGCGCAGGCGCATCCCGGCCAGCTGGCCCTGCACGGCAACGTGGCGGGGCGCTACCGCGACAATGGCGAACTGCGCTACAACCTGCGCGCGCTCGAGCGCTTCTTCCCCGGCCACGGCCATGTCTACCTGCTGACGGACCGGCAAGTGCCCCGCTGGCTGCGTGCCTCATCGCGCCTGACGGTGATCGACCATGCCAGCCTGATGCCCGATGCATCCCTGCCGGTGTTCGATTCCGGCCATATCGAATCGTATCTGCACCATATTCCGGGTCTGTCCGAACGTTTCCTGTATCTGAACGACGACGTGTTTTTCGGCGCGCCGTTCGAGCCCGCATTCTGGTTTGGCGGGGAAGGCGACGGGCGGTTGAGTGTTTTCACGGAGAGCGCGCTGCAGGATGAGCTGCAGGGCTTGCGCGCCGACGTGGCGGCGCCCGTCAATTGCGCCACCTTGTCGCGGCAATGGCTGTCGGCGCAGTACGCAGATTACCGGCATGAACCGCGCCTGTATGCGCATGCGCCGCGGCCCATGCTGAAAAGCGCGCTGCATGTACTGGAAGGGCTGGCGCCGGCCATGTTTGCCGGCGTGCGCGCGACGGTGTTCCGCTCGTGGCGGGTGCCGGCCTTGCTGCCCGACCTGGTGCCGCGCTGGATGGTGCATCAGGGGCTGGCGCGCTCGCGCATGCTCGACCCGCTGCATATCGCCAGCGGCGATGCGCAGGCGCCGCAGCAGCTCGAGGAGCTGGCGGCGCGTTTCGGCAGCTTGCCGTTTTTCTGTATCAACGATACCTGCGACGAGGCCGAGGACGACGACCCGCGCCTGTTGCGCGTGGCCGCTACCTTGCAGCGGCTGCTGCCGCTGCCATCCTCGTTTGAACTGGGCTAGGCCAGCTTTGCCTTCGGCGCCAGGCTGATGCGGGCGGCGGCCGAGCTGTCGGACAGCGATGCGAGGAACAGCAGCAGATAGGCGCCCAGTTCGAAGACTTCCTCGCCCAGCAGCGCATAGGCGTCCGGCATGCCATGGAAGACCTTCTTGTCGAAGGGCCAGCCGGCGACCATCAGCAAGCCGCCGATGGCCGTCAGGATGGTGATGCGCATGCTGAAAATCTGCGGCGCATGGGCAAATACCTTGCGCGCGCGCGGTGCGAAAAAGATCAGCACGCGTATCAATATCAGCAATTCCACCACGCGCAGGGCTTTTTCCAGCTGCGCCCAGGCGGGCGCCGTGCCGAACTGGTCGATATCGAGTTCGCGCAACAGGAAGCCGAACAGCAGGGCGGACAAGCCGGCATGCATGAGGAAACGCAAGGATTGGCGGTCAGTCTCTTGCCAGGCGCGCGTGCCGTGCACGCTGCAGGCCAGGGCCAGGAACAGCGCCTGCAGCCATTCCAGTAAGTGGTTTTCATCGTCGATATTCGGGAATACCGTCCACAGGGCGATGGAGGCGAGCATGCTGAGCAGCACAGCGCCGGCGACGCCGGCATTGCTGCGGCTGAGCGAAGTCAGGGCTTCGCGCACGGAAGAGAAATTCATTGTTGATTGTGACGGCTCAAGTTGCGCGGCGCGGTATTGCAGCCTGCGGGCGCAGCTTTTTTCGGGGAGATTGCCGGGCGGCTCCCGTCAGCCGGGAGGCCGCGCAGCAAGCGCTATGGCGGGGCGAAGCGTGATTTTCTTGCTATCACGCAACAACTTCTCGAGAAAAGATGCGTGAGCATCGTATCATGTTTCCTCGGAAGACGTCAGTTACTGACTCTAAAGTCGGTAAAATACGGTGTGTTTATTCAAGCATGGCGCGCCAGAATAGCGACCGTTTCCTCCGTGACCTGGTGCGCGCGCGCGGCCATGGCGTCGCCCAGCATCACCAGCACGGGGCCGTGGGTGTCGCCCAGGCCATGCGCCAGGGTGCTCAGCGGCAGGCGCACGATGCGCTGGTCCGGGCGGCTGCAGTTTTCAATCACCACCACCGGGGTGTCGGCACGGCGGCCCTGGGCCAGCAGGCGCTGGGCCGTGGCGATGGCTTCGCGGCCACCCATGTATTGCACCAGGGTATCGCAGTCGGGAATGCGCGTCTGGTCCGGCTCGCCCGGCGCCGTGCTGGACGTGAAAAATGCCACGCTGCGCGACACGCCCCGCTTGGTCAGCGGCTGCTGCGTGGCGGCCGCGGCCGCCAGGGCCGTGGTGATGCCGGGCACCACTTCGACGGCGATCCCCGCCTCTTCCAGCGCGCGCAATTCCTCGTCGGCGCGGCCGAACAGCATTGGGTCACCCCCTTTCAGGCGCACGACGACGGCGTGCTTGCGCGCGTTGTCGACCAGTTGCTTGTTGATGAACGCCTGCGCCGTCGACAACTGGCCGCAGCGCTTGCCGACCAGGATTTTTTGCGCCTGCGGGCACAGCTCCAGCATCTCTTCGGTGACCAGCGCGTCGTGCAGCACGACGTCCGCTTGCGCCAGCAGGCGCGCGCCGCGCAAGGTCATCAGGTCTTGCGCGCCGGGGCCGGCACCGACCAGGTAGACCTTGCCGGGGAGAGATGGGGAGCTGTTCATATGGCTGCCTTTCCTGGACGATACGGGGTTAGAGCCGAACCATGCCGGCCGCGACCGTCTGGTGGGTCACTTCATCGATCAGGATAAACGCGCCCGTGGCACGGATATCGGCATACGCGTCGGCCGCCAGCGCCTGCTGCACGTTCAGGCTGATGCGGGCGATGTCGTTCAGCTTCAAGCCTTCGGCCGGATGGCGCTGCTGCGTGTTGATGTCGAGGATAGATTCGATCGCCGTCACCTTGGCCGCCGTCTGTTTCGTGCCATGCTTGATCCAGTACTTGCTGCGCAGGTCCAGCGCGTCTTCCGACAGCCAGCACACGTCGGCCACCACCTGTTTCAGCAGGGTGGCAGGGCGATCGTTGCTTGCCAGCAAGTCACCGCGCGAGATATCCAGGTATTCATTGAGCAGCAAGGTCACGGACTGGCCCACCACGGCCGTCGGCAGCGAGCCATCCAGGGTGACGATATCCTTGACGGTGGCCGTCTGGCCCGATGGCTGCACCACGAGGGTGTCGCCGATGCTGACCTTGCCCGCCTCGATGCGGCCCATGTAGCCGCGGAAGTCGTTCGCTTCGTGGCCATTGTGGCGCGCCACCAGTTGCACGGGGAAGCGGAACGGCGTGTCGTGCGATTCGTCGTAGACGGACAGCGATTCGAGCAGCTCGATCAGGGTCGGGCCCGTGTACCAGCCCAGCTTGTCGCCGCGTTCGACGACATTGTCGCCCGTCAAGGCGGACAGGGGGATCGGTGTGATATCTTTCAAACCCAGCGACTGGGCGAATTCGCGGTAGGCGGCGACGATGCGGTTGTACACCGTTTCATCGTAGTCGACCAGGTCCATCTTGTTGACGGCAACGACCACGTGCTCGATCTGCAGCAAATGGGCGATCGTCGAATGGCGTTTGGTCTGGATCAACAGTTCCACGCTGCCATCGTCACCCAGTTTGACTTTCGACACGTCGATCAGGATGATGACGGCATCGGCCGTGGATGCGCCGGTGACCATGTTGCGCGTGTATTGCTCGTGGCCGGGCGTGTCGGCGATGATGAATTTGCGTTTCGGCGTGGCAAAGTAGCGGTAAGCCACGTCGATGGTGATGCCTTGCTCGCGTTCCGCTTCCAGGCCGTCCGTCAGCAGCGACAGGTCGACCGTGTCGCCCACCGTGCGCTTGTGCTTGGAGCGCGACATGGCGTCGAGCTGGTCGGCGAAGATGCCCTTGCTGTCGAACAGCAAACGGCCGATCAGGGTGCTCTTGCCGTCATCGACGGAACCGGCCGTGATGAAGCGCAACATGCCGCGTTCGACGCTGTCGGTGAGATTGGTGTTCTGGATTGCTGCGTTCATTAGAAATACCCTGCTTTCTTGCGTTTTTCCATCGAGGCTTCGGACGTCTGGTCATCCATGCGGGTGGCGCCCCGTTCCGTGATTTGCGTGATTGCCGTTTCGGCGATGATGGCGTCGACCGTTGCCGCATCCGACGACACGGGGCAGGTGCACGAGATATCGCCCACCGTGCGGAAGCGCACGACCTGCGTTTCCACCGTTTCGCCTTCGCGCGGCGGCGTCAGATCCGTCAGCGGCACCAATAAACCGTTGCGCGGGATCACCTGGCGCTCGTGCGCGAAATAGATCGGCGGCAATTCCAGTTGCTCGCGGGCGATGTATTGCCACACGTCAAGTTCGGTCCAGTTCGAGATGGGGAAGACGCGCATGTTTTCACCGGGATGCACGCGGGTGTTATACAGGTCCCACAGTTCCGGACGCTGGGCTTTCGGGTCCCATGCACCGAATTCGTCGCGGAAGGAAAAGATGCGCTCCTTGGCGCGGGCCTTTTCCTCGTCGCGGCGCGCGCCGCCGATGCAGGCGTCAAAACCGTGTTCGGCGATGGTTTCCAGCAAGGTTACGGCTTGCGCCGCATTGCGCGAATCCGTGGCCGGGTTGCGCAGGCGCACGGTGCCGCGCTTGATCGAGTCTTCCACGGAGCCGACGATCAGGCGCTCGCCCAGTTCCGCCACCTTCTTGTCGCGGAAAGTGATGACTTCCGGGAAGTTGTGGCCTGTGTCGATATGCACGAGGGGAAACGGGAACTTGCCTGGGCGGAAGGCTTTCTCGGCCAAACGCAGCAGGACGACGGAATCCTTGCCGCCGGAAAACAGCAGCGCAGGGTTGGCCGATTCGGCCGCCACTTCGCGCATGATGTGGATGGCTTCCGATTCAAGGCTATCGAGGTGACGCTGGTTCAAAATATTGCTCATATAGGGTGCTTTCTTGTTCTGCTGTATCTGTTGTGTCTGATCAAGCTGCCACGGATTTGATGCGTATCAATTTGCCGTCCACCATGTGCAGGCCGCATTCCTTCGAATCCGGGTTTTCCCACCACCAGCGTCCGGCGCGCACGTCTTCGCCAGGCTGGACGGCCCGCGTGCACGGTTCGCAGCCGATCGACGGGTAGCCCTGGTCGTGCAGCGCGTTGTACGGCACGTCGTTGGCGCGGATATAGGCCCACACGTCTTCTTCCGACCAGTCGGCCAGCGGATTGAATTTCGTCATGCCATGCGCGGCGTCCTCTTCCTGCACGTGCAATTCGGCGCGCGTGGTGGACTGGGCGCGGCGTTGTCCCGTCACCCAGGCCTTGTTGCCGGCCAGGGCGCGGCCCAGCGGTTCGACCTTGCGGATGCGGCAGCATTCGCGGCGCATTTCGACACTATTGTAGAACGCGTTCAAGCCGTTCTGTTCCACGTAGGCGGCCACGGCGTCCGGCTGCGGGCGGTACAGGGTGATGTCGTGGTCGTAGCGGGCCTTGACCTTGTCGAGCACGGCCAGGGTTTCCTGGTGCAGCCGGCCTGTTTCCAGGGAAAAGATGCCGATGGGCAGCTTCGCCTTGAGAATCATGTCGGTCAGCACCATGTCTTCGGCTGCCAGGCTGGACGCGAACACGGCCGGCGAAAAATCCGCGGCGATGCGTGTCAGCGTTTGCTCGGTGGCGTGTATCAAAGAAGTCAGATCGCTCATGATGGGCCCTCAGATGCCGGCCGCGTTGTCGAGGTCAGGATTCTGGCCTTCGCGCTGGTGGCGGCGGAACAGCGGCGATTTTTGATCCCACGACGCCTGGTAGGTTTCCGAAAACACGGACAAACCTTTCAGCGCGTCATGGATACTGCGGTCCGGACGCGTCGCATACGCATCGAAACCGACGCGGTGCATGGAAAACAGCTGGTCGCGCAACACGTCGCCGATGGCGCGCAATTCCCCTTGGAAACCCAGGCGGGCGCGCAGGTTGAAGGCGATGGAGTAGCCGCGGCCATCCGTGAATTTCGGGAAATCCACGCCGATGACGGGCAGTTGCGCCACGTCGGCCGCCAGTTCTTCCGGGCGCTCGTCGCTGGCCAGCCACACGCCGATGTCGGGCAGGCGCGCGGCCAGGGTTGCGCGCTGGGCTTGCCAAACGAGCAGGGGCACGATGACCTTGCCGGCGGGAACGACCACCGTTTCCGGCGTGTCGTTTTCATCGAGGCGCAGCAAGCCCCAGGTATTCGGCACCACGGCGGCATTCTTGATGATTTCTTCGCGTACTTCAAACATATTCGTCTTCTCCCACCAGGTTGCCGACGGTGATCGGCGTTGCATATACGTGTTCCTTGAACGGCGCCAGGCCCAGGCGCTGGGCCGTATCGACGAAGCGCTCGCCTTCATGGCGGTCGCGCACGTAGACGTGCAGCAGGCGGCCGATGACTTCAGGCATCTGCAGGGAAGAGAACGATGGTCCGATGATCTTGCCGATGGCCGCGTTGTTGCCTTGCGCGCCGCCAATCGACACTTGATACCATTCGCTGCCATCCTTGTCGACGCCGAGGATGCCGATGCTGCCCACGTGGTGGTGGCCGCAGGCATTGATGCAGCCGGAAATATTCAGTTCGATCTCGCCGATGTCGTGCTGGAAGTCGATGCTGTCGAAGCGTTCCGCGATGGCGGCCGCGATCGGCAAGGACTTGGCGTTGGCCAGCGAGCAAAAGTCGCCGCCGGGGCAGCAGATCATGTCCGTCAGCAAACCGATGTTCGGCGTGGCCAGGCCGTGCGCCTTGGCTTCTTGCCACAGTGCAAAGAGTTTCGATTGCTCCACGTCGGCCAGCACCAGGTTTTGCTCGTGCGTCACGCGCAGTTCGCCAAAGCTGTAGCGGTCGGCCAGGTCGGCCACGAAGTCGATCTGCTCGGCCGTCGCGTCGCCCGGCGGCACGCCGGTTTTCTTCAAGGACAGTACCACGGCCACGTAGCCGGGGCGCTGGTGCGGCTTGACGTTGCGCGCCAGCCAGTTCACATACGCCTTGTTGTCCGCGTGCTCGGCCTTGTAGTCGAGTTCCGGCAGGGCCAGGTAGGCAGGCGGATTGAAGAAGTCCGCCACGCGCTGCATTTCCTCGGCGCTCAAGGTTTCCGGGCCATCTTTCAGATCGACCCACTCTGCTTCCACCTGGCGCGTGAATTCCTCCACGCCGATGGCTTTCAACAGGATCTTGATGCGCGCCTTGTATTTGTTGTCGCGGCGGCCGTGCAAGTTGTACACGCGCATGATGGCCTGGATATACGTCAACAAGTGTTGCCACGGCAGGAACTCGCGCACGACACTGCCCAGGATCGGGGTGCGGCCCATGCCGCCACCGGCCATGACCTTGAAGCCCACTTCGCCGGCCTCGTTGCGCACGGCCGTCAAGCCGATATCGTGCACGGCGATGGCGGCGCGGTCTTCTTCGGCGCCATTGATGGCGACCTTGAACTTGCGCGGCAGGGCGATGAACTCGGGGTGGAAGGTGCTCCACTGGCGCAAGACTTCCGCGTACGGGCGCGGATCGATGATCTCATCGGCCGCGACGCCGGCGAACGGGTCCGATGTTGTATTACGGATACAGTTGCCCGAGGTCTGGATCGCGTGCATTTCCACGGATGCCAGGTCGGTCAGGATATCGGGCGTTTGCTCCAGCTCAATCCAGTTGAACTGGATGTTCTGGCGCGTGGTGAAGTGGCCATAGCCGCGGTCGTACTTGCGCGCGATGTGCGCGAACATGCGCATCTGCTTCGACGACAGCAAGCCGTACGGCACGGCGATGCGCAGCATGTAGGCGTGGCGCTGCATGTACAGGCCGTTTTGCAGGCGCAGCGGAATGAATTCCTCTTCCGTCAGTTCATTGGCGATACGGCGCGCAACCTGGTCTCGGTACTGGGCGATGCGTTCTTTGATGATGAGGTGGTCGTACTGATCGTAATGGTACATATCAATTCCTAAAAAAGCCGGGGTGCTGGAAGATTGCCTGGGATTATGTTCTTGATACTGTTCGTGTCACATGGTCGGTCAATTAATAGATTAGCTTCACTGCCACGCCGGTCAAGGTCATCGCCAGCAGCACTCTTAAAAACTTTTCCGGCACGGAGCGGGCGACCCAGGAACCGAGCGTGATGCCGGGCAGGGAGCCGACCAGCAAGGAGGCCAGCAATTCCCAGTGGATGGAGCCGAGCCACCAGTGACCGAGGGCGGCGATGGCCGTCAGGGGCACGGCGTAGGCGATATCGGTGCCGGCCACTTCGGCCGAGCTCATGCGTGGATACAGCATCACCAGCAAGGTGGCGCCGATGGCGCCGGCGCCGATCGACGACACCGTCACCAGCACGCCCAGGACGGCGCCGGAAATAATGGTCGCGGCGGCAAGCTTGTTGCCTTGTAATTGTTTCTCGGGGTGTGCATTGATCCAAGCCAGCATGCGGCCCTTGAAGATCAGCGCCACGACGGTCAGCAGTACGGAGCCGGCGATCGAGTAACGGATGATCTGGCCGATTTCCGGCGACAGGGTGCCGAACGATTTCAGCGCCAGGGTCGAGACGACGGCGGCGGGCAGGGCGCCGATGCACAGGCGCTTGACGATATCCCAGCGGATGGTGCCGCGCAGGCGGTGCGTCAGCGTGCCGGCGCTCTTGGTGATCGAGGCGAAGGCCAGGTCGGTGCCCACGGCCACGGAAGGCGGCACGCCAAACAGCAAGGTTAGCAGCGGCGTCATCAGCGAACCGCCGCCCACGCCGGTCATTCCTACGAGTAATCCTACGGCAAATCCTGAGACTATATAAGACAAAGTCATGCTTTCACCCCCAAAGTACCCGCAATAGTAATAAACTTGGTGTTTAATCCAAACTACTAAGTACGCATTTGCTTATATGCGATATGCGTATATGCATGAACGCAAAATCATGGGTGGGGCGGAAACTCGGCAAATCACGGCAATCTAGGGCAAACCAGCAATGAATCTCCATCAACTGCGCTTCGTGCGCGAAGCGGTCCGGCAGAATTACAACCTGACGGACGCCGCCAAGGCCTTGTTTACGTCGCAACCGGGCGTATCGAAAGCCATCATCGAGCTGGAGGAAGAACTGGGCGTGGATATTTTTACGCGCCACGGCAAGCGCATCCGCGGCTTGACGGAGCCGGGCCGCCTGGTGCTGGAATCGGTCGAGCTGATCATGCAGGAAATCGACAGCATGAAGCGCATCGGCAAGGAGTTCGCGGCGCAGGACAGCGGCAGCTTTACCATTGCCACCACGCATACGCAGGCGCGCTACACCTTGCCGAAGGTGGTGCAAGCCTTCATGCTGAAGTTCCCGAAGGTAAGATTGTCGTTACTGCAAGGCAATCCGCGCCAGATCGCCGAAATGGTGCAGCGCGATCAGGCCGACCTGGCCATCGCCACGGAATCGATCGCCGCCATCGATGGCTTGATCACCTTGCCATGCTATCAATGGGAACATGTGGTGGTGGTGCCGGTCGACCATCCGCTGCTCAAGTCGAAGTCCGTGACCCTGGAAGAAATCGCCGCTTTCCCCCTGATTACCTATGACAGCGCGTTCGCCGGACGCAACAAGATCGACCATGCTTTCGTGCTGCGCGGCCTGAAGCCGGACATCTTGCTGGAGGCCATCGACGCGGACGTGATCAAGACTTATGTCGAGTTGGGCATGGGGATTGGTATCATAGCGGGTATGGCCTTCGATGCCGAGCGCGACAAAGGCTTGCGCGCCATCCCTGTCGGCCACCTGTTCGGCATGAATGTGTCGCGCGTTGCCGTCAAGCAAGGCGCGTATTTGCGCAGCTATATCTATACCTTTATCGAGTTGCTGACGCCGACCCTGAACCGCAAGCTCATCGAGCAGGCGATGAGCGGTGATAAAGAGCACTACGAACTATAACAATGCATGAAATCGGCCGGGCGAGGTGCCTGGCCAAGATTATTTAAGAAGAGAAGAAACAATGATTACCGATCAGCTTGCCAAATATTACGCCACCATCGCGCAGCAGTACGAGCGCGTCTATGACAAGCCAGAACGCCAGGAAGACCTGGAAGTGTTGCGCGACAAGGTCGCCGACGTGCTGGAAGGCCACACCGTGCTGGAACTGGCTTGCGGCACCGGCTACTGGACGGAAGTGGTCGCCGAGTCGGCCGAGTCCGTGCTGGCCACCGATATCAACGATGAAATGCTGGCGCTGGCCCAGGCACGCGGCTTGCCCGACAATGTGACCTTCGCCAAGCTCGACGCATTCAATCTGCCGGACGATCTGCTGGGCAAGTTCACGGCCGTGTTCGCCGGTTTCTGGTGGTCGCACGTGAAGCGCGAAGACCAGGACAAATACCTGAAGCAATTGCGCAGCAAGCTGGGCAAGGACATTCTGCTGGTGCTGATCGACAATTCCTATGTCGACGGCAGCAGCACCGTGATCGCGCGCACCGACCTGGAAGGCAATACCCACCAGTTCCGCACGACGGAGGGGGGCGAGCGCTATGAAGTGCTGAAGAATTTCCCGTCGGATAGCCACCTGCGCAAGAAGTTTGCCCACTCGGCCCGCGAAATCCGCATGAAGCGCCTGGAATACTACTGGCTGCTGAGCTGCCGCCTGAAGTAAGGCAGTCACGGCAACACAAGCCGCCCTCGGGCGGTTTTTTTTCGCCTGTTGTTTTTATCTGACAAGATGTTGTGCTAAAAAACAACATCTTGTCGATGTCATATTGTTGAAGTATTTGGTGGGCATGATTCGGTTCAGCAGCTAAGCAGCACCACTCTTGTCCAACCTAATGTAGAGAATCTCAAGTGAAAAAAATTACTCTGGCAGCATTGATCATCGGCACCTTCGCAGCAGCTACGGCACAAGCACAATCGAACGTCACCGTGTACGGCCTGGTTGACCTCGGTATTGCCAAGACCACTGGCCAGCCGACGGTACAACGCGAAAACAACGCGTCGCGCCTCGGTTTCAAGGGTACGGAAGATCTGGGTGGCGGCCTGTCCGCAATTTTCAACCTGGAAAGTGAATTCCTGGCTGACACCGGCGCGCAAAAAGGCGTGTTGTTCGACCGTCAAGCGTATGTGGGCTTGAAAGGCGCGTTTGGTACCGCCATCCTGGGCCGCACCAAGAATCTGGTCGATGGCACCATCGCCCGCGTCGATCCGTTCAACACCTACGGCGTGGTCGGCAAGAACAATGAAACCTTGCTGCGTTCGGGCGTCGGTTCGTCGCGCGTCAACAATGCCGTGACCTACAACAGCCCAAGCTTTGAAGGTTTCGTGGGCAGCCTGCAATACGTGTTGAGCGAAGTCAATAGCGCTGACGCAGGCGTGATTGGCCTGGCAACCTACGACAACGGCCCGATCAGCTTGCACGCCGGCTACGAAAAAGCCGTGCAAGCAACGGCAACGGCCGCCAAGCCTGACCTGTGGTCCATCGGTGGCGGCTATAAATTCGGCCCGGCCAAGATCACGGCCGCCTACTCGAAAGGCGACACCAAGGTAGCCACGACTGGCGAATTCAAGTCCTACCTGATCGGCCTGAACTACACGGTTGGCGGCGGCGATGCCAAAGTGTCGTATGGCAAGCAAGAGCAAAGTAACAACAAGTTCAAGGATCAGGACACCATCAAGGAATTCGGCGTCGGCTACGACTACCACCTGTCGAAGCGCACCGACGTGTACGCTTACGCTGGCCGCGAGCGCGTGAAGTCGCTGACCTCGTACCAGATCGGCCTGGCACACAAATTCTAAGCATCGTTCGATGTGACGAAGTGAAAGGCGCCTGCGGGCGCCTTTTTTTATTGCATCGCCGCCGCTGCCGCTTCCGCGTGCATGGGCAGCGAGATTTCGATGCGCGTGCCGCCCAGCTCGCTGTCGGCGCCGATATGGATGCTGCCGTTCAATCCCCACACCCTTTCGCGCATGCCCAGCAAGCCCAGGGCCGTGGCTTTTTCCAGGTCGTGTTCGGCAATCCCGCGGCCGTCATCCTGGATGGTGATGGCCAGCGAGGAATCGATGCGGTGCAGGGCGATGGTGATGTGGCTGGCCTCGGCATGGCGTGCGATATTCGTCAGCGCTTCCTGCACGATGCGGTAGATGGCCGTGCTGCGCGCATCGTCGAGCACGAGATCGGCCTCGTCGGCCAGCAAGTCGAAATGGATGGCGCGGCGCAGCAGAAAGTCGTGGCGCAGTTTTTGCAGCGCAAAATACAATCCCCCTTCATCGAGCGCGCGCGGACGCAGGTTGCTGGCGATGCGCCGCAACGAGGTGATGGCCGTCACCAGCAAGCCATCCATGCTGTGCAGCAAGGCTTGCAGAGACTCCGTGGTGTCCGTGTGCTGGCGCACCAGGGTCAGGTCGACGCGTAAGGTGGCCAGCAATTGCCCCAGGTCATCATGCAATTCACGCGCGATATGCTTGCGCTCCTCTTCGCGGATGGATTGCAGCGCACTCGACAATTCGCGCAGTTGCGAAAAGGAGCGGGCCAGCTGTTCATGCATCTGCTGGCGCGCGCTGATGTCGCGCACGATGATGGTAAACACGCTATGGCCGTCTTCCTGCATGGCCGAGAGCGAGCCTTCGAGGGGAAACATGAGGCCATCGCTGCGCCGTCCCGTCAGCGTGTAATCGGTGGCGCGCCGGCCCGTCAGGCGCAGCTCCTGGCTGATGTCGCCAAACGGCGGATCGCCATCGTGCTTGCCCAGGCCGCCCAGGGTACGCAAGTCGCGCAGGATGTAGTGGCCCAGGCGCATGCCGCGCATGCCGGCCGGCGTGTCGTCGAACAATCTGGCTGCCGCCGCGTTCGCATGCAGGATGATTTGCCCGCTGTCGATGCTGATGAAGGCGTCGCTGGCGCTGTCTATGATGGCCTGGCCACGCGCCTGCTGCTGCCGGCGGGCTTTCAGTGGAGGAAACAAGCACAGCAAAAGCATCGCCGCCATGCCTAGCGGCAGGATGCGCAGCAGTGTCGAACTGCCTCGGTCAGGCATGGGATTCTCCTTGCGAACGTGAACGAAGGCAGGCAAGACAGGAGCGACGGACAGGACTTGATATAGCCTATGCCTGTTGGCGCGGCGTGGCTTGATGTGGCGCAGGAAGGGGAAAGAAGAGGGGTGCGCGCCGTGCCGGCCTGGGCCGGGCGGCGGGAGACTTACATTTGTTTGAACAGGTGCAAGAAGCTGCGGCTCACTTCGAGCTTGTCGGACTTGCCTTTGATGAGTACCAGGTGGCGGCCGCGGATGTCGCGCGTCACGCCTTCGATGGCATTCACGTTGACCAGGGTGGCGCGGTGGATTTGCCAGAACAGCGAAGGATCGAGCTCTTCGGCCAGGTCGCGCACGGGCTTGCGGATCAGCGCCTCGTACTTGGCGGTCTGCACGCAGGTGTATTTCTCGTCAGAACGGAAGAACAGGATCTCTTCCACGGGGATCATGCGCAAGTCCTGGCCGATGCTGGCCTGTATCCATTGCAGGTAGGTGGGCTTGGCCGTGATTTTTTCCGCCAGTTGCGACAGCATGGCCGTGACGCTGCTGTTGACGTCCAGGGCCGGCTTGTTCAAGTGCGTTTTCAGGCGCTCGACAGTGACCAGCAAGCGCTCATGCTCGGGCGGCTTGAGCACGTAGTCGACGGCGCCCCGCTCGAAGGCTTCGACGGCGTGGCTATCGTAGGCCGTGACGAAGACGATATGCGTCTTGCTGCCGATCACTTGCGCCGCTTCCATGCCCGTCTTTCCCGGCATGCGGATATCGAGGAAGGCAAAATCCGGTTTGAGTTGTTCCACCAGTTCGATCGCTTCGTCGCCATTCTTGGCTTCGCCGATGATTTCCAGTTCAGGCCAGGCTTGGCCCAGGCGCAGGCGCAGCTGGTCGCGCATCAGTCTTTCGTCGTCGGCAATAATAGCGGTAGGCATAGGTCTCAAGTGTGAACAGGCGAAGATTGATTATTCAATGATTTAGCGTTTTTATCAACTACTCTGTCTTATTTGGACAATTGATATGGCACTTCGATCACGGCACACACGCCGGACGGTTGATTTGGCGTAATGGTCAGGCTGCCCTGGTCGCCATGCAACAGCTTCAGGCGCTCGCGGATGGTGGGCAAACCCAGTCCCGTGCCATCGCTGGGCACCACGCCAAAGCCCAGGCCGTCATCGGTCACCGTCACGCGCAGCTTGCTGTGCGCCACTTCGGCCACGATGCGCAGGGTGCCGCCCTCCGGTTTGACTTCCAGGCCGTGCTTGATGGCATTTTCCACCATCGATTGCAGCATCATGGGCGGGAAGGCGGCGCTGCGCAGGCCGTCGGGAATCTGGAAGTCGACGGTCAGGCGTTCTTCCATGCGCATTTTCAGCAGGTTCAAGTACGCTTGCACCATGTCCGCTTCACGGCCCAGGTTGGTAATCAGGGCGTTGTCGCGCATTTGCGGCAGCACGGCGCGCAGATACTGGATCAGGCTGCGCTGCATCTTGGCCGCGCGCGGCGGGTCGACCTGGATCAGGTGTTCGACGGAGGCAAGCGTGTTGAACAGGAAATGCGGCTCGACCTGGGCTTGCATCATCTGCATCTTCGCTTCGCTGAGCTGGCGCTGCATGGATTCGCGCTCGGCTGCCTCGTTTGCCGTGACGGTTTCCGCTTCCGCGCGTTTCTTGCCGCCGACCAGGGCCTTCATGGCGAACAGGGCCAATACCAGCAAGGACACAAAGCTCTTGAACCAGGTCGAGGCTTGCTGGTGATAGCGCGACACTTTTTGTTCTGCCGCATCATCGACGGCTTCTTCGATGGCATTCGACAATTCTTCACCGATTTGCGGCGGCAGTTCAATATGGACTTCTTCGCCCGAGGCATTCGTCGTTACGGGGTAGCTGGGCTTGGCGGGGGCGGCCGGCGGTTCCGGCGGCGCCGGCGGCACGGCGTTTGCGTGCTCGTCCGCCTCGGCGGCATCGGCCGGCTCGCTGGCCGCATCCGTCGTGCTGCTGCGCCGGTTCTTGCTGTTGCGGGGATTGAAATGGATGCCCGTATCGTCGATCAGGATATTGGTTTCACCCGAGCCCTTGCTGCTGCGCTTGTGCGACTTGATGACCACTTCTTCGTTCTGACTGGACGAGAACAGTTCATCTTGCAAAATGGAACCGGCGATCAGGGCCAGCGCGGCGAACAGGAAGAATTTCCACCAGGACAGTTGGGTGACCCAGGTCGTCGTCGCGTCGAATGCCCGTTGCAACCAAGCGAGGATGGTTTTCAACAATTGGGGCAGGCTGGAAATCGGAAGCATGGGGGCACTTTCAAGTACAAGAGTTAATCGACGCAGCGGGCAAGTTTAACCTCTTGTTGAGCCGCGTCAGAGTCTGATGTTGCCACTGTGCCTAAAGACCACGAACTACACCAGCCGATTGCGACAGGCTGCACAAAAAGGCGCTTGAAGTGAAGACAAGGCTTGCTGGGCCGTGAGGGCGGGGAAATAGCCCTTGCGGAGAGTGCAGGGCACGGCTATAATTCGCCCCCTCGCTGAACGACGCATGCAAATGCTGAGTGAGACGAGAAAAAGAAGGAGTTGACGGACGTAGCAAATTGCTTCATACTCTTCCTTCTTCGCAGCTGACAAACACAACGCTTTGTCGATAGCGCGAAAGCAGTACCGAATACAGTTCTTTAACAATTAACAGTCGATAAGTGTGGACATTTGATGTCAGTGCAGCGTCAATCTTCGGATTGGCGTAATACTTAAAATATATCAAATGTTCACAAGAAATAATGAAATAGGCGCTACGAAAGTAGTGGCCTGTCAGTTTTTTGAGTGAGCGACCCATCAGCAATGATGGTGCCGGTAAAACGGCAAA